>CAWIZW010000001.1:0-104737 GCA_963840695.1 uncultured Acidimicrobiia bacterium
CGCCCTTGTCGGAGACGACCCGAACGCCACCCCGTCCGTGCACCTGACCACGCGGTCCGGGCAGCCCGCAGGAGACTCAGGTGATCGAGGCGTCGTAGATGCCCTGGATGGTGGCGTCGAGGGTGGCGTCGAACTCGTCGTCGCTCTGCTGGGCGGTGAGGCCCTCGGTGAGCGCCCGGGAGAAGCTGGCGATGACGCCGGGGTTGCGGGCCAGCCGCTCGTTGGCCTCGTCGCGGCAGTAGCCGCCGGAGAGCGCCACGACCCGCAGCACCTTGGGGTGGGCGACCAGGTCGGCGTAGAAGCCGTCCTCGTCGGGCAGGGTGAGCTTGAGCATCACCTGCTGGTCGGCGGCGAGCTGCTCGAGCTGCGCCGAGGATGCCCGCCTTCAGCAGCGCCTCGGCCTCGGCCTTCGTCGGCGCTGTGGATGTCGACCTCGGGCTCGATGATCGGCACCAGGCCCGGCGGCGAGGATCTGGCTGGCCGACCTCGAACTGCTGGTCGACGACGGCCTCGACGCCCGTCGGCGTCGGCCAGCTTGATCGACCGAGCGCATCTTGGTGCCGAACATGCCCTTGGCCACGGCGCGGGCGAGCAGGTCGTCGAGGCCGGCGATCGGCTTCATGACCTGGACGCCGTCGGCCTCGTCGGCGAGGCCCTTGTCGACCTTGAGGAACGGCACGACGTGCTTCACCGACCAGAGGTAGTCGCCGGTGTCCGGGCCCTCGATCTCGCGGTCCATCGTCTGCTCGAACAGGATCGCGCCGAGCACGCGGTCGCCGTTGAAGCTCGGGCTGGTGATGATGCGGCTGCGCATCTCGTGGATGCGGTCGAACATCTCGGTCGTCGCCGGAGTACTCGCCTCGCTCGACGCCGTAGAGCTTGCAGCGCCTTGGGCGTGCTGCCGCCGCTCTGGTCGAGCGCGGCGATGAAGCCGTGGCCGGTCCGGACCTTCTCGAACTGCTCCTGGTTCATGGGACCCTCACTCGTCGGCCGTCTCGCTGGTCGGTGCGCCCCACCATCTTGGCGGGCGCCACCGGGGGCGTCACAACCTCGCCCCGATCGAGGCCTGGGCGGCCGCCAGGGCCTGCCGACCGCGGCCCGCCGCGCGGCCGGGAGCACGACGGTCGGCGACCACCTCGGTGCGACTCTGGGATGTCGCGCCGGCTCGGAAAGCGCCGCCGGACCCGGCCGACGACGACCACCTCCGTGCCGTCGGCCCACGACCGACGGCCGGCGGTGCGCCGAACCACGCCACCGGGACCGAAACGGCCGGGGCGTCGTCGGTGGCAGGGACGGTGACCTCCAGGGCGGTGAGGACATCGCCGGACGGAAGGTGGGTGGTGGCGGGGCGGGCTCAGAGGTGCCCGTGGACGATCGCCAGGTTCATGGCGCAGCCTCCGGTTGCAAAGGGGGATGGGAGGCCGGCGGACCGGCGAGCCGCACGAAAGCGGTGGAGCGGCCCGGACCCTACCGGTCAGGACGGCGGGCCCTGACGAACGTGCAGGTGCGGAGGCGCCCGGGTCCGGGCACTCGAACTTGACCAACGATGCCTCGAACCCGACGGCGTGCAGATGGTCGAGCAGGTCCGCACCGAAGTCGTTGTAGACGAGGTGGCCGTTGTGGTGGTGGGGCTCGAGGATGTGGATGTCCTCGTCGCCCGCGACTCGACCCGTGGCACCGTGACCGCTGGCATCGGCCACAGGCCGGGGATGCTGAAGACGTGGGCTCCACCCGGCCGCAGGACGCGGAAGGTCTGCGCCACACGCGGTCGGGGTGCCGCACGTGCTCGAGCACGTCGGACGTGAGCACCAGGTCAAAGGACCCATCCGGATAGGTGAGCGACTCGAGGTTCTGGTTGGGGATGCCGCGCACCTCGGCCCCGAGGGCCACGCCCGGTGTGAACGTCGACCGGCTGTACCCCTTCAGTCGACGGAGGATCGGTCGGAACGGCCCCAGCTTGCCCGGCTCGTAGATCGCCAGCCGACGAAACTCCGGGTGCTTCGCCAGCGCCTTCAGGCTCGTCGCCCGGGTGTCCCCGAACAGCTCGAGCAGGACGACGGCCTGAGCCTGGTACCGCACCGACGCCCTGCAGGCCCTGCAGCGGAAACTCTCCCTGGTCGGCTTCTCTCCGCGCTCGAACCAGCCCGACCTGCCGCAGACCGAGCACCGGCTCGAGAAGCGGTCGGTGGGGCTCGTGGCCACCCTCGGGCGAGGTGGCCACGAGCCCCACCGGTCACCGGCCTGCCCGGGTCGACCGAGGACGCCGAGGTGGTCGGTGAAGGAGTCGACGAGCCGGAACGTGACCGGGTCGAGCGGCGCCGACCCCCGCACCACGGTGACGTCGGTGTCGCCCAGCACCATCGACTCGATGATGGCCGTCCCCGACGCCTGGGCCATGACCAGCTCCATGGTCAGCCGCAGCAGCGAGGGTCGTCCGTCGACGCCCGGCGTCCCCTGGCGCATGCCGTCGGCCATGACGGCGACCGCCTCGTCGTGCCCGGGTGCGCTCGGGTCGCGGAGCGTCTGGGCGAGGTCGTCGAGCAGCTGTTGGTCGGCGTTCCATGACGAGACCACGTACCGGCCCCCTGGGCGCAGCCTCGGGTAGAGGGCGTCGAAGGCGGCGCGGGAGTGCTCGGGCGGGTGGGACCCTTCGTCGACGACGAGGTCGACCGGCTCGCCATCGAAGGCACGCTCGACGGCCGCGGCGAGACCCTGGCGATCGGTCAGCGCGGCGCCGTCGTCGAGGACGAGGACCCGCGACCGGTCGCCGCCGGGCCCGCCGTCGGGACGGCTGCCGCCGGTGTGCGCGGACCCGTCGCCGAGCACCACCACCGCCTGGCCGACATCCACCATGTGCCCGCCACCCTAGGTTCCTACGTTCGCCCGGGACGCGGCCGTCCCCGCACCGCGACGTGGCCCTCGACCCGGACCCGATCGACCACCGCCAGCCGCACGCCGTGGCGGGGCAGCAGCTCGAGGACGCGGGTGACATCGGCCGCTCGGCCGTGCAGGACGACCGGCGCGGTGCCGCCCGCGGCGAGGGCCGGGCCGAGCACCGCCGCCGTCACCGCCACCGGCTCCTTGGGCGGGATCGCCACGACGACGAGGCCGGCTCCGCCGACCGTCGCGTTGTCGAGCCGTCCGGCGTGGTGACACGTGACGGCCCCTCGGGTGACGCCGGCAAGGTTGGCGGCCGCGGTCCGGAGCGCCAGGAGGTCGCGGTCGGCCAGCCGGACGTCCCCGGCGTGGCCGCCGGCCACGAGGGCGCGAGCGAGGTGGCCCTGGCCCACGTCGGCGACCACCACCGGACTCGGGCCGGACGGTGGCTGCGACGAGAGGAGCTGCAGCGCCGCCTCCGTACCGTGCGCCAGGGCGTCGAACTCGCCGATCGCCCAGCTGACCTCGGCCTCCCACTCGAGCCGGCCTGCGGTGAAGGTCCGGCGGTCGCGTCGGTACACCCCTCGCTCGAAGGCGGGATCCGGCGACGAGCCCGCCGGCACGCCGGCGACGCGGTACTCGAAGGCCGTGTACGCCTTGGTCGGTCGAACGTCGAGCACCTCGACGGCCGGGTCGTCGAGCACGGCCTCCACCTGGGCCCGGAGCCGATCGACCACGACGACGGCGACCAGACCGGTCGCGGTGGTGTGGTGGGCGGCGTCGAGCAGCAGGTGCGACAACGCCGCCGGGCCGACCTTGGCCGGGAGGTTGCACACGACCAGGTCGAAGCGCTCGCCGCCGAGCCCGTCATATCCCAGCCCGCCCCGAGCCTCGACCCGACCCGCCAGCCCGTTGCGCCCCACGCCCAGTCGCGCCGCCTCGACGGCCCGGGCATCGCGGTCGACGGCCACGACGCGGCGATCGGGGTTCGCCGCCGCCAGCCAGAGGCCGAGCGGCCCGTACCCGCAGCCCACATCCAGCACCGTGGTGGCTCCTTGGTACCGCTCGGCCGTCAACCACCGCAGCAGGTGGCGGGTGCCAGCGTCGACGCCCGCCGTCGAGAAGGTGCCCTCGAGCACCTCGAGGTCGACGCCGACCCCGTGCTGGCGGAACCGCAGCGTGCCCCGGTGGAGGGGGTCGGCGCCGCCCCGGCTCACCGGACCTCGTGGGTTCAGAGCTGGCGGCGGCGCGACCGGGCGTCGCCGAAGTCCGGGTCGACCGAGAGCACCCGGTCGAACTGCGCTCGAGCTCGGGGCGTGTCGCCCGCCCGCTCGTACAGGTCGCCGAGCACGTACAAGAGCCGTAGCTGGTGCGGGTGGCGGGGCGCCTTCATGCGGCGGACGATGGGTTCGATGGTGCCGATGGCGCGCGCCGAGCTCACCCCGGTCGGCGAGCGAGCCGGCCACCACGATGCGACCCTCGGCGACCAGTTCGGCCGACGGTGAGGCCTCGCGGAGCTCGTCCCACAGCGCCTCGACGTCGTCGTAGCGGCGCAGGGCCCGGTAGCAGTCGGCCAGGACCGGGTGCTGCTCCGTCGAGCCGGTGAGCTGCCGGAAGGCTTCGAGCTCCTTGGCCGCCGCTGCCCACCGGCCCAGCCGGTAGAGGGTCAGCCCGTGCAGCTCCCGGACGGCCGCCGAGCCCGGCGCCCGCCTGGCCAGCGGCCCGAGGATCCGCTGGGCCTCCAGGAAGCGCTCCGCCTCGAAGGCTCGGCCGGCGTCGGCCAGCCGGGTGGCGATCTTCGGCGCCGCCGCGCCCGCCACCGGACCGAGCTCCTCGACCAGCGCCTTCGGCGGCTTGCGCGACCGCCGGCTCCCCTGGGCCTCGGGCGCGGGCACCGCCCCTCGTCGCACCGCACCCGCAGCGGCGCGCCGCACGTCAGCACTCTCGATCAGCTCGACCCGGATCTCGACCTGCTCGTCCGGGTCGTGACGGCCACCGGCGGCCGCGAAGGCCTCGGCCGCACCCGACGGCCCGGCGCCGGCGAGCCGGCCCTTCACGGGCTCGATCGGTGCGGCGCTCCCGCCCGTGCCCGCGGCTCGACGGGCGAGACCGCCCCAGGCCGCGCCCCGACCCTTCGGCGGCGGCACCGCACCCGCACCCCGGCCACGCGACGTCCGGCCCGGCGAGCGCTGACCGCCACCGTCGCCCCGTGCGTCCTCGCGCCTGCGCTCGTTGCCGCGGTCGGGTCGTCGGCCGTCGCTGCGCCGCTCGTCCCGTCTGCTGTCGCTGCGCCGGTCGTCCCGGCGGTCATCCCGGCGGCGTTCGCCCTTCGGGCCGCCCTTGCTCTTCGGTCCGGGGCGGGGCTTGGCCCCCGGCTTGGGGCCGGCCTTGGCGCCGGATCTGGCACCTCTCGGGGCGGACGGGCGACCCCCGGAGGGCCGTCCCGTGGGACCAGGACGGCGACGCGGCGGCGGGGGCATGGGACCGGCCACGCTACCCGAGGGGGCCCGGAACGACGAGAACCCCGGCCCATGGGGACCGGGGTTCTCGAGTGCGAAATCGGCGGCGACCTACTCTCCCAGGGGATCTCTCCCCCAAGTACCATCGGCGCTGGCGGGCTTAACTTCCGTGTTCGGAATGGGAACGGGTGTGACCCCGCCGCCATGGCCACCGAAACCTGTTGTCAAACGTGGCGCGATGCACGCAGCCGTGAGAACTCCATAGCGAGCACGAACATCATTGTCGATCCAAGCCCTCGGCCGATTAGTACCGGTCGGCTGAACACATTGCCGTGCGTACACCTCCGGCCTATCAACGTGGTCGTCTGGCCACGGGCCTTACCTGGTTGACCCAGTGGGAGATCTCATCTTGGAACGAGCTTCGCGCTTAGATGCTTTCAGCGCTTATCCCTTCCGCAGGTCGCTAACCAGCCGTGCCCTTGGCAGGACAACTGGCACACGAGAGCTGCGTCCGTCCCGGTCCTCTCGTACTAGGGACAGCCTTCCTCAAATCTCCTACGGCTGCGGCGGATAGGGACCGAACTGTCTCACGACGTTCTAAACCCAGCTCGCGTACCGCTTTAATGGGCGAACAGCCCAACCCTTGGGACCTGCTTCAGCCCCAGGATGCGACGAGCCGACATCGAGGTGCCAAACCTTCCCGTCGATATGGACTCTTGGGGAAGATGAGCCTGTTATCCCCGGGGTACCTTTTATCCGTTGAGCGACGGCGCTTCCACACGCAACCGCCGGATCACTATGCCCTGCTTTCGCACCTGCTCGACTTGTATGTCTCGCAGTCAAGCTCCCTTGTGCCATTGCACTCGACGGCTGATTGCCAACCAGCCTGAGGGAACCTTTGGGCGCCTCCGTTACTCTTTAGGAGGCGACCGCCCCAGTCAAACTACCCACCTGGCGCTGTCCCCGACCCGGATAACGGGCCAGAGTTAGAGTCCCGGCATGAACAGGGTGGTATTTCAACGTTGGCTCCACACTGGCTGGCGCCAATGCTTCCAAGCCTCCCACCTATCCTACACAATACATACCAAAACCCAACACCAAGCTGTAGTAAAGGTCCACGGGGTCTTTCCGTCCTGCTGCAGCTAACGAGCATCTTTACTCGTACTTCAATTTCGCCGGGTCTGTGGTTGAGACAGTAGGAAAGTCGTTACGCCATTCGTGCAGGTCGGAACTTACCCGACAAGGAATTTCGCTACCTTAGGACCGTTATAGTTACGGCCGCCGTTTACCGGGGCTTCAGGTTCAGAGCTTCGCCTTGCGGCTAACCCTTCCCCGTAACCTTCCGGCACCGGGCAGGCGTCACAGCGTATACATCGTCTTACGACTTCGCACGCTGCTGTGTTTTTAGTAAACAGTCGCTTTCCCCTGGTCTCTGCGACCCCCTCGAGCTCCGGACGCGAAGTCCTTCACCCTACTGGGGCCCTCCTTCTCCCGAAGTTACGGAGGTATTTTGCCGAGTTCCTTAACCACAGTTCTCCCGATCGCCTTGGTATTCTCTACCTGCCCACCTGTGTCGGTTTGGGGTACGGGCACCGTGTCAGCTCGCTAGAGGCTTTTCTCGGCAGCATGGGATCAGTGACTTCGCCTGAATCGGCTCGGCATCGCGTCTCAGGTGTATGAGGCACTCGCATTGCCTAGACCCGCCCTACACGCTTACCCCAGGACAACCAACGCCTGGGTTCACCTACCCTCCTGCGTCCCTCTTTGGTTACCCGCACACGGTGGGTCGGTTCGTCCCGAAGGACAGCCCCTTAGTACCCGTGATTGGGCTGGGCGCGGACACGGTGGTACCGGAATATCAACCGGTTGTGCATCGACTACGCCTTTCGGCCTCGCCTTAGCTCCCGACTCACCCTGGGCGGATTAGCCTTCCCCAGGAACCCTTGGGCTTTCGGCGGAGGGGTTTCTCACCCCTCTCTCGCTA
Organism: uncultured Acidimicrobiia bacterium; assembly: GCA_963840695.1. Lineage (GTDB taxonomy): Bacteria > Actinomycetota > Acidimicrobiia > Acidimicrobiales > JACDCH01 > JACDCH01. The sequence continues at coordinate 7,321 of CAWIZW010000001.1, forward strand.
CTCATGCCAGGATTCTCACTCGAACACGCTCCACGACCGGTTCACACCGCCGCTTCGCTGCGAGATCGACGCTCCCCTACCACCCACGCACAAGGCGTGCATCCGCGGCTTCGGCTCTGGACTTGAGCCCCGTTAATTGTCCGCGCAGGATCACTCGACCAGTGAGCTATTACGCACTCTTTCAAGGGTGGCTGCTTCTAAGCCAACCTCCTGGCTGTCTGTGCAATCCCACATCGTTTACCACTTAGTCCAGAATTTGGGGCCTTAGCCGGCGGTCTGGGCTGTTTCCCTTTCGACCATGAAGCTCATCCCCCATGGTCTCACTGCTGCGCTCTGGAGTCATGGCATTCGGAGTTTGGCTGGGGTCAGTAAGCTTGTAGGGCCCCTCGCCCATCCAGTGCTCTACCTCCATGACTGAACACGCAACGCTGCACCTAAATGCATTTCGGGGAGAACCAGCTATCACCGAGTTTGCTTGGCCTTTCACCCCTATACCACAGGTCATCCCCCAGGTTTTCAACCCTGGTGGGTTCGGCCCTCCACGGGGTCTTACCCCCGCTTCAGCCTGCCCATGGCATAGATCACTCGGCTTCGGGTCTACAGCATGCGACTGAACGCCCTATTCAGACTCGCTTTCGCTCCGGCTCCCCATCACTGGTTAACCTCGCCACACACCGTAACTCCCTGGCTCATTCTTCAAAAGGCACGCCATCGCGGCCAGACCGAAGCCGGTGACGACGCTTTGACTGATTGTAAACCAACGGTTTCAGGTACTATTTCACTCCCCTCCCGGGGTACTTTTCACCTTTCCCTCACGGTACTAGTTCACTATCGGTCGCCTGAGGCATACTTAGCCTTACGAGGTGGTCCTCGCAGATTCACGCCAGCTTTCACGGTTCCGGCGCTACTTGGGAACACAGATCGGAGTCCGAATACCTTTCGTGTACGGGGCCCTTACCCTCTGTGGCGCGACGTTCCAGAACGCTTCCACTAGGCATCGGATTTGTAACTCCGTGGAGGATCTGGTGCTTCCTCCATCTGGTCCCACGACCCCGAACTGGCAACGCCACCAGGCTTTACCACCAGCTCGGTTTAGGCTCTTCCCGTTTCGCTCGCCGCTACTCAGGGAGTCGCTGTTGCTTTCCTTTCCTCGGGGTACTGAGATGTTTCAATTCCCCCGGTTCCCTCCTCCGGCCCTATGTGTTCAGACCGGGGTGACACCCCATGACGGGTGCCGGGTTTCCCCATTCGGACATCCACGGATCAAAGCTTGGTCGGCAGCTCCCCGTGGCTTTTCGCAGCCACCCACGTCCTTCATCGGTGCTCAGGCGCCAAGGCATCCACCGTTGGCTCTTTGTAGCTTGGAAGAACAAAGATGCTCGTGCTCGCTATGGAATTCTCAAGGGGCTGCGCGGCAGCGCGAGACAGCGACGCCGGCTCGAGCGCGAGCCGGCGTCGACGCTGCGGCAGCGCACCCAGAGAACGGAAGAGACGACGGCCCGGCGAACGCATCGGCGATCGAGGAGGGAGTTGCACCTACGACCGATCGATCGACGAGCTCGACGGAGCACCAGTGCACCAACTGGGAGTCGGTCTGCCGTTGGTGGCAGACCATGGACTCCTTAGAAAGGAGGTGATCCAGCCGCACCTTCCGGTACGGCTACCTTGTTACGACTTCACCCCAATCGCCGATCCCACCTTCGACAGCTCCCTCCTCTACGGGTTGGGCCACTGGCTTCGGGTGTTACCGACTTTCGTGGTGTGACGGGCGGTGTGTACAAGGCCCGGGAACGTATTCACCCCGGCGTAGCTGATCCGGGATTACTAGCGACTCCGGCTTCATGGAGTCGAGTTGCAGACTCCAATCCGAACTGAGACCGGCTTTTTGGGATTCGCTCACCCTCGCGGGATAGCAGCCCTTTGTACCGGCCATTGTAGCATGTTTGCAGCCCTGGACATAAGGGGCATGATGACTTGACGTCGTCCCCACCTTCCTCCGAGTTGACCCCGGCAGTCTCCTACGAGTCCCCGGCATTACCCGCTGGCAACATAGGACAAGGGTTGCGCTCGTTGCGGGACTTAACCCAACATCTCACGACACGAGCTGACGACAGCCATGCACCACCTGTGTAGGGCCCCGAAGGACACCGTATCTCTACGGCTTTTCCCTACATGTCAAACCCAGGTAAGGTTCTTCGCGTTGCCTCGAATTAAGCAACATGCTCCGCCGCTTGTGCGGGCCCCCGTCAATTCCTTTGAGTTTTAGCCTTGCGGCCGTACTCCCCAGGCGGGGCACTTAATGCGTTAGCTGCGGCACGGATCCCGTTGGTTGAGACCCACACCTAGTGCCCAACGTTTACGGCGTGGACTACCAGGGTATCTAATCCTGTTCGCTACCCACGCTTTCGCTCCTCAGCGTCAGTTCCGGCCCAGAGCGCCGCCTTCGCCACTGGTGTTCCTCCCGATATCTGCGCATTTCACCGCTACACCAGGAATTCCACGCTCCCCTACCGGACTCAAGTCACAGCAGTATCGGGTGGCGTCTCTGAGTTGAGCCCAGAGTTTTCACACCCGACTTACCGAACCGCCTACGAGCTCTTTACGCCCAATAAATCCGGACAACGCTTGCCCCCTACGTGTTACCGCGGCTGCTGGCACGTAGTTGGCCGGGGCTTCTTCTGCAGGTACCGTCATTTTCGTCCCTGCTGAAAGGGGTTTACAACCCGAGAGCCTTCATCCCCCACGCGGCGTTGCTGCGTCAGGCTTTCGCCCATTGCGCAAGATTCCCCACTGCTGCCTCCCGTAGGAGTCTGGGCCGTGTCTCAGTCCCAGTGTGGCTGATCGTCCTCTCAGACCAGCTACCCGTCGACGCCTTGGTGGGCCGTTACCCCACCAACAAGCTGATAGGCCGCGAGGCCCTCCCGGAGCGGAATCCATTTCCTCATCAGACCATGCGATCCGGTGAGGGCATCCGGTATTAGCTCTCCTTTCGGGGGGTTATCCCGGTCTCCGGGGCAGGTTCCTCACGTGTTACTCACCCGTTCGCCACTAGGTCTTCCCCAGTGTTGCCACTGGATGGACCTCGTTCGACTTGCATGTGTTAAGCACGCCGCCAGCGTTCGTCCTGAGCCAGGATCAAACTCTCCATCGAGATCCCACCGACCCCGAGGGGCCGGCGAAACCAGTGTTGAGCCGGCGCCCCCTGGCGGGGACACCAACTGGCACAGGAACGGACAGTTGTTGTCCGTTCAAGTGCATTGACTAGATGCGTCACCGAGCCCGAAGGCCGATCGACGCCCGCACTGGCTTCTTCCGTCGTCTCTTCCGTTGTCAAGGTGCGCTGCGCTCGGCAGCAGCGCTGCGGCACGCCCGGAGCGGCGTTGGTGCCGTTGGGCTTCGCCGCCTCGAGGTTCCGACGCGGTGCATCGGCCGTTCAGGGGCGGAGGGACAATCTAGGGGTTCGGCCTCGACGAACGTCAACTCGCGGCCGTCGAGCACGGCGACGTGGCGCTGACGCTTGCCCCGGCGCAGCAGCACCTAGCGCCCGTCGACGAAGTCCGTCGGCGCGAGGACGGCGTCCGGGTCCTCGGCCACGACGCCGTTCACGCGGACACCGCCCTGCTGGACGAGCGCCGGGCCTCGCTCTTCGACGCCGCCAGGCCGGTCGCGACCAGGAGGTCGACCAGCGCGAGGTCCGGCCGCCGGGCCCAGGTCGGTCGTCGGGCACCTCGCCGGCGACGCTGCGAAGCGTGGCCGGCGTCGAGGTCGTCGGCCGCCGAACAGCACGTGGCGCGCCGGCCTCGGCCGCGGCCGCCTCGTCCGCGCCGTGGACCAGGGCGGTCGCCTCGCGGCCAGCCGGCGCTGGGCCGTCGCGGCGCTCGGGCGCCGCCTCGTGGCGCGGCCACGATGGCGTCGATCTCGGCCACCGGCAGCAGCGTGAACCAGCAGCAGGAACTGCGTCGACCTGCCGGTCGTCGACCTGCATCAAGTGCTGGAAGAGCTGGTACGGGCGAGGTCCGGTCGGCCGACGAGCCAGACCGCGCGCCCGGTCGTCTTGCCGAGCTTCGGTCCCGTCGGGCGCCGTGAGCAGCGGCCAGGACAGGGCGTGGACGACGTCGCCGGTCGCGCCGGCGGATCAGGTCGACGCCGGACAGGATGTTGCCCCACTGGTCGGAGCCGCCGATCTGGAGCTCGCAGCCTCGTGCTCGTGCAGCCACCGGTAGTCGTTGGCCTGCAGCAGCATGTAGCTGAACTCGGTGAAGCAGATGCCGTGCTCGGACTCCAGCCGGGCCTTCACCGACTCCCGGGCCAGCATCTGGTTCACGGTCGACGTGCTTGCCGACGTCGCGCAGGAAGTCGAGCAGCGCGAGCTCCGCGGTCCAGTCGAGGTTGTCGACCAGCTCCCAGGTCGCCGTCGGGGCCGAGGACCCGGGCGATCTGGCCCTTGATGGCGGCCACGTTGCGCGCGAGGGTGTCGTCGTCGAGCAGGTTGCGCTCCTCGCGAGCGCCCGCTCGGGTCGCCGACCATGCCCGGTGGCCCCGCCGGCCAGGGCGATCGGCCGGTGGCCGGCCTCCTGGAACCGGCGCAGGACCAGCAGGCCGATGAGGTTGCCGACGTGCAGGCTGTCGGCGGTCGGGTCGCAGCCGTAGTAGAGGGTGACGGCCCCGCGGCGAGCCGGGCGCGCGAGGGCGTCGCGGTCGGTGGTGTCGTGCACCAGGCCACGGGCCTCGAGGTCGGCGAGCAGGTCCATGCGCTGCGCATCCGTCCACTGCCGGCCCTGCCGCCGGTCGAACCCGATCGCTCCGCGAGCATGGAGGCCATGGCCCGCGCGCGCGACCTCGCGACGCGCCGCGCTCGCGGCCGCGGCGGCCTCGTGGTGCTCGCGCCCGCCTGCTCGCTACGAGCTCCGCGAGCTCGACCCCGAGCTGCCCGAGAACGCCCAGTCCTCGGTCATCTTCGCCGCCGACGGCACCGTGATCGTCGACGCTGCACGCCGAGGAGAACCGCACCGATCTGACCCTCGCCGAGATCCCGGTCTCGCTCGCAGCGACGCCGTCGTCGCCATCGAGGACGAGCGCTTCTGGCTGCACCGCGGCGTCGACCTCCGGGCCATCCTGCGGGCCGTCAGCGCCAACGCCCGAGCCGGCGAGATCGCCCAGGGCGGCTCGACCATCACCCAGCAGCTCGTGAAGAACCTGCTGCTCGACACCGAGCAGACCCTCGACCGCAAGGTGCAGGAGGCCGCCCTCGCCTGGCAGCTCGAGCGCCGCTACACCAAGGAGCGGATCCTCGAGCTGTACCTCAACACCATCTACTTCGGGAACGGCGCCTACGGCGTCTCGGCCGCCGCCAGGAGTACTTCGGCAAGCCGTCGAGCAGCTGACCCTGGCCGAGTCGGCCCTGCTCGCCGGGCTGATCCAGGCGCCCAGCGCCTACGACCCCTACGACCAGCCCGACGCCGCGCGATCGAGCGGCGCAACGTCGTGCTCGAGCCATGCTCGAGCAGGACCTCGATCAGCGACGTCGATCACGCCGCCGCCGTCGCCGAGCCGCTCGTCCTCGCCCCCGAGGTGCCCGTCCTCGACGAGCGCTACCCCGCGGCCCACTTCGTCGAGGAGGTCAAGCAGTTGATCCTCGACGACCCGCGCTTCGGCGACACGCCGCGCGAGCGGCGCGAGCTGCTCTTCACCGGCGGCCTGCGGATCCACACGACGATCGACCTCGGGCTCCAGGCCGCGGCCGAGGCGGCCGTCGCCGACGATCCTGCCCGACCCCGCCACCCAGCCGGCGGCCGCGCTCGTCGCCGTCGAGCCGGCGACCGGCTACGTGCGGGCGATGGTCGGCGGGCGCGACTTCTTCGGGGCCGGCGCGGACGCCAAGTTCAACCTGGCGATGGGCAAGGGCCGGCACACCGGCTCCTCGTTCAAGCCGATCGTGCTCGCCGCCGCCCTCGAGGACGGCATCCCGCTCGACGAGCAGTTCCCGGCGCCGGGGACGATCCAGCTCACCTACGACAACCCGCCGCGGATCTGGGACGTCGACAACTACGGCGAGGGCGGGCCCGGCGTGCCGGTGACCCTGTCGAGCGCGACGGTCAGCTCGTACAACACCGTCTACGCGCAGCTCATCCTCGACGTCGGGGCCGACCGCGCCATCGAGATGGCCCACGCCATGGGGATCACCCGGCCCCTCGACGCCGTTCCCGTCGGCCGTGCTCGGCACCAACGACGTCAGACCCTCGACATGGCGTCGGCCTACGGCACCCTCGCCAACCGTGGCGTGCACGTCGACCCGGTGCTGGTCACGAGCATCGAGCGCGCCGACGGCACGATCCTCTACGAGGCCGAGCACCACCAGCAGCGGGCGCTCGACCCAGACGTCGCCGACCAGGTGACCGCCGTGCTGCAGGCAGGTCATCAACGGCGGCACCGGACCGGCCGGCCCGCGATCGGCCGGCCGGCCGCCGGCAAGACCGGCACGGCCCAGGGGTGGCGCAACGCCTGGTTCTGCGGCTACATGCCGCAGCTGGCGACGGCGGTGTGGGTCGGCTTCCCCGGCGCGGCAGGTCGTCGATGGTGCCGCCGGCGACGCCGATCCGGGTGACCGGCGGGAGCTAGCCGGCCCAGCATCTGGCAGCGGTTCATGGCCGCAGCGCTCGCCGGGGTGCCCGGTCCAGGAGTTCGTCGCCGCCGCCGACGACGACGACCACGGCGCCGCGCGTCGACGACGACGACCCTCGCCACCGCCACCACCGGCGCCCCGCAGGTCGTCCCGAACGTCGTCGGCCAGTTCCGCGACAACGCCATCTCGATCCTCCAATCCCGGGGCTACCGGGTGGCGATCGCCGAGCGCACCACCGACGCGGCGCCGCCCGGGCGTGGTCGATCGAGCCAGGCCCCGGGGGCGGACACGACGCTCGGCACCGGCGGTCTGGTGACGATCGAGGTCGCCGTGGCCCGCGCGGGAACGGCAACGGAACGGCGGGGGCAACCCGAACTGAGCCGCCCGCTCGACTGGACCGGGCCGCTGCCCGGGCCCGACAGTGTCGGGGTGCCGACCGAGCTCGACGAGCCCCCCGTCGCCCGCCCCCGCCCCGGTGGCGCCGGTCGACCAAGGTCCAGGCCGGTCGTCCTCGCCGCTGAACGTCGTCTTCTGGGGCGCCATCCTGGCGTGGACGCGTGACCGTCGACGAGGCCGACATCGACCCCCCCGACCACCTCGACGACCCGGCGTTCGCGCTCGCGGCCGAGCCGATCTGCGCCGAGGCCGTCGCCACCCTCGAGGCGCGCGACCTGCTGCACCCCGAGCCCGGACACGCCCGAGGACCGCGCCGAGATCGTCGACGCCGCCAACGCCGTCCTCGGGGCGATGGTGGTCGAGCTGCGCGGCGTCGACGCGCCGCCCGGCGAGGAGGGCGAGTGGGTGGCCGCCTGGCTGGTCGACTGGGAGCAGCACCTCGCCGACCGCCAGGAGTGGGCCGACGGCCTCCGCCTCGGCGACGACGGCCCGTTCACCGAGAGCGCTCGGGGCGGCGAGCAGCTGTCGAAGGTGATCGACAACTTCGCCGAGGTCAACGACATGCCGTCGTGCGCGACCACGCACGACGTGTGAACCCGCTACGACGGCCGGCCTCGTGACACGTGGGCGTCGCCCGGGAGCCACCAGCGCCAGGGGTGGTCCTGGCCGGCGCTGAGCCCGATGCGCGTCGAGTTGCCGGGTCGTCGGGGCGGCCGGACGCCGTCGTCGACGATGGTGATGCCGCGGTCGCCGGTGACGAGGTCGGCCCCGTCGAAGGTGCGGTCGAGCCCGAAGGCCTGGCACAGCTTCGCCGGACCGTTGGCGAGGTCGACCTCCCGGCGGCCCGGCCGCACCTCGCGCATCCGATCGATGCCCTCGAGGGGCGCACCGGCCCGCAGGAGCACCGCGGTGCCCTCTCCCTCCTCGCCGCACACGGCGTTGGCGCACCAGTGCATGCCGTAGGTGAAGTACACGTACAGGTGGCCGGCCGGCCCGAACATCACCGCGTTGCGCGCGCGTCATCCCTCGGAAGGCGTGGCTGCCGGGATCGTGCTCGCCGCGGTAGGCCTCGACCTCGACGATCCGCGCCGACGCGGCCGTCGTCGCGACGCAGCACCTTGCCGAGCAGCTGCCGGGCCACGATGCGGCTGTCTCGCGTCGTAGAAGTCCCGCGGCAGGGCCGTCCGCCGCTCAACGCTTGCGGGCCCGCCAGATCTCCTCCATCGGCCAACGGCGTCGCCCAGTCGACGGCGATGTACTGCTGATCGGCGGCGCCGGCCGGGGCGTACAGCTCGACGAGGTCGAGCACCTCGAAGCCGCTGGCGCGCAGCAGGCGGAGCAGTTCGCCGTGGGGCAGGTGGAACTCCACGCCCTCGTCGTCGGTGTACTCGACGCGGTGGAGACCCGCCTGTGGCGCGCACGAGCGCCGGTCCCGCCGGTGCCTCCTCGTCGGGGGCGCACAGGACGAACACGACGGAGTTCGCCAGGAAGACGAGCTCGCCGCCCGGCCGGAGCAGGCGGGCCGCTTCGGGCAGCCACTCGTACGGGTCGGCCCAGATGGCGGCGCCGTACTCCGACACCGCCACGTCGAAGGTCCCGTCGCGGAACGGCACACGCTCGCCGGCCGCCCGCACCAGCGGGAAGCGCGGTCCGATCTCGTCCTGGAACCGCCGGGCCGAGGCCAGCTGCGCCGGCGTCGGGTCGAGGCCGACGACCCGGGCCGCCCCCCGCCTCGCCAGCCACGCCGAGATGTAGCCCGTGCCGCAGCCGATCTCGACGACGTCCTTGCCGGCGACGTCGGGCAGGGCGCCGACCTCGGCCTCGGGCACCCCGAACTGGCCCCACGTGAACTCGTCGGTCGACCAGCTGCGGAGCCCGGCGACGGCGTAGTCGGCCGCCTGCGAGGTCCAGTACGCCTGGTTCCGCTCGATGGAGGTGCGGTGGTCCACCCGGCGACCCTAGACACCCCTTCGTTGGAAGTCAGCGCACCATGTTCGGCGCGCCCGGGTCCACGAACGACGGGGGTCAGGCCGGGGGCTTCGGGGTGCGGTCGGCGTCGGCGGCCAGGCGCTGGCGGAAGCGCTGGAGCTGCTCGGCGACCGGGACCGGTCCGGCGCCGCCGGCGGTGGTGCGACGGGTGACGGCGACGCCCGGGCTCGAGCAGCTCCAGGGCGTCGTCGCCGAGGTCGGGGTGCGACGCGACGAGCTCGGTGAGCGGCACGTGCCGCTGGATGGAGTCACGCACCAGGGCGCCGACGATGGCGTGGGCGTCGCGGAACGGCATCCCCCGCTCCACGAGCCACTCGGCGAGGTCGGTCGCGGCCGACTGCGGCGAGTCGGCCGCCTCCTGCATCCGGTCGGACATGAACGTCGCCGTCGCCAGGAGGCCGGTCAGGGCGTCGAGGGCGCGGCCGCAGCTGGTCGAGGGCGTCGAACAGCGGCTCCTTGTCCTCCTGGAGGTCGCGGTTGTACGCGAGCGGGAGGCCCTTGAGCGTGGCGAGGAAGCCGGTGAGGTCGCCGATGACGCGGCCGGCCTTGCCCCGGACGAGCTCGGCGATGTCGGGGTTCTTCTTCTGCGGCAGCATCGACGAGCCCGTGGACCAGGCGTCGTCGAGGCGGAGGAAGCCGAACTCGTCGGTCGACCACAGGCACACCTCCTCGCCGATGCGGGAGAGGTGCACGGCCAGCAGGGCCAGGTCGAACAGCGACTCGGCGACGAAGTCGCGGTCGCCCACGGCGTCGAGGCTGTTCTCGAAGGCGCCGTTGAACCCGAGGTCGACGGCGGTCGCCGCCGGGTCGAGCGGGAGCGACGACCCGGCCAGGGCGCCGGCGCCGAGCGGCGACACGTCGAGGCGGCGGCGGGTGGCGAGGAGGCGGTCGACGTCGCGGGCCAGGGCCCAGCCGTGGGCGAGGAGGTGGTGGGCGAGCAGCACCGGCTGGGCGCGCTGCAGGTGCGTGTAACCGGGGAGGTAGGCGCCGCCGGCCTCGTCGGCCCGGGCCAGGAGCACGCCCTGCAGGGCGAGGATCTTGCCGGCGACGGCCGCCAGCTCCCGCTTGCAGAACAGGCGCAGCGCGGTCGCGACCTGGTCGTTGCGGCTGCGGCCGGTGTGCAGCTTCGCCCCTGGCTGCCCGGCCAGCTCGGTGACACGGCGTTCGATGGCGGTGTGCACGTCCTCGTCGGACGCGCAGGAAGGCGAGGGTGCCCTCGGCGAGCTCGACGCCGACACGGTCGAGCGCGGCGAGCACGACGGTGCCCTCGTCGGAGGTGAGGATGCCCGGCGCGCACGAGCCCGCGGACGTGGGCCCGCGAGCCCGTCGACGTCGTCGGCGGCCAGCCGGCGGTCGAAGCTCAGGCTCTCGGAGAAGGCCAGCAGCTCCGGCGACGGGCCGCCCTCGAACCGCCCGTGCCACAGCGTGGTCATGTGCTCACCCGGTCCCTGCACGGCCGACCACCGCTCGGTCGACAGGCCCCACAGGCGGACGAAGCCGGCGGAGTCCTCGTGGCGGAAGTTGTCGGCGGCGTCGTAGGTGGCGAGGGAGTAGTCGTACAACGAGCGCGGTGCGCGGCGACCGGTCAACTGGAGCGAACCGGGCTCGAGGTGCAGGCGGACCTCGCCGGTCACGAACCGCTGCGTCTCGTCGATGAAGGCGTCGAGGGCCTGACGGAGCGGGCTGAACCACAAGCCCGTCGTACACGAGCTCGGCGTAGCGGATCTCCAGGCGCTGCTTCTCCCGGGCCAGGTCGCGCTCGTGGCAGATCGACTCGAGGTCCTGGTGGGCCGGCGATGAGGGCGAGACCCGACGGGCACTCGTAGGTCTCCCGGCTCTTGATGCCGACCCGGCGGTTCTCGACCATGTCGAGGCGGCCCCAGCCGTAGGAGCCGACGACCGCGCCGCACGTGCTCGATGAGCGGGACGAGATCCATGGGCTCGTCGTCGACGGCGACGGGCACGCCCGGCGTCGAAGGCGATCGTGAGGTCGCGCGGCGTCGGTCGCCGTCTGCTTCGTGAGCGACCACACGCCCGACGGGCGGTCGGTTCCACGGGTCCTCCATCTCGCCGCACTCGATCGCCCGACCCCAGAGGTTGTCGTCGATCGAATACACCTTCTCCTTCGTCGCCGTGATCGGGATGCCGTGGTCGTAGGCGTAGTGGATGCTGTCCTCCCGCGTCATGCCCCACACCCGCACCGGCGCCAGCACCTCGAGGTCGGGGTTCAGGGCCCGGGTCGACACCTCGAAGCGGACCTGGTCGTTGCCCTTGCCCGTGCACCCGTGGGCGACGGCGTCGGCGCCGTGGCGGGCGGCCGCGGCCACGAGGTGCTGGGCGATCACGGGCCGCGACAGCGCCGAGACGAGCGGGTAGCGGCCCTCGTAGAGGGCGTTCGCCTTGAGCGCGGGCACGAGGTAGTCGGCGGCGAACTCGGCCCGGGCGTCGACGACCTCGGCCTCGACGGCGCCCGGCCGCCTTGGCCCGCTCGACGATGCGCGGCCTCGTCGATGCGGCCGCCGTCCTGGCCGACGTTGACGGCGAGGGCGATGACCTCGACGCCGTAGTTCTCGATCATCCAGCGGACGGCGACGGACGTGTCGAGACCGCCGGAGTACGCGAGCACGACTCGCTTGGGCATGGTGGTTCCTCCTACAGCCCGGCGAGCTCGGAGAGCTGGCGGGCGACCTTGGCGCCACCGATGCGTTCGGCAGCGACGACCAACAGGGTGTCGTCCCCGGCGACGGTGCCGAGGATGGCGGGCAGCGCGGCGCGGTCGAGGGCGGAGCCGACGACGTGGGCCGAGCCCGGCGGCGTGCGCAGCACCACGAGGTTGGCGGAGTGCGCCACTTCGACGACCCACTCCCCCAGCACCCGCCGCAGGTGCTCCTCGGGCGCCCGCTGCTCCTTCGGCAGCTCCGGGATGGCGTAGACGAGCTCGCTCCCGCCGCCGGCACGGACCCTGACCGCGCCGAGCTCCTCGAGGTCGCGGGACACCGTCGCCTGGGTGGCGAGCACGCCGTCGGCGGCGAGGAGGTCGACGAGCTGGGCCTGGCTGGCGACCGCGTGCTGCTCGAGCAGGCGGGCGATGCGGTGCTGGCGCTGGTGCTTGGCCAGGCGCGACGGCGCCTTTCCCGAGGGTCCCTTCACCGGCCGTTGACCTCCGCCAGCCACCAGGCGAGGGCCCGGAACGCGTGCAGCCGGTTGTGGGCCTGGGGGATCACGACGCTGCGGGGCCCGTCGATCACCGAGGCGGCGACCTCCTCGCCCCGGTGGGCCGGGAGGCAGTGCATGAAGACGGCGCCGTCGGCGGCGGCGGCCATGACCGAGTCGTCGACGATCCAGCCCTCGAAGGCGCGGCTGCGGGCTTCGGCCTCGGCTTCGAAGCCCATCGACGTCCAGATGTCGGTGTGCACGGCGTCGGCGCCCTTCGCCGCGTCGTGGGGCCGGTCGACGACGGTGACCTCGGCGCGCGCCCAGGACACGCGAGCCGCTCGACCTCGGCGTCGGCCGGGCCGTAGCCGTGCGGCGAGCCGATCCGGATGGCCATGCCCGACAGCGCGGCGCCGCGGGCCAGCGACCGGGCGACGTTGTTGAAGTCGCCGATCCAGGCGACGGTCCGGCCGGCGAGGCTCGCCGAAGGCCTGGCGCATCGTGAGGAGGTCGGCCAGGGCCTGGCACGGGTGGGCCTCGTCGGAGAGGAGGTTGACCACCGGGATGCGCGCCGGGCGCGGCCATGGCCTCGAGATCGGCGTGGGCGAACACCCGGGCGCCGAGCAGGGCGTGGTAGCCGGCGAGGACGTTGGCGATGTCGGCCGGCGTCTCCCGGTCGCCGACGCCGATCTCGTCGGGTCGCACCGAGATCGGGTGGCCGCCGAGCTGGACGACGGCCATCTCGCACGAGTGGCGGGTCCGCAGGCTCGGCTTCGAGAACAGCAGCGCGACGCCCTTGCCGGCGAGCGGCGTGCCGTGGTCGGCCGCCTCGGCTCGGTCGAGCACGCCGGCGAGCTCCTCGCCCGAGAGGTCGTCGATCTCGAGGAAGTGCCTCACGACGAGGACGCTCCGCGAGGAGGGCGACGGCTTCGTCGATCTCGTCGTCGGTGACGGTCAGGGGCGGCGCGAGGCGCAGCGCGGTCGGCGTGACGGCGTTGACGACGAGCCCGGCGTCGAGGGCGGCGGCGGCGATCGCCTTGGCGTCGAGGCCGGGCTGCAGCTCGGCGGCGAGCAGCAGCCCGAGGCCCCGCACGGCGGCGACCTCGGGCCGCTCGAGCAACGCCGCCGTCAGCCGCTCGCCCGGCCTTGGCGGCGAGGGCTGGGGACGTCGAGGCGGATCATCTCGGCCAGCACGGCGCGCGCGGCCGCGGCCGCCAGCGGCTGGCCGCCGTAGGTGGTGGCGTGGTCGCCGGGCTCGAAGGCCGCGGCCACCTCCGGCGCGCGCCCAGCAGGCGCCGATGGGGACGCCGTTGCCGAGCGCCTTCGCCATCGTGACGACGTCGGGCTGCACGCCTGCGTGCTGGAAGCCGAACCAGCGGCCCGTCCGCCCCAGCCCGGTCTGCACCTCGTCGAGGATCAGGAGGATCCCCCGCTCGTCGCAGAGCGCCCGCACGCCGCGGAGGTACTCGACCGACGCCGGGTTGCACGCCGCCCTCGCCCTGCACCGCCTCGAGCAGCACGGCGCCGACGCGTCGGGTCGAGGGCGCGCTCGAGGTCGTCGAGGTCGTCGTAGGCGACGTGCCGGAACCCTTCGGGCAGCGGCTGGAACGCCTCGTGCTTGGTCGGCTGGCCCGGTGGCGTGCAGCGTCGCGAGGGTGCGGCCGTGGAAGCTGCCGAAGCGCCGACACCACGACGTGCCGGCCCCGCCCGCCGAACTTGCGGGCGAGCTTGATGGCGCACTCGTTGGCCTCGGCGCCGCTGTTGCAGAAGAACACCTGCCCGCCGGGCGGCTCGCCGTCGCCGACGAGCACGTCGAGGGTGGCGGCAACGTCCTCGCCCGGTTCGGTGCGGAAGAGGTTCGACACGTGCAGCAGCGTGCGGGCCTGCTCGGCCAGGCGTCGGCGACGGCCGGGTTGGCGTGGCCGAGCCCGACGACGGCGAGGCCCGGCCAGGAAGTCGAGGTAGCGATGCCCCTCGGCGTCCCAGAGCTCGGTCCCGGCGCCCCGGACGAAGGTGACCGTCGGCCGGCGCGTACGTCGGCATGAGATGCGAAGCGGTGCTCATCCGTCCTCCCCCTCGGTGACCATCGTCCCGATGCCGGCGTCGGTGAACAGCTCGAGCAGCACGACGTGCGGCACCCGGCCGTCGAGGATGTGGGCGCTGCCGACGCCGTGGCGCACGGCGTGCACGCACGCGGCGATCTTCGGGATCATGCCGCCGGTGAGCCGGCCGTCGTCGATCATCGCCTGCAGCTCCTTGGCCGTGCGCGCGACTGATGAGGCTGCCCGGGTCGTCGACGTCGGCGAGCAGGCCCTCGACGTCGGTGAGGTAGACGACCTTCTCGGCGCCGAGGGCCTCGGCGATGGCGCCGGCGACGGTGTCGGCGTTGATGTTGTAGGCCTGACCGTCGGGACCGGAGCCGATCGTGGACACGACGGGGATGAGGTCCTCGGCCAGGAGGCGCTCGAGGATCGACGGGTTCACGGCCTCGACGTCGCCGACGAACCCGAGCTCGGGGTTGCGGGCGCTGGCCACGATGAGACCGGCGTCCTCGCCCGAGAGCCCGACGGCGAGCGGCCCGTGCACGTTGATGCTGGCGACGATGTCGCGGTTCACCTTGCCGACGAGGACCATGCGGGCGATGTCGACGGTCTCGGCGTCGGTGACCCGCAGGCCGTCGCGGAACTCCGGCTTCTTCCCGAGGCGGTCCATGAGCGCCGAGATCTGGGGGCCGCCCCCGTGCACGACGACGGGACGGATGCCGACGGCGTGGAGCAGGACGACGTCCTCGGCGAACTGCGCGGCGAGCGTCCGGGATCGTCCATCGCGTTGCCGCCGTACTTCACGACGACCGTCGAGCCGGCGAAGCGGCGGATGTAGGGCAGCGCCTCGACGAGGATCTCGGCGCGCGCTGCTGCGCCTCCATCACGACGTCCCCATGTTCTCGTCGATGTAGGCGTGGCTCAGGTCGTTGGTGAGGACGAACCAGCTGCCGGTGCCCGACGCCGAGGTCGCAGCGCAGCGTGAACGTCGGGCGCGCCAGCCACGCGCGGACGCGTCGGCGCCGGTCGGGCGCCAGGCCCTTGGACGACCACGACGTCGTCGTAGGCGATGGTGACGGCGTCGACGTCGAGGGCGACGCCCGCCGTCCCGAGATCGGACAGGACCCGGCCCCAGTACGGGTCCGCGCCGTAGAAGCTGCACTTCACGAGCAGGCTCGTCGCCAGCTTGCGGGCCGCCCGCTCGGCCTCGCCGTCGTCGGCCGCGCCGACGACCTCGACGGTGACGACCTTGGTGTGGCCCTCGGCGTCGCCGGCCATCTGTCGGGCGAGGGAGAGCAGGCGACGGCGAGGGCCTCGGAGAACTGCACAGGGTCGGGCGCTCCGGCCCGGCCGTTGGCGAGCACGAGGACGGTGTCGTTGGTCGACGTGCACCCGTCGACGACGACCCGGTTGAAGCTGGCGCCGACGGCGTACTGCAGGCGGCGCTGCAGCGTGGTCGGGTCGACGGCGGCGTCGGTGGTCAGCACGGCGAGCATCGTCGCCATGTTGGGGGCGAGCATGGCCGCGCCCTTGGCGATGCCGCCGATCTTCCACCCGTCGCCCGTCGACGACGACGGTCTTGGCGCACCGTGTCGGTCGTCATGATCGCCCGGGCCGCGTCGAGGCCGCCGGTGCGGCGTGCGCGCGCCGGCGACGGTCGGGATGCCGTCGCGGCAGCGAGCGCGGGGTCGAGCGGGATGCCGATGAGGCCGGTCGAGCACACGAGCACGTGCTCGGTGACGGCGCAGCCGATCGCCGCCGGCCGTGACGGCCGCACATCTCCTCGGCGACGGCGACGTCGGTGCCCGGTGGCGCAGTTGGCGTTGCCGCTGTTGAGGACGACCGCGGCCGCCTGACCGCCGGTCGCGTCGAGATGGCGCTGGGAGACCTGCACCGGGCCGGCGCACGCCAGGTTCTGGGTGAAGACGCCGGCGGCGACGACGGGCCGGCCGTCGGCGGTGGCGACGATGGCGAGGTCGGCGGTCGCCCGGACGCCTTGATGCCGACGTGGCCGCCGGCGGCGACGAACCCCTCCGGGTGCGGTGACGCTCACGGGATACACGCCGACGGCGGTCAGGCCGGCGGTCTCGTCGAGGCCGAGGGCGAGGTTGGCGCACTGGACGGCCTGGCCGGACGCCGCCCTTCACCAGGTTGTCGATGGCGGCGAGGGCGACGACCCAGCCCGTGCGGGGTCGGCCCGGGCGGTGAGGTGGGCGGTGTTCGATCCGAGCGTCGCCTTGGTCGACGGCGACCGCTCCGAGACCACGACGAAGGGCTCGCCGGCGTAGGCCTCGGCCAGGCAGGCGAGGACGCCGTCGGTGTCGACCGTCGCCCGTCGGGCGGGCGTAGCAGGTGGCGAGGATGCCCCGGTTCATCGGCGCCAGGTGCGGGGTGAACAGGACGGTCGCGGCGGTGCCGTCGCCGTGGCCAGGTTCTGCTCGATCTCGGGCGTGTGGCGGTGGTCGAGGAGCCCGTAGGCGGTGAAGTCCTCGTCGGTGCCGGCGAAGGGGAACTTGCCCTTGCCCGCGCCCGACACCCCGCTGGCGGCGTCGACCACGATCCCGTGGGGCTCCACCAGCCCGGCCCGCACCAGCGGGGCCAGGGCGAGGGACGCCGCCGTCGGGTAGCAGCCGGGCACGGCGACGAGCTCGGCGCCGCGGAGCCGCGTCACGGAAGCAGCTCCGGGCAGGCCGTACACGAAGTCGGCGAGCAGCTCCGGCGCCTCGTGCGCCTCGCCGTACCACTGCGGGTACAGCGCGGGATCCGGCAGGCGGAAGTCGGCGGCGAGGTCGACGACGTGGCCGACCTTGCCGCGCAGCTCGGGCACGAGCTTCTGGCTCTGGCCGTGGGGCAGCGCCAGGAAGACGAGGTCGAGGCCGGCGGCGTCGGCGACGTCGTAGGCCGCGTAGGTGAGGTCGCCGTAGGCGCCGGCGAGGCTCGGGTAGACGTCGGCGACGGCGGACCCGGCGGCGGTGTCGCCGGTGGCCCAGGCCACGTCGAGGTCGGGGTGGCCGGCGAGCAGGCGCAGCAGCTCGGCGCCCGTGTACCCCGACGCCCCGATGATGCCGACCCTCGCCATGCCGCAATACTACGCAAGTCTCCTGCATGACTATGCAACCGCGGCAGAGGCCTCAGGGGTCGATGGGGACCTCGTGGAGGGCCGTCGATGACCGCGCCGGGCTCGGGTTCGGCGCCGGCGGCGAGCCGTCGCGACAGGGCCAGGGCGAGCAGCGCCGCCGCCACCACGGCCCCGATCACCAGACCGAGCTCGACCCGCAGGAACAGATCGTCGCTGGTGACGGCCACCCCGACGATGAACGCGACCACGGCCGCGGACCACGCCACCGCCACCCGCTTGTGACCACGGAGCGCGATCACGGCCTGCGACAGGGCCATCGCCACCATGATCACCGCGTTCGCCAGCGCCAGCAGCCCGAGGGTCCGCTGGTCGAGCTCGAACTCGTCGCCGAAGAGCAGCTCGACGAGCGGGGCGCCGATCAGGAAGGCGGCGAGGGTGCCGGCCGCCCCGATGGCGATCGTCAGGGTCAGGAGCCGCCGCATGCCCGAGCGGAAGTCGTCGAGGCGCCCGGCGCCGGCGAGGCCCGACAGCTTGGGCAGTAGCGCCGCCTGCACGGCCTGGAACAGGAACAGCGGGACCCTGGCGATCTGCAGCCCGGCCTGGAAGATCCCCGCCTCGTCGCTCTCGGCGTTCGGTGGCGAGGAGCTGGACGGCGACGGTCCCGGCGTTCACGAGGGCCGCCATCATCAGCGATCCCACGAGGAGCGCCGCCATGGCGCTGGAGAGCTCGCTCCACCTCGCCTCGGGGCCGTCGGTGGCGACGTTGCGCTGGCGGCCCATGATCGCCAGGACGGCGATGATCGGCGCGAAGCCGAAGGCGAGCCCGTACCACCCGGCGGTCGCCACGCCGGCGGCGGCAAGGCGTGGCGCAGAGCAGGGCCCGAAGGGCGCTCGTCGCCGCCGAGGAGCTGGCCGTAGGGTCCGAACCGGCCGATGCCGCTGCAGGTGCCGCGGCCCAGGTGGGCGCCGCAGGCCCCGCACATGGCCAGGGCGAGGCCGACGACGAGGAGCCACTCGCCGTCGAAGAGGTGCTCGACCAGGAGCGGGGACAGGACGCGGTGAACACGAGCACGATGCCCAGGAGGCCGGCGGCGAGCGTGGCGGCCCGGCGCAGCACCGGGCGGGCACCGATCCCCCGCGACCTGCGGTCGGCGAGGGCGCGGCCCACCTCCTGCTCGACCGGGAGGAAGAACCCGGGGCCGACGATCCACACCAGGGCCCAGAGGACGGCGAGCGGGGCGTACTCGCTCGGCCCGAGCGCTCGCGCCGCGATGGCGAGGAAGAGGTAGGCGCCGATCCCGGCGACGCACGACCCCGGCGCCGACGAGGAACGTCCCCTCGGGGAGGGGGCTGCGCTCGCGGGTGCCGGTGGCCGTGGTGGCAGCCGTCTCGGTCGGGTCCATAGCCCCGCAGCTTCGCAGGCACGGCCCGCTCGACGGCGGCAATGAGCCGCTGGCGAGCGGCGCCGACCTCGGCGTCGGTGAGGGTGCGGTCCGGCGCCTGGAACCGCAGCCGGTAGGCGAGGCTGCGGGTCCCCTCGGCGACCCCGGCGCCGCGGTAGACGTCGAACAGGCTCGACGTCGACGAGCAGCTCCTCGCCGGCGCCGCGCGATGGCGGCGTCGACATCGGCGCCGCGGGCACGTCGTCGGGCACCTCGAAGGCGAGGTCGATGTCGCTCGACGGGAAGCGGCTGAACGGCACGAAGCGGCCGTTCGCCGTGCGGCAGGTCGAGCAGGCGGCCGAGGTCGACCTCGAGCCAGGCCACCCGCTCGGCGATCGCCGAAGGCCTCGAGCACGCCGGGATCGACCTCGCCGACGCCGCCGACGACCTCGCCGTCGACCGACGATGTCGGCCGACGCGGGTCGGGTGCAGGCCCGGCGACGTCGCCGGCCCGCAGCGTCGCGTCGGCGAGGCCGAGGTGCTCCGCCGAGCGCCCACCACACGCTGCACCGCGCCGGGCGCCTCCGCGCCGGCGACGCCGACGGCGAGGTGCTCGCGCTCGTCGGGCAGGCTCGCGCGTCCGGGCTCGCCGGCCGGCGGAACACGTGGCCGATCTCGAACAGCGCGACGTCGTCGTTGCCGGTGCGACAGGTTGTAGGCGACGGACCTTGAGCAGGCCGGGCAGCAGCGACGTGCGCAGCACCGACTCCTCGGCCACGAGCGGGTTGGTGATCGGTGATGCCGTCGTCGCCGAGGCCGGCGCGGGCCTGGTCGCCCGGCGCCAGGAACGCCATCGGCATCGCCTCGGAGAACCCGAGGCCGACGAGGGCGCGACGCACCGACGCGGCGGTCGCGCTGCACGCGCGGTCAGGTGCGCCGAAGCGGCCGCCGGCGGCACGGACGCTGCCGATGGCGGTCGTAGCCGTAGTGGCGGGCGACCTCCTCGACGAGGTCGATCTCGACCGCGCAGTCGGGCCGCCACGACGGGATCGACACGTCGGTGGTCCGTCGCCGTCGACGCTCGGCGGCGAAGCCGATCGGCTCGAGCTCGGCTCGCACCTGCGTCCGGCGTCAGCGCCGTGCCGAGCACGCGTTGACCCGTGCGCGTGCGCAACCGGACCGGCGTCGGCGGTCCGGCAGCTCGCCGCCTGACGTCGACCGTGCCGGGCGCCGACCGCGCGCCGCTGCCGAGCAGCTCGGCGAAGCGGTCCGACGGCCAGGTCGATGACCTCGGGGTCGGCGCCCTTCTCGAACCGGGCCGACGCCTCGGTGCGCAGCCCGAGCCGCCGCGACGTCCTGGCGATGGCGATCGGGTTGAACCACGCCATCTCGAGCAGCACGTCGGTCGTCGACTCGCCGATCTCGGTGTCGCGCCGCCCATGACCCGGCGATGCCGATCGGGCGGTCGTCGCCGTCGCAGATCAGGAGGTCGTCGGCGGTGAAGCGGCGCTCGACGTCGTCGAGGGTCACGAGCGTCTCGCCGTCGCGGGCCCGACGGACGCGGAGGCCGCCGCCCGGCAGCGCGGCGAGGTCGTAGGGGTGGTTCGGCTGCCCGAGCTCGAGCATCACGTAGTTCGACACGTCGACGACGTTGTTGATCGGCCGCATGCCCGAGCAGCGTGAGCCGGCGGGCGATGCGCGGTCGGGCGACGGGCCGAGCCGCACGCCGCGGAGGACCGTGGCCGTGAAGCGGCCGCAGAGGTCGGGGTCGAGGATCTCGACGCTGGCGACGTCGACGGCGCCGGCGCGCCGGCTCGGCACGACCGACGGCGCCGGGAGCGCGAACGGCACGCCGTACCGGGCGGCGAGGTCGCGGGCGACACCGGCGACCGACATGGCGTCGGGCCGGTTGGGGTTGATCTCGAGGTCCCAGAGCGACGTCGCGCGTCGATGCCGAGGGCGTCGCGTGATCGGCGTGCCCGGCGTGGCGCCCGTCGGCGCAGGATCAGGATGCCGCCGCCGTCGTCGCCGAGGCTCGAGCTCCGTCGGCGAGCACAGCATCCCGTTCGACTACTCGCCCCGGATCTTGCGCCGGCCGATCTCCATGCCGTCGGGCATCACGGTGCCGACGGTCGCGAGCGGCACGAGGTCGCCGACGGCCAAGTTGAACGCGCCGCACCACACCTCGACGGGCTCGGCGCCGCCGGCGTCGACGGTCGACGCGCTGGATCTTCTCGGCGTCGGGATGCTGGCCGAGCGTCGAGCGACCCGTGGCCACGACGATGCCGTCGAGGCCCGCCGCCCGACGGTCGTGCCGATCCGTCCTCGACCGGCGATGCCGAGCATCGCGCAGCGACGTGCGACGAGCTCGTCGACGTCGGCAGGTCGATCGGCGCGAAGTCGCGGAGCCAGGAGAGGAGGACCTCTGTGGCGACGCTCAGAACTGCCGCAGGAAGCGGACGTCGTTGGTGAAGAGGTCGCGGATGTCGTCGACGCCGTGGCTGGTCATGGCCAGGCGGTCGATGCCGAACCCGAAGGCGAAGCCCTGCCACTCCTCGGGGTCGATGCCGCAGTTGGCGAGCACGTTGGGGTGCACCATGCCGCAGCCGCCGAGCTCGAGGAACGAGCCGTCGGGGCGGATGATGTCGAACTCGGCCGACGGCTCGGTGAACGGGAAGTACGACGGGCGCAGCCGCGACGAGAAGTCGCCGCCGAAGTACGCCTTGGTGAACGCGTCGATGGTGCCGGCCAGGTCGGCGAAGGTGATGCCGCGGTCGATGACCAGCCCCTCGATCTGGTGGAAGACCGGGAGGTGGGTGGCGTCGGCGGTGTCCTGGCGGAACACCCGGCCCGGCATGACCGAGTAGATCGGCGGCGGCTCGCGACTTCATCACCCGCATCTGCACCGGCGACGTGTGGGTGCGCAGCAGCGTCGAGCCCGGCTCGCCGTAGCTCGACGTAGAGCGTGTCGTACATGTCGCGGGCCGGGTGGCCGGGCGGGAAGTTGAGGGCGCCGAAGTTGTGCCAGTCGGTCTCGACCTCGGGGCCCTCGGCCACGGTGAAGCCCAGGCCGACGAACACGTCCTCGAGGTCGCTCGATCGCCTGGGTGACGAGGTGGAGGTGGCCGAGGCCGCCGGTCCGGCGCGCACCTCGGTGAGGTCGAGGCGCTCGGCCTCGAGCTGCGCGGCCCGCTCGGCCGGCCGCCGAGCTCGGCGCGTCGCCGGGCGCAGCGCGGCCTCGAGCGCGCGCCCGGGCCTCGTTGAGCGCCTGGCCGGCGTCCGCCGCTCCTCGGGCTCGAGGCCGCCGAGCTTCGCCTTGAGCTCGGCGAGCTCGCGACCGCTTGCCCGAGCAGCTCGGTCTCGACGGCCGCCAGCTCGTCGAGGCTGGCGGCGCCGCCGAGGCGGGCGACGCCGGCGTCGGCGATGGCGCGGATCTGGTCGAGCATCGGGGATTCTCGCTCGACGTCCTGGTCGGCCTACGAATCGCTTCCGGACAGCAGCGCGTCGACGTCGACGAGCGGGAGCGTGAAGCGGAACGTGGCTCCCGACGCCCATCGTCGGACGTCGGCCGTGAGCCGGCCGCCGTGGGCCTCGACCAGGCCGCGGCTGATCCAGAGCCCGAGGCCGGTGCCGGTCGGGCTTGCCGTGGTCGCGGCGGAAGAACTTGCGTGAACACCCGGGGCAGGTCGGCGGCCGGGATGCCCTCGCCGTGGTCGGTGACGGCGACGGCGACGGCGTCGTCGCTCGACGCTGCCCTCGACGCGCATGCCGGTCGGGCTGGCGTACTTGGCGGCGTTCTCGACCAGGTTGGTGAGCACCTGCTCGACCTTGTCGGGGTCGGCGTAGACCTGCGGGAAGTCGTCGGCGAACCGGACGGCGCACGTCGAGGTCCGGGTAGGTCGACCGTGCAGCTTCTCGACGACGCTCGGCGACCAGCGCCGGCAGGTCGACGAGCTGGCGGCGCAGCACGAGCCGGCCGGTCTCGAGCCGGCTGATGTCGAGCAGCTCGGTGATGAGGCGGGTGACCCGGTCGGCGTCGTGGTGGACCTGCTCGAGCATCATCTTCTTCTGCTCGTCGCCGAGGCGGTCCCACCGGTTCAGCAGCAGCGACGTGTAGCCCTTGACCGAGGTGAGCGGGGACCGCAGCTCGTGGCTCACGGTCGACACGACCTCGGCGCCGGTCGGCTCGCGCTCGGCGCGCCGGCGAGGCGGCCGCAGCGCGAGCACGCGCGCCGGTGAGCGCGCCCGTCGTCGTCGCGCTCGTAGCGGCCGGTGACCCGCACGGCGCGGCTCGCCGCCGGCGCGTCGTGCACGCGTGACCGCCTGCTCGGGCAGGCCGCGTGACGCGACCGGAGCGCCGGCCGACGGCGGCCAGCCGTCGCCGAGCAACGACCGCCCGTCGCGCGTCGCGCGGGTCGAGCACGTCGACCAGCGGTCGGCCGACGAGGTCGGACGGTCCGGCGCACCGGCGAGCTCGGCGGCCGCGGCGTTGGCGGCGACGATCCGGCGGTCGGCGTCGAGACGGAGCGACGGGTCGGGCAGGAGCTCGAGGTCGATCGACCGTCAGCCGCCCGTCGCTCAGCCATGCCGCCGGCGCACCTCGAAGCAGAGGAGCGTGCCGGCCATCGCGACGTTGAGCGACTCGGCGCGCCCGGCCATCGGGATGCGAGACCCAGTCGTCGACGGCGGCGTCGAGCGCCGGCCGGCAGGCCGTGGGCCTCGTTGCCGAGCACGATCGCGACGTCGGCCGGCGAGGTCGGCCTCGGTGAACGGCGTCGCCTCGGTGGCGCGCGTGCCCGAGGCGGCGCCGCCCGCTGGCCGCGACGTCTTCGAGCACCTGCACCGCCTCCCCTCCCCGCATGACCACCGGACACGGAACACCGATCCGGCCGACGCCCGCACGCTCTTCGGCGACCACGGGTCGACCGAACCGGCGCAGAACAGTACCGCCCCGAACCCGGCGGCCTCGGCGGTGCGCAGCAGCGTGCCGGCGTTGCCGGGATCGCCGATGCCGACGCAGCACGAGCGACGGCGCTCGCCGGCGGCGACGTCGTCGAGCGCCGTGCGTCGGGTCGCCGGGCGATGGCGGCGACGCCCTGCGAGGTCACGGCGTCGGCGGCCCTGGCCGAGCACGCCCGGCGACGACGGTGTGGACCGTCGACGCCGCGCGGCCGACGGTCGGACCGCCGACGCCGTCGCCGGCGTCGACGAAGACCGCCTCGAGCGCGACGCCGGCGGCGAGGGCATCGGCCACGAGGCGTGGGGCCCTCGAGCACGAAGGCGCCCTCGGCGTCGCGGGCGCCGCCGTCGGCGCGAGCAGCCGCCGGAGGCGCTGGAGCTCGGCTCGGGTGGCCAGCGACCGAGCCGCCGGGTCAGGCAGCGGCTTCGTTGGCGGCGTCGGCCTGCTTGACGAGCGCGCGCGAAGGCGGCGGGATCGGTGACGGCGAGGTCGGCGAGGACCTTGCGGTCGACCTCGATGCCGGCGGCCTTCAGCCCGGCGATGAACCGGCTGTAGCTCATGCCGTTCTGGCGGCAGGCGGCGTTGATCCGCTGGATCCAGAGCGAGCGGAAGTCGCCCTTGCGGGCCCGGCGGTCGCGGTAGGCGTACTGCAGGCAGTGCATGACCTGCTCGTTGGCGGCGCGGTAGCTGCGGCTCTTGTTGCCGTAGTACCCCTGGCGCCCGCTCGAGGATGACGCGGCGCTTCTTCTTGGCGTGGACGGCGCGCTTGACCCGGGCCATGGCTTGACTCCTTCTCTTTCGTGCGAAGGGGGTGGGCGGTGCTCAGCGACCGAGCAGGCGCTCGATGCGGTCGCGGTCGCCGCCGACGACCTCGACGGTGCGTCGCGAGGCGGCGCTTCCGCTTCGAGGACTTCTTCTCGAGGATGTGGTTCAGGAAGGCCTTGCGGCGGATGATCTTGCCGGTGCCGGTGACCTTGAAGCGCTTGGCCGCGCCCCGGTGCGTCTTCATCTTCGGCATCGCTGCGTGTCTCCTGTTCGGTGGCGGTCAGGCGGCGTCGTCGCGCTCCATCGCTGGGCTCTCGGCCGGCGCCGTCTCGTCGGGAGCGCCGATCCGTTCTCGATGCTCGGCCCTCGGCCTCGGCCTTGGCCTTCTCCCAGGCCGCCTTGGCCCGCTTGTCGGGCGCCAGCACCATGATCATGTTGCGGCCGTCGAGCTTCGGGCACGACCTCGACCTTGTCCGAGGTGGGCGCACGGCCTCGGCGACCCGGTCGAGGATCCGCTGGCCGAGCTCCGGGTGCTGCATCTCCCGGCCCCGGAACATGATCGTGACCTTCACCTTGTGACCCTGGCCGAGGAACTTCTCGACCTTGCGGGTCTTGGTGTCGAAGTCGCCGACGCCGATCTTCGGCCGGTACTTCATCTCCTTGATGGCGACGGCGACGCTCTTGCGCCGGGACTCCTTGGCCTGCTGGGCCGCTTCGTACTTGAACTTGCCGTAGTCCATGATCCGGCAGACCGGCGGGTTGGCCATGGCGGCCACCTCGACGAGGTCGAGGTCGAGCTCCCGGGCGATGGCGAGTGCCTCCGGCAGGGGCTTGATGCCGAGCTGCGATCCGTCGGGGCCGACGAGGCGGACCTCCCGAGCTCGGATCCGGTCGTTGATCCGGGGCTCGTTGTTGGACGGCGGCGTGGCTATCGGGGGCTCCTCATGTCAGCTTGTGTCCCTCCCAGGGGTGAAAACGACAATGGCGGACGTCGGGGAAGCCGACGTCCGCCCAGCACCGAGAGCTGCGAAGCCGCCGGTGGAGGTGGTCATCGACCTGGCGCACCGGTGGTGGCCGGGTGGGGGCTGAGCTCGCTCGACCCCGCTTCCCGATCTCAGTTGTGGCCGTAGGGTAGCAGCCATGACGCTGTGGACCCCAGGCGGCGAGCACGAGGTTCCCCGCGTCGACGCCGACGACGGCACGGACCTCGACGACGAGCTGGCCGACCTCTCCCCGCGAGGACCGGGAGCGCCTCGAGGAGATGGCCGCCCGCGATGGCCGAGGTGCGCCAGCAGCTCCTGCAGGTGCCGGCGGCGACGGTGGTCGCCAACCACGCCATGGGCCTCTACGAGCTGGCGCGCCATCCACCTCTCGAACGAGCCGCCCAACCTCGGCGAAGGCCGCGGTCGCCATCGACGCCATGGGCGCCATCGTCGAGCGCTCGAGGGCCGGCTCGGCGAGAACGAGCGGGTGCTCCGCGACGCCCTCGCGCAGCTGCGCCTGGCCTTCGTGCAGCTCCAGGCGGCCGCCGGCGAGGGTCAGGGACCGACCCCGGCGAGCTGAGCCGCTTCCCACCGGCCCTGGAGGCCGGGGACGACGTCGAAGCTGACCGCCGTGCCCACGGCGATCGTCCGGGTGCCGTCGGCGATCGCCGTGCAGTGGAACGGGTACGGCGTCCCGTCGTCGGCGGTGACCACGCCGAGCCCGCGCTGCTCGTCGAACTCGGTGACCGCGCCAGTCATCGGCGCCGAGCATCAGTGCACGATCTTGGCGAGGGGGAGCTCGATGATGTCGCTGGCGCCGGCGTCCTTGAGCGCGGGGATGAGGACGTTGATCTCCGTCTTCGGCACGACCGTCTCGACCGCGTAGCCCGCCGTCGCCGAACAGCTTCGACACCGTCGGCGACTTCATCGCCGGCAGGAGGGCGATGACGGCGTCGAGGTCGGCCTCGGCCACGTTGAGCTTCACCAGCACCTTGCCCCGCGCCTCGAGGGCGCCGTCGAGCAGGGTCTTGAGCTGCAGCATGGCGTGGCGCTTGGCCGGGTCGTCGTAGGCCGCGCGGTTGGCGACGAGCTCGGTGTAGCTCTGGAGGATCTCGCCGATGATCTTCAGCCCGGCGGCCCGCAGCGCCCGGCCCGTCTCGGTGAGGTCGACGATGCAGTCGACGATGTCGGGCACCTTGGCCTCGGTGGCGCCGTAGGAGAGCCGGACGTCGGCATCGATCCCGAGTCCGCCGAAGAACCGGCGGGTGAGCTCCGGGTACTCGCTCGAGACCTTCACCCCGCTGGGGAGGTCCTCGACCTTCTCCCACGGTGAGTCCTGCGGCACGGCCACGACGATCCGGACCGGGTTGGCGGTCGCCTTCGAGTAGTGCAGCTCGCCGAGGGAGACGACGTCGCTCCCGGTCTCCTCGACCCAGTCCCGACCGGTGATGCCGAGGTCGAAGAGGCCCTCGGCGACGTAGGTCGGGATCTCCTGCGGGCGCAGGATGCGCACGTCGTCGACGCGGGGGTCGGCGATGGTCGCCTGGTAGTCGACCATCGAGCTGCGCCGGACGGTCAGGTCGGCCGCCTCGAACAGCTCGAGGGTCGCCTTCTCGAGGGATCCCTTGGGCAGGACGAGCTTGAGCACGGAGTGATCTTCGCGGAGGGCCGCCCCGGCCACGGCATCAGTTGGCTACGGTCCGCGACGTGACCGACTTCCCGACCGTGCGGGTGGCGGCGGTCCAGGCCACCCCGGTGCTGCTCGACGCCGAGGCCACCGTCGACAAGGCCGTCGCCCTCGCCGAAGCCGCGGCCGACGACGGCGCCCGACTCGTGGTCTTCCCGGAGTGCTTCGTCTCGGCCTACCCGAGCGGGGCCTGGGCCAAGGCGGCCGCAGGTTGGAGCGAGGCCGCCGACGTGCTGTGGGAGCGGATGTGGGCGTCGAGCGTCGACGTCGAGGGGCCGGAGGTGGAGCGTCTCGTCGCGCTGTGCCGGGCACGACAGCTCCACATCGCCGTCGGCGTCAACGAGCGGGAGGACCACCGCCCCGGCACCCTCTACAACACGCTGCTGCTGCTGGGCCCCGGCGGCGTGCTCAACCGTCACCGCAAGCTCATGCCGACGATGCACGAGCGCGTGTTCCACGGTGTCGGCGCCGGCGACGACCTCGCCGTCACGGCCATCCCCGGCGTCGGCCGGGTCGGCGGCCTGATCTGCTGGGAGAACCGGATGCCGCTGGCCCGGTGGGCGCTGTACCAGGGCGGGCCCCAGATCTGGCTCGCCCCCACGGCCGACGACAGCGACGGCTGGCTCGCGACCGTCCGCCACATCGCCATCGAGGCCGGCTGCTTCGTCGTGAGCGTTCCGCAGTACATCCCGCGCTCGGCCCTGCCCGACGACTTCCCGCTCCGCGTGCCCGACGTCGACGTGCTCGGCGCCGGCGGCGCCGCCGTCATCGACCCCGACGGCACGGTCGTCGCCGGGCCGCTCCGCGACGCGGAGGGCACGCTGATCGTCGACTGCGACCTCCGTCGCTGCCTGCACGCCAAGCGGTACTTCGACGCCGCCGGGCACTACAGCCGCAGCGACGTGCTCGCCCCCGGCGCCGGGGCCGCCCGGGCGAGCGGGCTAGGAGCTGTCGCGGACGGCGGCGAGTAGGCGGGCCATCTCCACGGCGGTCCGGGCGCCCTCCTCACCGACGTTGTGACCGCCGGGGCCCTCGCTGCGCTCCAACGCCTGGGCGAGGTCCTCGGTGGTGAGGACGCCGAACACGACCGGCACGCCCGTGTCGAGCCCGGCGGCCTGGATGCCCTGGGCGCACTGGCCGGCGACGTACTCGAAGTGGGCGGTCTCGCCCCGGATGACCGAGCCGATGCACACGACGGCGTCGAACCGACCGGTAGCGGCGTGGGTCTTCGCCGCCAGCGGGATCTCGAAGGCACCGGGGACCCACACCTCGGCGACATCGGCGTCGCCGACGTCGCAGGCGGCGAGGCCGCGGCGGACGCCGTCGAGCAGGCGGAGGGTGACGTGGCTGTTGAAGCGGCCGCACACGACGGCGACGCGGAGCCCCTTGCCGGCTCCGGTCAGGTCGGGCTCGGCGACGCGCCCGTCCTTGTTGTCGGCACCCATCAGCCCACGGGCTCGTCGTAGTCGAAGAGGTGGCCCATGCGGTCGCGCTTCGTCGACAGGTACCGCGCGTTGTGCGGGTTGGACTCGATCACGAGCGGGACGCGGTCGACGATCTCGAGGCCGAAGCCCTCGAGGCCGCCGTACTTCGCCGTGTTGTTGGTGAGGAGCCGCATCGTCGACACGCCGAGGTCGACGAGGATCTGGGCTCCGACGCCGTACTCGCGGCTGTCGGCCGGGAGACCGAGCTGCAGGTTGGCGTCGACGGTGTCGAGGCCCTCCTCCTGCAGCTTGTAGGCCTGGATCTTGTGGCCGATGCCGATGCCTCGGCCCTCGTGGCCGCGCAGGTAGACGACCACGCCGGTCCCCTCGTCGGCGATGAGCCCCATGGCCGCGTCGAGCTGCGGGCCGCAGTCGCAGCGCAGCGAGCCGAAGACGTCGCCGGTGAGGCACTCGCTGTGCACCCGGACGAGGACGTTCTCGGTGCCGCCGGGGTCGCCCTGCACGAAGGCGATGTGCTGCTCGCCGTCGAGGACCGATTCGAAGGCGACGCAGCGGAATTCGCCCCATTGCGTGGGGATCGTCGCCTCGCCGAGCCGGCGGACGAGCTTCTCGGTCTTGCGCCGGTAGCGGATGAGGTCGGCGATCGAGATGAGCAGGAGGCCGTGCTCCTCGCAGAACCGCTCGAGCTCCGGCAACCGGGCCATGTCGTCCTTCGCCTGGGTGACCACCTCGCACAGCACACCGGCGGGGTAGCAACCAGCGAGGCGGGCGAGGTCGATGGCGGCCTCGGTGTGCCCGGCTCGCTTGAGGACGCCGCCCTCCCTCGCCTCGAGCGGGAAGATGTGGCCGGGCCGCAGCAGGTCGCCGGGTCGGGTGCGGGGATCGACGAGCGCCTGGATCGTCGAGGCCCGGTCGGCGGCGGAGATGCCGGTCGAGGTGCCGTGCCGGGCGTCGACGGTCACCAGGAAGGCGGTGCGCTGGCTCTCGGTGTTCTGCTGGACCATCGGCGGGAGGTCGAGCTCGCGGGCCCGATCGGTCGTCACCGGGGCGCAGATGACGCCCGACGTGTGCTTCAGGAAGAACGCGATGGAGTCGGCCGTGGCGAACTCCGCCGCCATGATCAGGTCGCCCTCGTTCTCCCGGTCCTCGTCGTCGACGACGACGACGATCTCGCCCCGCCCGATGGCGGCGACCGCTTCCTCGACTTTGGCGAAGGGCATCAGGCTCCATCCTTCCAACTGAGGAGGCGTTCGACGTACTTGGCGGTGACGTCGACCTCGAGGTTGACCCGGTCGCCCGGGCCCTTGCGGCCGAGGGTCGTGACCTCGGCGGTGTGGGGGATGACGGCGACGGTGAAGGAGGCGCTCGGCGGCGTCGACGACGGTCAGGCTCACGCCGTCGACGGTGATCGAGCCCTTCTCGACGAGGTAGCGGCCGAGGCCGTCGGGTAGGGCGACCTGCAGGTCGGGGGCGGGACGGGTGATCGTGCCGACGCCGTCGACGTGGCCCTGCACGAGGTGCCCGCCGAGGCGATCGGAGAGGCGCACGGGGCGCTCGAGGTTCACCGTGTCGCCCGGCTGCAGGTCGGCGAGGTTGGTCCGGGTGAGGGTCTCGTCGACGGCGTCGGCCTCCCACCACCCGGCGGCGACGTCGAAGGCGACGACGGTGAGGCAGCAGCCGTTCACCGCGATCGACGCGCCCGGCTCGACGTCGTCGAGGACGACCGAGCACGAGAACCGGAAGCGCCCGCCGTCGCGCCCGGCGACCGTGCCCAGCTCTTCGACGATGCCCGTGAACATCAGGCCCCTCCCATTACGGCGGGCCGGTCGACGGTGATGCGGAGGTCGTCGCCCAGCGGCTCGACGCTCGTGATGCGGCCGCGCCAGACGTCGGCGATCGTCGCCGCGCCCGGACCGCTGAGCAGCGGACGGCCGTCGTCGCCGCCGAACAGCGCCGGTGCCAGGTAGAGGACGTAGCGATCGACGAGCCCGGCGCGGTGGAACGCGCCGGCGACGGTGGGACCGCCCTCGACGAGGAGCTGCAGGACGCCCTTGGCGCCCAGCTGCTCGAGCACGTCGTCGAGATCGCCACCGAGCTCGAGGCACGGGTGGACGCGGGCACCGGGCGGCGCGGTCCCGAGCACGACGCGGAGCGGTTCGGGCCCGTCGACCGCCCGGACGGTGAGCTCGGGATCGTCGGCCCTGACGGTGCCGGCGCCGACCAGCACGGCGTCGGACTCGGCCCGGAGTCGGTGGGCGTCGGCGCGGGCCTCGGGACCGGTGATCCAGCGCGACGAACCGTCGGGGGCCGCCGTGCGACCGTCGAGGCTGGCGGCCAGCTTCAGGACGACGAAGGGCCGGCCCGTTCGGCGGTGGTGGAGGTACGGCGCCAGCTGCGCCTCGACCGCCGACGGCACCCACGCCGATGCGGACGTCGACGCCGGCGGCGGCCAGGGCGTCGACGCCGCGGCCGGCGACGTTGGGGTCGGGATCGGCGACGGCGACGACGACCCGCGCCACACCGGCCGCGAGCAGCGCCTCGGTGCACGGGCCGGTGCGGCCGACGTGGCAGCACGGCTCGAGGGTGACGGCAACGGTGGCACCCGGCGGTGTCGGCCCCGGCGGCTCGGGCGGCGTCGAGGGCGACGATCTCGGCGTGGCGCCCGCCCGGCGGTTCGGTGGCGCCGTCGAAGGCGGTGCCGTCGGCGGCGACGACCACGGCGCCGACCCACGGGTTCGGCGAGGTCGATGACCGGACGGTGGCGGCGTTCCGCACCGCTCGCGCCATCAGGGTCTCGTCGTCCACCTCGCCAGCGTACCGCCGGCTGGTCGTTTCTGTCACGACCGTTCAGAAAACGACCGCTGCCGGTCCGGCTCAGGGCGCGAGCCGGGCGCGCAGCGCGACGACGCCTTCGCGCCAGGCCGGACCGTCGGGCGCCTCGTCCCAGAGCTCGGCCAGCTCGGAGCGCTGGCCGAGGACCCGGTCGAGGGCGGCGACGGCGAGCCGGGCGTCGCTCGGCTCGACCTGGCGGGCATGGGCATCGAGCCAGGCCGCTGACGTCCTCGGGCAGCCCGTCGGCGGCGGCAGGATCCAACGCGGCGGCGACCACCGCGGCCGCCGCAACCGCCACGGCGCCCTCGCCCGAGTCGAGGTACGCGCGTCTTGGCCACGTCGAGGGCGTCGTGCACGAGGGCGAAGTCGTCGGCGCCCTCCAGGTCATAGACCCAGTCGCCGGCGTCGTCGTTCTCGAACGGTCCGCTCCCCCAAGCGCCCATGCCGACAGTTTCGCGCCGATTTGCGCTAGTGGGGATGTTCTCCTGCGAGGAGCTCGAGGGCGTGGGGGACGACGTCGAGCACGGCTTCGAGGCACTCGCGCACGCCGTTGGAGCTGCCGGGGAGGTTGAGGACGAGGGCGGCGCCCACCGTCCCCGCCGCTTGCCGCGAGAGGCGGCCGAGGGGGCTGGCCAGCCGCATCGCCTCGGCCAGGCCCGGGGCGTGGCGCTCGAGCACCGCAGCGGTGCCCTCGGGGGTGAGGTCGCGCGGCCCGAAGCCGGTGCCACCGGTCGTCACGACGAGGCCGGCGAAGCCGCCGGACAGCTCGCGCGAGGGCGTCGCGGACCGAGTCGACGCCGTCGGCCACCACGCGCCGCTCGGCGATGTCGAACCCCGCGGCCGTCAGCACCTCCGCGGCGACGTCGCCCGACCTGTCCTCCCGCGGTCCCGGCGACGACCCCGTCGGACACGGTCAGGACCTTCGCCTCGAGCGCCACGCGACGCAGTCTGGCGGCAGCAGATCGCACTATCGGCGATCTGCTGCCGCCAATTCAGCGGTTCGTGCCAGCGGGCGACGAACATGCCGTCGGTGCCGGCGATCTGCGGGAGGAGGAGGGCGCCGGGCCCGTGGGGGCGCCACGGCTCGCCCGGCGCCGGCGTCGGTCGGCCAGTCGAGCGTGGCGGCGACGTCAGGGCCCTCGGCGGCGGTGAGCGTGCACACCGCGTACACGAGGGTGCCGCCGGGGCGGACGAGGTCGGCGGCCGCGGCGAGGAGGCGGGCCTGCAGCGCGGCCAGGCGCTCGACGGCGTCGGGGTCGACGCGCCACCGGGCGTCGGGCCGCCGGCGCAGCGCGCCGAGCCCGGAGCACGGCGCGTCGACGAGCACCCGGTCGAACGACGCCGGGCCGGAGCGGTGGCGCCCCGGCGTCGGCGGCCAGCACGGCGACCGATCCTCCGAGGCCGAGCGGCGTCGACGTTGCCGCGGACCAGCCCGACGCGTGACGGCACGGATGTCGGCGGCGACGACCAGCGCGCCGGTCGCCGGCCAGGGCCGTGGCCTTGCCGCCCGGGGCGGCGCACAGGTCGGCGACCCGCTCGCCGGGCCCGGCGCCGACGACGGCTCGGCCACCCACTGCGAGGCGAGGTCCTGGACGTAGCCGTCGGCCGCGCCGTCACCTCGGCCGGCTCGTTCATCGGCGTCGCAGCGCGGCCACGGCGTCGTCCTCGCCGAGGTCGGCGACGAGCCGCTCGACGATCCAGTCGGGGTAGGACAGCCGGGTGCCGAGGTCGGGCCAGGCGTCGGCGCCGACGGGTCGGGCCGCGACCGCGCAGCACGGCGTTGACGAGGCCCCGCGACCGCCGGGCGCGGCGTCGACGGTCGCCGACACGGCGGCGTGGGCCGGCGTGCCGAGGAAGGCGAGCTGGTAGGCGCCGAGGCGCAGCGCGGCCCGGACGGCGGGTCGACGGGCGCGAGGAGGAACCGGTCGACCAGCGAAGTCGCAGGCCGCGGCGCATGCGGGTGGTGCCGTACACGAGCTCGGTGACGAAGCGCCGGTCGCGCTGCGTCGAGCCCGCTGCGCGTCCAGCGCCGGCCGGCAGGACGAGGTTGGCGTAGGCGCCTTCCGTCGATCGATGCGCTCGAGGCCAGCCGCGATGCGGCCAGCGGCGACGGCCGACGCCGGCCGGTCAGGTCCCGAGGCGGGTCGCCCGGGTCGCCACGCGCTGCGCCGTTGGCCCAGTCGCGCGAGCGGCATCCGGCGCCTTGCCCTCGGGCTGGACCTCGACGCAGCTCCGAAGCTGGCCGGCCCGGCGTCGACCGGTGCGGTGCGCCACGACCTTCGAGGCGCTTGCCCGCGGTGCGTCGTCCAGGCCCCGCCGACGCGGACCAGGCGGTGGATGTCGGCCGGCGGGCGCGACCAGTCGATGCGGAGGTCGTCGCGCGTCGATCTTCTCGGCGTAGGTCGGCTCGCCCTCCTGCGGCGCCGGCGCGCCGAGGGACGGAACCCGTCGGCCAGGGCGTCGACGAGCAGCCCGGTGCCCACGGCGACCAGGCGGGCGCGCAGCTCGTCGGCGGTCTCGTCGGCGCCGATCGGCGACCCTCGCCTCGCGTAGATGCCGCCGGTGTCGAGGCCCTCCTCGACGGCCATGACGGCAGACGCCGGTGACGTCGTCGCCGGCGAGGATGGCCCGCTCGACCGGTGCCGCGCCGCGCCAGCGCGGCAGCAGGGAGAAGTGGAGGTTCACCATCGGCAGGGCGGCGAGCACGTGGGGCTTGATGATGCGCCCGAAGGCCACGACCACGCCGAGGTCGGCCGGCGGGTCGAGGGCGAGGACGTCGTCGACGTCGTCGGTGACGGGCAGGCCGAGCTCGAGGGCGGCCGCCTTCACCGGGCTCGGGCGTCGTCGCCGTCCCCCGGCCGCGCCGGGTGTCGGGCCGGGTGACGACGAGCGCGACCTCGTGGCCGGCGTCGACGAGGGCCCGCAGCGGCGGCACCGCCGCGTCCGGCGTGCCGAGGAAGGCGAGCCGCGAGGGTGGCGGCGATCGCCGGCTCAGCAGCAGGTGCGTCACGAGCGCGTCGGGCCGCGGAGCGGCGCAGGCCGCCGTCGAGCATGAGGTCGCGGAGCGTCCGCAGCGCCTGCTTGCGGGTGTCGCTGTCGAGCCGCTCGATGAGCAGGACGCCGTCGAGGTGGTCGAGCTCGTGCTGGAAACCCGGGCGGCGTAGCTCGTCGGCCTCGATCGAGACCTCGTTGCCGTCGAGGTCGATCCCGGTGACGAGGACGGCCTTGGGCCGGACGATCTCCCACGACAGCCCGGGCACCGACAGGCACCCCTCCTCGAAGGCCCACTCGCCGTCGGACTCCGTCGATCGACGGGGTTGACGCAGGGCCCGGGCGCCGGGTCGTCGTTGAGGTCGTAGACGAAGAGCCGCTTCTGCACGCCGACCTGGGGCGCGGCCAGGCCCGACGCCGGGCGCGTCGTACATCGTCACGGCATGTCGTCGACGAGGCGGACGCAGCGTGCCGTCGATGTCGGTGACGTCGGCGGCCCGCTGCTTGAGCACGGGGTCGCCGAAGAGCCGGATGTCGTAGGGCGCCATAGAGGCCGAAGGCTACCGTCGCCCCGGTGACGAGCGCAGCCCCCGGGGACCACTACTTCAGCCGCCGCACCGGCGTCGGCGTCGAAGCCGCTCCTCGGTCGAGCTCGTCGCTCCCCGACCTCTCCCTCACGCTCGCCACCGACCGCGGCGTCTTCTCCCCCACCGGCGTCGATCCCGGCACGAAGCTGCTGCTGCTCGAGGCGCCCGCCCGGCCGCGGACCGCCGGGCGCCCTGCTCGACCTCGGGTGCGGCTACGGGCCCATCGCCTGCGCCCTCGCCCGGCGGGCGCCCCGGCGCCACCGTGTGGGCGGTCGACGTGAACGAGCGGGCGCGCGCCCTCTGCGCCGCCAACGCCGCGGCCGCCGGGCTGGCGAACGTGCGCGGTCGCGGCGCCCGACGAGGTGCCCGACGACCTGCGCTTCGCCGGCATCTGGTCGAACCCGCCGATCCGCGTCGGCAAGGCGCGCCCTGCACGACGTCCTGGTGCACTGGCTCGGCCGCCTGCGACCCGGACGGTGTGGCCCACCTCGTCGTGCACAAGCACCTCGGCGCCGACTCGCTCGCCGCGGTGGCTCGACGCACAGGGCTGGCCGACCGAGCGCGTCGGGTCGCGTGCGGGCTACCGGCTGCTCGACTGCGCGGCTGCCACCGCCGCGACGACACCGACGACATGAGCAAGCAGCTCGACGGGACCGGTCTCAAGCGGCTGCACCGCGAGTGGCGCCGAGCCACGACGGGCCGGGTGGCGCTGCTCCTCGACGGTGTCTCCTCGACCTTCAACGTCGGGTCGATCCTGCGGACGGCCGCCGCGGAGCGGGTCGAGCACGTCTGGTTCTCGACCAACGCCACGACACCGTCCTCGCCGGGCGTGCAGAAGACGGCGTTGGGCTGCGACCGCTACCTCACCTGGACCGTCGGCGGCACCGGGGCCGAATCCGCGACCGCCGCTCGGGCCGGGGGCTGGCGCGTCGTCGGCATCGAGCTCACCGACGACGCCGTCCCTCTCCACGAGCTGGACGCTCGCCTCGTCGCCGGTGTGCCTGGCGATCGGGCACGAGGACCACGGCCTCGCCAAGGACACCATCGCCGCCTGCGACGCCCTGGGCTTCGTCCCTCAGCTCGGCAAGGTCGGTTCGCTCAACGTGGCCGTGGCCACCGCCGTCGCGATCTACGAGGCGCCGTCGACAGGAGTGGGCGCCGCCTACTCCACCGTGAAGCTGCCGCTCATCGAGTCGCCGCCGAGGTCGTTCGGCAGGGTGACGGTGTAGGAGTACTCGCCCGGGTCGAGCACGAGATCCTCGCTCTCGAACCAGAACGTCTCGCCGGGCGGGGTCGACTGCCCGTCGGGCACGAGCACGAGGTCGCAGTCGACGCTGCTGGGTCCGGAGAGGGTGCAGTTGGCGGTGTAGGCCCGGGCCTCGAAGGTCGTCGACCCCGTGTTGGCGCAGTAGAGGACGAGCCCGTCGGCCTGGGGCTCCCGGTGCTGGGTGTAGCCGAAGCTCCGCTCCCGGAAGATGGTGGCGTGCGGGTTGTCCTCGACGTAGGTGTGGTGGGCGCGCCCGTCGCCGCCGACCGCCTGCGGCGTCTCGCC
Organism: uncultured Acidimicrobiia bacterium; assembly: GCA_963840695.1. Classification (GTDB taxonomy): domain Bacteria; phylum Actinomycetota; class Acidimicrobiia; order Acidimicrobiales; family JACDCH01; genus JACDCH01. Next base: position 43,786 of record CAWIZW010000001.1, read on the forward strand.
CCGCAGCGACGCCCACGTCTGGTCGCCGACGACGCCGTCGACGGTGAGGTGCTGGAGCTCCTGGTACTCCCGGACGGCTCGCTCGGTGGCGTCGTCGAACCGGCCGTTCTTCTCGACCGCGGTCGAGCTGCCGAGGAAGACGAGGTTGAAGTTGAGGACCTCCTGGAGGTACTCGACCCAGCCGTCGACGGTCTCGTCGCCGGCGCGCAACGTCGGGTTCTCGGACATGGACCGACGGTCGCATCGAATCCGCGGGCGGTCAACGAAGCTGGCCTTCTAGGGTCGGACACCGTGCCCGATCGGACCATCCGCACCCTCAGCAGCGTCGACGACGTGGCCGGCTTCCTCCGCTGCATGCGCACAGGGTTCCTCGAGAACAAGCCCGTCACCGACGAGCAGGCGGCGTGGTCCCACGAACGCTGGGACCTCGCTCGCGCCTGGTCGGCGTTCGACGGCTCGTCGCAGTGCGGCACCGCCCGCACGTTCGCCTCCGCAGTGCGCCTGCCCGGGCTCGGGTCGGTGCCGGTGTCGTGCCTCACCCAGGTGACGGTGCTGCCGACCCACACGCGCCGTGGTCACCTGAGCCGCATGATGCGGACCCAGTTCGAGGCGGCGATCGAGGCCGGCGAGGTGGCGTCGCTCCTCGTGGCGGCGGAGTGGCCGATCTACGGCCGCTTCGGGTACGGCCCGGCATCGGCCTGGGCCGAGTGGAAGGCCGACACGGAGCTCGTCCGGTTCCTCGACGCGCCGGTCGGTTCGGTCGAGCTGGTCGACGCCGAGGCGCTCGTCCCGATCCAGGCCGACATCATCGCCCGCCAGCAGGCCGCCCGACCCGGGTCGATCGAGCGCCCCGACTTCCTCGTGCGCATCCGCGCCGGCGCCGACGTCATGCCCGGCGACGACTCCAAGCCGAGGGCCCGCGTCGTCCACTACGACGCCGACGGCGTGCCCGATGCGTTCGCCGTCTACGAGACGAAGGACCACTGGGTGGGCATGCGCCCCCAGAACGGCATCGAGGTCCAGGACGACGCCTCGGTGTCCGCCGTGGCCCGGCGCGAGATGTGGCGGTTCCTCGTCGAGGTCGACCTCGTCGCCGAGGTGGCCTGGGACGCCGATCCCGCCGACCCGATCCGCCACCAGCTCGCCAACGGGCGTGCCGTCCGGAGCCCCGGACGGTGGGACCACATCTGGGCGCGCCTGCTCGACATCCCGACCGCGCTCGAGGCTCGCTCCTACACCGGGACCGGGCGCTTCGTGCTCGAGGTGCTCGACCCGTTCCTCGGGCGCGGCGGGCGGTTCGCCCTCGATGTCGGCCCCGACGGGACGTCGTGCGCGCCGACGACGGACTCGCCGGACGTGACCGTCGACGTGTCGGCCCTCGGTGCCACCTGGTACGGCGGGACGCAGCTGCGCGATCTCCGCGTCGACGAGCACACCCCCGGCGCCGTCGAGGGCCTCACGGCCCTGCTGTCCTGGCACCAGGTCCCCTGGTGCTCGACCGACTTCTGAACCTCCCCGTTCGCTGGAAGCAGCGGGCGGGGTCAGGCGCGGGGTGGGTCGACCTCGATGCGGAGGCGCTGTGGCCGGGCGCGGGACCCTCGCCAGGTGGTCGGCGAGCGTCGCCGGGTCGGGGGCGCGGACGAGCCAACGGTCGTCGGCCGGGCCGAGGACCTCGACGCCGAGCGGCGCCGCGGTCTCGGCGGCCGCGGCGGCCCACTCCGCCGCGCCGGCCCCTGACACCAGCGCCAGCGCGGCGTCGGGCGGGAACCGCAGCGCCTGCCGCCGCTCGAGCTCGGCGGCCGCGAACCGGCCGGGATCGCCGAGCACCGCCGCGAGCACGGCCGGGTGGTCGGGTTGGCGGGTCTGGAGCAGCACCCGCCCGCCGCCGGCTCGGTCCCCGACGGCGCGGGCGGCGCGGGCGACGAGCGCGAGGGCCTGCTCGGCGGCGCGGTAGCGCGGCGCCAGCAGCTCCTGGTCGAGGTCGAGGAAGGCGGCGACGGCGACCGATCCGGCCGGGAGGCGGTGCAGGACGGCCTCGGTGCCGACGGCGATGCGGGCGTCGTCGGGGTCGCCGGCGCTCGCCGTGACCTCCGTGACGGGCTCACCGGCGAGTGCTTCCAGCTCCTCGCGCACCCGGGCGACACCGGCGCGCAGGTTGCGGAACCGCCCGCTGCCGCAGGCCAGGCACACGACGGGGCGCTCGGTCCTGCACACGCCGCAGCGCAGCACGCCGGGCTCGGGCTGGGCGACCGCAGCCGCGCATCGATCGCAGGTGGCGATCTCGCCGCAGGCCCGGCAGGCGAGCAGGCGCGACCGGCCGAGACGGTTGAGCACGCACACGACACGCCCGCTCGTCGCGGCGGTGTCGCGCAGCATGGTGACGAGCCTGGGTGAGAACAGCCCAGACCGGGCGGCATCCTCGGTCCGCCGGTCGGCAACCTCGACGACCGGCCACCCGGCCCGCTCACCGCGGGCGACGTCGAGTCGACCGAGGGCGAGGGCGTGAACCGTCGGCACGGGCGAGACGAGCGTGCACTGGACGCCGGCTCGCCTCGCCCGTTCGACGGCGACGTCGCGGGCGTGCCACGTCGGTGCCGATTCCGACTGGAGGGACTCGTCGTGCTCGTCGAGCACGAGCACGTGCCGGAGGGTCGCGTCCGGGACGGGCGCCCACGCCGCCACCCGGGTCCCCACGACGCTGACCGCGCCGTCCGCGGCCGCCGCCCAGTCCGTCGCCGACGGGTCGCCGGTGAGGAGCGCGACACCATGGCCCTCGCGCCGCAACCGGTCGGCGAGGCGCGCCGCCAGGTCGACCGAGGGCACGACCACGATGGCCGGCCCGAGGGCGACGACCTCGCGGACGAGCTCGAGGCGGTCGGCGGCGGGGGGAAGCCGGCGCACGACCGGCTCCGGGCTCGCCGGGACGACCCGGCTCGGGCCCGGGTCGACCGGCAGCGGCGCCGGGCGCACGGCCGTGGGTGGCGAGGCGATTCGCAGCAGGTGGACCCAGCGGCCGGCCCAGCGCCACGCCGCCCAGCGGGCGAGGTCGACCACCTCGGGAGGCGGGCCGGCACCGGTGACCTTGGCCAGCGGCTTCGGTTCGACACCCGGCGTGGCCTCGTCGGCCAGCTCGACGACCCATCCACGCACGCGGCGGCCGTGCAGCTCGATGCGGACGATCGTCCCGACGCGGACCTGGTCGCGGAGCGGGTCCGGCACCAGGTAGTCGAACGCCTTCTCGACCGCCGGCAGGTCCGGCAGGACCCGGGCGATCACCGGCGAGCTACAGGCCGAGGGCGGAGCGCAGGTCGTCGACCCGGGTCGGTTGCTCCCAGGTGAACTCCTTGTCGGCCCGCCCGAAGTGCCCGTAGGCGGCCGTCTTCTTGTAGATCGGGCGGCGCAGGTCGAGGTCGCGGAGGATGGCCGCCGGGCGCAGGTCGAACACGTCGCGCACCGCGGGGGTGAGGGCGGCGGGGTCCACCTTCGCCGTCCCGAACGTCTCGACGAGCAGCGAGATGGGCTGGGCGACGCCGATGGCGTACGCCACTTGCACCTCGCACTTCGTGGCCGCGCCGGAGGCGACGACGTTCTTGGCCACCCAGCGGGCGGCGTAGGCGGCGGACCGGTCGACCTTCGAGGGGTCCTTGCCCGAGAACGCACCACCACCGTGGCGGGCGGCGCCGCCGTAGGTGTCGACGATGATCTTGCGCCCGGTGAGCCCGCAGTCGGCGTGAGGACCGCCGAGCACGAACATGCCCGTCGGGTTCACGAGCACCCGGTAGTCGTCGTCCTGGAACTGCGGCGGCACGAGGGGCCGGATCACGTGCTCGACGAGGTCGGGCTTGATCAGCGTCTCGGCGTCGAGGCCCGGCGCGTGCTGGGTCGAGATCAGCACCGTCCGCAGCGCGACGGGACGGCCGTCCTCGTAGTCGAAGGTGACCTGGGTCTTCCCGTCCGGGCGGAGGTACGGGAGGATGCCGGCCTTGCGGACCTCCGACAGGCGGTGGGCGAGGCGGTGGGCCAGCCAGATCGGCAGTGGCATGAGGTCGTCGGTCTCGTCGACGGCGTAGCCGAACATCATCCCCTGGTCGCCGGCGCCCTGGCTGTTGAGGATGTCCTCGCCCGACGTGCCGAGGCGGGTCTCGAAGGCGGTGTCGACGCCCTGGGCGATGTCGGGTGACTGCGGGTCGATCGAGGTCATCACACCGCAGGTGTTGCCGTCGTAGCCGTAGGCCTCGCGGTCGTAGCCGATGCCCTTGATCGTCTCCCTGACGATCTTCGGGATCTCGACGTAGGCCTCGGTCGTGATCTCGCCGGCGACGATCGCCAGGCCCGTGGTCACCATCGTCTCGCACACGACCCGCGCCACCGGGTCCTCGGTGAGGATGGCGTCGAGGACGGCGTCGGAGATCTGGTCGGCCATCTTGTCGGGATGGCCCTCGGTGACGGACTCCGAGGTGAAGGTGTACTTGTCGGTCACGAGGACTCCTGCTTGGTTCGGACCTCGACGACCGCGTCGAGGACGGCACGGGCGACGGCCCGCTTGTCGGTGAGGGGGACATGATGGCCGACACCACCGGCGGCGACGATGACCACCTCGTTCGTGTCGTGCTCGAAGCCGGCCTGATGGGCCGAGACGTCGTTGGCGACGATGAGGTCGGCCCCCTTGCGCGCGAGCTTGTCGGTGGCGTTCGCCACGACGTCGTCGGTCTCGGCCGCGAACCCGACGATGACCTGGCCGGGACGCTTGCGGGCACCGAGCGCGGCGAGGATGTCGACGGTCGGCTCGAGGACGACCTCGGGGACCCCGGCCGCCTTCTTCAGCTTCTGGCCGGCGACGTCGACCGGCCGGAAGTCGGCGACGGCCGCTGCCATCACGACGACGTCGGACCCCTCGGCCCGGCCCAGCACGGCGTCGGCCATCTCCGCCGCGGTGTCGACTCGTACGACCTCGACCCCGGCGGCGACCGGCCGCCCGACGGTCGTGACGAGGGTGACCTGGGCGCCGCGGGCGGCCGCGTCGTCGGCGACGGCGTGGCCCTGCTTGCCCGACGAGCGGTTGGACAGGAAGCGGACCGGGTCGATCGGCTCCCGGGTGCCGCCGGCGGTGACGAGGACCTTGAGCCCGGCGAGGTCGGGCTCGGTCAGGGCGGCCGCCGCGGCCTCGACGATGCGCCCGGGGTCGGCCAGCCGGCCGGTACCGACGTCGCCACCGGCGAGACGGCCGACCTCGGGCTCGACCACGAGCACGCCCCGACGCCGGAGCGTCGTGAGGTTGTCCTGGACCGCGGGGTGCTCCCACATCTCGGTGTGCATGGCCGGCGCCACGAGGACCGGAGCCCGGGTGGCGAGCAGGACGTTGGTGAGCAGGTCGTCGCTGATGCCGGCGGCGTACAGGCCGAGGACCCGCGCCGTCGCCGGCGCCACGAGGACGAGGTCGGCGTGCTGGCCGAGGTGCGTGTGCGGGATCGGGTGGGGGTCGTCCCAGAGCGACACGTGCGCCGGTTCGGAGGCGAGGGCGTCGAAGGTCGTCCGCCCGATGAAGCGCAGGGCGCCGTCGGTCAGGACCGGGGCGACATGGGCGCCCGCGTCGACGAGGCGGCGGCACACTTCGACGGCCTTGTAGGCGGCGATGCCGCCCGAGACGCCGAGCACGACCCGACGGCCGGCAAGCCCCATGGCAGCGTCCCCCGCCGGCGAGCTGGGCCTCAGCCCTGGCTGTCGCCGTCGAGACCGGCGTCGCCGCCGTCCCCGTCGACGGCCGGCTCCTCCTCGGGCTCGAAGTTCGGGATGATCAGCCCTTCGGCGATCTCCTCGAAGGCGATCGAGAGGGGCTTGCGGGCCACCGAGGCGACCTGGGGCGGGATGGCACCCTGGCCGTCGGACAGCCGGTTGTAGTAGGCGTTGATCTGCCGGGCCCGGGTCGCACCCAGGGTGACCAGGGTGAACTTGGAGCCGGCCCGACCGAGGAGCTCCTCGATCCGGGGGTTGACCATCGAGTCGTGGCGGGTGGCCATCGGTGCGCGCGACCTCTCGAGCGGTGGGGAGTCCAGCGACGTTAGCCGCTGCCGGCTCGGACCCGGCAATCGCCGCTGCCCGCGGGCTAGTTCGTATTGCCCATTCAGCTCCGTGCGTCTGCGCCCGATGCCTTGAGCCACAACTTCGAGAAAAGGGATGGGAACGGTGCTTCGAGAAGCTGCCGCGCGGCGGCACGTGGGACGGATCATCCAGCGAGCCGGCGGCGTGGCCGTGCTGCTGGCGGCGGCCCTGGTCGTCCTGGCCCCGACGGCGACGTCGGCGGCCACGACGACGTTCAGCCAGACCGGCGACATCGCCATGCCCCTCTCGGGCGGCGCGAACGTCGGGGCCGGCCACGCCGTACCCGAGCACGATCACCGTCCCCGCCGGCACTCCGGTGCTCACCGAGTCTGGCGGTCAACCTCGAGGGCTTCTCGCACTCCCAGCCCAATGACATCGACATGCTGCTCGTCGGCCCGACCGGGATCGCCCGCCTGCTGATGAGCGATGCCGGGGGCGCCCCGCCCAACGGCATCGCTGCGCCCGGGATCAACCTCCGTCTCGTGGTGTCCGGCTCGCCCGCCATCCCGTCGAGCGGTCCCGCTCGCGGCGGGCACGTACGTGCCGGCCGATTACGCCGGCGGGACCGATTCCTTCCCGGCGCCCGCTCCCGCGTCCGGTGGTGTCGGTCTCGCCGCCTTCATCGGCACCTCGCCCGTCGGCACGTGGTCGCTGTACATCGTCGACGACGCCAACGGCCAGCGCGGCGATCTGCTCGGGTGGAGCCTGGAGCTCGGCAGCGCCAACAACGCGCCGGTCGCCGACGACGACAGCTACACGCGTCGCCGAGGACGGCACCCTCACCGTCCCCGCCGGCACCGGCGTCCTCGCCGGCGACACCGACCCCGACGCTGACACCCTGACGGCCGGATCGCCGGTCGGCCCGAGCAACGGCAGCCTCACGCTGAACGCCGACGGCTCGTTCACCTACACCCCGAACGCCAACTTCAACGGCACCGACACCTTCACCTACACCGTCTCCGACGGCAACGGCGGCACCGACACCGGCCACGGTCACCATCACCGTCACCGCCGTCAACGACCCGCCCGTCGCCGACGACGACGGCTACACCGTCGCCGAGGACGGCACCCTCACCGTCGCCGCCGGCACCGGCGTCCTCGCCGGCGACACCGACATCGACGGCGGCGCGCTGACCGCCGGCTCGCCGAGCGGCCCGAGCAGCGGCAGCGCTCACGCTGAACGCCGACGGCTCGTTCACCTACACCCCGAACGCCAACTTCAACGGCACCGACACCTTCACCTACACCGTCTCAGCGACGGCAACGGCGGCACCGACACCGGCCACGGTCACCATCACCGTCACCGCCGTCAACGACCCGCCCGTCGCCGACGACGACACCTACACCGTCGCCGAGGACGGCACCCTCACCGTCGCCGCCGGCACCGGCGTCCTCGCCGGCGACACCGACATCGACGGCGGCGCCTTGACCGCCGGCAGCCCGGCGGGCCTGTCGAACGGCGCGCTCACGCTGAACGCCGACGGCTCGTTCACCTACACCCCCAACGCCGACTACAACGGCACCGACACGTTCACCTACACCGGTCAGCGACGGCAACGGCGGCACCGACACCGGCACTGGTGACGATCACCGTCGGCCCGAACGTCAACGACGACCCCGTCGCCGACGACGACACCTACTCGGTCGCCGAGGACGGCACCCTCACCGTCCCCGCCGGCACCGGCGTCCTCGCCGGCGACACCGACGTCGACGGCGGTCCGCTCTCCGTCACCGTCCGACACGGCCGCGACGAACGGGATCGCTCACGGTCAACGCCGACGGCTCCGTTCACCTACACGCCCAACGCCGACTTCAACGGCACCGAGACGTTCACCTACCAGGTCAGCGACGGCAACGGCGGCCTCGACACCGGCTCGGTCACCATCACGGTCACCCCGGTGAACGACCCGCCCGTCGCCGACGACGACAGCTACACGATGGGCGAGGACGGCACGCTGACGGTTCCGCCGGCACCGGCGTCCTCCAGGGCGACACGGATGCCGACGGCGATCCGCTGACCGCGGTCGCCGGTCGGGCCCGTCGCAACGGCACGCTGACGCTGAACGCCAACGGCTCGTTCACCTACACCCCGAACGCCAACTTCAACGGCACCGACACCTTCACCTACACGGTCGACCGACGGCAACGGCGGCACCGACACCGGCCACGGTGACCATCACCGTCACCGCCGTCAACGACCCGCCCGTCGCCGACGACGACAGCTACACCGTCGCCGAGGACGGCACCCTCACCGTCGCCGCCGGCACCGGCGTCCTCGACGGCGACACCGACGTCGACGGCGACGCCCTGACGCGCCGGCTCGCCCGGCGCCCCGAGCAGCGGCAGCGCTCACGCTGAACGCCGACGGCTCGTTCACCTACACCCCGAACGCCAACTTCAACGGCACCGACACCTTCACCTACACCGTCTACCGACGGCAACGGCGGCACCGACACCGGCCTCGGTCACCATCACCGTCACCGCCGTGGCAACGACCCGCCCGTCGCCGACGACGACAGCTACACCGCCGCCGAGGACGGCACCGCTCACCGTGCCTGCCGGCACCGGGGTCCTCGCCGGCGACACCGACGTCGACGGCGACAGCCCTGACCGCCGGCTCGCTCGGCCGGCCCGTCGAACGGCGCGCTCACGCTCAACGCCGACGGCTCGTTCACCTACACGCCCAACGCCGACTTCATCGGCACCGACTCGTTCACCTACACCGTGCAGCGACGGCAACGGCGGCACCGACACCGGCCTCGGTGACCATCACCGTCACCGCCGGCCAACGATGCCCCTGTCGCCGACGACGACGCCTACACCGTCGCCGAGGACGGCACCCTCACCGTCCCCGCCGGCACCGGCGTCCTCGCCGGCGACACCGACGCCGACGGCGACACCCTGACGGCGGGCAGCCCGACGGGTCCCACCGACGGCACGCCTCACGCTCGAACGCCGACGGCTCGTTCACCTACACCCCCGATGCCAACTACATCGGCACCGACTCCTTCACCTACGACGTCAGCGACGGCAACGGCGGCACCGACACCGGCGCTGGTGACGATCACCGTCGGCCCGAACCTCAACGACCCGCCCGTCGCCGACGACGACAGCTACAGCGTTGCCGAGGACGGCACCCTGACCGTCGCCGTCGTCTCCGGCGTCCTCGTCGGCGACACCGACGTCGACGGCGGCTCGCTCACCGTCACCTCCAACACCGCGGCCGCCAACGGCGCCCTGACGGTCAACGCCAACGGCTCCCTCACCTACTCGCCCGACGCCGACTACAACGGCAGCGAGACCTTCACCTACCAGGTGAGCGACGGCAACGGCGGCCTCGACACCGGCTCGGTCACCATCACCGTCACCCCGGTGGGCGACCCGCCGGCGGCGGGCGCCGACACGGCGACCGTCGTGGCGGGAGCCGGCGTGACCGCGGCCGTGACCGCCAACGACACCGACCCCGATGGCGACGCGCTGAGCGTCACCCTCGCCGTCGCGCCGAGCCGGGGCACGGCGACCTGCACCGGCCAGTCGTGCACCTTCACCGCCCCGGCCGGCGACCCTGGCGGCGTGGTGACGTTCTCCTACACCGCGACCGACGGGAACGGCGGCACGGCCACGGCCACCGTCAGCGTCACGATCCTCCCCGCCGCGGCGCAACCGACCCGCCGACGACGACGACCGCACCGGCGGTCACCACCACGACGACGACGCCGGCAGCGGCGGCGGCGGAGGCCCTCCCCCGGACCGGCACCGCCACGTCGGCGATGGTGGCCCTCGCCCTGATCCTGCTCGGCGCCGGGCTGATCGCCCTCGGAGGCGGGACCCTGGCCCGGACCGCCCGCGGCCGGCGTCAGCGGGCGGCGTGAAGGATGGCGGTGACGAGGTCGTCAGGCGGGGTCGTCGTCGAGTCGAGGACGAGGTCGTACACGGAGAGATCATCCAGGTCGATGCCGTAGTAGGCGAGGTACCGCGTCGCTTCGGACCGCTCCCGCACCCGGTTGGCGGCGAGGGCGTCGTCGAGGGACAACCCCTCCCGGTCCGCGACGCGCCTCGCCCGCTCCGTCCTCGTCGCACGCCAACCAGACCCGTACGGCCGCGAGGCCCTCGTTCGTCACGATCCAGCCGGCCAGGCGCGACTCGAGCACCAGGTCGCCGGCGCGGGCCCGAGCCGCCAGACGCGTGTCGAGCTCCACGTCGACGGCCGGGTCACGCTGCGCGACGAGGCCGAACTCGCCCACCGACAGGCCACGCTCCGCGGCGAGACCACGAAACACCGCCCCACCATCGAGTCGCTCGATCCCGAGCTCGGCGGCGACCCGCGCGGCCACCGTCGAGGTGCCCGACCCGGGCAGGCCCGAGATCGTGACCAGCAACGGTCGTTGTTCTAGGAGAACGCTGCGAGCAGCTTGATGCGCTGCTCCTTGCCGAGGCCCCGCAGGCGGCGGGTCTCGGCGATGCCGATCTCCTCCATGGCCCGCCGGGCCTTCACCTTGCCGACACCGGGGAGAGCTTCCAAGGCCGCGAGGACCTTGGTCTTCCCGACGATGTCGTCGCCATCGGACTGGTCGAGGAGCTCACGGAGGGTCAAGGACCCCATCTTCAGCCGTTCCTTGAGTTCAGCTCGCCGCGGCGTGCCGCGGCGGCCTTCTCGAGGGCGGCTGCCCTTTGCTCCGGCGACAACTGAGGAGGTAGCGCCATGGGGGAAACCGTAGTCACGTGGGGTTCATCAACCGCGGACCCCTTCACCTAGAGGGCGCAAGCGCCAGGATTTCGCCCTCGGGGCCAGGGCGCCGGGAACGAGCAGAATTCGCACCAGCTACAGCACAGAAGCGACCTCGGCGTGGGCCGCGGCGGCCGCGGCGGCGGGGTCGTCGGCGGCGGTCACGGTGCGGCCGAGGACGAGCAGATCGGCCCCGGCGGCGATGGCCTCGGCCGGCGTGGCGACACGGCCCTGATCGTCGAGGTCGCTGCCCGCCATGCGGATGCCGGGCGTGATGCACACGAGCTCCGGGCCGACGGCCCTGATCGTCGGGATGTCGGCCACGGCGCAGACGACGCCGCCGCAGCCAGCGGCGACGGCGAGGCGGGCCCGCTCGGTGAGGAGCTCGGCAGGCGCGTCGGCGTCGGAGGTGAGCACCGTCACCGCCACCGGCACCGGGGCGGGAAGGCCGGCGCCGGCCGCCCCGGCGAGCAGGCCCTCGACGCCGGCGGCGAGCATCGCTTCGCCCCCGGCGGCGTGGAAGTTGAGGTAGCGCGCACCGAGGGAGCCGAACACGGCGGCGGACCGCCGCACCGTCGTCGGGATGTCGTGGAGCTTGATGTCGGCGAAGACGGTGAAGCCGAGGTCGACCATGGCGGTGATGGCGTCGGGCCCGACGGCGCTGTAGAGCTCGAGGCCGACCTTGGCCACGCCCACGTGCCCCCGGACGGCCTTGGCGAGCCGAACGGCGACGACCAGGTCATCGACGTCGAGAGCGATCGCCAGCCGGTCCTTCGGGTCAACCCCCATGCACTGCTCCTGTCAGCTCGGTCACGGCACCGACGCCGTGATCGTCACACCAGCGGGCAAAGCTCGGCCTGCACGCGCCAGCAGGCGCGCGGGTCGGCGAAGGTCGCCGTCCCGACCTGGACCGCCGAGGCGCCGGCCAGCAGCAGCTCGACGGCGTCGGCGCCGCTCGACACGCCGCCGACCCCGACGATCGGCAGCTCGGGCGACGCGGCGTGCACGTCGTGGACGGCCCGTACCGCCACGGGGTGCAGCGCCGGTCCGGACAGGCCACCGCCTGCCGGCGCCGCTGCCGAGCCGGAAGCGGCGGGTGTCGGCGTCGATGGCCATGCCCAGCAGCGTGTTCACGCACGTGACGGCGGCCGCTCCGGCATCTGCGACCGCGGTCGCCACCTCGACGATCGACGCGGTCGCGGCGGTGAGCTTGGCCCACACGGGCATCGAGGCACCGAGCGCGTCGACGCACTCGCGCACGACGGTGGCGCTGTCGCCGGCGTCCTGGGCGAAGAGGTGGCGGCCACCGTCGAGGTTCGGGCACGAGAGGTTCACCTCGACGGCGACGACCGGAGCGCCGACCCCGTGGAGGAGCTCGGCGGCCTTGCGGTACTCGGCGACGGTCCGCCCCCAGATGGACACGACCGTTCGGGCGCCGGCTCGAGCGAGGGCGGGCAGGTCGTTCTCGAGCCAGGCGGTCAGGCCCGGGCCCTGCAGCCCGACGCTGTTGAGCATCCAGGCGCCGTGGGGGTCACCGTGCACCCGCGGCGCCCGGTTCCCGGGCCACGGATCGGCCGAGAGCGACTTCACGACGACGGCGCCGAGGGCGCCCGAGGTCCCCGTAGGCGGCGAGCTCGGCGCCGTGCCCCGCCGTCCCCGACGCCGCCAGCACCGGCGCCGGCAGCTCGAGGCCCCCGACCCGGACACCGAGGTCAACCACGCCGTTCGACCGCCGGCGAAGCTCCTGACCAGAGCCGGACGCCGCACCGGATCGGCGAGCGACCTTCGGTTCGGCGCCCACTACCCATCGTGGTACTCCTGGAGCGTCCGGACCCGGAGCTCGTGGGTGGCGCGGTCGGCGATGCCCTCGGCGGCGGCGAGGCCGGCCGCCGCGGTCGTCACGCACGGGACGCCGTTGGCCGCCGCCGCCCGGCGGATGTGGGCGCCGTCGGCCCGGGCGCCACGGCCCCGAGGGCTGTTGACCACGAGGTCGACCTTGCCCGAGTCGAGCAGCTGGACGGCGTCGACGGCGCCGGGGTGGTCCTGGCCGACCTTGGCCACCCGGACGGCCACGGCCACGCCGTTGGCCTCGAGGTGGTCGGCGGTGCCCGACGTGGCGACGATCTGGAACCCGGTGTCGACGAACGTCCGGGCGGCGCGCAGGGCCGTCGGCTTGTCGCGGTCGGCCACCGAGATGAACACCGTCCCGCCGCGCGGGAGCGCATCGCCGGCCGCCAGCTGGGCCTTGGCGAAGGCGAGGCCGAAGGTCCGGTCGATGCCCATCACCTCGCCGGTCGAGCGCATCTCGGGCCCGAGCAGCGAGTCGGCGTCGGGGAAGCGGTTGAACGGCAGCACCGCCTCCTTCACCGCCACGTGGTCGGCGCCGATCGGCTCGCGGAGGAGGCCCTCGGCCCTGCAGCTCGGCGAGGGTGGCGCCGAGCATCACCCGGGCGGCCACCTTGACCAGGGGGACGCCGGTCGCCTTGGCGACGAACGGGACGGTGCGACTGGCGCGCGGGTTCGCCTCGATCACGAACACCTGGCCGTGCTTGACGGCGTACTGCACGTTCACGAGGCCACGCACGTCGAGCGCATCGGCGATGTTTCGGGTGTGCTCCTCGATGACCGCCATGGCCTGGTCGGACAGCGAGTACGGCGGGATGGCGCAGGCGGAGTCGCCGGAGTGCACGCCGGCCTCCTCCACGTGCTCCATCACGGCGCCGATGACGACGGCGCCGGTGTGGTCGCGGATGGCGTCGACGTCGACCTCGGTCGCGTCCTCCAGGAACCGGTCGATCAGCACCGGCCGCTCGGCCGAGAGGCCGCCCTCGCGCCCGAGGGATCCGAACGCCGACAGCTCGTCCATCGCCTCGCGCAGGGCGGCGTCGTCGTACACGATCGTCATGGCCCGCCCGCCGAGCACGTACGAGGGCCGCAGCAGGGCCGGGTACCCGATGCGGGCGATGATCTCGAAGGCGTCGTCGAGGGTCGTCGCCGTCCCTCCGGCGGGTTGGGGATCTCGAGGCGGGCGCACAGGTCGTTCCAGCGCTCCCGGTCCTCGGCCAGGTCGATCGACGCCGCCGACGTGCCGAGGATCATGCCCGGCGGCAGGATCCCGGCGAGCTTCAGCGGCGTCTGCCCGCCGAGGGAGACGATCACGCCCCGCAGGTTCCCCGACCGCTGCTCCGCGTCGAGCACGTTGAGCACGTCCTCGCGGGTGATCGGCTCGAAGTACAGACGGTCGGAGGTGTCGTAGTCGGTCGACACCGTCTCGGGGTTGCAGTTGACCATGACCGTCTCGAAACCGGCGTCGCCGAGGGCGAAGGCGGCGTGGACGCAGCAGTAGTCGAACTCGATGCCCTGGCCGATCCGGTTCGGGCCCGAGCCGAGGATGACGACCTTCTCGCGGCCGGAGGCGACGACCTCGTCCTCGTCCTCGTAGGTCGAGTAGTGGTACGGCGTCTGCGCCGCGAACTCCGAGGCGCACGTGTCGACGGTCTTGAAGGTCACCTCGACGCCCGCGGCGATGCGAGCGGCCCGGACCTCGGCCTCCGGGACGCCCCAGAGGAAGCCGAGCTGGGCGTCGCCGAAGCCGAGGCGCTTGGCCCGGCGCCAGGACCGGCGGGTCATGCCGCCGAAGCCGACGTCGGCCAGGTGGAGGCGCTCGTCGACGATCTGGAGGATCTGGTCGAGGAACCACGGGTCGACCCTGGTGGCCTGGGCCAGGCGCTCGACGGAGATGCCCCGCCGCAGCGCCGCCTCCAGCTGGAAGGGTCGGTCGGGTGTGCCGATCGCCGCCCGCCGGACGAGCTCGTCGTCGCTCAGGGCGTCGAGGGCCGCCTCGGCGGGATCGCAGTTGAGCCCGAGGCGGCCGTGCTCGAGGGAGCGCAGCGCCTTCTGCAGCGACTCGGGGAAGGTCCGGCCGATCGCCATGGCCTCGCCGACGGACTGCATCGACGTGCCGAGGATGCCGGGCGCGGCGGGGAACTTCTCGAAGGCCCATCGGGGCACCTTCGTCACGACGTAGTCGATGACGGGCTCGAAGCTGGCCGGGGTCTGCTTCGTGATGTCGTTCGGGATCTCGTCGAGGGTGTAGCCGACGGCGAGCTTGGCGGCGATCTTGGCGATCGGGAAGCCGGTCGCCTTGGAGGCGAGGGCCGAGGATCGGCTCACCCGCGGGTTCATCTCGATGATGACCATGTCGCCGTTGCTCGGATCGAGGGCGAACTGCACGTTGCTGCCACCGGTCTCGACGCCGACGCGGCGGATGCAGGCGAAGGCGGCGTCGCGCATGCGCTGGTACTCGACGTCGGTCAGCGTCTGGGCCGGGGCCACGGTGATCGAGTCGCCGGTGTGCACGCCCATGGGGTCGAGGTTCTCGATCGAGCAGATGACGACGCAGTTGTCGGCCCGGTCGCGCATGACCTCGAGCTCGTACTCCTTCCAGCCCGCGATCGACTGCTCGATGAGGATCTCGGAGATCGGGCTGGCAGCGAGGCCGTTGGCCGCGGCCCGCTCGAACTCCTCGGGCGTCGACGCGATGCCCGTGCCCTTGCCGCCGAGGATGAACGCGGGGCGGATGACGACGGGCAGCCCGACCCGGGCGACGACGGCGCGGGCCGCGTCCATCGTCGTGTGCCGTGCCCGACTCGGGGACGGCGAGGCCGATGCCCTTCATCGCCTGCTTGAAGCGCTCGCGGTCCTCTGCCGTGAAGATGGCCTCGGCGTCGGCGCCGATGAGCTCCGGCGTGCCCGGGCCGGCGGCGATGACCTTGCGCTCGACGAGCGCCATGGCGAGGTTGAGCGCCGTCTGGCCACCGAGGGTCGGCAGGACGGCGTCGGGCTGCTCCCGTTCGATGATCGCCGTGAGGATGTCGGGGTCGAGGGGCTCGACGTAGGTGGCGTCGGCGAAGTCCGGGTCGGTCATGATCGTCGCCGGGTTCGAGTTGGCGAGGATGACGCGGTAGCCCTCCTGCCGGAGGACCCGGCACGCCTGGGTCCCGGAGTAGTCGAACTCGCAGGCCTGGCCGATGACGATGGGACCGGAGCCGAGCAGCAGGATGGACTCGATGTCGTCTCTACGAGGCATCGAACGTCCCGCCCGTCGCATCGCCTTCGGCTCGAATCCTGCCCGCCGCTCGTCCATGAGCTCCGCGAAGAGGTCGAAGAGATAGGCAGAGTCGTGGGGGCCGGGGCCGGCTTCGGGGTGGTGCTGGACGCTGAAGGCGCGCTGGGCGTCGATGCGGAGGCCTTCGCACACGCCGTCGTTGAGGTTCACGTGGGTGACGGTCGCCCCCGCCGGCAGGGTGTCGGCGACGACGGCGAAGTTGTGGTTCTGGCTGGTGATCTCGACCCGCCCGGTGTCGAGGCGGCGCACGGGGTGGTTGCCACCGTGGTGGCCGAACGGGAGCTTCTCGATGGAGGCCCCGATCGCCGTCGCCAGCAGCTGGTGGCCGAGGCAGATCCCGAACACGGGAACCTCGCCCACCAGCGCGCCGATCGCCGCCGTGGCGTACGGCACGGTGGCCGGGTCGCCCGGGCCGTTGGAGAGGAAGACGCCGTCGGGCCGGCGAGCGAGCACGTCGGCGGCGGGCGTCGACGCCGGCACGACCTCGACGGTGGCGATGCGGGACAGGTGGCGCAGGATCGTCGTCTTGATCCCGAAGTCGTAGGCGACGACCCGTCGTCGCCCCTCGCCGACCGTGTAGGGCTCGGCCGTCGTGACGGTGGCGACGAGGTCGACGCCGTCGGTGCCCGGCTCCGCGGCCGCGGCCGCCTTCAGGGTGTGCTCCTCGGCGGTGCCGAAGGCGCCGGGGATGGCGCCGGTGGCGCGGATGTGGCGGGTCAGGCGGCGGGTGTCGACTCCGGCGATGCCGGCGATCGCCGTGGCGGCCGAGCCAGTCGTCGAGGTCCTCCTCCGCCCGCCAGTTGCTCCGGCGGCGGGCCAGGTCGCGCACGACGACGCCGCGGCAGGCGGGACGTCTGCTCTCGTCGTCGTCGGCGTTGGCGCCGTAGTTCCCGATGTGGGGGTAGGTGAAGGTGACGATCTGGCCGGCGTAGCTCGGGTCGGAGAGGACCTCCTGGTAGCCGGCGAGCACCGTGTTGAACACGACCTCGCCCGCGGCCACGCCCCCGGGCGGATCGGCCCCGATCGCCTCGCCCTCGAACACGCTCCCGTCGGCGAGCACGAGCGCCGCCTCGCGCAGGACGCGGCGGGTCACCTGGGCTCGCCCCTGCGCTCGCGTCGCGCCCTCATCGCAGGGCCTCGCCGTCGACGGACGACGGGCTCGCCCCGCAGGAGGGTGTGGCGCACCCGGCCGCGCAGCCGGCGGCCGGCGAACGGCGTGTTGCGCGCCCTTGAGGCGAGCCGGGACGGATCGACGACCCACGTCGCGCCGGTGTCGATGACGCACAGGTTGGCCGGCCGCCCCACCTCGATCGGGCCGCCGTGCTCGGAGGCGACGCCGGCGATCGCCGCCGGCCGCCACGACAGGAGCGCGAGCACGTCGCCGAGGGGCAGTTCGAGCTCGGTCAGGGCGAGGGCGAGCGCCGTCTCGAGGCCGAGCATGCCCGGCGGGGCCTGATCGAAGGGGAGCTCCTTGTGCTCCGGCTCGTGCGGGGCATGGTCGGTGGCGATGGCGTCGACGGAACCGTCGCCGAGCCCCACCTTCACCGCGGCCACGTCGTTGGCCGTGCGCAGCGGCGGGTTGACCTTGAACACGGGGTCGAAGGAGGCGCAGTCGGCGTCGGTCAGCGTGAAGTGGTGCGGCGTCGCCTCGGCCGACACGGCCAGGCCCCCGGCCTTGGCCGCCCGCACCATGGCGATCGACCCGGCCGTCGAGAGGTGCTGGAAGTGGATCGTGGCGCGGGTGAGGCGGACGAGGGCGATGTCGCGCATCACCATCAGCTCCTCGGCCTCCGCCGGTTGGCCGGGGATGCCGAGCCGGCTCGACCACTCCCCCTCGTGCATGTGACCGCCGGCGGAGAGGGCCTCGTTCTCGCAGTGCTGGGCGAGCACGACGCCGAGGTCGGACGCGTACTCCATCGCCCGACGCATGAGGCGGTCGTCCTGGACGCCGTTGCCGTCGTCGGTGAAGACCCTGACCCCCATCGCCGCCAGCTCCGCCATCTCGGTGAGACGCTCGCCGGCGCGGCCGACGGTGATCGCCGCCGACGTCCGGATGTCGCACGGGACGTGCCGGCCGAGGCTGAGGACGTCGCGCACGACCGACGCGCAGTCGACCGCCGGCTCGGTGTTGGGCATGGCGACGACGCAGGTGAAGCCGCCGAGGGCGGCGGCGCGGGCGCCGGTCTCGACGGTCTCGGCCTCCTCCCGGCCGGGCTGGCGCAGGTGGGTGTGGAGGTCGACCAGGCCCGGTGCGACGATGCAGCCGCCTGCGTCGAGGACCTCGTCGGCGGAGAGATCGGCACCGACGGCGGCGACCTTCCCGTCCTCGACGACGACGTCGGCGACCCGCTCACCGCCCGCATCGAGGACCCGGCCGCCCTTGAGCACGAGCGACTTCATTCGAGGTCGACCCCCGGCCCGAGCAGGAGGTACAGGACGGCCATGCGCACGGCGACGCCGTTGCGGACCTGGTCGAGGATGACGGCGCGCTCGCTCGTCGCCGCTTCGGCGCTGATCTCGACGCCCCGGTTCATCGGCCCCGGGTGCATGACGATGGCCTTCTCGGGCAGGCGGTGGAGCCGGTCGGCGGTGAGGCCGTAGCGGGCGGTGTACTCGCGCAGCGACGGCACCAGTGCCTCCGTCATCCGCTCGCGCTGCATCCGGAGCAGTCCGACGACGTCGACCTGCTCGAGCACCTCGTCGAGGTCGTGGCTCACCGAGACCGGCCAGCCCTCGAGGCTCGGCGGCAGCAGCGTGGGCGGCGCGACGAGCGTGACCTCGGCGCCGAGGGCGGCATAGGCGAGCACGTCGGAACGGGCCACCCGGCTGTGCTTCACGTCGCCGACGATGGCGATGCGGAGGCCGTCGAGACCGCCGAGGCGCTGGCGGATCGTGTAGCAGTCGAGCAGCGCCTGGGTGGGGTGCTCGTGCCAGCCGTCGCCACCGTTGATCACCGACACCCGCCCGCCGAGCCAGTCGGCGACCTGCCACGGGACGCCGGCGGAGCCGTGCCGCACGACGACGGCGTCGATGCCCATCGCCTCGATGGTCTCGACGGTGTCGCGAACCGACTCGCCCTTCTTGACCGACGACGTGCCCACCGAGAACGTCATGGTGTCGGCCGACAGGCGCTTCGCCGCGGTCTCGAAGCTGAGCCGCGTCCGGGTCGAGTCCTCGTAGAAGAGCGACACGACGGTCTTGCCCCGGAGCGCGGGGGCCTTGGGGATGGCGCGGTTGGACACCTCGACGAAGGTGTCGGTGAGCTTGAGGACCTCCTCGATCCCCGTCGCGCCGAGGTCGAGCACCGAGAGCAGGTGCCTCACTGCATCCTCACTTGATCATCTCCCCGAGGTCGACCCCGTCCTCGTGCACGTCGACGACCTCGTCGCGACGGGTTGGCAGGTTCTTGCCGACGTAGTCGGGTCGGATGGGGAGCTCACGGTGGCCACGGTCGACCATGACCGCGAGCTGGACCGCCCGGGGTCGGCCGTAGTGGTGCAAGGCGTCGAGCGCGGCCCGGATGGTGCGGCCGGTGAACAGGACGTCGTCGACGAGCACGATGATCATGCCGTCGACGTCGAAGGGCATGTCGGTGACGGCCTCGGGCAGGACGGGCCGGACCCCGATGTCGTCGCGGTGCAGGGCGACATCGAGGGTGCCGACCGGCGGGTAGTCCTCGTCGATCTCCTCGAGGTTGGCCGCCAGGCGCCGGGCGATCGGCACGCCGCCGGTCTGGAGGCCGACCAGGGCGAGCCCGTCGACGCCCTGGTTGCGCTCGACGATCTCGTGGGCCATCCGCCACAGGGCGCGGTGCACGTCGTCGGCGTGCATCACCCGGGTCCGGGCCACGAACGCGCCGCCGTAGGGGGGCGTGGTCCGGCGCTCGCGTTCGGCCATCGGCCTGTCGTCTCCTCGTCCGTGCGAGCCTCACGGGACCCGCTTCACGGTCGGAAGGCGAGGGTAGCAGGGGTCACGGCGGTAGCCGGAACGTGAACTGGCGGTGGCTACCGGCGTATGCGTCGAGCAACCACCGCCGGTTCGGTCAGAGGAGGCGGGTGCGGACGAGGGTCGCGCGGAGGCGCTCGGCGGAGCGGAAGCGCACTGCGGGCATGCCGGCGGCGAGGGCACCGGCAACGTTCTCGGGCCGGTCGTCGACGAACAGGCAGGCCGCCGCGGGCGTGGCGACGGCATCGGCGGCGTGGGCGAAGATCACCGCGTCGGGCTTGGCCACGGCGACGCGGCTCGAGTTGACGATCACGTCGAAGTCGCCACCCAGCCCCACCGTCTCGAGGTCGGCCTCGAGGCGCGTCGTCGCGTTCGACAGCAGCACCACGGGGTGGCCACCGGCGCGCACGGCCCGCACGAGCTCGACGACCCGATCGTCGATGGAGAACTCGTCGCCGATCCACGCGGCAGCGGCCGCGGCGGCGTCGCAGCCGTGGTCGTCGACGAGGCAGCGCGTCACCTCGGCTCGCCACCCTTCGTCGGTGAGCTCGCCGACCGTGGCCCTTCGCAGCAGATCGGGTTCGAACACGATCGCGGCCAGCGTCCCCCCGGGCAGGCCGAGCAACTCGTCGCCCCGCGCCGTGATCCCCTCGTCCCAGTGCCGCAGAACGCCGTCCATGTCGACCACGAGCGCCTCGGGCCGTGCCGCGCCGTCCCACGCGCCGCCGTCGCGCACATCGGCGGCGACCTTGGCCAGCACGCCGTTGACGAACTTCGGCGAGTTGTCCGTCGAGAACGACTTGGCCAGGTCGACGGCCTCGTCGACGGCGACGCCGACCGGGAGGTCGGGTTCGAAGGTGAGCTCGTAGGTCGCCAGTCGCAGCAGCGCCCGGTCGACCGCAGGCATGCGAGCCACGGTCCAGCGCTGGGCTCGGGCCCCGACGACGTGGTCGAGCAGCTCGATGTGGTCGCCCACGCCCTCGGCGAGGATGACGGCGTACGGCACGGGCGCGACCGGGAGGTCGGCGAGGATCGTCGAGGGGTGGACGTCCTTGGCCTCGGCCTCGTAGAGGAGCTCGAGCGCCCGCTCACGGGCGTCGCGGTTGGGGTGGCTGGTCGCCATGGTCAGAACCGGCGGGGGTTTTCGACGTGGTCACGTCGAAAACGCCCGCACATTCGCATCAGGCCTTGGAGATGTAGTCGCCGCTGCGGGTGTCGACCTTGACCTTGTCGCCGACGTTGATGAACAGCGGGACCTGGACCGTGGCGCCCGTCTCGAGCTTGGCGGGCTTCTTGGCGCCCGAGACCCGATCGCCCTGGAGCCCGGGCTCGGTGTCGGTGACGGTCAGCTCGACCGACGCCGACATGTCGGTCCCCACGATCTCCCCGTTGTACATCTGCAGGATCACCACCGTGCCGTCGACGATGTACTGCGCGGCGTCGCCGATCGCGGCCGGCGCGACGTGCAGCTGGTCGTAGGTGGAGTTGTCCATGAACACGAAGTCGTCGCCGTCGCGGTACAGGAACTGCATCTCCCGCTTGTCGACGACGGCCTGCTCGACCTTCTCCGCCGCCCGGAACGTGCGGTCGAGCACGGCGCCGGTGCGAACGTTCTTCAGGGTGGTGCGCACGAAGGCGCCGCCCTTGCCCGGCTTGACGTGCTGGAACTCGACGACCTGGAACAAGCCCTCCGGCAGGTCGAGGGTCATGCCGTTCTTCAGGTCGTTCGTCGTGATGGCCATGCGGGATCCGGGTCCTTGGGAGCGTGGGTGAGGATGCGGGAACCGTCGTCGGTCACGACGAGGGAGTCCTCGATGCGGACACCACCGACTCCGGGCAGGTACACACCGGGCTCGACGGTCACGACGGAGCGGGCGGCGAGCGTAGCCCCGTCGGCCGCCGCGAAGCTCACCCGCGGCTCCTCGTGGATCTCGAGGCCCACGCCGTGGCCGGTGCCGTGGGAGAAGGCGTCGCGCCAGCCGGCGGCGGCCACGACGTCACGACAGGCGGCGTCGACGGCCCGGCACGACGCCCCGGCCCGCACGGCGACGACACCGGCGGCCTGGGCGGCGGCGACGACGTCGTACAGCCGCTGCTGCTCGACGGTCGGATCCCCCAGGCAGAACGTGCGGGTCATGTCGGAGCAGTAGCCGTCGACCTTGGCGCCGAAGTCGAGGATCACCAGGTCGCCGGGCGCCAGCACCCGGGACGAGGGCCGGTGGTGGGGCCGGGCCGAGTTCGGCCCCGAGGCGACGATCGTCTCGAAGCTCGGGCCGCTGGCTCCGAGGCGGCGCATCTCCGTGTCGAGCTCCAGGCCGAACTCGGCCTCGGTCGGACCCTCGAGGAGCCGGCCGCGGAGGCGGTCGAGGGCGGCGCTGGCGATGGCGGCCGCCGCCTCGATCCTGGCCACCTCGCCCTCGTCCTTCGTCGTCCGCAGCTCGGCGAGGGTGCCCTCCGTCGGCACCAACGCGGCCACGAACGGGAAGTACGTGTCGACCATGGCGCGGTGCTCGGCGACGGTGACGTGATCGGCCTCGAAGCCGAGTCGCAGCCCGGTGGCGGCGACGCCGAGGGTCTCGTACTGGCCCGGGATCGTGAGCCCGATGCGGACGTCGGCGTCGACTCCCGCGGCGGCCAGCTGGGCGGTGGCCTGCTCGCCGTAGCGCCCGTCGACGACCAGGAGCAGGTCGTCGCGACGGACGAGGAGCTTGCCGGCCGACCCCGTGAAGCCGGTCAACCAGCGGATGTTCACGAGGTTGGTGACGAGGCAGGCGTCGCACGTGTCGCCGAGGGCCGCCCGGAAGCGCTCGGCCCGGCCGGCGACGTCCATGGGCGGCAGCGCGGTGAGATCGGGCACCGTGAGATCGGGCACGGAGAGGTCGCTCATCGGGCCAACAGCTCCTTCACCGCCTGCGCCGCGAAGCCGGTACCCCGTGCCACCGAACCCGCAGATGACCCCGTCGGCGACGGGCGACACGACCGACGTGCGCCGCCACCCCTCACGGGCGTAGGGGTTCGAGAGGTGGACCTCGACGACCGGGCCCTCGAAGGCGGCGAGAGCGTCGTGGAGACCCCAGGCGTAGTGGGAGAAGGCGGCGGCGTTGATCACGATGGCGGCGGCATCGTCGCGCGCCGCCTGGATGGCGTCGATGAGCCCACCTTCGTGGTTGGACTGGACATGCCGGACGTCGAAGCGGTCTCCGAGCTCGCTTCCGGAACGCCTCGACGTGCTCGTCGAGGGTCGCGTTGCCGTAGATCAGCGGCTCCCGCTCGCCGAGCAGGTTGAGGTTCGGACCGGACAGGAGCACGACGGTCGTCACGCCTGCACCCCCACGTCGGTGAGCGCGGCTCGGACGACATCGGCGTCGACGCCGGCAACGACCTCGACGCCGCGCGGACCGTCGAGGACGAAGGTCAGGCCGTCGACCGCCTTCTTGTCGCGGGCCATCAGGTCGACCAGCTCCCCGGCGTCGATCCCGGAGGGCGCGTCGAGGGGCAGGTCGTAACCGGCGACCACGACGGCGGTGGGCCGCCACCCTCGCCTCGTCGACGCGGTCGAGGCGCAGGGCGAGGTGGGCGGCGTACACGAGGCCGATGCCGACGGCCTCGCCGTGGCGGAGGTCGTAGCGCCCGACGGTCTCGAGGGCGTGGGCGAGGGTGTGGCCGTAGTTGAGGGTCGCCCGCACGCCGGAGGCGCCCTCGGTCTCGTCGGCGGCCACCACCGCGGCCTTGATGGCGACGGCGGCGGCGACCCGCGCCTCCAGGTCCATCGCCGCCAGGTCGTCGCCGGTGAGGAAGTGGTACTTCGCCAGCTCGCCACCGCCGCTGCGGCGCTCGCGCTCGGGCAGGGTGTCGAGGGCGTCGAGGTCGCACACGACGGCGGCGGGCTGCCAGAACGCCCCGACGAGGTTCTTGCCCTCCGGGAGGTTCACCCCCGTCTTGCCGCCGATGGCGGCGTCGACCATGCCCAGCAGCGTCGTCGGCACGTGCACGACGGCGATCCCCCGGTGGTACACCGCGGCCGCGAACCCGGCGACGTCGGTGACCACACCGCCGCCGACGGCCACGACGCAGTCGGCCCGGGTGAGGCCCCAGCGGCTCCACGCCGCGCACAGGTCCTCGACCGTCGCCAGGGTCTTGGCGTCCTCGCCGGAGCCGATCGGGAAGACCTCGTGGTCGACGCCGGGGTCGACCGGGAAGCCGATGCCGGGCTGGGTCACGACCGCGACCCGCTGCACACCGCCGCGGCAGGAGCTCCGGGAGCAGGCCGGCGACCCCGTGGCCGACGACGACGTCGTAGCCCCGGTCGCCGAGCTCGACCCGAACCGACGTCGTCACGCCGCCTCCCGGGCGGCGACGAGGTCGGCGACGCGCTGGGCCATGGCCCGCTTCGGCGACGAGCCCCACTCGTGGAACGACGCGACTTCGAGGACGTCGTCGGCCACCTCGCGGTACCAGGCGTCTCGCTCGGCGTAGAGCCGCTCGAGCACGGCGCGCGGGTCGTTGCCGGCGAGGAGGAACCGGTGCTCCTTGGCGTCGGCGCGCGAGGCCAGGAACGCCGCCTCGGCGTGCAGGTAGACGACGAAGACCTCGGGCGAGCGCAGCCGCAGCCGGTTGTCCTCCCGCACGACGACACCGCCGCCGGTGGCCACCACGAGCGGCGTGTCGACGCCCACGAGCTCCTGCAACATCTCGGATTCGAGGCGACGGAACTCGTCCTCGCCGTCGGTCCTGAACACCTCGGTCACCGTGCGCCCGAACCGAGGGATGAAGGCCTCGTCGCAGTCGACGAAGGCCCGCTCGAGCAGGCGGGCCGCCCGGCGACCCACGCTCGTCTTGCCCGCGCCCATGAGGCCGACCAGCGCCACGTGCACGGTGCGCCTAGGCCTCGCGCAGGGAGTCGAGGTAGGCGGCGTGGTTGCGGCGCAGCTCGGCGACGGAGTCGCCGCCGAACTTGCGCAGCGCCTCGTCGGCGAGGACGAGGGACACCATGGTCTCGGCCACGACACCGAGGGCAGGGACGGCGGTGACGTCGGTGCGCTCCTTGAACGAGACCGTCTCCTCCTTCGTCACCACGTCGACGGTGCCGAGCACGGGACGGTTGAGCGTGGCGAGCGGCTTCATGGCGGCCCGGGCGACGAGGAGCTCGCCGGTCGACATGCCGCCCTCGATGCCGCCGGCCAGAGCCGACGAGCGCCGGTACGTGCCGGCGTCGGCGTCCCAGTGGATGGGGTCGTGGGCCTCGCTCCCCCGGCGCCCGGCGACGTCGAAGCCCTCGCCGAGCTCGACGGCCTTGACGGCCTGGATCGACATGAGCCCCCGGGCGATGGCGGCGTCGAGCTTGCGGTCCCAGTGGACGTGGCTGCCGAGCCCGACCGGCACCCCGTAGGCGAGCACCTCGACGACGCCACCGAGGCTGTCGCCGTCCTTCGCCGCCGCCTTGATCTCGTCGATCATCGCCAGTTCGGCGGCGGGATCGAAGCACCGGACCTCGCTGGCGTCGACGCGGGCGAGGTCCTCGGGGGTCGGCCGCTCTGTCGCCTTCGAGCGCACGGGGCCGAGCTGGACGACGTGGCTCAGCACGGCGATGCCGAGCTCGGCGAGGAGGAGCTTGGCGACGGCACCGGCGGCGACGCGGGCCGCGGTCTCGCGTGCCGAGGCCCGCTCGAGGACGTCGCGGGCGTCGACGAAGCCGTACTTCTGCATCCCGGCGAGGTCGGCGTGGCCGGGCCGCGGCTGGGTCAGCGGTGCGCCCGTCGGGCCGTCCTCGGCGGCCGGGCTCATCTCCTTCTGCCACTTGTCGGGGTTGCGCTCCCACTCGGTGTTGGCGATCTCGACGGCGACCGGGGAGCCGAGGGTGCGCCCGTGACGGACCCCGCCCACGAGCGTCACCGCGTCCTGCTCGAAGCGCATGCGCGGGCCGCGCCCGAACCCGAGCCGGCGCCGGGCCAGCTCGGCGACGAGATCGTCGACCGAGACGGCGAGCCCGGCCGGCAGTCCTTCGACCACCACGACGAGCGCACGCCCGTGCGACTCGCCGGCGGTCAGGAAGCGGAGCACGGGGATCGAGTGTACGGAACCACCTCCGCACGCCCCGAACCCCTTCCCGGTGCGAGATCGAGGCGCCTGAGCGAACCGGGGCCGCGGCATCGAGTACGCGCGGCACGCCAGCGCAGTCCGGTGAGCGGAGGCGCAGGACACGCCGGAGCGAACCGCCGTCGACGCCGGAGGCGCAGGCGCGCCGAACACGCGGACCAGGATCCGTGTGAGCGGAGGCGCAGGACGCGCCGGAGCGAACCGTGTCTACGCCGAGAGGGCCAGGACGGCCAGCCAGCCGGCGACGAGGTAGGGGCCGAACGGGAACGCCTTGTCCAGGCGTCGGACGAGGGCGAGACCGACCACGGCGCCGAGCACGTTGGCGACCAGCGCCGACAGCACCACGAGCCGGAACCCGTCGAGGACCGGCGTGAGCGGTTCGATCAAACCCCCCACCCAGCCCAGGGTGGCGCCGAGCGACACCGCCAGCTTCACGTCGCCCAGGCCCATCCCCTCCATCCCCCGCACCAGGCGGAACAGCGCTCGGGCCACGAACAGGAAGGCCGGGTAGGCGACGGCACCGACGACCGCCGGGCTCCACGGCACGTCCAGGCGGGCGGAGAGGGCGAGGGTGCCGGCCAGGGCGATGGCCGCCGCCGGATAGGTGCAGACGTTCGGCAACCGGAGGTACTGCAGGTCGACGGTCATGGCGACGAGGTAGAGGAGACCGAGGGCGACGAGGAGCGCCACCACCTCGCCGTCGGCGAACGGGCTCGCCAGCGCCGCAGCCCCGGCCGCGCCGACGGCAGCGAGGACGGCGCGGGCCGTCGCGCTCGTCGGGGCTCGGACCGGTGCGAGCTCGAGGTCTTCGGCGTCGTGGTCGGGAGCGTCGGGGCCGTAGCGGGGCCCGGCGACGCGGTCGGCGACGGGCCCGGCGAGCCACCCGCCGGCGGCGCCGACCGCGGCGGTCACGACGATCCCGACAGCGTCCACGAGCGGCGGACGGTAGGCGCGCCGGCGCCATCGGACGCGGACGACGCTCCCGCGGTGCCGAGGATCATCACGGCCGGCAGCAGGATGCCGAAGGCCAGGCCGGCGATCGTCGCGACGGCGTCGGCGGTGCCGTAGGGATCGAGGTTGAGGGCGTGGTAGGCGAGGTGCGGCACGGCGTCGACCAGCGCGACGAGGGCGGCCACGCGAACCCAGCGCCGTTCGGGCCAGAGCACGACGGCGCCGTAGAGCACGGTGAGGGCCAGGTGCAGGGAGCCGAAGTCCCGGATCAGGTGCTCGTTGTACGGGCCGTCGGCCGCCACCCAGCCCCGGCCGAAGGGGAACGACTCGTAGAACCCCGCCGGGTCGACCGTGGCCCAGACGCCGAGCCCGGCGGCGGTGACGGCCAGGGCGAGGACCGCGGGACGGACGAGCCGCGCCAGGAACGGACGGGGCGGCGGCGCCGGCATGGCCGCGACCACGTCGGCCATGCCCTCGCGGACCGAAGCGAAGCGCGGCGCCCAGCCCGTCGCCTCGACGAACCGACGGTTCGAGACGCGCTGGGACCGCGAAGAGCGGCGACGTCGCCGCCCCGGCGAGCTTGGCGGCCTTCCCGGGCACCAGGGCCCGCGGGGTCCGCCCGACCGCGGCGCCGAGCACCGCAGCCACCTCGCGCTTCGTGGACGGCTCGGACTCCACCACGTTGTAGATGCCGGCCGGCGCGGCCAGGGCGGCGACGACCGCCGACGCGGCGTCGTCGGCGTGGATCATCGACTGGTAGGCGTCGGGATCGCCGACGACGGCGCCGATGCCACGGCGCGCCGCCGACACCTGCTCCGCGGTGTGGGAGCTGTCGGGTGCGTAGAACATGCCGAACCGGAGGACGACGCCGACCCCACCGGCGGCGGTGAACCGAGCGGCCGCCGCCTCGGCGGCGTTGACGGCGCTCAGCGCCTTGCCGGTGTCGATCGGGCTGTCCTCGTCGATCCAGGCGTCGCCGGCGTCGGGGTAGGTGAAGGTGATCGACTCCTGCACGTACCGGCCGGCGCCGGCACCGAGCGCGGCGTCGACGAGGTTGGCCGATCCCTGCGTCCGGATCCGGTCGTTCTCGGCCCAGCTCCCGGGGAGCGCCGCCGACCGGATGCCAGGGATGTGGGTCGCCAGGTTGATGACGACGTCGTGCCCGGCGACGGCGGCGGCGAGACGGTCGCGGTCGAACAACGACACCGGCACCGGTTCGGCGCCGAGCGAGCGGACCAGCTCGGCCTTGTCCTCGGTGCGGGCGACGGCGGTGACGTCGTGGCCGGCGGCGACGAGGCGCTGTACGGCGCGCCACCCGATGACGCCGGTACCACCGGCGACGAAGATCCTCATCGGCTTGCCTCCTGCATCCAGTGGACGGATCTGCGGATGGATACGGGCGAGGCGGCCCCGGCCACCTGCACCACCAGATCGAGCACCGACACCGCCGCCAGCTCGGCGCGCCAGGCCGCTTCGGCGGCGCGCATCACCCTGGTGATCGTGCACGGCGCGCGGTAGTGGGACCGGGCGACGGCGGCCGGGCCGCGCTGGCGGATCTCGGTGCACCGGAACGCCGGCCCTGCTCCCTCCACGGCCTGGACGACGTCGAGCACGGAGATGTCGACCGCCGGCCGGGCGAGGCGGTACCCACCGCGCCGGCCCGGCACGGACTCGACGATGCCGGCCTGCGACAACGCCTGCAGGTGCTTGGCCAGGTAGGCCGGCGGCACCCCGTGGTACTCGGCGAGGCGCGCCGCGGGCAGGGTCGACTCGGCGGGGACGACGGCGAGGACCACGACCGCGTGCAGGGCCCATTCGACGCCCTCACCCAACTGCATACTCGGACTCTACCTGTCCGAGTTTCGCGGTCAAAGAGAGAGGACGCCGGCGTGCCGGCGCCCTCTCACCCCGCTCGATCGACTACTTGACGGTGCTCAGGAACTTCAGGAGCAGACCGCGGTTGATCCTGTCGTCGTCGTCGACCGCCTCGAGGGCCGCATCGCGCTCCTCGTCGGTCTCGGCCGCGGCCGCGGCCCGGACGGCCTCCGCCGCGGCCGGGCTGAGCATGGCCAGCTGGCGGGCGATCTCGTCGGCCTCCGCCTCGTCGACCGGCCCGGCGGCGGGCGCCAGCGGTGCCCGGGCCAGGTCGGGGAGGTGCGTCGTCGACCGGGTCCACTGCGAACACGGGCTCGGACGACGTGAACGGCGAGTGGGGCGACGCCGGCTCGATCTCCGCAGGAGCATCGGCGGCGACACCTTCCCACGGCGCCGGAACGGCGGGACCGACGGAGACGGCGCCGAGACCGAGCGCGACGAGGTCGCGGACGACCCGGCTGACGGGCACCTCCGGCAGGCCGACGAGCCGTCCCAGCTCGCCCACGCTGAGCCCGCTGCCCACGGTGGCCACCAGTCGCCACGTGTCGGCGTCGACGGTGATCTCCTCACGCCGGGAGCTCGGCGTTCAGGCTGACCCAAGCCTCGAGCGAGGGAACGACGGCCTCGATCTCACGCCACTCCACGAGCTGCGCCTCGGCGCCGGCGAGGAGCGGCTCCACGTCGGTCGGCGTGCCGGTCGCGGGCGCCTG
This sequence comes from uncultured Acidimicrobiia bacterium, assembly GCA_963840695.1. Lineage (GTDB taxonomy): Bacteria > Actinomycetota > Acidimicrobiia > Acidimicrobiales > JACDCH01 > JACDCH01. Next base: position 73,316 of record CAWIZW010000001.1, read on the forward strand.
CCCGCCGGCCTCGAAGACGAACGCGCCCTCGTGCGCACGGAGCAGGTCGAAGAGGCCCTCGGGCGCATCGGCGCCGGGGGTGCCGGGGGCGTCGACGCTGACGACCCGGCCCTCCTCGAGCCAGACGCTGCCCTCGCCGCGCTCGCTGCGCAGCACGAGGCACCCGGTCTTACGGGTCGACGCGAGCAACCGGAGCACGTCCGGCAGCTCGAAGGTGTCCAGGGTCCCCTGCAGCGCCATCGAGTCCTCCGTGGGTCCAGGTGACGGCGTGTCAACGGACATCATCGGCACCGAGGCCGGCCTTCTAAAGCCGATCGCCCCCGAGGCCAGCTCGGGCCGCCTCCTCCATGACCCCGACGGGTGCGGCGGCGCCGGTCCAGGACTCGAAGGCGGCGGCGGCCTGGTGCACGAGCATGCCGACACCGTCGACCGTTCGGCAGCCGGCCGCCGCCGCCGCCTCGAGTAACGGGGTGCGGACCGGGTGGACGACCAGCTCGGCGACGATGTGGTCCTGGGTCAGCGCCGCAGCGTCGAGAGGGACCTCGCCCGTGCCGCCCATGCCGACCGAGGTGGCGTTCACGACGAGGTCGGCGTCGTCCCACCGGTCGGTCACGAGCCCGACGGCGCCGGCCAGCGCTGCGGCCCGCTCGGCCTTGGCCGGCGTGCGGTTCACGACGCCGACCTCGGCGGCGCCGGCGCGGGCCAGCGCCAGCACCACCGACCGCGCCGCGCCGCCGGCGCCGAGCACCCGGCAGCGCAGACCGGCTGGATCGATCCCTGCCGCTCGGAGGGCGGCGACGAACCCGGGACCGTCGGTGTTGTCGCCCCTGAGTCCCCCGGCCGGGAGGGGGACGACGCAGTTCACGGCACCGAGGGCGTCGGCGTCGTCGGTGCGCTCGTCGACGAGGGCGGCGACGTCGTCCTTGTGGGGCGTGGTGACGGAGAGGCCGCCGAACCCGAGAGCGCGCATGCCGTCGAGGGCCCGGCGGGCGTCGCCGGGCGCCACCTCCAGCGCCACGAACCGCCAGTCGAGCCCGGCGGCGGCGAAGGCGGCGTTGTGGATCGCCGGCGACAGCGAGTGCCGGATCGGCGACCCGATGACGGCGGCGAGCCTGGTCGCGCCCGAGATCGGGCTCACCGGGCGGGCGTCATCCGCAGCCGAGGCCGGCCGCCTCGCACTCGGCCTTGACCTCGGCGAACTCCCGGGACGAAGCCGTGAAGAAGTGGCCGCCCGGAGGCGTGCGGCTCGCGTCGGGATCGCGGACGTAGAAGATCCAGTCGCCGTCGGCGGGGTTCAGCGCCGCCTCGAGCGCGGCACGACCGGGAGCGGCGATCGGCGTCGGCGGGAGGCCCTGGTTGCGACGGCTGTTGTACGGCGTGTCGGCCTCGAGGTCGGACTGGGTGAGCTCGCTGCACGGCTTGTTCAGGCCGTAGCAGATCGTCGCGTCGATGCCGAGCGGTTCGCCCTCGTCGAGCCGGTTGTAGATCACCCGGGCGATCTTGGGCATCTCCTCGACGATCCCGTACTCCTCCTGGATCAGCGAGGCCACGACCACGACCTCGTACGGGGTGAGGCCGAGCCGGGCGGCGCCGTCGACGAGGCCGATCTCGGCGGCGACGGCGTCGAATTGCTGGGCCATGCGGTTCAGCGCCGCTTCCTCGTCCTGGCCGGCCTCGACCTGGTAGGTGTCGGGGAACAGGAACCCTTCGAGGCTGGCGACCTCGGGCGGCAGCGACGCCGGCCGGATCTGCCCGAGGAAGAGCAGCTCGGCGATGCGGGCCTCGTCGAACCCGGCCACGTCGTCGGCCATCTCGGCCGGCATCTGGCTGATGGTGAGCCCCTCCGGCACCGTGAACTGGGCGAACTCCGGCGGCAGGGGCTCGCCGCGGAGCACGGCGAGGGCGTCCCACGCCGCCGAGTTCGTGTGGAACTCGTAGTCGCCGGCGAGGAAGGACTCCTCGCCCTTCCACCGCAGGTAGTAGCGGAAGGCCTGGGCGTCGGGGATGACACCGGCGTCGTCGAGGATCGTCGCGATCTGCGAGGTGGTCGACCCGGTCGGGATGCTCAGGCGCACGGCTTCGCCGGGCTCGCCGCCCGGGTCGAGCTGGGAACGGATCCACACCGCAGCGCCGCCCGCGACGAGCGCGCCCAGGGCGAGGACCACCAGGAAGATCGCCGCGATCTTGCGCCCGACCCCGCCGGGGGCCCGGAGCTCGACGTACTCGCCGTCGTCCTCCTCGTCGTCGTCGGGGCCGAGATCGTCGTCCCAGTCCGCGTCGTCGGGGTCGTCGGAGGCGGGGACGTCGAAACCGGCATCGCCTCTGACCGGCGGGCGATTCATCTCGTGGGATCTCCTGGGCGTTGGGCGTCGAGCCATGACTGCAGCAGCACGGCGGCCGCCTGCTGGTCGACGACCGAGCGGCGACGCCGGCCGTCCATGCCAGCGGCGCGCGAATTGGTCGTGGGCGGTCACGGTGGTGAGGCGTTCATCATGGGTCACGACGGGTACCGCGAGCACGGCAGCCAGCTCGGCCACCTCGGCGAGGACGGCCTCGGCGGCCGGTCCCGTCTTCCCGTCGAGGGACAGCGGCAACCCCACCACCACGGTTCCGGCCTCCTCCTCGGCGACGAGCTCGGCGATGCGCCGGTGGTCACGGGCCCGGTCGCGGGAGCGTTCGACGGTGGTGCGGGGCGTGGCCAGCACCCCGCCGGCGTCGCTCACCGCGACCCCGATCCGCTTCGACCCGAGGTCGAGGGCCAACGCCCTCACGCCGAGCTGAGCGCCGCGCGGGCGAGGTCGAGGGCGGCGTCGATGCCCTCGGGGTCCTTGCCACCGGCGACGGCCAGATCCGGGGCCTTGCCGCCACCGCCCTTGATGAGCCTCGCCGCGTTCGGCGAGCAGCTCGCCGGCGTGGAGGCCGGTGTCCTTGGCGACCGCCGCCACGAGGGCGGCGCCACCACCGGACGGCGCGCTGCCGAGCACGACGGCGCGGATGCCCGGGATGTCGCGCACCGCGACGGCGAGGTCGCGCACGCCGTCGCGGTCGAGCCCGTCGACGCGGGCGACGACGACGCCGTCGACCGCCTGGGCGGCGAGGTCGGCGGCGCCGCCGGTGGCCAGGCGGCGGCGGAGGTCGTCGAGCTCCTTGCGGAGGGCCTTGATCTCGTCGTTGCGCTTGGCAGCGCCGTCGACGATGTCGGACACCGACACGTTCAGCGCCTCGGCCGTGGCCGCCAGGGTGTCCTCGGCGGCCCGGAGGCGGTCGACCGGTCCGGTGCCCGTGACGGCCTCGACGCGCCGCAGGTTGGCGCCGATGGACCCCTCGCTGACGATCTTGAGCGGCCCGATGTCGCCGAGGGCGCGGACGTGGGTGCCGCCGCACAGCTCGGTCGAGTGCGGACCGGCCTCGAGCACCCGGACGACGTCGCCGTACTTGTCGCCGAAGAAGGCGATGGCGCCGAGCGCCTCGGCCTCCGCCTTCGTCGTCTCGTAGTGGCGGACGGGGGCGTTCGTGAGGATCTCGGCGTTGGCGAGGTCCTCGATGTCGCGGATCTGCGCCGGGGTGAGGGCGTCGGCCGGGCCGAAGTCGAAGCGCAGGCGATCGGGGTCGACGAGCGAGCCCTGCTGCTTCACGCGTGTCGCCGAGCACCTCCCGGAGGGCCCAGTGCAGCACGTGGGTGCCGGTGTGGTTGCGGCGGATGGCGTCGCGCCGGTCGACGTCGATGGCGGCGGTGGCCTCCTGGCCCGGCCTCGATGGTCCCCTCGACCACCTCGATGACGTGGCGGTGCAGGCCCGGGCAGGCCGTAGGTCGTGTCGCGCACCTCGGCCCGGCCGGTGTCGGTCGTGATCCACCCGGTGTCGCCGACCTGGCCGCCCGACTCGGCGTAGAACGGCGTCCGGTCGAGGAAGAGCGAGTCGCCGACGACGGCGAGCACCGTCGCCTTGGTCTCGAGCTCCTCACGGCCGACGAACTCGGTCGGGCCGAACCGGTCGAGGACCTCGGAGAACGAGTCGAAGTTGGCGTAGGCGTCGACCTGCTTGGCTCCGGCCTTGGAGATCTGCTGGGCCCGGGCGAGGGCGGCGTCGTAGCCGGCGCGGTCGACGCCGACGTCCGTCCACGGCGGCGGCCTCCTCGGTGACCTCGAGCGGGAACCCGTAGGTCTCGTAGAGGTCGAAGGCGACGTCGCCCGGCAACGTGCCGCCGGCCGGGACCTCGGCCAGCCGCTGGTCGAGCAGGACGGCGCCGCGCTTGAGCGTGCGGCGGAACGCCTCCTCCTCGCGGAGGATCGTCCCGGTGATCTCGTCGCGCTTGGTGCGCAGCTCGGGGTAGCCGTCGGCCATGGCCTCGATGCACGCGTCGATCAGGGTCGGCGTGACGGTGCGCTCGGCGCCGGCCAGGTGGGCGAAGCGGACGGCGCGCCGGATGATGCGGCGCAGCACGTAGCCCCGGTCGTCGTTCGACGGGCACGACGCCGTCGGCGACGAGGAAGGTCATCGTGCGGGTGTGGTCGGCGACGATCTTCAGGGCGACGTCGATGTCGTCGGACTGGCCGAGCCGCCGCCCGGTCACCGACTGCGCCGTGTCGATGAGGCCGGCGAGGACGTCGGTCTCCCACACGGTGTCGACGCCGTTGATCGCCGTGAGCATGCGCTCCAGCCCGGCGCCGGTGTCGACGTTGTTCTTCGGCAGCGGTTCGAGGGCGCCGTCGGGACGCCGGAAGAACTGCATGAACACGAGGTTCCAGATCTCGACGTAGCGGTCCTCGGCCGCGGGATCGGCCGGGCCGCCGTCGGGGCCGAAGGCGGGGCCGTAGTCCCAGAAGATCTCCGAGCACGGCCCGCACGGGCCGACGTCGCCCATCTCCCAGAAGTTGTCCTTGTCGAGGCGCTGGATCCGCTGGCGCGGGAACCCGACCTCGTCGACCCAGAGCTCCTCGGCCTCGTCGTCGGAGACGTGGACGGTGACCCACAGCCGATCGGCGTCGAGCCCGAGGGGCTCGGTGAGCAGCTCCCACGCCCACGGATCGCCTCGGCCTTGAAGTAGTCGCCGAAGCTCCAGTTGCCGAGCATCTCGAAGAAGCTCAGGTGCCGTGCCGTCCGACCGATGGCGTCGAGGTCGTTGTGCTTGCCCGCCGGCCCGCACGCACTTCTGGGCGTCGGCCACGCGGGGCGGGTCGAAGGGCACCGGCTCCTCGCCGAGGAAGTACGGGACGAACGGCATCATCCCCGAGTTCGGTGAACATCGGCGCCGTCGGGTGGGTCGGGATCAGGCTGCCCGACGGCACGATGACGTGGTCGCTGCGCGACCGAAGAAGTCGTTCCAGATCCTGCGCAGGTCCGACGTGTCCACGGACGGACGAGCCTACAAGTGCGCTCACTTCAGGCTCGGGTCGCGCGGCGAGGCCGGCCCGAGCTCGGCCCGCAGCTCCGCCTCCCGCTCCCGCATCGCCTCGCGGCCCTCGGCGACAGCGGCGCGGAGGTCGGCGCCCAGGCCGCGCACCGCGTCGGCGAGGTCGGCCGAGACCCGCTCTGGCGTGTAGCGCTCGACCGTCTCGCGGATCGAAGCGCATCATCCAGAACGAGACGCCGAAGCCGAAGCCGGCGCCGACGACCAGCCAGAAGAGGCGCTTGAACATCAGCTCGCCCTCGCGCCCCGACGTCGCAGCCGGCGGGCGGCCTCGGCCGGTGCCGCGACGCGAAGGCGAGCGTCTTGATCACCGGGTTCGAGAAGGCCAGGTAGGCGAGGCGGCTGGCGGAGTCGACCGTGGCGGTCACGTTCTCGGCCGTGCCGAGCAGGGTGTCGACCCGGTCGAGCTCGGCGTTGGCCTGGCCGACGGTCGAGCGCAGCTCGGCGACGACGGGGAGCGCCTCGCGCCGGATCTCCTCGACGGAGCGGCGCAGCTCGCCCATGGTCCGGGTCAGCGCGACGACCGCCCAGAGGAGGACGACGACGGCGACCGCCGGAGGCGACGGCGACGACGACGGCGGCGGCGTCGAGGCTTCCATCGGCGCGGCGACCTTAGAGGACCGGGCCGCCTGCTCATGCGTGCTACGGGCTCCCGATCCTCGGTCGCGGCCTCGGACGCCGTGGGTCGCGCCGGCTGGTAGTAGCGTGCGGCGCTGCGGCGCCTCGGCGAGGTACTGCTGCTCGACCCAGCCCCGGGGGTCGTCGTGCGGGTACTGGTAGCCCTTGCCCTCGCCGTGGATCCGCTTCTGCAACGGGTGGCCGTCGCGGAGGTGCATCGGCACCTCGGCGACGAAGCCGTTGCGCACGTCCTCGCGGGCCTGCCAGATGCCGGTGGCGACGCGGTTCGACTTCGGCGCCGCGCGCCAGGTGCACCACCGCCTGGGCGAGGTTGAGCTGCGCCTCCGGGAGGCCGACGTACTCGACGGCGTGGGCGGCGGCGTCGGCCACGACGAGCGCACATCGGGTCGGCCATGCCGACGTCCTCGCTGGCGAGGATGACGAGCCGGCGGGCGATGAAGCGGGCGTCCTCGCCGGCTTCGAGCATCCGGGCCAGGTAGTGGAGGGCGGCGTCGGCGTCGGAGCCCCGGATGCTCTTGATGAACGCCGAGATGACGTCGTAGTGCTCGTCGCGGCCGTAGCGGAGCGCCGTCGATGCCGAGGGCGGCCTCGGCGTGGGCGACCTCGAGGTGGCGCGGCCGGGCCGGCGAGGGCGACGCACACCTCCAGGGTCGTCAGCGCCTGGCGGCCGTCGCCGGTCGACGCGCTCGACGAGCAGGTCGAGGGCGTCGTCGTCGGCGGTCGCGCCCTCGGCGGCCAGGCCGCGGGCGAGCAGGGTCCGCGACGGCAGGCGTCGTCGAGCGGGTCGCAGGCGGAACAGCGACGAGCGCGAGAGCAGCGGGGCGTTGACCTCGAAGTACGGGTTCTCGGTCGTCGCGCCGATGAGGGTCAGGAGCCCGGTCTCGACCGACGGCAGGAGGGCGTCCTGCTGGGCCTTGTTGAAGCGGTGGACCTCGTCGAGGAACAGGATCGTGCCGCTGCTCGTGCTCGCCCAGGCGACGCTGGGCGCGGTCGAGCACCTCGCGCACGTCCTTGACCCCTGCGCTCACCGCCGAGAGCCGTTCGAAGGCGCGCTCCGTCGTCGCCGCGATCAGCTCGGCGATGGTCGTCTTGCCGGTGCCCGGCGGTCCCCACAGGATCACCGACCGCAGCGTGTCGGCCTCGATCAGCGTGCGCAGCGGGGCACCCGGGCCAGCAGGTGCTCCTGGCCGACGACCTCGTCGAGGGTGCGCGGCCGGAGCCGGACGGCCAGCGGCGACTGCGCGGCGAGCCGCTCGGCGGCAGCGCTGGCGAAGAGGTCCTCGGCGATCCGGCGACGCTACCGCCGGGCTTCAGACCACGACCGTGACCTCGTTGGAGATCGGGGTGCCGCCGGGGTGCGACACGCGGTAGCGGAAGGTGCCGGTCCGCTTGTTCAGGTTGTCGGTGTGGGCACCGTCGTTCGCGGTCGTCGCGACGACGGCGCCGTTGCGGCGGACCTCCACCTGCGCCGTGGTGGCGCCGGTCCACGCCAGGTCGACCGACGCCTTGCGGCCCTGTCGGCGCAGCGTGGCGGTCAGCGTGATGACCGCCGGCGCCGTCGTCGTCGTGACGGCGGCGTCGTCGTCGTGGACGCGCGTCGTCGTCGTCGTGCCGCCCCCGCCCGTGCGGAAGGGGCCGGTGATCTCGTAGGTCCGGCCCGGGGCTGCGCTGCGACGACAGTAGAGCCGCGTCCCGTCGGGGCTGAACGCCGGGCCCGTGATCTCCGATCCGCTCACCCCGGTGAGGCGGGCGAAGGCGGCCACGTCGCCCTCCGGGCTCAGGATGCAGAGCTCCATGTTCCCGCCGTCCTCGGCGACGAAGACGTCGCCCGAGCGCGACACCGTGACGTTGTCGACGCCGGTCAGCACCGGCGTCGGCGAGGTGTTGTCGTCGTAGATGATCGTGAGCGCGTTGGCCACCGGGTCGTAGGACCAGACGCGGTTGTCGCCCTTCGTCGTGAAGTACAGCCGCCCGCTGTCGTACCAGGCCCCCTCGCCGCCGTTGAAGACCTTCATCGTCGCCACCTGGGACCGTGTCGCCGTCGGGCTGCCGTCGGCGTCGACGACCGCCCAGCCGAGCGCGCCTCCCGCCTCGGTGAGGACGTGCAGCGTCCCGGCGGACAGGTCCGGCCACGCGGCGGGGGTGAAGCGGTAGAGCCCGCCGTTGGGCTCGTCCTCCGTCAGGTACACCACCTGCCGGCACGGGATCGACGGCCGCCGCCTCGTGCTTGAAGCGGCCCATCGCCGGCCGAGCGACGGCGGCGCCGACACCGGTCGGGTCGCACTCCCAGACCTGGCCGGTGGCGTGCTCCTCGCACGAGAGCCACGTGCCCCACGGCGTCGGCACCCCCGGCGCAGTTGGCGACCGTGCCGCTCAGGATGCGACGGGCCTCGACGACCGCGCCCGCCGGCGAGAACCGCACCATGCCGGCGCCGCCGAGTGCCGCTTCGCTGTTGGACACGTAGATCCAGCCGCCGTCACCGGTGGCGAAGGTGGCGCCGCCGTCGGGCGCGGTGTGCCAGGCGTAGGACGTGCCGGGGACGACTTGTCCCGTCGTCGCCACGACCCGCGAGCTGAAGCCGGCCGGGAGCTGGAAGCCGTTGGCGTCGGCGGTGCCGAGCGGGCCGTACGGTCCGGGCCCGCCGGCCGCGCCGGAGAACACCCGCGGCCACGCCGAGCCGATGCCGAACGCGGTGCCGCCGATGACGGCGGCGCGGAGGAAGTGGCGCCGGTGCACGGGTCGAACGGTACGGCACGTCGGTCGATCTGGACCGGGCTACCCCTTCGGCGGGAGGAGGCGGAGGCCGAGCTCGGCGAGCTGGCGCTCGTCGACGGGCGTCGGCGCGCCGGTCATGGGGTCGATGCCCGACTGCGGCTTGGGGAAGGCGATCACCTCGCGGATGTTCTCCTCGCCGGCGAGGATGGCGGCGAAGCGGTCGATGCCCATGCCGAACCCGCCGTGGGGCGGGGCGCCGTAGCGGAAGGGCTGGAGGAAGAACCCGAAGCGGCGGTCGGCCTCCTCGGCGGTGATGCCGAGGAGGGTGAACACGCGCTGCTGGAGCTCGGGCTCGTGGATCCGGATGGAGCCCGAACCGAGCTCCCACCCGTTGAGGACGAGGTCGTAGGCCTGGCTGCGAACGGCCATCGGGTCGGTCTCGAGACGGTCGAGGTCGTCGGGGTGCGGGCGGGTGAAGGGGTGGTGGGCCGGCTTCGGCGTCCCGGTGGCGGCGTCGACGCCGACGAACATCGGGAAGTCGACGATCCACACGTAGCGGTACGGCCCCTCGGAGACCGGCGGGCGACCGAGCTGGTTGCGCAGCCCGCCGAGCACCTCGCAGGTCGTGTGCCACTCGTCGGCGACGAGGAGGAGCAGGTCGCCGTCGTCGGCGCCGGTGCGCGTCGAGCAGCGCCGCGATCTCGGTCTCCTGAGGAACTTCGCCACCGGTGACTCGACCGTCGGTCGGCCTGCGACGCGGAGCCAGACGAGACCCTTGGCGCCGAGCGCCTTGGCGTCGTCGGTCAGGGCGTCGAGCTTCTTGCGCCCGACGGTGCCCTGGCCCTCGACGCGGAGGCCCTTGATCGAGGCCGCCGACGCGAACGCCTTGAACTCGGTCGAGGCGAACACGTCGGTCAGCTCGATCGAGCTCCATCCCGAACCGGAGGTCGGGCTTGTCGGAGCCGAACCGCTCCATGGCCTCGTGCCACGTCATCCGGGGGATCTCCCCCGGGCGCTCGCCGGTGACCGCCTCGGCGGCGTCGAGCACGGACTCGGACATGGCCGCGAGCACGTCCTCCTGGTCGACGAAGCTCATCTCCATGTCGAGCTGGGTGAACTCGTACTGGCGGTCGGCGCGCAGAGTCCTCGTCGCGCAGGCAGCGGGCGATCTGGTAGTAGCGCTCGGTGCCGCCGACCATCAGCAGCTGCTTGAACAGCTGCGGCGACTGGGGCAGCGCGTAGAAGCTGCCCGGGCCGCTGCCGCGACGGGACGAGGAACTCGCGGGCGCCTTCCGGCGTCGAGGGCATGAGCACCGGCGTCTCGACCTCGATGAAGCCCTGCCGCTCCATCGCCCGCCGGAGGGCGCTGTTCACCGTCGCCCGCAGGGTGAGGTTGCGCTGCATCCGCGGGCGGCGGAGGTCGAGGTAGCGGTGGCGGAGGCGGACGGCCTCGTCGACGTCGTCGGCCCGCTCGTCGATCGGGAACGGCGGCGGCTCGGCGGCGCTGAGGATCTCGACGGTGCAGTCGCCGATCTCGACCTCGCCGGTCGGGCAGGTTGGCGTTCACCGTGCCCTCGGGCCGGGCCCGACCGTGCCGGTGATGCGCACGACGAACTCGCTGCGGAGGTCATGGGCGTGGTCGACGACGCACTGGACGATGCCGGTGCGGTCGCGCAGGTCGACGAAGGCGAGGTGCTCGCCGTGCTCGCGCCGGCGCGCGACCCAGCCGCACACGGCGACCTCCTGCCCGATGTGCTCGGGACGCAGCTCCCCGCACCAGTGCGTAGCGCATGCTCATGTGCTCAGGACCTTCCTCACGCGCTCGACGACGTCGGCCCGGGCGACCGTCTCCTGCTCGGATGTCCGGAGGTCGCGGACGACGACGGTGCCGTCGCCGGCCTCCTGCTCCCCCACGATCACGGCCACGGCGGCGCCGGAGGCCCCGGCCCGCTTCATCTGCGCCTTCATGCTGCGCCCGCCGTAGGCGCGGTCGGCGCCCGAGGCCGGCGCGCCGCAGCTCGTCGGCGAGCGCCGTCGCGTGCGTGCCGTCGACCACGTCGACCACGAAGGCGTCGACCGCCGTCGCCGGCGACCGGGAACGCTCCTTCGGCGTCGCAGGCCAGCAGGGTGCGGTCGACGCCGAGGGCCAGACCGATGCCCGGGGTCGGCGGGCCGCCGAGGGCCTCGACGAGGCCGTCGTAGCGGCCGCCGCCACCGACGGCGTCCTGGGTCGTGCCGAGCCCGGTGCCGACGTACTCGAAGGCGGTGCGGGTGTAGTAGTCGAGACCCCGCACGAGCCGAGGGGCGAGCTCGAAGGGAACACCGAGGGCGCCGAGGCCGGCCTGGACGCGCTCGAAGGCCGCCGCCGAGTCCGCCGACAGGAAGTCGGTCATCACCGGCGCGGCAGCGACGACCGCGCGCGTCCTCGGGGCGCTTGGAGTCGAGCACCCGCAAGGGGTTGCGCCCGAGGGTCTCGCGGCTCTGCTCGGACAGGTCGGCGAGGTTGGCCTCGAAGAACCCGCGAAGGGCCTCGACGTAGCGGGCCCGGTCGCCGGGGTCGCCCAGGCTGTTGACCTTCGAGCGTGACCTGGCGCAGCCCGAGCGCCTCGTAGAAGCGCCACCCGAGGGCGATCACCTCGACGTCGGCCTCGGGGTCGTCGGTGCCGACGATCTCGACGTCGACCTGGTCGAACTGGCGGTAGCGGCCCTTCTGGGGGCGCTCGTACCGGAAGTTCGGGCCCGGCGTGCCACACCTTCCACGGCGTCGGTGGCCGGTGCTCGACGAACGCCCGCATGATCGAGGCCGTCAGCTCGGGCCGCAGGGCGACGCGGTCGCCGCCCTTGGTCTCGAAGTCGAACATCTCCTTGCGTGACGACCTCGGTCGCCTCGCCCAGTCGCTGGAACACGCCGAGGTCCTCGAACATGGGCGGGACGATCAGCCCGAAGCCCGACCGCTCCGCGAGGTCGGCGAACACGGCGACGAGCTGCCGGGCCCGGGTGGAGTCGGGCGGCAGGAGGTCGCGGGTTCCGGTGGGCGCACGGAAGGCAGGGGGCATGGGCGTGCCGAGGGTACTGGCGGGCGCCAACGGACCCCGAGGAGATCGACGACGAACACGAGGGTCTCGTCGGGGCCGATGACGCCACCGGCGCCCCGCTTGCCGTAGGCGAAGGACGGGCGGCAGCACGAGGCGGCGGCGCCCGCCCACCTTCATCCCGGCCACGCCCTCGTCCCAGCCCTTGATGACCTGGCCGCCGCCGAGGCGGAAGCGGAACGTCTCGCCCCGGTCCCAGGAGGCGTCGAACTGCTTGCGCGTCCGCCACGACACGCCGACGTAGTGGACCTCGACCTCGTGGCCCGCGGGTCGCCTCGTCGCCGTCGCCGCGCCTCGAGGTCCTCGATCACCATGTCGGCGGGCGGCTGCTCCCCGGCAGGGACGTAGACGTGCGGCTTCTCGTTCTCCGGTGCGTTCTCGGGCATCGGGCGACGTTACCGATCGGGGGTACCTTCGCCCACATGGCGCCGACCGCCGTGTACCTCGACGTCGGGGCGAAGCGGACCTTCGCCGTCGCGCTGGCTTGGCCCGGGTGGGCCCGGTCGGGACGCGACGAGGAGACCGCCCTCGAGGCCCTCGCCGAGTACGCCGACCGCTACCGACCGGTGGCGACCGGCGCCGGCGTCCGCTTCCCGAAGACGGCGGCGGCGGGGTTCGAGGTCACCGAGCGCCGCAAGGGCGGCGGGGTCGTCGACTTCGGCGCCCTTGCCGGGCCGATCGGCGCCGACGCCGAGGGCTCGTTCACCAAGGCCGAGGCCGAGCGCCTGGCGAAGATCGTCGAGGCCTCGTGGGCCGCCCTCGACCGGGCGGCGTCGAAGGCGCCGAAGTCGTTGCGCAAGGGTCCACGCGGCGGCGGCCGCGACCGCGACGCCATCGTGGCCCACGTCGCCGACGCCGAGGACGCCTACGTGCGCCGGGTCGGGCTGGGCAAGCGCGAGCGCGGGGACACGCCGGTCCGCGACGCGTTCCTCGACGCCTTGCGAGCGGCGCGCTCCCCCGTGCCCGACGGCGTCACCAAGCCGTGGCCGTGGCGGTACGCCGCCCGCCGGATCGCCTGGCACGCTCTCGACCACGCCTGGGAGATCGAGGACCGCTCCGAGCGATGAACTGGCGGTGGTTGTCGGCCCATGGACCGAGCAACCACCGCCAATTCGTGGGTGTGGTGTCAGCTGACGGCGAGGAGGGCGTCGATCTCCCCCGAGCCGTAGAAGCTGTTGTGGGCCGTGCCGCCCGAGCAGTGCTGGGGCTCGCCGCTGTTCTGCGGGAAGTCCTCGTACACGTCGTCGGCCGGGCACGGCAGCGGGTTCGTCGCCTGCTGGACGGCCGATGCCAATGCGCCGCCGGTCCTCCCGGTCTGGCTCATGATCAGCGCGGCGACACCAGCCACGTGGGGACCGGCCATCGACGTGCCCTGCAGGTAGCAGTACTTCGCACCCGTGTGGGGATCGAGCACCGTTCGGAGGCACGGCGTGGCCGTCGGGTAGGTCGACAGGACCCGGCCGTTGGGGGCCGCCGCGGTCACCTGGAGGAGGCTGTCACCGCCGGGGGCGGCGACGTCGGCGGTGGAGATCCCGTACGACGAGTAGAAGGACTTCAGCTGCAGGTTGCCGGTCGCGGTCACGCCGACGACGCCGGGCACCTCGACCGGGACGACGGCACAGGCGTTGGTGATCTCCCGGTCCACGTTCGCTGCCGGGCGGGAAGTCGGGGCTGATCGACGTCGACCTCGGGGTGCGACAGGTCGGTGCTCTCGTTGCCCTCGGAGGCGACGACGACCGTCCCCTGGGACTGCGCGAACCGGATGGCTCGGCGCTCAGCGTTCCAGAGGGCCCGCTGCTCTGCGTCGTTGCGGCAGTTGAAGAGCCACGGATCGGCGAAGTAGCTGTTGTTGGTCACGTCGATGTCGTGGGTGGCGACCCACATGTACGAGCAGATGACCATCTCCGGGAAGAAGAACCCCTCGTCGTTGCTCGACTTGATGCCGGCGATCCTGACGTTCGGGGCGACGCCGACGATGCCGGTGCCGTTGGACGCCGCAGCGATGGTGCCGGCGGTGTGGGTGCCGTGTCCTGCGACGTCGTTGCCCGGGAGCAGCGGTGCGGGTGCACCGCTCGAGCAGTCGGTGCTGTTGGCGGCGTCGTAGTTCGGCGCCAGATCGGGGTGGGTGAAGTCCAGGCCGGTGTCGATGTCGCCGACCACGACCTCGGGGCTGCCGCCGGTGATGGCGTGCGCTTCAGGAGCGTGGATCTGGATCATGTCCCACTGGAGGCCCGACAGGTTGTCGTTGTCGGTCGCCGGCGCGCTGCCGGGGAGCGGACCCTGATCGTCGGTGGCGGCGGGTGCGGCCCGCACACCGAAGCCGGTCGTGGCGGCGGCGGCCTCGACACCACGCGCCCGCTCGACGGCGGTGGCGAAGTCGGCGGCCGAGCTACGGGCGATGACGACACCGATCTGGGAGTAGTTGGCGACCAGCGAGCCGCCTGCGCTGGCCACGGTGGCGGCCGCTCCCGCGCTCGACGCGCCCTGGCGATAGAGGACCACGTAGGTCTGCTCGGTGACCGACGCGCCCGTCGAGCTCGTTCGTTGTGCCTGTGTGTTCGGTGCAGCGTCGGCACCGATGGCCGAAACTGCGAGGGCCGACGCGGCGAGTGCCGCGGCGAGCCCGAATCGGAATCTTGTGCATCCGGTATCCCCCTGGTCGGTTGTCGTGTCATGTCCGCCCGGGCACCGGGTCGCACCCTAGGCGATCTGCCCACGCTCGGCGCAAGGGCCTGCGCGATTCGCACAACGCGCCCGGAAGGGGCGTTCGGAGCGGCCGGCGGGAGGCCCTGGCCATCTCCAGGTCGTCTTCACCACCTCTCCAAGCCATGGGGCCGCAGTCGCCTGCACTGTTGCGGGCGACGACCCGAGCGAAAGCGAGAAGCGGATGGACGAGGACGATCGACTGGCCCACGCACGCTGGGGAGTCACCCCGGCCGCCGGAGGCCACCATGCCATGACGCCCGACGAAGTCCGCAAGGTCCTCGACAGCGCAGCCGACCTCGCCGAGCTCGAGCGGTGGGACGACCTCTACGAGCTGCTGCATCCGGTCGACGAGGCCGGCATCGTGACCGGCGAGGACGCCGGCGAGGCCGCCTACCTCCTGGGCCTCGCCTGCCGCGGGACCGGCGCGTGGGACGCCGCCGCGAGCTACTTCGAGGCCGCCGCGGCACAGGGCTCCTCCGTCGTGAAGGACGACACGCGGGGGATGCTCGAAGCGATCCGGCGCATGGACACCGCCACCGACGCCACTGCAGATGGTGTCACGCAGCCCGAGGCCGCCTCGGTGCTCGCTGCTGGCAACGACGCACTCGAGCGCGGCGACTACCCGATGGCGGTGAGCTACTTCCGCCAGGTCTACGACGGCCCCGTCGACGACGAGCCGAGGTTCCAGGCCGCCCTCGGCATCGCTCGGGTGCACGCGTACCGGCATGAGCTCGACGACGCCGAGGACTACGCCAACCACGTCAAGTCCGAGGGACCGGAAGGTCTCCGTTCGCAAGCCGCCGAGCTGCTGGCTTGGATCAGCGGACAGCGAACAGCCGCGCAGGCAACCGACGACGGGGTCGCCGCCGATGAGTTCACGCAGGCAGCCAACGCGGCGATGGCGCTGTACGAGATCCGCAACTACGCCGAAGCCCTGACGCTCTTCCTGCGGGTGTACGGATCCGAGCGCGTGCCCGCAACCAGCCGGGCGCTGCACGCGTTGAACGCCGCCGTGTGCCATCTGAGCCTCGACGACGACGCGTCGGCTCGCCCGTTGCTCGAGTACACGATCGCGCACGGACTGGAGGACACCAAGGCGAACGCGAAGAGCCTCATCGAGCACCTGGACACCCTCACCGAAGCACAGCGTCTCGTGGAGGTCTTGGACGCCACGAAGTCGGCGCGACTAGCTGGTTCTCCACTCGATGCCGTCGAGGCCGCCGGTTCGTCGTCGCCGCACGCGACGGGGATCAGCCGCGGACCACGAAGTCGGGCGCCTGGGCCGTGCCCGGGACGACGAGGAGCTCCGCGTCCGCCCCGAACGCCCCGGCGGTGGCAACGAGGACCCGGGTTCCGAGGGGCGTCTTCGGGAAGAGCAGCACCGTCGCGGCGAGATTCCCGTCGCCGCCGGTCGTCGTGGCGACGTCGGGCTCGGGGAAGCCCCCGACCGCGCCGTCCTCGGGCTGGGCCCAGCGCAGCGTCACCGCCTGACCGGGCGGGAACCCCGCTCCGATCCCCGAGACGACCATGCCGGCGGGGCCCACCGCCGGGGTCACGAACAGCGTCGGCGTGATCCCCGTCCCGCGCAGCGGCACCAGATGCGGCGCTCCCGCCCCGTCGTCCGCGAACCGCAGGTCGGCGGCCCGCGCCCCGGCACTTCGCGGCGTGAACGTCACCGACACCTCGCAGCTGGCGCCGGGTTGGAGAGCCCCGCCGCACGAAGACGTCGAGATCACGTAGTCGGCGGACTCGCCCGCAACGTCGATGCCGTCGATCGTGACCGGCACCGAGCCGGCATTGGTCACGGTGACGCCCTGGGGCTCGCTCGTGGTCAGGCCGAGCCGCTCGGCGAAGGTGAGCGAGGCCGGATCGAAGGTCAGCGTCGTGTCGCGTTCGATGCCGATGCCGTGCAGGGGTACCTCGACCCGGCCGGTCACGCCCTGCGGCTGGGCGTGGACGACGCCGAGGACCGCCTCACGGGGACCGACACCGCCGGGTGTGAAGGTGATGACGATGTCGCACGACGCGCCCGGAGCGAGCGTGACCAGGCACGGCTCGGTGGCCGGCACGAAGTCGCCGGCGTCGGCGCCGGTCGTCTCGATCGCCGTGATCGTCTCCCGGATGCGGCCGGTGTTGGTGCACGTGACGGTGCGCTCGGACGATCCGGTGCCGAGCACGACGCTGCCGGTGTCGACGCTCGACGGCTCGCACCGGATGTTCTCGGGAACCTGCCCGGCGCCGGAGGCGGGAACGGGCAGGAGGCCGGCGACCAGGATCGCCCCGGCAACGGCCATCCGGGCCCTCGGCAGGGGCGTGGTCTCCGTCGCCTACCCGCCGCCGTTGCCCTGGCCGTGGACGGTGCGGTAGGCGTCGTCGAGCGGGCATCGTGCGCTGTGCACACGGCCACTGTACGCAGGGCAGGCGTGAGCGTCCGTGCTGTGGTCATCGCATCGTGAGCCGAGGCTCCCAGCCGAAGAAATCACCCGTCTTGGTAAGGCTGGCGAGCTACGTGCGGGGTATCCCTGCACCTGCGCGAGCGGCAACCGAGAAGATCACCCGGTCTCGATCGCTCGCTAGGACGGCGAGTAGGGGGCGGCGGTGCGCAATGGAGCCGCCGCCGCCCCCGTCCCATCACAGCGCGACCTCACGCCTTCGCCAGGCCGCAAGTTGAGGTCGATGCAAAGGAGGTGCCCGCCGACCCCCATTCCCTCCGGGCGGCGGGCACCTCCGCGACTATCGGCGCTCGACGCGGCTGGTTTAGACGATCGCGTATCCGTCGCCATGCTCGTCGCCGGAAGCATCATCACGTCATGATTGCAACGGCGGTCGGCGGCTTGTTGATCCTGCGCGGGCTGCTCGGTAGCGGCACCGAGGTGGACGCACCAGCGCCGACCGGACGCCGCTCGCCTCGTAACGCCTGTCGCCTTTCCGGCGATGGGGCTGTCGGCTCGAGGGGGACGGCACCTCTCCTTGGAGCAAGAACGTGGGCGGCGCAGGGACATCCGGCGCCGCCCACGCTCGCGTGAGATCTGGGAACCCGAGCCAGGCCGGCCCCCGCTTCGGCGGGGGTCGGTCCGCGTCAGCGTGGAGAGCCGTCGGCGCCGGACTTGTCGTAGGCGGTGAGGCATCCAGGGAACACCAGCGGTAGCGCGGAACTCCCCGGCTCACCTTGGACTCAAACCGTCCTCCCTCGCCGGCGCGGCGGCGAGGAAGGACGGCAACCAAGTCTCTACCCCACGTAGCGGCAACGACACGCTCAGAGGTCTTCGGGATCCGTGCCCGCTCCAAGTACCAACGATCATGCGACGAGGTCGGCTCGAGGTTTGGCCTGCTAGAACGGGCTTTTAGCCGCCGTCACGGCACCAACCCGGCGTTTGGTGGCACCCTCGCCTATCAAACCTCGTCCCGGTGGTGGCGCCGCGTCTCGGCAGCGAGCTGGAGGCGGGAGCTGATGCCGAGCTTCTGGTACACGTGGCGGAGGTGGCTTCCGACGGTGAAGGTGGAGATGTAGAGCCGATCGCCGATCTGGCGGCTGGTCAACCCTTCGGCGGCGAGGGCGACGACCTGTCGCTCGGCGGGGGTGAGGCTGTCCCAGCCGGTCGCGGGTCGCTGGCGGGCGCCCCGCACGCCGAGGCGCACCCCTCGCTTGCGCAAGGAGGCTCGCACCCGGGTCGCGTCTCCCGTGGCACCGGCTGCCTCGTATGCCGCCAGGGCGGCGCGCAGCTGCTCGACGGCCTCTGTCTCGCCGAGCAGGGGGGCGGCATCCTCCCTGGCGGCCGCGGTCTCGAGCGCGCGGGGCCCATGCTCGTAGCTGGCGATCGCCCGCCGCATCAGCGTCGGGTCGCTCTCGACGAGCGCTCGGCAGCGCAGGGCGGCGCCGGCCGCCGACGGGGCGTCGGAACCGGACGCGCCCCTCTCGACGGCCGTCGCAACCGAGGCGGCCTGGTCGCGATCGCCGGCGGCAAGGTGGAGCCGGACGAGATCGGGGCCAACGCTGACCCAGGAGATGATGTAGCGGAACGGACTGTCCCAGATCGAGCTGAGCGCCTCCCGTGCCGCGGTCACATCGCCCTGGGTTTCGAGGATGAGGGCTCTGGCCCAACACAGCCATTCCACGCCCATGCCGAGGACGGGCGGCGTCGGGCCCAGCGCGGCCTCGGCCTCGGTGACCGAACCGTGGTGGAGAGCCACGCGGGCGATCAGACCTCGCGCCACTGCGGTCGTCACCGGCACGTTCGTCTGCTCGGCGAGTGCGAGGCCGGCCTCAGCTTGCACGAGCGCATCGTCGAGCTTGCCTGCCAGAAGCAGCGCCAGTCCGCTGTTGGCCTGGAGTGCCGGCTGTGCGATGAGGTATCCGCTCTCGACGAGTCGGCTCTGGGACGCGCGGAACAGTCGGTCGGCGTCGGCCAGACGATCCTCGTTGAGGAGCGTCATCTGGAGGATGATCGTGCCGTACTCCGATGGCCAGCTCTTCGCCGTTTCGGTCGCCATCGCGGCTGCGTCCCGACCGAGGCCCGTGGCGAGCGCACAGAGACACAGCACACCTCGGCCAGCGTCGGTGGCGCTCGGGGCGGCATGACGGTCTCCCGCTTCGATGGCGCGGTGACCCGCAGCTTCGGCATCGTCGACACGTCCGGCCAGCAGCAGAGCGAACCCCTCGTTGGCGAGCAGCTCGGCCCGAAGGCGAGGCGGAAGTGATGGGACATGCCGCAGGGCGGCGTCACAGTGTCGAAGCACGCCCACCGGATCGGTCTGCTGGGCATAGGCCCCGGCAAGGGCGGCACTGAGTAGGGCTGCGTCGCCCGCGCCGACGTGGACCCGTAGCCGCTCGGCGAGCGCCTCGGCGTCGGCCACTCGCCCCGCCTCTCCCAGACGGGCGATGGCCTCGGCCCCGATCTCGGCGGACCGCGGGTCGGTCGGTGCAAGTCGGCGAAGCGCGTTGTCCAGTAGCTCGGCCTTGGTGTTGAGGTCGATCGCTTGGTAGGCGGCGGCGAGTAGCCAGTCGACGGCCACGTCGTCTTCGGTGGCTGGCGCCCGCACGAGGTGGTAGGCGACCTCGAGCGGCGCGGCTCCGCCTGCCGCCAAGGCCCGGCCGGCTGCGAGGTGCCGCGAACGCTGGACGGCGGTCCCCATGTCCTCGTACAGCGCCTCGCGGAGCAGGTCGTGGCGAAACGCCAGTCGGTCGCCGTCATGGACCACGATGCCGGCTCCGATGGCGCCTTCCACGACATGAAGCACGTCGTCGATGGACTCGCCGCTCACGGTGGCCAGATCGACGGGCGAGAAGTGGTCTCCCAGTACCGCTGCCCAGCGAAGCAGCGAGAGCCGCGATTCGCCGAGGAACCGGAGGTAGCGGACGACCGACCCGCGGAACGCCACCGGCACCGAAGCAGTTTCGGCGTCGACGATGCCGTCGCGGGTGTGGAGCTGTCCGTCGGCGACGAGGGCCTCCACCAACTCGGTCACGTAGAACGGGCTCCCGGCCGCGCTGGTGACCAGCGACCGGAGACCCGCTCCGGGCGGCGCGCCCAGCATGTCCTCCACGAGGCCCACCACCGCGTCGTCGTCCAGCGGGCCGAGCGTCACCTGCAACGCGCCGTCGCGGATCGACGCGTCGACGAAGTGCGCGAGTTCGTGGCTTCGCGGGATCGGCCGGAACGCCAACACGAAGGTGACCGGCACGTCGATGAGGTGTCGGGTGGCGAAGCGCAGGGATCTCACGGTGGAGGGGTCGGCCCATTGGAAGTCGTCGACCGCGACGAGCAGCGGTCCTTCCAGGGCCAGACGTTCGAGGAGCTCGGCAAAGCGTTCGACGATCCGGAACTCGGCCGCCCCCTCGTCGATGAGGCGGGCGATCTCGGCGCGGAGCTGATCGCGTGACGCCACCCGGCAGCCCAGCGCGTCTGCCAGTGGCCCGAAGGGCCGGGTGCGCTCGAGCTCCTCGGCGTCGGCGCGGAACAGGCGAAGCCCCGCGGGATCGGCGAGCACCTCGGCCAGGAACCGAGTCTTGCCGATCCCCGGTTCGCCCTCGATGAGCACGACCTCGTGCCCACCCGCCCGGCCGCGGGCCAACCGTCGGTGCACTACCTCCAGCTCCGGCGATCGGCCGGCCAGACGCTCCCGTGCATGTCGTACCGGCCGCACCGCGCGCCATTGTCTCCGCGAACGGGGGCGAGGTACACCGCTACCGCGATGGCTGGTCGACCGCCTCGATGGTGAGCGACTGGAGCAGGCAGAACAGCCCGAGCCAGCCAACGAACTCGAGCGGCTCCGCCGTCCGCTCATCTTCCGGTCGAAAGGCGCGAGCGACACGACCTTCCGGTGGGTCGAGGCGGGTCAACGTGATCTCGATTCGTAGGTCGATGGCCTCACGTTGACCGCATGAGGGCGCCAAGACATCGCCCACGCGGTGGGATCTCCGACAACGTCGCTCCGCCTCCGACGTGGCCGCGTCCACGGCGACGGTCACAGATCACTCGACCGCGTGATGTTCCCGCGACCCGGACGACCGAAGGTGAGCGCCATGACGATCACGCGGACACCCAGGCGTTGGATGGTGGCCGCGGCGGCGCTTGCAGTGCTGGCTGCCGCCTGCGGGGGCGACGATGACGGCGGGGCCGTCCCACCCACCGCCGAGCCACCCACAGACGTGCGCCAACCCGACACCGTCGAGGTGGACGAGGCGGCGCTGCAGGCGATACTCGACCGATGGCGCACCGACGTGCACGCCTACGGCGCCACCCTGTCCCTCCGGGTGCCGGGCCACGACGACATCCACCTCGCCTCGGGCATCGACGACCGCGACCCCGAGACTCCCATGCCGACCGACGGCACGTACGGCGTGGCCAGCATCACCAAGACCTTCGTCGCCGCCACCGCCCTGCAACTCGTCGACGAGGGCAGGCTGTCGCTCGACGATCCCGTCGAACCCTGGCTCCCCGAGCTCGCACACGCCGACGAGGTCACCCTCGCCATGCTGCTCGGACACACCTCCGGCCTCGGCCAATGGGACAACGGTGACGTTGTCATCCAAGACCTGACCCGGTCGTTCACCCCCGAAGAGGTGCTGGCCATGCAGCAGCAAGCACCGCCATCGGGGCAACCGGGCGAGCGGTTCGCCTACACCAACGCCGGCTACACGGCCCTGGGAGTCGTGATCGAACGCGTCCTCGACCAGGACCTGGCGACGGTCATCGCGCAACGGTTCACCGAACCGCTCTCGCTGCACGACACCCAACTCGACGACAGCTCCAGCCGGGTGACCCGGCACGGCTGGTTCGAACCGGCCCCCGACGCGGTGATCGACATGCTCGACCTCCCACAGGAGGCTCTCACGACCACCGTCTTCGGTGCGGGCAACATGACCTCGTCTTCCGCGGACCTGTTGGACTGGGGCGACGCGCTGTACTCGGGCGAGCTTTTCGGGCCGGAGGCCACGGCGACCATGCTCGCCATGCGGAGCGCGTTCACGTGGGACGCAGGCACCGGCCGTCTGGTGGCCACCGACGAGCCGACGCCGTTGCACTACGGCCTCGGCGCCATGGGGTTCTGTCTCGACCCAACCGGCTGCAGCCCCGACGAGGTCGAAGTCGTCGGGCACAGCGGCGGAAACCAGGCCTATCGGACCCTGCTCGCGCACCACCCCGCCAGCGGGACGACCCTTGCCTTCTTCGCCAACTGGGGGGACATCCCCCTCCCGACGATGGTCGCCCCACTCGCCGACCTGTACGAACAGCTCGGGCTCACCTGACACGCCGAACCCGGAGCCCGAACGGGCAGTCACGCACCACCCGGAATGCGCATCGGCGTCACTGACGACCCTGACATGGAAGGACTGTGGAACGATCAGCACACCCCACCCGCCGCCTGGCCGCGACCGCAGTCGCCACCGGCGCCCTCGCGCTGTAGCGCTCGACGCTGACGACTGGATTAGAAGATCGTGTGGGTATCCGTGGGCCGTGCTCCGTCGCGTTGCTTGAGCCCTAGGCACGCACGCAGGCCGTCATGGGAGTACCCGACATGACGACTATCCCCGTCCACCAGGTCATCCACGAGCAGGACGGTTCGCTGCTCGTCGAGTTGCACGGCGAGATCGATATGGCCAACGCCCCGCACGTCGAGCACCTACTCATCACCTCGCTCGACGCCGGCGAATCGAGGATCGTCATCGACCTCGCCGGTGTGACGTTCATGGGTTCCTCAGCTCTGAGAGCTCTCGCCGCTGGGCATCACGCCGCCGAAGCGTGCGCCGGAACGATCGTCTTGCGGTCACCACCGAAGCGAGTCATGGACCTGTTCATGATCACGGGAGTCGACGCGGTCTTCCACATCGAAGGATGAGGGCGCGAGCCCCGGTCGGAGCGCGGCAGCGCCCCGTGGACGCCGCTGCGTCCACGGGGCGGCAATCACCACGCGCGGCCGGAAGGGCCGCGCACCGGGTGTCACGAGCCGTAATAGTCGCGGTAGTAGCTGCCAAACTTGTCGTAGTAGACGTCGTCACGCTGAACGTCGGCGTCGAAGTCCGGCGCGTTCTTGATCTGATCCTTGGTCATCGACACGAACGCCTTCTCGCTGTCGTGGTCGATACGGGTCACCACACCCGCAGGGATGAGCCGCTTCTTGCCAAAAATCCAGAAGCCGGTGTCGACGACGAGGTAGTGCCGATCGGTCTCGGTCGACAACTCGTCGACCTTGCCGATGTGACCGTCCGTGGCTTCGACGTCATAGCCGACCAGCTGGTCGATCATCTGGCGTTCGTTGCGCAGAGTGTCCCGGTACATCCAGACGTTGGTGGTAGTTGCCATGAGCTCCTCGTTTCTGCTGTCTCCGGGGTGTGCTTCTCATCGAAGTCACATCAATGAATTCGGTTCCCTCCGCTCGAGGCAAGCGAGACGCGAGGGCTGCGAAATCACCCAGGCGGCTCGCCGCCGCCCGGGGGCGTGAGGCGTCGAGCCCCGGTCGACGACGTGTCTGTTGGCGCCCGCCAATATCCCGTCGACCGGGGTGCTCAGCCTCGGCGGTGTTACTGACCGCATTCGACGCGCTGACGACTGGATTCGACGACCGTGTCGGTATCGGGGGCCATGGTCGTCGCTGGGCTTGCATCTTCGTGGCGGCCGCGCTGGTCGCGCTGAAGGCGAGCGCTGAGGTGATCGCCGGGTTCAGTGTCGACGGCCTCGCCATGGTGGCGATGGCGGTCGGTGGTTTGCTGATCCTGCGCGGGCTACTCGGTAGTGGCAGCGTTTTCAACGGACCAGCGCCGACCGGGCGCCGCTCGCCTCGTAACGCCTGTCCACCTTTCCGGCGATGGGGTGTCGGCACCGAGAGGACGGCACCTCCGCTGGTGCAAGAGCGGGGTGGCGTGGGGATATCCAGCGCCAGCGCTACCGGCTACGTGGCGCGGCGTCGCCTCCGTCGGGAGTTCAGGCGTCGACGGTCACCTCGATGCTCACGAGTCCGACGAGTAGGAGCACGACCGTCACGGCGACGATCAGCGCCAGCACGGCGACGAAGCTCTGGATCCAGAACAGCCGGTCAGAGATCTGCCTCAGCTGGCCCGAGATGGTGGCCAGGTCTCGGCTCTCGAAGGAGGTCGGCATCGACATGGAGCGACCGTAGGCCAGCCCCGGCTGTCGGTGCCCTGGCGTTGGAGGGCGAGTGGACCGGCGGCGCGGGCGCCGGAACGATCATTTTGCGGTCACACCACCGAAGCGAGTCATGGACCTGTTCATGATCACGGGACTCGACGCCGTCTTCCACATCGAAGGCTGAGGGCGCGAGCGAGGTAGGGATCTCGCCGGAAGGGGGTACGGCGGGAGAACCCAACGTCGGGGAGGGACCATGGCAACACCCATCGCACCGCGCCCTAGTTACAGGCCTGCCGGCTACCAACGCGTCGACCGGGTGGCGTCGCAGGACTTCAGCATTGCCTTCCGAGTCGTCGCTGCGATCGCCGCGACGGTGCTCCTGTTGTTCGGCCTCATCGCCCTCGCCCGGATCGACTGGGACAACGGCGGGATCGACGCCGCCGCGGTCGACGTCGCGGACGTGACCTTTACGCCGGTCATGGCGATCGCGACCGCCGGCGCCGGTCTCCTCGCGCTCATCGCAGCCGCGACGAGGGACCGAGCGACGAAGATCGTGGTCGGCGCGCTCCTCATCGCCGTTGGTGTCGTCGCCTTCGTCGCGAGACCGGACTCGGACCAGGTCATCCTCGAGGACGCCCACGGCTGGCTGGCAGTGATGGTGGGTGCGGTCCTTGTCCTCGCCGCGCTGGCGATGTCCTGGGGCGCCCGCCGCGTCGTGGAGTCAGAGGCCGTGTACGACGACACGCGTGCCGTCTGACGCCGCGCCGGCATTCGCTCCGGCCTGGGTCGGTTCCTGTTCGCAACGCCCGACGCCTTCGTAGATGTAGGCGCCGGGAGCACGGGGACGGCACTCGCTCGGGTCGTGGCCCGTCGGACGCCGAACGCACTGCGTTGCGCGGATGCGTTCCAGGTCGTCGTCGCACAAACTCCAAGGCGCACGCGGCGGGGATCATCGCTGGCTTCAGCGAGCTCGCCGGCGTCATCCTCCTCGCCGGCTCGCACCCCCGACCCAACGTCGCAGGCCGCTGTCGACGAACCGCCGTCGCCCGGCGACGGCCCTCGGTGAGTACGGCCCATGTGTTGGAGGCGTCAGCGGTGGCAACGCTCCGAAGCTCATACCCAGACTCAGGTTTCCGCGTCCCTGAAGTGCCGATAGGCCGCGCGCCATATCTGCCGCTCGGTCGTCCTCTGCTGGCGCCTACGGGGACCTCCGGTTCCTCCTTCTCCGGCTGGGCTGAGATCGGTTTGGCGAACTGAGCCTGCTCCAGGAGCGGAACGCGTCCCGGGTTCAGCCCAAACCATCGCCAGCGCCGGTAGCCGCGGCGCGGACGGGCGGGCTCGTGCTCGGGTGCCAGGCGCAGGTCGCCAGCCCGGTGCTGGCGACCCTTCCGCTGGGAGTCGCCGCCTAGGTGTAGATCCCATCCACGTTCGTCACACGGGCCTCCTTGAGGCTTGGGGGTGCGACCCACCCTCACCACAAGGAGAACCCGTGCTGATTCACGGTAACGCTCGGCTTCTGCCGAGCCAGCGAGCGCTGCTGTGCGTTCGGGTCCGGCACGAAGGCTGGACCACGGCCGAAGTCGCGGACGCGTTCGGGGTGTCGACCCGGACCGTGTTCCGATGGCTTGCCCGCTTCGACGCAGGTGAGCCGATGACGGATCGTTCCTCGGCGCCGCATCGTCGACCGTCCCGGACCTCGCCCGAGCTCGAGGCGCAGATCGAGCAGCTCCGCCGCCTGCGGTGGACCGCTCCCCGGATCGCCGGGGTGCTGGCTATGGCGACTTCGACGGTGTGCGCCGTCCTGCAACGACTGGGGCTGAACCGTCGGTGGCGGCTCGGTCCCCCCGAACCTGCCAACCGCTACTGCCGGCGCCACCCCGGCGAGCTCATCCACATCGACGTCAAGAAGCTGGGCCGGTTCGCCGTGCCCGGCCACCGTGTCACCGGGCGAGGCGAACAGCACCGCAACCGCAAGGCCGGCTGGGAGTACTGCCACGTCGCCATCGACGACACCAGCCGCCTTGCCTACGTCGAGGTCCTCGACGACGAACACCCCCGACCGCGACCGCGTTCCTCCGCCGGGCCATCGCCTGGTTCGCGAGCAAGGGCATCACCGTCCAGGCCGTGATCACCGACAACGGCAACCCCTACCTGTCCGTCCTGCACCGCCACACGATCCGCCAGCTCGGGATCCGCCACCTCCGGACACGACCCCACCGGCCCCAGACCAACGGGAAAGCCGAGAGGTTCATCCAGACCCTGCAACGCGAATGGGCCTACGAACAGCCCTACCCGAGCTCACTCGACCGACGACGAGCACTCCTGCCCTGGCTCAGCTACTACAACAACCACCGACCACACAGCGCCCTCGGCCACCAGCCGCCCGCCAGCCGCACCGGCTGACCAACGTCCCTGGGATCAACACCTAGGCCGCGACCTCGGCCAAAAGGGCGTCGATCTGGGACATGCAGGCCTTCATGCCTTCCTCTACGCCCATCGCGATCGCTTGCTCCATCCCTTCGAGTGAGTCGAAGTGCGTGGTGAGGATCATGCGGGTCTTGTCGCCCGCTGCTTCGATGTCGATCTCCATGCGGGTCATGGAATTGCCGTCGCTCGGCGTTCCGTCGTCTTCGACGATGGCGTCTTCGACCACGAGCCGGGTCGGGGCGTCGACCTCGACCACGTTCCAGGTACCGTCGAACCTGTCGCCACCGTCGGGGCCGGACATGAAGTACGTGATCGTGCCGCCCGGTGTCAGGTCGTGCTGCTCAAAGGTCGCCGGAAACCCCGGCGGGCCCCACCACCGCTCGAGCAGACGTGGGTCGGCCCACAGCTGCCACACGTTGGCGATGGACGCCGTGAACTCGGCGGTGATCACCATCGTCTTGGCTTCGGCGTTCTTGTCGACGCTCCAAACGGTCATTCGGTTTCCTTTCCGGTGGTTTCGTTGAGGACGTCTTCAAAGCGTTCGAGGCGGGCCCGCCACAACGCTTCGAGTTCGTCGAGAAGTTGATGGGCACTACGCAGCTGTTCGATCTCGCCTCGCACGAGTTGTTCGCGTCCGCTGCGGTGCTTCGAGACGAGCCCGGCGTCGACCAACACCTCGACGTGCTTCTGCACCGCGGTGAGGCTGATCGGATACAGCCGGCCGAGCTCGCTGACCGAGCGCTCGCGGTCGAGTGTCTGCGTGACGATGTCGCGCCGCGTTGCGTCGCTGAGCGCGAAGAACAACCGGTCCGTCTGCTTCTCAGCGCTCCAGGTAACCTACAACCATTTGGTTGTAGGTTACCCCTCATGTCAAAGGTGTCAAGGGCATTCACTCGATGGCCACGACGCCGACCGCTATGCAATCATCCAACCCTGACGGCCGGACGAGCAGACGCCCAGCTAGAAGGCGGGATTAGCCGCCGTTGCCCTGGCCCTGCACGATGCGATAGGCCTCGTCTAGCGGCCAACGTGCGCTGTGCACACGGCCACTGTACGCAGGTCAGACGTGAGCGTCCGTGGTGCGGTTATCGCATCGTGAGTCGAGGCTCCGGTCGACCCGCAAGTCGCTATGAGTCGCCGATTGACAGGTTGATCCCGGAGGAACCTGTTAGGCCTCGTATCGCTCCCGATCGGGCAAATCTGGCGCGGCGCTCCGGTCCCGGCTTTTCGCGTGCGACGACCTATCGCCCGGCAAGTCGCCTGCGGCTCGCAAGGATGATCAGCACTCCCGCGAAGAGCAGTGCAACAGCAGCGATCGGGGCGGCCCTCGAGCCTCCTCCGGTGACGGCAAGGGGTGCGGCCGCCGGCGTCGTGGTCGTTGTGCTCGGCGGCGTCGTGGTCGTTGTGGTCGTTGTGGTCGTTGTGGTCGTTGTCGTCGTCGTCGAGGTCGTCGTGGGGGTGACGGAAACCGACACCGTCGACGAGTTGTTCGCGAGGTTCGGATCATTATTTCCCGTTGCCGTGATGGTCGCTGTGTTGAGCAGGGCGCCGGAGAAGCCTGCCGAGACGTTCACGGTGAGGGTGAAGCTCACCGATGCTGCGTTGTCGAGAACTGCCCACGTCGCCGCCACCGTGCCGGTGCCACCCACTGCTGGCGTCGTCAATGTGGCAGAGGGGCCGGAGTCCTGCACGAAGGACACGAACGTGACACCGGTGGGGAGTGTGTCCGAAAGCACCACGCCGAAGGCGGTGCTGGGACCGCTGTTGGTGGCAGTCAGCGTGAAGCTGACGTTCGATCCCGGCGAGACAGAAGCCGGTCCCGTCTTGATGATCGAGAGGTCGGCTATGCCCTATTGACCCATGATCGAGAGGTCGGCCGTGTCGCGTCCGGCCGCCGCCGGACACTCCCGAGGAGCACCACCACCATCCCGGCGACAACGCCGAGCAGTGTCCGCTTCAGGCGCATGAATAGTCCCCTTCCACCCGGCCGACCGGCTCCACAACCTAGACGGACCCGGGCAACGGCGTGGTGGACCGCTGCTCCAGAACTGCCTGTTAGGCGCTCCCGATCGGGGCATTACGCGGTCGGAAAGGCGGCTGCTCGACGGCGTCGGCAGCGGTCGTCGGCGTGCTCGGCAGTGAAGAACGCCGGCCCACTGAACGCCACTAGAGCTACGCGGCGACGGCCCGGTCTCGCTCGATCCAGAGCGGTGGGGTTATCGGACAGGTCCCCGCTCCGACACCGCCCGAGTCGAACGTCTCACCAGCGCAAGCCCGGACCCCGGATATCGGACGCCTCGCGATTTTTCAGGTTTGGCCGGCGCCCTTCGGCGAGGGCCGCGTCGGCGAACTCGGCCAGCGAGGTGTAGCGCCAGTCGACGCGGACGTCGCTGTCGGGCGATGCGCCGGTGCCGGCCGGGGTGCCGTAGCGATCGATCCACACCGATGGCAGGCCGATCCGCTGAGCCGGTGCGTGGTCGTGGAAGAGCGACTGCGCGACGTGGAGCAACTCGCCGCGCTCGACGCCGAGTGAGCCGAGGTCGGCGAGCAGCCGATCGAAGTTGGCGGGGTTGGGCTTGTATGAGCCGATGTCCTCGGCGGTGAGGATCAGGTCGAAGGTCACCCCCAGCCGACGATTGCTCGCGCGAACGACGCCCGGTCGACGTTGGAGAGGATGATCAGCCGGTAGCGCTGCTGCAGCCGATGCAGCGCGGCCGCGGAGTCGGCGAACGCCGGCCAGCTGCCGACGCTGTCACCGAACTCCGCGTGCCTCGGCGTCGCTGACCTCGACGCCGAGGTCGGCGCCGATCCGCCGCAGCGACTCGGCCAGCACGAACGGATAGGGAAGCGTCGGCGACTCGGCCTGCGACGACGTTCTCGTGGTCGCCGAATCGGTCGAGCAGCTCGTCCGCGGCTGGCCTCGACGCGGCGTCCTGCCGCCCACGGCTGAAGCGCCTGACGGATACCGGTCTCCCAGTCGATCAGCGTGCCGTAGCAGTCGAAGCTCAGCGCTCGGTAGGGGGTGAAGTCACGCATCGCTCTCCTCAGTGCTGACTGTGGTCTGGTGGTCGGGTCAGTGACTCGCGGACCGGGCGCAGGCGGGGATCCTCTCGCCGGCGAGAAGACGATGTGGTGCGAGCCCGATGGACCGGGGAGCCGTTCAGTGCGTTCGCGGAATTGCGTTAGAGGCCGCGCCAGATCTGCCGCTATGCGTGCCATCGGGCAGGCTTGGCTCGCGCTAGCGCGCCCTTCGCCGATTTCTCGCACACGGCGAACCACCCAAGCCCTGCCCACAGTGTGGGCGCCCGTTGCCTCGGGGCAAAGCCGGAATTGTTTCCCGTGGGCCACACCGACGAGGAGTTGTGCTCGTACTGCCTGACGGGCCACGGCCCTAACTGGGTCGAGAACGAGCCCGACTGGGCCGGGCTGCGCTCATCAGTGTGCGATCACGCCCCGATCGACTCCGGGCTTACGATTCGAAGAGGTCATCGACACATGCCATCACGGCGCTGACGTCGCCCTCGACCGTTCCACAAGCGATGAAATCGAGGGCTTCCTCACGGCTGAACCCAGGTCCGGTGTTCGTTGCTCTGCAGGGGGCGTCACCGCCGGACACCAGCGATACTTGAACACGGCCGAGCGTTGGGTCCTCGTAGAAGATCGGGCCTCCTGAATCACCGTTGCAGGTGCCGTTCTCGCCCTTCGCGATGTTCATCGACAGTCTCAGCACATCATTGACGGGGTTGTGCGCGTTGTAGGTGAGGCCGTCGGCGATGTATCGAATGAGGAACTTCGATGTGTTGGTTCCAGATGGATCGGCCGGTCCGGTCTCCTGCCCGGGGATGGGGAACTTCTCACCCGTCCCATAGCCGACAGCGGTGAACGACAAGTTCTGAGTCGGGTTGCTGACGCTGCTGATCACACGTGACAGATATCCCGGATCGGGAGCCACTTGAACGGGCGTGAGCGCGCCCCAGCGCTCCTGGATCGTCTGGCCGAGAGTGTTCTCGGCACTTGCGGAGAACACCACGAGCCCGTAATCGAACGACTCAAAGGGAGCGTCCTTCGCAGGAAAGCTGATCGGAACTCCACCCCTGACGTAGATAGGTGGCGTCCGTCGTCGTCCCATTGACCTGATTGTTCTGATCGAACGACACGCCAACGGAATCAAGGGTTCCCGCTGCAATCTCGGCCGCCCACGCATCGGTGCAGTGCGCGGCGGTCAGGATCACTACTTTGTCCGCATCCCTGCTGGAGCAGACTCCCGCTGCAGCTGAGGCGAGCCAGGTTCTGCGCCTCGACGATTCCCCGCACGGACGCAACGTTCGGATACTCGTTGTTGACGTCTGCTCTGCCCCAGGTGATGGCGCCGGCGCTCGAAGCCATCCCGACAACCAGAGCGCCGACAGCGAACAGCCCTACGAGCCTCGTTCTCATGACAATCTTCCCCCATGTCGATGTGCTTCGGATTCTGGAATGGCGTTGTGATGCCCGCGCGTTCATCACCCCGTGGTCAGTGCAACCGTACCCCCATGGCGGCTTGCTGCTTACGCCGACGGAGCCCACGACCTACCGCTCGATGACGCAGCGCTCGATCAGATGGCGGAGGGGATAGCGAACCTCGACTACGCCTTCTCGATTGCCTGGTCGCCTCGCTGGGTGACGCGAGGTGAACCGCACCGCTGGGTCGAGGGGACGCAGCACTTCGTCGAGTGCGTGCCGTGTCGGCGCATCACCGTTCACGAGAGCATTCGCGAGGGGGACGGCCGGTGGGAGGATCACGCTCTCGCTGAACACGCCTGAGCGTGTGACCCATAGCTGCCGCTATGAGTGCCCCGGATCGG
>CAWIZW010000002.1:0-32854 GCA_963840695.1 uncultured Acidimicrobiia bacterium
ACGGCGAGACGGTACGCAGCGCCGCGGCGTTGCTGTACTCGGAAAGCGTGACCTCTTGCGTGTCGAGCAAGCGCTCTAACCAACTGAGCTATACGCCCTGGGAGCACGAGAAGGTAGCAGGAGGCTCCGGCGACGCCGACATCGGATCGTCGGGCTGCTGAGGACCGGAGGCAGCCTCCGGCGCCACCGCCGGAGGCGCCTTCAGTCCGCACCCTCGGCCGGTAGCAGGCCCTTCTGGTCGAGCACGTACAGCACGATGAAGCCCGGCACCACGATGACGACCGCCAGGCCCGCGGCGACGAGCAGGGCGCCGAGCGTGCCCGACGGCGCCGCCGCGTCGGAGACCGTCAGGCTCTCCGGGAGCATGTAGTCCCACTGCGCCACGCCCCAGCCGACCACGACGCTGACGACTGCTCCCACGGCGAGCACTCGTGCCCCCCGGTGGGCGCCGCGCACCAGGAGCACGAGCGAGGCGACACCGCATGCCGCCGCGGCGAGGACGAGCGGGAGACCCCTCGTCGTGAGCTCGTCGAACAGGTACTCGGCGTCGGCGCGCAACACGAACACACCGACGAACGACACCAACCCGGCCACGACCGAGGCACCGACGGCCCGCCGGCGGAAGTACTCGACCATCGCCTCGTCACCGAGGCGGCGTGCGTCCCACACGAGGTAGGCGGCGGCGAGGTAGGCGACGGCGACGACCGCGAGCACGCCGCCGAGGACCGACGTCGGGTTCACCCAGCTGTCCCAGGGATCACCCGCCTCACCACCGGCCGGTACCCGACCCGAGGCGATGGCGCCGGCGACCGCGCCCATGCAGTACGGGACGAGCACCGACGAGAGGGCGAACGCGGCGCCGAAGTTGCGCCGGTCACGGGTGCGGAACACCGCCTTGCGGAAGGCGAAGCTCGAGCCTCGGAGCACGATCCCCAGTGCCGCCAGCGTCAGCGGGACGAACAGCGTGAGCGTGATGGACGCATAGGCCTCGGGGAAGCCGGTCCACAGGACCACGAAGACGAAGATCAGCCACACGTGGTTCGCCTCCCACACGGGGCCGATCGAGCGCTCGATCACCGCCCGCGGACGCTCGCCGCGTGCGGTCCCACCAGCGACGAGATCCCAGAACCCGGCACCGAAGTCGGCGCCGCCGAAGACGGCGTAGGCGGTGACCGCGGCGAACAGGAGGACAGCGACGGCGGTGCTCACGAGACCGTCAGCTCCTCGCGGTCGGCGGCGCCTCTTCGGGGCGGTTCGGGCCGTAGGGCACGTCGTGCTCCGAGACCCCGCCTTCCCGGAACCGCCTGCTCATGTTCCGCAGGATCAGGACCGTCGTGACCGCGAGGCCGATGTAGAGCACGACGACCAGCACGAAGGTGATCCAGACCCCGGTGTTGCCCGTGGCCGCGTCTTCGACCTTCATCAGCTCGTAGACGATCCACGGCTGACGGCCGACCTCGCTCACGGTCCAGCCGGCCTCCATGGCGAGCACGGCGGCGACGCCGGCAACGGAGGCGATGCGGAGGAACCACCGACTCCTCGGCATGTCCCGGCGGAAGATCCAGCCGCAGCGCGTACCAGACCGACAGCAGGAGCAGCAGCGTGCCGAGCCCGACCATGACGTCCCAGGCCAGGTGGACGGTGTTGACCTGCGGACGGTCGGACGCTCGTCGGCCGGGCACGGTGTCCAGGCCCTGGACCACGGTGGCCGTCCCGGTGCTCGGATCCGACAGCCACGAGGCCAGGCCCGGGATCTCGATCCCGCCGCTCACGGTGCCGTCGTCGTTCAGGCGGCCGAGGAGCGTCTCGGGCACGTCGCTGGAAGTCTCGGTCACCAACTCGATCGCCGCGAACTTGATCGGCTGGTTGTTGTAGACCCAGCGGGCCAGCGAGTCGCCGACGCCCATCTGCACCGGCGTGGCGATGGCGGCGACGGTGAACGCGATCAGGAAGCCGAGACGGTGGTAGCGGTCCCGGCGGCCACGGAGCAGGGCGAAGGCGTACACCGACGCGATGAGGAACCCGCCGACCATGTAGGCGGCGATCACCATGTGGGCCGCCATGAGCGGCATCGCATCGTTGAAGATCACGCCAAGCGGGTCGACATCGGTCACGTTGCCAGCCGAATCGAGGGTGAAGCCCTCGGGTGAGTTCATCCACACGTTGGCGGCGACGACGGAGATGCTGCCGAGGATGCCGGTGACGACGAGCGGCACGCCCGTCCAGAAGTGCGTCCACGGCCGGAGGCGCCGCCAGCCGAAGATGTAGATGGCCACGAAGATCGCCTCGGTGAAGAAGAACAGACCTTCGAAGGCGAACGGGATGCCGAAGGCGTCGCCCCACTGCCCCATGAAGCGCGGCCACAGCAACCCGAACTCGAAGCTGAGCACGGTGCCGGTGACCGCCCCGACCGCGAAGGTGACAGCCATGTACTTCGACCAGCGCTGCGCCAGCTGCAACGCATCCGCGTCGTCGTGCTTGATGCCGCGGTAGTTGGCCACGAGGGCCATGAACGCCCATGACACGCCGAGCGGCACCAGGATGATGTGGCACGCCAGCGTGAACGCCATCTGGGCACGCGCCCACGGGACGGGGTTCACCGCCAGGATCTCGAGCACACCTCAGCCAACCCGTTTCCGAGGCCGGTGTCGTCACCCTCCCTGGATGAGATGTCGATCATCCGGCGGCCGATGACGCCGTCGACGGGGTCGACGGCGATGCTCGGAACATGGAGCCCGCTTCCGCGCCTTCTGTCCTGTTTGCGTACTACTCCAGGCCGTTGAGCGTGGTGACGGCGCCGATGAGGTCGCCGATGCTGTAGAAGTTGACGGCGAGGAAGTTGGGCTGACGCCCGCGCTCACGCTGGCACGCTCGAGCTCGGTCGACGATGAGGTCGTGGCGGTTGACGGTGACGGCGTCGGCGCGATCGGGGGCGATCCGTTGCACCCAGTGGTTCATGAGGAACAGGGTGGCATCGGGGTCGCCACGGTTGGTGGCGCACGAGAAGTCGTCGGGTTCCTCGAACCGGTAGGGCGTCTCCTGCATGTACTCGAAGGCTGCGTGGTACCACCCCGTCGGCGAACCCTGGGCTTCGGCGAACACGACGAGGCGCTCGTTCCGGTCGACGAGCTCGCCGAGGGTGGCCCAGGCGGTTCCGGGACGGTGGGTGTGCAGGTAGGGCTCGAGCCCGGCAAGGGCGACGGCGTCGGCCGTATCGGCCGGCGTGATGGCGTCCTGGATGATCAGGGTGACGACCTCGGCGGGGTTCTCGTCGAGGAACTCCCGGATCGTGCGGAGCGAGTCGACCAGCGGTGTCGCGCCGAGCGCGCAGGCGTTGTGGCAGAGGTAGGTGCCGTCGCGCCCGTCGCGGAGCGGCCCGAGGCTGTCGAAGATCTGCGCGGCGAGAGCCGGCGGAAGGTACGGGTCGGCGGCCGTCAACTGCTCGTCGGACACGAGTGGGGTCCAGTAGTGGGTGTCGATGAGCAGCGCTCGCACGCCGTAGTCGAGTTGGGCGCGGATGTCGCCGTCGTGTTCGGGCCAGACGACCACGACGTCCGGACTCGACATGGAGTTGTGGGTGGCGGCGTACACGACCTCGTCGTACGGGCGGTCGCAGAGCTCGGCATGGCCGTTGCATCGCTCGAGCGCCGCCGCGTCGCGCGAGACGATGGCGACGGCGACGCCCGCGATCACGGCGGCCGCCGCGCCGACGGGCAGGGCACGGGCCGGTGAGGGCAGCCGGAGGCGGGGCACGGCCACGAGGACGGCGGCGAGCACAGCCCCGGCGGCGATCGGGACGAGCGAGAGCCGGCGAACCGTCAGCGCGAGCTCGTCACCGAGGGTCGTCTGGATGTCGGCGAGCAAGGAGCGGAGCCCTGCTGGCAGGTTCCACGAGCCGGGTCCGCTGCCAGTCGCCGGGGCCAGCGGGGCTTCGAGCAGGCCGGTGGCCACCATCCACAACACGAGGAGGGTGAGGCCGGAGGCGGCAGCAGCCGCCGCGAGCGTGAAGCCGGCTCGGCGGGGGTTGGCGCGCTCGAGCCAGACGATGCCGGCGGCCGCGCCGAGCATGAGGACGAGCCCGAGGAGGGCGGTGACGGGGTTGAACCAGCGCGCCGCGTCGCGTGCCGAGTTGAGCTGCCCGACGATCATGGCCCTGGACCGTCCCGCTCGCTCGGCCAGGCCGGTGATCACGTCGTAGCGGCGGCGGTCCTCGATCGATGCCCGCAGGTCTTCGCTGGCCTTGGCGGCGTGCTCGGTGATGACTCGGCTCGCAGCATCGATCAGCGCGCCGCGCTCGTCGCCCGCGAGCACGGCGGCGAGGATCTGCTCGCGTTGGCGGGGGTCGACGCCGACGTCGAGCTCGTCGACGACGACGTCGAGGACCTGGAGAGGATCGACGGTCCGGCCGCCGAGCACGGGGATCGCGCTCGGAACCGTCCCGGATCTGAGCTGTGCCGCGAAGGCGGCGACGGCACCCCGGTACTCGTCGACGGAGACCACGACCCGATCGGCGACCGGCGCCAGCAGCGTGCTGACCGCGACGACGGCGGTCTCCCGGATCCGCCCGAGCAGCTCGGTGACGTCGACATCGGCGTCGAGACGAGCGGTCTCGCCGCGCAGGTACGCGAGGAGGGAGGCGACGAAGGTCTCCGTGCCCTGTCGGAGGGTGGAGGGCGGGACGGTCGCCCGCAACGCGCTTGTGGTCAGTACCCGAAGCTGCGTGGCGTCCAGCCGGTCGAGCTGCAGTCCCCCGAGGAGCTGCTCCTTGAGCTCGGCGAGCTCGGGGTCGGCGAGGACCTCGGTGTAGACGCGCTCGTAGGCGTCGGTGCGCACCAACGCCTCGGAGTAGAGCGACGGATCGAGCACTCGATCCCGAACCACGACGACGACCGAGGCGAGCGCGAACCCGACCACGAAGACCGCGACGAGGACGAAGGACGGCCACCTCGCGGGCCGGTGGTCGTGAGCATCGGCGATGGACCCCACCATGCCACGGCGAGGGCGAGACGGAGTCGACGTGAGCCCGCGCGCGGACGTCACCCCTCGTTCGTGGGCACCCACGAGCGGACGTAGCCCTCGACCTCGAACGGCGTCGCGGCTCTCGGCCGGGTGGAGCGGTCGGCGGGCGTCGACCATGACGGCGACCTCGTCGGCCATGCGCCGGCCCCCGCCGTTGTGCGCCGCCTTCGCCGCCGCCTCGGCGTCGCGCTCGCGGGCGCCGGGCTGGGGGCCGTGGTGCAGGCCGCTCGGGTGGAAGGTGAGCATCCCGGCGTCGATGCCGGCCCGCGAGAAGAACTCGCCCCGGTGGTAGAAGAGCACCTCGTCGTAGTCGACGTTGCGGTGGAAGAACGGCAGGCGGATCGCCTCGGGGTCGCTCTCCATCGGCCGCGGGGCGAACGTGCACACGACGAAGCCGGGAGCCAGGAACGTCGAGTGGACCGACGGCGGGAGGTGGTAGCGGGGCGACACGACCGGCCGGAGGTCGTCGACGTGCAACCGGACCGGCGCCAGGTCGCCCTTCCACCCGACGACGTCGCAGGGGTGGAAGGGGTAGGTGATCCGCGTGTCGTGCCCCTCGCGCTTCACGACGACGACGAACTCGCCGTCCTCCTCGACCGCCTCGGGCTCGGGGACGTCGAGGATCGCCGGGTCGAACACGGCGTGGCGGCCGAGCGGGCCCCGGTCGGGCAGCGAGAACCGCTCCCCTGCCGCCTCGATGGCGAGGAGGTCGGTCGGCGTCGCGGGCTCGAAGCGGTAGGTCGTCCCCCGCGGCAGCAGGAGGTAGTGGCCGGTGCGGTAGTCGAGGGGGCCGTACTCGGTGCGGAGCACGCCCTCGCCGGCGTGCACGAAGTACAGCTCGTCGCCGTCGGCGTCGCGCCGGAACTCGGGCCGGTACGGGACGCCGAGGCGGTGCCAGGCGATCGAGACGTCGCGGTTGCCGAGCACGAGCGTCGGCCACACGGCGTCGCTCGTCTCGGCGCGGGTGAGGTCGTACGAGCGGTGCGCCGCCGGCCCCTCGACCGCGACCCAGTCGGTCGGCGGGTGGAGCCGGTAGAGGTGCGACGCCGGGCCGTAGAAGCCGCCGCGCCCGTGCTCGTCCTCGACGGTGCCCGAGGGCAGGCGCACGTGCGCCTGCCGGGACGTCTCGCCCTTGACCCACTGCGGCGGGATCCCGTCCACAGGTCAGAGGTTGCCGCGTGCGGCTTGCTCGCGCTCGATGGCCTCGAACAGCGCCTTGAAGTTGCCCTCGCCGAAGCCCTTGGCGCCCTCGCGCTGGATGATCTCGACGAACACCGTCGGGCGGTCGCAGAGGGTCTCGGTGAAGATCTGCAGCAGGTAGCCGTCGTGGTCGCGGTCGACGAGGATCCCGAGCTCGGCGAGCGCCTCCCACGGCAGCTCGTCGCCGAGGTCGCCCATCCGCTCCTTGGCCTCGTCGTAGTAGGTCGGCGGGCACGTCGAGCATCCGGACGCCGCGGTCGCGCAGCGACCGCACCGCGGCGACGATGTCGTCGGTGCGCAGCGCGAGGTGCTGCACGCCGGGCGAGCCGTAGTAGTCGAGGTACTCCTCGATCTGGCTCTTGCGCCTGCCCGTCGGCGGGCTCGTTGATCGGGAGGACGACCTTGTCGTCGTCCCACACGACCGTCGACATCAGCGCCGAGTACTCCGTCGAGATGGCGTCGTCGCTGAAGTGCACGAGCTGGTCGAAGCCCAGGACCTGCTGGTAGTAGCCGACCCAGCGGTCGAGCTCGCCCTCCTCGACGTTGCCGACGATGTGGTCGATCTCGGGCCAGGCCGACCTCGGGCCCGACGGGCCGCCGCAGCGACGCCGGTTCGAACCGGGGGGCGAACGGGCCGGTGTACCGGCGACGGTCGAGGAACGTGTGCACCGTCTCGCCGTAGGTGGCGATGGCGGCGTGGCGGATCGTGCCCTACTCGGGATGGGCGGGATCGGTGTCGTCGGCCGGCTCGCGCACGGACGTGGCGCCGCGCGCGAGGGCGCCGGCGTAGGCCTCGTCGACGTCGTCGACGAGGAAGGCGACATCGCGCACACCGTCGCCGTGGCGGCGCACGTGCTCGGCGATCGGCGAGTCAGGGCCCAGCGCGCCGGTGACGAGGAGGCGGATGTCGCCCTGCTGGAGCATCCAGCGCTGCCGGTCGCGCTCGCCGGTCTCGGGCCCGGCGTGGGCGACGATGTCGAACCCGAAGGCGGCGGCCATCCAGCCGGCGAAGGCCCTGGCGTTGCCGACCCACAGCTCGAGGTGGTCGATGCCGCCGAGCTTCGGCGCCTCCAGCCCGGCGCCACCGCTCGGTCGCCGTCGACGTGGTCAGCTCGACGTCACCGGCTCGTCCTTCCCTTGCTGTGGTCTTCCCAGAGCCCGTCCCAGAACGCCTTGACGCCGTCGAGCATCACGGCCGCCGCCGAGAGGAACCGGTCCTCGTCGAACCACGGCTGCCCGAACGCCTCGACGAGCTCGTCGCTCGTGTGGGCGGCGTGCTGGTCCTCGACCTTGTCGTGCCACGTCCAGAACCCGAGGGTCAGCTCGGGCCGCTCGCGCTCCTGGAACTGGCGCAGGCCGGCGATGAGCTCCTTCCAGAACCCGGCGGCGGCCCAGTGCTCGACCGCGTAGCTCGCCCCCTCGGCGACCGACGGGTCGTCGGAGCCGTAGATGCGGAGCAGCTCGTCGCAGAAGAAGCAGGGTGGCGGGGGTGGCGTGGCGGCGCTTGCCGATGTCGCCGAACTCGAGGCCGAGCGGCGCGGCGAACCGCAGCAGCCACTCGAAGTGGGCGCCCCCGAAGCGGAAGCGACCGCCGTCGACGGTCCCTTCGGTGGCGATGCCCTCCTCGTCGGCGCGCCCGTTGAAGGAGACGCCGAGCTCGTTGAGCAGGATCTCCTTGCCGCTGCGGTAGGTCTCGAGCGTCGTCGCGTTGATCACCTTGCGCAGCTGGGCTTCGACGAACAGGTGGCTGAAGACCGAGAACTGCACCGTGAGGTGCCGCACGTCGTCGAGCGACGCCTCACCGGTGGCGAACCACCTCGTGTACTGGTTGTCGACGACGACGGGATGGGCGTGGACCACGGCGTCCACGCGAGCCCGGAAGCGGTCGAGGTCGGTGCTGGTGAGCGTCGTCACGTCTGC
Organism: uncultured Acidimicrobiia bacterium; assembly: GCA_963840695.1. Lineage (GTDB taxonomy): Bacteria > Actinomycetota > Acidimicrobiia > Acidimicrobiales > JACDCH01 > JACDCH01. Next base: position 8,140 of record CAWIZW010000002.1, read on the forward strand.
GGCCCCCTCGTGATCGGCGGATTCGACCACAACAGTCAACGCCGACGCGACGAGCGGGTCAACGACCTCGCGAATCGTTAGACATCCTGTACAGAGTTCCCGAAATCTGCTAGACGATCCGACTGATGGAACCGCTCGGGATCGACCGACTGGATGCCCGGCTCCTGGAAGCCGTCGCCGAGAGCCCTCGGGCCGGGGTGATGGAGCTCGCCCGCAAGCTCAAGGTGGCCCGGGGGACGGTACAGGCGAGGCTCGAAAAGCTGCAACGGCGCGGTGTCGTGACCGGGTTCTCCCCCGACATCGACCTCCGCGCCCTCGGCTACGACGTGCTCGCCTTCGTCACCCTCGAGATCGCCCAGGGACGGCTCGTCGACGTCGTCGAGCACCTCGCCGGCATCCCCGAGGTGCTCGAGGTGCACGCCACCACCGGCCCCGGCGACCTCCACGCCCGCGTCGTCGCCCGCACGAACGAGCACCTGCAGCTCGTCATCGGCAACATCCTCTCCGTCGCCGGCATCAGCCGGACGACGACCCAGATCGCGCTGACCGAGCAGCTGCGGTTCCGTGTGCTTCCCCTCGTGAACCAGGTGCGCTGACGCCGTTCACCAGGTTCGCTCCGCGCCGTCCTGGCGCTCCGCTCACACGGAGTTCCTGTCGTGCCCGGCGCTGTGCGGAGTCGGGGGCGCATCCTGCGCGACCCGCGCGTGAGCCCGTCCTCGTCGACGACGGAGCGGGCCGCGGCGCCCGCCGCCAACTCGGCGAGTCCGCCTGCGGCCACCAGCCAGAGCCCGATGCCGACCTCGGCCGACACCCGGTCGCTGGAGATGCCGAAGGCCCGCTCCACCTCGTGGTCCTTGCCCGTCGCGTCGAGGATCCCGGCGACGGCGACGATGGTCGTGACGCCACCGGCGACGAGCAGGAGCACCTTCGCCCCCATCGGCCGGCGCCGCAGGAGAACGAGGGCGGCGGCGACCGCCGCGGCCACCGCTCCCGCCATGACCGTCCAGCCGTCGCGCCCCTCCATGCCCGTCGCCGAGCCGCCGGGCGCGGCGAGGCCCCCGATGTCTATCGTGAACCAGGTCATCGTCGTGCCGACGGCGGCCACCGCGGCGCCGAGCACGGCGAGGATGGCGACGACCTGGTGACGCTCGAGCGAGGGCACGACGTTCATCGGCGCTCCCCGCCTCGCAGGCTCGCTCACGACTCGGGAGCGAAGCCCTGGCGGACCGTGTTCTCCGTCACCACCCGAGGGTCGCACAGCTGGGGCAGGTAGTCGGGCCCGCCGGCCTTGGAGCCGACGCCGGACATGCCGTACCCACCGAAGGGCTGGCGGCCGACGACGGCGCCGGTGTTGTGGCGGTTGAGGTACACGTTGCCGGCCCGGAGCTCGACGGCGGCGCGGCGCAGGTGCACCGGTGAGCGACTCCAGCACCCGGCGGTGAGGGCGTAGTCGGTGTCGTTGGCAAGCGCGATCGCCTCGTCGAAGGTCTCGGCCCGAACCACGGTGAGGAGCGGTCCGAACAGCTCGTCGCGCCACAGGGTCGACGACGCCGGGTCGACGTCGGCGACGACGAGCGGGGGGACGTACCAACCGTCATCCGGTACGGGGCCCCGGTAGCGGCCGACGATCCGACCCTCACGTTCGGCGGTGGCCGCCGCGTCACCGAGGCGCCGGAAGGCGTCGGCGTCGATCAGGGGCCCGGTGAGGACCCCGGGCCGCTCGGGGTGACCGAGCAGCACCTCAGCGGTAGCGGCCCCGAGCCGTTCGACGATCCCGTCGTAGGCGGCACCGACGACGATGGCCCGACTGGCGGCGGAGCACTTCTGCCCGGCGTAGCCGAAGGCCGAGTACACGAGGCCGGGGACGGCCTGGTCGGGATCGGCGTCGGCGTCGATGATGACGGCGTTCTTGCCGCCGAGCTCGGCGACGACGCGCTTGATGTGGCGTTGGCCCGGGCGGTGAACCGCCGCCTCCCGCACGATGGACAGGCCGACCGGCTTCGAGCCGGTGAAGACGATGGCCGCGACGTCGGGGTGCTCGACCAGCCTGACGCCCACATCCTCGCCGAGGCCGGGGAGGAACTGGATGACGCCCTCGGGGGCGCCCGCGGCCTGGAGCGCCTCGACCAGGCGCCAGGCGACCGCCGGCGACTGCTCCGCAGGCTTGAGGATCACCGGGTTCCCGGCCACGAGGGCGGCGACGGCCATCCCGCACGGGATGGCCAGCGGGAAGTTCCACGGCGCGATCACGGCCGTCGGTCCCTTGCCGCGGTACCGCAGCCGGTTCTCCTCCCCCGGCGGCGACTGCACCCGCACGCCGGCCTCGGCGTCGAGGCGCAGCGCCTCACGGCCGTAGTACTCGCAGAAGTCGATCGCCTCGCACACGTCGGCGTCGGCCTGGTCCCAGGGCTTGCCGGTCTCGAACACCTCGACCGCCGCCAAGGCGTCACGGCGCGCCCGCATCCACGACGCGGCCCGGAACAGGACCCCGGCGCGGTCCTCGACGCTCGTCGCCGCCCAGCGCTCGGCGACCGAGACCGCGACCGCCACGGCTGCGTCGGCGTCGGCGGCGGTGCACGAGGCCGAGGCGGCGACGAGCCGGGCGTGACGACCAGGGTCGACGGACTCGATGGCCGCTGCCGTACGCACCTGCTCACCGCCGATCAGTGCCGGCACCGCCAGCGTCGGCGCCGTGCCGGCCGCGGCGACCGCGGCGCGCATGCGGGCCCGAGGCGCCTCCCGCCGCCACTCGGCGACGGGTTCGGGGCTGTACGGCGTCGGCTCGGCGGGGTCGGTCGTCGGCCGGGGCGGCAACGGCTCGTACGGCGGGAGCTCGTCGACCGCCGGTGGCGCGAGGAGGGGGTCGAGGTCCTTGCCGTCGGCGAAGCGGTGGCGGACGAAGCTCTCGTTCGAGGTGTTCTCGAGGAGCCGCCGCACGAGGTACGCCATGCCCGGCACCAGCTCCCCGACCGGCGCGTAGACGCGGTGGCGGAGGCCGAGGCGGCGAACGGCGGCGTGCACGGGCTCGGCCATGCCGTAGAGCATCTGGAGCTCGTAGCCGGTGTCGGGGATGCCGGCCGCCCTGGCGTAGGCGACCGCGTAGGCGAGGGAGCGGAGGTTGTGGCTGCCGAACGCGGCACGCACCTCGCCGTGGTGGTCGTGCAGGAGGCGCACGCAGCGCTCGAAGTTGGCGTCGCTCTCGACCTTGCGCTCGTAGACCGGCACCGGCCACCCCTCGGCACGGGCGTCGACGGTCTCGGTGTCCCAGTAGGCGCCCTTGACCAGGCGCACGGTGAGGGGGACGGTGCGTCGCGCCGACCACGAGATGACCTCGGCCAGATCGTCGTACGAGTCCCTGAGGTAGGCCTGGATCACGATGCCGGCGTGGACGTCGTCGAACTCGGGCTCGCCCAGCAACTCGTGCACGAGCCGGAGGGTGAGGTCCTTCACGTCGGCGTGCTCCATGTCGACGTGGACGTGGACGCCGAGCTCCTTCGCCAGTCGCAGGATGGGCCGGATCCGCTCCTTCGCCCCGGCCAGGCCCTCCTCGGCCGAGAGGGGCTCGTAGTGCGTGGCGAGCGCGGTCGGCTTGATCGACACGTTCACCCGGGGCAGGGGTCCGAGGTCGTCGCGCTCGAGGTGGTCGTCGGGTGCCCACCCGCTGGCCGCCGACGACAGCGTCGTCATCAGCTCGATGACGCGGGCCGCGTAGCGGTCGGCCTCGGCCTCCACGACGGTCTTCTCGCCGAGGAGGTCGACGGTGTGGGCGCTGCCGAGGCGCCACAGGCGGTGGAGGCCGTCGACGGCCTCGGCCGGGGTCTGGCCGACGATGAACTGGTGGGCCATCCGGGCGATGTTCCGGCGGGCGACCGACGCCGTGAGGCTCTCGCCGAACGGGACGTGCTCGGCGACGTTGATCCCGAAGTCGAGCGCCCGCGGCACCTCGGCGCCCTCGAAGTACTCGCCCACGTGGCGGAGCACGTCGTCGTCGCCGCTCATGGCCGGGAACGTGTCGACGAAGCGGAACAGCTGGGTCTTGAACGCCGGGCGGGCCATCGCCCAGTCCATCATCCGCTCGGAGAACGACGACCCTCGGAACAGCTTCGCCTTGCCGCTGGCGCCGAGGGCCGCCAGCCGACGGGCGAGGGCGCGGACGTCCTCCTCGAGCCGGACATCGTCGATCGGATCCGCGCCGCGGGTCACCACCCCGGCGACGGTACCCCGACCATCAGGTCGGCAGCTGGTAGCCCTCGAACTTGCTGCGAAGGTCCTTCTTCGAGAACTTGCCGACGCTCGTCTTCGGGATCTCGTCGACGAACGCGACGTCATCGGGGAGCCACCACTTCGCCACGCGCGGCGCCAGGAACTCGAGCAGCTCCTCCTTCGTGACGTCCTGGCCCTCGCGCACCACGACGCACGCGAGCGGGCGCTCCTGCCACTTCTCGTGGGGGATGCCGATCACGGCGGCCTCGGCGACGGCGGGGTGGCCCATCAACTCGTTCTCGAGCTCGACCGAGCTGATCCACTCGCCCCCGGACTTGATGACGTCCTTGGTGCGGTCGACGAGCCGGATGTAGCCGTGCCGGTCGATCGTGGCGACATCGCCGGTCTTGAGCCAGCCGTCCTCGGTGAAGGACTCGGGCGAGCGGGGGTCGTTGTAGTACTCCGACGCGATCCACGGCCCGGCCACCTGCAGCTCACCCGAGGCCTCGCCGTCCCACGGCAGCGCCTCGACCGAGCCGGGCCGGACGATGCGGGCCTCGACGCAGACCGACGGCTGGCCGACCGTCGTGCGCAGGTCGGCCCGACCGTCGTCGTCGAGGACGGCGTCGAGCGTGGACTTGATGCGGCCGACCGACGCGATCGGGCTCGTCTCGGTCATGCCCCAGGCCTGCATGATCGGCAGCCCGGTCTGCTCCCGGTACGCCTCTGACAGGGCGCGGGGCACCGCCGACCCGCCGCAGGGAATGGCCCGCAGCGCCGACGTGTCGCGGCCCTTCAGCTCGGGCAGCACGCCCATCCAGATCGTGGGGACGCCGGCGGCGATGGTGACCCGCTCCTCCTCGATCAGCGCCGCCAGGCTCGGGGCCGACAGATCGGGTCCGGGCATCACCAGCGTGGCCCCGGCGGCGACGGCGGCATGGGCCAGACCCCAGGCGTTGGCGTGGAACATCGGGACGACGGGGAGGATCCGGTCGAGCTCCATCACGCCGAGGCTGGAGGCGGTCATGGCGCCGAGCGTGTGCAGGAAGGTCGACCGGTGCGAGTACACGACACCCTTGGGGTTGCCGGTCGTGCCGCTCGTGTAACACATCGACGCCGCCCTGAGCTCGTCGTCGACGCGGAAGCCGACGGGAGACGCGGCGGCCAGGAGGTCCTCGTAGTCGTGCAGGCGCGGGCCGCCGCTGCCCCCGTCGGGGCTGGGGATCTCGCCCTTGCCGTCGTCCATGACGACGAGGTGGCGCACGGTCTCGAACGTCGGCACCAGTGGCCACAGCAGCGCCATGAGCGACCGGTCGACGAAGATCACCTCGTCCTCGGCGTGGTTGACGATGTACGTCAGCTGCTCGGGGAACAGACGGATGTTCAGGGTGTGGAGCACACGCCCCGTGCACGGGGCGGCGAAGTACAGCTCCAGGTGCCGCGCCGTGTTCCACCCGAACGTCGCCACCCGCCCGGTCTCGGAGATGCCGAGGTCGTCGAGCGCGCCGCCGAGCCGGTGGGTGCGCTCCGCCCACGTGCCGTAGTCGGTGCGCTCGCGACCCGTCGCCGTCGCGGTGACGAGCTCCTTGTCGTGGAACAAGCTCTCGGCGCGGTGCACGAAGTGCGGCAGCGTGAGCGGCGCATCCTGCATGAGACCCTGCACGTTGGTTCCCCCTTCTGCCCCCGGCGGTGGTCGCCGGACCGTAGCGCCCCCGGCTCAGGCGGACGTCCGCGGCGTCGCCATGGGCTCGCGCTCCCACGTCGGGCGAGCGGGCATCCCCGACGCCCCGTCGCCGCCGGTGCGGACGGCGAGCACCTGGTGGATGCGGTTGCGACCGGCCTCGAAGTTGACCGCGGAACCGGCCATGTAGAGGCGCCAGATCCTCGCCCTCGGCGCGCCCACCTCGGCGACGGCGTCGTCCCAATTGCGCTCGAGGTTGGCGACCCAGTGGCGCAAGGTGCGGCCGTAGTGCTCGCGGAGGCTCTCCACGTGCCGGGCCTCGAACCCGACCTCCTCGATCGCCTGCACCGTCGTCCCGACGTCGAGGAGCTCGCCGTCGGGGAAGACGTACCGCCCGACGAAGGTGCGGTTGGGGATGGCCGTGCCGCGCGACGGCGGCCGGCTGATGGCGTGGTTCAGCAGCCGGCCCTCGTCGCGGAGCAGGCTCCGGAGCCGCTCGAAGTACAGGGTCATCCGCGACCGGCCGACGTGCTCGAACATCCCGATCGAGCTGATGGCGTCGAAGGGCTCGTCGTCGACGTCGCGATAGTCCTGCAGGCGGATCTCGACGCGCCCCTCGAGGCCGGCGTCGCGCACCCGCTGTCGGGCCAGCTCCACCTGGCGCGCCGACAGGGTCACCCCGACGACCCGCGCCCCGTGATGGGCAGCGGCGTGCAGGGCCATCGATCCCCAGCCGCAGCCGACATCGAGCAGCCGGTCGCCCGATCGGAGCCCGAGCTTGCGGCAGACCAGCTCGTGCTTGGCCTCCTGCGCCTCCTCGAGGTCGGCGTCGTCGTGCTCGAAGACGGCGCACGAGTACGTCATGCTCGGGCCGAGGACGAAGCCGTAGAACCGGTTGCCGACGTCGTAGTGGTGCGACACGGCGGCGGCGTCGCGGGCCGGGGTGTGCCGGCGGCCGCGGAGGTGCGCCTCCTCGGGCGGCGGGGGCAGTGGCCGGAGCGCGCCCACACCGACGAGGCGGGCGGCGGCCGCGATCTGCCCGAGCCGCAACCGGATCTGCGGGAGCCGGTCGCGCAGGGCGAGCACGGAGTAGATGTCACCGACGACGTCGATGTCGCCGGCGACGTAGGCCCGGGCGAAGCCCAGCTCGTTGGGGCTCGTGACGATTCGTTGCAGCGCCGCCTTCGACCGCAGGACCAACGTGGCGGCCGCGTCGTCGGGCCCGAGGGCGCTGCCGTCCCAGGTCTCGACCCGCACGGGTGGATCACCACCGAGCACGTCGGCAACCAGGGCGGCCACAGCCACGACCCAGAGACTACGAGAGGCGCGTAGCCTTGCGTGCGTGCCAGTCCCCGAACACACCGAACAGCCACATTGGCGGGGGATCAACCACCTCGCCCTGATCACCACCGACATGGACGCGACGGTGCGCTTCTACCACGGCGTGCTCGGCGCCCGGCTCGTCGCCACGATCGGTACGCCCTCGTTCCGCCACTACTTCTTCGAGTTCGGCCCCGAGCAGACGGTCGCGTTCTTCGAGTACCGCGACATCGAGCTCGAGCGGTGGGCCAAGCCCGCCGGGGTGCCCGACCCGCGAGCCACGCAGTTCGACCACCTGTCCTTCAACCTCCCCGACGAGGAGGCGCTCGAAGCGCTCCGTCGCCGGCTCAAGGAGCACGGCTGCGAGGTCACCGACGTCGTCGACCACCAGGTGATGCGCTCGATCTACTTCACCGACCCCAACGGCATCGCTCTCGAGGCCTCGTGGTGGGTGCTCGACGCCACCGGTCGCGACACCGACTGGTCCGACCGCCGCGTCTTCGGCGACCCCGACCCGGTGCCGGCGTTCCGGGAGCTGGCCGGTGAGGGGCGGCTCCTGACCACGCCGACGACGGGGTTGACGCACGATCCCGACGACGTCGCCGACCCGGCCTGAGACGATGCACTGAAACTCGACCACGAGCAGTTGGGACGGTGACCATGACCCCTTCGACGGCGGAGGCGAAGGAGCGCGAGCTCGTCGACTGGGCGGCCGCGCTCGGCGCCAAGATCAGGGAGCACGTCGCCGAACACGACCGCGACGGGAGCTTCGTGGCCGAGGCGTACACGTACCTGCGCGACGAGGGCTACCTCGCCCTCGCCGTGCCCGAGGAGCTGGGCGGCCGGGGGGCGACGATCCGCCAGGTGGCGATGACTCAGCGCGAGCTGGCCAAGCACTGCGCGTCCACCGCCCTGGCCTCGACGATGCACCACCACATCGTCCTCACCACCTCCTGGCGGTGGCGGCGGGAGCTCCCGGGGGCCGAGGCCACGCTGCGGCGCGTCGTGAACGACCGGGTCGTGCTGGTGTCGACCGGCGGTGCCGACTTCACCCGGCCCCGAGGCGAAGCCGTCCAGGTCGACGGCGGTTTCCGGGTCAGCGGTCGGAAGATCTTCGCCAGCCAGTCACCGGTCGGCGACGTGCTCGTGACCATGTTCCCCTTCGACGACCCCGACGAGGGGCGCATCGTGCTGAACACGGCGATCCCGATGTCCGACGACGGCGTCACCGCCCTCGACAACTGGGACGCCATGGGCATGCGCGGCACCGGGAGCGGCGACGTCGAGCTCGTCGACGTGTTCGTGCCCGACGAGCGCATCGCCGCTCGACGCCCGTACGGCGTCATGGACCCGGCGCTGCAGGTCGTCGTCGCCAACGCCATCCCGCCCATCCTCGCCGTGTACCTCGGCATCGCCGAGTCGGCCCGCGACGCCGCCGTGGCGGCGGTCACGGGCACGGCCAAGGCCGAGGACCCCGGCGTGCAGCGACGGGTGGGGTTGATGGACGCCCGCCTCAGGGCGGCGGCATGGGCCCTCGAGGGCGCGCTCGCCGAGAACGGCGACGACCCGACACCGTCGGCCGAGAACGTGGCCGGGACGATGGCGGCCAAGCGCGCCGTGACCGACGCCGCCATCGAGGTGTGCGACCTCGCCATGGAGACCGTCGGCGGAGCCGCCTACTTCAAGGGCCACCCCGTCGAGCGGGCCTACCGCGACGTCCGGGGCATCAAGTTCCATCCCCTCGACCCCGAGTCGGCGCTCCTGTTCGCCGGTCGCGTCAGCCTGGGGCTGCCCGCCGACGAGTGGTGAGCACGGCGTAGGCGCGCTCGGCGCCCACGCCGGCGAGCAGCGCCAGCAGCGGCGCGGCCGGAACGTGGAAGCGGGCGCCGCCGAAGAAGGCGAGCGGGACGGCGAGGAGCACACCGACCAGCCCGAGGAGGATCCGGGCGCCGGGATCGCGGCCTCGCCACGCCAACCAGCCGCCGATCACGGCGGCGACGACGGCCGCGTACCAGAACAGATCGGCGGTGACCCGGAGCACCGAGCGCAGCGGCGAGCGAAGGAACGGCTCGGCACCGTAGGACTCGACGGCGAGGACGCCCTCGTGGTCGTGCTCGACGAGGTAGTAGGCCTTGCGGGCCAGGAGCACGACCTCCCGGCGCGGGATGGTCCCGGGCGAAGGCGAGCGCTCGCCGGGTGTTCTCGCGATCTCGCTCCACCTCGAGGCGCTCGGGAGCGACGTCGTCGAAGCCCTGCCAGCAGGTCTCGGCGAGCCCGTGGTAGTGGCCCTCGGCGAAGGGGGCGTGGCCGATGCAGAGGTTGTCGCCCGTGTTCGTCGACACGAGCACCAGGCCGTCCATCGCCCGCGTGTTGCGGACGCTCCACGGGACGACGAACACCGCGGCGACCGCGGTGACGACGGCCACCGCGGTCAGGGCGCGGCGCCAACCGCCGCGCCGCCAGACGACGGCGAGGACCACGGCGAAGGGCAGCACGATGGGCCGCACGAGCGCCGCCGCCCCCAGCGCCGCGCCGAGAGCGACGAGCCGTGGCCAGCGGGGGACGCCACGCTCGTCGGCGCTGTCGCCGGCGACGGCGAGCCAGGCGATCAGGGCCACGAGGGCGGCGAGCACGGACTCGTAGTGGGCGGTCGCCGAGTAGAGGACGAGGCCAGGGAACACGGCGACGGCGACCGCGCCGGCGCGACCGGCGCCGACACCGAAGAGCCGCCGGCCGAGGTCGAAGACGAGGACGATCGTGGCCAGGCCCGCCGCGATGTTCACGGCGGCGGCGACACCGGTCGTGGTGGCGCCGTCCCAGACCAGATGGGTCAGCCACAGCGTCCCGCCGAGGAGAGCCGGGTAGCCCACGGGGTAGTAGGCCGTCGGCGCACCGACGAAGAACGTCCGGTAGCCGTCGCCGCGTGCGATGTCCTCGGCGTGGTTCAGGTAGGCGAAGGGATCGCCGAAGGTCTCGGGCCGCCGCGTGGCGTACAGGCACCACGCCAGCCGTAGGGCCGACCCGACGGCGAGCGCGCCGAGCAGGACGGGATCGACCCGCCGACTCGGACGGCTCTGGTCAGACCCCAGGGAAGCACTCCCCGGTCCCGAGCTCGGCGAGGCCGGCCAGGTCGCCAGCGGCGAAGGACTCGATCCCGGGGACGGTGTAGGGGTTCATGATCTGGCTCTCGTCGTCGACGTGATCGAGTCCGACGAGGTGGCCCAGCTCGTGGATGATCGTCGAGGCGATGGGGCCGTCGTCGTCCGTCTGTGCTGCCATCTCGATGAGCTGCGGACCGTCGAGCGCCACCTGGCCGGTGACGTACAGGGCGTCGCCGCTGCCGGCCTCGATGGAGATGCTCCCGCCGGCGCCCGTCACGTCGCCGGCGAGCTCGGGGAACTCCTGCTCGTCGGACCACGCGATGAGAACGGGCGCCCAACGGTCGCCGTACCGCTGCTGCACCGGGGCACGGTCGTGCGACGGTGGTTCGGACGTCGTCTGGTCGAAGACGAACCGCAGCCCCGTCGCGGTGCTCACCTGTGCGAGCGCGCCGTTCAAGAGGCCCTCGGCGCTGTCGGTGGGTGCCGTGGCCCAGTTCACGACGTAATGGACCGGTTGGCACGGGTCGTAGGCGACCGGGCCGGAGCCGTCGGGCTGCACCCCGACGAACGCGTGCGCCCCTGACCCGGCGGGGACCGCGGCGGGAGCGCCGAGGGGCGCGCCGGCCTCGTCGACGGGGGCGGCGGGGAGGCCGGACTCGACCTCGCCCTCGAGGACGTCGCCGGTCCCACCTCCGAGGAACGACCGGGCACCCTCGTCGGAGAACGGACCGTCCTTCACGGCGTAGATGCCGATCACCAGCGTGAAGGCGATGATGATCACCGTCGAGAACCGCGGCAGGCGACGGCGCCGCCCGCGCCGCCCGACCGGTCGCCCGGCGACGACGTCGGCGAGGTCGAGCTCGTGTTGGGTGCGGAGCCGGCGATGGTCGGCGTCGACGCGACGGAGGCGGTCGAGGCGCTCCTCGGCGGAGGCCTCGGACACGGCTGCGCCGCGGACGAACTCGTCGTCGAACCGCCACGCCTCGAACGGATCGTCGTCGCTGTCCCCGGCCGCCACGACCTCGGAACGTACCGCGGTGCGCCTACGCGCCCGCCGCCGCGCGCTGCTCGAACCACGCGAGCGATCCCGGATCGGCGAGCGAGCCTCGGCTGGCCGCGACGTCGGCCGGGACGCCGGTGAGGATGCGCTTCACCGGGATCTCGAGCTTCTTGCCGGAGAGCGTCCGGGGGACGACCGGGACGGCCTCGACGACGTCGGGCACGTGCCGGGGCGAGAGCTCCCGCCGCAGGGCGGCGGCGATGCGGCGCCGGAGGTCGTCGTCGAGCGATGCCCCGGGCACGAGTTGGACGTAGAGGCGGAGCTCGTCACGCGGCTCGTCGTCGAGGTGGACGACGAGGCTGTCCGCCACCTCGGGCTCGGCTTCGACGACCGCGTAGAAGTCCGCGGTCCCGAGGCGGACGCCGCCGCGGTTGAGGGTGGCGTCGGACCGGCCCGAGATCTCGCAGGCGCCGTCGACCCGGAACGTGATCCAGTCGCCGTGGCGCCAGACGCCGGGGAAGTCGCTGTAGTACGCGGCTCGCTCGCGGCTCCGGTCGGCGTCGTCGCCCCAGAAGCCGACCGGCATCGACGGCATCGGACGGGTGAGGACGAGCTCGCCCTGCTCGCCCGGCGGGCAGGGCCGACCGTCCGGGTCGTACGCCTCGACGGCACAACCGAGGAGGCGGCCGCTGATCTCACCGGCGCGCACCGGCGTGACCGGCGACATGCCCACGAACGCGGTGCAGACGTCGGTGCCGCCGGAGATGGAGTTGACCTGCACGCCGGCGCCGACGGCGTCGTGCACCCACCGGAAGCCGTCGCCCGGCAGCGGCGCGCCGGTCGAGCCGACCTGCCGCAACGCCCCCGCCCCCGGGACCAGCGCCGCTTTCCGGCACGCCATCAGGAACGGCGCCGAGGCACCGAACACCGTGCAGCCCGTGTCATGGGCGAGGGCCCAGAGGGTGCCCAGGTCGGGATGGCCCGGATCGCCGTCGAACAGGACGACGGCCGCGCCCGTGCACAGTCCGGACACCAGGTAGTTCCACATCATCCACCCCGTCGTGGTGAACCAGGTGAACCGGTCGCCGGGCCCGAGGTCGTGGTGGAGGGCGAGGACCTTGTGGTGCTCGGCGGTGATGCCGCCGTGACCGTGCACGATCGGCTTGGGCAGCCCGGTGGTGCCCGAGGAGAAGAGGACGTAGAGCGGGTGCGACACCGCGACGGCCTCGTACGTCGGGGCGCCCGGGTCGGGCCCGGCGAGGAGGCCGGACCAGTCATCGGGGCCGGTGCCGAGGTAGCGGAGGCCGACGACGTGGCGCAGGCTCGGCAGCGCGGCCCGAATGGCGTCGACCTCCGCGGTCCGGTCGACCTGCTTGTCGCCGTACCGGTAGCCGTCGACGGCGAGGAGCACGACGGGCTCGATCTGACCGAGGCGGTCGGTGACCGAGCGGGTGCCGAACTCCGGCGCGCAGCTCGACCACACGGCGCCGAGGCTGGCGGTCGCCAGGAAGGCGACGAGCGTCTCGGGGATGTTCGGGGCGTAGGCGGCGACGCAGTCGCCGGGTCCCACACCGAGCCGGCGGAGGCCGGCCGCGCACCGGGCCACGTGCTCGGCCAGCTCGGCGCGCGTGAGCGTGAGCTCCCCGCGTGTCTGGCTGCGCGCCAGCACGGCGAGCTCGCCGTCGGCGACCGGCGCCGTGGGTGTGACCGCGTGCTCGGCGTAGTTGAGCGCGCCGCCGGGGAACCAGCACGCGCCGGGCATCCGCGCCTCGTCGCCCGCGGGGAGCGCGACCTCCGGCGCCGTGCGCCAGCGCACGCCGGTCGCCTCGGTCGCCGCCGTCCAGAACCCGTCGAGGTCGGTCACCGACCAGCGGTGCAGCGCCTCGTAGGAGTCGTAGCCGTGGGTGCCGGCGAACCGTCCGAGGCGCGTCGCCGTCCAGGCGTCGGCCGGCGGAGCCCACAGGACCTCACCCCGGTCGTGGTCGGCGCCGCTCATGCTGCCGTGCCTACCACGTGGCCCTACAGGGGTTGCCAGGGGGGCTTCGCCCTCCACGTCTCCTCGTAGTAGTCGGCGTTCTTCAATTCGGCGGCGGCGGCCTCGTCGACGACGACGGTGACGTGGCGGTGGAGCTGGAGGGCCGACGCGGGGCACATCGCCGTGACCGGACCCTCTACGGCCGCCGCGATCGCGGCCGCTTTCGCCGGGCCGAAGGCGAGGAGCACGACGTGGCGGGCCGCGAGGATCGTGCCGATCCCCTGGGTGAGCACGTGGCGGGGCACGTCGTCGATCCCGTCGAAGAAGCGGGCGTTGTCGCGCCGCGTCGACTCGGTGAGGGTCTTGGGGCGCGTCCGTGAACCGAGCGACGAGCCGGGCTCGTTGAACCCGATGTGGCCGTCGGTCCCGATCCCGAGGAGCTGGAGGTCGATGCCGCCCGACTCGGCGATCGCCTCGTCGTACGCCGCGCAGGCGGCGAGGAGATCGCCGGCGTGCACGTCGGGGCCGACGACGGCATCGGGCGCGAAGTCGAGACCCGCTTCGAGGTGGGTGGCGATGAACGACCGGTACGACTCGGGATGTCCGGGGACCAGGCCGACGTACTCGTCGAGCAGGAAGGCGCGCACGTGCGCCATCGACAGCGTCCCCGCCGCGTGACGGGCGGCGAGGTCGCGGTAGACGGGCAACGGCGATGAGCCCGTGGCGAGCCCGAGCACCGCATCGGGGCGACGAGCGACGAGGTCGGCGATCGCCTCGCCGACGAGCGTCCCCGCCGCGTCGGCGGACGCGACGATCACGACCTCCACGCCAGGACTCCCCCGCACACCGTGGCGACGACCTCGAGCTCGGCGGTCAGCAGGACGACGTCGGCGACCGCTCCGGGAGCGACGCGACCGCGGTCGGCGAGCCCGAGCACGCGGGCGGGGACGGCGGTCGCGGCGCCGATGGCGTCGTCGATGCTCCATCCGGTGAAGGCGCGGAGGTTGCGGACCGCTCGGTCCATCGAGAGGTCGCTCCCGGCGAGCGTGCCGTCGGCGAGGCGGACCCCGTCGGGCCCGGCGACGGCCTCCACCGGTCCGACGGCCAGCGGGCCGGGCGGTGCGCCGAGCGCGCCGACGGCGTCGGTGACGAGGACGAGCCGATCGCCCAGCGCCGCGGCCGCCGCCGCCACCGCCGTCGGGTGGAGATGGAGGCCGTCGGCGATGACGCCGGCGAAGAGGCGATCATCGGCCAGGGCGACCCCGGCGAGCCCGGGGGCGCGGTGGTGCAACGGCGCCATGGCGTTGAACAGGTGGGTCACCATGCGCACGCCGGCGTCGACCGCCGACGTGGCCTGTTCGGCCGTGGCATCGCTGTGGCCCGCCGACACGACGACGCCACGGTCGACGAGGCCGGCGATCACGGCGGTGGCCCCCGGGAGCTCGGGCGCCAGCGTCACGAGGGCGACTCCGGCCACGCGAGACCACGCACCCGCCTCGGTGGCGTCGGGGGCCACGAGCAGCGCCCGTTGATGGGCGCCGGCACGCGACGGTGAAAGGAACGGCCCCTCCAGGTGCAGGCCGAGCGGCGCGGCGCGCGGTCGGATTCCGGACGACGGTCCTTCGCGCAGCGCGGTGAGGGCCAGCCGGCGGGTCGACGGCGGCGCCGTCACGATGGTCGGGAGCCAGGCCGTCACGCCCCAGCGCGGCAGCGCCTCGGCGACGTCCCACAGCCGGTGCGGCTCGCGTCCGAGGTCGATGCCGACGGCGCCGTTGCACTGGAGGTCGATGAACCCCGGGGCCACGAGGAGGCCGTCGGCGTCGAGTACCGCATCCGCTCCATCGAGGACGACCCGTTCGCCGACCGCTTCGATGCGCCCCGCCCTGATGGAGACATCGGCGCGCCGTTGGCCGTCGTCGCCGCAGACCGATCCGCCGCGGATCCCCGAGACCAGCGATCCGGGATCGCTCATGCCCGGGCGACGCGCCACCCGCTCGGGCCCCACCGCTCGAGCGCCAGCCGTGCCGCACCCCTCGCACCGGCGCCCGCCGTCGGAGGCACGAGCACGAGCCTTCCGGCGAGGTCGAGGCGGCGCAGGACCGGTGCCCGCCCCGCTCCGGAGGCGAGGGCGCCGCGGACGGCATCGAGGAGCGGCTCGCCCGCTTCCGCGGCACCGCCGCCGACGGCGATCACCTCCGGGTCGAGGAGCAGGGCGAGGGCGGAGACGGCGTCGGCCAGGTAGCGGGCGACCTCGTCCCCGAGGGCGCTCGCCTCGGCATCCCCGGTGGCGGCGGCATCGAGCAGCGACCGGAACGGCGAGGGCCCGCTGCCCGGCCACCGCCGGGCGACGGCGGCGCCCGAGGCCACCGTCTCGAGGCACCCCCGTTGCCCGCAGGCGCACACCGGTCCCTGGGGATCGACGGCCAGGTGCCCGATCTCCCCGGCGGCGCCGTTCGCGCCCCGACGAAGCCGGCCGTCGAGCACGGCCCCGGCGGCGATCCCGGTCCCGATGCTCAGGTAGGCGAGGTCGTCGGCCCCGAGGAGGCCGGCAGCACCGACGGTCGCCGCGTTCACGTCGTTCTCGACGGCGACGGGCACCCCGAAGGACTCGGCCAGGGCGGCAGCCAGCGGGACGCCGGCGCCGTCGATGCCGAGGTTGACGGCATGGCGCACCGACCCGGCGTCGGCGTCGACCATCCCCGGGATGCCGACCCCGACCACGACGAAGGCACCGGGAGCCACGCCGGCACCGTCGGCCAGCTCGCGCACCACGGCCGCCGTCGATGCGGAGACGGCGCGACCGCCGGATCCCTCGGTGCGCCGGTGGACCTCGGCTACCACGGTCCCGGCGACGTCGAGGGCCAGGGCGTGGGTCTTGGTGCCGCCGACGTCGACACCGGCCGCGAGCAGCGCCGCGGTCACGGTCCCTCGCTCCGGAGGCTCGCCCCGCTCACCGGGTCGAAGAGGTGCACGGCGTCGAGGTCGACGGCCAGCTTGGCGACGTCACCCGGGCGCAGTCGCGACCGGGGTGTGAGCCGGGCGACGAGGCGCACCCCGGCGACGACGACGTGGACGAGCTGATCGGCGCCCAGGGACTCGACCAGGTCGACCACGGCGTCGACGGTGCGTTCCCCTGGCGTGCCGGGATCGACCGCGACGTCGGTGAACGCCTCGGGGCGGACACCGACCACGACGGCCGTCCCGACGCGGCCGGCGAGCCCGTCGAAGCGGGCGGCGACGGCGTCGTCGATCGGCAGCCGGTGGTCGCCAGCGCGCAGTGCGAGCCGTCCGTCGTCGACCCGCTCGACCGTGGCGGTGAAGCTCCCGAGGGGCGGCGAGCCGATGAAGGTGGCGACGAACAGGTTGGCGGGCCGCTCGTAGAGGGTCTGGGGCGGGCCGGCCTGCTGGACCCGGCCGCCGTCGAGCACGACGACGCGATCACCCATCGTCATGGCCTCGACCTGGTCGTGGGTCACGTAGAGGGTGGTCACCGCCAGCTCCCGCTGGAGCCGCGAGATCTCGGCCCGCATCTCGACGCGGAGCTTGGCGTCGAGGTTCGACAGGGGCTCGTCCATGAGGAAGGCACGCGGCCGGCGCACGAGCGCTCGTCCCATCGCCACCCGCTGACGCTGACCTCCCGACAGCTGCGACGGCTTGCGGTCGAGGACGTCGTCGACGTGGAGCAGGCGGGCCATGGCCTCGACGCGTTCGCTCCGCGCCGGGTCGGCGATGCCGGCGATGCGCAGGGGGTAGGCGATGTTCCGCCTGACGGTCATGTGCGGGTAGAGGGCGTAGCTCTGGAAGACCATGGCGATGTCGCGGCGCCGGGGTGGCAGCCGGGTGACGTCCGCACCGTCGATGTGCACCGCACCGGCGGTGGCCTCCTCGAGCCCGGCGACGACCCGGAGCAGCGTCGACTTGCCGCAGCCCGACGGCCCCACCAGCACGAGCAGCTCGCCGTCGGCGACCTCGAGGTCGACGTCGTCGACGGCGAGGTGACCGGCGTCATACCGCTTGCTCAGGCCGCGCAGGGAGATGGTGCTCATTGGCGCTCCATCGACTCATCTGAGGGCTCTCGTGGGCCGCGCGGTCGGTGACGCCAATGAGCGCTGCGTCGCTGCGCGACGCAGAGAGCACTGTGCTGATGATTCCCTCGCACTTCGTGCTCGCTCATTGCCGAATCGCTGCTTCCTGGGAGAGCCCGGCGAGGAGCCGGGCGACGGCGGCACCGGCCGCGGCCGAAGCGCCGTGGGCGACGATTCGGGCGGCGGCGGCGGGCGGGTCGGGATCGGGCCAACCGAGCTCGACGACGACGGCGTCGGGACGGTCGGCGAGCAGGTGGGCCACGGTCGCGGCCTGGTCGGCATGTCGGTGCGCGTCGCGGACCACGACGACGAGGGGCCGGCCCGCCGGCGGCGCACCCGGCCGGTCCCCGAGGCCGACGCGCTCGACCGACGTCGTCGGGTCGAGCTCGACCAGCAGGGCACCCACGCCCCAGGCGACCTCGCCGGCCGCGATGCCGGCCGGGGCCGTGAGCTCGACCACGTGCGCACCGCGGAGCGGCAGTCGCAGGTCGCCCTCGACCCGCAGCGCACGGGCGGCGGCGCTCCGACCGAGCTGATGGGAGTCCGACCGAGCCGGCGCGGCGGTGCCGGGCGCTCCTCGCCTGCGCAGGCCGTCCACGCGCTCGACGGCCGTCATCAACGCGGCCTCGTCGAGTTGTCCGGCGCGGACGGCGGCGACCACGGCGTCGATGCACGCCCGGACCAGCTCGTCGGACGCGCCGGAGCCGAGGCAGCACAGGTCGGCGCCGGCGGCGAGGGCCCGCACGACGCCGGCCGGGATCCCGCCGGCGCCGGCCGCGGCGCCCATGTCGAGCGCGTCGGTGACGACGACGCCACCGAAGCCCAACTCCGTCCGGAGCAGCCCACCGATCACGGCGCCGCTGAAGGTGGCAGGCACCGGGTCGACGGCGGGCACGACGAGGTGTGCGGTCATGACCGACGCCACGCCGGCCGCGACGGCGCCGCGGAACGGCACCAGCTCCCGTGCGTGCAGCCCGTCGAGCGTCGCGTGGAGGACGGGGAGCTCGAGGTGGGAGTCCACCGCGGGTCGCGCCGTGGCCGGGGAAGTGCTTGGCGCACGCCGCCACCCCGGCCCGGTCGAGGCCGCGGACCGCGGCCGCGACGTGGCGGGCGACGAGGTCGGCGTCGGCGCCGAAGCTCCGCACGCCGATGACGGGGTTGGCCGGGTCGCTGTTGACGTCGGCCACCGGTGCGAGGTCGAGATCGATCCCGGCGGCCGCCAGCTCGGCGCCGAGCGCGACGTGGATCGCCTCGGTCGTGGCGAGGTCGTCGAGGACGCCGAGGGCGGCCGCGCCGGGCACCGGGCTGCCGCCGGCGGCATGGAGGCGCGTCACGTCGCCGCCCTCCTCGTCGAGGGCGATCACGACGGGCCCGGCGTCGTGGAGCACGGCGGCGACAGCCGGCGCGGCGCCGGCGGTGGCGTTCGCCCCGAACAGGCAGACGCCGCCGAGGCCGTTGGCGGCGTGGTGCAACAGCCACGCCGGCGCGACCGACCCGGCAAAGGAGGCGAGCAGCGTGCCCGCCGCCACCCGCTCCAGCTCGAGCTCCGAGGGCGTGCTCATCCCTTCACCGCGCCGGCGGTCAGCCCCGACGTGACGCGGCGGTGCACGAGCAGGAAGAAGACGAGGACGGGGATGGTGATCAACGTCGACCCGGCCATGACCCCGCCCCAGTCGGTGCCGCGCGCCCCCTCGTTGAAGGCCTGGAGCCACACCGGCAAGGTCTGGCGGTCGGGCCGGTTCATGATGACGAGGGCGAAGATGAACTCGTTCCAGGCCTGGATGAAGGCGAAGATCCCCGTGGCCACGAGCCCGGGCGCCACGAGCGGCAACGTGATCGTGAAGAAGGCGCGCACCCGACTCGACCCGTCGACCAGCGCCGCCTCCTCGAGTTCGGCAGGGATGCCGCCCACGAATCCCCGCAGCGTCCAGATCGTGAAGGGCAGGACGAAGCCGAGGTACACGAGCACCAGACCGACGGAGGTGTTGATGAGGTCCCAGCCGTCGAGCACCTTGAACAGCGAGATGACGAGTGCCTCGGCCGGCACCATCTGGACGAGCAGGATCATGACGATGAAGGCGGTCCGGCCCCGGAACCGGAAGCGCGACACCGCCAGGGCGGCCAGGAAGGCGACCAGCAGCGCGAGCACGACGGTCGCCGCCGTCACCGTGACGCTCATCCGCGCCGCATCCCAGAAGAAGTCCCGGTCGAAGACGGCGCGGTAGTTGTCGAGCGTCGGCGGCGCCGGGACGAGCTGCGGGTCGGCCTGGATGTCGACGGAGCGACGGAACGACGTGACGATCATCCAGTAGACGGGGAAGGCGAAGACCAGCAGGATCACGATGCCCGCCCCGTTGACCAACCAGCGGGACCGGACGCTGGTGACCCCGGTCGCAGCGGTCATGTCAGGTCCTCGGTGCGCAGCATCGAACGCAGGTAGACGACGGTGAGGACGAGGGTCAGGGCCACCATGATCAGCGCTGCGGCCGCGCCGGCACCGAAGTCGCTCTGGCCGATCGACATCCGGTAGGCCCACACGCCGAGCAGGTTGGTCTCTCGGGTGATGCCACCCGCCTGCTGGAGCACGTAGATCTGGGTGAACACCTTCAGGTCCCACAAGGTGCTCAGCGCGGCGAGGACGAGGATCAGGGGCCGGACCGCCGGCAGGACGATGTCGCGGAACCGCCGCCAGCCGGACGCGCCGTCGATAGCGGCGGCCTCGAGCACCTCGGCGGGGATCTGGCTCATCCCGGCGTGCATCGTGAACGCCACGAACGGGATGCCCATCCACGTGACGATGATCGTCGCCACGAAGAAGAACGACAGCGGCTCGGCGAGCCAGCCGTGCCCGGCGAAGTCGCCGCCGAGCCGGGTCAGCACCCAGTTCACGAGACCGTGCTGGGTGTCGAACAGCCACTGCCACACCACGGTGGCGGTGAGCGCAGGCATGGCCCAGGCCAGGAGCAGGACCGTCCCCACCGCCGTGCGCATGCCTCGCCCGAGGAGGCCGAGCACGACGGCGACGGCCGTGCCCAGCCCGAGGGTCAGGACCATGTTCACCGCGCAGAACACGATCGAGCGGGTCAACACGTCCACGAACTCGGGATCGCCGAGGATGGCGCGGAAGTTGTCGAGCCCGACGAACTCCGCCGGCGCCCCGAACTGCTGCGGGAGCCCGAACTCCTGGGTCGACATGACGACCAGGCGGACGAGCGGGTACGCCAGGACCACCACCAGCAGCACCGAGGCCGGCGCCAGCAGGACAAACGGCAGCCCCGACCTCCGGGGCCGACGCCGCGCCGGCCGGTGACGGCGATCGTCCTCGGTCCCGACGCCCGTGGGGGCGGGCGTCGCGGCCTGGTCCGGGAGGATCGCCGTCACGGTGCCAGTCCTATCGCGGTCGAACCGAGTCAGCCGTTGAGGAAGTCCTCGACGGCCTGGTCGGCCCGCTGGGCCTCGGCCCGCACGTCCGCGCCCTGGGCGATGGCGACGCCCATGTCCTGGAGCACGTTGGCGCCCTCGACCGCAGCCCAGTTCTCACTGGCCGGGACGAAGCGGCTGTTGGCGGCGGCCGTGGCCTGCGCCTCGGCGGCAGGCGAGCCGGTCAGCTGGTTGAGCAGCGAGATGCGGGCGGGCACGAGGCCGAGCCCGGCGAGGCGGCTCTGGAACTCCTCACCGGCGATGATCTCGAGGAGATCGACCGCCAGCTCCGGGTTGTCGCTGTTCGCCGACACGGCCAGGTTCGACCCGCCGAGGAACACCGGGGCGGTCTCGCCCGTCGTCGAACCCGGCAGGGCGAACACGCCGATGTTCCCCTCCATGTCGGGGCACTCGGCGACGATCTGGCCGACCTTCCAGCCCGGCCCGAGGAGCATGCCCGCCTCACCGTTGCAGAAGGCGATGTAGTCGTTCGCGTCGTCGCCGTCCGCGGGCGCGGCGTTGGCCTCGGTCATGATCCGCTGCACGGTCGTGAGACCGGCGACGGACTCGTCGCTGTCGAGCATGCCGACCCACTCCTCGCCGTCCTGGACGGCGATGTCACCACCGGCGTCCCAGATGAACGACAGCGTGGCGTGCCAGTTGCGGCCCGGGAAGTAGATGCCCGAGAAGTTCGGCGTCGACGCGTTGGCGGCGCGGAGCGCGACACCCGCCTCGACGAACTCGTCGACCGTCGTCGGGACGTCGAGCCCGGCGGCCGCCAGGAGGTCGGTGCGATAGACGACGATGCGGGCGCCCGCGTAGTAGGGCATCCCGTAGAAGTGCCCGTCGTAGGTGCCCGACTCGACCAGGCTCTGCAGCAGGTCGTCGCCGCCGAGGCGGTCACGGGAATCGGTGATGTCGAGGAGCGCGCCCGCCGCCTCGAACCCCTGCGCCTGTGTGTTCCCGAGCTCGACGACGTCGGGGCTGTCGTCGCTCGAGAGCGCGGTCGTCAGGCGGTCGACGATGCCGTCCCACTGCTGGCGCTCGAACACGAGGTCGACACCCTCGTGGGTGCTCTCGAACTCCTCTTCGAGGAACGCCACGACGTCGTCGGGGATGTCCTCGCCGTTGAGCCAGAGCCGCACCGTTTCGCCGTCGGAGGATCCTGCGGCTTCGGTGCCCGATCCCCCACTGTTCTCGTTGTCATCGGACCCGCAGGCGGCGAGAGCCAAGGCCCCCGCCAGCCCCAGGGCTGCCAGCTTGGTGAGCCTCATCGTGTTCCTCCATGTCGGGGCAGAGGGCGTGTCGCCCACCGCCGTTTCACGCGATGCCCAGCTCGCGCTCGAGCACGAGCACCGCTGCGCCGAGGAGGACGTCGTCCTCCCCGAGCGATCCGAACCGGAGGTCGACGTACTCGCCGACCGCCGGCATGGTCCGGCGCCTGATGGTGTCCAGCGCCGATCTGCGAAAGGGCTCGTCGAGCACGTCGAGCGGACCGGAGAGGACGACCTCCCGGAGGTTCAGCGTGCTGACGACAGGGGCGAGCGCGATCCCGAGGCGCCGGCCGGCCGCGGCGAGCACGGTCCCGGGCGACGCCCCGGCCGCGGCGAGGCGCCGGCGGAGCAGCGGTGCGGCGACGACGGTCTCGAGGCAGCCGGAGCGGCCGCAGGCGCAGCGCTCACCGCGCTCGTCGACGACGACGTGGCCGATCTCACCGGCGGCGTAGCGATCGCCGAGCACCAGGTGGCCGTCGACCACCACACCGGCACCGACGCCGTGGCCGATCTTGATGAGCAGGAGGCTGCGGTCGGATCCATCGCCGAAGGACAGCTCCCCGAGGGCGGCGGCGTTGGCGTCGTTGGCCACCTGGACGGGGCACGGGAGCACCTCGGCGAGCCGGCGAGCACAGATCCAGGTCGGTCCATCCCAGGTTGGGGGCCTCGAGGATGCGGCCGGTGGGATCGACGACGCCGGGCGTCCCGACGCCGGCGCCGAGCAGCGGGCGGGTCGCGTCGGCCGCCAGGTCGCGGGCGAGGTCGATGACGAGCTTGACGGCGCGCTCTCCGGTGCGACCGCGCCGCTCGACCGAGCGGCGGGCGAGGATCTTCCCGCCGAGATCGACGAGGGCGCCCTGCAGGCGGGCGTCGTCGCTCAGGTCGAGCCCGATCACGTGCGCCGCGTCGGGGACGAGACCGACGAGCGTGGCCGGCTTGCCGATGCGCTGCTCGGTCCTCGTGCCGAGCTCCTCGACGAAACCCTCCGCCAGCAGCTGGCCCACGAGGTCGGAGGTCGTGACCCTGGTGAGGTGGGTGACCCGGGCGAGGTCGGCCCGGCTCAGCGGCCCGCCTCGGAACAGGGAGCGCAGCACGAGGGCACGGTTGTGGCGGCGGGCGTCGTCGGGGCGGGCGCCACGATCGCCGACGTTGCTGCGGCGTCCCCGGCTCCGGCCGTTCGCCGGCCCCCCGGCCGATTCCGTCCCCGACATCGTTTGTTTGTCTACTTCCCTAACAAACGATTGTCAACGACCGATCACCCGGCGACGACTCATCCGGGGAGAGCGAACCGGCCGCCCGGTCCCGGCCCGCCCTCGGCCAGGTCGGCGAGGATCCGACCGACCAGCGGCGTGAACTTGAAGCCGTGGCCCGAGCACGGCGAGCCCACGACGACCGGGCCCCGCCGGTCGAGCACGAAGTCCTCCGTCGGGCGTCGTCGTGTAGAGGCAGCGGGCGAGGTGGACGGGCTCGGGCTCGAGCCCGGGGAACCACTGCTCCACGTACGCCGACGCCGTGGCCACGAGGTCGGCGCGCACGGCGACCGGTCGTCGAGGTCGGGATCGACGACCGGACCGACGTGGTGCTCGGCCACCTTCATCCCCTCCCCCGCCGTGAACAGCCCGTACACCCACGGCCGGCGGTGGTGGATGAAGCTGGGCCACGTGGCGGCATCGGCGCCGCCGCGGGGTCGGAAGTGCTGGATCTGCTCTCTCGTCACGGTGACCGGCGGGAGGCCGACGATCCCGCCGAGGGTCGCCGACAGCCACGGGCCCGCGGTCACGACGGCCGACGGGCGCCCGCCACGCGGCCTCGCCGGCGGTGACGACGACAGCCCTCGCCGGCCGGCGTGACGTCGCGCCGGCCCGGTGCCGAAGTGGAGGTCGGCGCCGTGGGCCGCGGCGCGGTCCTGGAGGGCGCTGACGGTCGCGGCGGCCAGGCATCGCCCGCCGTCGGGGTGGAACACCACGTCACCTTCGAAGCGCATGTGCGGCCAGCGTTCGGCGGCCTCGGCGACTGTGAGGCGCTCGTGCCTGGCGCCG
Source organism: uncultured Acidimicrobiia bacterium (assembly GCA_963840695.1). Classification (GTDB taxonomy): domain Bacteria; phylum Actinomycetota; class Acidimicrobiia; order Acidimicrobiales; family JACDCH01; genus JACDCH01. The sequence continues at coordinate 32,238 of CAWIZW010000002.1, forward strand.
CAGGCGGCCAGCGCCGCGGCCGTCGCCGCGATCGAGACCGGGTCGCCGTGGTCGACCGCGCCGGTCGTCTCGAGCAGCGTCCGCCCGGCGTCGTCCTCGAGCTCGCGCCACAGCGGCAGCGCCGCCTGGGCCATGCGCACGTAGTCAGGGTCCGGATAGGCGAACCGGAAGATCCGTGTGCCGCCGTGGCTGCTGCCGCGGGCGTGGCCCTGCTCGAACTGCTCGAGGACCGCCACCGACCGCCCGCGCCGCGCCAGCCACCACGCCGTCGCCGAGCCCATCGCTCCGGCGCCGATGACGACGACGTCGACCCGCTCCACGGCGAGCCTCAGGTACCGGCAGGGGCGAAGTCGAAGCCGACGTCGACGTCGGCGTCGACGGTCATCTCCTCCGGCGTGACGTCGATGACCTCCTCGGCCGCCTCCCCGAGTTGCACGCCCCTCGCCGCCAGGGCGAAGCGGGTCGGGTCGGTCGTCTCCCGCAGCCCGGGCTCGGCGACCCAGGCGATGCCGGTGATCCGCAGGCCGAGGGCGGCGGCGTAGGTCTCGGCCCGGCTCCGGGCGTCCTCAGCCGCGAGGCGCCGAGCCTCGGTGTGCACCGGGTTCAAGCGATGCGAC
>CAWIZW010000003.1:0-57456 GCA_963840695.1 uncultured Acidimicrobiia bacterium
GCCCTTCCTCTCACTCCAGCAATTCGCGCGCGGCCAAACGGCACAACTCTCCTATTGCGGAACCCAGAACTACGATACCGCCGCCACTGCCTACCAGAGCGCGATCGCAAGCGGCTTTACGAATAAAGTGTGGCTGGCAGAAGCTCACCACAAACTAGGCCTGGCGTGGGAAGGAAAGGGAGAGCATGAGAAGGCCAAGGCGGAGATGCTTCGGTCATTGACTATCAGACCCAACACTCCGGAAGTCCTGAATAACCTCGGCACGGTGTACAGCAAACTGGGAGACAAGGCGAATGCGCTCGCCTCATTCGAAAAAGCTGTTACGCTCCGTCCCAACTACGCCATTGCCCGCTTCAACTTGGCTGAGGCTTACGAGCCCACAAGTCCTAAGCGGGCACTTTCGGAGTACGAGACTTATCTCGCGCTGGTCGAGGGTATCCCCGATGAAGCCGGTCGAATTGCTCTTGTCCAACAACGCGTCAACGCGTTAAAGCACTAACCTGCCTCATCAATAGTTTCGTTTCCCTCACAAGCTGTCGAATATGCGATTTCGTTAGGCATCCACAGGCTGGCACACGTTTGATTATGAGGGTTCTGGAACTCCGCCAGGATTCTATGAGAAGTTCACGATCTCCTCAAACCAGTTTGTGGCCGGAGCGGCTGGTGACGACCTCGACCTGCAGATGGGGCTTGTCGAGGCCGAACTTGGCGAGGTCCTTGGGGTCCCCTGGGCGACGTACTTCTCGCTCTTGAGCCGGCCGAGCTCGTCGGTCATCGGACTCGACCGACTTCGGTCCGCGCCGTGGCGTCGAACGGGCCGGCGATGCGCAGCTCTTGTCCTGCCGGAGCAGCGAGTAGGGCTGGCCCTCCTTCTTGACGCGCAGCTCGATGATCTTGTCGGCGGCGACCTGCCAGGCCTGCGTGGCCGATAGGCGAGCGAGTCGCGGTCGAGCAGTTCACGGACCTCTTTCTCACGACCATGACCGGGCCGTCGTCGAGCCGGGCGAAGTAGTCTTCCTTGAGGGCCGCTGCTTGCCGAGGTGAGCGTCCGGGCTGTCTTCTTGGCGTCCTTGAAGGTCACCACCGCCGCAGCTCGGGCTGGGCCAGGCCGTAGGTCTTGTCCAGCTCCTCCTCCTTGGGCTCGGCGGCGATGAACTCGGTGGCCTCCAGCCGCGCAGGTCGCGGGCGAGCTATCGGCCTTCGACGCGTCCGCCTTGGCGGCCACGGGCTGCGTGAGGTGCCAGGCGCCGTCCTTCGCTCGAACACGTATTCGTCCTTGCCGCGGGCAACCTTGATCTGTGAGACGTCGTCGGCCGCCACGTCCAGGCGGCGCTGGCGGTACGCCAGCACGTCGTGCTCGACCAGCTTCAGCAGGTCGTCGCTGACCCGGTTGCGCGCGGCCAGCCCTCGAGCTTCACCAGGATCTTGCCCTTGTCGGCGCCCAGGCCGAGGTCAACCGGCGCTGGGAGGCTGCCGGCCTCACCCCGTTCCTGCTCGGCATCGGTTTGTCGAGCGGCGCGGCAGCGGCGGCCCTGCTCGGCAGCGAGGAGCGGCTCGAGTACACGGTCGTGGGCGACACCGTGAACCTGGCCCAGCGTCTCCAGGACCTGGCCCATCCCGGCGGCCGGACGGTCGTGAGCCAGGCGACCTGGGACGGACTGCGGACCCCGCCCGAGGGGGCGTTGCCCCTCGAGCCGACCCTTGTGAAGGGCCGACAGACCGAAGTCTCAGGCTGGATCGTCCTCGGCTGATGCGTGCTGGTGGTGGTGGTGCTGGCATCCTGGGAGAAGGAGCGTTCGCATCCTTCCTCCGCCGGCCGGGATGGTGTGAAGTGGTGTCGAGATCCGTTGGGGCGGAGCGAGTCCAGGGAGGGTAAGGGTGGTAGACGACGTGCTCGTCGTAGAGGCGGTGCGCAAGACCTACGAGGCCGAGCAGGCGCCGGTCCGGGCGCTGCGGGGATGTGACCTGACCCTCGAGCGCGGCGCGTTCGCGGCCGTGATGGGTCCGTCGGGCTGCGGAAAGTCGACGCTGCTCAACCTCGTCGCCGGCCTCGATGTCGCCGACGAGGGGTCGATCGTCCTCGACGGCGAGGAGATCACCGACAAGACCGAGGACGAGCTGGCCCGCATGCGGCGGCGCCACATCGGCATCGTCTTCCAGTTCTTCAACCTGCTCGAGGGCATGAGCGTCCTCGAGAACGTCGCGCTCCCCGCCATCATCGCCGGCATGAAGCGCAAGCCGGCCGAGTCCCGGGCGCGCGACCTCCTCGATCTCCTCGGCCTGCCCGACAAGGCGAAGAGCGCTCCTGGTGTGCTCTCCGGCGGTCAGCGCCAACGGCTGGCGATCGCGCGTGCGCTGGCCAACTCCCCCACGCTCCTGCTGGCCGACGAGCCGACCGGCGCCCTCGATACCGAGGGCGGGCTGGAGGTCCTGGAGCTGTTCCGCCGCCTGCACGCCGACGGCCAGACGATCCTGATGGTGACCCACAACCCCGAGGTCGCCGCGGGCGCCGGACGGATCGTGCTCATGCGCGACGGGCGGGTCGTCGAGGACGACCGGCCGTCGACGGCCGGCGGGGCGTCGGTGCCCGCAGGCGCGACGGCCTGACGCCAGCGCCACCCCGTGATGGTGCTCCGGAGCGAATGACGGGTGGCGCAGGCTCTCGAGGTGCGGGCGTGACCGATCCCGTCCGCTACGTGACGGCGACGGTGCTGCGATCGCGGTGGCGCGGCCTGGCCGTGCTCGTGCTGGTCGTGGCGATCGGGGGTGGGGCCGCGATGGGTGCGGCGGCAGGAGCGCGCCGCGCCGGGAGCGCCGCCGAACGGTTGGGCGCAGTCAGCAATGTGCCCGACGCGTTCGTGCTCACCGACTCGGTGGCCCGCTTCGACGCGGTCGCCGCGCTGCCCGAGGTCGAGGTGGCGAGCGGCGTCCGTCAGCTCGGGCTCCAGCCGGCGTCGGTCCCCTGCGACGAGCAGGACGCTCACTACTTCCCCGTGCTGATGCCCGCCGCCGGCGAGCCGTTCGCCACTCCTCGACCGCGAGTCGTCTCCGGTCGCCTCGCCGATCCGACCGACGCCGGCGAGGTCGTCCTCAGCGAGCACCACGCCCGCCGGCTCGGCGTGGGTGCCGGCGACACCGTCGCCTATCGCAGGTTCCAGGTCGACGAGGAGGGGCAGCGGCGCGAGCTGCTCCGAGGAACTCGTCGCCCAGCTCGAGGTCGTGGGCGTGATCCGGGAGCTCTCCGAGATCGGAGCCGACGACGAACCGACGCTCGCCAACACCTGGGTCACGCCCGCCTTCGGCGTCGAGCACCCCGAGGTCCCCGACATCGGCTTCGCTGCCGTCATCGGCACTCTGGACCTGGCCGAGGGCGTCTCGGCCTCCCAGTTCGTGGAGGCGCTGCCCGATCGGATCGCGGGTGGCGACGCCGAGGCGGTGCTCGGACTGCCGATCGAGGACGGCGACCGCCTGGCGCCGACCTTGGACGCCCATGCCCTCGGCCTCGCCGCGCTGGCCGCCGTCGTCGCCGCGGCCGCCCTCGCCACCTTCGCCACCGGGGCCGCACGGCAGGTCGGCGTTCTCGAGGACGAGCTCAGGCTCGTCGGCGCGCTGGGCTGCACTCGTCGCCAGCTGGCGGCGACGGCTGCGACCGGCGGGATGGTGGCGACACTGCTCGGTGCCGCCCTCGCCGGCGGGGTGAGCGTGGCCCTCTCGACGGTGCACCTCTTCGGCCTCGCCGCCATCGTCGAGCCCGACCCTGGCCTCGACGTCGATGCGCTCGTGCTGCTCGTCGGCGTGGCCGCCATCGTCGCCCTGGGTCTCGCCATCAGCGCCGTCCTCGCGTGGCGAGGCGCCTCCGCCGCAGTCACGACTTCCAGAGCACGATCCGATCATCGGCGCGGTCTCGGTGACCGGCTGGCCACCGTCGGGTTCTCACCGCCCGCCGCCATCGGCGCCGGCTATGCCCTCGACGGTGGGTCGCGAACGTCGCTCCCGTCGCGGGCTGCGGTGCTCGGCGTCGGCGCGGCCACCGCAGCGCTGGTCGCCGTGCTCCTCTTCGGCGCCGGCGTCTCACGTGCCGGCACCGACCCCGCGGTGTACGGCTGGGGGACCTGGGACTCGTGGGTCGATTCCGACGACGACCCGTCGACGCCAGAGATCGACCCCGTCGAGGCCTTCGCCGGCGACGACCGCGTGAGCTCGATCGCCCGCCTCCAGCTCCGCTTCAAGCTGCCACTCGCCGGCGAACCACGATCGGGCATGGCGGCGGAGCAACTCGTCGGCCGCTCGGGCCCCACGGTCGTCCGCGGCAGGCTCCCGGTCGGTCCATCCGAGATCGCACTCGGGGACGACACCGCCGGTGCCCTCGGCGTCCACATGGGTGGGACCGTCCCCGCCGGCGGGCCGGACGGCACGACCGACCTCCACGTCGTCGGCATCGTCGCCTTCCCGTCCGTGGACGGCAGCACCCTCGCGACCGGCTGGATCGCCGATCGTGCCGCCATCGACGCGCTCGGTTGGGCGCCCGGGTGCAACGACGAGAGCGAGTGCTTCGAGGCCGTGGCCTTCGATTGGCGGGAGGGTGTCGACGCTCAGTCGATCACGGACTCGCTGGTGGCGGCGGGTCTGGAGGCAGACTCGGCGGCGCCCGGGGCGGATGTCACACTGATGGCCGAGGTCGACCGGCTGCCGGCCATCGCGGCAGCAGCGATCGCGATCGTCGCCGCGGTCGGCCTCATCCACACGCTCGTCGTCACGATGTCGCGACGGCGGCGCGACATCGCCACGCTGCGCGCCCTCGGCTGCTTCCGCCGCGACGTACGCAGGGTGCTCCACGCCGAAGGCCTCACGCTCGGCGTCGTCGGTGGCATCCTCGGCGGTGTTCTCGGCGCGATGGTCGGTCGCTTCGCCTGGGCCGCCGCGGCCCGGTCGATCGGCATCGGCCCGGAGCTGCCGGCGGGGACGACTCTCGTCGTCACCGCGCTGTCGATCACCGGAGTCATCGTCTTCGCCGTGCTGGTCTCGCTGGTGCTGGCGGCGCTCGCCACGCAGGACCGCGCCGCCGACGGCCTCCGCGCCGAGAGCTGATCAGGGATGCCAGCACCACCGAGCGCCCGCCGGGTCGCACCCTCGTCGTCGAGCCACCTCGGCGTCACGATCGGTGTGGGATGACACCATGACCGCCACGATCACGACCGGATCGGCCCAGGAGGTGCTTCCCGCCGACGCGTTGCACTCGGCCGACGCGACGCGCCCGTCCTGGCACGTCGGGCTCCTCGCCGTACCGGTCGCGCTCGGCCTGGCCGTCGCCGGGCTCGCGCTCGCCGCCGACGGCGGGCTCGAGGCCGACGAGGTCGTCGGGTTCGTGCTCGTCGTCGCCTGGACCTCGGCCGGCGCGGTGCTGGCCGTGCGGCGCCCCCTCTGCCGCCTGGGCGTGCTCCTCCTGCTCGGCACGACCGTCGGCGCCGCCACCTTCGCCGGCGCGGCCGCGGTCGAGGCCGGGTGGACCGGCGGTGGCGGTGACCTCGGCCGAGGCCGCCGCCGACGTCGGCGTCCTCGTGCTTCTGCGCCGTCGGGCTCCACGTGCTGCTGGCCTGCCCCGGGGCACGCTCACGAGCGGCCGGCGGCCCGTCGTTCGCATCGGCTACGCCGCCGGCCTCGCCGCCGGCACGGCTGTGTGGCTCGGCGATGGCGGGCGAGCCGGCGTGGGTCGTGATCCTCGCTTGGGTCGTGGCGCTCGCCGTCGGCCTGCCCGGAGCGCACGCGTCCTACCTGCAGACCGCCGGCGTCGAGCGCCAGCGGCTGCAGTGGGTGGGCTGCGGCGCGGCGGTCGCCGTCGAGAGCGGCGCTCGTCGTCGGCGCGCTCGCACCTCCTCGTCGACTGGCCGGCAGCACCCGGCTGGTCGCCGCCGGGGCCTTCTCCGCTCGCCATCCCCGCCTCGCTGGCCGCCGGTGCGTCGCCGCGACTGGTGACGCGGGTCGACCGCCTGCTGGTGCACACGGTCTCCCTCGCCGGCCTGACGGCCGTCACCATCTGCGTCTACCTCGTCATCGTCGTCGGGCTCGGCCAGGTTCCCGACGACGCCGAGCGCACCCTGCTCGGCGCTGTCGATGGTGGCGGCGGCGGTCGCGGCTGCGCTCTACCTCCCGGCCCGCGAGCGGCTCGCAGACGTCGCCAACCGCCTCGTGTACGGCGAGCGCCACGCCCCCGACGAGGTGCTGCGCACCTTCGGCACCCGGCTCACCCGCGCCATCCCGATGGACGAGCTGCTGCTCCAGCTGGCCGAGTCGCTCCGCAAGACGCTCTCGGCCTCACCCGCGCCGAGGTCTGGACCGGCACGCCCGAGCTGCTCGAGCGGGCGGTGTCGGTGCCCTACGCCGACGTCGTCAAGCTGGCGATCGGCGAGAAGGAGCGCCGCGTCGTCGCCCGCGCCGGCGTGTCCGGCCAGGCGTGGGTGTCGGTGTGGCTGCCGGCGCTGCTCGAGGGCACGGCCGAGCGCGCAGCTGCGGGTGGCGCCGGCGACCCACTCCGGGCGAGCTCCTCGGCCTGATCGTCGTCGAGCGCCCGGCCGACGGCGACCCCTTCACCGAGGAGCGACGACACGATGCTCACCGAGCTGGCCCGCCAGGCCGGCCTCGCGCTGCACAACGTCCAGCTCGACTCGGCGCTGCAGGCGACCCTCGACGAGGTGCGCAGGCCAACGAGCGAGCTCCGCGCCTCCCGTGCCCGCATCGTCGCCACCGCCGACGCCGAGCGCCGCAAGATCGAGCGCAACCTCCACGACGGTGCCCAGCAGCACCTCGTCGCGCTCGCGGTGAACCTCCGGCTCGCGCAAGGACATCCTCGCCGAGGACCCCGACGCGACAGCGGAGATGCTCGAGCAGCTGGCGGCGGACGTGAAGGAGACCATCGCCGAGCTGCGCAGCCTCGCCCACGGCATCTTCCCGCCGCTGCTCGTGGACGCCGGGCTCGCCGAGGCGCTGCGGGCCGCCGCCGGGCGCAGCCCGCTCGACGTCGACGGTGGTCACCGACGGGACCGGCCGCTACCCGACCGAGGTCGAGGCGGCGATCTACTTCTGCTGCCTCGAGGCGCTGCAGAACGCGGCCAAGCACGCCCCGGACTCGTCGGTCGACGGTGACGGGTGTGGCGAGGAGGACGGCGGGCCTGCGTCTTCGAGGTGCGCCGACGACGGACCCGGCTTCGACGTCGAGCACGGCGACCGAGCGGCCACGGCTACACGAACATGAGCGACCGCCTGGGCGCCATCGGTGGCACCGTCCGGTGGGAGCTCGGCGCCCGGCGCGGGCACCCGCATCAGCGGGCTCGGTCCCGCTGCCGGCCGAGGGCTGATCCGGCGCTACGTCGCCGATGACGCCTCGAAGCCGGCTTCGCGCGGCTCCCAGAGCCTGGTGAGGACGGCCGGCGACAGCTCTTCCTTGTTGACGTAGGCGCGGCCCCACTCGTGGCCGCGTCCGCCGGGAGGTCGGCGAGGGCGTAGGTCGAGCAGAGGAACACCACGACGTCGGGGTGCTCGGCGCAGCGATCCGGCGGGTGGCCTCGATCCCGTTGATGCCCGGCATGTTGATGTCCATCAGCACCAGGGCGGGGTCGAGCGCGGCGACCAGCTCGACGGCCTCCTCGCCGCTCTCGGCCTCGCCGACGAGCTCGAAGCCCTCGGCCCGGCGGACGACGCTGCGCGCCGCGAGGCGGAACGGGGCCTGGTCGTCGACGACCAGGACGGTGCACGGCGGACCGTCGACCATCAGCGGTCGATCGCTCGCCACGGTCGTGACCTGCGGGGCAGGGTGCTAGCACCACTCCCCGAGCGGGGCGTCAGGCCCGCTGCTCGGCCAGGTAGAGCAGCACCGCCGCGACCCGCCGGTTGACGTCGCGCTCCTCGGAGAGCCCGAGCTTCGAGAAGATCGAGTTGGTGTGCTTCTCGACCGCCCGCTCGGAGAGCACCAGCTCCGCGGCGATGGCGGCGTTGGTCCGCCCGGTCGCCATCTGCGCCAGGACCTCGACGCTCGCGTGGGGTGAGGTGGTCCAGTGGCGAGCGGTCCGCCGCCGTGTCGACGCGCCACCAGCGCCTCGACGACGGTGGGGTCGATGACCGACCGCCCGGCGGCGACCTCGCGGATGGCCCGCGACGAGCTCGTCGACGTCGCTGACCCGCTCCTTGAGGAGGTAGGCCCGGCCGGCCGACCCCTCGTCGAGGAGGGCGAGGGCGTAGGACGGCTCGGCGTACTGGCTGCAGGACGACCACGCCGATGTCGGGGTGGTCGCTCGCGGAGCTCGGCGCGGCGACCTGGATGCCCTCGTCGGTGCCCGTGGGCGGCATGCGGATGTCGGTGACGACGACGTCGGGCGTTCGCGCTCGACGAGCTCGAGCAGCGTGGGCAGGTCGGCGGCGGCGCCGACGAGCTCGAGGTCGTCTTCGCGCTCGAGCAGCTGGCGACACCCCTTGGCGCAGCAGCGCGTTGTCCTCGGCCAGCACGACCCGCAGCGCCACGATGGAGACGGTACTCATCGCCGGCGCCACGGCATGCCCACTCCGCCGCCGAGCGCAGCGAGCCCTAGGGTGCACGACCCATGACGGCGCAGGTGCGAGTGGCGGGACCCGACGACATCCCCGCCATGGCCCTGGCCCTCGGGCGGGCCTTCGCCGACGACCCCATCTTCGAGTTCCTCGTGCCCGGCATCGCCGCGGCCGAGCGGGCGCGGCGTGCGACGCCGTTCTTCGCCGTCGACACGAAGCTGCGGGTGCGCACCGCGTCGGCCTGGACCACGCCCGACCGGGTGGGCGCGGCGCTCTGGGCACCGCCGGGCAAGTGGCGGACCTCTTTCGCCGACGGCCTGCGCCTGGCCTGGCCCATCCTGCGAGGGACACGGGGGCGGGCGCTACGGCGCCATGGGTGCGATGTCGACGATCGAGAAGGCCCATCCCCGCCAGCCGCACTGGTACCTCGCCGTGCTCGGGACCGACCCCGACCACCAGGGCGAGGGCATCGGCGCCGCGCTGATGGCGCCGGTGCTCGAGCGCTGCGACGCCGAGGGCGTCCCCGCCTACCTCGAGTCGTCCAAGGAGTCGAACATCCCCTACTACGAGCGGTTCGGGTTCCGCGTGGAGCGAGAGTTGAAGCTCGGCAAGGGCGCGCCGTCGGTCTGGCCGATGTGGCGGGAGCCACATGCAGTGGCGACACTGGCGATCGCGCCCGACCCAGGTCAGGCATGAGTGACCTGGCTCGGGCCGTCGAGCGGTTCGCCGACGCGCTGGCGCCGGTGCTCGTCGGCCTGTCGAAGCCGCCGGCGCCGATCGAACGGCTCCGCCACGACGTCATCGTCGAGGCCTTCGCCCTCGCCTGCGGGTTCGTGGCCGCCGACGGCCGCCAGACCGACGACGAGCTCTGGGAGCTGATCGCCGCCTTCGGGCCGCACCTCGACACCGAGCTCGGCGGGGCGGCGCCGGCCGACGTCCGCCGCTCGGGCATCGTCGAGCGACTCGCCGGCGGCATCGACCCGTCCCTCGGAGATGTTCGAGCTCCTCGTCGACGTCGACCGACGCGACGGCACCCGCCATGCCCGCACGTACTACGACGCCTCGCTCGAGATCGCCTTCAGCGTCGTCGCCGCCGACATCCACACCTCGGCCGACGAGCTGGCGACGATCGAGGCGTTCCGCGGTCACCTGCTCGAGCGCATGGCCGGCACGGCGTCGTCGCCCACCCCCGCGGCGACGCCGGCCGCGGAGCCGCCCACGGCGCCGCCCGCCGCCCACCGAGCCGCCCGAGCCGCTCGAGGACCTCCTCGCCGAGCTCGACGCGCTCGTCGGGATGACGTCGGTGAAGCGGGAGATCCACCTCGTCGTCGACCTCACCCGGGTCGCAGCAGCTGCGCCGGCAGCGCGACCTGCCCGGTGCTCGACCAGAGCCGCCACCTCGTGTTCACCGGCAACCCCGGCACCGGGAAGACGACCGTCGCCCGGCTGCTGTCGCGCATCTACCGGACCCTCGGCGTCGTGGAGAAGGGCCACCTGGTCGAGACCGACCGGTCCGGGCTCGTCGCCGGCTACGTCGGCCAGACAGCGACGAAGGTCGTCGCCGTGTTCGACCGCGGCCGACGAGGGGACGCTCCTCATCGACGAGGCCTACGCCCTCGTCCGCGGCGGCGAGAACGACTTCGGGCGGGAGGCGATCGACACGATCGTCAAGCTCGTCGAGGACCGGCGCGACCGCATCGTCGTGATCCTCGCCGGCTACCCCGAGGAGATGGCCGAGCTCGTCGACGCCAACCCGGGGCTGCGCAGCCGCTTCCCGAAGTCGATCCACTTCCCCGACTACTCCGGCGAGGAGCTGATGGCGATCTTCTCGTCGATCGCCGGGAAGGGTCGGTACGAGCCGACGCCCGAAGCGGCCGAGCCGCGGTGCGGGCGTGGCTCGACGCCGTCCCGCGCGAGCGCGGGTTCGGCAACGGCCGCCTGGCGCGGAACCTGTTCGAGTACGGCCGTGGGCCGCCAGGCGACGAGGCTGGCCGACCGTGGAGACCCCGACCGACGACCAGCTCGTGACGCTGGAGGAGGCCGACATCCCGAGGCCCGGCGAAGCCCTCTGACACCCCGAATGTGCCGGGGCCGGTTCTGACCGTTCAGCCGGCGCTGACGACGACGACAGCGAGGCCGGCCAGGGCGATCCCGACCCGCTGGGAGCCGACCAGGCGCTCACCGAGGACGAACCGGGCGAGCAGCACCGTGGACGCCGGGTAGAGGGCGGCCGAGCACGGCGACGAGGGTGAGGAGGCCCTGCTGGGTCGCCAGCAGGAAGAGGGCGTTGCGCGCCGGCGTCGCAGAGCGCCGCAGCCGACCAGCAGCCAGGGTGTGTTGCCCCGACGGGCGCGGTCGTCGCCGACGCGGGTCGAGCGCACGACCGCGACGACGGCGGTGAACATGGCCACCGAGGCCGCCCGCCCGGCCACCACGCGGCCAGACCCCGGCGCCGTCGCCGGTGGCGTCGAGGGCCACGAAGAAGAACCCGAAGCCGAGACCCGGCACCGAGGGCGAGGAGGACGTCCTGACGCGCCATGCCGGCGACCGGCCCCTCGCGGTCGGGGTCCCGGGCCAGCAGGGCGACGGCCACGAGGGCGAGGGGGATGCCGGCGAGGGCGAGCGCCGACGGTCGCTCGCCACCGCCGAGCCCCACGAGCACCGGCACGACCGCCGACAGCACCGCCGTGATCGGGGCGACGACGCTCATCGTCCCGTCGCCAGTCCTCGGTAGAGCAGCAGGATCAGACCGATGCCACCGACGATCCCTCCGACCGCGCCCAAGACGAGGTCGCGGCCCTCGAGGTGCTCGGCCGTCGACGAACGGCGCCACGACCAGCAGCCCGGCCAGCCCGATCGCGTTGGAACGCCAGGCCACGGCCACGGCCGGCAGGCGGCGGGCGGCCAGCCCGCCGAAGAAGTCCCCGGCGCCGTACGTGACGGCCGACAGCAGGGCGAGGAGCGCGGCCATCGGTCGAGCATCGCGCGCGCCTGTGCCAAGGCCCGCGACCCCGGGGATCGGCGCGCACGTGCCCGGGAACTGGCGATGTGCGGCACTACGTTGCTCCTGCGATGACGCGGGTGCTGGCGGTGGTCGGAGCAGCCCTGCTCATCGCCGTGGCCGTGCTCGTCCGCGGCGATCCTCGACGACGACGACGGCGCGACCGCCGACGACGGCGGTGACGAGCCCGCCGACCTGGTCGTGGCCTGCATCCCGGAGCTCGAAGAGGTCTGCGACGCAGCTCGACGTCGCTGAGCTGCGCGATCGAGGACCCGGAGGAGACGATCGCCGACGCCGGACGGACGTCGACGCCTGGGTCACCCTCGACCCCTGGCCGGAGATCGCCGGCGATTCGACGACGCAGCCGTCGAGCCTGACCGACGGCCGGCGGCGCCGTCGTCGACGACCGTCGGTCATCGCCGCCCGCACCGACCGGCTCCCGGCGAGCGGCGCCTGCGCCGACTGGGCCTGCCTCGCCGTCGGTCGGCGACGCGGTCCGACGCTCCCGCTGCCCGACACCGCGCTCGGGCTGCCTGGCGCTCGGCCACGCGGCCGACGAGTGGCGCGTGGTCGACGGACGCGGACCGTCGCTGACCACGCGAGATCGTCGCTGCCGGACGTTCGCACGCTGGCTCGACGGCATCGACGTTCGGCTCGCGATCCGCTCGACGACATGCTCGTGCTTCGGCCCGCCGGTCCGTCGGCGACCGCCGTCACCGCCGGCCGACTTCGACGACCGCGTCGACGGCTCGCCGCGAGCGACGGCCATCGACCGTCTCCCGGCGCGGTGCCCGCCACCGTCGTCGCCGTCGTCACCGGTCGGCGGCCGACTCGATCCGGCGAGCCGCTGCACGAGCGCCCTCGTCGCCGCCGGCTGGGATCCGGCGCACACCCGATGCCCGCTCCACCGGGCTACCCACCGCGGGCGTGCTGTTCGCCCTCGCCCAGGAGGTCTCGTGAACGTCCACTCGCACCGCTGCTCGCCCTGCTCGCTGCTCGGCGGCCTCGCCGCCGCCTGCGCCGGCGACTCCGAGGAGGGCGAAGGCACCGACGACGACGGTCGACATCGGCGACCCCGGCGACTGCACCGTCGTCGCCGGCGCCATCTCGCCCGAGAAGATCGACCTCGTCACCGACCTCGCCCGCACCTTCAACGAGCAGCGACGCCGCGCAGGACGGCGACCGGTGCTGGTTCATCGACCCCCGTCGCAAGTCCTCGGGCGCCGGCGCCCAGGCCCTGGCCCGGGGCTGGGACGAGGCCGTCGACGGTCCCGTTCCCGGTGATCTGGTCGCCGGCCGCCAGCGCGTGGGGGTCGGTCGTCAACCAGCGCCTGGTCGACGAGCGGCGAGACGCCGTTCGTGCCCGAGGACTTCGAGCGGTTCATGCTCACGCCGCTCGTGATCGCCATGCCCGAGCCGATGGCCGACGCCCTCGGCTACCCGCGAGCAACCGATCGGGTGGGCCGACATCCTCACCCTGGCCCGGTCCAACGCCGGCTGGGCCGACTTCGGCCACCCCGAGTGGGGCCCGTTCCGGCTCGGCAAGACGAACCCGAACTTCTCGACCTCGGGCCTGAACGCCCTCATCGCCCAGACCTACGCCGCCACCGGCAAGACCGCCGACCTCACCTCGCGAGGACCTCGCCAACCCGGCCGTCATCGACTTCGCCACCGGCGTCGAGTCCGCCGTCGTGCACTACGGCGACACGACGCTCACGTTCCTCAACAACCTCTACCGCGCGGACCAGCCGGGGCACGTCGCTCACCTACGTGTCCGCCGTCGCCGTCGAGGAGAAGTCGGTCATCGACTACAACGCCGGCAACCCCGACGGCGATCCTCGAGCCGGGCGAGGAGGCGCGCCCGCCGCGCATCCCGCTCGTCGCCATCTACCCGGAGGAGGGCACGCTCTTCTCCGACAACCCGTTCTTCGTCCTCGAGGCCGACTGGGTCGACCGACGACGAGGCCGAGGGCGCCCGCCGCTTCGCCGAGTTCGTCGGCCAGCCCGAGAACCAGGAGCGGGTGCTCGAGTTCGGCTTCCGACCGGCCAACCCCGACGTCGCCGTCGGCGCGCCCGGTCGTCGCCGCCAACGGCGTCGATCCCGACCAGCCGCACGACCCTCCTCGAGGTGCCCGAGCCCGAGGTCATGATCGACCTCCTCGACCGCTGGGAGGACCAGCGCAAGCGGGCCCGGGTGCTGCTCGTGATCGACGTGTCCGGCTCGATGAGCGACCCGGCCGACCGAGCAGGACTCCAGCGGCCCCACCCGGCTCGACCTCGCCAAGGAGGCGGCCCAGCAGGCGATCGACCTGTTCGCGGCCGACGACGAGATCGCGCTGCGCGTGTTCACGACCGACATGGACGGCGACCGCCTGACCGGCTCCGACGACTCCGAGGGCGATGTCGTCTTCCAGGACCTCGTCGACTACGGCCGGGTGGCCGACGATCGGCGAGAACGTCCGGCGCCCGCATCGGCTCGTTGATCCCGCTCAACGGCACGCCGCTGTACGACGTCGCCCTGTCGAGCTACGACGCGCGCCCTCGACGAGCTTCGACCCCACGCGGATCAACGCCGTCGTGCTCCTCACCGACGGGCGTGAACGACGACGGCGACTTCGACGACGACGACGCGCAGCTCGCCGAGCTGCTCGAGCGAGCTCCGGAGGGCGCCGAGGGCCAGGACAGCCGACCGGTGCGGGTGTTCACCATCGCCTACAGCAGCGACGCAGCCGCCGGCGTGCTCCGCCAGATCGCCGAGGCCAGCACGCGCCGCCGCCTACACCTCGACCGACCCGACGTCGATCTCCCAGGTCCTCACGGCGGTCGTCAGCAACTTCTGACGACCGCTCATGCGGGCGGCTGCCACACCGTCGGCCCGGCCGGGAAGGGTTCCTCGGCCGCCGTCAACACGAGCAGGCATCGGTCGATGAGCAGCTCGAACAGGCGATCCTCGTCGAAGCTCGGCCACAGGGACTCCTGCTTGCGCTCGGCGCGCAGTTGCTCGCCGAGCCGCTCCTTGACCGCCGGATCGGTCACTTCGCGAGCCTCGCCGGTGACGTAGAAGCCATCCTCGTGACGGGGCGGCGGGTTGGTCTCGCTGTGGAGCGCGTAGCGCCCGTCGCGAAGGAGGTCGCGCTGCTTCGGGCCCTCGACGACGAGCACGAGAAGGCCGTCATCGGTGATGGCCGGGCATACCGGGTGCACCCGTGGTCCTCCGTCGGGGCGCACGGTGGCGAGGAACCCGAGCCCGACGTCGAACTCGTACAGCATCCGCTTCCCAGCCGCGGCCAGGTCAGGCTGCGCCGCTTCGAACTCCATCCAGGTCAGCATGCGTCGATCATCTCGCGGACCGGGCGTGCCGTGGCGACCCGATGGCGCCCGCCGGCGTTAGCGTCGGCGGGCGATGGACCTGCTGGTCGTCGTCGGGGATGCCACGCCGCCGGGGCGGCTGGCGGCGCGGGCCCGGCGGATGGTGCGGGTCGAGCCCGGTGACGCCCTCGTCAGGCTCGTCGCCGACGTCCGCAGCCACATCCCGCGGCGCGTCGGCGTCCTCGGTCACGGACCCGACGCCGTCGCCGTCGCCGAGGAGCTCCATCGCCGGGGCCTGCCGGTCGTGCTCCACACCGACGATTCCGTCGAGGTCGATGACGCCATCCCCGTCTTCCCGATCGACGACGGCGGTGCCGAGATGGACGTCGCCGACACGCTCGTCGACCTCATCGGCAACACGCCGATGGTCCGGCTCGATCACACGGCGCGCAACGTCGACTGCCACCTCCTGGCCAAGCTCGAGCTGTACAACCCGGGGTTCTCCTCGAAGGACCGACCGGCGCTGTTCATGATCGACTCGGCCGAGGCCGACGGCCGGCTGCGCCCCGGCGGCACGATCGTGGAGCCGACGAGCGGCAACACCGGCGTCGGGCTCGCCATCGTCGCCGCCCGGCGGGGGTACCACTGCGTGTTCGTCTGCCCCGACAAGGTGGCGTCCGACAAGATCGCCCAGCTGCGGGCCTATGGCGCCGAGGTCGTCGTCTGCCCGACCTCCGTCGATCCCGAGCACCCCGACTCCTACTACTCGGTGTCCGACCGGCTGGCGAAGGAGATCCCCGGGGCGTGGAAGCCCGACCAGTACCACAACCCCGACAACCCCCGGGCGCAGTACGAGACGACCGCACCCGAGATCTGGGCCCAGACCGCCGGTCGCATCACCCACTTCGTGTGCGGTGTCGGCACCGGCGGCACGATCTCCGGGATCGGGCGGTACCTCAAGGAGCAGAACCCGGCCGTCCGGATCATCGGCGCCGACCCCGAGGGGTCGGTGTACTCGGGCGGGACCGGGCGGCCCTACCTCGTCGAGGGCATCGGGGAGGACTTCTGGCCGACGACCTACGACCCGTCGGTCGTCGACGAGGTGATCCCGATCAGCGACGCCGAGAGCTTCGCCACCGCCCGCCGCGTGACCCGCGAGGAGGGACTGTTGATCGGCGGGTCGGGTGGCACGGCGATCGCCGCCGCGCTGCACGTCGCCGAGGGCCTGCCGCCCGACGCTGTGATCGTCGTCCACATCCCCGACTCCGGGCGGGGCTACCTCACGAAGCTCTACGACGACGGCTGGATGGCCGACCACGGCTTCCTCCGGTCCGCGGGGCCGACGGTCGGTGACCTCCTCCGGCAGCGCCAGCCGGACCTTCCCGCCCTCGTGCACACGCACCCCGAGGAGACCGTCCGCATCGCCATCGACATCCTGCGGGAGTTCGAGGTCAGCCAGATGCCCGTGGTCAAGCACGAGCCCCCGGTGGTGCTCGCCGAGGTCGTGGGCGCGGTGACCGAGCGCCAGCTCCTCAAGGTCGCCTTCGCCGATCCCGCCAACCTCGACCGTCCCGTCGGTGAGGTGATGGAGCCGCCGCTGCCCACCGTCGGCGCCGGTGAGCCCATCGACCTGGCCGTGGCCCGCCTCGAGACCGCCCCGGCCGTGCTGGTGCTCGACGGCGGCCATCCGGTCGGTGTCGTGTCGCGGGCCGACGTGCTCGGCGCCCTCGCCGCCCAGAAGGGGGGCCGATGACCGCGCCCGACGCCGGGTTCGCCACCCGGTGCGTGCACGGCGCCGGGCCCGCTGAGGCCGCGACCGGCGCCGTCGTGCCGTCCATCTCCCTGGCGACGACGTTCGCCCAGGACGCGCCGGCCGAGCACCGCGGCTTCGAGTACAGCCGGTCGGGCAACCCGACTCGCGCCGCCCTGGAGCGTCACGTGGCCGCCCTCGAAAGTGCCCGGCACGGGTTCGCCTTCGCCTCCGGGCTGGCGGCGGAGGACGCTGTCCTCCGTCTGTGCGGCCCGGGCGACGACGTCGTCATGCCCGACGACGCCTACGGCGGCACGATCCGTCTCGCCGTCCGGGTCCACGGCGCCGCCGGCCTCGACGTGGCCACCATCGACCTCACCGACCTGGCGGCCGTCGAGGCCGCCCTCGGCGCCAGCACCCGGATGGTCTGGGTCGAGACGCCCACGAACCCGCTGCTGCGGATCGTCGACATCGAAGCGGTGGCCGCGCTCGCCCGGGAGGCCGACGCCCTCGTGGTCGTCGACAACACCTTCGCCACGCCGGCGCTGCAGAACCCACTCCTGCTGGGCGCCGACATCGTCGTGCACTCCTCGACGAAGTACCTCGGCGGGCACAGCGACGTCGTCGGCGGGTTCGTCGCCGTCGACGACGACGAGCTCGCCGAACGGATCCTCTTCCTGCAGAACGCCGCGGGCGCGGTGCCCTCGCCCTTCGACTGCTACCTCGTCCACCGCGGCTGTCGAACGCTGCACCTGCGGATGGAGCGCCACGAGGCGAATGCGGAGGCGATCGTGGAGCTGCTGACGTCGCACCCGGCCGTGGCCGAGGTCATGTGGCCGGGGCTGCCAGCACATCCCGGCCACGACGTCGCGGTCAAGCAGATGCGGGGCTTCGGTGGCATGGTCTCCTTCCGGCTCGCCGGAGGCGAGGCGGCGGCGCTGGCGGTGTGCAGCAGGACCGAGCTGTTCACCCTCGCCGAGAGCCTCGGCGCCGTGGAGAGCCTCATCGAGCACCCCGGCCGGATGACGCACTCGTCGGTGGCGGGCACGTCCAACGAGGTTCCCGCCGACCTGGTGCGCCTCTCGGTCGGGGTCGAGGACGCCACCGACCTCGTGGCCGACCTCCGCAGCGCCCTCGACAGCGTGGCTTAACGTTCCCGGGAATGGCGCGTCGCAGCTTCCGGGACCGGTTCTTCACGCCGCCCGTGGCGCGGGCCATGACCTCGCCGCTCGGGATCCTGCTCGGCGGGTTCGGGGCGGCGGTCGGATTCGTCGCCACCGGCGGGGTGCTGCCGGCGGTCCTGCTGGGCGCGGTCGCCTGGGCCGGCCGCGTCGCAGCGGCGATACCGCCGCGCGACTCGAGCTCGGCGCGGATCGACCCGTTCACGATCGACGAGCCGTGGCGGCGCGCCGGTGCAGGACGCCCTCCAGGCCCAGACCCGGTTCCGCGAGGCGGTCGGCGAGGCCCGGAGCGGACCGCTGCAAGGAACGGATGATGGAGATCGGCGGACGCGATCGACGACGGCGTGGAGGAGGCGTGGCGGGTCGCCCGCCAGGGCCAGATCCTCGTGGAGGCCCGCCGCCGGATCGACACCGCCGCGGCCCAGCGGGAGCTGGCCGAAGTCGAGGCACGGGCGGCCGAGCCGTGGGCGAAGGGGTCGGCGCTCGACAAGACGGCCACGTCGCTGCGAGCCCAGCTCGCCTCGGCCGAGCGGCTCGACGCGCACGATCGTCGACGCCCGCGACCGGCTGCGGCTCACCAACGCCCGCCTCGACGAGGCGGTGGCCCGGGCCGCCGAGCTGTCCGTCGCCGCCCATGACGTGGCCGAGCTCCAGGGCCTCGGCGACGACGTCGACGCCCTGGTGACCGACCTGGAGGCGCTCCGGCTCGGCCTGGAAGAGGTTCAGCGCCCGTCGACCGGCACGGCGTAGTCGTAGCTACCAGATGACCGACGCGGGCGACGTCTCGCTCGAGGGCACCGCCGGCGATGTCGCCCTCGACGACACCGGGCGTCTCGTCCGGTCGTCGGCGGTCGTCGCCCTCGGCACGCTGCTCTCCCGCATCACCGGGCTGCTGCGTGTCGGCGCCCTCACCTACGCCGTCGGCGCCTTCGCCCTCGCCGACGCCTACAACCTCGCCAACACCACGCCGAACATCGTCTACGAGCTGCTGCTCGGCGGCGTGCTCTCCGCCACCCTCGTGCCCGTCTTCGTCGAGCGGTTCGAGGACGGCGACGACGACGCCGTCTCGGCGGTGCTCACCGTCGCGACCGTCGCACTCGTCGTGCTCACCCTCGTGGGCATCGTCGCCGCTCCCGCTGCTCTTCGCCGTCTACGGCGAGCCCGAGCTGGAGGACGCCGGCGTGCCGCTGCTGCGGCTGTTCCTCCCGCAGATGCTGTTCTACGGGTGGACGGCGCTCGGCACGGCCGTGCTCAACGCCAAGCGCCGCTTCGCCGTCCCCGCGTTCGCGCCGGTCCTGAACAACGTCGTCGTCTGCGGCGCGCCTCGTCGCCTTCGCCGCCCGCGTGGTCGCGACGCCGACCTCGAGTCGGTCACCGACGACGCGCACCGCGCTGTGGCTGCTCGGCGCCGGGACGACCGCCGGCATCGTCGCCATGACCCTGCCGCTGTGGCCGGCGATGCGGCGGGCCGGCGTCCGGCTGCGCTGGCGGTTCGAGCCGCGAGCACCCGGCGGTGCGACCGTGGTGCGCCGGGGCGGCTGGACGCTCGGCTACGTCGCCGCCAACCAGATCGGCCTCGCCGTCATGCTGGCCGTGGCGGCGTCGACCGCAGACCGAGGGCTCGTCTCCTGCGTACACGTACGCGTTCATCTTCTTCCAGCTGCCCGCACGGGCTCGTCGCCGTGTCGGTGATGACGACGTTCGTGCCCGAGCTGGCGTCGGCGTGGAACCGCGGCGACGTCGCCACTGTACCGCGAGCGGTTCGGCCAGGGTCTGCGGCTCGTGCTGGGTCGGCGTCGTCCCCGCGGTCGATCGTGCTACCTGATCGTCGGCGGGCCGCTCGTCGCGGTGCTGCTCGAGCGGGGGTCGTTCGACGAGGCCGCGTCCGCCAGCACCGCCGACGTGCTCGCGCACGATGGCGCTCGGCCTGCCCGGGTTCTCCGCCTACCTGTTCGCGCTGCGGGGCTTCTACGCGCAGGGCGACACGCGGACGCCGTTCCTCCTCAACGTCGTCGAGAACGGCCTCCAGGTGGCGCTCGTGCTCGCCCTCGTGCCGAACGCTCGACGACCCCGAGCGGGGCCTGGGCATCGCCTACGCGGTCGCGTACATCGGTCGCCGCCGTGGTCGCCCTCGTGGCCCTGCACCGGCGGGTCGGCGGCGTGCTCGACGCCGGCGGCTCGGGTCGCTCGTCGTGCGGCTGGCGGTCGCCGGCGCCGTCGCCGCGGCCGCGGGAGCCGTGTGCGGTGCAGCTCACCTCGACCGACGACGGGCCGGCGTGGCCGGAGCTCGCCGTCGGCCTGACCGGGGCGGTGATCGGCTTCTTCGGCGCCGTCGCCGTGCTCCGGGTGCGACGAGGTGCGCGAGCTCGTCGGCGCGGTCGCGGGCCGACGAGCCAACGGATAGGGTCCGCGGCCATGTTCAAGGCGCTTCAAGCGGTGGTGGAAGTACCTGACGGCCAAGCTCAACTCGTCGTTCAACGAGAAGGCCGACCCGAAGGTCCAGCTCGAGCAGGCGATCATGGAGGCCCAGGAGCAGCACCGGCGCCTCAAGGAGCAGGCGGCGAACGTCATCGCCAACCAGAAGCAGACCGAGCTGCGCCTCAACCGCGCCATGGAGGAGCTCGAGAAGGTCAACGGCAACGCCCGCCAGGCCGTCCTCATGGCCGACGAGGCCCAGAAGAAGGGCGACGCCACCAAGGCCACGGAGTACACGAACGCGGCCGAGTCCTTCGCCAACCGGCTGATCCAGCTCGAGGCCGAGGTCGAGGACCTCAAGGCCCTGCACCTCCAGGCGACCCAGGCGTCCGATCAGGCCAAGGCCGCCGTCCAGCAGAACTCGACGGCGCTGCAGAAGAAGCTGTCCGAGCGCCAGCGCCTCCTCGGCCAGCTCGACCAGGCGAAGATGGCCGAGCAGATGAACAAGGCGATGGCCTCGCTGTCGGAGACCGTCGGCGAGGACGTCCCCACCCTCGACGAGGTGCGGGACAAGATCGAGGCCCGCTACGCCAAGGCCAAGGGCATGTCCGAGCTGACCGAGACCTCGGTCGAGAGCCGGATGCTCGAGGTCGAGCAGGCCGCCCGCAACACCGAGGCCCAGGGCCGCCTGGCCGAGATCCGGGCCCAGCTCGGCCTGGCCCCGGCCCCCGCCGAGGCCGAACCGACCCCCGCCGCCGCCACCGAGACCCCCACCCCCGCCGAGGGCACCCCCTCGGCCTGAGCGGCCCCGACCTGCGGGCGCCTCCCCGTCCTCCGGGTGCCAACCCGGCTCTCGTACGGGTTCGCACCCACAGGACGGGTTCGCACTACGAGGTCCAGCGCCGGACGATCTGACGGAGCCGTCGTTCGCCGGGCAGCAGATCGGCCTTCGTGACCGGCTCGACTCGCCAGCCGAGGGCACGCAGGCGGTCGTAGCGGCGCTCGTCGCGGGGCCACGCCCTCGGACCGTGGAACTCGAGCCCGTCGTACTCGAAGGCCGCCAGCAGGCGCGGCACCGGCGATGTCGAGTCGGGCAACGAACGAACCGTCGGCGTCGAACACCTCGTGCTGCGCGACCAGGCCGTCGAGACCGAGCTCGCCGAGCACTCGGAGCAGACGGACCTCGGCGGGACTGCCCGGGACGATGCCCTCGGCCCAGACGCTGATCACGTCGCGGAGCAAGGCGATGCCGCGCCGTCGGGCACCGGCCCGCTCGGCGGCGAGCAGCGTGGACCCAGGCGTCGCCAGCTTCCGACAGAACGCCACGTCGACCAGTTGCTCGAACGACGGGCGATCGAGGACGGCTCGCGCGAGTCGACGAGGGTACGAGCTCGCCGAGGTCGTGAGCAGTCCGTCCCGTCGGAGCCGTGTCCTTCGCCGGAACGGTTCCCCGATGCACGCGGGCGGCACGGCAGTCGGCGCTCGCCAGCGGCGGCACCGTCACGTGCGGCAGCGCCGGGAACGGCGCCAGGCCGAAGAGCGCTGCAGCCGAGAGGTACGAGACCACGCCGCCTGACGCTGCGGTCGCGAAGTAGGCGATCCAAAGTCGCTGCAACGGCGTGTCGGGCGAGCCCGCGACGACGTAGACCCCTCGCACCTTCCGTATCCACGTCCCCACCGCCACGCGGTGGTCGATCTGGTCGTCGGAGAGGCCGGCCTTCCGGGCCTGGCGATGGGCGATGGCTGCCGCCTGGTTGGAAGCAGTGGCCGCCGCCCGCTGATCGGGAGTCGTGAACGTGGCCATCCCGGCATCCTGCCGAAGGGGTGTGTCCGGGACGGTCGGGTCGGCCCCGCCGACCTCCGGGCGCTTTCCCGTCCTCCGAGTGCCAACCCGGCTCTCGTACGGGTTCGCACCCACAGGACGGGTCTGCGCCCGATCGACCAGCGACGGCGCCTAGGGCAGGACGACGAGGTCGTCGCGGTGGACGACCTCGTGGGGGAGGCCCTCGGGGAGGTCGGGGGTGCGCCGGCCGGCGACGCCGGCCAGGGCGCCGGCACCGATGCGGGCCAGGCCCTTGGCGAACACGACGCCGTCGGGCCCGGCGAGCTCGACGGCGTCGTCGGCCTCGAAGCGGCCCTCGACGCCGATCACCCCCGCCGGCAGGAGCGACACGTTGCGCTCGAGCAGGGCCCGCCGGGCGCCGTCGTCGACGCGCACGACACCGGCCGCTGGCACCGCGAAGCCGATCCAGAGCTTGCGCGGCGCGCAGCCGCTTCTCCCGCGGGAGCACGACGGTGCCGACGCCGGGGACGCCGGCGACGGCGTCGCGCGAGCACGTCGTCGCGGGTCGACGAGGCGATCACGGTCCGGACGCCCGACCAGGCCGCCATCTTCGCCGCCGCCACCTTCGACGCCATGCCGCCGCTCCCCCGCGACGTTCCGGCGCCACCGGCGAGGGCCTCGAGGGCGTGGTCGACCTCGACGATCTCCTCGATGAGCGACGCCGACGGGTCGAGGCGGGGGTCGGCGGTGAGCAGGCCGGGCGTGTCGGTGAGCAGCACGAGCAGGTCGGCCTCGAGGAGGTGGGCGACGAGGGCGGCGATGCGGTCGTTGTCGCCGAAGCGGATCTCGTCGTCGGCGATGGCGTCGTTCTCGTTGATCACGGGGACGACACCGAGCTCGAGCAGCCGACGCAGCGTGCCCCGGGCGTGCAGGTACTGCGAGCGCATGCCGAAGTCGAGCGGGGCCAGCAGGACCTGGCCGGCGACGAGGTCGTGGGCGGCGAAGGCCCGGTCGTAGGTGGCCATGAGCCGGCCCTGCCCGACGGCCGAGACGGCCTGCAGCGTGCGGGCGTCGCGGGGCCGGCGGTCGCGCCCGAAGCCGAGGGCCGGCAGGCCGGCGGCGACGGCGCCGGAGGTGACCGCCACGACCTGGTGCCCGTCGGCCCGCAGCCGGCGAGCCCGCCGACGAACCGCTCGATGGCCGGCTCGTCGATCCAGCCGTCGGCGTCGGTGATCGACGACGTGCCGATCTTGGCGACGACGATCATCGACGCTCGATCCCACGTCGTCGCCCTCGTCGGAGTGACCACTCGTCGTCGGGCCGGTACTCGAACTCGAAGCGACCCGACCCGCACCACCTCGCCGCTGCGGGCGCCGGCCTGGACGAGCGCCTTGTCGACCCCGAGCGACCGCAGGCGCGGCTGGGCGTACTCGAGGGCGTCGGGGTTCGTGAGGTCCGACAGGGCGACGGCCCGCTCGGCGGCGCGCCCGACGACCCGCCAGGCGCCGTCGATCGTCGCGCTCGACCGCGACGCCCTCGCTGGGGCACGGGCCGGTGCACGACGAAGGCGGTCGGGCTCCGGCTCGGCGGCCCGCACCGCCCGCACGGCGCCGGCCATCGCGCCGATGAGCGGCGCGGACGCCCTCGCCGGTGACCGCCGAGAACCGCAGGGCCGGCACGTCGCCGTCGTCGTCGCCGGCGCCGATCGGCCAGGTCGAGCCGGGACCCGGCGACGATCCGGGGCCGGTCGAGCAGCTCGGGCTGGTACGCGCCGAGCTCGGCCAGCAGGACGCGCTCCTGCTCGGCCGGCGGCGGCAGGCCGGCGGCCTCCCACGCCAGGTCGACGAGGACGCACAGCGCCCGGGCCCGCTCGACGTGGCGCAGGAACTGGTGGCCGAGGCCCCTGCCCTCGGCGGCGCCCTCGATCAGCCCGGGGATGTCGGCCACGACGAACTCGCGCGTCGTCGAGCCGCACGACGCCGAGGTTCGGCTCGAGCGTGGTGAACGGGTAGTCGGCGATCTTCGGCTTGGCCGCCGAGATGGCGCGCGATCAGCGTCGACTTGCCGACGTTGGGGAACCCGACCAGGGCGACGTCGGCGAGCAGCTTGAGCTCGAGCCGCAGCCAGCGCTCCTCGCCCACCTCGCCCTGCTCGGCGAACGCCGGCGCCCGCCGGCGGTTCGACAGGAACCGGGCGTTGCCCCGGCCGCCCTGCCCGCCCGCGGCCGCCAGCCACCGGTCGCCGCGTGCACGAGGTCGGCGAGGACGGTGCCGTCCTGGTGGTCGCGGACGACGGTGCCCTCGGGCACGGGCACGACCGTGTCGGCGCCGCCGCGGCGCCGTGGCGCTTCTTGCCGGAGCCGTGGGTCGCCGTTGCCGGCCCGGCGGTGCGGGTGGTCGCGGAAGGCGAGCAGCGAGGCGACGTTGCGGTCGGCGACGAGCCAGACGTCGCCGCCCGTTGCCGCCGTCGCCGCCGTCGGGGCCGCCCTTGTCGACGTGGGCCTCGCGGCGGAACGCCACGCACCCGGCGCCGCCGTCGCCGCCCTTGACGTGGAGGCCGCACTCGTCGACGAAGCCGGACACGAGAGGCCGAGCCTAGAGGCGGGACCTGCCCGGTCCGGGATCGACACGGCGATACAGAAGCGGCGGGGGAGCGCAAGCGCTCCCCCGCCGTTTCCGCTCCCGAGCAGCGCCGGGAGACGCTGCCTAGTCGCTGGGTGTTGGTGCGGAGGTGCCGTCCACACCCTCACCCGACGCACCGATCGCCACGGCGCATCGCGGTGTTACACGGACGAGCGAGAAATCTGAGCGTCACGCGGCCGGCGGTCAGTCGTCCTGCCCGTTGGCGGGGCGTCGGCGTCGCCGCCTGCTCGCGGGCTCGCGTTGGAGCTCCCGCTGCGCCGCGTTGGCCCCGGCGTCCGCCGCGTTGGCGTCGGCGTGGCCGTTGGCGCCGCCCGCGTTCGGGTCGGCACCGGTTTCGGGGTTGGCGTTCGGGATCTCGTCGCCGACGGTCGGGGTCTCGCCGCCGACGGTCGGGTTCTCGCCATCGACGCTGGGGTTGTCGACCTGGCCGGGGGCACGCCGCCTCGGGCCCGACGCCCTCGCTCCCCGGATCCTCGGGCTGACCAGGGGCTTCGTCGGACACGGCCGGGATCGGCGGGCTGGCCGGGATCCTCGGGACGGCCGGGCGCCTCGTCGGAGCGTCCGTGCCCGGGGCCGTCCTGGCTGCCGCCGCTCGTGGGCGGGCCCTGGGCGTCGCCGTCGGGGATGTGGACCCCGACTGCCTCTGCCGCCCGGTGGAGCGCCGACTGGATGCCGTCGGGCAGCGACCCCGTGGTGGCGGCGGCGGCCCCGGAGGCGGCCAGGAGGAAGGCGCCCGAGGCCATGGCGATGCGGAGGCCACGGCGTCGAGGCTCGACCGGCATCGGAACGGCGGCGATCAGCGTCGGCGAGGAGGGCGGCGTCCGGCGCCGGAGCCGGCACGTCGAGGTCCTCGGTCAGCACGACGAAGAGGTCCTCGACGACCAGCAGATCGCCGTCGAACTCCTCGTCGTCGTCGGCGAGCAGCAGGTCGACGATCCGGCCGCCGTTCATCGGATCGCTCATGATCTCACTCCGATCGCCGGAAGCGTCGGAGTCGTTACTGGCGGTGACCGGGACGCGACCGAGCGCGGCGGCCAGCCGCTTCACGGCCCGGTGCTGGCGCACCCGGACGGCGCCGGTCGAGAGCCCGACGATGGCGGCGACGTCGTCGGCCGGCAGGTCGGCGACGATGCGCAGCAGGAGGATCTCGACGTCGAGGGGCTCGAGGATCCCGTTGAGGACCTCGACGGCGTCGTCGGCGCCGAGACGGGCCAACGCCTCGTGCTCGACCCCCGGGCCGGCGTCGCGGACGAGGTAGAGGTCGGCCGGCTGCGTCGGCGTGGCGGGCCGGCGGACCCGGCTGCGACGGTGGTCGGCGAGCCGGCGGCGGGCGATCGTGAAGAGGAGCGCCCGGAAGCCCCGGCCGTCGCCCTCGAACCGGTCGAGCACCCGCATGACCTCGAGCCACGTCTGGGAGGCGACGTCGTCGGCGGCGTCGCCGACCTCGGCCCGCAGGACCCGGAGCAGGCGCGGCTGCTCCCGGCGGTACAGCCGGGAGATCGCTTCCGGATCCCCTCGGCGAACCGCTCCGAGCAGCGTGGCGAAGTCTTCGTCCGTGGTGGGCACCTCAGCTCGGGACGGTAGCCGTCCTCAGCGGATCAGGCGGATGAAACGATTGACGCCGAGCTCGAACGGCGCGTCCTCGCCCCCGAGGCCGCCCGGGAGCATGAGTCTCGGGGAACACGAAGCTGCTGGTCTCGCCGACGCGAGCGAAGGTTCCCGTCGTCGAGGGCGCAGGTGTCACGCCGGGATCGAAGATGACGCCGGTACCCGAAGCCGAGGTTTCGATCAGCAGGCGCTGAATGAAGATCGGGCGGAACCGGATGAACGCCCGATCCCCGGTCCCCGTCGGGAAGTCTGCGATCTGCGGCACGTAGGCGAATCGGGGCGTGTACTGGATGTCGAAGAGGTCCGGCTCGTCATCGATCGACGAGTTCAGGGCGAAGACGGGATCGGAGCAGACGTTTCCAGTACCGCACCCGGTCGGTGCCTCCGGCACGGTGAGCGAGCCGACGGGGAAGCCGTTCCAGCTCTGGCCCATGTAGTGGACGAAGCACCGTGACGAGCAGCCCGAGGATCACGTCCCGAGGTGCGTTCGCTCCCGCCGAGGCTTCGACGAACGCCTCGACGCCGTCGTCCAGAGCGGTGTTGTCGACCGCGGTCGGCCAGTAGTTGTCGTTCGCCGGGTTGACGAACTGGTCCCGCTTGCACGACTCGGGAATGTCGGCGCTCGTTGCCTCGCCCGGCCCGTAGTCGGGCGGGATGTACTTCCACAGCGGGTTGTCGTCGAGGCCGGGCAGGCCGAGCGTCGAGCCGACGCCGAGAACAGCTCGCTCCTGCCCGGCGCCGCTGAACAGGTTGTCGTCCTGGCGAGCGCAGGCGAGACGGCTCACCGTCGCTGAACAAGTCGCTCCGGTAGAACAGCCCCTCGGTGATGTCCGTCGACCAGTTGCCGGTCTGGGTGTTGGCGGCGTTCGGCGACGGCGTTCCCGCGTCGCACGCCGTGGGCGCATCCACGACGTTGAAGTTGTAGATCTCGTGCTCCCGGCTGAGATCGTGGTCGACCCCCATCGCGGTGTTGTCGCGGATGCGCTCGTGCGTGGCGCCGCGCACTGCAACTCTGGCTCGTCCCGAACTTCGGGCTCGCCGTACTGGCTGAAGTCGAGGAAGCCGAAGTTTCCCGAGGTCGAGCCGCACCAGGCCGACGCCTGCCCGTTCGAGTTCGTCTGCAGGCAGCCGAACCCGCCCTCGGCCGACCCGCCGGTGACCGCGTAGGGCAGGATCCCGGCCAGCCCTTCGGCCCGAATTCCAGCGATCGCGAACGCGGCGTGCGTGAACGTGTCGCTCCCACCGAGCCGCGCGAAGAACGTGTTGTAGGTCTGATCGGGGATCCGAACCCGAACCTCTTTGTCGCGTGTACGAGATGCAGTTCGAACCGGCCGCCTGGGTCGTGAGCGCGCCCAGGTCTCCCGCACAGGAGTTCCAGCCGGTGGCGCCATCGGGGATGTCGACCTCGAGGGTGTCCTCCGTGTACTGCTTGGCGTCGGCGACCATCGTGGCGACCGTCCCACCGAGGTCGTGCGCCGCAGCCAGCGCGCCTGAATCGGCGGCGTTCTGGTCCTGGCGGCGGTGGTTGTAGAGCGCGCCGAGGTCGATGGCGAACGCCGCGAAGATCAGGAGCACGATCAACAGCAGGGCGAACATGACGATGACGAAGCCGCCGTCCCGTCGCGAGACGATCGTGCGGCCACTACGGGCACGCCTTCGAGAAGTCGGCCCAGCTGGCGTCGTCCTCCAAGCGGATGACGACGTCGCTGCGCAGCGTGATGCCGCCAAGGGCGAAGTCGAGGAAGCCGGTGAGGGTGTCCAGGTTCGTGGCTGACCTCGACGGTCACCCGATCGCCGATCTCTCCGGGATTCTCGACGGCGAGGGTCAACGTGGCGTCGGAGTCGCCAACGGTGTCCATGCGGCTGCATCCCTCGTCGATGATGATCCCCGTCTGCGCGGTGCCGACACTGCCGCCGGTCGAGTAGTTCACGGCGGCGAGCCGGGCCGTCTCACGGGCGCCGTGCCGGACGTCGAGGTACTGCACGAACGCCCATCCGAACTCGATGACACCGAAGACCAGCAGGAAGAAGATCGGCGCCACGAGCGCCATCTCCACGAGGACGGCACCACGCGACCGGTCGCGGCGACGCATGCGGGTCACGAGCACGGCTCCTCGTTGATCGTGACCGTCAGGGCGGATCCGGGATGAACGGGGAGCCGCCGTCGGGTGTCACGGAGTTGATCGTGAAGAGCACCGAAGCGACAGTAGTCGGGCTGTCCCTGTGACGCCTCGAGGTTGTGGAGCGAGAACGTCGCCGTGCCGTCCTGCGTCGTGGCGAAGGAGACGGTGGCCGTGCCAAGGCTCGGGGACAGCACCCACGTGGCGGACACCGCGGCGTTGAAGACGGGATTCCCGAACTCGTCGGTCACCGTCACGACCACCGTGGGCGTCCACTTGCTCCCAGAGCAATTGTGGCCGTTGTGCGGGTTGAGCGAGCTGGTGATGACGGCGACCGGCGGAGCGGGCGGCGGCGGCGGGGTTGTCGACGACGACGTCGACGTCGAGGCCGACGTCGACGTGGACGCCCCGAAGGGCTCATCGAGATCGGGCGTGCCGATGGCGTTGCCGCGAGTAGCCAGCTCGTCGCTCGACGAGTCCTCGAGCCAACCGACCGCCCCGAGGCAGGCCACGGCGAGGAAGGCGAGGCCGAGCGTGTACTCGATCGCCGACACGCCCCGATCGCCGCGTGAAGCGCGACCGTTCGTGTTCCCGCCGGGCCGCTACCGCGCCGCGTGTGCCGCACCTCATACCTGGAAACCGCCCTCGCTCGGATCTTCGTACTGATCGGCACCGTCAGCTGCTGGAGTTGAGTGGCCCCGAACCCTCGAAACCCGATCGACCACAGAGCGCGGCCCGAACCAGGGCTTTCGACCCTTTCCTTACTGCCCGTTCCATCTCTGCTCCGCTCATACCGGGCCTCCAGCCACTTCGAGCACGTCGGCGTAGGGGACGGCGAGCGCCTTCGCGAGGCGCTCGAGGTTGCGTTCGAGGGGGCGACTCCTGCCCCGCACCCACCGGCTGACCGTGGCGTCGGTCGTGCCCATGAGGCGGGCGAGGTCGACCGAACGCAGCCCGAGCTCGTGCTGCCGCCGCAGGATCAACTCACCGAGACCGGTGGCTGTCCAGCGGTGCGGCAGGGCCCCCACCATCGTCGCGACATCGACCGACAGCGTGTCGGCGAGCGCGGTCAGGTGGGCCGACGCCGGGATGCGATAGCCGAGCTCCCATGCCACGACCGTGCTCTCCGAGACGCCGACGGTCTCGGCCAGCGCGGCGCGGGTGAGGTGGAGCTCCTGACGGCGGGCGCCGACGAGCTGGCCGAACGGAGGCCACGACGAGTAGTCGACGACGAACGGAAGCCCGCACAGGTCGGCCAGGTGCCGCTCGGCGAGCCCGAGGTACGGGGCGAGCTTGGGGAACACCTCGGCGCCTGGCGTCGTCCGGCCGGTCTCCCAGCCTGCGTAGGTGGCTCGCGGCACGCCGAGGTCGTGAGCGACCTCCGCCTGCGTGAGCGCGCGTGCGCCCCGCTCGTCGCGCAGGCGGCGGGCGAGCGGGTGCAGGTCCTCGGCGGGATCGGTCCCGGCCGTCCCCTGCCACGCCGAGGTCTCGAGTGACAGCACGGCGATCAGCGTGGCGAGGCGCTCCAGCGGACGGCTGGACGGCGCCCTTCTCCCACAGGCGGATCGTCTCCTCGCTGACGCCGAGCTTGCCGGCCAGATCGAGACGGCGCAGGCCGGCGCGGAGCCGCGATGCCTGCAGGTGGGCACCGAGGCGCGATGACCAGACGATCTCCTCGGTCACGCCCGAGATGCCCGCTCCGCCCACATGGCAAGTTTGTAAACTTCGCCAAGACTTGTCAAGGCGCCAGCTCACGACCGGCGCGAGCGCGACTACTCGACGAGTCGGACGACCCGAACCTCGCCGGGAATCGGGTCGCCACCGGCCTGGCCGTCGGCGATGGTCGCCGCACCGCGGAAGATCGCATCCATGTCGGGCTGACCGCTCGTGTCGATGGACGTGACCTCGAAGACACCGAAACGGGTGCAATGCATGTCGAAGTTCGTACCGCCCCGGTTGTTCCCGGTCGGACAGATCGGGAGCACCATGAGGCAGCCCACGGTGAGGTCGTCCTCGTCGCCGTCGCAGGCGTCGCCAGAGAGCACGAGGGCCCGGGTCGGGCCGGCGTGGTTGCCCTGGGACGCCTCCCAGGATCCCGGGATGTCGAAGGGGCCGAGGTCGGTGTCGACCAGCCCTCGGAAGCTCGAGGACGGGTTGCCGCAGTCGTGCGCCTTGATGTCGTTGCCCCACACGTCGTAGGTGAACCCGACGGCGGCCAGGTTGACGGGCCAGTCGTCGACCGGGACGGCGGGATTCGAGTTGTCGAGCAGGTTGGGGTTGGGTGCCTGCCCGATGCCGCAGACCATGAAGGGAGCGGTCCCGCCCGTCACCCGCTGCACCGCGGCCGCCGCCCGCGCCGCGGCGGAGAAGTCGTCGGTCCCCACCACCTGCATGAAGACGGTGTCGTAGGTCTGGTGCACCTCGGTCCGGACCCGGAACGCGTCGCTCGGGACCGACAACCCGTTGGTCGTGGTCGGGCAGGCCTGCGTGCCGCCGCCGGAGCGGACGAGCAGGCAGCTGAACGCGGCGGCGTCGGCGCCGTTGCTCGTGGCTTCGCTGAGGGCGGCGGTGTAGATCTGGTTGGGGGTCCCGGTGCCGAGGAGATACCGGTTGAGCGCGTTGGCGCCGGCCAGGGCGGCGGAGTCCGCCGCGTTCTGCATCTGGCGGCGTTGCGCGAAGACGTTGGAGCCGTCGACGACCAAGCCGGTGAAGGTGAGGAGGGCGACCATCGAGAGCGCGAGGAACGGGATCGTGAGCCCACGTTCACGGCGACGGCGCGTGGTGGGCATCGGCTCCTCCTTTCAGAACATCGAGGGGATGGCGATCGGGCTCGCCGTGGCGGGCGGCGAGACGAACGTGGCGGCCGCGTTGCCGGCGACGTCCCGGGGCAGGCTCGGAGCCCAGCCGGGAGGCGTGAGCGAGACGCCCGGCGCCCCGGTGACGAACGTGCAGCTGCCGCCGCACGCCCCCAACGTCACGACGATGGTGTTCCCACTCGCCGCGAGCGTCGTCGCGAAGGTGGCCGTTCCACCGTTGTTCCCGCTGTACCAACTGGTCGTGTCGGGTGCGAGGTCGGTCACGGGGAGGTAGGGCGTGATCGTGAGCGCGGTGGCCTTGCTGTTGCCGTTCGCTCGATCGAGGACGAGCGTGCCGGTCGCCACGGTCTGCATCGGTTCGGTGA
Source organism: uncultured Acidimicrobiia bacterium (assembly GCA_963840695.1). Taxonomy (GTDB): domain Bacteria; phylum Actinomycetota; class Acidimicrobiia; order Acidimicrobiales; family JACDCH01; genus JACDCH01. The sequence continues at coordinate 31,529 of CAWIZW010000003.1, forward strand.
ACTGGAGCGTCACGGTGTCGCCGGTGTTGGGTCGGTTCACGATGCCGCCGCCACCGTTGCCGGAGCTCAGCCCGAGCAGGTACGGGATGGCCTGGTCGACCGGCGTCGTCGCTCCGAAGCTCCCGGTCATGTTCCCGGCGCCGTCGCACACGCCGTCGGCGTTCTGCGCGTAGCTGATCGTGAACCCGGTCGCCGCCGTCGTGGGCAGCGAGCCCTGCGTCAGCGTGAGGGTGACGCTCGTCGTCCCCTTCGCCACCGACGCCAGGCTGTAGCCCGACCCGCCGGGGACGCCGACGGACCACCCGCTGGTTCCGGCGCAGGCGCCGAGGGTCTCACCGAAGCTCACGATGATCGTGTCGACCTTGCCGAGCGGCGACAGCGAGTCGCGGATCACGATCGACGTGACCGCCGGCGGGGTCGTGTCGGCCGGGTCGTCGTTGGCGATGTCGATCGTGACGCTGACCGGTGAGCCGAGCACCGCGTTGCTCGGCCCCGAGAGCGCGACGGTGAACGACTCGGTCGGCTCGAAGACGGCGTCGCCGAGCACCGAGATCGTGAAGGTCTGGGTCAACGGGCCGGCGGCGGGGAAGCTCATGAGGTTGCTGGTCGCCGTGTAGTCGGAGCCGGAGACCGCCGTGCCGTCGGCGGTGGCGTACGCCACGGTCACCGAGTGGCTGGCGTTCGACCGGGTGACGGTGCAGGTCACCGTCTGGGTCGAGTTCGTCTCGGTCAGGTTCGAGGGCGAGCACCCGAGCGTCAGGGTGGCCAGGGTGCCGCCACCCCCCCGCTGCTTCCTCCGGCGGTGCTCGGATCGCCGACGATCGTCATGCGCGCCGTGTCGGTCCGGCTGTCGGGCGAGACGAACCCGGTGGCCATCTTCGGCTCCCACTCGACGGTGACCTCGAGGAGGTCGCGACCGACCTCGACGTCGTCGTCGCAGGGCTTCTGGGGGTTGGGGGCGTCGTAGTCGAGGCAGCGGACGGTCACGACGACGTTGGCGCCGTCTTGCACGAGGTTGGCGAGCTTGTCGCGGATCTGGGCGTCGATCGCCGCGAACGCGGCGGAGGACGGGTCGTCGGCGTCGATGTACCCGACGATCCCGACCCGTGCCCCCTCCCGGGCTGCGTTCGTGCCGGCGGTGCTCCCGAGCACGAGGAGCCCGACCTCGAGGAAGCCGAAGAGGAGCCCGAACAGGAGCGGGGCGATGAGCGCGAACTCGACGGCGACGGCGCCGCGCTCACGTCGGGCCCGGCGACGGAGCGTCATCCCTGCACCGTGACGGTGACGGCGGAGCGCACCGTGTCGAAGAAGTCACCGACGAAGGGGGTGATGGCGTTGAACGGGGTCTCGACCTGGACGCGGATGCGCGTCCCCGGCGGGATCGGCGTCGCCGCGGTCGTCGGGCGGCACCAGTCGGGCGAGAGGGTGGACCCGCTGCCGTAGGTGATGACGACGGTGATCGGGACGTCGGACTCGGCGTCGGCGTGGTCGACGATCGTGTCGCCGTTGGCGCACCGCGCCTCCGCCGGAACGTCCTGGCGCCAGGAGAGCGGGTGGGTCTGGGCGTAGACGGCGCCCTCGCGGGCGGCGTTCTTGATCTCGTTCCAGGTGGCGAAGGCGCGGGCGCCGTCGACGACGCCGAAGACGACGAAGACGAGGATCGGGACGGCGATGGCGAACTCGACGAGCGCAGCACCGCGCGAAGCGCGGTCTTACCCGCGGGGAGCGAGCGCGGGCGCCCGTCGAGTTCCGGGAAGGCACCATCCCTTGTGAACCACCGCCGCGCTTGTTGTCCCCTTCAAGAGTGACCGATCGGCACCACCGGCACGCGCGAGCACTTCAGAGGGTAGTCCGACCACGCCCCGTGGTCACGCAGGATGGGCCGTTCGGCCCGAGAAATGAGCCGAATGCACCAGTCGGTGCGCGCGCGTTGCGCGGCGGGTTCGCTACGGAGCGACGGGAAGGATGTCGACGACCCGGCGGCCCTTGCGGTTGCCGAACTTCACCGCGCCCTCCGTGAGGGCGAACAGGGTGTCGTCGCCGCCCCGGCCGACGTTCTCGCCGGGGTGGAAGTGCGTGCCGCGCTGGCGGACGATGATCGAGCCGGCGGTCACGACGGTGCCGTCGTACACCTTCACGCCGAGGCGCTGTGCGTTGCAGTCGCGGCCGTTCTTGGTGGAGCCGGCGCCCTTGGTCTTCGACACGTCGGCCTCCCTAGCCCTTGCTGATGCCGGTGATCTCGATGCGGTCTGTAGTGCTGGCGGTGGCCGAAGCGGCGCCGGGAGTTCGTCTTGTTCTTGTAGGTCATCCCGGTGATCTTCGGGCCCTTGGACTCGCCCACGACCCGGGCCGACACCGTCGCCCCGCCGATGGCCGCGCCGGCGAGCACGTCGTCGCCGTCGACCAGCAGGACCGGGGTGAAGGTGACCTCGTCGCCCTCGTGCGAGGCCGAGCCGCTCGACGTCGAGGACCTGGCCCTCGGCGACCCGCTCCTGCTTCCCGCCGGTGCGATGACTGCGTACATAGGGTTTCGCACGTTACTCCCTGGCCCGGACGGGTTCCAAGGCCCGGCGGTCAGAACCGGCGGTGGCCGAGGATCACCGGCCACCGCACATTCGGGGTTACTCGCCGAGGAGGGTGGCGTCCAGCTTCACGCCTCGGCCCTCGCAGACCTCGCAGGTGGCGGCGAAGGACTCGAGCAGGCCCTCGCCGATGCGCTTCCGGGTCATCTCGACGAGCCCGAGGTCGGAGATGTCGAAGACCTGGGTGCGGGTCTTGTCGCGGGCCAGGGCGTCGCGGAACCGCCGGATGACCTGGTCGCGGTTCTCGCGGATCTCCATGTCGATGAAGTCGATGACGATGATCCCGCCGATGTCGCGGAGCCGCAGCTGGCGGGCGATCTCGTCGGCCGCCTCGAGGTTGTTGCGGAACACCGTCTCCTCGAGGCTCGACGTCCCGACGTTCTTGCCGGTGTTGATGTCGATGACGGTGAGCGCCTCGGTGTGCTCGATGATCAGCGAGCCGCCCGACGGCAGCCACACCTTCCGGTCGAGGGCCTTGTGCAGCTGCTCGTGGATGTGGAAGCGCTCGAACAGCGGCAGGGGCTCGGTGTCGGTGTCGTAGAGCTCGACCCGGTCGGCGAGGGCGGGGCTGATCGAGGCGACGTAGTCGCGCGACCTCCTCGAACAGCTCCCGGTCGTCGATCACCACGCCCCGGAAGTCGGCGTTGAACTCCTCCCGGATGATCCGGACCGCCATGTCGGGCTCGCGGTACAGCAGGGCCGGGGTCTGGCTGCGCTTGGCGAGCGCGTCGATCTGCTCCCACTGGCGCAGCAGCCGGGCGACGTCGCGCTCGAGCTCCTCGGTGGTGACGCCCTCGGCCGCGGTCCGCACGATCACGCCGTGCTCGGCCGGCTTGACCTTGTCGAGGATGGCCCGCAGCCGCTTGCGCTCGTCGTCGGGGAGCCGCTTGGAGATGCCGTAGGTCGAGCTGTTCGGGATGAGCACGACGAACCGGCCCGGGCAGCGAGACCTCCTGGGTGAGGCGGGCGCCCTTGTGGGCGATCGGGTTCTTCGTGACCTGGCAGAGGATCGTCTGGCGGGCCTTGAGGATCTGCTCGATCCGGCCTCGAGCCCGCGCCCCGACTCGACGTCCTCGGGGTCGTAGTGGACGTCGCCCCGGTAGAGCACGGCGTTCTTCGGCGTGCCGATGTCGACGAACGCCGCCTCCATGCCCGGCAGGACGTTCTGCACCCTGCCGAGGTAGACGTTGCCGTGGATCTGGCTGACGTCGTCGGCGGGCCGGCTCACGTAGTGCTCGGTGAGGGCCCGGCCCTCGAGCACGGCGATCTGGGTGGCCACCGGGTGCGGCGAGCCGTCGTCGCCGGTGCTGCGCTGCACGTGGACGCACATCAGGTAGCGGCCGAGCGGGCGGCCCTTGCGCTCCTTGCCCCGCCGCCGCTCGAACTCGTCGTCGTCGAGGTCGATCGGGCCGTCGTACGGCATCGACTCGACCGGCGACGGACGCTCGAGCGGACGGCTGCCCGAGCCGCCGCCGGCACCGCTGCCGGCTGCGCCCCCGCCCGCCCCGGCGCCGGCGCCGGGCGCTCGGTGCCGGCGCCGTCGCCTGCCGGCCGCCGCGGCCGGCGTCGGCCGTCGCCGTCGCCGCGCTGGGGCCGGTCGGGCGCCGGGCGGCTGTCGCCGATCTGCGGCTTGCGCACGACGGCGTCGTCGAGCACGGCCGCGGTCGCGGGGCCGGTTCTCCGAGGCCGGTCGGGCAGCTCCGGCTCGCGGTCGGGGTCGGGCTCGCCGCTGGCCGTCGGCGGGCGTCGACGCCGTGCGGCGCGGCCGCCGGAGCCGGCGCTGCGGCCCCGGCCGCCCGCGCGGACCGCGCCGGCGGCGCTTCGCAGCTGCGGCCGCGGTTGCGGCGTTCGTCGGGCGCGTCAGCGATCGGGCTGGTCGTGGCGGCGTGCCGTCGGGGTCGGGGCCGGCGCGCTCTGCGGGCCCTCGACCGGGTGTCGGTCGGACATGGGTGAGGCCTTTCACGACGCACCTCGTGGCGTGCGGCGCCGGTCCGGCGGTGGCGGCGAGCGCTCCATCCGTCGAGCCCGGGTGGGCTCGGCAGGGGCTCGCGGCGACCGTCGTCGGCGCCGATCCATTGGTGGGTCCGGCACACCCGCCCGAGCGGCGGCGCCGGGCAGGTCGGCCGCGATGGCGGCGACGACCTCGGCCGGGCGCAGGGCGCGGGGCTGGGTGGCGAGCTCGGCGACGAGCTCGGCGCCGGACGGGGTGCAGCTCGATCAGGAGCGGCGGGGCGGAGGTCCTCCTCGACGGCCCGCCCCTTGCGCTCCCGGGTGACCACCAGGTGGTCGTCGCCGAGCAGTCGCTCGACGGCGGCACCGACCTCCCCCGGGTCGGCGCCGAGCACTTCGATCCGCCACGTGCAGGAGGTCACGGCCTCCTGCAGCGACGGCGTGCCGGGCTCGACCACCGCTGCTCCCTGCACCGCGAAGCCCGCGGGCAGGGCGGAGTCGAGCCGGGCGGGGAGGTCGTCGACGTCGATGCTCCGGGTGCTCCGGTCCTGCGAGCAGGTCGACGTCGAGGTACTCGCCGAGCGATTCGTGGCCGGTGGGCAGGGCCAGCCCGAAGCTCAGACGGGGCGAGGGGAGAACCCCTCGGTGTAGGCGACGGGCAGCTCGGCCCGTCGCAGGGCCCGCTCCCAGATGCGGGCGGTGTCCCGGTGGCTGGTGAAGCGCACCTTGCCCAGCTTGGAGAAGCGGAGCGGACGCGCGTCCGAGCCACCGGATCGGACATGGCCGCATCAGGCTACCGACAGGCGGGTCGCAGGTCAGCGACCTGCGCTCGGCGTCAGCCTCGTCGGGGCAGCAGCGCCACCGGCACCTCGCCACCGCGTGAGGTCCTGGCCCGTGCCCTGGCTGCCGCCCGCCGGCGGCGTGGCCGAGGCCACGACGTGCTCGATCCCGTAGCCGGTGCAGGCGCCGCAGTCGTAGCAGGGCGTCCACCGGCAGTCGGGCAGGCCGAGCTCGGCGAGGGCGTCGCGCCAGTCCTGCCACAGGAAGTCGCGGTGCAGGCCGGCCGAGAGGTGGTCCCACGGCAGGACCTCGTCCTCGGTGCGGTGGCGGTGGACGTACCAGTCGACGTCGAGGCCGTGCGCGGCCATGGCGTCGGTCCAGCGGTCGAGGTCGAAGTGCTCGCCCCACTCCTGGAACACGCCGCCGCCGCGCCACACCGTCTCGATCACGGCGCCGATGCGGCGGTCGCCGCGGCTGGCGATGCCCTCGGCGAGCGACGCCTTCGGGTCGTGCCACTTGAGCTGGACGCCCCCGGCGCCCCGCGGACGGTCGTCGCGCAGCAGGCCGATCTTGCGGCGGCAGCTCGACGAGGGTGTTCTGGCCGAACCACTGGAACGGGGTCTGGGGCTTGGGCACGAAGCCCGCCGACCGAGACGGTGACCTGACGCGCCCTTGCGCGTGCGGCGGCCGATGCGCGGCGACGTTGCGGGCCGAGCTCGGCGATGCCGAGGGTGTCCTCGTCGGTCTCGGTGGGCAGGCCGGTGAGGAAGTACAGCTTCATCCGCCGCCAGCCCTGCGAGTAGGCGGCCTCGACCGCGGCGTACAGGTCCTCCTCGGTGATGAGCTTGTTGATGACCTGGCGCATCCGCCACGTGCCCGGCCTCGGGGGCGAAGGTGAGGCCGCTGCGCCGGGCCTGCTGGAGCTTGGCGGCGATGCCGACGGTGAAGGCGTCGACCCGCAGGCTCGGCAGGTTGACCGACACCAGCCCGCCCGGGACCGCACAGCGAGTTGCGGCCCGACAGGTCGTCGATCACCTCGTCGATGCCGGAGAAGTCGGCGGTCGACAGCGAGGTGAGCGACACCTCGTCGTAGCCGGTGCGCCGCAGGCCGTCGGCGACCATCGTGCGCACCTGCTCGGCCGGGCGCTCCCGCACCGGGCGGGTGATCATCCCGGCCTGGCAGAACCGGCAGCCCCGGGTGCAGCCCCGGAACACCTCGACGTTGAGGCGGTCGTGGACGACCTCGGTGAGCGGCACGAGCTGGCTGCTTCGGGTACGGCCACGCGGCCAGGTCGGCGATCGTGCGCTTCTCGACCCGCTCGGGCACGTCGGCGAAGCGGGGCGTCACCGACACGAGCCGCGGCCCGTCGTAGGTGCACGTCGTAGAGCGACGGGACGTAGACGCCCTCGATCGCCGGCGAGGTCGCGGAGCAGCCGCTCGCGGCGAACCGGCCGGCTTGCCGGCCCGCTTCCACGCCGCGCAGCACCTCGGTGATCTCGCCGATGACCTCCTCGCCGTCGCCGAGCACGGCGGCGTCGAGGAAGTCGGCGAGCGGCTCGGGGTTGAAGGTGCAGTGGCCCGCCGGCGATCGACGAGCGGCGTCGTCGTCGGCCGCGCCGGGCGGCGTGCAGCGGGATGCCGGCGAGGTCGATGCACTCGAGGACGTTCGTGTAGACGAGCTCGGCCGAGAGGTTGAAGGCGAGCACGTCGAAGTCGGCGGCCGGCCGGTGGGTGTCGACGCTGAACAGCGGCAGCCGGTTGCGCCCGCAGCTCGGCGGCGAGGTCGGTCCACGGGCGAGTAGGTGCGCTCGGCGACGGCGTCGTCGCGCTCGTTGAGGAGCTCGTAGAGGATCTGCAGGCCCTGGTTCGGCAGGCCGATCTCGTAGGTGTCGGGGTAGGCGAGCAGCCACGCCACCTTGTGCGGCGCGTGCTCGCGGCACGACCATGCCGTCCTCGCAGCCCGATGTAGCGGGCCGGCTTCTGCACCAGCGGGCAGCACGCGTGCTCGAGCTGCGGCCAGATCGGTCGCCGTCGACTCAGCTGAAGCGGCGCGGCGTGGACGTTGAGCACGAGGCCGATGGCGACGAACGTCGCGAGGGTCGACGAGCCGCCGTAGCTGACGAACGGCAGCGGGATGCCGGTGATCGGCATGATGCCCATCGTCATGCCCACGTTCTCGAAGACCTGGAACAGGAGCATGCACAGCACGCCGACGCAGATCAGCGAGCCGAAGTCGTCGCGGGCGAGCTGCGCGGTGCGCCAGACCCGCCAGGCGACGATGGCGAACAGGGCGAGCAGCGTGCCGGCCCCGGCGAAGCCGAGCTCCTCCCCCACCGCGGTGAAGATGAAGTCGGTGTGCTGCTCGGGCACGTTGTTGAGCCGGGTCTGGGTGCCCTCGAACAGCCCTTGCCGAACGGGCCGCCGGCGCCGATGGCGATCTTCGACTGCTCGAGGTTGTAGGCCTCGCCCTGCGCGGTCTCGCCGCCGCCCTGGTCGAGGAACGTCGTCAGCCGGTCGCGCTGGTAGTCGGCGAGCATGTCGCTGTTCAGCACGACGCGCGACAGCCGAGCACGCCGACGGCGACGAGTGGCGGCGAGGTGCTTCGGCTGCACGCCGCCGACGAGCAGGATCCCGGTCGTGATGGCCACGAGCACGAGGGCGGTGCCGAGGTCGGGCTGCAGCATGATCAGCCCGAGCGGGATCACGCCGACGAGGACGAGCAGGACGCCGAGCCGGCGCAGGTCGAGCTCGTCGCGGAACTGCGCCACGAGCGCGGCCGAGGCCGACGATGAGCGCGAGCTTCGCCAGCTCCGACGGCTGCAGCTGGAACGGCCCGAGCTGGAACCACGCCTGGGTGCCCTTGCGCTCGGACCCGAGCGGCGACACGACGAGCGCGAGCAGCGCGCAGCGTGCCGCCGTAGACGAGCGGGGCGAAGTCGCGGAAGCGGCGGTAGTCGAACGAGCGCCGTGCGCGACCATGAGGCCGAAGCCGACGACGGCGAACAGCGCCTGGCGCTTCAGGAACGTCGGTGTCGAACGGCTCGATGCCGCCCGGGCCGCGGGTGGCCGAGTACACCATCAGCGACGCCGATCGAGCCAGATGGCGGCGACGCACCCGACGAGCGCGAGGTCGAGGTGGCGCCACGGCGGCAGCCGGGTTCGAGCCCGAGGCGGCCGGCGGCGTGGCGGCCGAACGCCGGCAGCTCGGCGGAGCGCGGTGATGGTGGTCATGCCGGACCCATCAGTCGAGCACGTCGCCTTCGGCGAGGGGGTCGGCGGACTGCGGGCAGCGGGCGTCGAGAGCCAGTAGCCGAACGGCGCCGCCTCCGGCGGGCACGCCGGGTCGATGGCGCCGGCGGACGGCGTGCACCGCAGCACCTCGGGCATCACCGACGGCTCGGCGAGCGGCTCGAAGATGCGGCGCACGAGCGGAGCGGCGGCGACGCCGCCGAAGCCGGACTCCTCCATGAACGGCGGCCGCCACGTACTGGGGCGCCGGCATCGGCCCCATGCCGACGAACACCGCGGTGTCGGCCTTGCGGCTGACCTCGGCGGTGCCGGTCTTGCCGGCCACCGGCCAACCGTCGGGGAAGCCGCCGAAGGTGCCGTGCGGCGGTGCCCTCCGCCGGACGCGACGACGCCGGCGAAGCCGTCGATCAGCGCCGCACTGCCAGCTCGGGCGGCAGCGTCGACCGTGCGGACGACCCGCGGCTCGTACGCGCTGGACGACGTCCTCGGTGCCCGAGCGCACGCACGCGCAGGGCGATGTTCGGCGCGTGGAGGCGTGCCGCCGTTGGCGAGGGTGGCGTAGGCGTTGGCGAGCTGCAGCGGCGTGACGAGCACCTCGCCCTGGCCGATGGCGATGTTGACGTTGTCGCCGGCCTGCCAGTCGCCGTCGGGGAACGCCTCGGGGTTCTCCTCGTGCCGGGCGGCGAACTCCTCGGGCGTCATGATCCGGCCGCCCTTCTCGTTCGGCAGCGGCACGCCGCTGTCGGCGCCCATGCCGAACAGCTCGGCGGCGTCCTGGATGGCGTTGGGATGCTGGTCGCGGCCGAACCAGAGCGCGGGCGCCGATGTCGTAGAAGTACGTGTCGCGACGACACCGTGAGCGCCCGCCGGAGCTCGACCCGACCGTACGAGCGGCTGCCGGCGTTGCGGAAGATGCAGCTGTCGCCCCGGCAGTTCGGGACGCGGTAGGTGCCCGCGTCGGCCCACGTCGTCTGCGGCGTGATGAAGCCCGTCGTGAGCCCGGCGTAGGCGGTGACGAGCTTGAACGTCGAGCCCGGCGCGTACTGGCCCTGGATGGCCCGGTTGATGAGCGGGTAGTGGCTGGCCTCGGCGTTGAGCGCGGCCCACTCGACGTCGTCGATGCCGTCGGTGAAGTCGGCCGGGTTGAAGTCGGGGTACGACGCCATGGCGACGACCGCGCCGTCGCGCGGGTCGAGCACGACCGACCGAACCGGCCGGCGCGCGGTTCGGCGTCGTTGCCGCTCGAGACCGCGGCGACCGCGAGACCGCTCGAGCTCCTCGCGCAGCGCCGTCTCGGTGACGGCCTGCACGCGGCTGATCGATGGTCAGGCACGAGGTCGTGCCCGGCGACCGGCGCGTCGTACGTCGAGCTCGCGGATCGTGTTGCCGTCGGCGTCGACCTCGAGGACGCGGCGACCGGGTTGCCCCGCAGCTCCTCCTCGTAGGTGCGCTCGACGCCGGCCTTCCCGATCTCGTCGGTCAGCTGGTACTGCAGCGGCGAGTCGCGGCGCGCCGCGTACTCCTCGTCGTTGATCGGCGCCGACGTAGCCGAGGACGTGGGCGGCGAGCCGGCCGAACGGGTAGGTGCCGGATGGCCCGCGGCTCGACGACGACGGCGCCGGCGAAGTCGGCGCGGTGCTCCTTGAGGTAGACGGCGAGCGGCTCGGGGACGTCCTCGAGCGACGGGCACCGGCGTGTACGGGCTGAACCGGTTCGACGCGAGGCGCTGCTGCGAGCACCTCGACGGTGATCGCCGGGTCGACGGCCTGCGAGCTCGGCGACGACGCGGCCGAGCAGCTCGGCCTGCTCGGCGTCGTCGAGCTCGCCGAGCACTCTGGCGGTCGAGGCTGACGACGTACGACAGCCGGTTGTCGACGAGCACGACGCCGTTGCGGTCGAGGATGCGACCGCGCGGCGCCGGCTCGATGATCATCCCGCTGCTGGTTGGCGGTCGCCTGGACCTGGTAGTCGGGCGACGCGAGCACCTGGAGGTACCAGAGCCGCGCGAACAGGGCGGCGAACAGCGACACGGCGACGATGCCGAGGACCCCGATGCCGCAGGCGCGGCGTGTCGGCCGCGCATCGTACCGTCATCGGGCCCCGAGCATCGCCCGCTCCGACGGCGCCTCGACCCAGCGGGCCACGCGCAGCGCGGGGAGGACGAGCGCGCCGTTGATCACCGAGGCGACGAGGACGATCCGCGGCCGAGCTCGCCGCGTGAGGAGGCCCTCCTCGCCGACGACGGTGGCGGCGAGGGCGAAGAAGACGATGCCGAGCGCGGTCCCGCCGACGGCGGCGACGATCGGCAGCCACCGCGACGACCGCAGCACGCCGGCCTGGAAGGCGCCGACGCCGTAGCCGACGAGGCTGTACGTGAGCGCGGTCAGCCCGAACGGGGTCGTCACGAAGAGGTCGACGGTGAGGCCGGCGATGAACCCGGCGACCGCGCCCCGGTCGGGACCGATCGTGAGGCCGGCGGCGAGCGGCGATGAGCAGGAGGATCTCGCCGTGGGCGCCGAGCACCTGCAGCTCGACGACGACCGCGCTCTGGAGGACCAGACGCCAGCACAAGCACGCTGGACGCCCGCAGCGCGGTCATCAGTTCCCCCCCGACGCGACCGGGACCCACTGGAGGACGCGGACGTAGGCCGGGTTGTCGAGGTCGGCGAGAAGCTCGAGGTGCAGCACCTGCGTGAGCTGGTCGGGGGCGGTGGCGACGGTGTCGACGACGCCGACGGGGATGTCGGGCGGGAAGATGCTGCGGTCGACGCCCGAGGTGGTCACGGCGGTCGCCGACGTTCACGACCGTCCGCAGGTCGATGCCGGCGTCGACGACGAGGGGCCGGCCCTCGCCGGTGCCGTGGGCGATGCCGACGTCGCCGGTCGGCACGAGGCGGACCCCGAGGTCGAAGCCGGGGTCGGTGATGAGCTGCACCACGCGACCGGCTGCCGGTGACCTGGGTGATGCGGCCGACGAGACCGGCGCCGGTGACGACGGGCATGCCCACGGCGATGCCGTCGTCGCTGCCCACGGTCGATCTCGACGGTGTTCTCGAAGTTCGTGAGGCCGCTGCCCACGACCCGGGCGAGGGTCGAGGGGATGCTGCGACGTGATCGTCAGGCCGTTCGTCGCCGCGATCTCCTCGAGCGCCCGGCGGCGTCCTCGTTCTCGACGACCTGTCCCTCGAGGTCGGCGATCTGCTCGCGGAGCGCCTCGTTCTCGTCGGCGAGCTCGTTGTAGCCGAACACGCCGTTCCAGGCGTCGGACACCGGGCTCGTGACCCACGCTGCCGCGTCGGCGACCGGACCGAACACGGTGGCCGCCGCGCCCCGGACGTCGTCGACCGCCCCGGCGCCCCGGAAGTCGAGGGTCAGGAGCGTGATCGACGTGAGGACGACCAGGAGCAGGGTGAAGCGGGACCTGCCCGTGCGCGATGTCCGGCGGGAGAGCGCCATGGCAACGGAGGCCGACGGCCCCTTAGAAGTCGGTGCTGGACGGCTGCGACAGCACGTTCTTCAGGACGTCGAACTCCTCGAGGGTCTGCCCGCCACCGATGGCCACGCAATGCAGCGGGTCGTGGGCGATGAGGATCGGCATCCCGGTCTCGTGCTGGAGTCGGGCGTCGAGGCCGTGGAGCAGCGCGCCGCCCCCGGCCAGCATGATGCCCTTCTCCATGATGTCGGCTGCCAGCTCGGGCGGCGTCTTGTCGAGGGTGACCTTCACGGCGTCGACGATGGCCTCTACGGGCTCCTGAAGGGCGTCGCGGATCTCCTCGGTGGAGGTGACGATCGTCTTCGGCAGCCCGGTGATGAGGTCGCGGCCGCGGATCTCGGCGTGCAGCTCCTCGACGAGCGGCCAGGCCGAGCCCAGGGTGATCTTCACCTCTTCCGCCGTCCGCTCCCCCAGAGCGAGGCTGTACTCCTTCTTGATGAAGTTGACGATGGCCTCGTCGAGCTCGTCGCCGCCGATGCGGACCGACTGGCTGGCGACGATGCCGCCCAGGGAGATGACCGCCACCTCGGTCGTCCCGCCGCCGACGTCGACGATCATGTTGCCGGATGGTTCGTGCACGGGCAGGCCGGCGCCGATGGCCGCGGCCATCGGCTCCTCGATGATGAACGGTTCCTTGCGGGCTCCGGCGAAGACGGCGGCCTCCTGCACGGCTCGCTTCTCGACGCCGGTCACGCCCGACGGCACGCAGATGACCATCCGGGGCTTCACCCAGCGGGAGGCGTTCACCTTCTGGATGAAGTAGCGGAGCATCTTCTCGCAGATCTCGAAGTCGGCGATGACGCCGTCCTTCAGTGGCCGGATGGCCTGGATGTGGGCGGGCGTCCGCCCGATCATGCGCTTGGCCTCGAGGCCGACGGCGAGGGGGCGACCGTCGCGGACGTTGACGGCGACGACGGAGGGCTCGTCGAGGACGATGCCACGGCCCCGCACGTAGACGACGGTGTTGGCGGTGCCGAGGTCGACGGCCATGTCCCGCGCCATGAGCGTGGAGAGCACGTTGTCCGTCACGGTTCTCCTCCGTCGAGCGTGGGTGGGAAAGGGCGAGGGTAGCGGGCGGGCAGGCGCGAAGGCGCAGGCCCCTACTCGTGGGTCGCATGGTAGTGATCGTCATTCAACTGCAACAAACACAGCGTCGGCCGGGAAAACGAAGGCGGGCGGCGGAGGTGCGAAGCTGTCGCGGTGCAGCGCCTCACCGGTCTCGATGCCAGCTTCCTCACGATGGAGACGCCGAGTTCGCCGATGCACGTCGCCGGTCTCGCCATCCTCGACCCGTCGGGCGTGCCCGGCGGGTTCTCCTTCGACAGGGTCCGCGACTTCTACCAGGGACGGCTCCACCTGGCGGCGCCGTTCCGGCGCCGCATCGTCGAGGTTCCCCTCGGGCTGCACCACCCGCTCTGGATCGAGGACCCCGACTTCGACCTCGACTGGCACCTTCGTCACATCGCCGTGCCGTCGCCGGGCGGGCCCAAGCAGCTCGCCGACCTCGCCGCCCACCTGATGGCCCTCCCGCTCGACCGCTCCCGGCCGCTGTGGGAGATGTGGTGCATCGAGGGCGTCGAAGGCGGCCAGGTGGCCGTGATGACGAAGGTGCACCACGCCGCCATCGACGGCGTGTCGGGCAACGAGATCACCATCGCCACGCTCGAGCTGAGCCCCGACGGCGATGCGGTGACGCCCGAGGACCCGCCGTGGGTTCCCGACCGCGTCCCGAACGAGGCCGAGCTCCTCGGCTACGCCGTCACCTCCCTCGCCCGGCAGCCGTTCCGCGTCGCCAAGGCGCTCGGGCAGACCGCCGGGCTGGCGGTGTCGCTGCGACGCCGCAACCGGTCCCAGCCGAACCTCGAACCGCCGCCTTCGCTCTTCGCCGCGCCGCGGACGTCGTTCAACGTCGCCCTGACATCGCACCGCGCCTACGCGTTCCGATCGGTCTCGCTGTCGGAGGTGAAGGCGGTGAAGAACGCCGCCGGCGTGACGGTGAACGATGTCGTGCTGGCGCTGTGCGCCGGCGCGCTGCGCCGCTACCTCGATGGGCGCGGCGAGGTTCCCGACGGTCCGCTCGTCGCCATGGTGCCGGTCTCCGTTCGCACCGAGGACCAGTCGGGCACGCTCGGCAACCACGTGGCGTCGATGCTGACGACGCTGGCCACCGACGTCGACGACCCCGTCGAGCGACTGCACGCGATCAGCGCGGGGACGAAGGGGGCCAAGGAGCAGCAGCAGGTGATCGGGGCCGACCTGCTCCAGAACTGGGCGGAGTTCGCCGCGCCCGCCCTCGCCGGGCGCGCGGCGCGGCTGTACTCCCGGACGCGGATGGCCGACCGGCATCGTCCGCTGTTCAACGTCACGATCTCGAACGTCCCCGGCCCGCCGTTCCCGCTCTACTCCGCCGGCTCCCGCCTCGTGGCCAACTACCCGATGGGGCCGATCTTCGACGGCGGCGGGCTGAACATGACGGTGATGTCGTACATGGACAACCTCGACTTCGGCCTCGTGTCCTGCTCCGATCTCATCGCCGATCCGTGGATCCTCGCCGACGGCCTCACCGCCGAGCTCGGCACGCTGACGAAGGCACTGGTGGGCACGACGAAGGCGCGCGCCCGCAAGGCCGGGTAACGACGAAGCGGTCGTCCTCGAGCTAGAGACCCGGGAACCAGAGCTTGAGTTCGCGGGTCGCCGATTCGTGGCTGTCGCTGGCGTGCACGAGGTTCTCGGTCGTGATGGTGGCGAAGTCGCCCCGGATGGTGCCCGGCTCGGCGTCGTCGACCTTGGTGGCGCCGACCACCTTGCGGACGAGGGAGAAGGTGTTGTCGGCCGGGCCCTCGATGCACATGGCGAACACCGGTGAGCGGGTGAGGAACTCGACGAGCTCGCCGAAGAACGGCTTCTCGGCGTGCTCGGCGTAGTGCTCCTCGGCGAGCGGGCGCTCGACCGCCCGCAGCTCGGCAGCCACGAGGGTCAGGCCCTTGCGCTCGAGGCGAGCGACGATCTCACCGACGAGGCCGCGCTCGACGGCATCCGGCTTGCACATGACGAAGGTCCGATTCACGGAGGCGGCAGGCTAGGCGCCGGCCGCCCGACTCCCACCACCGAGGAGGTGCTGCCGGGCGGCGCCGACGACGTAGAGGCTGCCGGTCACCAGGACCGCGTCCTCGCTGCCGGCGCGGCTGACGGCGCGGTCGACGGCTCGGCGGACGTCGGGGACGACCTCGGCCGGCACGCCGAGGCGGGCGGCGGCCGCAGCGATCTCGGCGGCGGGCACCGCACGGGGCGAGTCGGGGGTGCAGGCGACCACGAGGTGGGCGCTGGCGGCGTCGAGCGCCTCGAGGATCGGCTCGGGGTCGCGCGGCGCGAGGAGCCCGACGACGAGGATCCGCTCACCGGCCACCTCGAAGTCGGCGGCGAGGGTCTCGGCGGCGACGGCCGCGCCTGCCGCGTTGTGAGCTCCGTCGAGCACCACCAACGGCTCGCGCTGGACGACCTCGAAGCGACCGGGCGCCGTCACGCCGGCGAAGGCGTCGCGCACGACGTCGGACCCGAGGCCTCGACCGAAGAACGCCTCGGCGGCCGTGAGCGCGAGCGCGGCGTTGTCGCCCTGGTGGGCGCCGTGCAGCGGCACGAACACGTCGTCGATGGTCCCGTTGGGGCTGCGGAGATCGAGCAGGCGGCCGCCGACGGCCAGCATGTTCTCGTCGCACCCGAAGTGCTCGTCGCGCTCGAACACCTCGGCCGCGCCGGCCTCGGTGAACACCGACCGCAGCTCGTCGTCGGTCTCGCCCAGCACGAGGGTCGACCCCGGCTTGATGATCCCGGCCTTCTCCACGGCGATCGCCCGCCGCCAGTCGCCGACGAAGTCGGTGTGGTCGGGACCGACGTTCGTGACCACGGCGACGGTGCCGTCGGCGACGTTGGTCGCGTCGAACCGCCCGAGCAACCCGACCTCGACCACGGCGACGTCGACGGGCACCTCGGCGAACCAGCGGAAGGCGGCCGCCGTCGTCAGCTCGAACCAGCTCGGGTCGACGCCAGTGAGGGGGACGAGCCCGGCCAGGTCGGACAGCACGGCGGCCAGGTCCTCGTCGCTGATCGGCTCGCCGTTGCGGCTGATCCGCTCGTTGAGGCGGTGGAGGTGGGGACTCGAGTAGGTCCCGACCGACAACCCCGCCTCGGCGAGCAGCGCCGCGATCATCCGAGCCGTCGAACCCTTGCCGTTCGTGCCGGTGATGTGGATCACCGGGTACTGGCGCTGGGGTTCGTCGAGCACGTCGACGAGAGCGCGCATGCGGTCGAGGGACAGCCCACCGACCGATCCGGCGCGGGGCACCGCGCCGGTCTCGTAGTTGACGTGGGTGTCGAGCCAGGCGAGCGCCTCGGGGAGGTCCACGGTGAGATTCTCGAGGCTGGCGGGAACCGCGAGCTCTTACCTCGACAAGGACAGGGCGCGGTCGCGCGCGACCTCGAGGGCGTCGTCGAGCATCGGCTTGGCGGCCTCGTAGGCCTCCAGCACCCGTGGCCGGGCGACCTCGTAGGCCTCGACGACCCGCGGGTAGGCGACCTCGTACGCGTCGACGGCCCGGTCGCGGGCCACCTCGGCGAAGCGCTCGACCGTGGGCTCGTAGCGGCGGGCCAGCTCGCTGACCGCCTCGACGACGACCGGCGCGCCCTCGACGATCAGCTCCGTCGCCCGGGCTCGCAGCCGCCGGTCGAGCACGAAGGCGACCGCCGCGCCCGCGAGGGCGCCTTCGGCGACCGACTTGGCGATTCGTGCACCCGCACCCGCGCCCGGCGCCTCCTCGTGCTCGTGTTGCGGCGAACGGCGGGCCACGGCCAGCAGCAGCCCGACCCCTCCGCCGATGAGCGCACCCTTGGCGACGGTGGGCATCGGCATCAGCTGGCGGCGCGGCGGGGCCGGCTGGCGCGGGGGCTTCGGCCCGCGGGACGAGCGTCGGGTTCACCTTCTCGAGCACGACCTTGCGATCGATGACGCACTTGCCGATGTCGGTGCGGCTCGGGAGGTCGTACATGATGTGCAGCAGCACCTCTTCGAGGATGGCGCGCAGGCCGCGGGCGCCGGTGCCGCGCAGCAGCGCCTGCTCGGCGACGGCCTCGAGGGCGTCGTCGGTGAGCTCGAGCTCGACGTCCTCGAACTCGAAGAACTTCCGGTACTGCTTGAGGAGCGCGTTCTTGGGTTCGGTGAGGATCCGGACGAGCGCGTCCTTGTCGAGGTTGGCGACCGCACCGATGACGGGGAGGCGGCCGATGAACTCGGGGATCAGACCGAACTTGAGGAGGTCCTCGGGGAGCACGTGGCCGAGGAGGTCGCCGAGGTCCTTCTCGTCGGCGCGGCGGATGTCGGCACCGAAGCCGACGCCCTTGCGCCCGATGCGGCTCTCGATGATGCGGTCGAGGCCGGCGAAGGCGCCGCCGCAGATGAACAGGATGTTCGTCGTGTCGATCTGGATGAACTCCTGGTGGGGGTGCTTGCGCCCCCCCTGGGGCGGGACCGATGCGGTGGTCCCCTCCAGGATCTTCAGCAGGGCTTGCTGCACGCCCTCGCCGGACACGTCGCGGGTGATCGAGGGGTTCTCGGACTTGCGGGCGATCTTGTCGATCTCGTCGATGTAGATGATCCCGGTCTCGGCCTTCTTGACGTCGTAGTCGGCGGCCTGGATCAGCTTGAGGAGGATGTTCTCGACGTCCTCGCCGACGTAGCCCGCCTCGGTGAGGGCGGTGGCGTCGGCGATGGCGAACGGGACGTTCAGCATGCGGGCGAGGGTCTGCGCCAGGAGGGTCTTGCCGCAGCCGGTGGGCCCGATGAGGAGGATGTTCGACTTCGCCAGCTCGACCTCGTCGCCGTGGGTGTGGGCGCTGCCGAACTGGATGCGCTTGTAGTGGTTGTAGACGGCGACCGAGAGGATCTTCTTCGCCTGGTCCTGGCCGATGATGTAGTCCTGCAGGAAGGTGAAGATCTCCGACGGCTTGGGCAGCTCGTCGAAGCGGAGCTCACTCGTCTCGGCGAGCTCCTCCTCGATGATCTCGTTGCACAGGTCGATGCACTCGTCGCAGATGTAGACGCCCGGTCCTGCGATGAGCTTCTTCACCTGCTTCTGGGACTTGCCACAGAACGAGCACTTCAGCAGCTCGCCCCCCTCGCCGAACTTGGCCACCTGTCCCCCTCGGTCCTCGTCCTGGTCCCGTGTCCCTACCGGAGCGCCGTGATCGGGCCGCTGTGGTCGGCCAGCTCGCGGGCGCTGATGACCTCGTCGATGATGCCGTACTCCTTGGCTTGGTCGGCTTCGAGGACGTAGTCGCGGTCGGTGTCCTTCGTGATGCGCTCCAGATCTTGGCCGGTGTGGCGGGACAGGATCTGGTTCAACAGGTCGCGCATGCGCAGGATCTCCCGCGCCTGGATCTCGATGTCGGTCGCCTGGCCGCCGCCCGAGCCCCAGGGCTGGTGCAGGAGGATGCGGGCGTGGGGCAGCGCCAGGCGCTTGCCCGGCGCCCCGGCGGCGAGCAGCACGGCCGCCGCCGATGCCGCCTGGCCGAAGCAGATGGTGGAGATCTGGGGCTTGATGTACTGCATCGTGTCGTAGATCGCGAACAGCGCGGTGAGATCGCCACCGGGGCTGTTGATGTAGATGTTGATCGCCGAGTCCGGGTTCTCGGCCTCCAGGTGCAGCAGCTGGGCGCACACGAGGTTGGCGATCGTGTCGTCGATCGGCGTGCCCAGGAAGATGATGCGTTCCTTGAGCAGCCGGCTGTACAGGTCGTAGGCCCGCTCGCCGCGGTTCGTCTGCTCGACGACCGTGGGAACCAGGTAGTTGCGGGCCTCAATCACTCGTCGTCGTCCTCGTCGTGGTCGTGGTCTGTCGTGGTCGTGGTCGTGGTCGTGGTCGTGGTCATGGTCGTGGTCGTGATCATGACCGTGGTGATGGTGGTCGTGCTCCTCGAGATCTGTCTCCAGCTCGAGGTCGGCCCGCTCGATTGGCTTGCCGTCAGGGTCAACCAGCTCGATGTGCTCGAGGAGCCATTCGAGCGCCTTGCGGGTGCGGAGATCGGAGCGTACCGCCGAGAGCTGCTCGTTGCGCTCCAACTGGCGGCGGACCTTGTCGGGCTTCTCCCGCAGCCGGGCCGCGATGCCTGCGATCTCGGCGTCGAGGTCGTCGTCGTCGACCTCGACCCCCTCGGCCTCGGCGACGGCCCGGAGGGCGAGGTCGGCCTTGACCGCCTGCATGGCGGTCTCGCGCAGCTCGTCGACCAGCTGCTGCTGGTCGCGCCCGGTGGCGGCGAGGTACTGCTCGGGCGTCATCCCCTGCGCCGAGAGCCGCATGCTGAGGTCGCGGAGGCGGGCCTGCATCTCCTGGGCGACGAGGGCCTCCGGCGCCTCCTCCTCGACGAGCTGCACCAGCGCCTCGACCGCCTTCTCGCGCATGGCCAGCTGGGCCTGCATGCGCCGGACCCTCGACACGCGGTCGGCCAGGTCGGCCCGCAGCTCCTCGACGGTGTCGAACTCCGACACCTCGTTGGTCCAGTCGTCGGTGACCTCGGGGAGCACCCGCTCCTGCACCTTGTTCACGGTGACGTCGAAGCGACACCGTCCGGCCCGTGCCGAGCAGCTCGCCGTCGAAGGCCAGCTCGTCGCCGACGCCTGGCGCCGGCGAGCGCCTCGTCGAGCTCAGCGGCGATCGACCCGGCGCCGACCCGGTAGGCGTAGTCGTCGGCCTGGAGGCCGGGGACAGGCTGGCCGTCCTCCTCGCCGTGCAGGCCGATGGTGACGACGTCGCCGTCGGCGGCCGGGCGGTCGACCTCGGCGAGCTCGGCGAACTGGTCGCGCAGCCGGTCGACCTGGGCGTCGATCTCCTCGTCGGTGGCGGCGATGGCCGGGAGCTCGACCCGGAGACCGCCGTAGCCGGGCACGTCGATCCGGGGCCGGATCTCGACGACGGCATCGAAGAGGACGGGGCCGTCGTCCTGACCGGAGGTGATCTCGATCTCGGGGGCGGCGATGACGTCGACGTCGTGCTCCTTGACGGCGTCGACGTAGTACTCGGGGAGGGCGTCGCGGAGCGCCTGCTCCCGGCCCACCTCTCCGCCGAAACGGGCCTCGAGGATGCGCCGGGGCGCCTTGCCGGGGCGGAACCCGGGGATGCGAACCTCGTGGGCGATCTTGCGGAACGCCGAATCGATGGCCTTGTCGAACTCTGACTCGTCGACCTCGATCGAGAGCTTGACCTTGTTGCCCTCGAGGGGCTCGACGGTGGACCTCATGAGGGGTGCGAGTGTACCGATCGGGCCAGAGCCGTCTCCCAGCCCGCGAGTACCGTCCTGGCCCGACCGGGGAGTGGCGCAGTGGTAGCGCACCTGCTTTGGGGGCAGGCGGTCGAGGGTTCAAATCCCTCCTCCCCGACCAACCCCGACCAGCCAGCCCCGCGCCGGATCGGCACCTACAAGTCACGGCGCTGAGCACGCCTTCACTCGGCACGCAGGTGCTCGGTTATGTGGTGACCGATTCGCAAGCTACGACGGTCGACATGAGCGATCGAGCGCTCTGTGCTGTTACGAGGTGAACGAGATCGTGCAACCGACGGGGGTCCGAGCGGTGTCGGTTCCTCTGATCCATGGACATGCGTTGAAGCGTGTCAGCCGCCCCGCGCCGAGGGCCTGCCGTTGACGAGCGCGTGAGCCGGCGAGGGCGATGACACCGAACGCCGCGGACACGGCGATGGCGGTCACGGTCGTCTCGGCGGAGCCGGCGCCGAGCACGTGGGCGCGAACGGCGTCGGTGGCGTGGGCGACCGGGTTGACCTCGGCGACGGCTTGCATCCAGCCGGGCATCGTCTCGAGCGGCGCGAAGGCGCTCGAGATGAACATGAACGGCATCATGATCATCATCCCGGCGAACTGGACGACGTCGGGCCGTCGCGAGCTGGTCGCCGATGAGGCCGAACAGGGCGCTCATCGCCGCGGCGAGCACGACGAGCACGAGCGAGCGCGGCGACGAGAGTCGACGGCGTTGCCGTGGAACTCGAAGCCGAGCACAACGGCGCCGACGCCGAGCACGGCACCCGGCCGAGCGTGAACGACAGCCTCGTTGAGCGTGCGGGCCGCGACCGGGCATCCATCGCGGCATGGGCAGGGCGGCGAACCGGTCGCTGCAGGCCGGTGGCGTGGTCCATGGCGGTGGCGACGCCGGCGTTGGTGCCGGCCATGACGGTGGCGACGGCGAGCATCGCGGGGGTGAGGAAGTCGATGTAGGTGACGCCCGGCGGGGAACGACGGGCTGTCGGCGACGCTGCGGAACACCTGGCTGAACAGGACCAGCATGGCGAGCGGCATCGTCAGGGACATCATGAGCAGCTGCGGCACCCGGCGGCTGCTCCGAAGGCCGCGGGCGACGAGGGCGGCGAATTGGCGGTGGCCGGGCACGACCGGTCGGTGGCGGTTGTGATGGCGGTCATGCTGGGACTCCTGCGGGGGCGAGGTGGTGGAACACGTCGTCGAGGCTCGGGGAGGCGACCTCGAGGTCGGCGAGACCGTGCTGCCGTGCGAGGGTGCTGACGACGACGCGGCACGTCGGCGTCGCCGCGGGCTGTGCAGTCGCGCGATCCCGTGCGACGGCGTGGTGCCGACGCGTGGACGATGCCGACCGTCGACGGCGGACGGCGGCACGGACCACCTTGCCGCCGACGAGTCGCCTTGAGCTCCGCCGGCGTGCCGGTGGCGACGATGCGACCGTGGTCGACGACGGCGATGCGATCGGCGAGCTGGTCCGCTTCGTCGAGGTACTGGGTGGTCAGCACGACGGTGGCACCGGCGGCGGCGACCGCGACGATCTCGGCCCAGAACCCGGCCCGCGCCACGGGGTCGAGCCCCGTGGTGGGCTCGTCGAGGAAGAGCACGGCCGGTGACCCGACGAGGCTGGCGGCGAGGTCGATGCGCCGCCGCGAGCCGCCCGAGAGGCTGCCGACTCGACGGTCGGCCAGGTCGCCGAGGTCGAAGCGGTCGAGCAGCTCGCCGGCCCGCTCGCGGGCGCCCGTCGGCCGAGCCCGAGCAACCGGCCGACCAGCTCGATGTTCTCCCGGGCGGTGAGGTAGTCGTCGAGGACCGGCGTACTGGCCGGTCACGCCGATGCGTCGCCGGACCTGCTGCGGGTCGGCGAGGGCGTCGAAGCCGAGGATCCGCGACCCGGCCAGCGTGCGGGCGGAGCAGCGTCGCGGCGACCCGGACCGAGGTGGTCTTGCCGGCGCCGTTGTGGCCGAGGACGCCGAGCGATGGGCCCTCGGTCGACCGTCGAGGTTGATGCCGTCGAGCGCTCGGATGGAACCGAAGTCGACGGTGACGTCGTCGAGGACGACGGCGCGGTCAGTCATCGTCTCAGCCAGCCGTCGTGTCGCAGCAGGCGCTGCCGTGCGTCGGCGGCTGGCGCGCAGCAGACGGCGACGTGCTGGCTCGACCTGCCCGGGTCGTCGGCGAGGACGGTGTAGAACTCCCACCCGCCGAGCGGGACGTCGGGAGCGTCGACCCACACCTTGTCCTGCACGGCGTGGCAGCAACGGTCGGCCTCGCTAACGAGTGGCGCGAGGCCGGCGGCCGTCGAATCGCTCGACGGCGGCGACGGACGTCGTCGGTCGACATGACCTCGACGCCGAGATGGTTGAGCGGCGGCCGCGCCGGGGTTCTCGAACAGCACCAGCTTGAGCGGCGGATCGGCCACCTCGAAGTTGGCGTAGCCGGGCCGCTCCTTCGCCGGTGCCGACGCCGAAGAGGTCGGCGTAGAAGGCGGTGGCGCCGACTCGAGGTCGGAGACGTTCAGGGCCAGCTGGACTCGACTCGTGCTCATGGGTTCCTCCGCTGTCGGCCCGAGCGGTCTCGGGCGCTGTCAGCAACGACGAACTGGACCTTGGAGGGATGCACGCCGCATCAAGTTGCGTCCCGGTCGGGTGCTGGTTCGTCGTTACGGTTGGATCCCTGAGTGAGCACGGGAGGAGCTTGGCGATGCCCGACGCCGCCGTTGCCCGCAGCTGGTCGGAGACGTTGGAGCGTCTCCGGCGCTACATCGCGTTCCGCGTCGACGACCCCGAGGTCGCCGCCGACCTGGCGCAGGACGTCGTCGCTCGAAGCCTGGCGGCCGGCAGGCGCTGGAGCGCAGCCGACCGACCTGAACGGCTGGCTGTTCCGCGCGCTCAGAACGCGATCGTCGACCACTACCGGACACGTCGCGTACAGCACGGACTCGCCGACGCGCCCGATGCTCGTCGAGCCCGAGCCGGCCGACGCCGGGCCGAACCCGGCGACCCGGGAGCTGGCGCGTTGCCTGCAACCCCTCGTCGAGACGCTCCCGGTCGAGTACCGGGATGCGCTCGTCGCCGTCGACCTTGACGGCCGCACTCACCACGATGCGGCCGCCGAGCTCGGCCTCTCGACGTCGGGCATGAAGTCGAGGGTCCAGCGCGGCCGTCGTCAGCTACGTGCCGCTGCTCACCGAGTGCTGCACCGTCGACGTCGACCGGGGCGGGGCGATCCGCTCCTACGCCCCGCGCCGACGCTGGCGCTGCGTGTGGGTGCGCCGACTGACACAAGCCGGCAAAAGGTAGTCGAGCATGGCGTCGAGGTCGAACTGCGACGTTAAGAGCGCCCCCGACTCGGCTGATTGCTGCGGCAGTGAACGCGATGGAACCGCCGCGGTCAGCAGGACGTCGGGATCAGCCGCACGGACGGAGCTCTTAAGGACAGGCGAACGAACGGCTGCGACGCCCGCAAGACGCAACGGGCAGGCTCCTCGAGAGCCACTATCCGATGTCTCAGGGCTGTATCAGTTCGGCGCGTCGCGGGCGGTGTCGATTTGTATCGGGTCGTATAAGAACGTGCTGCTCAGCGGCTCGATCGGGGATACGATGACATGGCCGAATTACGACAAGCATAGCTTTGAAAGAAGGCTTTGCAATAGTTCATGTCCCTCCTGCCCGACCAACGGAACGGAACCGAACGGCGGCCGACGGTGTCATGGGGGCAAAGGGAGGACACCCCATGCGACACCGGATCCTGCTCGCGTCGTTCTTTGCCGTCCTGACGTTCGTGTCGGCGGCCCCACCGGCGGCAGCGAAGGGGCCCTCGGAGGCGGAGGTCACCTGGGAGGGGCAGGCCGTCCCCATCCGGCTCGGGCTCGGACGCGACGATCCCCCCGGCGTCGACCAGCTGGGCCGCGACACCGGGCTCATGGCCGCGATGTGGCGGGAGACGCCGGATCCGCTGCTCGACGCGGCCCCGACCGACGACCTCGGGTCGCCCGTCACGATCTCCTGGACCGTGCCCGGGCCCCTGCCCGCCGCCGACACGATCGTGCAGACCGTGTATCCCTACGCCGCCGGCGGTCCGCTCGTCTTCACCGAGCCCGGCCAGCCCTTCTTCGGGACCGAACACACGGTGGGCGGCTGGCTCCGTGCACCGGCCCGCCTCAGCACGACGCTGCAGGACCTCGGCGCCCCCGCCCGCCCCGCGCCTCCCGTCCGACGGCGGCTTCTCCGTCCCGTGGGTGGCCATCGGTGCGACGCTGGGTGGCATCGCCCTCGCCCTGACCGCTGCCAGGACCGTCGTTCGCCGCCGCGTCGCGCCGGCGGCGGCGGCGACCTGAACCGGCCGCGCCGTCGGTGGAGGGCCGTCCACCCGACGACGCCCTGCTGGTCCGCCGGGCCCGCCGTGGCGACGCGGACGCCTACGAGTGCCTGCTGCTCGCGCATGAGGACCGCGCCCGCCGCCTGGCCGCGGTGCTGTGCGGCGCCGACGGTGACGACGCCGTCCAGGAGGCCTTCGTCAAGGCCTGGATCCGCATCGGGTCCTTCCAGGGCGACGGACCCTTCGCGGCGTGGCTCCTCCGCATCGTCGCCAACGAGGCCCGCAACCGGCGGCGAGCCGCCGGCCGGCGAGCCGGGTACGAGCTGCGCGTCGTCGAGGACCGCGCCTTGGGTGCGGCGGCCCCCTCACCGGAGTCCGCGGTCCTCGACGACGAGCGGCGGCGGGCGACCGTGGCGGCGGTGACCGCACTGCCGCCACGCCTGAACGAGGTGGTCTCGTGCCGATACCTGCTCGGCATGACCGAGGCCGAGACCGCCGCCGTGCTCGGCCTGCCCGCCGGCACGGTGAAGTCACGGCTGTCCCGGGCCCTCGACCGACTGCGCGCCGAGTTGCCGGAGCGCCCCAGTACGTGGTGCGCACCATGACCGAGCACGTCCTCGCCGTCCTCGACGATCTGCGGCATCACCTGGAGCCTCCGTCAGGGGACGCCGATCCCGTTGCCGGTGCCATGGCGACGATCAGGAGCTCGGTCGTGGACACTCGGCGGGGTCGACGGCGACGGGTGAGGCGAGCCGCGGTCGCCATCGCCGCGATCGGCGCGTTCGTCGCACTGCCACCGGCGCGGACGGCGGTGGCCGATCTGCTCGGCATCGGCGGCGTGAGCATCCAGCGCACGGAGTCGCTCCCCCCGGAGCTCGCAGACGAGCTCGACCTCGGCCGGCCCGTCTCGATCGAGGACGCCGGTCGGCTGGCGACGGGTCCGCTCCCCCTGCCCGACGTGCTCGGAGATCCGGCCCAGGCGTTCGCTGGCGTGCCGACCGGCGCGGTGACGCTGGCGTGGAGCCCCGACCGTGAGCTGCCCGAGGTCGCCGGCACGGGCGTTGGTCTGCTCATCAGCGTCTGGGAGGCGTCGCTCGACGACCGGCATGTCATCAAGGAGGTCGCGACGGCCACCACGGTGGAGCGCGTGCCAACGTCGACGGAGCGTCGCGGCTACTTCATCAGCGGCGCGCCGCACGCCTTCCTGTACCTCGACGAGGACGGCGACGCCCGGCCCGACCAC
>CAWIZW010000004.1:0-159053 GCA_963840695.1 uncultured Acidimicrobiia bacterium
GAGCCTGACCCGATGACGTTCGAGCTCCCCGTCGCCTGGCCTCTCGGGTGACTACTCGAGCTGCACATGCCCGCGACGAGCGAGCACGAACCACGCGAGTACGACGCATCGTCGATGCACAGAGTCGAGCATCCGGCGGCGACAGCGGCGGGACCTGCATCGTTTGCCTGACGGGGACCGACACGGGCTTGGCGCTCGTCGGTGAACCTGACTGGGTGGCAGCCGGCTACGTGCGTCTGGGTGTGCCGCTGGACGAGGCGGCGGCGATCGTCGACGACGAGCTCGCCAAGGGACCCGCTTCCACGGGGCCAGGACCTCAGGGTGATCGTGCGCCTGTGTTAGATGTCGTAGTAGAGCGAGAACTCGTAGGGGTGGGGGCGCAGGCGCAGCGCGTCGACCTCGTTCTCCTGCTTGTACTTGATCCACGTCTCGATGAGGTCGGGTGTGAACACGCCGCCGGCGACGAGGTAGTCGTGGTCGGCCTCGAGGGCGCGGAGCACCTCCTCGAGGGAGCCGGGCACCTGGGGCACACCTGCGAGCTCCTCGGGCGGGAGGTCGTAGAGGTCCTTGTCGACGGGGTCGGGCGGCTCGATGCGGACCGCGGACGCCGTCGAGGCCGGCGAGCATCATCGCCGAGAAGGCGAGGTAGGGGTTCGACGTCGAGTCGGGGCAGCGGAACTCGACCCGCTTCGCCCGCGGGGAGCGCTGGCCGAGCGGGATCCGGCACGACGCCGAGCGGTTGCGCTGGCTGTACACGAGGTTCACCGGCGCCTCGTAGCCGGGGACGAGCCGCTTGTAGGAGTTCGTCGTGGGGTTGGTGAAGGCCAGCAACGAGGGGGCGTGGTGGAGCAGCCCGCCGATGTACCAGCGGGCGAGGTCGGACAGGCCGGCGTACCCCGCCTCGTCGAAGAACAGCGGCTCGCCGCCCTTCCAGAGCGACTGGTGGGTGTGCATGCCCGAGCCGTTGTCGCCGAAGATCGGCTTCGGCATGAACGTCAGGGACTTCCCGTGCCGCCAGGCGACGTTCTTGAGGACGTACTTGAACGTCATGAGCTTGTCGGCCATGCCGAGCAGCGTGTCGAAGCGGATGCCGATCTCGCCCTGACCGCCGGAGGCCACCTCGTGGTGGTGGAGCTCGGTCGGGATGCCGACCTGGTGCAGCGTCGCCGCCATCTCCGAACGCAGGTCCTGGTAGTGGTCCATCGGCGGCGCCGGGAAGTACCCCTCCTTCGTGCGGGGCTTGTAGCCGAGGTTCGGGCCCTCGTCACGGCCGGTGTTCCACTGCCCCTCGACCGAGTCGACCGAGTAGAAGCTCGTGTTGCCCGTGGTGCCGAAGCGGACGTCGTCGAAGATGAAGAACTCCGGCTCGGGGCCGAAGTACGCCGTGTCGGCGATGCCCGTGGAGAAGAGGTACTCCTCGGCCTTCTTGGCGACGTGGCGGGGGTCGCGGCTGTAGCGCTCGCCGGTCACGGGGTCGCCCACGTCGCAGTGGAGGACGAGCGTCTTCCGGGCGCGGAACGGGTCGAGGTAGGCGGTGTTCGGATCGGCCACGAGGACCATGTCCGACTCCTGGATCTGCTTGAAGCCGCGCACCGACGAGCCGTCGAAGGCGTGGCCCTCCTCGAACTGCCCCTCGTCGAGCACGCTCGCCGGGATGGACACGTGCTGCATCACCCCGGGGAGATCGCAGAAGCGGAGATCGATGAACTCCACCCCCTCGTCGTCGACCATGGCCAAGACCTCTGCGGGTGTGCGCTCTTCCATGGGTCGCGCACCCTAGGGGGTTGGCCGAAGGGCTCGGCGATGCGAGGACGGACGTCGAACGACAGGTTTTCGGTGAACTCAGTCTCCGGTGGTCTGGGACCGTCGCCTGCGAATCGCCTTGTCCATCGCCCGGAGCACGATGGCGCCTCCGGCGAACAGCAGCGGACAGAGCTGGAGCACACCCATCGTCCTCGGCGTTCTCGCCATCGACCTCGATATTCGCCTGCGGGAGCTGCTTCTTGGGCGGGCGGCGATTCGTAGAACGGCTGGTAGACGAACTCCTCTCGGAACGTGTGACGCTCGGCGAGCCGATACGCCGCCCATCGTCCCTCGGACCTGACCATCTGCCATCGTGGGTCACGGTCGAGAAACCCGACGAGCTGCGCCGGTGCCGGGAGAGGCACGTCGTCGATGACGACGAGTCCGCCCTCCCTGAGGTGGCGAGCCCCGTAGAACCAGTCGATGTGGGGGAACGGAAACCCGTGGCATCCGTCGATGAGCATGAAGTCGAGGGGTTCGAGGTCGAGACTGGGAAGCACGACATCCGATGACCCGACGCTGAACGTGACGAGATCGGTCGGGATGCCACGGCTCTCGCAGTAACGGAGCGCGATGTCGGCCTCGGACTGCACGTAGACGACGCATGTGTGATGCGCTCGGCGCTCGGTGAAGATCACCGTCGAGATTCCGCAACCGGTCTCGAGGGTGTGGTCGCCTTCTCGGACCGTCGCGTCGAGGAACCGATAGAGCGATTCCTCGGCGGCGTGGCAGCCGCCCGGCGGGTCGCCGAGATGCGTATGGACGGGCGGCGGCTCAGTGATGAGGGCCGCGACCAAGTCGCTCATGGCGGCAGGCTATGGCAGCCGTCGATGCGGCGATGACCCGTCCCGCGCCCTCCGCGGTCGGGCGCCGTGTTCCAGCTCAGATGTCGTAATAGAGCATGAACTCCCAGGGGTGGGGGCGGAGCCGAACCTCGTCGATCTCCCGCAGCCGCTTGTACTCGAGCCAGGTCTCGATCAGGTCGTCGGTGAACACGCCACCGGCGCGCAGGTACTCGTTGTCGGACTCGAGGGCCTCGAGCGCGGCGTCGAGGGAGCCGGGGACCTGCGGGACCCGACCGAGCTCCTCGGGGGGAAGGTCATAGAGGTCCTTGTCGACAGGGTCGGGCGGCTCGATCCGGTTCCGCACACCGTCGATCCCCGCCATGAGCATCGCCGCGAACGCGAGGTAGGGGTTGCAGGACGGATCGGGACACCGGAACTCGACACGCTTGGCCTTCGGGCTCTTCGAGTAGAGCGGGATGCGACACGCCGCCGACCGGTTGCGCTGGCTGTAGACGAGGTTGACCGGCGCCTCGTAGCCGGGCACGAGACGCTTGTAGCTGTTCGTGGTCGGCGCGGCGAACGCCAGCAGGGACGGCGCGTGGGTGAGGAGGCCGCCGATGTACCAACGACCCATGTCGGACAGCCCGGCGTAGCCCGCCTCGTCGTAGAAGAGCGGCTCGCCGCCTCTCCACAGCGACTGGTGGCAATGCATTCCCGACCCGTTGTCCTGGAAGATCGGCTTGGGCATGAACGTGGCCGAGTGGCCGCGCGCACGGGCCACGTTCTTCACGACGTACTTGTAGAGCATGAGCTTGTCGGCCATGCGCAGGAGGGTGTCGAAGCGCATGTCGATCTCGGCCTGGCCGGCGGTGCCGACCTCATGGTGCTGGATCTCGACCTCCACGCCGAGCCGCTCGAGGGTGAGAATCATCTCCGAGCGCAGGTCCTGGAAGTGGTCCATGGGCGGGACGGGGAAGTAGCCCTCCTTGTACCGCGGCTTGAAACCGAGGTTCGGCTGCTCGTCGCGGCCGGAGTTCCAGATGCCTTCGACGGAGTCGACCGAGTAGAAGGCCGAGTGCTGGTCCTGGTCGAAGCGGACGTCGTCGAAGATGTAGAACTCGGCTTCGGGGCCGAAGTACACGGTGTCGGCCATCCCGGTGGAGACGAGGTGGTCCTCGGCCTTCTTCGCGACATAGCGCGGGTCGCGGGAGTACGGCTCGCCGGTCACCGGGTCGCGGACGAAGCAGTTGACGTTCAGCGTCTTGTGCTCGCGGAACGGGTCGACCACGCACGTGTCGGGATCGGGCATCAGCAACATGTCCGACTCCTGGATCTCCTGGAAGCCGCGGATGGACGAGCCGTCGAACCCGTAGCCCTCGGCGAACCCCTCCTCGGAGAGCTCGTGCGCCGGTGCCGCGAAGTGCTGCATCAGCCCCGGGAGGTCGCAGAAGCGGAAGTCGACGATCTCGACACCCTCGTCGCGGACGAGTCCCAGCACCTCCGCCGGTGTGCGCTGCTCCACGGCTGGCCCCCTTCACTCGGATAGGGATGGTGGCGGGAAGCTAGTAGGGCGCGACGGCGCCCGCCCCGTGATCCAGGGCGGGCGCAAGACGTCGTTCAGGTTCGGTGACGGACTAGACGAGGCCCTTCTTCTCGAGCGCGCCGCAGCACGTCTCGACGATGGCCTTGGTCACGAGGTACGGGTCGCAGTTGGCGTTGGGGCGCCGGTCCTCGATGTAGCCCTTCTTGTCCACCTCGACCTGCCAGGGGATGCGCACCGACGCGCCCCGGTCGGAGACGCCGTAGTTGAACTCGTTCCACGGCGCCGTCTCGTGCAGGCCGGTCAGGCGGGCCTCGATCCCGAAGCCGTAGCACCTTGACGTGCTCGATCGGCTTCTCGGCGAGCGCCTCACAGGCGGCGATGATCGGGTCGTACTCCTCCCGCATCGCCTTGGTCGAGAAGTTCGTGTGGCAGCCGGCACCGTTCCAGTCGCCGTGGACGGGCTTGGGGTCGAGGGTGGCGTTGATGCCGAAGTCCTCGCCGACCCGGTAGAGCAGCCACCGGGCGACCCACAGCTGGTCGGACACGTCGAGCGGTCCCAGCGGCCCGATCTGGAACTCCCACTGGCCGGGCATGACCTCGGCGTTGATGCCCGACAGCGACAGGCCGGCGTCGATGCACGCCGACATGTGGGCCTCGACCATCGGCCGGCCGTAGATCTCGTCGGCGCCGACGCCGCAGTAGTACGGGCCCTGGGGGGCGGGGTAGCCGTTGTCGGGGAAGCCGAGCGGCCGGCTGCCGGTGAAGAGCGTGTACTCCTGCTCGAGGCCGAACAGCGAGTCCTGCTTGGCGTACTTGGCGGCCACCTCGGCGGTCGCCGCCCTGGTGTTGGTGGGGTGCGGGCTCATGTCGGTGAGCAGCACCTCGGCCAGGACCAGGATGTTGTCGCCGCCGCGGATCGGGTCCGGGCAGGTGAAGACGGGCGACAGGACGCAGTCCGACGCGCTGCCCGGGGCCTGGTTCGTCGACGAACCGTCGAAGCCCCAGATCGGCGGCTCCTGGCCCTCCTTCAGGATCTTGGTCTTCGACCGGAGCTTGGCCGTTGGCGTGGTGCCGTCGATCCAGATGTACTCGGCCTTGATCGCCATAGTGCGTGGCATCCTTCGAGTTCAGGAGTGGGAAAGGTTGACGGCACGCACGTTGGTCGAAGGCGGTTTCCCCGCCTTTTCCCGAATGTGAACGCAGTGTGAATGGCCCCGCGGGGCTGGCGGTCTCCGGGCCGTCACCGTCATCATGCCTGGCCATGGAGCGTCAGACCGACTACGTGCTGCGGACCGTCGAGGAGCGCGGGGTCAGGCTGATCCGGCTCTGGTTCACCGACGTCCTCGGGCAGTTGAAGAGCTTCGCCATCAGCCCGGCCGAGCTGGAGGGCGCCTTCGCCGAGGGCATGCAGTTCGACGGTTCGTCGATCGACGGGTTCAGCCGCAAGCAGGAGTCCGACGTGCTGGCGCGCCCCGACGCGTCGACCTTCGAGCTCCTGCCGTGGGCCGAGGACGACTCCCCGACGGCGCGCGTCTTCTGCGACATCGAGAACCTCGACGGGTCGGCGTTCGAGGGAGACCCCCGCCAGGTGCTGCGGCGCAACCTGCTCGTCGCCCGGGAGAAGGGGTTCAGCTTCTTCGCCGCCCCCGAGATGGAGTTCTTCTACTTCGCCCACGGCGACCCGAACCGCCCCCTCGAGCCGCTCGACGCCGGGAGCTACTTCGACCTGACGACCGCCGACGCCACCGGCGACCTCCGCAAGGCGACGATCCACACGCTCGAGCAGATGGGCATCCCGGTCGAGTACTCGTTCCACGAGGACGCGCCGAGCCAGCACGAGATCGACCTCCGCTACACCGACGCCCTGTCGATGGCCGACAACGTCATGACCTTCCGGCTCGTGGTCCGCCAGATCGCCTTGGCCCACGGCGTGCACGCCACCTTCATGCCCAAGCCCCTCGAGGGCGTGCAGGGGTCGGGCATGCACACCCACTTCTCGCTCTTCGAGGGCGACACCAACGCCTTCCACGATCCCGGTGACGAGTACGGCCTGTCGAAGGTCGCCCGCGGGTTCATCGCCGGTCTCCTCATCCACGCCGGCGAGATCGCGGCCGTGACCAACCAGTGGGTGAACTCCTACAAGCGCCTCGTCATCGGCTACGAGGCGCCGATCCACACCTCGTGGGCCCGCAACAACCGATCCGTGGTGGTCAACGTGCCCCACCACAAGCGGGGCAAGGCGGAGTCGACCCGCATCGAGTTCCGCGCCCCCGACCCCGCCTGCAACCCGTACCTGGCGTTCTCGGTCGTGCTCGCCGCCGGGCTCAAGGGCATCGCCGAGGGCTACGAGCTCCCGGCCGAGACGACGGCCAACCTGTACGAGCTCTCCGACGAGGAGCGGCTGGCCGAGGGGATCGAGCAGCTGCCGGCGTCGCTGTCCGAGGCGCTCGACGCCATGGAGCGCTCCGAGCTCGTGGCCGAGGCGCTCGGCGAGCACGTCTTCGAGTGGTTCCTCCGGAACAAGCGCGCCGAGTGGCAGGCCTACAAGACCCAGATCACCAAGTTCGAGCTCGACCGGTACCTCCGGACGTTGTAGGGCGCACCGCCGTGGAACCGTTGCTGGTCTTCCCCGACCCCGTGCCCGCCGACGTCGTGGCTGCGCTCGATGGCGCCGGCTACCCCCACAAGGCCTGCGGCGACGAGCGGGCCGCCACCTCGCTCGAGCCCGACGACGGCTGGGCCGGCGCGCTCGTCGTCGCCGACCGCGATCCCGAGGGCGCGTTCTCGCTCTGCCGGGCCGTGCGCAAGCGCGACGTGCCGCTCGAGCCCCTGCTCGTCGTGCTGAACCCGGACCAGCTGCCCGACCTCGAGCTCCGCGAGGACCTCTTCGACGACTTCTGCCTCGCGCCCCTGCGACCGGCCGAGCTGCGCCGGCGTCTCGAGCACCTGTTCTGGCGGACGGGCCGGGGGACGCGCCCGAGCTGGTCGAGTACGGCCCGCTGCTGCTCAACCTCGAGACGTACCAGGCGGCCATCGGCGGCAAGCCGCTCGACATGACGTACATGGAGTACGAGCTCCTGAAGTTCCTCGCCTCGCATCCCGGCAAGGTGTTCACGCGCGAGACCCTGCTGTCGCGCGTGTGGGGCTACGAGTACTACGGCGGCGCCAGGACGGTCGACGTCCACATCCGTCGACTGCGCGCCAAGCTCGGCGAGGAGCACGCCAACCTCATCCAGACGGTGCGGTCGGTCGGCTACCGGTTCGGGCAGTCGCGGGTAGAGATGCAGATGGAGCGCCCTTGGGCGAGCATGAGGGACGCGGTCATCTTGCATCTCCGAGCCTCCCGTTCGTACCGCGGTCGGGTCGAGCACGTGGGACCATCTGCCCGTGACCCGATACGAGCTGGCTTCAAACCTGGCGCGCCAACTCCAACTACCCGAGCTGAGCACGGCCGACGCCGATTGGATCATCACCGCCTCGAGGCGAGCGGTGATGCACTCCGAGGAGGATGTCGCACCGATCATCGGCTACCTGCTCGGGCAGGCGAACATCTCGCCGAGCAACTGCGACGACCAGATCAACCGCGCCGTCGAGCTGTGATCCGACCGGCGACGCCTGACGACGTCGCCGCCGTCGCCGGGCTGATCCGCGCCCTCGCCGACTACGAGGAGCTCGCACACGAGATCGAGTGGGACGAAGCCACCCTCGCCTCGACGCTGTTCGGTGCCGACGCCGTCCCGAGCACGACCCTCGCCGTCGACGACGCCACGGGCCAGGTCGTGGGCATGGCCATCTGGTACCGGACCTACTCGACCTTCCAAGGTCGCCCCGGCATCTGGCTCGAGGACCTCTTCGTCCGGCCGGAGGCCCGCGGCGGCGGGCACGGCCGAGCCCTCCTGCAGTCCTTGTTCGACCAGGCCGACGGTGGTCGCGTCGAGTGGGCGGTGCTCGACTGGAACGAACCGTCGATCCGGTTCTACGAGTCGCTCGGCGCCCGGCCCGTGGAGGGGTGGACGAGGTACCGCTGGCTCCCCTGACGGCCGGCCTGCCTTGACTCCGGGTCCGGCGTCGTCCACCGTGCCCTCTCCATGCGCCGGACGCTCATCCTCGGGACCATCGTGCTCCCCATCGCCCTCGTCGCCTGCGGTGACGAACAGACGGTGACCGTCGAGGCCACGCCCGCGGCCATGGCGGCCGCCGCCGCTCGGACCCTCGACGAGGAGTCCGGCCGGCTCGAGGCGACGATCACGGCTGGGCTCGGAGATGGCTCCTACACGGTCGACCTGACCGGTGCCTACGACGGGCCGGCTGACCTCCTCGCCCTCGACCTTGACCTCGGTGAGCTGCTCGGCGGGCTCGCCGACCGGTTCGGGGGCGGTGCCCTCGACGAGTTGGGCGGGCCGATGCAGCTCGTCCTCGACGGCGACCAGGCGTACGTCTGCGGTGACCTGGTCGGGATGTTCACCGGCGGCAAGCGGTGCGGCTCGGTCGACGTCGGCGACGTCGGCGCCGCCGCCGGCTTGGCCGGCGGGGTCGACCCGACGGCGTTCCTCCGCGGCCTCGTCGGGTCCGACGAGGTCGCCGAGGTCGGACCCGACGAGGTCGACGGCGTCCCGGTCCGGCACTTCGCCGGGACCTACACGCTGGGCGATGCCCTGGAGGACCTCCCGCCCGAGGCCGCCGAGGCGCTCGAGGGCTCGTACGCCGAGCTGGGCGACATCGCGGACACCGCGATCCCCTTCGACGTGTGGATCGACGACGACGGCCACGTCCGTCGGGTCACGCAGGAGATCGCCGTCGCCGGTGTCGACCTGCGCGTCGACCAGCGCTACTTCGACTTCGGCGACGACGTCGGCATCGAGGTCCCCGATCCGGACGACGTGGCCGAGCTCGGCGACCTCATCGGCGGCTGACGTTCAGAACCGGCGGGCCTCGTTCGACGCTCCCACGTCGAAAAGCCCGCACATTCAGATGTTGAGGTCGGTGAGCTCGCTGCCCTCGTGGCGCTTCTCGGCGTCGCGGCGCAGGGACTCGCCCAGGATGGCGGCGATCACGGCCCCGCCGATCAGGAACGCGATCGGCAGGACGACCAGCAGCACCACCACGATGATCACGGCTCCGGACACGTCGGTCATCCTCGCGGGGATGGGCCCAGGCTTCGATCTCGACGAGCGCGCCCAGCGGCAGCTCGGCGACGGCCACGGCCGACCGGGCCGGGCGGTGGTCGCCGAACGCCTCGCAGTACAGCTCGTTCATGCGGGCGTAGTCGGCCAGGTGACGGAGGAACACCGTCGTCTTGACGACGTCGGTCATCGCGGCGCCGACGGACTCGAGCCGGGCCCGCAGGTTGTCGAGGGCCTGGGTGCACTGGCCGTCGAACCCGCCGGGAACCAGGGCGCCGTCGACGGCGCCGACCTGACCGGAGACGACGACCCAGCCGCCGGCCTCGACGACCGGTGTGTACGGACCCACGGGCTTCGTCATGTCAACGTCCTCCCTGTCGGCCACTCGGGCGGGCAGCCTTGCGCGACCCAGACCGCGCCCGCCACCGCGGCGAACACGGCATCGCTGCCCCGCACCGGATCCTGCGAACCCAGCCCGGGTTCGACCTCGACCTCGATGGGCGGGGTGTCGACGGCGCGGAGGACGCCGAAGCTGCGCACGGTCAGGTCGTGGACCTCGCCGTCGGGGTCGACGACGAGCCGCTCGCTCGTCACCCACCCGAGGGCCTGGTGCGCGGCGCCGACGCAGTACGAGCGCAGGACGACGTCGTCGAGCGGCGGGCCGCAGGCCACCCGAACACGCACTCGCCCGTCCTCGACGACCGCGGAGGCCCGCCCGCCCGTCACCGGGTCGACGACCGTGACCTCGGCCTCGCCGCGCAACCCGGCGGCGAGTGCGGCGGCCTCCGCCCAGCCGGCCGCCCGCAGATCAGCGGCCGTCGGCGGGCCCGGCACGTCGACCTCCTCGACGGCGAGGTCGAGACCGGGCATCGAGCGCACGGCGTCGGCGACGCCGGCGGTGCGGGCCACCCGCACGACGCCACGACCGGCCCCGTCGACCCCGGCGGCGATCGGTGGCCGCTTCGGCCCCAGCCGCGTGCAGTCCTCCCGCGACAGCAGGACGAGCACCGGCCGGCCGTGCCGGTCGGCCAGGGCTCGGGCCGCCGCGGGCGCCGGGGACGCCTGCTTGGCGCCGAAGGCGCCGCCGTTGGCGAGCGGCGAGGCCGGTTCGCCCCCGGGGCGGCACCACGAAGCGTCGGTCTCGAGGTAGGCGGGTTCGACCCACGACGTGCGCAGCGTTCGCGACCCAGTCGCCGGCCGGCAGCTCGAGGGGCGGACGAGGCGACACCGTCGTCCGCCGGCCCTGCACCTTGCCCGCCGCGGCCCGGGCGGCAGCGAGGTCCTCGCCGACGGCCCAGCCGCCGGCACCGTCGGGCACGGCGACGAGGGCCTCGGCGGGCGCCAGGTCGGCGGCGAAGCCGGCCCGGCCCAGGGCCACCTCGGGACCGACGCCTTGGTCGACACCGCCCTCCAGCTGCGCCCGCCGGGCCGCCGCCCGCGGGTCACGGCCCCGCCACGGGTCCAGCGACCTCGTTCCCTCCGGCGCCGTGGCCAGGTCCCACGCCTCGAGGATGGGGAGCCATCCGGTGCAGCGGCACAGATGGGCGAGCAGCGCCCGTCGCGGGTCACGCCCGCCGGGGCGACCCGCCTCGGCCGCCAATCGAACGACGATGCCCGGCGTGCAGAAGCCGCACTGGCTCGCACCGGTGGCGCAGAACGCCGACGCCCACCGGGTCGCGTCCTCGAGGCCGTCGACGGTCGTCACCGAGCGCCCGGCGACCCGCCGTGCCGGCGTGA
Organism: uncultured Acidimicrobiia bacterium; assembly: GCA_963840695.1. GTDB lineage: Bacteria > Actinomycetota > Acidimicrobiia > Acidimicrobiales > JACDCH01 > JACDCH01. Next base: position 10,992 of record CAWIZW010000004.1, read on the forward strand.
CGCAGGCGACCCGGGGCTGGCCGTCGACGAGCACGGTGCAGCACCCGCACTGGCCCTGTGGGCTGCACCCGTCCTTGACCGACCGGATGCCGAGGTGGTCGCGGAGCACGGCGAGCAAGGTCCCGCCGTCGTCGGGCACCTCGACTCGGGACCCGTCGACGGTGATTCGGAGGACAGGGCGATTGCCGTCGGGCACTCGGGCGACCATACGTTGTTCGGATGCCTCTCCTGACCCGCCGATCGCTGCTGGCCGGTGCCGCCGGGATGCTCGCCCTCGCGGCCTGCGGCGGCGACGACGACGCGGCGGGCCCGACCACGACGGGGCCCGAGGCGATCGCGGGCGGCTCGCCGCCGGGCGACGACCTCGTGCTCGGGGAGGCCTTCGACCGCAACAACCTGGTGGTGGCGGGCATCCCGCAGCGCGCCGCCTACCTGCTCTTCGTGGGCTCGGGCGGTCTCGTCCGCCCCGACGAGGCTCCGGACTCGCTGGCCATGGCGGTGACGACCGAGGACGGAGCCGAGGTCGCCACCGTCGACGTGGCGCGCCACGGCGACGACCTCGACCGGGCCTACTACCCCTTGATGCTGACCTTCCCGGCGGCCGGTCTCCACCGGGTGACCACGACCGTCGGCGGGCAGCCGCTGCAGAGCGTGCTCGCCGTCAACGACCGCTCCGTGAACGGCCTCACCCAGGTGGGCGATCCCCTTCCCGCGCCGACGACGCCGACGACGGCCGCGCCGCTCGACACCGCGACGATCTGCACCAACACGCCGACCTGCCCGTTCCACGAGGTGTCCCTCGACACCGCCGTGGGCGCGGGACCGGTCGCCTTCATCGTCTCGACGCCGGCGTACTGCAACACGGCCATCTGCGGTCCCGTCCTCGAGCAGCTCATCGCCGCCGCCCCCTCGCACCCCGACCTGACGTTCGTGCACCTCGAGGTGTATCCGTACGCCGCGCCCCCGACGGCGACCCCAGTCCGCTCGTCACCGAACCCTTCCACCTGACCTACGAGCCCGTCCTCTACGTCGCCGATGCCAGCGGGACCGTGACGGCCCGCCTCGACAACGTGTGGGACGGCGCCGAGCTCGCGTCGGCCCTCGGCACGGTGTGAGCGGGGCCGCCGGGCGAGCAGACGATCGGCGCACGAGGTCCGAGCCGTCGGCCACCCCGCGCGAGACTCGGCCGTCGGTGAGGGAGTTCCACGCCTCGGTCCACCACGTCCAGGCTCCAGACCCGGTCGTGGCGGCACAGCGAGTCCAGCGCGAGCTCGGCGCAGACGTCGCCTCCGACGCGCCCACGGCCGAGGCCCTCGTGCGGGCCCGGGTCGACGCCGGCCGCGACGCCCTCGCCGACGATCCCGCGGCCGACGCCGCTGTTCTCGCCGGGCGCGAGGCGATCCTGGCGGCCGCGGCCGTGGCGCCGCCTCTGTCCGACGCCGACGTCACCGAGCTGCGGCGCCTGGCCGACGATCTCGGGCGAGCGGCCCGCATCCGGCAGCGCACCGAGGCCCGCTTCGCCGAGGTCCTCATGGCCCGGGTGGCGGCGTCGACCGGCGTCGCGCTGCACCCGACCGCCGTCCGCGACGCCGCCGAGGCGGTCCTCGCCGCCGAGCGGGGCCTGGAGGACGCCACCGACGCCATCACCGACCTGGGTCCCGACCCCGGCGACGATGCACCCTCGCCGTCGACACGCGAGGCAGCCGGACCTCGACATCGGACCGGTCGCCCTCGAGGACCTGGCGAACGTCTCGATCGATCCGGTGCTGCAACAACCGCAGGACGACTTCGACGAGGCCCGGCTGGTACGGCGGCGGTCACGCGTCCGCGCCTTCGCCGTCCTCGCCGTCGGCATCGGCGCGGCGCTCGTCCTCCTTCCGTTCACGTCATCCGTTGTCGCCGGCGGCGTGTTCGTCCTCAGCGTCGTGCTGGCGGCGCTCGAGCTCGTTCGGGGCCATCGGGCCGGCCGCGCCGTCGACGACGACGACGAGAACATCGCTCTCGAACGCCTGGAGAGCGTCGCCGCGGCGGTGGCGGCCACCGCGAGCGGCCGGGCGGCTGCGGCGCTGGCCGCGCCCCCGGGGCCCGACCGCCGCGAGGCCTGGTTGTCCGAGCGGGTCAGGCTCGACGCGGCCCGCGACGAGGCCGAGGAGCTCCTCCGCGTCGCCCGGAACCGCTGGCACCAGCTCGCCGGCCCCTCCGCCGAGCCCCACGACGTCGACAACATCGTCAAGGCCCACGATCCCCAGCTGGCGTACAGCGAACGACTCGCCGACACCTCGCCGACGGTGCGGACCGTCGCCGCCTTCCACCGCAAGGCCCAGGCCCGGTGGCGGGTGCTGTGGGCCGCCCTCGGGCGCGAAACCGGCGCCCGAACCCGACCGGCTCGAAGCGGTGCTCGACGAGCTGCTCGGCGATCACCGGCGAGCGGTCGCCGACGCCCAGCGCCTCGCCGAAGCCGAGGCGCGTGCCGCAGGCGGCCGAGACCGTGCAACGGCCGATCGTGCTCGCCGCGCCGTCGGCGTGGCTGGCGCCGGGCCAGCTCGCGCAGCTGCTGGCCTCGGTACCGCCCGAGGGCCGCGTCGTCGTGATCGAGACCTTGGCCGAGAGCGACCCGGCCGACGCCGGGGAGTCTAGCTGAAGGACTGCCCGCAGCCGCAGGTGCGCTGGGCGTTCGGGTTGTTGATGGAGAACCCGGCCTGGGTGCAGGCCGTCCTTGTAGTCGAGCGTGGCGCCGTTGAGGAGCTGGGCGCTCGACGGGTCGACGACGACCTTGACGCCGGCCGTGCTCGATGGTCAGGTCGTCGGCTGCGATCTCGGTGTCGAAGAACATCTCGTAGGAGAAGCCGGAGCAACCGCCGGGGCGCACGGCGACCCGGAGGGCCAGCTCCGCCTTCCTCGCCCTCGGCCTCGATGAGGTCCTTGACCTTGGAGGCCGCGGTGTCGGTCAGCGTGATCATGGGCACCAGAGCTACCGGTCGGCCGAGCGTGACCCGGCACGGGTGCCGGTCGACGAGGGTCCCGAAACTCGACGACCTCGGCGCCGCCGACGGTGTCGACGAAGCCCTCGACGAGCCCGCGGTGCAGCCCGCAGACGAGCGTCAGGGTTGGCCTCGGCCAGCTCGCGGAACGGGCAGTGGGCGAAGCCGACGGTGACCGTGCCGTCGTCGTCGACCGGCGTCGGGTCGAAGCCGAGCCGGGCGAGGAGCTCGACGAGGGCGTCGGCGCACGGCACGCCGTCGGGTCGACCGCCGCCGCCTCCGACCTCGCCCTGCTCGCGGCCGGCGGCGGCGGCGTCGTCGGCGCCGGCGCCGGCCCGCGCGGCGCACGCCGAGCAGCATCCGGGCGAGCAGCCGGGAACGTGGGCGGCTCGAGGCCGAGCGACGGCGCGCTCGGCGGCGAGCGAGTACCGGTGCTGGGGCCGCCCGGGCGCGCCCCGGTGGTCGGGGGCGACGTCGAGCAGCCCGACCTCGCGCATCCGCTCGAGGTGGGGGCGCACGGTGTTGACGTGGAGGCCGAGCGATGTCGGCCACCTCGGCCGTGGCGAGCGGGACCGGCGAGCGGGCCAGCTCGAGGTAGATGGCGTAGCGGGTGTTGTCGCCGAGGGCCTTGAGCAGGTCGAGGCGGGCGCGGGCCACGCCGTCGAGGGTCTCGCCGTCCACCCCCGGAGAATACACGGCCTGCGCCGGTAGTATCTGGAGGTGCCCGTCGCCACCGCCCTCCGCCACCCGACGCGGTGCGCGAGGCGCTCCGGGGCGTCATCGACCCGGAGCTCGGCAGCGACGTCGTCGACCTCGGCATGGTGCGCGACCGTCGAGGTCGTCCCCGACGGCGCACGTCGTCGTCACCCTGGCCCTCACGACCGCCGGCTGCCCGCTGCGGGCCCAGCTCCAGCGCGACGTGCGGGCCCGCGTCGGCAGCCTGCCCGGCGTCGACGCGACGTCCGCCTCGAGGTGGGACGAGATGACGACCGAGGAGCGCAAGCGGGCGATGGAGCGGGCCCGCTTCAACATCGCCCAGCGCAACGAGCAGACGCTCGGTCGCGCCGACCACCAAGGTCGTCGCCATCTCCTCGGGCAAGGGCGGCGTCGGCAAGTCGTCGGTCACCGTCAACCTCGCCGCCGCGCTCGCCGCCCGCGGCCTCGCGGTCGGCGTGCTCGACGCCGACATCTGGGGCTTCTCCGTGCCGCGGATGCTCGGCCTCGAGGGCCGGCTCGGCGGGCGCCGCGACGGCGACCGCAAGCTGGATCGTACCGGTCGAGCGCAAGATCGGCGACGGGATCGTCCGCGTCGCGTCGATGGGGTTGCTCGCCGACGAGAAGGAAGCGCTCATGTGGCGGGGCCTGATCCTCAACCGCGCCGTGCAGCACTTCCTCCAGGACGTCGACTGGGGCGACGACCTCGCCTACCTCCTCCTCGACATGCCGCCGGGCACCGGCGACGTCCAGATGGGCGTGGCCAAGCTGATCCCGCGCACCGAGGTGCGTCGTCGTGACGACGCCCGGCGCTCGCCGCACAGGCCGTCGCCACCCGTGCCGTGTCGATGGCGCGGAAGAACTACCTGAGGGTGGCCGGGGTCATCGAGAACATGAGCGCGTTCACCTGCGAGCACGGCACGACCTACGCGCTCTTCGGCGAGGGAGGCGGCGACGCCCTCGCCGCCGACGCCGGCGCCCCCCTGCTGGGCCGGATCCCGCTCGAACCGGCCGTCGCCCTCGGCGGAGACTCCGGTGCGCCGGTCGCGCTCGGCGCCGGCCCGGCGTCGGAGGCCTTCGCCGCCATCGCCGAGCGCATCGTCACCGAGGCCATCCCGCCCGTCGACCTGACGAGCTGCACGGCGCACCTCTTCGACAGCCCACAGCCCGTCACCCTCAAACGCCGCCGCTAGGGGCGCTCGGGCCGCGGGCGGGATGCCGCCGGAGCGAGCAGTGTCACGGCTCGACGAGGACGGCGTCCCAGCCGGTGACGACGCCGTCGTGCACCCGCTCGAACTGGCGCACGCGCACCCGGCGGACGACCTCGCCCTCGCAGGCGAGATCGATGACGACGTCGAGTACCCCGGGGTGGACGCGGGGCAGGACCTCGGTCACCGGGCGGCCGACGAGCGCCCCCATCCCGGTTCCGAGGAGCTCGGCCATCGCCGGGTTGGCGTACTGGACGATCCCGTCGACGTCGAGCTCGAACACGCCGTCGGACGCCTCCTCGACCACGTGGCGGTACCGGTCGGCCGCTTCGACCTCCATCTCGAGCGATCGCCTCCCAGTAGCCCCGGGCCAGGGCGTCGGAGAGCAGGTCGATCGACGGAAGGACCCGCGTCAGGACGATCGTCAGGGCCAGGCCCCAGTGGCGGCCGCGCTGCTCCGCGACTTCGACAGCCGTCTGCACGACGAGGTCCCGGCTGGTGCGGAGCAGGACGAGGACGCCGGGCAACGGCACCGCGTGACGGGCGGCGTCGGCGCCGATGCCGGCGAGGTCGGCGAGCAACGGTTCGTCGCCCACCGGTCCGCGGGCGCACACGGCGAGGATCGCCTCGATGCGCTCCGCCGCTTCGGTCTCGAATCGGCCGCGCACCCCGGGGTCCGTCGGCACGCCGGGCACCGTCGCCGCGAACAGCTCGAAGGTCCGCGCCGCCATCCGCGGGACGCGGGCCGAGACGGCGTCGAGGATGGCGCCTTCGAGGTCGTCGTCGAGGGCAGCGCCCCACACCGGTTCGGCGGCGTCGGCGACGCCGCCCTCCGTGGCCCGGGCCTGGAACGCCTTCAGCTCGTCGAGGGCGAAGCGGGGCGACACCCCGCTCGGCGCGACCGGCCGGAGGTAGCCCGCGTCGGCGAGGGCGCGCACGACGTCGGCCGGCAGGCCGAGGACCTCACCGGCCTCGACCGCGTTCGAGGAGCGCCCGCGCCGCACCGCTCACGCTCACTCCGGCATGGTTCGACACCACCCAGGCCGATCCCTCGTCATCGGGATCGTCGCTGCGGACCCGGTCCTCGTCGCCGAGCTTGCGCAGGTGCGCGTGGACGGTCTGGCGGGCGCGGGGAACGAGCTCCTCGACGAGGTCGGGGTAGATCACGGCCACGAGCTCGGCCGGCGTCGCCCGGGCTCCGAGACCATCCAGGGTGGCGAGCACCTGGCGCTCGCGTTCGAGCCGGTGCGCGATGAGCTCGTCGAGCGCCGCGGCGGGGTCCTCGATGAGGTGCCCGTGCCCGGGGGCGATGGCCCGCAGCGGCGGGCGCAGCGAGCGCAGCCGCTGCAGCGAGGCGAGGTACTCGGCCATGTCGCCGTCGGGTGGCGCGATGACGACGGTGGATCCCTGCATCACGTGGTCGCCGGAGAACAGGAGCCGCTCCTCCTCGACCAGGAAGCACAGGTGGTTCGACGCGTGCCCGGGCGTGTGGACGGCGCGCAGGCGGAACTCGGTCGCCTCGATGAGGTCGCCGTCGCGCAGCTCGCCGATCGACGGCGAGACCGTCGCGGGAGTCGTAGGCGAGCACCTCGGCGCCCGTCGCCTTGGCCAGGCGCGCCGTGAGCGGGTGGTGGTCGGGATGCGTGTGGGTGCAGACGATCCAGCGGATCCGGTCGCCGCCGCAACCGAGGATGGCGTCGAGGTGGCCGTCGTCGTCGGGACCGGGGTCGAGCACGACGACCTCGTCGATGCCGACGAGGTAGGTGTTCGTACCCGGTCCGGTCATGACCCCCGGGTTGGGGGCGAGGATCCGTCGCACCATCGGCGAGAGCGCCGACGCCACGCCGGTGACCAGCGGCTTCGGCGGCGGCGGTCCGTTCTCGTCCTCGGTGACAGCCGCAGCGGGCGCCGTGCGCCGCGACCGACGGGTCATGGGCGCGAGCGGGACCCGGTCTCGCGGACGTCGATGTAGCCGCCGAGCCGCCCGACGCGGCCGGCGCGGCGGCCGAGCCGGCCGACGGCGGTGAAGCGACCGAGGAGGCCGAGGACGGCGGTGCGGACCGCGGCCCGGGTCGGCGGGAGCAGGAGCAGCACGCCGACGCAGTCGCTGATGAACCCTGGCGTGATCAACAGGGCGCCGGCGAGCAGGATCAGCGCGCCGTCGACGACCTCGCGATGCGGCAGTTCGCCCCGGTCGAGCGAGTCACCGATGCGGCGGAGGACACCCAGCCCCTCCCGCTTGCACAGCCAGGCACCGAGGACGCTGACGAGGATGAGCAGCCCGATCGTCTCGGGCACGCCGATGTTGGACGCGACGGTGATGATCACCGCCAGCTCGGCGAAGGGCAGCACCACGAAGAGGGCCACGAGCGCGATCAGCACCATCACGACACGCTACCTGCGCTCCCGTGCCATCGAACCCGCGGACGAGCTCCCGAAGCGTGGCTGGCCGATCGCCGTCGCGTCGCGCAGGAAGGTGCGTGCAGCGTCAGTCTGGCGATCGGGGCGGGGCCTGCTGCAGACGTCGTTCGAGCGCGGCCAGGCGGCGGTCCCACTTGGCGCCCACGGCGGCGATCCAGGCCAGGGCGTCGTCGAGGGGGGCGACGTCGACCGAGAAGCGCACGTCGCGCCCGGCGCGCTGGCGGTGCACGAGGCCGGCGTCGGCGAGCACGTCGAGGTGCTTGCTCACCGCCTGGCGCGACACGGGCAGGCGGCCGGCCAGCTCCGTCGCCGTCAGCGGTCCGTCCTCGGCGACGGCCCGGAGGACCGAGCGTCGGGTCGAGTCGGCGAGGGCGTCGAAGACGGCGGCGCCCGGGTCGGAGCGGTCCAACGTCAGCGGGCGAGGACGCTCAGCCGGTCGGCGAGGCACCGCACCTCGAGGCCGAACAGCCGGTCGTCCCAGGCGTCGCCGACGGAGCAGGCGCGAGCCGAGGCCAGCGAGCCCCGCTCGACGACCCGCACGCGGGTCCGGTCGCCCACCTCGATCAACTCGACCTCGACGGTGGTCTCGACGCCGTCGGGCGCCCAGGTCCACGCCAGGCGTCGGGCGTCGTCGAGCTGATCGACGTCGGCGCGGCGCACCTCGTCGCCGACCCAGCCGGCCAGCTCGTCGCGGTCGGACAGGAAGCGCCAGACCTCCTCGGCGCTGGCGTCGACCTCGATCTCCTTGATGATCTCCATACGCAACTCAATGGTTGCACATTGCGTGGCGCCGCGCCTAACGTGCAACCCTATGGTTGCACTTGTCCCCACCGTCCTCCAGCGTTCACCCCGGGGCGAGCGCGTCGCCGACGTCTACTCCCGGCTGCTCGAAGACCGCATCGTCTTCCTCGGCACCGAGATCGACGACCAGATCGCCGACGTGATCGTCGCCCAGCTCCTGCACCTCGAGGCGGAGGACGCCGGGCAAGCGACATCGCCCTGTACATCAACTCGCCCGGCGGCGACATGACCGGGCTGTTCGCCATCTACGACACGATGGAGTTCATCGCCTCGGACGTGTCGACGATCTGCGTCGGCCAGGCGTGCTCGGCGGCGGCCGTGCTGCTGGCCGCCGGCGCGCCGGGCAAGCGGGCGGTGCTGCCGAACAGCCGGGTGCTGATCCACCAGCCCCACGGCGGCGCGCAGGGCCAGTCGACCGACATCGAGCTGGCGGCCCGCGAGATGGTCGAGATGCGCGAGCGGATGGTCGGGATCCTCGTGCACCACACCGGCCAGACGGCCGAGCGCATCCGCGCCGACATCGACCGCGACTACATCGTCCGCGACGACGAGGCGGTCGCCTACGGCCTCGTCGACGAGGTGCTGCAGAAGCGAGTGCTCCCCGGGAGGCGACGCCGTCCGCCCCGCCTGACCAACCCCAGCCGGCGTGCGGGGGTGTGAACATGGCGGCGGCATGGACCGACCGCCCGCCGTCCGTCGACCGCCTCGCCCGCTCGCTGGCGGCCGGCGGGTCGACGCTGCCGCACCCGTTGCTCGTCGACGTCGCCCGCCGAGCCATCGCCGCCGGCGACCCGACGCGGCGGCCGCGCGAGGCGACCGCGGTCGAGCGAGCGCTGCTGCGCCCGGTGATCAACGCCACCGGCGTGCTGCTGCACACGAACCTCGGGCGGGCGCCGCTCGCCGTCGACCGCCCGGCGGCGTACACGAACCTCGAGCTCGACACTCGCCACCGGCCGGCGCGGCAGCCGGCGGGCCCACGCCGGCGTCGCTCCTGGCCCGAGCGTGCGGCGCCGAGGCCGGCCTCGTCGTCAACAACGGCGCCGCCGCGGTGCTGCTCGCCCTCGCCGCCCTCGCCGGCGACGGGCGCGGCGTCGCCGTCAGCCGGGGCGAGGCGGTCGAGATCGGCGGCGGCTTCCGCATCCCCGACGTGTGCAGCGCAGAGCGGCGCCCGGCTCGTCGAGGTCGGCACGACGAACCGCACCCGGCTCGCCGACTTCACCGACCGTCGACGACCGCGTCGCCGTGCATCTGCAGCGTCCACCGGTCGAACTACCGGATCAGCGGCTTCACCGAGGACGTCGGCGGTGGCGCGAGCTCGCGGCCGCCGTGCACGCTGCCCGTCGTCGTCGATCTCGGCTCCGGTCTGCTCGACGCCGCCTGCCCGTGGCTCCCCGACGGCCCGCCGCCCTGGCTGCAGGACGAGCCGGCCGCCCGCCAGACCCTCGCCGCCGGCGCCGGGCTGGTGACGTTCTCCGGCGACAAGCTGCTCGGTGGGCCGCAGGCGGGGATCCTGTGCCGGGCGAGCCGAGCTCGTCGACGCGTGCGCCCGCCATCCCCTGTACCGGGCGCTGCGCCCGGGCGGGCTCGTGCTCGGCCGCGCTGCAGGACGTCGCCCTCGGCTACCTGCGCCGCGACGTCGACGCCCTGCCGTTCTGGCGGCTGGCGACCGTCCCCGTCGACGCGCTCCGGCGCCGGGCCGAGGCGACTCGGCTGCGGCGAGGTGGTCGACACCGCCGCCGTCCCCGGAGGCGGCACGCTGCCCGAGGTGACCATCCCGTCGGCCGGTGTCGCCGTACGAGGGCGACGTCACCGCCGCCCTGCGCGCCGCCGACCCGCCGGTGATCGCCCGGGTCGAGGACGAGCGCACCATCTGCGACCTCCGCGCCGTCGACCCCGCCGACGACGACGCCCTCGCCTCCGCCCTCCGCGCCGCCACGAAACCCTGAGGGGGCTGGCGTTGGGGATCCCGGCCGCGCACCGCGTAGCGTCGCTCGGCGTGCCCGAGCCGACCGCGCTGTTCGAGCCCGTCGAGGGCGCCGGGTGGCTCCCGACGGCCTGGTCGGTCGGCCCGTGGTCGCCCGACGCGCTCCACGGCGGCCCGCCGGCGGCGCTGCTGGCCCGCGAGGCCGAGCGCGCCGGGGACGAGGACGCGCCCGAGGTCGCCTGGCACCCGGCCCGGCTCACCGTCGAGCTGCTGCGGCCCGTCCCGATGGCCCCGTTGCGATGCTCGGCGACCGTCGTGCGCGCCGGCCGGAAGATCCAGATCGTCGACAGCGAACTGGCGACGGCCGACGGGACCGTCGTCGCCTCGGCCCGACTGCTCCGGATCCGCACGACCGACGTCGAGGCGCCCGACACCACCGCCGCGCTGCCGATCCCCGCCTTCTCCGCCGACGCGGCCACGGCCGCCGAGCTGCAGCCGCCGTCGGCCGGGTGGGACGGGTTCCACAACCGCGGGGTCGAGCACCGCTTCGTCGTCGGGTCGCTTCGGGGACGTCGGGACCGGCCACCGACTGGATCCGGTTGACCGTGCCCGTGGTCGAGGGCGAGGACCCGTCGCCGCTGGCGCGCGTCGCGGCGGCAGCCGACTTCGGGAACGGCATCAGCAGCGAGACCGACTGGGCCACGACGCTGTTCATCAACCCCGACCTGACGATCTACCTGCGCCGCGTCCCGAGCGGCGAGTGGGTGTGCCTCGAGGCCGTGACGTGGATGGGCGGCGCCGGGGTGGCGCTGGCCGAGAGCCGGCTGTGGGACGAGGGCGGCCTGCTCGGCCGCTCTGTGCAATCGCTGTTGGTCGATCGGAGGAGCTGAGCGATGGCCGAGGACGAGGACCTGGACGAGCCCACCGAGGGCGAGCCGGTGTCTGGCGCGAGCGTGCCCGAGCGCCCGACTGAGCCCGAGTCCGAGCGGGTCACGCCGGAGGTCGTCGGCGACGGCCCGCCGGCGGTGCCGGGCCCGAACGACAAGGTCCCGCTGTACCGCATGGTCCGCATCGGCATCACCATGCTGATGGTCGTCGGCGCGCTCACGGCCGTCCTCGGGATCACGACCCTCGCCAACCCCGACGACGTCGTCTGTGCCGCCGCTCGACGCAACATCGCCGACGAGCTCGACCAGGACGCGCCGGCCGAGGCGGTGAGCGGGCTCGACCCGGACACGGTCGACGACCTGCCGTGCGAGGAGGCGGTGTCGACGGCGGAACAGCTCGACGAGTCGCTCATCGACGAGTCGGCGGCGAAGAACCTCGGCATCGCCGCGACCGTGCTCGGCCTCGTGATGGCGGGCGGTGGCGTCTACGCCCTCGTGAGCCGCACCCGCCGGGGCCGCACCGTCGCGCCTGGTCGCCGCCGGTCTCGGCCTCGTCGCGAGCATGGCCCAGCTCGGCCTGGGCGTGATCAGCCTCATCGGCCTGGTCTTCGCCGTCTACGGGATGGTGTTCAGCCGCGACGCCCGCGCCAGCTACGGCGAGCCGCGTGGCGGTCGTGGCGGCGCCGCTCGCGGCGGCGCCTCGACCGAGCATCTTCCGGCCTCGCCTGCCACCGCCGTCGCCCAAGGACGAGTAGCGCTGCGGGTCGTCGCCACCGCCGGGCACGTCGACCACGGCAAGTCGACCCTCGTCCGGGCGCTCACCGGCACCGACCCCGACCGCTGGGACGAGGAGAAGCGGCGCGGGCTCACGATCGACCTCGGCTTCGCCGCCACCACGCTGCCGTCGGGCGCCGGGATCAGCTTCGTCGACGTGCCCGGCCACGTCCGGTTCCTGCCGAACATGCTGGCAGGGGTCGGTGCCGTCGATGCCTGCCTGTTCGTGGTGGCGGCCACCGAGGGATGGAAGCCGCAGTCCGAGGAGCACCTCCGGATCCTCGAGCTGCTCGGCCTCGGCCACGGCGTCGTCGCCCTCACCAAGGTCGGGCTCGTCGACGACGACGGCGTCGAGCCTGGCCCGCCTCGACCTCGCCGACCACCTCGCCGGCTCGCCGCTCGCCGGCGCCGAGGTCGTCGCCGTCGACGCGCCGACCGGGCGTCGGGCTCGGCGCGCTGCGGGTCGCCCTCGACCGCCTCGTCGCCGACGACCCCGGCCGGCCGCCGACGCCGGGCGGGCCCGCCTCTGGGTCGACCGGTCCTTCGCCGTCCAGCGGCGCGGGCACCGTCGTGACGGGGACGCTCACGGGCGGGGCCCTCGCCGTCGACGACGAGGTCGAGCTCGTCGGACCCACCGCCGGTCGGCGATCGGCCCGGGTGCGCGGCCTCCAGACGCTCGGGCGACGACGTCGACGGCGTCGGGCCCGGCAACCGGGTGGCGGTCAACCTCGTCGGTGTCGCCCGCCACGACGTCGGCCGCGGCGACGCACTCGTGCACCCGGGCCACTGGCACCGCACCGCCGTCGGTCGACGCGTCGCTCGCGGTGCTCGCCGCCCTCGACCACGACGTCAGCCGGCGGGGCGCCTGGCTCGCCTACCTCGGCAGCGGCGAGCACGCCGGCGCGGGTGCGGGTGCTCGGCGCCGAGGCGCGTCGAGCCCGGGGGCACGGGCCTGGTCCGCCTCCACCTCCCGCACCCGCTGCCCGCTCCAGCCCGGCGACCGCTTCGTGCTGCGCGAGAGCGGACGGGGCGAGACCGTCGGCGGCGGCGAGATCCTCGACGTGGCGCCGGTCGTGCCCGCCGCACGGGCCCGGCCCGACGCATCGGCCGGCACGCGTCGTCGCCGAGCGGGGGTGGGTCGACGCCGACGAGCTCGAGCGCCTCCTCGGCCGGCCGGTGCCGCCCGAGGCCGGCACCGCCGTCGGTCGGCTGGGTCGTGGCGCCGGACGTCGCTCGCCGAGGCCCAGGCGGCGCTGCGCGCTACGGCTCGCCGGCGCCGGACGCGCTCGGGCTCGACGTGGCCGAGCCTCGACGAGCGCGAGCGTGCCGTCCTGGCGTCCCACGCTCGACGGTGACGTCGCCGTCGCCGGCGGTCGGGCCCGCCGGGCGGCAGCCTCGACGCCCTCGCGTCGCACCCGTTCGTCGCCGCCCTCGAGGCGGCGCCGTTCTCGCCCCCGTCGGCCGACGAAGCGGCGTGGATCGGGCCGAGCTCCGCGAGCTCGTCCGCCGCGGGCTCGTCGTCGAGCGCGACGGCCACCACTTCGCCCCGGCCGCCGTCGACGAGGCGGCCCGGGTCGTCGCCCGGCTGCTGGCCTCCAGTCCCGACGGCGTCACCGTCGGCGCCGTCCGCGACGCCCTGGGGACCACCCGCAAGTACGTCATGCCCCTGCTCGGCCTCCTCGACGCCTCCGGCGTCACCCGCCGCCGCGGCGACCTCCGCATCGCCGGCCCCCGCCTCCCCACCTGAACTGTCGGTGGCTACCGGCGCATGGACCGAACAACCACCGCCGATTCGGTGCTCTAGGGGCGGCGGGTGAGGCGGTCGAGGGCCCGGCGGCGCGGGGGCCGGGACTCCAGCTCACGGGCGAGCTTGGCCACCTCGACGTGGTTCGTGATGACCTCGCCGAAGCGGTCGGGGTCGGCCAGCAGCCACGAGTGCGAGCCGTCGACGACCTCGCCGTCGGAGCCCGAGCGCCGCGCACATGGCGTCGAAGGCGGAGCGGGGGATGACGCCGTCACGCGCGCCCCAGAGCACGACGACCGGCAGCTGCCGGCGCTTCAGCTCCTCGAGCTCGGGGGTCAGGTCGGCCCGCCGGGCGAGCTGGCCCACGCGCCACACCGCCCGCGGGTTGCGGACCAGGTTGGGGACGGCCTCCTCGAGGACGACCGGGAGCACCCTGGTGGCCTGCGGGATCGGCCAGATGTCGGTCGGGAAGTGGATCCCCCAGTCCCACAGGGGCCGTTCGGTGATCGACCGGAGCCCGCCGCCCGAGGCCCACGCCGACCCGCCGACGGAGTTGACCAGCACGAGCGTGCGGACCCGCTCGGGGTGGCGGTGGGCGAGCTTGATGGCGACGCCGCCGCCGAAGCTGTGCCCGACGACGAAGGCCTTCTCGTCGAGGTGGACGGCGTCGCAGAACCCGTCGACCCAGTCGGCGTAGCCGGCGAAGGACCGGCTCCGCCCGGGCAGCTCCGGCGTGCGGCCGAACCCGGGCAGGTTGGGGGCGTAGACCCGGCAGCCCAGGTCGGCGAGCCGGGCGATGGCGTGGCGGTAGGTCCGCAGCCCGACGCCCCAGCCGTGCAGGAACAGGACCGGCAGCCCCTCGCCGACGACGCCGTAGAGGGCGGGCCGGTCGTCGACCCAGGTGCGGCGCCAGGTGGGCTCGACCGGCGGGGTGGCGGCGAGGGGGCGATCGAGGGGGTCGGGGGTGCAGCGGATCCGCCAGGCATGGCGGATCGACGCTACGGCGGGGTCCGGTTCAGCCGGAAATCGCGGCGGCGGGGATCAGGACCGGGCGTCGAGGAGGCGCCGGCGCTCGTTCTCGCTCAGCCCACCCCAGATGCCGTGGGGCTCACGGATCCGCAGCGCGTACTCCAAGCAGGGCTTTCGGGCGGCGCACGTGGCGCAGATGGCCTTGGCTCGACGCTCGCGGTCGGCTTTCTCGTCCTTGCGTTCGAAGGAGGCGGGCGGGAAGAAGACGGCTGCTTGCGGGCCCCGGCATGCGGCCTTGACCTGCCAAGCGTCGTCGGTACGAAGCGCGCTCATCCCCGGAGCTCCCCCTTTCGCCCTGGGCCGCCGACGCTAGGTCGAACGACCTACCCGGACAAGGGAAACTTCAGTGAGCAGAACGCTCGCGATGGTCGCGGGCGGCGCCCTCGAGCGGCTCGACCTCGAGCACGAGACCGTCGATCGAGGCGACCCGGACGGCGTCGCCGGCCGCGATCGGGGTGGCCCGGTTCGTGCGCGCCTGACCAGGGCGCATCCCGCACGACGACGGTCCCGTCGGGCGCCACGGCGGTGCGGGCGACGCCCTGCTCACCGACCATCCACTCCCGCCCGATCGTGGGCGTCGAGAAGCGGCTGCGGACCATCGCCGGCATGCCACCGAGCATGAACAGCAGGATCCCGGCGACGGCGAGCGACCAGGGTGATCCACGACAGGGCGATGTCGCCCTCGTAGAGCAGCAGCGAGCCGGCCACGAAGGCGACGGTGGCGATGCCGGTCCAGATGCGGGGCACGCCGGTCTGGACGTCGACGGCGAAGCCGAACAGGGCGAGGACGAGGAGCCCGATGCCGAGCGGGGTGGCCGAGAGGACGGCGAGCCCGTAGCCGCCGAGGACCACGAACACGGCACCGACCACGCCCGCGATCCCGACGCCCGCGGTGTAGAGCTCGAAGACGAGCAGCGCCATGCCCATCGTGAACAGCAGGTACGCCACCGGCGGGCTGCCGACGGTGTGGGCCAGCTGGTCGATCAGCGACAGCGAGGCGAAGCGGGTGCGGGTGATCGGCTCGCGTCGGATCTCGTCGCCCTCGTCGCGCTCGATGACCTCGACGGGGATGCCCTGGTCGGCCAGGTTCACGACGAAGTCGCCGATCGTGGCCGCCTGCCGGCCGCCGACGTCGGTGACGCCCGCCTCGACGGCCTCGTCGGACCCCATGGACGGTCGACCCTCGGGGCGCAGCACGCTCCCGGGCGCGAGGCCGGCCACGTCGGCGGCGGCGACGAGCTCGACCGCCTCGTCGGCGGCCTGGGCACCGGCCGGTCCGACCCAGACCGTGATCGGCACGTCGGCGGCGGCGATGGCGGCGAGCAGCTCGTCGAAGCGCTCGCCGGTCGACGACCGCACCCGGGCTGTCGAGCTGCAGGACCACGGCGATGGCGCCGCAGGCGTCGGCGTCCTCGATCGTCTCCTGCACGAAGTCGACGAGGACGGGGTCGAGCAACCCCGAGACCTCGGCGACCCGCAACTCGTCGCAGGTGCCGGCTCGGCGTCTGGGCCGCCGACGCGGCGGCACCGCCGCCGAGGAGCAGCACGGCGGCGATCAGGAGTCCGGTGAGGCGGCGGGGGGACGTTAGGGTCTGCACGACCTGGGTCTTCTCGAGGGAACTGTCGAACACGTGGAGACAGCCGATTTCTTCGCTGCATCCCGCCTGGTCATCGTGGCCGGGAAGGGCGGCGTCGGCAAAACCACGGTCAGCGCGGCCCTCGCCTCCGCCGCCGCCCGCAGCCGGCCGCACCGTGCTCCTCGTCGAGATCGAGGGCAAGTCCGGGCTGGCCTCGCTGTTCGGGAACGAGCCCCTCGGCTACGAGCGGACCGAGCTCGCCCCCGGGATCACCGGGCGGACGATCACGCCCGACGAGGCGCTGCTCGACTACCTCCGCGACCACGGCCTGTCGCGCATCTCGAAGCGCCTCGTCTCCTCCGGCGCCCTCGAGATCGTGGCCACCGCGGCGCCGGGGATCCGGGACATCCTCGTCCTCGGCAAGGTCAAGTCCCTCGAGCGCCTCGGCGAGGCCGACCTCGTCGTCCTCGACGCTCCTGCGGCGGGGCACGCCATCAGCTTCCTGCTGTCGGCGCGCGGCCTGCTCGACGCCGTGCGGGTCGGGCCCATCAACACCCAGGCCCGTGAGGTGCTCGAGATGCTGACCGACCCGGCGCGCTGCCAGGTCCTGCTCGTCACCCTGCCCGAGGAGACGCCGGTCAACGAGCTCGTCGACACCGCCTACCACCTCGAGGACCGGGTCGGCGTGAGCCTCGGTCCGGTGGTCGTCAACGGGCTCATCCGCGACCTGGCCGGCCTCGACCAGGACCCCGACGCGGCCGCCGCCGAGGCGGGCGTGTCGCTGCGGTCCGGGGAGGCCGACGCCCTTCGGGCGGCGGCGGCGTTCCGAGCCGAGCGCCGGGCGCTGCAGGCCGAGCAGGTCGCCCGGCTGGCCGAGGCGCTGCCCCTGCCGCAGCTGCACCTGCCGCAGCTGTTCGACACCAACCTCGGTCCCGACGACCTCGACGTGCTCGCCACCGCGCTCCTCGACGAGCTCGGTTCGCGCGAGGGCGTGCCGTGACGGAGCGGACCCTGGGCGAGCTGGTCGAGACGGCATCGGTGATCATCTGCTGCGGGTCCGGCGGCGTCGGCAAGACGACGACCGCCGCGGTCATCGCCATGGAGGCGGCCCGCCGGGGGCGTCGAGCCGCCGTCGTCACGATCGACCCGGCCCGGCGGCTCGCCAACGCGATGGGTCTCGAAGGCCTGTCGAACGAGCCTTCGCCCGTCGCCGGCGACTGGCCGGGCGAGCTGTGGGCGCTGATGCTCGACACCAAGTCGACCTTCGATGCCCTCGTGGTCACCCACGCCGCCGACCCCGCGCAGGCCGAGCGCATCCTCGGCAACCGCTTCTACCAGAACATCTCGGGGGCGCTCTCGGGCACGCAGGAGTACATGGCGACCGAGAAGCTGTACGAGCTGCACCACGACCGCGCCTTCGACCTCGTGGTCGTCGACACGCCGCCGACGCGCAACGCCCTCGACTTCCTGGACGCCCCGCAGCGGCTGTCCCGGTTCCTCGACCACCGGCTCTACCGGATCCTCATGGCACCCACCCGTGGCGTCCTGAAGGCGGCGAGCGCGGCCGCCCAGGCCTTCGTGCGGTCGGTCACCAAGGTCGTCGGCGGCGAGGTGTTCGACGACGCCATCACGTTCTTCAACGCCTTCGAGGGGATGGAGAAGGGGTTCAAGGAGCGGGCCGACGCCGTGACGGCGCTGCTCGCCGACGAGGCCACGGCGTTCGTGCTCGTCGCCTCGCCCCGCTCCGACACCGTCGCCGAGGCCGGCTTCTTCGCCGCCAAGCTGGCCGAGTCGGGCCTGGCGGTGCGGGCGCTGGTCGTGAACCGCATGCACCCGCGCTTCCTGGCCGGCACCGCCGCGGGCGCGGCGGCGCGCCGGCGGGCCGAGACGCTCGCGGGGACCGCCCTCGGCGACCACTACGCCAACGTCGCCGACTTCGCCGAGGTCGCCGAGGCCGAGGAGGCGCACCTGGCCGACCTCGCGGCGGGCGTGGCACCCGCACCGGTGGTGCGGGTGCCGATGCT
Source organism: uncultured Acidimicrobiia bacterium (assembly GCA_963840695.1). Classification (GTDB taxonomy): domain Bacteria; phylum Actinomycetota; class Acidimicrobiia; order Acidimicrobiales; family JACDCH01; genus JACDCH01. The sequence continues at coordinate 29,076 of CAWIZW010000004.1, forward strand.
CGCCGGCGACGTCCACGACCTCAACGGCCTTGCGGTGGTGGGCGAGCACCTGTTCGCGAGCTGATCGTCCCCAGCGCGGCCCCGATCAGCCGGCGGCGCGCGCAACACCATCGTCCCGAGCGCGAGCGGGAGCTCCCGGCTCAGCGATCGGCCCCGGAGAGGGCGGTGGCCGCCGCCTCGACGGTCTCGGTGACCGGGACGATGCGATCGAAGCCGGTGGTGTGCAGCAGGCGGGTGAGGGTGGGTCGGCTGCAGGAGACGGCGACGTCGCCGCCGGCCTCCCGAGCCCGGCGGATTCCGCCGATCAGGGCGCCGAGGCCGGCGGAGTCCATGAACGGCACCGCCGAGAGGTCGATGAGCAGGCGGCTCACCCCGCGAGCTCGGCGAGCGATTCCCGGAATTGGCCGACGGTGTAAGCATCGAGCTCGCCTACCGGACGGCAGACGGTGTAGTCGGTCGATTGCTCGACCTGGATCTCGAGCACGCAGCAGGTCCTCCTGGACGGGGTCCGGCGAGCGTACCCGGCCCGCCGCGGGGTCGAACCGGGCACGGGGCCGGCGCTACCGTGCCGCGGTGCCCGACGTCCTGCTCGCGACCGACGCCGACTGGATCCACGACGACGTCGACGCCGCCCTGAGCGGCGACCACACCATCGTGCGAGTCCGACGGGGCATCGACGTGGCCGCCGCCATGTCCGACCGCCCCCCGGCGCTGGTCATCCTCGACCTGCAGATCGGGAACATGGGCGGCATGGCGACCTGCATGCACCTGCACCTCGAGGCGGGGGCCGGCCGCCTCCCGCCGGCGCCGGTGCTCATGCTGGTCGATCGCGACGCCGACGTGTTCCTGGCCCGGCGCTCCGAGGCCGACGGTTGGATGGTCAAGCCGATCGACGCCTTCCGGCTCCGTCGGGCCGCGACCGCCCTGCTCGCGGGCGAGCGCTGGACCGAGGGCGATCCCGCCTGGGCCGCCGCCCCGCTGCCGTAGCGGGGGCTCAGGCCGGCGAAGCCGGCTTCGGGACCGGAGTCGGGTTCAAGTACGCTCGCCCCTCCCACCGGGTGGTGGCGCAGTTTGGCAGCGCGCTGCGTTCGGGACGCAGAGGCCGCGGGTTCAAATCCCGCCCACCCGACCAGATCCCAGGTCACGCCTTGATGATCGAGATCTTCCCGGAGACCTCGAGGACCGCGAAGCGGATCTCGGCGAGGTCGCCGACACCCTGCTGGCGGGCGGCTTCGAGCACCTCGTCGAGCGGCATCTGCTCGAGCTTGAGCGCCGCCTCGACAGGCTCGCCGTCGCGCACGAGGACGAGCGGCACGCCTTCGATCACCCGCCGTGCCGCTCCGCTCCGGTACGACAGCCACGTCAGCACCATGATCCAGAAGGCGAACGTCCCGGCGGCGAGCGTGGCGCCGGTGAGGGACATGTCCTCCTGCGTGACCCCTTGCTGGATGATGTCGCCCATCGAGACGAGCAGGATCATCTCGAACGGCGACAGCTCGGCGAGCGCTCGCTTCCGCAGGCCTCGGGTGAGGAGCAGCAGCAGGGCGAAGACGATCGTGGCCCGGAAGACGATCTCCACTCAGCGGCTCCTCACGGCAGCACCCGCGTCTCGAAGTCGACGGCCACGAGCTCGGTGCCGGCGTCGTCGACGACGGCGACCCTGCCTCGCTCACCGGTCTGGGCGGCCGGCTCGATGCGGGCGTCGAGGGCGATGCGCAGGGTGTCGCCCTCTGGTGTGTCGAAGGTCCAGAAGCTGTAGGTGGCGTCGGCGGTCTCCTCGGCCGGCCCCGGGTCGAGCCCGTTCTCGTCCCACATGGCGAGGTAGCCCGACAGCACGGCGACGGTCACCTGTTGGCCGTCGAAGCCGCCCTCTCGACGCACGACGATGTCGAACGGCGTCGCCAACGCCGGCCGGCTCACGGTCGCGTAGCGGACCTCGAGGTCGAAGCCGTCGGCTCCCGATGCTGAGGCCGTGTCCGTGTCGACGCCGTAGACGCCGAACGGCGCCACGGCGTCGACGACTGCGAGCCCGATGAGCGCCGACAGGGCGATCGTCGTGATGACGTACCCGAGGCGCCGGCGACGGAGGACGGAGTGCCGGGGTGTGTCACCGAGGTGCGCGATCCCCTCGGTGGTGCCGGTCGCCACGGCGACGATCTTGGCGATGCACGGTCCGCTGATCGCGGATGCAGGCTCCGGTCGAGGATCAGCCCGCTTGGGTCATCACCGTCGTGGTGATGAACATGGCGGTGCCCGGCTTCACCACGACCGGATCGGGGACCGGGCCGGCCGGGGTCGGCTGCATCGCCGGGGCCGACACGTTGAAGATGGCCTGGAAGGTGGCGCCCTTGATGATGATCGGCTTGCCGTTCTGGGTGAGCATCGTGAGGTTGTTCGGCATGAGGATGATCTGGAGCGTCCCCATGCCGGGCGTGACGAAGGGCGGTGCCGTGTAGGGCATCGGGGCCTTGAGGGTCGGCGGGAGCTCGTCGCCCTGGAGGCAGATCGGCTTGTTCGACTCCATCACCATGTTGCCCGTCCCGATCAGCGGAACGGGCGCCTGGAGCATCGGCACGATGGCAGGCGGCGGGATCGTGATCTTGATCTGGTCCCCGGTCTTGATGATGAAGTCACCCACCGAGCGCGATGGTACGTCGCCGTGGACATCGCTGCGTTCCAGGACGTCATCGCTCGCACGTACGCGGAGCAGGACCGCGCTCGCGGCGTGGCGGCGACGGTGGCGTGGCTGGCCGAGGAGCTCGGCGAGCTCGCCCAGGCCGTCCGCAAGGGCACGGCCGAGCAGCAGCGGGAGGAGCTCGGCGACGTCCTGGCGTGGCTGGCCTCCCTCGCCGAGCAGCTCGACCTGTCCCTCGACGAGGCCGCCGGCCGCTACGCCGCCGGGTGCCCGAAGTGCGGATCGGTGCCCTGCGCCTGCTGACGGTCAGCAGGTGGGGACGATGAGGACGGCGCAGGGGGCCTTGTGGGCGACCTTGTTGGGGACCGAGCCGAGGATCCTCCCCGTGCCCTTCATGCCCTTGTTGCCGACGACGACGACGTCGGCGCCGGTCGAGACCGCGACTGCGCAGAGCGCCTCGGCGGCCGACCCGGCGATGGCGTGGGTCCGCACGTCCGACGCGCCGGCGGCCTTCGCCTCGTTGGCCAGCTGCTCGGCGAGGGCGCTGGCGGCGTCGACCGCCTCGACGTCGCCGCCGGCGGTGAGCACCGCCATCTCGGGCGCGGCCATGGCGGCGCGGCTCGGCAGCACGTAGGCGTGGACGATGTGGAGGGTCGCGCCGGTCACCGATGCCAGCGCGGCGGCGTGGGCGACGGCCTCCCGCGAGGTCGCCGTGCCGTTGGACCCGACCACGATGGAGGTGTACATGCACCGATCGTTCCAGAACCGAGCCGACCGTGCGTCGCCAACTCGGGGGATCAGCGGGAGGCGAGCAGTTCCGCGATCTGGACGGCGTTGAGGGCGGCACCCTTGCGCAGGTTGTCGCCCGACACGAACAGGGCGAGACCGCGCCCGCCTTCGACGCCCGGGTCCTGGCGGATGCGGCCCACGTAGGTGGCGTCGCGTCCGGCGGCCTGGAGCGGCGTCGGGACGTCGACGACCTCGACGCCCGGCGCGCCGCGCAGGACCTCGGTCGCCTCCTCCGGGCTGATCGGGCGGTCGAACTCGGCGTTGATCGACAGCGAGTGGCCCGTGAACACCGGGACGCGCACGCAGGTGGCGGACACCAGGAGCTCGGGGATGCCGAGGATCTTGCGGCTCTCGAACCGGAGCTTCTGCTCCTCGTCGGTCTCGGCGGACCCGTCGTCGACGATCAGGCCGGCCAAGGGCAGCACGTTGAACGCGATCGGCGCCGCGAACTTCTCCGGCGCCGGGAATTCGACGGCGCGCCCGTCGAAGGCGAGGGCGGCGGCCCGGTCGGCGACCTTGCGGATCTGGCCGTCGAGCTCGTCGACGCCGACCCCTCCGGCGCCCGACACCGCCTGGTAGGTGGAGAAGACGAGGCGACGCAGCCCGGCGGCACGGTGCAGCGCGCCCAGCGGCGGCATCGCCGCCATCGTCGTGCAGTTCGGGTTGGCGACGATCCCCTTCGGGATGCGCTCGAGGTCGTGCGGGTTGACCTCGCTGACCACGAGCGGCACGTCGGGATCCATCCGCCACGCCGACGAGTTGTCGACGACGATGGCGCCGGCGGCGACCACCTTCGGCGCCAGCTCCCGCGAGGCGTACTTGCCGTTGGAGAACAGGGCGAGGTCGAGGCCGTCGAAGGAGGCGGACGCCGAGTCCTCGACCTCGACGTCGCCGTCGAGCCAGGGCAGGCGCTGGCCGGCCGACCGGGCGGAGGCGAAGTACCGGATGCTCGTCACGGGGAACGAACGCTCGGCGAGCAACGACCGCATGACCCCACCGACCTGACCGGTCGCTCCGAACACCCCGACGCGCATGCCGGAAGGCTACGAGGGCGCCGCCCCTCGCCCCAAGGACGTTGCCCGCGAGGCCAGCAGGAAGCCGAGGTCGTCGCGGATCCGACGGGTCGACTCCGCGTGGGAGGCCACGGCGCTCGTCGTCGCGCCCGCGGCCAGGGCGCGCACGCACGCGTTGACCTCGAAGAGCACCGGGCGGCCGTCGTCGAGGAGCCCGTAGTCGATGCCGAAGTAGTCGAGCCCGAGCCGCTCGTGGATGGTGGTGAACGTCATCCTGAGGTCGTCGGAGAGGCCGTCGACGAGCACCTTCTCCTCCTCGGCGACGAGCGCGGCGTCCTTCTCCATCTCGGCCCGCTGCCCGGCGTGGATGTTCCATCCTTCGGCCGCGATCATGTGCTTGGCGTGGGTGTATCCGCCGACGACGAGGGCGCGGTACTTGCGGTAGTGGCCGTCCGGCGAGCGGTAGTCGACGAACTCGCTGACGTAGAAGTGGCGACCGTCGAAGGCGAAGCGCTCGAGCTCGCCGGCGTCCTTGCGACCGCGGACGAGGACCAGCCCCCGACCTCCGTGGGCGCCGGCCTCGCGGAACAGGAACGGGGTGTCGAGACCGGCCGCGGCCACCTGCTTGGCCACGTCGGCGACCGAGGTCGGCTTGATCCGGACCGTGCGCGGCACGACCGCGGCGGGCAGATCGGCGAGGGCGACGGCGACGTCGTCACGGCTCGAGGCGAGCACCCGATCGGGATGGTTGATCACCCCGACGCCGAGCTGGTTGCAGATCCGTCGGGCGATCCCCAGCGCTGCCGGCGTTCGTGTCGGGGTCGCAGATGACGTTCAGGATCACATCGCACTGGACCCGCACCGGCTCGCCCTTGACCGGGCCGCACAGGAACGGCACGAGCTCGAACCGGGTCGGATCGACGAGCGACGACAGCTCGACGTTGCCGAGGCAGTCGAACCGCATGCGGTCGCGCCTCTGCGACAGGTAGGTGACCGTGATCGTCCTGCTGTCGTCGATCCCGATGAGTTGCAGCACCCGCCAGCGGTCGGCCATCAGATCGGGAGCAAGGGCTCGGCGCCGGATTCGAGGAGCTGGGCCAGCCGGTCGGGTCCGACGGCGCCGCCGAACTGCTCCTCGCGCATGAGCAGGCGCGCCCGCGACTGCTCGACGGACATGTCCACCACGACCTCCCATTGCTCCGGGCGCAACCCGATCTCGTCGACGGCGGCGAGTCCCGAGAGCATGTGCTCGGCCTCGTCGGCGAGGACCGCCCGGCACGCCTCGGCGATGGCGTCGTCGGCCTCACTGCCGCCGGCCAGGGCGACGCCCTCGCGGAACAGCGCGCAGCAGCCTCCCTCGGTGACCGACCCGGCGACCGCGCCCAGCTGGGGGTCTCGCTCGGTGTGCCGGGCGCGGACGGCGGCGAGCGCCAAGTTGGCGGGCCACGCCACCGCCGCCTTGAGCGTCGCCAGGTCGAGGTCGCCGATCCCGGCCGGCCGGACGCGGGCATGGGCCGCGGCGAACGCCCGGAAGTGGACCGCCTCCTCGTGCAGCTCCTCGGCGATGTCGGCGAGCGGGCTCGACCCCATCGCGCCGGCGGCGAGCGCCCGGTCGAGCTGCCGCATCCGCGGCACGACCCCGTCGAGCAGCTCCTTGGCCGCCTGCCGGGCCAGCCAGGCGGCATCCGTGGTCGCCGTGCGGGACGGCGATCGGAAGTAGGTCCGGCAGATCTCGGCCTCGGCGCCCCAGTACCGGGCGTTGGCGCCGAGGACGGCGTCGACGCTCATCGTCGGGTGGCGACCAGCTCGGCGTACCGGGTCGAGCGCGCCGACCACGGTCCGCTCGCGGCCCGGTTCACCGGCCCGTCGACGACTCGCACGTCGAGGTCGACGTCGAAGCCGGCGGCGTCGAACGCGCTCGGCGAGCTCGACGGGGTCGTGGACCGGGTGCACGACGGCTCGGGCCGCCCAGGCCCGCGCCGCCGCCGCGATCTCGTCGGCATCGGCGAACGGCAGCGAGTCGCGGAGCCTGGCGTCGGCCGTCTCGAAGGAGGCCCTGGCGCGGTCGGCGAAGGCCGCGACGGCGTCGACATCGAACATGGACGGATCCGGGACCTCGGGTCCGGCGAGGCTCGAGGTGGTCACGGCGACGCCACCTGGGCGCAGCAGGCTCGCCCAACGCTCGACCACTTGCGGGCGCACCCCGACGGGCTGCAACGGGAGCAGGCCATGGGTGCAGATCACGTCGAAGGCGCCGGGGCGGTCGGCCGCCAGGACGTCGGCGACCCACGGTTCCACCGCGACACCGCTGCGAGCTGCGGCCTCGACCGCGACCTGCACCGGGGTGGCGCAGCGGTCGAGCACGGTCACCCGCGGGGCGCGCCGGCGGCGAAGGCGGCGAGGACGATCTCGACCATGGCCGCATCGGCCGAGCCGCACACGAGCACGTCGCCACGGCCGGCCGCCGCGGCCGCCCCGAGGACACCGTCGAAGAGGGCGGCGTGGCGGTACGGCGTGGCGACGAGACCGAGGGCCCGCAGCGTCGGCCAGGTGCCGTGGTACCAGCCGCAGCCCGTGGGCTCGCAGAGGTCGGGCGCGAGCTCCTGGGCCAGCCGGGCCTGCAGGATGACGTCCGCCGCCACCGTCCCTTCCATCGGCCGCCGACGCTACAGGGGCCGTTCTTCGCCGGCCGGACCTCGACAGTTCCGGCCACGCCGACGAGGAACCGCGTCTACTCAGGGGTGGAGTCGAGGCCGAAGGCGGTGTGGAGAGCTTGCACGGCGGCCTCGACGTCGGCTTCGGCGACGACGCAGGAGATGCGGATGGCCGAGGTGGAGATCATCTCGATGTTGATCCCGGCATCGGCGAGGGTCTCGAACATCGCGGCCGCGACGCCCGGGTTCGACTTCATGCCGGCGCCCACGAGCGACACGCGGGCGATCGACGCGTCGGTCGTGACCCCGGTGGCGCCGACCGTCGTGGCGAGCGAGTCGGTGACGGCCCTCGCGGCGTCGAGGTCGTCGCGCGGCGCGGTGAACGAGATGTCGGTCACGCCGTGCTCGCTCACGTTCTGCACGATCATGTCGACGTTGACGTCGCGGTCGGCGAGGGCCCGGAAGACCGTGCGCCGCGATGCCCGGGGTGTCGGGCACCCCTGCGATCGTGACCTTGGCCTCCGACACGTCGTGCACGACGGCAGAGACGATGGCCTGCTCCATGGACGGATCCTCCTCCATCACCCAGGTACCCGGTTCCCAGGTGAACGCCGAGCGAACGTGCAACGGCACCCGCCACGTGCGGGCGAACTCGACCGAGCGCATGGCGGGCTTCGGGCAGCCGCAGGCGCACATCTCGAGGAGCTCGTCGAAGCTGATGCGGCTCATCCGGCGCGCCCGGGGCACGACCCTCGGATCGGCGGTGAACACGCCGGAGACGTCGGTGTACAGCTCGCAGGCGTCGGCCCCGAGGGCGTGGGCGAGGGCGACGGCGGTGGTGTCGGAACCGCCCCGGCCGAGGAAGGTGACGTCCCGCCCGGTCGAGACGCCCTGGGCGCCGCCGACGACGGGCACCTTGCCCTCGTCGAGCGCGGCGCGGATGCGGTCGGGTCGGATCTCGACGATCTTGGCGTTCATGTGGTTGGTGTCGGTGACGAAGCCGGCCTGGCTGCCGGTGAAGCTCTCGGCCGCCACGCCGGCGCCGTGGAGCGCCATGCAGAGCAGCGCCATGGCCTTGCGCTCGCCCGCGGTGACGAGCATGTCCATCTCCCGGCCCGGGCGTACCCGGCTGACCTCCGTCGCCAGCCGCAGCAGGTCGTCGGTCTCCTTGCCCATCGCCGACACGACGACGACGACACGGTCACCGTGGCGACAGGTCCTGGCGATGTGGTCGACGACCTCACGCATCCGCTCGGCGTCGGCCACCGACGTGCCACCGAACTTCTGGACGAGCAACCCCACGGGGGCCGGACGCTACCGGCCGGCGCCGGGCGGCCAGGAACCTGTTCAGGCCGTGGCGGGCCCGGCTCGGTCGGAGTCGGCGGCATCGCCCACCCGAACGCCCCAGAGGTCGAGGCGCTCCAGCAGACCGGCCTCGTCGACGTGGAGGATGGCGCAGAGCGCCCTGACGTCGTCACGCCGGACCGAGAGGACCCGGCCGTTGTAGTCGCCCCGCTCCCGGATGATCGGCCTTGAGGTAGCGCCAGAGGGCGTTCGCCTCGGGGACCACCTTGAGACGCTCGAGGTCGAGCACGACCTTGTACACCCGTGGTGGGCCTTCGATGCTCGTCGATCTCGCCCAGGAGGACGGACATCGGCACGTCGTAGAACTCGGCCAGCTCGCGCAGTCGAGGCAGGCTCAGGTTCCGGAAGCCCCGCTCGTAGGCACCGACGGCCGACGCCGACCACCGGCCGCCCGAGAGGCGCTCGACGTCGTCGAGCGACAGCGCCTTGGCCCGACGCACGGCCCGCAGCCGCGTGCCCACCTCGACCGAGAAATGCGACGACACCTCTTCATCGATCATCCCATCCACCCGCTCTCCCATCCCACTGCTCCGCAACGTCCAGTTATTCGCCTCGGAGCGTGACAATCCTGCCACGCGCGGAGGGGTTCCCGCCGCGATCGGACCGCGGAGGGTGGCGCGGGTAACGTCACCCGCCCGATGGGTACCGCCAAGAGGGAACGTCAGAAGGCCGGGCGCCAGGCCCGCCTGGAGCAGGCCAAAGCGGCCGAAGCACGGAAGAAGCGGACACGCTTCGTCGTCTACGGGGCGATCCTCGTCGGCGTCATCATCGTCGCCTTGTTCGCCCTCGCCCCCGACGACGACGACGTGACCGCCTCGGGCACCACGTCGTCGACGTCCTCGACCGCCTCGACGACGCCGGGTGAGACGGTGGCGACCGTCGCCATCACGGTCCCGCCGCCGGGCGAGACGCTGACCGGCGCGACGCCCTGCCCGGCGGCCGACGGCTCGTCGCCGCGGACGACGACGTTCGCCGAGGCGCCGCCGACCTGCATCGATGCCGCGAAGACCTACACGGCGGAGGTCCTGACCACGGAGGGCATCTTCACCCTCGAGCTCGACCCGGCGGCCGCCCCGCAGACGGTCAACAACTTCGTCGTGCTGGCCCGGTACCACTTCTACGACGGTCTCGCGTTCCACCGGATCATCACCGGCTTCATGAACCAGACCGGCGACGCGGTCGGGCCGACCCCGGGCCAGGGCGGGCCGGGCTACACGATCCCCGACGAGCTGCCCGACGGGCGACGCGCCGTACCCGGAGGGCTCGCTGGCGATGGCGAACACCGGCCAGCCCGACTCGGGTGGCAGCCAATGGTTCGTCACCGTCGAGAACGGCGGCGCTCAGCTCGCGCCCAGCTACAGCCGGTTCGGCACCGTCACCTCCGGCATCGAGGTGGTGCGCCAGATCAACCAGTACAGCGACCCGGCCAGCGGCAGCGCGGTACCCCGACCCAGGAGGTCGTGATCGAGTCGATCACGATCACCGAGAGCTGACCCGACCGTCAGACCGGCCGTGACGAGGCGATCGACTCAGACAGGGCAGGGCGCCGAGGTCGGCCAGCTGGCCGGCCAGCCACACCCGCACCTCGCCCACGCCTTCGGCCCGCCAGCGGCCGTCGACGCCACGCAGCAGCGCCGTGCGCTCCGGGATGCCGACCACGGGCGTCGCCTTCGGGGCGAGGACCTGCGTGCGGTGCAGCTTGTCCTCGCTCCACGCGTCGGCGTGCGGCACGACCGCGAGGGGGGCCACCACCCCGATGCCGACGGTGAAGGCCCCGCCGCGGGGATCGACCATCGGGTCGGTGAGCACCATGGCCCCGGCGGAGGATCCGGCGAGGACGGCGCCCCCCTGCCACGCCTGCACGAGCGCGTCCCACGTCGGGGTGTCCTTGAGCACCGAGCGGATGTGCATCGGGCGATCCCCCGGCCAGGTAGACGAAACGCGCCGCGGCGACCTGGGCGGCGTTGGCCTCGTCGAGGGCGTCACGGCGGGTCAGCACGTCGAGGCCACGAGCGGTGGCGCCGAGACCGCCGAACCACGTCGATTGCCTCGGCCACGACCCGTTCGGGGTGCTCGAAGGCGGCGGCGGTGGGGAGCACGAGGACCTCGACGTCGCCCTCGACGGCGTCGAGCAACGTGCGGTCGAACGTGCAGCCGTCGCGGAACTCGCCGCCACCGACGAGGGCGAGCATCCCGGGCATCACGTGAGGACCCTAGGGGCACGGCCGTCTCCCCATTTCTGGCCCGTGGCTACCGATCGGTAACGTGCCCGGCCATGTCGATCGCGCGTGTGGGCATCGTCGGGTCGGGGATCATGGGCTCCGGGATCGCGGAGGTCGCCGCCAAGTCGGGCATCGAGGTCGTCCTGCGCTCCCGCCGCCAGGCCACCGCCGACGCCACCGTGGCCGGGCTCGAGACGTCCCTCGGCCAAGCCAGGTGCAGAAGGGCAAGCTCGAGGAGACCGCGGCCAAGGAGGTGCTGTCACGGGTCACCGCCACCGACCGGCTCCACGCCCTCGCCGACTGCGACCTCGTGATCGAGTCGGTCGTCGAGGACCTGCCCGTCAAGCAGGCGCTGTTCCGCGAGCTGAGCGACGTCTGCCGCGACGACGCCATCCTCGCCACGAACACCTCGACCCTCCCGGTGGTCGAGCTGGCGACCCAGGTCGTCCGACCCGGGCGCGTGTGCGGCATCCACTTCTTCAACCCTGCGCCGATGATGAGCCTGGTCGAGATCATCCGCCCGCTCACCGCGACGCGACGACACCATCGCCGCGGCCAAGGCGTTCGCCGGTCCAGTGCGGCAAGACGGCGGTCGAGGTGAAGGACCGAGCCGGCTTCATCGTGAACGCCCTGCTCTTCCCGTACCTGAACAACGCCGCTCGCATGCTGGAGCAGGGCACCGCCTCGGCCGACGACATCGACGCCGCCATGAAGGGCGGCTGCAACTTCCCGATGGGCCCGCTCGCGCTGCTCGACCTCGTCGGCCTCGACACCTCGCTGGCGATCCTCGACGCGCTCTACGCCGAGTTCCGCGACCCGAACTACGCCGCCGTGCCGAGCCTGCGCCGCATGGTCGCCGCCGGGCAGCTCGGCCGGAAGTCGGGCCAGGGCTTCTTCTCGTACTGATCGGGTCCCCACAATCGGTGGGGTTGAACCCGATCGAACCGCCGGCCACCAGGTGGGCGCTGCCGGACCCGTTGGAGGCGGACCCCGACGGGGTGTGCGGCGTCGGCGCCGACCTGGCGCCGGGCACCCTGCTCGCCGCCTATCGGCGCGGGTTGTTCCCGATGCACCTCGACGGGCGCGCCCGGGTGCTCGCCTGGTGGTCGCCCGACCCGAGGGGTGTCCTGCCCCTCGACGGGCTGGTCGTGTCACGGTCGCTCCGCCGGTCCGTGCGGCGCTACGAGATCCGGGTCGACACCGCCTTCGACGAGGTCATCGCGGCGTGCGCCGGCCCTCGGCCCACCGGCGGCCACTGGATCCATGCCGGGGTCATCGCGGCGTACACGGAGTTGCACCGGTTGGGCTGGGTCCACAGCGTCGAGGCGTGGGACCCCGAGAGCGGGGCGCTGGTGGGCGGGCTGTACGGCCTCGCCATCGGCGGCCTGTTCGCCGGTGAGTCGATGTTCCACACGGCGCGCGGACGCGTCGAAGGTCGCCCTCGTCGGCCTCGTCGAGCGCCTCCATCCCGAGGGCGTGCTCGACATCCAGTGGGTCACGCCTCACCTCGCCTCCCTCGGCGCCGTCGCCATCCCGGCCGCCGAGTACCAGGCCCGGCTCGCCCACGCCCTCACACTCCCGCTCCCGCCGGCGTTCTCGACTGCGTGAGCGAGCCGGCCGCGCGCCTCGCAGCGCGCCCCCCGTTCGACAGCGACGGGCTGCCTCGCGTTCCTCACCGCCCGCGCCGTTCCCGGTGTCGAGGTGGTGGACGGACGAACGTACCGGCGCGCCGGGGTGGTGCTGACGCTCCACGACTCGGGGGTCGATGTCGCCGTTAGCGACGGGACCACGTTCGAGGACGCCGCGGCGCGAGCCCGCCGTCTCCTCGACCTCGACGCCGAGCCGTCCGCCATCGGTTCCGTGCTCGCTGAGGACCCGACGCTGGCGCCGTTCGTGCGCCGCGTGCCCGGCCTCCGGGTTCCTGGCGCCTGGGACGGGTTCGAGATCGCCATCCGCGCCGTCGCCGGCCAACAGGTCACCCTGGCCGCGGCGCGCACGCTCCTCGGCCGGATCGTCGACCGCTGTGGCACCGAGGGCTTCCCGCCGCCGGCGGCCGTCCTCGACGCCGACCTGGACGGGATCGGGATGCCGGGCGCCCGGATCCGGACCCTGCGCGCCGTCGCCGCCGCCGTGGAGGCCGGCGACGTCATGCTCGACGGCTCGGCACCGACCGGCGAGGTCGTCGCCGCGCTCGGGGCGCTGCCGGGCATCGGACCGTGGACGTGCTCCTACGTGGCGCTCCGGGCGCTCGGCGACCCTGACGCCTTCCCGGTCGGCGACGTGGGGCTCCGCGCCGCCGCCCAGCGGCTCGGCTTGCCGGCGGGCGACCGCGACCTGCTGGCCCACGCCGAGCGCTGGCGGCCGTGGCGCTCCTACGCCACCCTGCACCTCTGGCGGACCTTGGCCTGAGCTTCGTCGGCGCGGGTGGTGGGGGCGGGTCAGCCGCCCCGGCGGGTGCTGCCGGCGCCGCGACGGCTGCTGGCGGCACCGTGCTCGGGCGTGCCGTCGCCGTCGTGGTCACGGGCGACCGCCGAGACGCACGGTCCGTGCTCGGGACCTTCCGGGCACTCGTGCGCGGCCGTCGACACGTCGGCGCCGTGGTTGTCGGGGTGCACGCCCGCGGTCACGTCCTCGGCCTCGTCGGTCGTCTCGTCCTCGACCGACTCGGTCTCCTCGTCCTCGACTGCCTCGAGTTCGTCATCGAGGTCGACGGGCGGCGTGGCCTCGGGCGGGCCGAGCGGCGGGTCGACGTGCGGGTCCGCCGGAGGCGCTTCGACCGGGGGCGTCGTCTCGGGCGGGCCGGTCTGCGCCAGCGCCAGGCCGGCGCCGCCGACGGTGGCCCCGAAGATCGCGGCGGCTACGAGGGTCTTCCTCATGGGGGTGTGCTCCTGGGGTTCGGTTCGTGCCCGCGTCGCCCACGCCGGCGTCGTGCGGATCGCCGTTCACCCTCCCGTTGCCCCCCGATCGTCGTCGGCCGCGATGGCGTTACATCGGCCTGACCGGGGAGACTGTCGACGATGGTCGAGCGCGACGCCCCCTGGATGATGCGGACCTACAGCGGGCATTCGACGGCCAAGGCGTCGAACGCCCTGTACCGCACCAACTTGTCGAGGGGACAGACCGGCCTCTCGATCGCCTTCGACCTCCCCACCCAGACGGGCTACGACCCCGATGCGCCCGAGGCCAGGGGCGAGGTCGGGAAGGTCGGCGTCCCCGTCGCCCACCTCGGCCACATGGGTGAGCTCCTCGACGGCATCCCCGTCGGCGAGATGAACACGTCGATGACGATCAACGCCACGGCGGCGTGGCTGCTCGGCCTGTACGTGGCGAACGCCGAGCGCCAGGGGGTCGAGCGCCGCCACCTGCGGGGCACGACCCAGAACGACATCGTCAAGGAGTACCTGTCGAGGGGGACCTACATCTTCCCGCCCCTGCCGTCGCGGCGGCTGATCGTCGACATGGTCGCCTTCTGCGCCGAGTGGGTCCCGCTGTGGAACCCGATGAACGTCTGCAGCTACCACCTGCAGGAGGCAGGAGCGACCCCGGTCCAGGAGCTGGCCTACTCCCTCGCAACCGCCATCGGCGTCCTCGACGCGGTGCGCGAGTCGGGGCAGGTGAGCGACGATCGCTTCCCCGCCGTCTTCGGCTCGATCAGCTTCTTCGTCAACGCCGGCATCCGGTTCGTCGAGGAGACGTGCAAGATGCGGGCCTTCGTCGACCTGTGGGAGCGGATCGGTCGGGAGCGCTACGGCATCACCGACGAGCGCGCCCTGCGGTTCCGGTACGGCGTGCAGGTCAACTCGCTCGGGCTGACCGAGGCACAGCCGGAGAACAACGTGCAGCGCATCGTCCTCGAGGCGCTCGGCGTGACCCTGTCGAAGCGGGCCCGGGCCCGTTCGATCCAGCTCCCGGCGTGGAACGAGGCGCTCGGCCTGCCCCGGCCCTGGGACCAGCAGTGGTCGTTGCGGATCCAGCAGGTGCTCGCCTACGAGACCGACCTGCTCGAGTACGGCGACCTCCTCGACGGCTCGAAGGTCGTCGAGGCCAAGACGGCGGAGCTCGCCGGCGAGGCCTGGGCCGAGCTCGAGGACGTCCTGGTGCTCGGCGGCGCCTTCGAGGCGATCGACGAGCTGAAGGGCCGGCTGGTCCGGAGCCACACCGAGCGGATGCGCCGGATCGAGAACGGTGAGCTCGTCGTCGTCGGCGTCAACCGGTTCACCGAGCACGAGGTCTCGCCCCTGCTGCGTGCGAGTCATGCCGACGGGCAGCACGGTGGGTCCGAGTCGATCCTGAAGGTCGATCCCGGCGTCCAGGAACACCTGATCGCCGATGTCCAGGCGTGGCGCTCCGACCGCGACAACGACGCGGTGAAGCGCAGCCTCGACGAGCTTCGCCGGGTGGCGGAGTCCGACGGCAACCTCATGCCGCCGACGATCGACCTCGCCCACGCCGGAGGCACGACCGGCGAGTGGGCCGGTGTGCTGCGCGAGGTCTTCGGTGAGTACCGGGCGCCGACCGGGGTCGCCGCCGCCGCGGGCACGGCGGGCGGGACCGCCGACCTGCGCGCCGTCGCCGAACGGGTCAGGTCGTTGCCCGGCGGCCCGCCGCGCCTACTGGTCGCCAAACCCGGCCTCGACGGGCACTCCAACGGCGCCGAGCAGATCGCCGTCGCGGCCCGCGACGCGGGTATGGAGGTCGTCTACCAGGGCATACGCCTCACACCCGAGCAGATCGCGGCGGTGGCGAGGGACGAGGACGTCGACGTCGTCGGCCTGTCGATCCTCTCGGGGAGCCATCTCGAGCTGGTGCCCGAGGTCGTCCGGCTGCTGCGCGATGAGGGGGTCGTCGCGCCGGTCGTCGTCGGCGGGATCATCCCCGAGGAGGACCGCCCGGTGCTGCTGGCCGCCGGCGTGGCCGCGGTCTACACACCGAAGGACTTCGAGTTGGGCCGGATCATGGGCGAGATCGTCGACCTCGTCGCGACCGGGCGATAATCCGAAAACGCTGGACCGGGCCCGATACCGGCCGATGAGGCGGATGACATGGTGACGCGCAAGATCGAGGCCGAGTTGGTGCTCGGGGTCGTGGCGCTGGTCACGGGCGCCTCCGCGGCGGTCGCCGACGCACCGGTGCTCGGGATCGTCGCCGGTGCGGCGGGTCTGGGCGCCGGCGTGCTCGGCGCGATGCACGCCCGGCGCGCCGGCGACGCCGACGCCGGCCGAGCCGAGGCGGAGGCCCGTGCGGTCGCGCTCGCCGAGCGACTCGAGAGCACCCTGGCCCTCATCCCCGAGCCGGTCCCGACGGCACCGGGCGCCGAGGAGGCCCTGCTGGCGATGGAGGAGGCGGCGCTCGCCGACCCCGAGACCGGGCTCTTCGGTGGGCCGTACTTCGAGGTCACGGTGTCGTCGCGGGTGGCGGCCGCCCGCCGGCACCTCCGGCCGGTGGCCGTCGTCCTCCTCGACGTCTCCACCGGCGTGCGCAACGGCGAGCCGGTCCCGCTGGACCCTGACGCCGTCGCCGCCGCTCTGCGCTCGACGCTCCGGGAGGCCGACACGACCTGCCGGCTCGATGACGGCACGTTCGGGCTCGTGCTCGAGGACACGCCGGAGAACGGCGCCGTCTGGACGGTCGAACGGCTGCGCCGCAACATCGCCCTCGAGCACAACGGCGTCACCTTGCGCGCCGGTGTGGCCTGCTACCCCGCGCATGCCTTCGGCGCCGGTGAGCTGCGCGAGCGGGCGGGCGCCGCCCTCGAAGCCGCCCGAGAGTGGCGCCAGGACCGCATCGAGGTGGCCACCTCGTCGGAGGTGTGACCCCGAGAAGGACCGGGCTCGAGCGTCAGCCGAAGGTTTCCTCGCACGCGCCCACGAGCTCTTCTTCGGACCGGCCGCCGCACGTCGAGCCGATGCGCTCCTCCTCGGAGCCGACGGGCGTCTCGAAGTAGAGGTCGTCGCAGGCCGCCATGTCGCCGCCCTCGCAGTCCTCGATGAGCGCGGAGAAGTCCTGCTCCTCCCCGTCGCCACCGGTGGTGTCGGTCGTGGCCTCGTCCTCTCCGAGCGGGTAGTCCTCGCCGTTGCCCTCGAAGGATTCGTCGACGGCCTCGCCGATGCTCAGGATGCAGACCGTCTCGCGATCGCCCTCACTCCAGCTGTCCTCCGTCGGGAAGAGCGGCTGCACCTCGATGGCGGTCTCCGCGTAGGGCACTCCGACGTAGTCCTCGAACTCGTCGCCGAGGCAGTCCTCGGCCGCTTCCTCGCTGAGCGTGTCTGGTCCGGGGAAGTCGTCGTCGTCGCCCTCGTGCTCGAACAGGAGGAAGATCTCGCCCTCGTGGTCGTCGGAGCAGTCGACCTCGTCGAGGGTCGAGACGTTCCCAGTGGGAATGGTCTCGATGCACTCCCCGACCTCGGCGTTGAAGACGCTCTCGTCGTCGCTGCAGGCTCCAATGGCGAGCAGCATCACGAAGGCGGCCGAGGCCGCGAGGGTCGTGCGTCGGAGGTGGTTCATGGCGCGGAGCGTAGGTCAGGCCACTACGCGCCGAGTGCGAAGCATCGGTCCTCGATGCGCCCCAACGCGTACATCGGGTAGGCGCCGGCGAAGAGGGCGCGGCACGACTCCGACCATGCCAGCGCCGCCGGGGTCGACAGGCGCCGGTGGATCTGGAGGATGCCGTCCTCGTACACCCGGTACTCGGCCCACGACCCCGGGTAGTCCTTCACGCAGGCGACCTCGACGAACGGAACGTCGCCGGTGACCCGTGGGAACCGCCGCACCCGGTTGCGATGCGTGTGACCAGCGAAGTAGCCCTTGATCGCCCGCCTCCGGGCGACGACAGCGAGCAGCGCCTCGGAGTCGTCGGGGTTGATGCCGAAGTAGTCCTTCGGGCGGACGCTGGCGCCGGGGTCCCAGCAGTGGTGGTGGCCGAAGACGAGCATCGGCAGCCCGTCGCCCTCGGCGGCGGCGCCGGCTTCGTCGAGCCAGGCGAGCTGGTCCGGCGTGATCCGGCCGCGGTCGGTGCCCGGTGTGACGGTGTCGAGGACGGCGAGACGGACCCCAGGAAGGTCGACGGTCAGCGGGATGCCCTCGAGACCCTGTTCGATCCCGGCCATGGCGTCGTGGTTGCCGCGGACGTGGACGAGGCGGTCGCCGAAGGCGCCGCCGTACACGGCGAGGAACCGCTCGTACTCCTCGGCCGTGCCCCGCGTGGTGAGATCGCCCTTGGCGACGACGACCGCCGGGTCGACGGCGGTGATCTCGGCGACGGCGGCGGCGTTCATCACCTCCGGGTAGGGCGGTTCGCCGTCGGCGACGCGCAGCACCGGCCCGACGTCGCTGCCGTCGATCATCCCGCACTCGGTCTCGCCGAAGTGGACGTCGTTGACGGTCGCGAACCGGCAGAGCAACTCGCCGCCGGGGCGGTCGAGGGTCCGAACGTCGACGCCGTCGAGGTCGTGGTCGGTCCCCGGCGCCAGGCCGTCGTAGGTCCGGACCTCGGCCCCGGCGTGGATGACGACTTCGTCGTCGGCGACGGTGGAGACCTCGGGCATCGGGCCGCTACGCCCTCACGACCACGACGTCGGTCAGGCTGTCGTGCCAGCACTGGCTGTTCTCGTCCCAGAGCATCCAGAAGTAGCCGAGGCCGAGCGGGATCGCCGACAGCCAGCGGGCGAAGTACCGGCCGACGCCCCGGCCGACGCCGACCCCCGGTTGGAGGGTGCCGGCGTCGACGACGCGGATGGTGCAGATGCGTTTGCCGAGGGTCTGTCCGGTCGGCCCGCCCTCGAGGAAGGCGTAGTAGGCGACACCACCGGCGAAGCCGAGCAGCCAGGTCAGCACGCCGAGACCGGTCGAGACGGCGAAGCCGGCCGTCGTCAGCACCTGCGTCACCGTACCGACGACGACGCTGTCGATGAGGAGGGCAGCGAAGCGGATCCAGAACCCGGCGAAGTTCGGACGCTGGCTCGGTACGTAGCCGTACCCCTGCTGCTGGTACGTGCCGAATGGCGGCGGCGGCAGCGTCCAGGGCGGCGGGTAGCCGCTCCTGCCGCCTTCGGGAGGCGGGGGCGGACCCAGCGGAGCGTCAGACATCCCCGCGGACGGTACTCGTCACTGATGCATCTCTTCCCCAGCGGAGCCAAACGCGGGCGCGGAGGCGAAGAGATGCATCACTCAACGACGACCGTGTAGGAGCCGCCGGCGTCGTTGAAGCCCTGCACCTCGATCACGACGGTCGTGTCCAGCGGTACCGCGAGCGTGAGCCGCGAGTCGCGGCCGTCGGCGTCGTCGTTGGTGCCGAGCACGTCGCCCCCGCCGTCGCGGATCGTGAGCACCGGGTCGAAGCCCTCCCGCCCGAGCACGCGCACGGTCAGCTCCCCGCCGGGGCCGGCGAGGAGGTGGCGGGCCGTCTCGCCGGCCTGCACGGCGCCGTCGACCTGGCTGGCCCGGCCGACGGGCACGCCGTCGACGACGCTCGACTCGACGAGCAACACGTAGTCCCCGGCGTCGCCGCTGTACTCCACCACCTCGACCTCGTACGCGTCGCCTTCGACCAGGTCGACCCGCAGCAGCGAGTCGTGCCCTCCGCCGGAGTCGTCGTCGCTGCCGAGCTCGGTGCCGTCGTCGTCGAGGACGCGTACCTTGGGGTCGAAGTCGCCGACGGCCTGGACGGTGACGACGACGGGGCCGGTCGCCGGCGCGGTGAGGTCGTGGACGCCCGTGTCGTCCGAGCCCAGCTCGAACTCGATCGGCTGACCGACGACGATGGCCGGCGCGACGAGGCGCTCGCCGCTGTCGAAGACGTCACCGACACCCTCGAAGACCGACGTCGACGCGGCCGTGACCCCGACGCCGACGGCCACGAGGGCGAGGAGCGGGACCAGGCAGCCGGCGCAACCGATCGAGGCCTTGGACGCCTGGCCGGCCGGCGTGGCCCGACGACCCCTCTGGACCTTGATCGGCGGTCGATGTGGCGGCGCCGGGGCATTGACGGTCCGGGGAGGCGGGGGTGGGGCGCTCGCGCTCGACCCGGCCACCGCCATCGACCGCTCCGGTGGCTCGGGCGGTGCCGGCGCGCCCGATCCCCTGATCATCGACCACTCCCCCGCCGGCGCGACGTCCTGGGGCAGACTCCCGTCGAGCATCGACGCCCCGCACTTGGTGCACTGGGCCGAGCCCAGCAGCACCTTGGCGCCGCACCGGGCGCACTTCATCCGCCTCCGCCCCGGACTACCAGGGGCGCTCGCGCCGCACCGGCACGGGCTTGGACCACCACCGGCCGGCGAACCGCCAACGCGGCACCGCCGACTCGACGGCGACGACCGGCCGGGGCCAGGCCGCCTCGATCGCGGCGACGATCGCAGCGACCTCCTCGTCGGTGGGATCAGAGGGGGACATTGCCGTGCTTGCGCTTGGGGAGCTCTTCCCGCTTGGCCCGCAGCAGCTCGAAGCCGGCGATCACCTTCCGGCGCGTCTCGGTCGGGTCGATGACGTCGTCGACGTAGCCGCGCTCGGCCGCCTGGTAGGGGTTGGCGAAGCGCTCCGTGTACTCCTCGACGAGCTCGGCCTTGCGGGCCACCGGGTCGGCGGCGGCGGCGATCTCCTTGCGGTACACGATCTCGACCGCGCCCTGCGGACCCATCACTGCCAGCTCCGCCGAGGGCCAGGCGAAGGCGAGGTCGGCTCCGATCGACTTCGAGTTCATCACGACGTAGGCGCCGCCGTAGGCCTTGCGCACGACGATCTGGATGCGCGGGACGGTCGACTCGCAGTACGCGTAGAGCAGCTTCGCCCCGTGCCGGATGATCCCGCCGTACTCCTGGTCGGTGCCGGGCAGGAACCCGGGCACGTCCACGAACGTGAGCAACGGGATGTTGAAGGCGTCGCACGTCCGCACGAAGCGGGCCGCCTTCTCCGAGCTCTCGATGTCGAGCACGCCCGCGAGGTGCATCGGCTGGTTGCCGACGACGCCGACAGGATGGCCGTCGAGGCGGACGAAGCCGCAGACGATGTTCGGCGCCCAGCGCGCCGCGTACTCGAACAGCTCGCCGTCGTCGACGATCGCGGCGATGACGCCCTTCATGTCGTACGGCATGTTGGGCGATGCCGGGATCAGCTCGCGGAGCTCATCGCAGCCGCGGTCGGGGTCGTCGCCCGACGCGAACGCCGGCGGCTCCTCGAGGTTGTTCGACGGCAGGAACGACAGCAGGTAGCGGACGTCGTCGAGGCAGGCCTTGTCATCGGAGGAGATGAACTGGCACACCCCGGACTTCGACGCGTGCGTGACGGCGCCGCCGAGCTCGAGCTGGGTCACGTCCTCGCCGGTGACGCTCTTCACGACGTCGGGACCCGTGATGAACATGTACGACGTGTCCTCGACCATGAAGACGAAGTCGGTCATGGCCGGGCTGTAGACGGCGCCGCCGGCGCACGGGCCCATGATGACGCTGATCTGGGGGATGACGCCCGAGGCCATGACGTTCCGATGGAAGATCTGGCCGTAGCTGTCGAGGCTGGTCACGCCCTCCTGGATGCGGGCGCCGGCGCCGTCGTTGATGCCGATGAGCGGCGCGCCGACCTTCACCGCCAGGTCCATGACCTTGTGGATCTTCTCGGCGAACACCTCGCCCAGAGCGCCACCGAAGAGCGTGAAGTCCTGGGAGAAGATGAACACCTTCCGGCCGTCGACGGTGCCCCAGCCCGTGACCACGCCGTCAGTGAGCGGTCGCTCCGGGATCTGGGGGTTGCGGTGCCGGGCGAGCATGTCGAGCTCGTGGAACGAGCCGTCGTCGAGGAGGTACTCGATCCGCTCGCGGGCGAGCATCTTGCCCCGCTCGTGCTGGCGCTGGATCGACGCCTCCGACCCGGGCTGGAGTGCTTCGCGGCGGCGCTGCTCGAGCTGAGCGATCCGTTCGCGGATCGACTGTTGCATACAGACGACGACGGTAGTCGGGGAGGTCGGCTGCGCCCCTACGCTCGCCCGATGGCGTTCCGTCTGCCGGTCAACCCGCCCGTTCGGCCGATGCTGGCCAAGGCCGTCACCGGCCTCGACGCCGTGCCCGACACGCCGGGGATCGTGTTCGAGCCCAAGTGGGACGGCTTCCGCTGCATCGTGTTCCGCGACGGTGACCAGATCGAGCTCGGCAGCCGCAACGACCGACCCCTCACGCGGTACTTCCCGGAGATCCTCGACCCGTTGAGTGCGTCGCTGCCCGAGCGTTGCGTCGTCGACGGCGAGCTCGTCGTGGTGACCGACGACGGGCTCGACTTCGACCGCCTGCAGCTGCGCCTGCACCCGGCCGAGTCGCGGGTGCGCAAGCTGGCCGCCGAGACGCCGTCGTCGTTCATCGCCTTCGACCTGCTCGCCGAGGGCGACGAGTCGCTCCTGGAGTCGCCGCTCAGTCGAGCGCCGCGCCCGCCTCGAGGCGGCGCTCGCCGGCGCCCGGCCGCCCGTGCACGTCACCCCGGTGACGACCGACCGCGCCGTCGCCGCCGACTGGTTCGAGCCGCTTCGAAGGCGCCGGGTTCGACGGGATCATCGCCAAGGACCCGACGCTGACCTACCGCTGCGACCAGCGCGTGCTCTGGAAGGTGAAGCACCACCGCACCGCCGAGTGCGTCGTGGCCGGCTTCCGGTGGCACAAGGACGGCGAGGGCGTCGGGTCGCTGCTGCTCGGGCTGCACGACGACGGCGGGACGCTGCACCACGTCGGCGTGTGCGCGTCGTTCACCGCGAAGCGCCGCAAGGAGCTCGTCGACGAGCTCGCGCCGCTGCGCGAGGACGCCCTCGACGAGCACCCGTGGCGGTCGTGGGCCGAGCTGGCGGCCGAGGCGCACGATCAGGGCAGGATGCCGGGCGGGATGTCTCGCTGGAACGCCCAGAAGGACCTCTCGTGGGAGCCGCTGCGGGCCGAGCGCGTCGCCGAGGTCGAGTACGACCAGCTCCAGTCCGGCCGCTTCCGGCGGGTCGCCCGGTTCCTGCGGTGGCGAGCCGACAAGACGCCCCAGGAGTGCACCTACGACCAGCTCGAGGCGGTCGCGCCCGCCGAGCTGAGCAGCATCTTCAGGACCTGAGCGGCCGTCGCGCCCGATCGATCGGCTCGCGGCCGTCCTGGACGACGGCCCGGTCGATCAGGACCGGCGTGGCCACCAGCAGTCGGCGCAGCTCGGGCGTCGCCGCCGGGCCCATGTGCAGCGTGTAGCGGGCGGCGACGTAGGCGCGGTCGTGCTTGGCACCGAGCACCCAGGCGCGGATCCGGGCGACGAGCTCGGCCGACGGGTCGCGGGCCTCCCACGTGCCGTTCCCGTCGGTCGGTCGCAGCACCGCCAGCGGCGGGCCGTCGGGGCGCCGGCCGGGCCCGTGGACCTCGATGTTGGCCCGGACCCGGCCGATCCTCGAGAGGAAGCCGAGGGTGCCGTCGGGGCCGTCGACCCGGGCGCGGGCCCGGCGGCCGGGATGGAGGATCGAGAGCAGCGGTGCGCCGTCGTTCGCGCCGAGGCGGACGATGACGGCGTCGAGGAGGTCGGCGGGCGCCTTCTCGACGAAGTGGCCGAGCAAGCCGTCGGCGTCGTAGAGGTCGAGCCAGGCGCCGGGGCCGCGGGGCTGGCCCGACCGGGCGACGACGAGGTCGTCGGCGTCGAACGGGCTGCGGTCGACACGGGGCGGCGGTGGCGCGGCGCCACCCTCTCCGAGCCCGCCCCCGACCGGCGCGTCCTCGGGTGGCGCCGCCACCACCTTCCCGTACGGGGCCAACCAGGCCCGGCCCGCGGTGGCGACGTGCCAGGTCCACGCCGCGCCGTCGTACCAGCGCAGCTCGGCGGCGCCCAGCGGGTCCGCGTACCACCCGGGTCGAACGACCACGCAGCGCATCGTCCCACCGTGGCGCGCCCTCCGAACCCCCAAGTCCCCGGACCTTCCTGACAATCCGGACTTGACCGCCGGGTCAAGAACAGGGTCGACTAGCGACCCATGGCGAGCGATGTCATCGACGATCTGCAGAAGTGGCTCGACAGCGAGTGGGACCCCGACCAGACCGTCGGCGAGTGGTGGGAGAAGCTCGGCCGCGAGGGCTGGTCGGCACCGTCCTGGCCATCGGCCTGGTACGGGCGCGATCTCTCCCGTGAGGAGTCGGGGCGCGTCGCCGCGACCGTCGCCAAGCACGGCGCGCTCGGCCGCGCCGGGCGGGCTCGGCCTCCTGCTCGCCGGCCCGACGATCGCCACCCACGGGTCCGACGAGCAGAAGCAGCGCTACCTGCGCGACATCGTCACCGGGCAACGGGCGTGGTGTCAGCTGTTCAGCGAGCCGGGCGCCGGCTCCGACCTCGCCGGCCTCGGCTGCAAGGCCGTCAAGGACGGCGACGAGTGGATCATCAACGGCCAGAAGGTGTGGACCTCGGGTGGGCAGTACGCCGATCTCGGCATGCTCATCGCCCGCACCGATCCCGAGCTCCCGAAGCACCAGGGCATCACCTGGTTCGCCTTCGACATGCACCAGCAGGGCGTCGAGGTCCGCCCGCTCAAGGAGATGACGGGCCGGGCGCTCTTCAACGAGGTCTTCCTCTCCGACGCCCGTGTGCCCGACAGCGAGATCATCGGCGGCCTCAACAAGGGTTGGACCGTCGCCAACACGACGCTGATGTTCGAGCGCGCCGGGCTCGGCTCGGGCGGCGGCCACGGCGCCTCTTCGGTCGCCACGCCTGGCACCGTCGCCGGCGACCTCGACCGGCGCGCCGGGGACTTCGTGCGGGTCCGCAGCGACGGCGGCGGTGACCCCGCAGGCATGCTCAGCGGCGGGTACCAGCTCATGGTCGACCTGGCGAAGGCGAACGGCAAGATCGGCGACGCCGCCACGCGCCAGGCCCTCATGAAGCTGCGCACCCTCAACGAGCTCGGCCGGTTCAACAACCTCCGGCTGAAGGCGGCCAAGCAGGCGGGCAAGGACATCCCCGGCCTGCCGAACATCGCCAAGCTCTCGATGAGCGAGATCGTGCGCCAGTCGCGCGACATCGGCCTCGGCGTCGTCGGTGCGTACGGCACCCTGCACGCCTACGGGGCCGACGATCGCAAGGCGCTCGACGCCGCCACCGGGAACCCGTTCCTCGGGATGATCACCGAGCTGTCGCTCTTCGCCCAGGCGCCCCCGATCTACGGCGGCACCGACCAGGTGCAGCGCAACATCATCGGCGAGCGTGTCCTCGGCCTGCCCAAGGAACCCGGCGACAACAAGGCGCTGCCCTACAAGGACCTGCCGAAGAACGGCTAGCTCGACGGCGCCGGCGTGTGGCCGGCGGCGGTGAACGTGGCGACGGCCGCGTCGAGGTCGGGGGCGTGCAGCCAGAGGCGGTGGATCTCCATGCCGTGCACCGGCGCGATCGTCCGGGCGCCGTGGCCGGTGAGCACCTTGCGCGTGCGGGTGGGTACCACCGGCGGATCGAAGGCGAGGAGGAGGTTCGGCGCGCCGCCGGGCCCGACGTCGAGCCCGTGCTCGGCCGAGCGCGGGACCGCGAAGGGACCGACGTGCCCGATCGTCGTCGCCAGCTCGCCGTCGAGACCGTCGCCTGCGTACGGGGTGATCTGGTCCCACGGCACGCGCAGCGGTTCCAGAAGCGTCAGCGGATCCTCGACGACAAGGGCGTCGGGTTCGAGCGCCAAGCGCGGCGCCGGCGCGACGTGTTGGCGCCAGAGCAGGAGCGCGACGGCGCCCGGCACGGCCGCGACGGCGACGAAGAACAGGTCGGTGCCGTCGGTGGGCGGCGCCACGAGGCCGGCAAGCGCGACGAGGGCGAACACGGCGGCCACGGCGGTCGGCACCCAGAGTCCGAGCCCTCCGGTCCCGCGGCGGCGGAGCTCGACGACCGCCGCAGGCGGGCGTCACGCCCTTCGCTCGGCGAGGCGCTCGGCGCGGCGGACGATGTCGTCGCCGCAGAGCGCCGCGAGCTGCGCCGTGTCGTTCGGCCCCGTCCAGCGCAGCTCGTCCACCGTCTCGGCGACCGGCGCGTCGAGCTCGACGGTGGCGATGCGACGGAACAGGAGGGCGTCGGCCCACTGCTCGCGCAGCACGAGGTTGAGCTTCGAAGCGCCGCGAACGCCGGCATCCCAGGTGATCGGGTCGGCGGGGATGTCCTCGAGGTGGCCCCACCGGTCGAGGACGGCCGCCGCCGACTTCGCACCCCAGCCGGGGAGACCGGGGAACCCGTCGGCGGTGTCGCCGACGAGGGAGAGGAGATCGGGTATCGACGCCGGCTGCACGCCGAGCCTCGCGTGCACGCCGGCGCTGTCGAACCACTTGTCCTGGCGGCGGTCCCACTGCCAGACCCGGCCCCCGCCCCACCCGACGCACTGGCCCAGGTCCTTGTCGGGCGTGCAGATGATGATGCGCTCGACGCGGGGGTCGCCGATCGCCATGGCGGCCGCCGCGGCCAGGCCGTCGTCGGCCTCGTGCACGACCTGTGGCCACACCTCGAATCCGGCGGCGGCGAGCGCCTCCTCGGCCGGCGTGAACTGACGGAGCAACTCACGCGGCATGCCGGCAGAGGACTTGTAGCCGGGCCACAAGGCGTTGCGGAACGACTCGATCACATGGTCGGTGGCGACACCGACATGGGTGGCGCCCGACGCCACGAGCTCGAGCAGCGACCGCACGATGCCGATCGTCGCCCCGTGCTCGAGGTCCTTGTTGTTCGGCGCGAAGTGGAACCGGAACAGCTCGTAGGTGCCGTCGACGAGGTGGACGTCCACTCAGAGCGAGCGCAGGAACTCGAGCAGGGCGGGGTTCACGACGTCGGGGTGGGTCAGGTTGGCCGCGTGGGCGGCCCCATCGACGGCGACGAACCCGCGGCAGTCGGCGAGGCCGTCGGCCATGGCCTGGGCTCGGCTCTGAGGGGATGGCGGCGTCGGCGGTCCCGTGGACGACGAGCGCCGGGCAGGTGATCTCGCCGAGCCGGCTGGTGATGTCGTCGCGCGGACACGAGCGTGGCAAACGGCTCGAGCGTGCGGTCGCGCCGCTCCTTGCCCCAGGCCTCGACCCAGGGAGCCGCCACCTCGGGGTCGCCGATGATGAGCCCGCCGATCGCCTCACGGAGGGCCTGGTGGTCGGCGTCGGGCGTGTCGGGCGAGGCCCAGGCGTCCTCCATCCCCTGGTAGGCCCCGAGCGTCTCGGGGTCGTCGACGTCGGCGGACGTGTCGATGAGCACGAGGGCGCGGACCCGTTCGGGGTGGGCGAGGGCGGCGCGGATCGACAGGAAGCCGCCCTGGCTCATGCCGGCGAACACGGCGTCGTCGATGCCGAGGCGGTCGAGGAGGCCGACCGCGTCGTCGGCCGCGTCCCAGTAGGTGAACGGCTTGCCGTCCTCCTCCGTCGCGCCGAACCCGCGCTCGTCCCAGCGGACGCAGCGGAACTCCGGGGCGAGGGCGTCGACCTGCGGGTCGAACATGGTGTGGTCCATGAGGTACCCATGGCTGAAGAGCACGACGGGGCCGTCGCCGCCGGAGTCCTCGTAGAAGAGACGCTGGCCGTTCACATCGGCATGGCTCATGGCGGCGGACGCTACTGCTGTCGCCAACGGCTCACCCGGGCGACGAGCTCCGTGTCGCCGAGCTGCTCGGCGAGGGTCTCGACGGCGACGCGATCGGCGCCCTGCCACGCGAGGTCGGTCACGTCGTCGCGGACCGGGACGTCGTCGCGGAGCGTGAGGAGGTCGCGGGCGTGCAGCGCCTCGCGGCGCCGCGCCGCCAGGGCCGCCGCCAGCCGGTCGCGCCCGCGGATCGAGGCGGGCCACGACGCGGGGTCGGCGGGCACGCCGTCGAGCGTGCCGAACGCCGCGACGAGGGCGGCCGCGCTGCGGAGCCCGAAGCCGGGGACGCCGGCGATGCCGTCGCTCCGATCGCCGACGAGGGCGAACAGGTCGGGCAGCTGCCCGGGCCCGACCCCGAAGCGGGTCCGCACGCCGGCCTCGTCGGTCTCGCGCCTGCGGCTGCGGTCGAGCAGGACGACGCGCTCGCCGCGCACGCACTGCGCCAGGTCGAGGTCGGTGGTGCAGATCACGACGCGGTCGACGCCCGGCTCGTCGCGGTAGCGGCGCGCACCCGAGGCCAGCAGCTCGTCGGCCTGGAACCGCCCCGAGGGCCAGACCGTGATCCCGAGGGCGCGGACCACTGCGACCGCCAGCGGGACCTGGGACTCGAGGGGGTCGGCCTTGGGCGGGGCGAGGAGCGAGTCGAAGGCGACGGCGACGTGGGAGACGGCGGGATCGGCGAGCAGCGCGGCGAAGGTGGCGAGCACGGCCCGCCCGGCGCCGACCTCGGTCCCGTCGGCGCCGGTGGCCCGCGGCGCCCCGTGGAAGCACCGGAACAACTCGAAGGTCCCGTCGACGAGGTGCACCTGCACGCGCGAGAGCATGCAGCGAACGAGGAAGCTCGGCTTCGGCGACGACTACTGGCCGTCGTAGCGGGAGCCGAGGCGCTCGAGCTCGAGGGCGGTCAGGGTGGGTCGCAGCACGTCGGCGACGACGCCGGGCGTCTCGATGAGCCGGACGAGCTCGACCTCGACGTCGTCGGCGAGGGCAGCGGTGATGGGGTCGGCGGCCAGCGCGCCCGGGTCGGCGAGCCGGCCGTCGGGACCGAGCAGGCCGATGCCGGTGGCGCGGTCGCGGGCCTCGATGGCGTCGAGGAGCGCCTGCGCGTTGCGGCGCGCCGTCTCGGACACGTCGGCACCGGGCGCAACCGCGGCGCGCGCTGCGTCGACCTCGGCGGACAGGAGCGTGATCGACAGCGTCGTCTCCTCCGTGCGGTAACCCGCGGTCACGGCCTCACGAGCGTGCTCCTCGGACGTGCCGGCCAGGATGTCCTCGACGGCGCTGGTGAGCTGATCGACACCGAAGCCGAGCACGGAGCCGGCGGGCCCTTCGACGCCGGCCAGGTCGGCGCCGAGCCCGAAGGCGCCGGTGAGCAGGGACACCTGCGCCGCCCGTCGTTCGTCGGCGGCCGCGCCGGCGCCGATGAGGACGTCGGCCTCGACCGACCCGACGATGCCGACGAAGTCGCCGACGGTCGAGCCGACCGCGTGCAGCCGCGACAGCCGGTCGGTGTCGTCGGCGCCGTAGTTCGTCCCCTCGGCGAGGAGCCGCGCGACCTCGAGGCTGACGAGGTCGCGGAAGGCCTGCGCCGTCTCCCCGTGCTGGTAGGCGACGGTGGCGACGGTGCGGAGGTCGTGGGCGTCGAGCTGGTCGGCGAGGTCGCTCGTCACGTGCACGGCGCCGGAGAACAGGTCGGCGTTGTGCCCGAACATGTCCACGATCGACGGGGCCAGCTCCTGGACGACGTGCGGGCCGCCCCAGTCCCAGGCGCTGCCCGACGGGTCGTCCTCCTCGCCGGCGTAGTCGTAGGCCCACGCCTCCCGGTCGCCGAGCACGTCGAGGAACGTCGTCAGGGCGTCGAGGTGCAGGCCCGGGTCGACGCGGCGGACACCGGTGCCGGTGCCGGCCTCGACCACCTCGCCGGCGGCGCGGGCGGCGTCGCTTCCGGCCGGCGCCTCCGACAGGGCGAGCAGGCCGAAGGACCCGGCTCGGTCGGCCAGCACGCGGGCCGCGGCGGTGTCGTCGCGAGCGACCGCTCGCAGGACGTCGTCGGCGTGGGGGTCGACGTCACGGATCTCGACGGCCGAGTAGCCGCTCGTGATCCAGTCGTCGTGCCAGCCGCGCTGGGCCACGGCCAGCCCGGCGGCGGTGAGGAGCTCGGTGGACTGGGGGTGCGTCTCGTCGGAGACGAGCCGGGCGAGCTGGGCGATCGACGCCTGGTCGACGAGGTCGCGCTCGAACGCGTCAGGCAGCGCGCCCGGGGTCCGCCCCGCCGAGGAGAGGGCCTCCCGCACGACACCGGAGAAGTCGTCGTCGTCGTCGAGCATCTCCTCCAGGTCGAGCGTCGCCTCGACGCCGAGCTCCTCGAGCAACCCGGCGGCGACGTAGGGATCATCGACCTCGCCGTCGGCCGCGCTCGAGGGCGCGGCCCAGCGCCTCGCTCCCGTCCTCCCCCCAGAAGCGGTCCCACCAGCTGCGGTTGCCGAGCTCCATGCAGCGGCGGATCTCGCGGGCGAGCTCGCGGCCACGCTCGCGCCGGGCGGCCTGGTCGGCGGTGTCGGCGTCGTCGAGGGCGGCATCGATCACGCGCGGCGTCGACCTCCACGACCGTCGCCGTTCCCCCGCCGCCGGCGTCGGCGAAGGCGCGGCCAATGGCGCGGACGCTCGTGCTCAGATCGAGGGAACGGCTGTGGAGGACGGAGATGCTGACGTCGGGCGCGGGGACCGACGGCAACCCCCAGCGGGGGGCGGCCCGCAACGCGTCGAGGGCATCGCCGACGTCGCCGCGGGTCCGGAGAAGCGACACATGGAGGTCGAAGCACCCGTCGGCGAAGGCGTACAAGTCATCGGGGCGAGCGGAGACGGCGATCACGGCGTCGCCTCACGGTCGCCCGGTCGTCGCGGCCGCCGCGGCGGCGGCCTCGGCCCGGCGCCGGTCCTCCGCAGCGGCCCGGCTGATGGCGGCGTCGATCGTCGCCGCCAAGGTCCGGAGGTCGGCCGCCACGCGGTCGTGGCGAAGGGAAAGCTCGGCGAGCTCCCAGTCGAAGGCGTCGCGGTGCGGGCCACGCCAGTCGTGCTGGGCCGACGACGCCAGGCGACGCCGCTGGCCGGTCACCTCGTCGACGCGGACGGCGGCGGTACGGCAGGCGTCAGCGGCCCGGCGGGCCGTCGCCACGTCGAACGGCACCGGATCGAATGCTCCCATGGATACGGATCGTACAGGAAACAGATCGAGATGTCATCAGACGTCTTCGGGAGTATCGGCAGCCGTCAGGAAGCGCCATCCCTGGTCGGCGAAGCCGGCGGCGTCGGCCACCTTCCCGGAGGCGTGGTTGTCGAGGTCGTGCTGGTAGGTCGGCACCTTGCCGGCGTCGAGGACGGCGGCGGCGGCCTGGGCCACGACCCGCCGGGCCAGGCCCTTGCCCCTCTGGCGCTCGTCGGTCCCCACGGCGATCTCCCAGACGTCGTCGTCGTGGCGCTTCAGCCCGACGCCGGCGGCGTAGGCGCCGTCGTCGTCGAACGCGACGAGGACGTCGCCGCCGAACGGCACGAGCCAGGGCGGCAAGCGCGGATCGGTGACCGGCACCCACACCCCGATCGGCTCGACCTCGGCGGGGGTGGTCGTCCACCGGAAGATCCCCTGGGCGAGGTGGGCGGTGAAGTCCTCGGGATCATCGCCGACCGGCCATCTCGGGGGGACGCCCACGACGGTCGCCGCGTTGACCCGCAGGCCCCACACCGGGTGGAGCTGCCCGTCCCAGCCCGGCGCGCCGCGGACCTCGTTCTCGACGACGGTCGTGCCCGGGGCCGGCGGCCAGACGCCGATGGCGCGGCGCAGGTGACGTTCGAGCTCCGGCGGCAGGTCGGAGACCGTCACCGCTTGAGCAGCCGCTCGACGGCCCGGCTCGCCTCGTTCACCATCTCCTGGGCCCGCGCCGGGTCCTCGCCCACCGCGGCGTCGGCCACGCAGTGGCGCAGGTGCTGATCGAGCAGGCCGAGAGCGACGCTCTGGAGGGCGCCGTTGACCGCGCTGATCTGGGTGAGGACGTCGATGCAGTACGCGTCCTCGTCGACCATGCGCTGGATGCCGCGGACCTGGCCCTCGATGCGGCGCAGCCGCTTCAGGTAGCCCTCGCGGTCGATGCTGTAACCCCGCATCCGTCGAGCATACGGGTATGGGGTATCCGGTCGCGGAGCTCGGGCTAGCGCCGGCCGTTGGCGCCGCTGCGGGCCGCCCGCGCCTTCTTGGTCCCGCCCGTGGCGGTGGCGGCCTTCTTGGCCGCCTCGCGCTCCGTCGTGGCCCCGGCGTGGACGAGCTCGCCGCCTGCGTCCTCGAGGTGGGCGCGGACGAACCACTGGAACAGCTCGAGGTGGCTCGTCTGCTCGATCAGCATGTCCTGGGTCACGAGGTCGTTCTCGGTGGCCAGGATGGCCTCGCCGTGGGCGGCGATC
The DNA here is from genome assembly GCA_963840695.1 of uncultured Acidimicrobiia bacterium. GTDB lineage: Bacteria > Actinomycetota > Acidimicrobiia > Acidimicrobiales > JACDCH01 > JACDCH01. The sequence continues at coordinate 60,772 of CAWIZW010000004.1, forward strand.
ACGCCGTCGTACACGAGATCGAGCGCACCCAGGTGGGCCTGCACGTCGGCGCGGTTGATCGAGTAGTCGTCCCACGACCGTCGCTTGATCACGGCGCCGGGGTGCCGAGCGGCTCCCCGCCGAGGGCGGCGATGCGCTCGGCCGTCTTGTCGACGTACTCGGCGACGGCCTCGTACTGCGGATCGAGCATCTCGTGGACACCGATGAAGTTGGGGCCGACGACGTTCCAGTGGATGTGCTTCAGCGTCATCGACAGGTCGATGAGGGAGGCGAGGCGATCCTGGAGGCGGTCGACGATCTTGGCGGCGTCGCGGGGGTTGAGGCGGGGGCTGGTGAACGCCATGGGGGGCTCCGATCGTGCGGGGGCGCGGACAGAATTGCCGCCGGTGCGGTGTACCCGCAGCTCCGACGTCGTCACACCCCCCTCGTACAGTCCTCCGGGTGGACCCGCTCCCCCTCGGCCGCTCCGTCGTGGTCGTGCCCGGCGCACCGGCCCCCGAGCCGTGGGAGGGCTGCGAACGCGTGGTCGTCGACGCCGTCGACGCCGACCTCGCCGATCACCTCGATCGCGCCTGGCGGGAACGGCGATCGGTCGTGGTGGAGCTGCGTCGCCGGCCTCGGGCTCGACGACCCGTCCGACCCGCCCCCGGAGGTCGTCACCGGCCGCCAGCCCTGGGAGCTCGACGTCGACCTCGACCTCGTCGGCGAGCGCCTGCACCACGCGGTGTGGGCCAACGCCGTCGACGCCCGCGCCGAGGACGAGCTCCGGTACCGGTGGACCGACGCCGCCGTCGCCCTCGGCGCCGTGGCCGGCGGCCCCCTCGATGTCACGCTGCCCGACGGGTCGCCCGCGGTGTGCGACGGCGGACCGCTCGACGCCGATCTGCCCCGGCGGATCGGCGCCGCGGTCGTGCACCGGATCGGTCTCGAGCACGGCAGCACCGTCCCGCTCGGGCCGAACCACTCCGGCGCCGACCTCGCCGCCGACCAGCTCGCGGCCGTGACCCACGCCGGCGGCGGCGCCCGCGTGATCGCTCCCGCCGGCTCGGGCAAGACCCGCGTCCTGACCGAGCGGTGCCGCACGCTGCTGCGCTCATGGGCCCTGCCGACCGCGGCCCTGGCGGTCGTCGCCTTCAACCGGCGCGCCGCCGACGAGCTGCGCGCCCGCACCACCGACCTGCCAGGGCTGCGGATCCGGACGCTGAACGCTCTCGGCCTGCGGCTGCTCCCCGACGGCGTCCGCACCATCGAGGAGCTCCGCGCTCGCGAGCACCTCGGCGCGCTGGTCGCCTTCCCGCGGCGGGCGGAGACCGACCCGGCGGCGCCGTGGCTCGAGGCGCTCGGGCGCGTGCGGCTCGGTCTCCTCGCCCCGGCCGCGGTCGAGGCCGAGCTCCCCGACGTCACCGACCTCGACACCGTGGCCCGCGGCTACCGCCAACGGCTGCAGACCGCAGGCGAGGCCGACTTCGACGAGCAGGTGGTCGGCGCCATCGAACGGCTGCTGGCCGACCCGCCGTTCCGCCGGCGGGCCCAGCGCTTCGCCCGGATCCTGCTGGTCGACGAGTTCCAGGACCTCACGCCGGCCCACGTGCTGCTGCTCCGGCTGCTGACCGGGCCCGCCGGCAACGTCTTCGGCGTCGGCGACGACGACCAGACGATCTACGGCTACGCCGGCGCCACGCCGCGTTGGCTGGTCGACTTCGAGCAGGAGTTCCCGGGCTCCGGCACCCACGCCCTCGAGGTCAACTACCGCTGCCCTCCGGCTGTCGTCGCGGCGGCCGCCAACCTCCTCACCCGCAACGCGGTGCGGGTGCCGAAGGTCATCCGGCCGGCGCCGGGAGCGGTCGACGAGCCCGGCGCCCTGCGCGTCCTGCCGCCCGGTGAGCACCACGCCGCCACCACCGTCGCCCGCGTCGTCGAGCTCCTCGGGGCCGGGGCGGCGCCGGCCGACGTCGCCGTGCTGGCCCGCGTGAACGCGGCCCTGGCGCCGGTCCAGGTCCTCCTGCGCCACCGCGGCGTCCCGGTCCGGGGCGGCGTCGACCGACGGTTCCTCAGCCGCGGCGGGGTACGCGCCGCGCTGGCGTGGCTGGCCGTGGCCGCCGCGCCCGAGCGGGCCCTCCCCGGAGCCGCCCTCCGGGAGGCGGCGCGGCGACCCAAGCGGGGCATGAGCGACTCGCTGCTCAAGCTGGTCGAGAAGCAGCGCGGCCCACGGGGCCTCGCCGACCTCGCCGTGTGGCTCGATGCCAAGGGCAGCGCCCGCGAATCCTCGAAGATCACCGACCTGGCGATCGACGTGGCCGCCGTGCGCAAGGCCGCCGACGGCGGCACGACCGCCGACGTGCTCGAGGTCGTCCGCCACCAGATCGGCGCCGGGGGACTCGACGCCAGCGCCGCTGCGCTCGACGGGTGGAGCCACGGCGCCGTGGCCGCCCACGGCGACGATCTCGACGCCCTCGTCGCCCTGGCCGACCTCGAGCCCGATCCGGCGCAGTTCGGGGTCTGGCTCGGCGACGCGCTGTCGGTCGGCGACGACGAGAGCGGCGTGACGCTGGCGTCGATCCACGCCGTCAAGGGTCAGGAGTGGCCCCACGTGATCGTGCACCACGTCGCCGACGGCGTCCTGCCCCACCGCCTCGTCGACGACGAGGAGGAGGAGCGCCGGGTCCTGCACGTCGCCCTCACCCGCGGGCGGCGGACGGTCACCGTCGTGCCCGGCCCGGCGCCGTCACCGTTCCTCGGCGAGCTGGCCGCGCCGGGCCAGCCCTCGCCCCGCCGGCGCGTCGTGGCCCGTCCCGAAACGGCACCGAGGCCGGCGGCGGCCGCCTCGGTCGTGCTCGACGCCGGCGGCGAGGCCGTCTTCGAGCGGCTGCGGACGTGGCGGACCCAGCGCGCCGCCGGCAAGCCGGCCTACACCGTCTTCAGCGACGAGACCCTGCGGCTCATCGCCGCCGCGCTGCCGTCGACCGAAGTCGAGCTGCGACGGATCAAGGGCATCGGCCCCACCAAGCTCGAGCTCTACGGCGACGACGTGCTCGCCCTGACCTCCGAGCTGCGCGAGTAGTCGAGCTTCGTCAACCGCCGACGAGGCGGAGGACGTCCTCGGTCGTGGCCGCGCCGTCGTGGACGACGCTGCCGTCGCGGAGGGCGACGCACCGGTCGACCCGCTCGACGAACGTCGGGTCGTGGGTGGCGATCACGAGGGTGGCGCCGGCGTCGCTGGCCTCGTCGAGCAGCTCGAGCAGCGCGGCGCGCCCCGGCGCGTCGAGGCCGACGAACGGCTCGTCGAGCAGCAGCAGCGAGTACGGCCGCACGAACCCGACCGCGAGTCCCGCCTTCTGGCGCAGGCCACGGCTGAACCGCGCCGGCAGGTCGTCGACCCGGCCGGTGAGTCCGAGGCGGGCGGTGAGCTCGTCGACCATCTCGTCGGTGACGGTCATGCCGTGGAGGGCGCCGACGTACAAGAGGTGCTCGCGCACGGACAGGTCGTCGTAGAGCACCGGCTCGTCGGGCACGTAGGAGGTCGCAGCACGGGCGTCGGGGGTGCCGGCCGGGTGCCCGTCGACGACGACGTCGCCGTCGCTCGCCTCGAGGAGGCCGGCCACGATGCGCAGCAGCGTCGACTTGCCCGAGCCGTTGTGGCCGACGAGCGCGACGGCCTGTCCGGCGGGCACCGACGAGGTCGGTCGGGTGCAGGGCGACGAGGTCGCCGTAGTCCTTGCCGAGGCCGCGCAGCTCGAGCAGCGGCGGTCCTTCGGTGGGGCGCTTGCGCTTCATGACTCGCTCGTCTTCGACGGCTGCATCGCCTCGGTCTGGAGGGCCCACCACGCCTTGATGTCGTCGCGCACCCGCACCCAGCCCGCCACGAGGACCACGATGCCGACCATCGGCGGCAGCATGGCCAGCGCGCCCGCGGTCGGGATCGTCGCCCCGCTCGAACGCAGCCCGGGCGATCAGGATGCCGGCGCAGCCGGTGATGGCGAGCGCCGGGGGGAAGGCGGTGCGGAACACGATCCGCATGCCGGCCGCCTCCGGCGGGGCCAGGTTCCAGGCGCTCGTGGCGGTGGCGGCGCCGGGCGAGCCCATCAGCAGGTTGACGGTGGCACCGGCGGCGGCGCCGAGCCCCGCCGGGACGACGCACGCCAGGGCGACGGGCCACGCCCCCGACACCGGGTCGACGAGCACGGCGACGGCGGCGGCAAGGAGCGGCCACGCCGATGGAGACGGCGAACGACCACCGGGAGGTGGCGGAGGTGCACCCACCCCGCCGCCTCGGGCACGGTGTCGCGCCGCGTCGGGTGATCGAGCTCCTGGCCCAGCGGCTCGGCGGCGTCGAGGCCGACGAGGAAGAGGGCGATGCCGGCGACGAGGACGAGCGGCGTCGTGCCCTCCCACGCGCCCCGACCGGCGGCGCCGGCGACGGCCGCCAGGATGGCGAGGCGGGCCACGCGCCCGGCCGGCCAGCGCAGCAGCGAGCGGATGTCGCGGACGAGGACCGGGAGCGAGCGTCGGGGCAGCGGCGGGCGGAGCCAGGGGTGGTTGCGGGGCCGCTCCTGGGCGAGCTGGCGGCGGAGCACGACGACGGTCCGGAGGTCCTGCAGGGTCGCCGCGAAGCGGAGCTGGCCGACGAGGCGCGATCGGCGTTCGAGCCCCTCGAGCGACAGCCCGCCGATCGAACGGAGGCCGGCGTAGACGACGACCGGTGCGAGGGCGACGGCGACGAGGTCGGGCGCCTCGAAGTGCACCGGCCAGAGCGCGATCTGGCCGACGAGCGAACCGGGCGAGTACCGAACACGACCGGCGGCATCGGCGATGCTCCACCCGACGAGGCCCAGGCCGACGAGGGAGGCGGCCCAGCTCCGGAGGCGCAGACCGCCGGCGAGCATGGCGCAGCCGTGGGCGAGGGCGACGGCGACGATGCCGGCGAGGGCGCCGGAGGCGGCCCACGCCACCGCCCCGCCCGGGAGCCGCCGGTCGGCGAGGTGCCCGGCGACGGCGCCGACGACGGCCGCGACGAACAGCAGGAACCGCAGCTGCCGCAGCGCCGGCCCGCGCAGGGCGGTCGTCCGGTCGACCGGCGCGAGCAGCACGTGGCGGACATCGGCGCGCTCGAGCGCGAGCGGCCCGCCGCGGCTGCCCGACCGGAGCCCGACGGCGATGAGGACGGCGACGCCGATGCCGGCGAGGTGGCCGCTGTCGCGGAGGTCGTCGGTCACGGCGACGGCGTCGTCGCCGACGGCCGACACCGCGAGCAGGACGGCGGCGCCGGAGATGAGGGCGGCGAGGTAGGCGCGGTACAGGGCGTCGACCCAGTGCGTGTCGACGAGGCGGCGGCGCCGTCGGTAGCGGCGCCAGTCGTCGAGCGCGCCCTCGAGGTCGCTCTCGTGGTCGAGGTCGACGTGGGCGGTGGCCCCGGTACTTCGCGGGCTCATCCGACGCCCGCCTTCGGCGGTCGCCCGATGAGCGAGCCACGGCTTCGCCGTGGCGTGTCCGTGCCCATCGTTCGCTCGCTTCGCTCGCTCACTCCTGCACGAGCTCGATCAGGGTGCCGAAGCTGCCCTTGGGGTGGACGAAGGCCACCGTCGTGCCCCGGCTGCCCGGGCGGGGGGCGGCGTCGATCGGCGTGGCACCGGCGGCGACCATGGCCGCGAGGGCGGCGGCGCAGTCGTCGACGCGGTAGCCGACGTGGTGCAGGCCCTCGCCCCGCTTCTCGATCGACTTGGCGATCGGTGAGTCGGGCCGGGTGGCCGCGGTCAGCTGGATGTAGGAGTCGGCGACCTTGATGAGCGCCTCCTCGACGCCGTCGCTCTCGACGATCTCGCGGTGGTGGACCTCGGCCCCGAACGCCTCCTGGTAGTAGGCGACGGCGGCCTCGAGGTCGCGTACGGCGATGGCGACATGGTCGATCTCGGTCAGCAGCACGTCCGGCAACGCTACACGCGAGCTCAGCCGAAACCGAAGGCGGGCCTGACGGTCAGAACCGGCGGTGGAAATCGTGGTGATGGCAACGGTTTCCACCGCACGTTCGCGCTAGGCGCCGTGCCGCCGGAACAGCGTGATCTTGTCCTCGCCGACCTGGTCGCGCCGCTCGGGGTCGTCGATGCCCAGGCCTTCCTCGGGGGCGAGGCACAGCACGCCGATCTTGCCCTCGTGGCAGGTTCTGGTGGACCGCCAGCGCCGCCTCGCCGACCTCGGTGAGCGGGTGCACGGCCGAGAGGATCGGCTGGATCCTGCCCTTGGCGACGAGGCGGTTCGCCTCCCACGCCTCGCGGTAGTTGGCGAAGTGCGCTCGACTTGATCGACTTCAGCTTCATCCAGAGGTGGCGGTTGTCGTACTCGATCATGTAGCCCGACGTCGCCGCGCACGTCACGACGGTGCCGCCGCGGGCGCAGACGAACACCGACGCGCCCATCGTCTGGCGGCCGGGGTGCTCGAAGACGATGTTCGGGTCCTCACCGGTCATCGCTCGGATGTCCTTGCCGAGCCGCCGCCACTCCGACTCGTCCTGGGTCTCCGTCGTCGCTTCCAGAACCGGTAGCCGGCCGCCTTGCGGTCGATCACGTGCTCGACGCCGAGCTCGTGCAGCAACGCCACCTTCTCCGGGCTCGACACCACCGCCACCGGCGTCGCCCCGCCGTTGAGCGCGTACTGGCAGGCGTAGCCGCCGAGCCCACCCGATGCGCCCCAGATGAGGATCGTGTCGCCCTGCTTCATCGGCGCGCCGTTGCGCGAGACGATCATCCGGTACGAGGTGCGAGTTGCGTCAGGGCGTTGCAGGCCGCCTCCTCCCACGAGAGGTGGGCCGGCTTCGGCATCAACTGGTTGGCCTTCACCACCGACAGGTCGGCGAGGCCGCCGAAGTTCGTCTCGAAGCCCCAGATGCGCTGGTTCGCGGCGAGCATCGAGTCGTCGTGCGCGGAGGGGTCCTGGTCGTCGACGTGGTTGCAGTGGATCGTGACCCTGTCGCCCGGCTTCCAGTTGCGCACCGCGCGACCCGACGCGGAGCACGACGCCGGCGCCGTCGGAGCCGACGACGTGGTACGGCAGCGCGTGGCGGGCGCCCCAGTGCGACTCCTTGCCGAGCCGATCGAGGAAGCCGAAGGTCGGCAGCGGCTCGAAGATCGAGGTCCAGACGGTGTTGAAGTTGATCGCCGAGGCCATCACCGCCACGTAGGCCTCGTCGGGCGCCAGCTCGGGCGTGGCCACGTCGTCGACGTGCAGCGACTTGCGCGGGTCCTTGTCCTCGGACGCGAGGCCCTCGAACATCTCCTGCTCCTCGCGGAGCACGAAGGCCGCCCGGTACGACTCGGGGATCGGCGAGGTCGGCGAGCGTCGTCGCCGGACGCGCCGGCCTGGATGGCCTCGAGGATCTCCTGCATGGCTGCGAAACTACAGGCGCAGCCTGCGACCATCCAAGGTGCGCGCCGAACCGGTCGCGTACCGTTCGGGCTCGTGGGCGACGAGGGTGACCCGAAGGACGATCCCGACGTGACCGGCGGCGGAGCAGCCGACGCCGCCGACATCGTGCGCGTCGCCTTCGCCCAGGCCGAGCGGATCACCGCCCAGGCCCAGGAGGAGCGCAACGACGCGGCCCGCCTGCTCGAGGAGGCCAACGCCGAGGCCGCCGCCATCCTCGAAGGCGTGCGCGCCGAGCGCGACCGGCTGCTGGCCGACGCCCGGCGCGACCGGGTCGCCGCCGAGGAGGCGATGCTCCGGGCCCGCGCCGACGCCGAGCGCGAGGCGGAGACCGTCATGCAGCGGGCGACCGAGCTGGCCCGGCGCGAGGCCGAGATCCTCCTCGACGGCTCGCGGATGGAGCTGCTGCGGGCCCGCGACGAGGCGGCCGCCATCCGGGCGACGGCCGAGCGCGACGCCGAGTCGATCATCGCCGCCGCCACGCAACGGGCCCGAGCCACCTCCGCCGAGCTGCTCGCCGCCACCCGCCGCCGCCTGGGCGACGCGCCGATGCCCGCGAGTACGGGCGACGCGAACCAGCCCGCCGAGACCGCCTCGGTCTCGGCGTCCCCGCAGCCGGTCGTCGACCTCACCGACGACCGGCCTCCACCGGTCTCGCTCGCGATGATGGGGCTCGCGACGGCACCGCCTCCGACGGCCCCGCCCCCGACGGCCGCGCCCCCGACGGCCGGGCTCGCGACGGTCACGGTCGAGCCCCTCACGCTCGACCCGTCACGACCCAGCCGGTCAAGCTCGGTGGCTGGGCGGTGCCCCCCGAGGGGCCGCACGCCCCGACGCGGATGGTGACCTTCGCCGACCGCCGGTACCGCATGAACTGGGACAAGACACCGACGAGTGACGACATCGATGTCCTGGTGCATCAAGCGGTGTCGAAGGCCGTCGCCCGCAGCTTCGCCCGGCGTCGCCGCCGCAAGGCCGGCAGCGGCGCCCTGCACCACTGACCTGGCGACCCGTCGCTCCTGGCGATTTCGGGGATCGCGCCGAACCGGCTCTACGCTGCCGGCGAACGTCGATTCGCACCCCAGGGGGTAGCTCATGGCCGGTTCGGTGATCCTCGCCGGAGCCCGCACGCCGATCGGGAAGCTGTCCGGCTCGCTCGCCGGGTTCAGCGCCGCCGCAGCTCGGTGGCATCGCCATCAAGGCCGCGCTCGAACGGGCCGGCATCGCCCCTGAGGACGTCGACTACGTCTTCATGGGGCAGGTGCTCCAGGCTGGGACCGGTCAGATCACCGCCCGCCAGGCGGCCGTCGAGGCCGGCATCCCCATGACCGTGCCCGCCACCACGGTCAACAAGGTCTGCCTGTCCGGTCTCAACACGATCCACCTCGCCGACCTCGCCATCCAGGCGGGCGAGGCCGAGATCGTCGTCGCCGGCGGCATGGAGTCGATGACCCAGGCGCCGCACCTGCTCCCCGGCAGCCGGGCCGGCTACAAGTTCGGCGACGCGACCCTCGTCGACTCGCTGTCCTACGACGGCCTGTTCTGCGCCTTCGACAAGATCGCCATGGGCGGCGCGACCGAGAAGTACGCAGCGTCGGCCGGCCTCGCTCGTGAGCCGCAGGACGCCCTGGCCGCCGCCAGTCACGAGCGGGCGGCACGGGCCATCAAGGACGGGCTCTTCGCCGAGGAGATCACGCCGGTCGCCATCCCCCAGCGCAGGGGCGACCCCGTCATGTTCGACACCGACGAGGGCGTGCGCGGCGACACGACGGCCGACTCCCTCGCCTCGCTGCGCCCGGCCTTCGACAAGGCCGGCAACATCACCGCCGGCAACGCCTCCCAGATCAGCGACGGCGGATCGGCGGTCATCGTGACCTCCACCGCGGTCGCCGAGCGCCTCGGCGTCACGCCGCTGGGGGAGATCGTCGGCTACGGCCAGGTCGCCGGGCCCGACCCGTCGCTGCTGACCCAGCCGGCCCGGGCCATCAAAGCCGCGGCCGAGCGGGCCGGGATCGACCTGTCGGAGATCTCGCTCTACGAACTCAACGAGGCGTTCGCCGCCGTGGGGCTGGCCTCGATGGCCGACCTCGGCATCGGCGACGAGATCGTCAACGTGAACGGCGGCGCCATCGCCCTCGGCCATCCCGTCGGCATGAGCGGCAACCGGGTGGCGCTGACGCTCCTGCACGAGCTGCGCCGCCGGGGCGGCGGACTCGGCGCCGCCGCCCTGTGCGGCGGCGGCGGGCAGGGCGACGCGATCTTGCTGCGCGCCGCGGGGTAGCACGCGGCGGCGCCTTGTCGCTACGTTCCGGGTGTTCGAAACGACGCAGCGTGGCGCGCAAGTCGAAATCCAGTCGTCACTTGCATCGCGGGCCCTTCGTTTGTAATCTGATCGCAACGTTCGTCGGGTTCCCATCCCCCCGATGGACGGACGGGTGCCGCCTTCGGCGGGTCGGTTCTGTCCGCCCGCGCCCGGCCCGCCGGGCGGCGCCCACTCCTTTTTGAACCGTCCGCCATCGCGGGCGGCCGGTACGTCAAAGCCCGGGCCCGCCGTCCGCGGCCTTGCCGCAGGACGCCCTAGTCCGGAACCTCCCGCCTTCCTTCGAGCGCTCTTCCCAGGGTGAGCTCGTCGGCGTACTCCAAGTCGCCGCCGACGGGGAGCCCGCTGGCGATGCGGGTTGTCCGCACACCGAGCGGCTTGAGGAGCTTGCCGAGGTAGAGCGCGGTCGCCTCGCCCTCGAGGTTCGGGTTCGTGCAGAGGATGACCTCGAGGACGCCCTCGGGCTCGAGGCGCACCAGCAGCTCGCGGACCCGCAGCTGGTCGGGCCCGATCCCCTCGATCGGGCTGATGGCTCCTTGGAGGACGTGGTAGCGGCCCCGGAACTCGCCGGTGCGCTCCACGGCGACGATGTCGCGCGGCTCCTCGACGACGCAGAGCACGGTGGCGTCGCGGCGGTCGTCGGTGCAGATGCCGCACTCGTCCGCACCGTCGTCGGTGGCGATGGCGATGTTGAAGCACCGCCGGCAGAAGACGACCCGGTCCTTCACCTCGGCGATGGCCTGCGCCAGTCGGAGGGCGTCGGCCTTCGACAGCTTCAGGAGGTGGAAGGCGATGCGCTGCGCCGACTTCGGGCCGATGCCGGGGAGCCGGCCGAGCTCGTCGATCAGCTCCTGGACGGGCCCGGCGTAGATGTTCAACCGAGGAGCCCGCCGAGCGGGCCCATCGCCTCCTGTTGGGCGGCGGCGATCCGGCCCGTCAGGTCGCGGAGCGCGGCATGGACGAGGTCGGCCAGCAGCTCGGCGTCGGCGTCGGCGAGGGCGTCGGGCTCGATCGTGACCGACTCGATCTCGAAGCGGCCGTTGGCCCGGATGCGCACGAGCCCGCCGCCGGCGCTGCCCTCGAACACCTCGTCCTGGACGGCCTGCATCTTGGCGAGGCCGTCCATCATCCCGCCCAGGTCGGGCAGGCCGCCGTCGGCGAGGCCGCCGAGGCCGAGCGCGGCGAGGTCGGGCACCTCGGCCGTGGCTCCTCCGTCGCCGTCGTCGAGATCGCCGTCCGCGACATCGTCGTCGTCGAGATCGCCGTTGCGGTCGTCCTCGGTCATCGTGGCTCCTCCTCGAGGACCTCGGCGCCGGGGAAGGCCTCGGTCACGCGGTCGAGCGGTGTCCGCACCGGCTCGGCCGGCGCGTCGACGAGCTCGTCGAGATCGACGATCTCCTCGACGTCGGCGCCCTTCGGTGCCGCCTCGGGCGCGGGCGCCGTCGCCGAGCCGTCCACGACGAGTCGCAGCGGCACGGGCCGGCCGAAGTGCACGCCGAGGGCTCGCTCGACGTCGCCTCGCACCGATTCGCAACGGTCGCGGTGGACCTCGTTCGGCAGGGCGAACAGCGCGGCGCCGCCCTCGACGCCGACGAACCGACCGGCGGCGAAGCGGGCCCGGGCCGGGCCGGTCAAGGAACCGAGCACGGTGTCGCCCCAGGCGAGGGTCAGCTCGTCGCGCGACGGGAGGTCGCCGGCCGGCGGGGCCTCCGTCGCGACCGCGCCCCGCGCCTCGGGCTCGGGGGGCGGCGCGGTGGGCCGGGATGGGGGCGCCGCCGTCGGCGGCGCGGCCGCCTGCGGTGCCGGCGCCGGGCGTCGCTCGGCGAGCTTGCGGCGTGCCTCCTCGGCGGGTCCCGACCCCTCACGGCGTCGCCGCCGGCTCAGTCTCAGGCACGGGCCCGGGGTCGAGTCCCGGCCCGCCGACCGGACGGGTGGGTGCACTCGCCTCGGCATGACCCGACCCGGCGCCGCCGGCGGCGAGGGTGCGCTCGAGCCGTTCGATCCGTTCGAGCAGGGCGGCGTTGGAGGTGTCGGCCTCGACGTCGGCGAGGCGCACGAGGGCGGTCTCGAGCGTGATGCGGGGGTCGGCGGCCTGGCGCATGGCCACGAGCGCATCGCCGAGGAGCTCCAGCGCCCTGGTCAGGAACGGCCGGTCGGCGTGCCGCGCCAGCTCCGTCGTGCGGGCGCGGTCGCCCTCGGGGAGGTGGTCGAGCCCGACGCCGAGGCTGGCGAGGAAGGCGTCGCGCAGCCGCCCGACGAGCCCCTCGCCGAGCACGCGCGGGTCGCGCCCGGCGACGACGGCTTCGTGCACCGCGGCGAGGACCGCTCCGGGGTCGCGCTCGAGGAGGGCGGCGAGCAGCGCGTCGGCGTCCTCGCCGCGATCGTCGATCCCGCCGGCGGCGACGACGCCGTCGAGGGCCGAGAGCGTGTCGCGAGCCGAGCCGCCGCCAGCCCGCAGCACGTGGGCGATGATCTCGTCGTCGACCGCGAGCCCGGCGTCGGCGGCGATCCACCGCACGTGGGCCTCGAGCGCGTCGGCCGGCAGGAGGTGGAGCTCGAAGTGCTGGGTGCGGCTGCGGATGGTCGGCAGGACCTTGTGCGGGTCGGTCGTCGCCAGCGCGAACACGACATGCTCCGGGGGCTCCTCGAGCGTCTTGAGCAGCGCGTTGGCGGCGCCGGCGGAGAGCATGTGGACCTCGTCGAGGATGTACACCTTCGTGCGTCCCGGCGTGCCCAGGGCGGCACGGGCGATGAGGTCGCGGATCGCGTCGACGCCGTTGTTCGACGCGGCGTCGAGCTCGTGGAGGTCGTAGCTCGTGCCCGCCTCGATCGAGACGCAGGACGGGCACACGAGACAGGGCTCGCCGTCGACGAGGTTCTCGCAGTTGAGGGCCTTGGCCAGGAGGCGGGCCGAGGTCGTCTTGCCCGTGCCGCGGGGACCGCTGAACAGGTAGGCGTGGCCGACCCGACCCTCTCGGACCGCGTTGCGGAGGGCGTTGACGACGTGGTCCTGGCCCACGACCTCGGCGAAGCGGCGGGGCCGGTACCGGCGGTAGAGCGACTGCCAAGCCATGCGAACGGCGACGCTACAGGCCTCGCTGCACTGTGACGGCCGGGCCGACGGGCGCTAGCCTCGTTCCTCGCCCCGCCCTCCCACGTGGCGGCCGGGTCCTGTGCGACAGCAGGCCGTGAACCGAGTCAGGGCCGGGAGGCAGCAGCTCTCAGCGGACCCTGTGGTGCGCCGCAGATCGCCTGGCCGCCACCTGGGAGGGCGGGGCGCGTAGTCCGGGAGGGATGCGAGAGCGGCCGAATCGGCACGCTTGGAAAGCGTGTGTGGGGCAACCCACCGTGGGTTCGAATCCCACTCCCTCCGCTCCAGAGATCGACGTCGAGTTCGAGTGAGTCCCTCCTCGACTTGACGGCGAGGGCCAGGGCGCGTCTGCTCAGGCCGTGATGGACGACGACGAGCTCATGGGCCTCGCGCTCGACGAGGCCCGAGCAGCCGGCGCGCACGACGACGTGCCCATCGGTTGCGTCGTCGTCCTCGACGGCGCCGTCGTGGCCCGCCGCCACAACGAGCGGGAGCGCCTCGGCGACCCGACGGCGCACGCCGAGGTGCTCGCCTTGCGCGATGCCGCCCGAGCGGCCGGCGGCGGCTGGCGCCTCGCCGGCGCCACGGTCGTCGTGACCGTCGAGCCCTGCCCCATGTGCGCGGGCGCGATCGTCGCCGCCCGGGTCGAGCGGGTGGTGTTCGGCGCGACCGACCCGAAGGCGGGTGCCCTCGGGACGCTCTACAACCTCGGAGCCGACCCGCGGCTGAACCACGACGTCGCCGTCACCGCCGGCGTGCGCGCCGACGAGGCCGCCGCGCTCGTGCAGTCGTTCTTCTCGCAGCGCCGGGAGGGCGGTCGGTAACGTCGAACCCGGAGAGTTGCCAGAGTGGACGAATGGGACGGTCTCGAAAACCGTTGTGGTCGCGAGACCACCGTGGGTTCGAATCCCACACTCTCCGCTGAGACGTCGTAGGGCAGGGATCCGCGTCCGGCGCGGATCGACGCGCCACTATCGAGTGAGGGATGGGAAGCACCCGCAACCGTGTCATCGCCGCTGCCGTCGGTGTCGCCGTGCTCGTCGGCGGCATCCTCATCACGACCGCGGGCGGCGACGAGGACGCCGCCCCGGCGACGACGACCACGACCTCGACGACGGCACCCAGCACGACCACCACGCCGCCGCCACCACCGCCGGTGTGGCAACTCACCGGCGTGAACGTGGACGATGTCGCGGCCATGGCGCGCCCGGCGCTCGCCGTGAAGATCGACAACTCGGAGGCGGCGCGGCCTCAGGTCGGCCTCAACCAGGCCGACGTCGTCTACGAGGAACGCGTCGAAGCCGGGATCACCCGCTTCTTCGCCGTGTTCCACTCGCAGGACGCCCAACCGATCGGGCCGGTCCGGTCGGGGCGCTCGACCGAGATCCCCATCCTCTCGGCGCTGAACCGCCCGATGTTCGCGTGGTCGGGCTCGAACGAATACATGGCCGCCGACATCCGGGCCTCGAACATCGTCGACGTCGCGCACACGCCGGCCGTCGACCAGTACTACCGCGACCGCGGGCGCCGGGCACCGCACAACCTCTTCATCCAGGGCTACCTGCCCATGGTCGACAGCCACCGCGCCGACGCCGGCACGCCGCCTGCTTCCTTCTCGTTCCGCGCGCCCGACTCCGTCCCCGCAGGCGACCCCGCGGTGCACGTCGACCTGAACTTCGGCGGTGGTTCGAGCGGGGTGCCGATCGCCTATGACTGGAACGGCGAGGGCTGGGCGCGGACCCAGCGCGGCACCCCGCACGTCGATGCGGCCGGCATCCAGGTCGCCCCACCGAACCTCGTCGTCCAGTTCACCGAGTACGTGGGGTACGTCAACGGACCCCACCTCCCGGTCGGCCAGCTCGTCGGCGAGGGCGAGGTCTGGGTGTTCAGCGCAGGCCGCCGGATCGTGGGGCGCTGGATCAAGCCCACCCCTGAGTCGGTCACGCAGTACCTCCTCCCCGACGGCAGCCCGATCCAGCTGACTCCCGGACGGACGTGGGTGGCCCTGGTCCCGCCGGGCGGGGCGACCAGCCTCTGACGGCAACGCTTTTCGCAAGCGCGGTCTAGCCTTTCGCGCCGATGCGGATGGCACCCCACATGCTCCTCGGGCACGACCCGAACGCCGTGCGCGGCGCCGAGCTGCGGCCGGGCCTGGTCCGTCGCGTGTGGGTCCTCGCTCGGCCCTACCGGGGCATGCTCGTGGGGTTCCTGGCCACGATCATCGCCGAGGCGGTGCTCGGCCTGGTACCGGCGCTGCTGATCCGCCGCATCGTCGACGACGCCCTCGATCCGGCGTCGCCCGACCCCGGGCTGGTCACCTCCTCCGCCTTGCTCATGGTGGTCGTGGCGATCATCGGCGGCGGCCTCAACCTCGCCGAGCGCTGGTGGTCGGCCCGCATCGGCGAAGGCCTCATCTTCGACCTGCGCGTCCGTCTGTACGACCACGTCCAGCGCATGCCGATCGCCTTCTTCACACGGACGCAGACGGGTTCGCTCATCTCCCGCCTGAACAACGACGTCATCGGGGCGCAGTCGGCGCTCACCGGCACGCTCGGCTCGGTCGTCGCCAACGCCATCACGCTGGTGACGACGCTCATCGCCATGGCGATCCTGGAGTGGCGCCTGACGGTCCTCGGCCTGGTGATCGTGCCCGCCTTCCTGATCCCGTCGCGCTACGTCGGCCGTCGCCTGCAGAAGATCAGCCGCGAGGCGATGGACCTCAACGCCTCCATGAACACGACGATGACCGAGCGCTTCGGGGTCGCCGGGGCGCTGCTGGTGAAGCTGTTCGGGCGCTACGGGGAGGAGACCGACGGGTTCTCCTCGCGGGCCGGGCGGGTCCGAGACATCGGGATCAAGACGGCGATGTACCGCACCACGTTCATGGTCGGCCTGTCGACCCTCGCCGCGGCGGGCACCGCCGTCGTCTACCTCGTCGGCGGGCATCTCGTGCTCGAGGCGGCGATCACCCTCGGCACGCTCATCGCCCTCGGTACGTACGTCGTGCGCCTCTACGCGCCGATCCAAGGCCTGTCGAACGCCCGCATCGACGTCCTCACGGCGCTGGTGAGCTTCGACCGCGTCTTCGAGGTGCTCGACACGCCGTCGTCGATCGTCGACCGGCCCGGCGCCTTCGACCTCGTCTCCCCCGCGGGGCACATCGAGCTCGACGAGGTGCGCTTCCGCTACCCGGCGGCGAGCCAGGTCTCGATCAGCTCGCTCGAGGACGGCCGTGTCCTCGAGACGGAGGCGGGCGTGGAGGTCCTCAAGGGCCTGTCGGCACAGATCGAGCCTGGGCAGCTCGTCGCCGTCGTCGGACCCTCGGGTGCGGGCAAGACGACGCTGACGTCGTTGGTGCCGCGGCTGTACGACGTCACGAGCGGCGCCGTGCGCATCGACGGCCACGACGTGCGCGACCTCACCCAGGACTCGCTGCACGCGTCCATCGGCGTGGTGAGCCAGGACCCCCACCTCTTCCACGACACCGTCGCCGCCAACCTGCGCTACGCCCGGCCGGGCGCCACCGACGAGGAGCTCGAGGCGGCGTGCCGCGCCGCCCGGATCCACGACGTCGTCGCCGCGCTCCCCGAGGGCTACGACACCATGGTCGGCGAGCGCGGCTACCGGCTCTCCGGCGGCGAGAAGCAGCGCATCGCCATCGCCCGGATGCTGCTGAAGGACCCGTGCGTCGTCGTGCTCGACGAGGCCACGAGCCACCTCGACACCGAGAACGAGGCGCTCGTCCAGCACGCCCTCGCCGAGGCGCTGCGAGGACGGACGTCGATCGTCATCGCCCACCGGCTCTCGACGATCGTCGACGCCGACGTCATCCTCGTCCTCGACGAAGGCGAGATCGTCGAGCGCGGCCGGCACGGGGAGCTGCTCGCCCGGGACGGGCTCTACGCCGATCTCTACCGGACCCTCGTCCGGGAAGCCGCCGGCGCCGCCTGAGCGGCCGGTCGCGGACACACCCCCGTCGTACGGTTGTCGTCATGGTCCAACCCGCCGTGCAGCCGAGCCTGCTGCCCGAGCCCGACGGCACCCTCACCGTGGCCGAGGTCGGCCGCCGGGTCGAGCTCGCCGTCCGGCGCGAGCTGGGCGGCAAGGTGTGGGTGCGGGGCGAGATCCACGGCAAGCGACGCAACGCCAACGGCCACGTGTTCTTCGATCTCGTCGGCGACGGCTGCAAGCTGCCGGTCGTGCTGTGGTCCTCGGACCGCCACGGGGTCAACCACGCCTTGAAGCGGGCCGGGAACGCCGTCGCCATGGAGGACGGCACCGAGGTGCGCATCCGCTGCGAGGTCCAGTGGCACGGCGCGACGGGGCGGATCCAGCTGCGCATGGACCGCATCGATCCCGAATTCACCCTGGGCCGGCTCGCCGCCCAGCGCGAGGTGCTGCTCCGACGCCTCGAGGGCGAGGGGATCCTCCGAGCCCAGGCCGCCCTCATGGTGCCGGCCGTGCCGCTGCGGATCGGCCTCGTGACGAGCGTCGGCAGCGCGGCGCACGCCGACGTGCTCCGGACGCTGTCGTCGTCGGGGTTCGGGTGGCAGGTCGTCGAGTGCGACGCCCGGGTGCAGGGCATCGGTGCGGAGACCTCGCTCGCCGACGCCGTCCGGGGGGTCGTCGCCGCCGGTGTCGACGCGGTGCTCGTCGTGCGCGGCGGGGGGGCCCGCACCGACCTGGCCGCGTTCGACGGCGAGACGCTGGCGCGCACGATCGCGACGGCGCCGGTCCCGGTGCTGACCGGCATCGGCCACGAGGTCGACACGTCGGTCGCCGACGCCGTGGCCTGGGCCCGCTTCGTCACACCCACGGCCGGCGCCGAGTGGCTGGTCACCCGGGTCCGGTCCTGGTGCGAACGGCGCGACGCCACCTGGGCGCGGTGCACCCGCGCCGCGGCGGCCGCCACCGAACGGGCGTCGCGCCGCATCGAGCGCACCGAGCTCGGGCGTGTCCGTCGCAGCCGGCCGTCACCTCCGGCACGCCGAGGTCGGCCTCGACCGTCGCCTCGAGCGGCTGGCGCGACGTCCCGCGACCGTCCTCGCCACCGCCGAGGTCGCCCTCAGCGCCAAGGCGGCGCGCGTCGCCGCCCTCGACCCCGCTCGGCTCCTCGCCCGCGGCTGGTCCATCACGCGCACAGACGGCGGCGGGCTCGTGCGCGCCCCGGCCGACGTCACGCCCGGCGACGTGGTCGTGACGACGACGGCCGGCGGCGTGCTGCGCAGCCGCGTCGAGGAGGAGCACCGATGAACGCGATCGACGGCGCGTCCGACGACACCCCAGGGGACGACAGCTACTCGTCGATGCTGGCCGAGCTCGAGACGATCCTCACCGAGCTGGAGTCCGACACGGTCGACGTCGACGTGCTCGCGCTCCGGGTCGCCCGCGCCCACGAGCTGGTCGAAGCCTGCCGCGCCCGGATCGAGCGAGCCCGGCTGGCGGTCGAGCAGGTGGTCGGCGAGCGCGCTCCTGAGACCTGAGAACGGGCTCAGGGCGATCCGGGCTCCGTCGTGCAAGCTGCGGGCGTGGAACCCATTGGGCGGCGGCGACGTCGAACCGGCGTGCGCCGGGCGCTGCTCGCCTTCCTCGCCCTCGTTGGAGGCATCGCCTCCGGGAGCATCTCCGCTCCGACGGCCGACGCCCAGCAGGGCGAGGCCGGCGTCCACGTCGAGGTCGAGGCGGGCTACGACGGTCGCTACCTCATCGGCCGGCGACTCCCGGTGCGGGTCTCGATCAGCGCCGATCGCCTCGTCCGAGGGGCCGTCGAGGTCACGAGCGACGATCTCGCCGGCCGCTGGCTGCTTCCCCTCGAGGTGCCGGGTGGCAGCGAGAAGGACGTGCTCGTCGTCGTCCCGACGCCGAGCCAGTTCGAGCTCCGCTCGCTGACCGTGCGCGTGGTCGGCGGCGGCGATCCGGTCGTGGTCGAAGTGGAGGTCGAGCCGCTCTACGCCGAGGAGCTCGTCGGCCTGCTTCCCGAGCTCGCCGCCGGCGACCTCCCGCCGCCGCTCGCCCTGGCCATGGAGGCCGGCACGGCGCACTTCGCCGCGGTCGACGACACGACCCTCGCCGCACCCGGCGCCCTCGACCCGCTCGGCACGATCGTCGCCGGCCCCGACGAGCTCGGACGGCTCGACGCCAGCGCCCGGTCCGCCGTCCTCGACTGGGTCGACCGCGGCGGTCGCCTGGTGGTCGACGCCTCGATCGGCGCCTCGGTGGCCGGCCTGCCCGACGCCTGGCAGCCGGGCCCGACCGGACGGGTCCCGGCCGGGCTCGGCGAGGTGCGGGCCGGCAACGGCGCCGCCGCCGCCGGCCGGTGGGACGACCTCCTCGAACCGACCCCGACGGTGTCGCTGGCCGACCTGAACCGGCTCCAGGCCTTCCAGTTCACGCAGTTCGAGAGCGTCGGCGACAGCGTCGCCCGCGATGCCGGGCTGTCGGCGCTCGACCTGCCATGGCTGCTGGCCTTCCTCGGCGCCTACGTCGCGCTCGTCGGCCCGATCGCCTGGCTCCTGCTCCGCCGCAGCCGCCCGGCCCTGGGCTGGGTCGTGGTCCCCGGGCTCGCCGTGCTGTTCACCGGCATCGCCTACGTCGTCGGCTCCGACCTCCGTGGCGGCACCCGCGCCGCGCAGGGCTCGATCGTCGAGATCGAGCGCGGCCGGGGCCAGGACGACGACCGTGGTGGGCACGGTGTCCCGCTCCGGCGGCGACGGCCGGACCCGGTTCCCGGCGGGCTGGACCGCCGGTGCGGTCCTCGACAACCTCTTCTTCGGCGGGCCCTTCGGCGACGGCGGCGGGGTCCCGGATCTCACCGTCACCGAGGGCGCCGAGGGCGCGGAGACCGAGCAGCCGCTCGCCGCCGGCGGATTCGGCGTCGTCCGCGGCACCGGGCCCGACACGATCGAGGGAGGCCTCACCGTCGCCGCTCGCACGGAGGGTGACGAGATCGTCGGGACCGTTCGCAACGATCTGCCGTGGCCCGTCGCGAGGGCGGCGGTGTTCCTCGGCCGAGCCGCCGAGGCGCTCGGGACCATCGACCCCGGCGAGGAGGTCACCTTCCGGTTCACCGGGGTCGAGGCCCCGAACGGCGACGTCTTCTCCGTCGGCGAAGGCGAGGTGTGGCGGGCGGAGGTCGGGATGTTCGGGCCGCCCGACGTCGAGTCGCCCGTCAACCTCGGGCTCTGGAACGAGGTGATGGCCGCGCTCGGACCGAACGGGCGGGCCCGCGGCACGGTCACCGCCGTCGGCTGGACCTCGAGCTACCGCCCTCCTGTCGACGCCGTCGGCGACGATGCGCCGACCGGCCGGTCCGCCGTCGTCAGCCGGGCGCCGGTGCTCGCCGGCGACGACGGCTCGGTCGCTCGCGGCGGCGCCCGCCGCGAGCTCGTCCGCGGGTTCGACGGGGTCCAGCTCCCTGACGAGGACGTCGACTTCCAGGTCGAGGGTCTGCTGTGGCGGCTCTCGCTCCCGCCGGGCGCGGGCGCAGCACCCCTCCAGCTCGACGTGCCCGCCTACGTCGCGCGGGTCGAGCTGTGGGACGGGACACGTTGGGTCCTGGTCGACGATCAGCTCGCCGGACCTCGACCGTTCGATCCGTTCAGCGTCGACTTCACCCAGGCACGTCGGGTGGCCGTCCCGGCCGAGGCGGTGCACAGCGGCGCCGTCTGGGTGCGAGGCTGGGTCGCCATCGAGGGGCCGGTGAGTGACGGGCTCGGGCTCGAGCTGCGGACAGACCGGGGTGAATGAGGTGACCGACGTCGTGGAGCCGGTGGAGGAGGCGGCGTTCAAGCCCGAGCAGCCCCCGCCGCCGATCATCGCCTGTCGTGGCCTCACGAAGCGCTACGGCAACCTCTTCGCCGTCCGCGACCTCGACCTCGACGTGCCGCGAGGCGCCACGTTCGGACTGATCGGCCCGAACGGCGCCGGCAAGACGACGACGATGTCGATCCTGGCCTCGCTCCTGCGCGCCGACCGCGGGAACCGTGCGGGTCGGCGACGCCAACCCGGTCGCCAGCCCCGACCGCGTCAGGCGCATCGTCGGCTACATGCCCGACACCCTCGGCGTGTACGACAACACGACGGTCACCGAGTACCTGCGAGTTCTTCGCCGGTGCCTACCGGGTGCCGAGGGCGAGCTGGCCCGGGCTCCTCGACGGGCTGCTCGAGCTCGTCGACCTCACGGTGAAGCGCGACGCGCAGGTCAACAGCCTGTCTCGGGGCATGAAGCAGCGGCTGTCGCTGGCCCGTGCCCTCGTCCACGACCCCGAGGTGCTCATCCTCGACGAGCCGGCCAGCGGGCTCGACCCTCGCGCCCGGATCGACCTGCGGACGCTGCTGCTGACGCTGCGCGAGATGGGCAAGACGGTGGTGATCAGCTCGCACATCCTCCCCGAGCTCCAGGAGGTGTGCACCGACGTGGCCATCATGGAGGCGGGCCGCCTGCTCGCAGCCGGCGCGCCGCGCGACATCCTCGACCAGCTCGGTGGCGGCCGCCGCGTCGTCGTCCGCCTCGCCGGCGGCGAGGAGCGCGCCTACACCGTGGCCGACGAGCGCCGAGCAGGTGCGGCTGCTCCGCGACCTGCTCGACGAGGGGCTGCCCGTCGTGGAGTTCCGCCAGGACGGCGGCGACCTCGAGGACCTGTTCCTCGCCATCACCAAGGGCGTGGTGCAGTGAGCGAGCGCAGCGAGCGAACCATCGGCACGGACATGCCACGGCGCAGCCGTGGCCCGGTCATCGGGCGACCGCCGAAGGCGGGCGTCGGATGAGCGTCGCGATGGAGCCGGCGGCGCCACCCGCCGCGGCGCCGGGCGGCGGCCGATGAACCCCGTGCTGGCGCGGGAGCTGCGGATCCGCCTGCGCTCCGGACGGAGCTGGATCCTGCTGACCGTCTACCTCCTCGTCCTGGCCGTCATCTGCTTCCTCGTGTTCGAGGCGCAGTCGTCCGGGCTCGACGGCGATCCGTTCTCGGCGCCGTCGCCCACCCGGTTCGCCGCCGTCGGCCGCTCCATCTTCGAGTGGCTCATCCTCTTCATGCTCCTGCTCGTGCTGTTCCTCGTGCCGGGCTTCACCTCGGGGGCGATCGCCGGCGAGCGCGAGCGCCAGACGCTCGTCCCGTTGCAGGTGACGCTGCTGCGACCGTGGCAGATCCTCGCCGGCAAGCTGGCGGCGTCGTTCGCCTTCCTCGCCCTGCTCGTCGTGGCCACGACGCCCCTGCTCGGCATCGCCTACCTCATCGGCGGGCTGACGATCCGCACCGTCCTGGAGGGCGTGGGCGTCGTGCTGTTCACCGGCGTGGTCCTGTCGAGCCTCACGTTGTTCTGCTCGACGATGCTGCGCCGGGTCCAGACGGCGACGGTCGCCGCCTACGGCATGGTGCTCGTGCTCCTGCTCGGGACGTTCCTCACCTGGGTCGCGGCCGGGATCGTCGACTCGTCACGCGGCGGCGACAGCACCGATCCGCCGGCGGCGCTGCTGCTGCTGAACCCACTGTTCCTGGCGGCCGACGTGTTCAGCGACGACACGCCGGGCGGTGTCCGACGTCAGCTCGCCGTTCGAGCCGATGGAGAAGGCGCTCGCCGAGTCGAGCGGCTGGGGCAGTGGCGGCCGCGTTCCCTCGGACGAGTTCGTGATCGAGGGCGACGTCGGCTTCGGCCGGGGGTTCGGGCCCGACCTCGGGACCGGACCCGACGGCCGGCCGATCGTCGGCTTCGACGACTTCGGCAACCCGGTCTTCGTCGACGAGGTGGAGCAGACCGGCTTCCCGTTCTGGGCCGGCTCGCTCATCGGGCTCTACGTCCTCAGCGTCGCGGCGCTGTTCCTCGCCGTGCGGCGGTTGCGCACGCCGGCAGAGGCCGAGCGATGAGGCTCGGCTGATGCGGGCCCTCCTCGCCGGCGTGGCCCGGAGGCTGCGTCTGGCGTGGGGCGTGGCGACCGGGCACCTCGTGCTCCCGGTCGTCGCCGGGGCCGCGGTTGTCCTCGTCGCCGTCGGCTTCCTGGTGCCCTGGTGGTGGCCGGAGCCGCTCGCGCTGGGTTCGGGCCTCGCCGTCGCGGTGGCGCTCGTGGTCGTCGCGGCCACGTTGCGGGTGCCGGCGACGGTCGCGGCGCGAGCGGCCGACCGCGGGCTCGAGACGGGCGACGCCTTCGCGACGGCCCTCGAGGTGGCGACGGCGCCCGACGAGGGGCTGCACCCGTGGGTGCTGCGTCGCGCCGAGGGCTTGGCGGCCGGTGTCGATCCATCCGACGCCGTGCCGTTGCGCTGGCACCGCCGCCCGCTCGCCGCCGGTGGCCTGCTGGCGGTGACGGCGCTCGGCCTCGGGATGGCGCCGAACCACCAGGACGAGGTGCGCGCCCGGCGCGACGCCGAGCGGGCCGCGGTCGAAGCGGCGGCCGACGAGCCTCGCCGAGCAGGCGGCCGAGCTCGCCGAGGAGCCCGGCGCGGGCGAAGCGGAGGCGGCGCTCGCCGAGGAGCTGGAGCGCCTCGCCGAGGAGCTCGACGACGCCGCGTCGCTCGAGGAGGCCGAGCAGGTCCTGGCCGGGGCCCAGGCCGAGCTGGCCGCCGAGGTGAGCGCCGGGCTGGAGTCGCAGCGCGCCGCGGCGACGGGGCTCCAGCGATCGCTCGAAGCGGCCGCCGCTGCCGGGAACCGAGGCGGTCGACGCGGCTGCGCAGCTGGCGGAGGCGGCCGGCGCGGTGGGCGAGCTCTCGCCCGAGGAACAGGCGGCCCTGGCCGAGCAGCTCGAGGCCCTCGCCGCCGGCCAGGAGGTCGCCAACCCCGCCCTCGCCGAGGCGCTGGCGTCGGCGGCCGGCGCTCTGGGGGCCGGCGATGTCGCCGGGGCCCACGCGGCGCTGGGCGAGGCCGCGGCCGCGGCGGCAGCCGCGATCGCCGACGTCGCCGCCCAGGACGCGGCGGCCGACGGCGCGGCCCGAGTCGGCGATGTCGCCGCCGGCCTCGGCGCCGCCGCCCGTCCCGGCCGGGGCGACGGCCAGGCGGCCGGCGACGGGCAGGGCGACGGCGACGGCGATGGCGATGGCGACGGCGACGGGTCGGGCGACGGGAACGGCGACGGAAGCGGCGACGGGAACGGGCAGGGCAACGGCGGCGGCTCGGGCCAGGGCGCGGGAGCGGGCAGCGGTGCCTCCGGGTCGGTCGGCGGTACGAGCGCGTCGAGCGGGTCGGGGCAGCGGCGGCGTGGGCACGCCCAACGGCTCCGGCGACAACGCCTCGACCGGTCTCGACCTGAGCGGCGACGAGGCGACCGTCTACGACCCGGGCGACGACCTGGCGGCCGAGGGCGGCGGGCAGGGGGACGCCGGGGAGACCGTCGGCCGGGGCGACACCGCGTCGGGGCGGGGCCCGGCTCGGGTGCCGGCCGCGGAGGTGCTCGACAGCTACGAACGACGGGCGATCACCGCCCTCGAACGAGCCGACGTGCCCCCGTCGGTGCGGGCGCTCGTCCGCGCCTACTTCGACGCCTTGTCCGGGAGGAACCAGGACTGATGGACGTGACGCCCGAGGACTACGCGGCCACGGCCAAGGCCATCGAGGCCGAGATCGGCAAGGTGATCGTCGGCCAGACCGAGCTCGTCAGGAGCGTGCTCGTGTGCCTGTTGTGCGAGGGCCACGCGCTGCTCGAGGGCGTGCCCGGCCTCGGCAAGACCCAGCTGCTGAAGACGCTGTCCGACGCCGTCGCCCTCGAGTTCTCGCGGATCCAGTTCACCCCCGACCTCATGCCCGCCGACATCGTCGGCACCCAGGTGCTCGAAGAGGAGGCCGGCGGCCACCGCCGCTTCCGCTTCCGGGCCGGGCCCGTCTTCGCCAACCTCGTGCTCGCCGACGAGGTCAACCGGGCCACGCCGAAGTCGCAGTCGGCGCTCCTCGAGGCCATGCAGGAACGTCAGGTCACGGTCGCCGGCGAGACCCGCCCGCTCCCGCGGCCCTTCCTCGTGATGGCGACGCAGAACCCGCTGGAGATGGAAGGCACCTACCCGCTGCCCGAGGCCCAGCTCGACCGTTTCCTGCTCAAGGCGGTCGTGCCGTTCCCGTCCGCCGACGAGCTGGTACAGGTGGTCGACCGGACGACCGGCGGCGCGCCCGCGGCCGTCGAGCCCGTCGCCGACGCCGACGCCTGTCGGCCATGGTCGAGCTCACCCGCGAGGTCCCCGTGGCCGAGCACCTGACCCGCCACGCCGTCGACCTCGTCGTCGCCACCCATCCCGACGGCGCCGACGCGCCCGAGAGCGTGCGCAGGTACGTGCGCTTCGGCGCCTCGCCGCGCGGCGCGCAGGCGCTCGTGCTGGCGGCCAAGGCGGCGGCCCTGCTCGACGGTCGTCCCAACGTGAGCGCCGGCGACCTCCGCGCCATGGCGGTGCCGGCCCTGCGCCACCGCCTCGTGCTCGGCTACGAGGCGTCGGCGGCCGGCGTCACGGCCGACGAGATCGTGACCGACGTCCTCGCCGCCGTCCCCGACCCGCCGGCCGGCATCCGCGGCGCCCCGTGACCGAGCTGACCGAGCCGCTGCTCCCGCCGGAGCTCCTCGGGCGGCTCGAACGGCTCCAGGTCGGCACACGGCGGCGGCTCGCCGGCACGTTCTCCGGCGAGCACCGCTCCACGCGCCACGGCAGCTCCCTCGACTTCGCCGACTTCCGCGAGTACCACCCCGGCGACGACTTCCGCCGCATCGACTACGTCGCCTGGGCCCGGCTCGACCAGCTCCTCGTGCGGTTGTTCGAGGCCGAGGACGACCTGACGATCCGGCTGCTCGTCGACACGTCGGCTTCGATGGCGGGCCCGAAGCTGCGCCAGGCGGCGCGCCTGGCGGCGGCGCTGGGGTTCGTGGCGCTCGTCCGGCGCGACGTCGTGTCGGTCCACACGTTCCCCCTCGAGCGTCCGGCGCCGCGGTTCACGGGCCGGCACGCGATGCACGCGCTCCTCGGGCTGCTCGGCGGACTCGAGGCCGACGGCGACACCCGCTTCGCCCGTGCCGTCACCGACCTGCTCTCGCGCCGCGGGCCGCGCGGCCTCACCGTCGTGCTCTCCGACCTGCTGACCGCGGAGTGGACCGAGGGGCTGCTGCGGCTGCCGGCGCGGGGCGGCGACGTGGTCGTCGTCCACGTGCTCGACCGGAGCGACCTCCACCCCGATCTGGCCGGCGACCTCGACCTCGTCGACGCCGAGACCGGCGAGGTCGTCCCGGTGTCGCTCGCCCCCGAGCAGATCCGCGCCTACGAGTCGGTCGCCGCGGCGTGGGCCGACGACGTCGCCGCCCGCGCCCGCGCCACCGGCGCCGCCTACGCCCGCGTCCTCGCCGACGAGCCCATCGAGCCGATCCTCCTCGGCGCCTGGCGCGAAGCCGGCCTCCTCCGATGACAGCTCTGAATTGGCGGCAGCAGATCGCACGATCGGCAACCTGCTGCCGCCAATTCGAGGTGGGGTCGTGACGCTGGCGCACCCGGGGGCCCTCGGGCTGCTCGCCCTGGCGGTGCCGATCGTGCTGCTGCACATCCTGCGGCCGCGGCGCGAGCAGCACACGGTGTCCTCGACCTACTTGTGGCGCTCCGTCGCCCAACCGGTCTCGGCTGCCTCGCCGTGGCAACGGCTCCGCCCGTCGCTCCTCCTCGCCCTGCAGCTGCTGGCCGTCGCCCTGCTCGCCCTCGTCGTCGCCGACCCGTCGAGGGTCACGACGACGCCGCTCGCCCAGCACACCGTGTTCCTGATCGACGCGTCGGGCTCGATGGCCGCCAACGACGGCGACCCGTCCCGCCTCGCCGCCGCCAAGGCCGAAGCGCTCGACCTCCGCGGCGACCTCCCCGCCGGTGGCGTCGCCTCGATCGTCGTCGTCGACGACCACCCCCGCGTCGTCCTCACCGCCAGCCCCGACCCCGACGCCTTCGCTGCCGCGCTCGGTCCCATCGAGGCGACGGCGGGGCCGGCCGACTGGGCCGAGGCCTTCCTCCGGGCCGAGAGCCTCGAGACCGTCGGCGCCGACATCGGCTTCCACCTGCTCACCGACGGCGGCATGACCGACGCCGAGCAGCGCCTGATCCCGCCGGGCAGCGACCACACGATCATCGGCGACCGTTCGACCAACCGGGCGATCACCCGCCTCACCGTCGAGGGCCGCGGCCCCGGCCTGCACGCCCGGGCCACGGTGGCCAACACCGGGGGGGCGGCGGCGGTCGACCAGTTGCGCTTCGACGTCGACGGGCAGACCGCCGCCGAGGTCGACGTGGCCCTCGGTGAGGGCGAGGTGCGGGAGATCGAGGTCGACCTGCCCGGCGGCGACCGGGTCGAGGCCTTCCTCGAGGGCGAGGACCTCCTCGACGCCGACGACCACGCCTACGCCACGGCGGCGCGCCGGCGTGCCCTGACCGTCGTGCTCTGCACGCCGGCGGGCGCGACGAACCCGTTCCTCGAGCTCGGCTTCGGCGTGAGCGAGGGCGTCACCGTCGCCCCGTGCGACGGCAGCGCCGATGCCCGACCTCGTCGTCTACGACCGAGTGCCCGTACCCGCCGAGCCCGAGGCCCCGTTCTTCGCCCTGTCGCCGCCCACCGGCGTCGCCGGCGCCGGGATCACGGTGTCGGGCGCCGTCGAGGCTCCGGCCCTGACCTCGATCGATCCGGACGACCCCCTGGTCGAGGGGATCGACCTCTCCGAGGTCGTCATCGCCACCACCCAACGCCTCGACCCCGGCACCGCCACGCGTCGTCGTCGCCGCCAACGACGTCCCGCTCCTCGTCCGGGGCTCGGTCGGAGGCGTGCCGTTCGCCGTGCTCGGCTTCGCCCTGCCCGACACGAACCTGCAGGTCGTGCGGGACTTCCCGGTCCTCGCTCGACCGGCTGCTCACCAGCCTCGCCGGCGCCGCCCTGCCGCCCAGCGACCTCGTCGTCGGCGACCCCCTCCCCGTCGACCCCGTCGCCGGCGGCTCGGTCACCGCGCCCGGCGGCACCACGACCGAGGTCGTGCCCGGCGGTCCGATCCCGACCGCCGGCCGGCCCGGCTTCTGGACCGTCGCCGCCGCCGAGGCGGCCGGGACCCCCGACCGCACCGTCGCCGTCAACGCCGACCCCGCCGAGTCCGACATCGCTCCGGCGTCGGCGCTGCTCACCCCGGCCCGCCAGACCCAGCCCGGCGACGCGCCGCGCGACCGGGCGCGACAGCTTGCGGGCATGGGTCGTGTGGCCGCTGCTCGCCGTGCTCGTCGCCGAGTGGCTCGTCGCCCGGCGCCGCCGCGGCGTCGGACGGGGCCAGTGGCGCGCCGCGGTCGCGCTGCGGGTCGCCATCGCCGCGCTGTTGGTCGCCGCCCTCTTCACACCGTCGGTGCTCCGGCGCGCCGACCGGGTCGCGGTCGTGTTCCTCCTCGACGGCTCGGCGTCGCTCGGCAGCGCCGGCCGGGCCGAGGCCGTCGACTGGGTGCAGGACGCGCTCGCCGAGATGCCCGACGGCGCCGTCGCCGCCGTCGCCAGCTTCGGCGGCGACGCCCGGCTCGAGCTCACGATCCAACCCGACCCGCGCTTCGACCAGCCGTCGGCCCGCATCGACGCCAACCGCACGAACCTGGCGGGCGCCCTGCGCCTGGCCGAAGGCGTGCTGCCCGCCGACGCCCGACGGCGCATCGTCGTCGTGTCCGACGGTCGCGCCACCGACGGCGACGCCGCCGCCGAGGCGAGCCGGCTGGCCGACGCCGGGATCGCCGTCGAGCACCACCTCGTCGGGCGCGGCACCGAGGCCGACCTCGCCGTCGCCGGCGTCGACGTGCCGCCTCGGGTCCGCGAAGGCGACGCCTTCGACATCGTCGTCACCGTCGACGCCGACCGCGCCGGCCCCGTCCAGCTCACGCTGCTGCGCGACGGCGACGTCGTCGACGAGCGGGTCGTCGACGTCCCCGTCGGCCGGACGCAGGTCACCATCCCCCAGGTCGCCGGCGGCACCGGGCTCGCCCGCTACAGCGTCCGGATCGCCGGCCAGGGCGACGCCGTGGCCGAGAACGACGTCGGCTTCGCCGCCGTCCAGGTGGAGGGGCCCGGCGCCGTGCTCCTCGCCGAAGGCACGCCGGGCGAGGGCGCGACCCTCGCCGACGCCCTCCGGGCCGGCGGGCTGGCCGTCGACGTCCTCGACGCGCAGGCGCTGCCGGGCCTCGACCGCCTGGCCGGCTACCAGTCCGTCGTGCTCGTCGACGTCCCCGCCTCGAGCCTGTCCGAGGACCAGGTGGCGTCGCTGGCGGCCGCCACCCGCGACCTCGGCCACGGCCTCGTCACCCTCGGCGGCGACCGGGCCTACGGGCTGGGCGGCTACCTCGGCTCCCCGCTCGAGGAGCTGCTCCCGGTCATCAGCGAGATCACCGATCCGCGCCGGCGCCAGCGGTGGCCGAGGTCCTCGCCATCGACTCGTCGGGATCGATGGGCGAGTGCCACTGCGCCGAGGGCCAGGGGATGGGCAGCCGGCTGCCGGGCGGCGTCGAGAAGACCGACATCGCCCGCGCCGCGGCCGAGCGAGCCATCTCGGCGTTGTCGGAGATGGACGAGGTCGGCGTGCTCGCCTTCAACAGCGGCCACCAGTGGCTCGTCGACCTCCAACAGCTGCCGCCCGAGGACGTGGTCCGCGACGGCCTCGCCGCCATCCGGCCCGGCGGCGGGACCGATCTCCGGCAGTCGCTCACCACCGCGGCCGAGCAGCTCCGAGAGTCGAGCGCGTCGCTCAAGCACATCATCCTCTTCACCGACGGCTTCACGAACCCGGACGTGTTCGGCGAGCTGGCCGACGAGGCCGCGGCGCTGTTCGAGGACGAGGGCATCACGACCTCGGTGATCGCCACCGGCGAGGGCGCCGCCGACGAGCTCGAGCAGATCGCCGTCGCCGGCCACGGCCGCTTCTACCCGGGCCGCGACCTGCAGAACATCCCGCGGCTCATGCAGGAGGAGGCGGTGCTCGCCAGCCGAGACTTCGTCAACGAGGGCGAGTTCGTGCCCGAGGTGACGTCGTCGGCCGACGTCGTGTCGCGCCTCACCGCCACCCCGCCCCTGCTCGGGTACGTGGCGACGACATCGAAGCCGCAGGCGGCCACCCTCCTCCGCATCGGTCCCGACCGCGATCCCCTGCTGGCGTCGTGGCAGGTCGGCCTGGGCCGCGTGTCGTCCTGGACCTCCGACGCCTCCGCCCGGTGGTCGCAGACGTGGGTCGGGTGGGACGGCTACGTCGACTGGTGGAGCGACGTCGTGCGGGACACCTTCGGCACGAGCTCGGGCGACACGGGTGTGCGCGCTCGCGTGGAGGACGGCGTGCTGCGGGTGACCGTCGAACGGGAGGGGCCGTTCACCGACGGTGCGTCCGCGACAGCGCGCGTTGTCGGTCCCGACCTCCAGCCCGTCGAGGTGCCGCTCGAGCGCAGCGGCCCGGGAGAGTTCACCGGCGAGGTGCCGGTGGCCGACGCCGGCACCTACGCGGTCGGCGCCAGCGTCTCGGGTCCCGACGGTTCGACGCTGTCGAGCGGCTCTGCCCTCGCCACCGTCTCGTACCCGGCCGAGTTCCAACCTGGCGAGCCCGACGAGCGCGCCCTCCAGACCCTCGCCGACGCCACCGGGGGCCGCGGCGCCATCGAACCGGACGAGGCGTTCGACGCCGCCGAGCTGCTCGCCGGGCGGACCCGGACCGACCTCACGCCCTGGTTCGTCCTGGCCGCCTGCGTGCTCTGGCCGCTCGCCGTCGCCCTCTCCCGGCTCCGCCTGCGGGGCACCGCCGTCGCCGCCACCGCCGGCCACGGCCTGGCCTGGGCCCGGTGGGCCGGCGCACGCGTGCGCGCGGCCGTGCCCGCCCGACCGGGGACCGACGGCGGCGACCGGCTCCCGGCGCCGCCACCCAAGCCGGTGCGGGAGAAGCCGGCAGCGCCGGCGCCGGCCGCGCCGCCGTCGACGGTCGGCACGCTGCTCGCTCGCAAACGCGACGCCAGGGATCAGGGCGGCGCCGGCGACTCCGACAGCGCGGGGTCCGGCCGCGGCGAGCGGTGACCCCCAGCGCCCGGGCGGCCGGTCACCGACGCCCATGCGCCCGCCGCGCCGAGCAGCAACGCCCCCCACCACACCCACCAGACGAGCGGGTTGACATGGACCTCGAGCAGCGCTCGACCGTCGTCGTCGGCGTCGCGCAGGGCGACCTGGACGTCGACGAGCGGGCTCGACCGAAGGCCGGTCTCGGCCAGCAACCGGCTGTCCTCCGGGTAGGCGACGAGGGCCGGACGCAGCCGGTCGCGCTCGACGACCACCGCGCAGGAGCACCACGTCGGCGGCGACCGCGTCGTGGCCGTCGACGGACACGACCGACACCCCGTCGTTGCGGATCTCCCAGCCCTCGATGCGCATCGACTCGCCGGGCGCCAGCGTCGCCGCCGCCGAGCTCCCCGTCGTCGACCCGAGCACGCCGACGAGGAGCACCAGGAAGCCGACGTGGGCGAGGTGTGACGGACGCGCGGCGCCGCGACGCCGGGGAAGGGCGACCCCCGCCGCCAACATGACGGCGGCGGCGGCGACCGCCAACGGGCCCACGAAGGCGGCGAAGAACGAGCCATCGACGGCAACGGCGGCGGAGCCGACCGCCGGGCGCACCGTGCCGATGAGGACGACGACGAGCGCGGCGCCCACGAGCACGGGCTGGATCCGCAACCCGATGTCGCGCCGTCGGCCCACCGCGGCAACGTCGTCGCCGGCGCGTACCGCCATGGCGCCGGCGCCGGCGCCGGCGTCAGCCCGCCAGGTCTGCCAGGCCCGCCACGCCAGGGCGCCGGTCACGACGGCCACGACCGCGAGGAGGGCGCGCCCGACGTCGGGGTCCTCGGCGAAGGCGTGGACCGAGGGCGACGTGCCAGAGCGCGTGAGCGTCGTGCCGAGGACGCCGAGGGCGAACCCGCCGCCGGCCGCCAACACGAGCCCCGCTCGCGCCGCCGGTCCGCCGCCGCGGCGCAGGAGGTGCACTGCCGCCAGTACCGCCAGCCACGGGAGCAGCGCCGTGTTCTCGACGGGGTCCCATGCCCAGTACCCACCCCACCCGAGCTCGACGTAGGCCCAGTGCGCGCCGGCGGCCATCGCCACGGTCAGCGTCGCCCAGCTGGCCAGCAACCACCGCCGCACCGTGGCCGCGGGGGCGCCGCCGACGACCGCCGCGTACGGCACGACGAGGGCGGTCACCCCGAGGTACAGCAACGGCGGGTGGTACAGCATCGCCCGGTGCCGGAGGATCGGCGTGAGGCCCTCGCCGTCGATCGCCGGCGCCAGCAACCGCGTCCACGGGCTCGCCCAGCAGACGACGACGAGGAGGAAGGCGGCGGGCACCATCGCCAGCACCGCCGCCTCGAGGCCACGCGCGCCACGGCGCAGCAGGCCCCAACCACCCACGACGACGGCCCACAGCAACAGCGAACCCGCCATCCCGCCCCAGACCCCGGCGATCCGGTAGGGCCACGACGTCGCCCGGTCCGACGTGGCGGCGACGTAGGCCAGGGTCAGGTCGGCGGTCGCGAAGGCCCACACGAGGCACGAGACGGCGACGGCACCGAGGACGACGCCGGCGACGTGGGCCCGGCGGGCGGGCCGGGCGGGACCCGTCGCCGCGAGACCGGCGGCGAGCACGAACGCGGCCAACGCCCCCCAGGTCGCCACCAGCCCGAGCACCCGCGTCATGCCCCTCCGACCTTACGGACGCCGGGCTCGCCGGTCACCGCGGCCCCGTACCATCGCCCGATCGCGAGAGCAGCGCCGAACACCCGCCGGCCGTTGCGCCGGCCGACGATCGTGGCCACGGCACGCGCCATCGTCGCCAGCGAAGGGCTCGACGCGCTCTCCTTCCGTCGCCTGGCCGACCGCCTCGACGTCTCGGCACCGGCGCTGTACGCCCACGTGTCCGACAAGGCGGACCTGCTGGGGGCCATCGCCGAGGATGAGCGCGAGGCCCTCGCAGCGCGCTTCGACGAGGTCGTGGTCGACGCCGCCGACCGGCTCCGCGCCCTCGCCCGGGCCTACATCGGCTACGCCCGGGAGCAGCCGCAGCTGTACCGGCTCGTGGCGACGACACCTCCGGGCCTCCGCGGGCAGCCGGGCGCTCGCCCTCCTCCGCGACGCGGCCGTCGCCGACGGGTACGCGCGACCCGGCCCGCGCTCGCGGAGGCGGTGTGGGCCGCGGCCGACGGCGTGGCGCACGTCCTCCAGTTCGGCCGGCCGGCCGCCGGCGGCGAGGACGAGCTCCTCGCCGCCGTGCTCGATCCCGTGCTCAGCGGCTGGCCAGGAGGTCCCGGATCTCGGTGAGGAGGAGTGCCTCGTCCGACGGTGCCGGGGTGTCCTCGATCGGCTCGCCGCGGCGCCGGCGCTCGGCCATCATCTGCATGGGCTTGACGACGACGAAGAAGATCACCGCCGCGACCGAGATGAAGGTGATCAGCGGCGTTGATCACGGTGCCGTAGAAGAAGGTGCTGCCGTTGATCGTGAAGGTCATCTCCGAGAAGTCCTTGGAGAAGATCATCCCGATCAGGGGCGTGATCAACCCGGCGACGAAGGCGCCGACGAGCGCCGTGAAGGCGGTGCCGATGACCACGGCGACCGCCAGGTCGATCACATTGCCCCGGAACAGGAAGGCGCGGAATTCCTTGATCATGGGCGCTTCCTAGCACTCTGCGTACAAGGTCAGGGCCTGGTCCACCCGCACGTCGAGGACGCCCGGCTCGTCGACGACCGCCCGCAGCCAGTCGGGCCGGTTCACGGTGCACACCGCGATCGGGTTGGGCACCGTCGCGCTGAGCAGCGCCATGCGAACCCAGATGGCGGCGTAGTCGGGCGTACGGATGTCGCGGCTCAGCTCGGCCAGCGCGAACGGGTCGGGCGGGGCGACGGCGAGGTCGTCGACGGCCGGAGGGATCGAGGAGCCGGGGCCCGAGGAGCGGGCCAGGGTGCCGGGACCGTCGAGCAGGACGCTGCCGCGCACGAGCTCCGGGCGCGCCCCGGCGAGGAGGAGGGCGATGTAGGCCCCGAGACCGCGCCCGGCCACGGTGACCTCGCCGAGGTGGCGCAACGCCGTGTCGGCGTCGGCCAGGAGGATCTCGGCGGAGTAGCCGCCACCGTTCGGGATCGACGATGCGCCGTGACCGACGAAGTCGAGCCCCACGACGGGCCCGGGCCACGGATCGGTCCATCCGGGCGCCTCACGCGGCGTGCGTTCGCCGAGACCGTGCAGGAGCAGCAGCGGCCGCACACCGTCGGTGCGACCGTCGCGGAGGTGGTGGAGCGCGAGGCGGGCCCGCCCGTGCTCCACGTAGGTCACCGTGCCGTCGTCGCTCCGCTCCGGCCGGGGTCCGTCGGCGCGGAGGCGTGGCGCCGGCCGGCCGGCCACGGTGGCGCTCTCGCCCCAGCCACCGCGTGGCGTGTCGGGCGGCGAGCCCAGGAACTCCAGGACGAGCGACGACACGAGCTCGGGGGCTTCGACGTGCACGAAGTGGCCGATGCCCTCGAGGGGCACGAACCGCGCTCCCGGCGGCAGCCACGGCGTCACGTCGTCGGCTTGGGTGCCCCACCCCATCGTCTCGTTCTCGAGCCCGAGCACGCCGAGCACGGGCATGGCGAGGCCGGGCATCCGCATCATCGACCACTCGGGGCGCCACGGTCCGAAGCCGCCCAAGCGCAGCGCCGGGTCGAGCTTCCAGCGCCACCCGTCGTCGTCCTGGCGGGCGCCGATCGTGACGAGGTAGCGGAGCCAGTCCATCGACAGGCGGGGGTTCATCTTCTGGCGGCGCGCCGCCAGCTCGTCGAGGGTCCCGGCCCTGCGCACCTTGGCCCCGGCCACGTGGCGGTGCTCCAGCCACGCCCGAACCTCGGAGGTGAGCAGGCGGGCGCGGTCGTGGTCGGCGACGTCGGGCCAGTTGCGGCGGCTGGGGAGGCCGTCGAGGTTCACCAGGTGGCTGCACCGGTGGGGCATGGCGTCGGCGAGCTGGAGCACGACGCTGCCGCCCTTCGAGTGCCCGAGGAACGGGACAGGGCGACGCGTCGTCGAGTCGAGCACGGCGAGCGCATCACGGACGTCGGCCTCCCAGTTGTAGAGCAGGGCGTGGTCGGAGTCCCCGTGGCCGCGCTGGTCCCACGAGACCACTCGCCAGCCGGCATCGGCCAACCGCGGTGCGAACCCGTCCATCGTTCCGGCGAAGTCGAAGCCGCCGTGGGCCAGGAGGATGGGCGGCGCGTCGGGATCGCCCCACTCCCAAACCGCCAGCCTGATGCCCTGGGCGTCGACGTCGCGGCGTCGGTCGGGACGCCGCGCGCCGGGGAAGGAGAGCTCGGTGTCGCCCACGGGGCGAGAACCGTACCGACCGGACCCCGACCGGCCGGTGTGACCCCTGTCTCCGGACCGCGAGCCGAACCTGCCCGGTCCGAGCACCGACGAATCGGCAGAAACCCTGACAAAGGTCACCTCGCCGGCATCGACCGCGCATCCGGATCGCACCACCTTGGGTACCGTCCAACCGACATGACTTCGGACGAGACGGTGCCGGTCCGAGTGCTACTCGTGGACGACGACGAACGGTTCGCGGCCCTCGTGCAGGCCGCCCTCGAGGACGACGGCTACGACGTCATCGGCGCGGTGCACACCGCAGCCGACGCCGCACCGGCCGTGATCGACCTTCGACCCGACGTGGTCGTGCTCGACCTCGTCCTACCCGACGGCGACGGCCTGACGATCGCCGACGACGTGCGGGCCGAGGGCTCCGACGTGCCCGTCGTGCTCTTCAGCTCGCTGTTCAACCGGCAGGCGGCCGTCGACGCCCTCGGATCGGGCTACGGCTACGTCGAGAAGGCGGCCGGGGTCGAGGGTCTGGAGGCGGCGATCGACGCCGCCGTCGCCCTCAACGAACCCACTGACTAGGTGATCACCCGGCGTCAGCTCCTCACCGGGCGCCCGGCCCGATGCCCAGGACGCAACGCAACCGGTGCACCCCCGCGGCGACTGGGGAGCCGACCTACCGCCTCGAGCTCCGCTGGCGGCCGAGGCGCCCGGCGACGTGCGCTTCCTGCTCGTGCACCACACCGCGGGACCCAACGAGTACGCCGCGAGCGACGTGCCCGGGATCCTCCGGGGCATCTACGACTTCCACACCGGGACCAAGGCCTGGCCCGACATCGCCTACAACTTCTTCGTCGACCGCTACGGCGGCGTCTGGGAGGGGCGCACCGGCAGCCTGGCCGCGCCGATCCGGGGCGATGCGACCGGCGGGAGCCAAGGCTTCGCCCAGCTGTGCTGCCTGCTCGGCACGTTCACCGATGCGCCGCCGACGACGGAGGCCCACACCGCGCTCGTCGGCCTGCTGGCGCGGCTCGCCGACACCTACGGCGTCGACACGGCGCCCGGCGCCACGACGATGTTCGTCGTCGCGGGGCTCGAACCGCTGGCCCGCCGGCACGGCCGTGACCGCCACGACGATCGCCGGCCACCGCGACATGAGCCAGACGGCCTGCCCCGGCGACGCCGTCTACGCCCGCATCGCCGACGGCAGCCTGGCTCGGGAGGTCTCCGCCCGCCGGGTCGGCGTCGTGGCGACGACGACGTCGACGACCGCCGCGCCCACGACGACGACCGTCCCGGAGACCACCACGTCATCGGCGGTCACGACGACCACGACATCGACCACCTCGACCTCGACGACCCTCGCCGTCGCTGCTCCCACGACCGCCGTCGTCGCCGTCGAGGAGACCGGGCGGAGCGGGCCAGCGGTCCTGGCCGCCGTCGGGGCCGCTTGCGTCGCCGCGGCCGCCATCGCCCTCCGGCGCCGCCGCGCCTGACCCTCGCCGCTCTACGGGCGGGAGAAGTCGCGGTTCGGGGTGTCGGGTGGGGGTCGGAACCCCGGGCCGGGACGCCAGCCGTCGGCCTGGAGGTCCTCGAGGACGTGGACCATGTTGAGGAGGTCCTCCTCGTAGTCGAACTTCCCATCGCCGGCGTAGTGGAGGGTCGACATGCCCGACTGGCGCCTGCCCGACGGAAGCACCTGCGTCCACCGGATCACGACGTCGTCACCGTTGATCGCCGTGAGCTCGATCGGGAAGCGCCAGTCCTCCAGGCCCCGCATCGACTCGTCGAGGAAGGCACGGATCTCCTCGATGCCCTCGACCCGCCCCCAGGCCGGGTCGATATAGACGACGTCGTCGGTGAAGAACCGGGCGAGGTCGGTCCAGGTGGCCTCGCCCGCTTCGATCCGGGCTCGCAGCGCGACGTACTCGGCGACCGTCGCCGCCACCTCGTCGGCGGGGTGGGCCACGTCGGTCCCTGTCATGTCGAGAGCTTTGCAGCTGAATGAGTACTGCCTACTCAGGCGAGCGGGTCACACGCACCACACGATGGCGCCATGGTCGAGATGGACATCTACGAACAGGTCGAGGTCGAGAACGAGCGCGCTGCGGCCAAGGCGGTCTTCGACCGCATGGCCGAGGCACACCACGCCGGCGACACCGCGACGGCGATCAGCGAAGCCCTCGCCCTCCTCGACCACGCCGGGGTCACCGAGAACGGTCGGGTGAGCGCCTGGCTCGTCCTCGGCAAGGGCTACCTCGCCAACGGCGACCACGCGCAAGCGCTGCAGTACCTCTCGCTCTACCTCAACTCGCCCCGCGGCCAATTCCACGAGAACCGCCTCGGATGCCTGGAGGCGTTCCTCGCCGCGTACAACGGCCACCGACTCGACATCGACGACGACATCTACGACGACGAATAGCGGCCCGCCACTACGGTCCGCCCCCGTGCAGGCCTTCCTCGCCCGGACCGCCGTCGCGCTGGGGAAGCGAGCAGGGGTCGTCGCCGTCGTCGGGCTCGCCATCACACTCGTACTCGGCTTCGGCGCCACGAAGCTCGAGTTCGCGACGGGTCAGGACTCGTACCTGAACACCGACGAGCAGGTCTACAAGGACAACGTCGCCTACCAGTCGCTCTTCGGCGGGCAGGCGATGCTGACCCTGTTCACGATGGACGAGGGCGTCGACGTGGTGGGGCTGTTCACGCCGGCGAACATCGCCACCCTCGAGACCGAGGAGGAGCAGCTCCGCGCCACGCCCGGCGTGCTGTCGGTGGTGAGCCCGCTGACGGCGTTGGAGTTCACCCAGTCGCTGGTGACGAGCCCGACCGGCGACCCGACCCAGAGCCCGGCGGGCCAGATCCTGCTGCGGGCGCGCGACCGCGACCCCGACCCGGAGAGCCAGGCGTTGCGCCTGGCCGACGCGGCCGCCACGTTGGCCCGCCTGTCGGCGGTACCGGAGGCCGAGCGCACGCTCGAGAACCCCGACTGGGTCAGGTTCCTGCTGTTCGACAACGCCGAGTCGATCCGCAAGTCGCTCCGTCCCTTCTTCCCCGACGAGGAGCACGCGCAGCTCGTCACCCGGCTGGAGGGCAACCAGGACATCGAGGGCGAAGGGGCGGCGGCCGAGGCGATCCTCGCCATCACCGACACCCCCGTCGAGCACGCGTCGGTCCTGACGACGGGCGCGCCCGTGCTCCTCAAGGACATCAACGACTACCTGAAGGGCGGGTTCCTGACCCTCGGCGCCATCGCCGTCGTGCTGATGGCGATCGTCCTCGTGCTGCTCTTCAACGTCCGCTGGCGCCTGCTGTCGCTCGGGGTCGTCATCATCGGGCTCATCTGGGCCTTCGGGCTCGCCGGGTACCTCGGCATCCCGCTCTCGGTCGTGACGATCTCCGGCCTCCCGGTCCTCCTCGGCGTCGGCATCGACTTCGCCATCCAGCTCCACTCCCGCGTCGAGGAAGAGGTGGTCATCGACCACGAGGACCACCCCATGCAGCGCACGTGGGTCGGGCTCGTCCCCGCCCTCCTCGTCGCCACCGCCGCCTGCGTCGTGTCGTTCCTGGCGCTCGAGCTGGCCCAGGTGCCGATGCTGCGGGCCTTCGGCACGTTGCTCGCCGTCGGCATCGTCGTCGTCGTCGCCGCCGACATCGTGCTGACGTCGTCGGCGCTCGGCTGGCGGGAGTACCGCTCGCGCACGGCCACCGGCGATTACACCGAGGGTGCCCTCGGCAACTTCGTCGTGAAGCTCGGCTCCTTGCCTCGCGCCGCCGCGCCGGTCCTCGCCGTCGCCGCCGTCTGCATCTTCGTCGCCGGGGCCCTCGTCGAGGACAGCCTCGAGCTGCAGACCGATCCCGAGGAGTGGGTCGACCAGGACACCGAGGTCATCCAGGATCTCGACACGCTCCGCGAGGAGACCGGTTCGTCGTCGGAGCTCGGCATCTTCGTCGAGGCCGACGAAGTGTTCACCGACGAAGTCGCCTCCTTCGTCCAGGGCTTCGCCAACGACCAGCTCGCCCGCTACCCCGAGGAGCTCCTCACGGCGTCGAGCATGGTGACGACGGTCGGCTTCCTCATCGAGGTTCCCGACACGACCTACCTGCCGCCCCTCGGGATCGACGTGCAGTCGGCGTACGACGTCGCCCCGCCCGACATCCAGAAGTCGACGGTCAGCCCCGACGCCACCGCGCTGAACCTCATCTTCCGCACCGGCCCGTCGTCACTCGCCGAACGGGCGGTGGTGGTGGACGAGATCAGCGACTCGGTCGACCCGCCGCCTGGGGTCACGGCGACACCGTCGGGGCTCGCCGTCGTCGGGGTCGGGCTCCTCGAGAACCTCGAGGCGAACCGGGTCCTCCTGACCTACGTCGCCCTGGTCGGGGTCTTCCTGCTCCTGACGCTCCTGCTGCGCAGCCCGGTGCGGGCGCTGCTGTGCCAGGTGCCGGTGCTCATCGCCGTCGGCGCCTCCTCGCTCGTCGCCGGTGCCGCCGGGTTCGAGCTGAGCCCGCTCACCGCCCTCGGTGGACCGCTCGTCATCGCCGTGTGCACCGAGTTCACGAGCCTGATCTGCATGCGGTTCATCGAGGAACGCCGGAACGGACACGACGTGCAGGAGGCCATCGACATCGCCGCCGCCCGGACGGGACGCGCCTTCGTCTGCTCCGGGCTGGCCGTGATCATCGGTGTCGGTGTGCTGGCGACGTCGTCGCTCCCGCTGCTCCGCGACTTCGGCATCATCGTGTCGATGAACGTGGCCGTGGCGCTGCTGTCGGCACTCGTCGTGCTGCCCCCGATGCTCGTCTGGGCCGACGGGCGCGGCTGGGTCAGCGGCCGCTCCGATGCCGCCTGACACCGACCGAGCCCGCGTCGCCGTCGTCCTGGCCATGCCCTCGGAGCTGGCGGCCTTCCGCAAGGTGGCGGGGCTGCAACGAGACGGCGACGGCGACGACCGCCGGTGCGTGGGGACCGTCGGCTCGACCGACGTGGTCGCCATCAAGTCCGGCATGGGCACGGCGCTGGCGAGGACGGCGACCACACGACTCCTGGAGCGCGGTTCGTTCGACCGCGTCGTGATGATCGGGATCTGCGGTGGCGTCGACACCGCCGTCGGCGAGCTCGTCGTGCCGGAGGTCGTGATCGACGGCGCGACGGGCGCGGAGTACCGGCCGGCGCCGCTGCGGACCCAACCCAACCGCGGGGCGCTGTGGACGTCGGACGACATGACGGGCGCCGACGACCTCGGCTGGCTGCGCGAGCGCGGGATCATCGGCGTCGACATGGAGACCGCCGCCGTCGCCGCCGTCTGTCACGAGGCCGGGATGCCGTGGTCGACGATCCGCGCGGTGAGCGACCCCGTCGGTCCCCCAGGTGCCGACGAGGCGATCTTCGGCCTGATGCGCCTCGACGGCCGCCCCAACCTCCCGGCCGTGGCGCGGTACCTGATCCCGCGGGTGTGGCGCATCAAGCGCCTCGCCGTCCTCGCCCGGGGCTCGAGCCGGGCCGCCGACGCCGCCGCCCGCGCCCTCCACCACGAACTGGCGGTGGCTACCGGTGCATAGCGCGGGTAACCACCGCCGATTCGTGGTGTTGGCCGTGCTGGCGCTGCTCGGGGGGTGTGGAGGGGACGGTGGGGCGAGGACCGAGGCGGTCGCCCTCGACGAGGATCCCCTCAGCGGGCGTCGTCCCGACGGTCGACGGTGGGACGGTCGACCTCGCCACCTTCGCCGGCGAGGACCTCGTCGTGTGGTTCTGGGCCCCGTGGTGAACGTCGTGCAACCGGGAGGCGGCAGGTGTCGCCTCGGTGGAGGCGGACCTGGGCGACGAAGTGGCGTTCCTCGGCATCGGCGGCCAGGCCGGCGTCGAGGAGATGCAGGAGTTCGTCGACCGCTGGGACCTGAGCGGCTTCGCCCAGGCGGCCGACCCCGACGGCGAGCTCTGGGCCCGGTTCGCCGACGACGTGATCCGGTCGTCGTTCCTCTTCATCGACGGTGAGACCGGCGCCGCGGAGCGCACCGGCTACGGCGAGCTCGACGAGGCCGCGCTCCGGCAGCGGGTCGAGGCCCTCGCCGCCGACTGAGCTTCTCGGCGCTACGCGGCCTCGCTCCGGATCCGGGTCCGGGTCTCGGCGAAGCGGATCGTCTCGTAGGCGATCAGCGCGGAGAGCAGCACCGCCAGCACGATCACCGTCGCCAGGGCGTCGAGCTCCCGCGCCAGCGGGATCAGCGCCGCGGCCGCCGCCGCCGTGAGCAGGCGGTGCACCTTGACCGCGCCGAAGCTGCGCCAGGCGAAGGCCACGTGGCCGAGGAGGTACAGCGCGGCGCCGCCGCACAGCGCCACCGCCGGCACGAGGTCGAGCGGCTCGTCGACGTGGGCGATCGTCGTCTTCATCCCGAGAGCGACGAGGACGACGCCGGCGACCATCGGGAAGTGCAGGTAGGAGTAGGCGTCGCGGGCGAGGTCGTTCTGCACGCGCCCCGGCGGCGCTTCGGCGAGGCGGCGGGCCGCGATCATCGACACGACGTCGAAGTACGCCCACCACAGGGCGGCCGCCACGACGATGCCGGCGACGGCGGCGACGATCACGCCCGCGTCGACCCCGTGGTCGGCGCCGACCCCGACGGCCACGATCGACTCGCCGAGGGCGATGATCACGATGAGGCCGTGACGCTCGGCGAAGTGAGCCGGCTCGAGCTTCCAGCCCGGTGACCCGAAGAAGAACGGCTCGGCCATGTCGAGGGCAAGGGCGAGCGCCCAGATCCCCGTCCGCACGCCGACGTCGTCGACCGAAGCGCCGGCGATCAGCAGCCCGGCCCCGACGGCCGTGCCGATCCCAAGGCCGACCACCGAGGAACGGAAGACAGGGTCGCCGCGGCTGGCCAGGAGGAACAGGACGATGTGCGCGGCCCGCACGCCGCCGTAGGCGATGGCGAAGGTGAGCCCGAGGTCGCCGAACGCCTCGGGGACGCACAGCGACACGACGAGGAGGGCAGCCATGGCGGCCACCACGGCGAGGCGGACGCCGCCCTCCTCGGGGTCGACGACGCTCGTGAGCCAGGCGTAGCCGACCCAGCACCACCACAGGAT
Organism: uncultured Acidimicrobiia bacterium; assembly: GCA_963840695.1. Classification (GTDB taxonomy): domain Bacteria; phylum Actinomycetota; class Acidimicrobiia; order Acidimicrobiales; family JACDCH01; genus JACDCH01. The sequence goes on from CAWIZW010000004.1 coordinate 102,989, forward strand.
CCCGAGCACGAGGAGGCCCCGGCCCATGCCGCCCCACGACGGGTCGTCGGCCATGAGGCCGGTGCACTGGGTGATCGCCAGCACGAAGACGAGGTCGAAGAACAGCTCGAGCGGCATGACCCGCTCGCCGTGGCGCCGCACGGGCGTGTAGCGCTCACGTCCCTCGGTCGTCGTCACCGCGCAGAGTCTGCCGCCGCCACGAGCCGAGTGTCGGTAGGTTCTGGCGATGGCGGACTCCTACGACCTGGTCATCGTCGGCGGGGGCATCGGCGGCGCCGCGCTGGCGACGGTGATGGCCCGAGCCGGTGCCTCGTGCCTCGTGCTCGAGCGGACCACCGAGTTCCCCGACCGGACGCGCGGCGAATGGATCGCGCCGTGGGGCGTCACCGAGGCGCGCCGGCTCGACCTCGAGGACGTGCTGCGTTCCGCCCGCGGCCACACCATCCAACGACACATCACGTTCGAGCCGGAGACCCCGCCGGCGAAGGCGGAGGCCGAGGCGATCGACCTGTCGATCATGGCGCCCGACGTCGCCGGCCCGCTGACCCAACGCCACCCGGACGCCTGCCAGGCCCTGTTCGACGCGGCCGGCAAGGCCGGAGCGGTGACGCACCGCGGCGTCGAGGACGTCGTGCTCGGCGAGGTCGTCGAGCCCGGTCGACGCGAGCTGAGCTACGACCTCGACGGCGCCCGGCACACCGCGAAGGCGCGGCTCGTGGTGGCGGCCGACGGTCGCAACTCCGTCATCGTGCGCCAACTCGGGTGGACCCGGCACAAGGACGAGCCGCACCACCTCTTCAGCGGCCTCCTCGTCGACGACGCCAGCGGCTTCCCGGCCGACATCCAGGTCATCGGCACGACCGAGGACACCCACTACCTCGCCTTCCCGCAGGGAGACGGGCGGATCCGGCTCTACCTCGGCTTCCCCATCGCCGACCGGCACCGCTTCGCCGGGGAGGGCGGCACCCGCCGCTTCCTCGATGCCTTCGCGACGCCGTCGCTGCCCTACGCCGACGCGATCGTCGACGCCACCCCCATCAGCCCGCACGCGGTGTACGCCAACGAGGACTCGTGGCTCGACTCGCCCGTGGGCGACCACGTCGTCGCCATCGGCGACGCCGCCGGATGGAACGACCCGATCATCGGCCAGGGCCTGTCGATCACGCTGCGCGACGTGCGGGTGGTCACCGACCTGCTCCGCTCCACCGACGCCTGGTCGGCGGAGCTGCTGGCGCCCTACGCGGAGGAGCGCGCCGAGCGCATGCGCCGGCTGCGCTTGTCGGCGCGGGCGGCGTCGGTGCTCAACAACGAGTTCGGTCCGGAGGCCGTCGCGCGCCGGATCCGCGCCCGCGAGCGAATGGCCGCCGACCCGATGCTGATGCTGCTCGTGGCGGCCGTGTTCGTCGGTCCCGACGTCGTACCGGCCGAGTCGTTCTCGCAGGCGACCTGGGACGCGGTCTTCGGTTGAGCGTCAGACGCTGGCGAAGCCGAGCGTGGCGACGAGCGCACCGGGCACCACGAAGGCTCGGTAGCCGTCGTCGGGGCTGCTGACCTCGAAGGCCTCGACCGCGGCGGGGTCGACTTCGGCCGAGTAGGCGGTCGGACGGGCGCTGGCCTCGGTCGTCAGCCAGACCCCGATGGTCCGGCCGGCCGCGGAATAGCACTCCTCCTCGTCGCGGGCGTCGACCGCGCCGCCGCGGTCGTGGTCTCTGACGTGGTACAGCCGCACGCTGCGCTCCGATCGGGAGGGGGCTAGACCCTACCCGATCGACCATCGGTTGCAGCAGCTACCGTGACCGGGACGTGACCACCACCCCGATGTCGGCGCGCGACCTGCAGGACTGGCTCGGCCAAGCGGCGCCGGCGCTCGCCGCCGCGGGCGTGGCCGCCAACCTCGGTCGGGGTCCGAACCTCGGTACCGTCGGTGCGACCTGGATCAGCTTCTCCTCGCCCTGGGGCGCGGGGCGCCTCGTTCGCTCCGCCGACGGACGGTCATGGAGCACGGCGATGCGCAACGTCGACGGCACCGCGACGATCGACCGCGACGACACGACCACCACCTCCGACCAGCTCGACGCGATCGTCCACGCGGTGAGCAAGCCACCGCCGGTCCCCCCCGTCCCCTGACCCGTTCGTTGGGGGTCAGGCCGAGTCGAGCTCGGCGAGCAGGTCGAGCCAGGCCTGGGTGGTGAGTACGAGGGAGTCGACGTCGATGCGCTCGTCGATCCCGTGGAAGCGGGTCGAGAGGTCTTCGAAGGTGACCTCGGGCGAGAACAGCCCGAAGCCGTAGGCGACGGCCCCGGCGTCCCGCCAGAACCGGGCGTCGGTGCCGCCGACGGTCATGCGGGGCAGCAAGGTCGCGTCCGGGTAGGCGCGCCGCGCCACCCGCTCGAGCACGTCGAACAGCGGCGACGCGACCGGCGACGCCGTCGCCACGTTCGACGCCTGCCGGGCGGCCTCGAGGTCGACGTCGGCCGCCAGGTCGCCGAGGGCGGCTTCGAGGTGGGCCCGCACGGCCTCGTCGTCCTCGCCGGGCAGGGTCCGGATGTCGACGTCGAGCTCGACGACGTCGGGGATCACATTGGTCTTCACCCCGCCGCGGACGACGTTGGGCGAGAACGTCGTGTGGGTGCAGGCGTGGGCCAGCTTGGCGGCACGCGGCTCCAGCTGGGCGATGGCGTCGTCGAGCCGGCCGGGGTCGAGGAGCGCGGCCGCCAGCTCCGGATCCGGCCAGGTCGTGGTTCTCGACCTGGGCGCGCCACAGGTCGGAGACCACCGGGCGGGGGCGGTAGGCGGCGAGCCGGCGGACGACCTCGGCCGCCTTGACCAGGGCGTTGTCGACACCGAAGGGCATGGAGCCGTGACCGGGCGACCCCGTGATCCGCAGCGTCCGCCACGCCAGGCCCTTCTCGGCGACGGTGACCGAGACGGTCCGGCCTCTCGGCCCCTCGCTCACGAGGCCACCGGATTCGGTGATGAGGAAGTCGGCACCGACCGCGTCGCGCTCGTGCTCGAGCAGCCACCCGGCACCGTGCGTGCCGCCGGCCTCCTCGTCAGCGACGGCGGCGTACACGATCGTCCCCCGCGGCCGGACGCCCGCCTTCGGCGAGGGCACGGACGGCGACGGCCATCGTGACGGTCAGGTTGAGCATGTCGATGGCGCCTCGCCCCCACACCTCGCCGTCGACCAGCTCGCCGCCGAAGGGGTCTCGGGTCCAGTGCGACGGCGTCACCGGGACGACGTCGGTGTGCCCGCACAGGCACAACGTCGGCGCCGACGGATCGCTGCCCTCGATGCGGGCGACGAGGGAGCCGCGACCCTCGCGTGGGCTCGAAGGCCTCGACGTCGAGCCCGCCGCCCTCGAGGTAGGTGCGCAGGACGTCGACGCTGCGGATCTCGTGGCCGGACTCGGGGCGTGCCGTCGTTGACGCACTGGTTGCGGATGAGCTGCTGGAGCAGCTCGACGGTCTCGCCTTCCAGCTCCGTTGCGCTGGCGATCATCGCGCCACCCTCGCGCGCACGGTGCCCCCGAGCCAGGAGGCTGATGCGATGATCGCCCTCGTGGAAGCGACCACCGCGCCGGCCGGCCGCGCCCGGACGCTGCCGTTGCTCGCCGGCATCGTGGTGGCGGCCGCGGTGATCGGTCGCCTTCCGGGCCCGCTCGGCGGTTGGGTGCAGGCCATCGGGACGACGGCCCACGAGTCGGGCCACACGTTCGTCGCCGACCTCCTCACCGGCGACGTCGTCAGCATCACGGTGTTCCACGACGGCGGTGGCATCGCCTTCACCGAGGCGTCATCGAGCGACTGGCGATCGTTCCTCGTGGCGGGCGCGGGCTACCCGGCCACGCTGCTGGCCGGGCTCGTGCTGCTCAGCGCCGTCCTGCTGGCGCGCAGCTCGCGCCAGGTTGCCGCGGTCGGCGCCGTCGCCACCCTCGTCGCCCTCGTCCTCTGGACGCCCTTCTCCGCCCGGGTCCCCGCGGTGGATGACGGCGACCAGCGGTTCACGTTCTTCGTGCTGCTGCTCCTCGCCGCGGCACTCGCCGGCGCGGCCGCGCTGCCCGACCGCTTCGACACCGCTCGCCGCGTGGTGCTCGGCGCCATCGCCGTCGGGCTGCTCGCCGACGCCTTCCGGGCGGGACGCGACCTCGTCACCATCGAGGGCTCGTTCGGCGACACCGCCACCGACGCCGACGCCCTCGCCGAGAGCTCCGGCATCCTCGGCGCCACGGCGTGGGCGTGGCTCCTCCGCCTCGCCCTGTTCGCCGTCGCGGCGGCCTGGGCCTGGCTGCTCGTACGCCGGATGACACGAGGGGCGGGCCGTGCAGCGCCATGAGGTGGCCTTCGTCGTCGACGCCCCGCCGCACCGCGTCTGGCGACTGTTCCACCCCAAGCCGCCGCCCGGCGCGACGGTGCCCCGCACCTTCGAGCACCCGGGCGGGAGCATCACGATCCTCCGCGAGGGCGACGACGACGGCGCCGGCCTGGTGCGCACGTGCACGTTCGCGGTGCCGCGGTGGCTGCTCTCCGGGGGCGTCGCCCGGTCGTGGGAGGTGGTGACCGAGGCCCGACACGAGGGAGCATCTCGTCCGAAACCTCTTTGGCGCCGCCTCGGCGTTCAGGGCGCGGTCGTCGTCGTCGTGGTGTCCTCGGGCGCGGTGGTGGCGGTGGTCGTCGTGGTCGTGGTCGGGTTTCGAACCTCTTCGATCGCCTGCTGCATCGCGGCGAGGGTCTCGGCGTCCACCACGCCGGTCGGGGGGACCCCAGATCGGTCTGCAACGCCTGGAGCGCCGCCGTCAAGGCATCGGACCACTGGCCGTCGATCGGCCCGGTCCAGTACCCGGCCAGCGCCAGCACGGACTGCAGTGCAGCCGTGTGGGCGACCGCCTTCGTCGCGGCCTCGCCTCCGGCATCGAGCACCGCCTGCTCGAGGGCGGCGGCGGTCGCCTGGTCGACCAGGCCTGTCACCGGGAGGGCGTTGTCGGTCTGCAGTCGTTCGACGGCGTCCACGGTCTCGGGCCCGTACACGCCGTCGATGGCTCCGTCGAAGTAGCCGGCCGCGGTCAGCGCGGTCTGCAGCGCCGTCGTGTACTCGGCGACGGCGGTGACGGGTGCGGCTGCTGGTCGTCGGCGAGGCAGCCGGCGTCGGCGAAGAGCCGTAACCAGGCGACCTGGAGGGCGAAGGCGGCGGCGTTCACCTGCTCGGTCGCCTCCGACAGCGGGGTGCTTCGGTCACCCCCTCGAACGCGGCGTCGAGGTCGGCCTCGGCCTGCTCGACCCGGGCGAGCGTGGCCTCGGGCACGAGCGGTTCGGTCGTCGTGGTGGTGGTGTCGGCCGGCGGCGCGGTGGTCCCCGACTGGGCCGCGACCAGCGCCGCCTGCCGCGTCGGTGATCTCCTGCTCCGCCTGGGCGACGTCATCCCACGCGGTGACGGACCGCATCGGCGCTCGATGCACCTCGTCGCGGGGTCGCTCCAGATCGGCGCCGGCGGTCGTCACGTCGCCCACCGTCGCCTCGGCGTCGCTGAACACGCCGCCGTAACGGTCGACAGCCTCGATGTAGTCGGCGCTCTCGTCGCAGAACGTGGCGCTCGTCTTCGAACCCCGCCTGGGCGTCCACGAGCGGCATCCTCGGCGCCGACACCCGTTGCTCGGCGGCCGTTACCGGGTCGGCGTCGACGTCACCATCCCCGTCGGTGTCGCTGCAGCCCGCCAGCAGCACCACCACGCCCATCGCCACGATCAGTCGTCGCATTCGTTCACCTCACCTCACGTTGTCAGCGGTGTTGGCCGCCGCATGGCTGGCGGCCGGTTGGACGTCGAGCGCTCGCCTTGCCGTCGATGTCGGCCCGGGCGGCTCGCTGCCGCCTTGGTCGCGCGATGGCTCGGTCCCCGTTCCGTGCTCCGAAGCGGCTCCCCCACCAACTCCGACCGGCGAGTGCGTCCGAGACACCGCCGACCACCCGACCGGTCGCCGCCGTCCACGCCAAGAGAAGCGTGCCGCACAGGATGCCGACGGCGACGGCGAAGAGCGAGACCACGGTCGCGACGAGGTCGTCGGTCCGCCGCCGCCGGCGTCGCCGGCCAGCTGTGTGAGGCCGATCAGCCCGAGCGCGCCGGGCACGAGCAGCCAGAACCCCGGGAGGAACGAGGCGTGGGCCGGCATGGCCGACGGGAGCCGCGAGACCCACGCCGCCACCGGGGTCATGACCAGCGCGCCCACGAACGCGCTCACGTACCCGCCGAAGATGGCGTTCCCGAGGACCTGGCCGACCCAGGCCGCGTAGAGGACGAGGAGGAGGCCGGGGAAGGACCGGGGCGGGGCCGAGTTCGCCACCATCACCCCGACGGCGAAGACCAGGACGCCGAGCCACGGCGCCCAGTCGCCGAGGACGTTGGCCGAATCCGAGAACACCGGGAGCGACGAGACGCCCACGGCCTGGATGCCGGCGATGATGCCGAACGCCAGCAGGGCGAGCTGCATGACGCCGGCCACGAGCCGGCTCGAGCCCGACACCATCTGCCCGGCCGCCAAGCTCGAGCACTGCGGTCGTGAGCGGCGTGCCGGGCAGGAACACGACGAGCGAGGCGACCATCGCCCGCAACCCCGGGTCGGTCAGGTCGTGCCGCACCGCGAGGGCGCTCAGCGCCGACGACGGAGAAGGCGGCGATCAGCGGCATCAGCACCTGGACCGGTTGCCCGTTGCCGGCGACCGCGGAGCAAGCCGACCAGGGCGCCCAGCACTGCGGCTGCCGCGATGTCGCGCGGGGCGGGCTGGAGGATGAGGCACAGGCCCAGCGTGAGCACCGAGTACCCGGCGATGCTCAGGAGCCGGCCGAACCGCGGCCGCATCTCCTCGATGGCGTCGAGCGCGCGGAGGCCGTCGACCGGCCGGATGGCACCGTCCTCGGCCGTGCGGACCAGCCGATCGAGGCGCGCGACCTGGTCCAGCCGCGGGGCGGCCGCCACGGACGTGAGCTCGAGCGTCGCCGGCTCGCCGCTCCCCATCGTCACCATCAGGAACGTCGGGAAGGCGCTGATCCGTACCGTCCGGGCCTGGTAGGCGTGGGCCACCCGCGCGAGCCGGTCCTGCACGGTGTACACGGTCTCGCCGGCCGCGTTCATGGCCGCGCCGAGCCGCACGACGAACACCTGGAGCAGGCGGAGGTCGTCCGGGGTCGGCCCGCCGGCGTCGACCGGTTCGGTCACCGTGTTCATGCAACGCCATGGCGGGTGATGCCGAACCACCCCCGCGGGGTGATGGACCGCCTCGGGCCGGCAGGTTCACTTCGGCCGTGGCGTCGAGCACCGCGGCGGATGGGGAGTCGTCCGGCACCTTGAACGTGCGCCAGGCCGCGTTCATCGGCGTCGGCGCGATGGTGGGCGCGGGGATCTTCGCTCTCCTGGGCGCCGCCGGCGAGGTGGCCGGGGCCGCGGTGTGGGTGTCGTTCCTCATCGCGGGCGCGGTCGCCGGGTTGCAGGGCTACTCGTTCGCCAAGTTCGGCGCCCGCTACCCGTCGGCCGGCGGGCTGCTGGAGTACGTGGTCCGCGGCTACGGCAACGGCCACGTCACCGGCGTCATCGCCTGGCTGCTGCTCGGGGCCAACGCCATCATCACCGCGATGGTCGCCGTGTCGTTCGGCAGCTACGCCAGCGGGGCGGTGGCCGACGGCAGCACGGCCTGGGTGAAGGTGTTCGCGGTGCTGGTCGTGGTCGTCATGAGCGGGCTCAACATCCTCGGCTCGCGGGCCGTGGCCCGGGCGCAGACGATCGTGGTCGTCGTCGTGGTGGGCATCCTCACGCGTGTTCGCGGTGACCACCCTCGCCAACCTCGACGCGGACCTGCTGGCGTTCTCCGGGTACCCGCCGCTGGCGACATCGTGTCCAGCGTGGCGCTGACCTTCTTCGCGTTCCTCGGCTTCGGCGTCATCACCTTCACCGCCAAGGACCTCGCCGACCCGGCCCGCCAGCTGCCGCGCGCCGTCTACCTGGCGCTCGGGATCGCCACGGTGATCTACGTGGCGGTGGCGCTGGGGGTGTTCGGCACGCTGACGGTCGACGAGGTGATCGCCTCCGGCGGCACCGCCCTGGCGGTGGCCGCCGAGCCGGTGCTCGGCCGGGCCGGCTACTGGCTCATGACCGTCACCGCCCTGTTCGCCACCGCCGGCGCGACCAACTCGGGCCTGTACCCGGCCGCAGGCCTGTGCGACGAGATGGCGGCCACCGGCCAGTTCCCACCCTTGCTCGGCCGGCGGCTGGGCGGCCGGGCACCGGCCGGGATCGTCGTCACGGCGGTGGTGGCAGGCGTCCTGGCGGTCGGCTTCGACCTGACGGCGATCGCGTCGATCGGCAGCGCGGTCGCGCTGATCGTGTTCGCCCTTGTCAGCGCCGGTCATCTCCGCGTGCGGCACGAGACGGGGGCCAACCTGCCATGCTGGTGCTCGCCATCGCCACACGGTGGTGCGTGCTGCGTCACGTTCGCGTTCACCACGTTGGTGGACGAGCCGGGGACCGCGGTCGCGCTGGTCGTGATCCTGCTGCTGAGCATCGTCCTCGACGCCGTCTGGAAGCGAACCAGCGATGCTCGCGGCCGTCCGTCCACGGTCAGTGACCGAGCGACACCGTGAGTCCGACGATGACGATCCCGACGCCCGCCGTCGCCAGCCCGAACGTCCAGGCCGTCGCTGCGGGCACCGGAGCGACTCGAGCCACGAAGGCGCCGACCGATGCCAGCTGCACGAGGGCGACGACGATCGCGGCGACGCGGGCGGTTGGTCCGTGATCACGTCGAGTCGTCCGAGCAGGAGCACCGCTGCCGGCAGCACCGTCGACGCAAGGATCGGGCTGCCGTCGACGGCCGCCCGCGAGCCCGTGCGATCGACGGGCTCACCATGCCGGATGTGTTCCCCAAGCAACTCGGCGAAGAGGTGCGCGATCCACGTGGCCAACCCCACGCCGCCGATGAGCTCCACGCCATGGCCCTCGGCGACGTCGGAGACGCCGATCACCGCAGGGACGCGAGCACGAGGACGCTGCCGTAGGACGCGGCGCTCACGTACTCCGATAGTGATCGCGACATCCGCCGCGATGCCTCGAGCAGGTGAGACATCGCCCTCGGCCTTCAGACCGGCCGCGCCGAGGGCGAGCACGACGATCGTGAGGCCGGCGAGCATGCGAGCAGCGGCCAGACGAACCGCAGGTAGGTGCCGTAGGGCACACGGGCGATGGCGAGGCCGCCCATGACGACGGCGGACGTCGGGGTCACGAGGTTCAGCAGCCCGGAGGCGCTCTGGTAGGCGGTGACGACGAGGCTGCGGTCGGCGCCGGCGAAGTCGGCGAGCGGCGCCATGATCGGCATCGCCACCGTCGCCAGGCCCGACGACGACGGGATCAGGAACGACAGCGGCAGGAACAGCAGGTACATGACGATCGGCGAAGCCGGCCTCGCCGACGTCGCCGAGCGCCTCCTCGGCCCAGTGCAGCACCGTGTCGGTGATCTGGCCGTTGTTCATGATGACCGTGATGCCGCGGGCGATGCCGATGATGAGGGCGACGCCGAGCAGGTCGCGGGCGCCGTCGACGAACGTGCGTCGTGAGCTCGCCCTCCTTCATCCCGCCGACGAGCCCGATGAGGATGGCGAACAGCAGGAACGACGCCGTCATCTCCGGGAACCACCACCACAGCGTGGGGATGTCGATGCCGAGGTCCTCCCACGGGATGACGCCGTAGATCATCACGACGAAGGCGCCGGCCGAACAGCGCGAGGATCAGCCTTGTGGCGGCCGGTGAGCATCGACCTCGCCGTCGCCTCGTCGGCGCCGGCCGCGAAGTGCGCCTCGTTGTCGGCCTTCATGTCGTAGACGAGCGACTTCGGTCGGGTCCGCCGCACCCGTTCGGCGTAGCGCAGCACGAACCAGATGCCGAAGACGAGGCCCGACGACGAGGATCACCAGCCGGAGCACCAGACCGTCGTCAGCGAGACGTCGGCGAAGCCCGAGGCGATGCCCGGTGGCGAACGGGTTGACGGTCGAGCCGAGCACGCCGATGCCGCAGCCGAGCAGGATCACCGAGCGCGCCGACGAGGGCGTCGTAGCCGGCGGCGATCATCACCGTGATGACGAGCACGTAGAAGGCGAGGCTCTCCTCGGCCATGCCGAAGGTCGTGCCGCCGATCGCGAACACCGTCATCAGGATCGGGATCATCCAGCGCTCGTGGCCCCGCAGCCTGCCGACGAGCGGGCGATGCCGGCCTGGATGGCGCCGGTCTTCATCGTGATGCCGATGAAGCCGCCGATGACGAGGATGAACAGGGCGACGTCGATGGCGCCGAACAGCGTCGCCGCTGTTGAAGACGTCGACGTTGCCGGTGGCCGGGTCCTCGATGCCGTAGAGGCCGTTGATCGGCGCCTTGAGCGAGTCGACGATGATCCGCGGCGGGCTCGGAGTCGACCTCCTGGTAGGTGCCGGGGATCGGGGAGCCCTCGGCGTCGAGGGCGTAGCGGCCGGCCGGGATGATCCAGGTCGCGAGCGCCGTGATGACGATGAGCGCGAACAGGATCGTGTACGCCGAGGGCAGCGTGAACGCGCTCGTGCTTCGGCTCGCTCGGCGGCTCGACGGTCGGCGGCCGTCGGTCGGGGCATCGGTCGGCTGGCGGTCTGCAGGTCGAGTGGCCATCGGCGTGCTCCTTCGGTGCTGGTCGGCCGGGTCGACCGCTCCGAGGTCACGGCGAGCCGTGCTCGGCTCGGCGAGCGACGTGTCGACGCGGAACCCGGTGAACGCGTAGACGAGCGCGACCAGCGGGTTGAGGATGTTGAAGAAGGCCGAACGGCAGGTACTCAGTCGGCACACCGAGCACGCCGGACATGTAGGCGCCGCAGCTGTTCCAGGGCACGAGCGCCGAGGTGACCGTGCCGGTGTCCTCGACGGTGCGCGAGAGCATCCGGGGCGCCAGGCCCCGCGGGCGAACGCGGTGCGGAAGACCCGGCTCGGCAGCACGACGGCGACGTACTGGTCGCCGCGACGACGTTGAGCCCGAAGCAGGTCCCTGCCACCGACGTGATCAGGCCGGCGTCGGACGTGGCCGCGGCGACGATCGGCGCGATGAGCCGGTCGAGGAAGCCGGCCTCCTCCATGATCGCGGCGAAGCTCGAGCGCGCCGAGGATCAGCCAGACCGTGGAGAGCATGCTGGCCATGCCGCCGCCGCTGAAGAGCGTCGTCGATCGTGGCGTTGCCGCTCGTCGACACGAAGCCTGTGGCCATCGCCCTGTAGATGGCCTCGATGCCGTCGAGCACGGCGCCCTGGCCGGGCTCGTCGACGAAGGCCGCGACGACGTCGGGGCTGGGTGAACGACGCGAGGACGCCGGTGAACAGCGGCGACGCGAAGATCGCGAGGAACGGCGGCACCTGCTTGAGCGTCAGGGCGATCAGCAGGACGAGCGGCAGCAGGTTGAGCGGCGAGATGTTGAACGACCTCGGCGAGACGTCCCGGGCCTCGTCGGTGCTGACCGCCGAGACGACGGCTCGGCGACAGCCCGAGGACGAGGAAGACCACGAGCGCGAGCCGAAGGACGGGCACGACCGTCCACGATCATGCCGCGGATGTGCTCGTTGACGGTGACCCCGCCGACGAGGCTCGGGGACGAGGATGGTCGTCTCCGACAGCGGCGACATCTTGTCGCCCACGTAGGCGCCGGAGATGATCGCCCCGGCGGCGATCGTGGTCGACATGCCGAGGATCGGCGCCATGCCGATGAACGCCACGCCGAGCGTGCCGGCAGTCGTCCACGAGCTGCCGGTGACCATGCCGACGACGGCGCAGATCAGCGCGACCGCGGCGTAGAAGATCGCCGGGCGCAGCAGCGCGATGCCGTAGGACGACGACGGTCGGGATCGTGCCGGCCATGTTCCACGTGCCGATCAGCGCGCCGACGGCGAGCAGGATGAAGATCGCGCCCATCGCCGAGGAGACGCCGCCGATCGGCGGCCTCGCTGACCGTCGCCGACGGTGTAGCCGTTCTTCAGCGCGACCAGACCGGCGACCACCGCGCTCGTGAAGCAGCGCGACCTGCAGCGGCCCGTCGGTGGCGTCGATGCCGAACAGCGACGATCGTCAGGGTCAGCAGCCCGATCAGGGCCACCACGGGATGAGCGCGTCGATCAGGCTCGGCGCCCGGGTCTGCCGTCGGCCTCGCCGTCGCACGGTCGGCTTCGATCGCGCGACGCGCCGACGTCGACACGACGGCACGACGTCCTCCGGATCGGGGACCCGGCCGTCGACGCCCGGGTCGTTCCGGCGCGTAGGCGAGCAGGCCGACGATCGCGAGCGCCACCACCACGGCGATCACCCAGCGGAACAGCCGGAGTCGGACCATCGCGGCTCCTACACCGGGTCCCGCAGGAGCGGGCAGGTCATGCAGTGCCCGCCGCCGCGGCCCTTGCCGAGCTCGAAGCCCGTCGATCTCGATCACCTCGACGCCGGCCTCGCGCATCTTGGCGATCGTGTAGGTGTTCCGCTCGTAGGCGACGACGACGCCCGGCTCGAGGGCGACGACGTTGTTGCCGTCGTCCCACTGCTCGCGCTCCTGCTGGTAGGCGTCGCCGCCGGTCTCGACGACGTGGAGCTTCGCGACGCCGAGGGCGTCGGCGACGGCGCCGACGAAGTCGTGCTCGACGGTGACGTGGAAGTCGCCGTCGGCTTCGCCCGGGGCGCAGGCTGATCGCCCGGATGTTGTCGACCACCTTCGGGTAGGCGGTCGCCTTGTCGCGGTCGAGCAGCGTGAACACCGTGTCGAGGTGCATGTGGGCGCGGTCCTTGGACATCACGCAGGCGATGACCCGCTCGGCGGCGCCCTTGTCGAACAGGGCCTTGGCGATCTGCTCGATCATGCGACCCTGCGTCCGCTCGCTCATGCCGATCAGCACGGCGCCGTTGCCGATCGGCATGACGTCGCCGCCCTCGATCGAGGCCAGGCCGAAGTCGGCGGTCTCGAACCGGCCGTCGTCGCCCTCGCGGCGGGTACCAGAACTCGAAGTCGGCGTCGGCGAACATCGGGTGCGCCCGGTAGATGGCGGCCACGTTGTAGGCCTCGCGGCGCCGGGCCGGCCAGTACATCGGGTTGACCGACGACGCCGCCGTAGATCCAGCACGACGAGTCGCGGGTGAACAGCGTGTTGGGCAGCGGCGGCAGCACGAACGCGCTCGTGTCGTCGAGCGCGGCGCCGATCAACGAGACTTCGCTCGCCGGCCGAGGTCGAGCCCGGCCTCGGCGACGGTCAGGCCGCCGATGAGGTGCTGTGGCCAGCTGCGTCCGGCTTGAGGCCGTCGAGCGGCTCGCGGACCTCGTCGACCAGCGACCAGCCGACGGTGTACTCGGAGGCGACCAGCTCGATGAGCCGCTGGCGGGCCTCGTCGCTGGCGGCCAGCGCCTCGGCGAGCAGGTCGGTGAGCAGGAACACCTCGACGCCCCGGTCGCGCATCTTGGCGACGAACTGGTCGTGCTCGTACTGCGCCCGCTCGACCCAGAGCACGTCGTCGAAGAGCAGCTCGTCGTGGTTCGTCGGGGTCAGCCGCTGCAGGCTCAGGTCCGGGCGGTGGACCATGACCTTGCGGAGCTTGCCGACCTCCGAATGGACGCCGAAGTCGCTCATCGGTCTCCTCCTCCGTGAACTGCGCTAGTCCGGCACGACGTTCGTGCCGGCCGTCGCCCTCGACGATCTTCTCGATGTCGGCGAGCGAGCCGATGGCGGCGCGCTTGCCCGTGCGCCTCGACGAACCGCGGCGGCGGCGTCGACCTTCGGCCCCATCGAGCCGGCGGCGAAGTCCTGCCGCGCAGCTCGGTCGGGCGTGACCCGGTCGAGCCGGCGCTGCTCGGGCGTGCCCCAGTCCGTCGTACACGCCGTCGACGTCGGTCGCCATGACGAACAGGTCGGCGTCGATCTCCCGGGCGAGCAGCTCGCTGGCGAGGTCCTTGTCGATGACGGCCTCGACGCCCGTCGAGCGTGCGCTCCTCGCCCGGGCACCCAGCTCGTCGGGATGCCGCCGCCGCCGGCGCAGATCACGACGTGCCGTGGTCGAGCAGCCACCGGATCGGTCGGATCTCGAAGATCCGCTTCGGGCGCCGGCGACGGCACGACGCGCCGGAGGTACTCGCCGTCGCCCTTGAACACCCAGCCCTTCTCGGCCGCCAGCGCGTCGGCCTGGTCGTCGTCGTAGATCGGGCCGACGAACTTCGTCGGGTCGGCGAACGCCGGGTCGTCGGCGTCGACCTCGATCATCGTCAGGATGCGTCGCGAACGGAACCTCGGCGGGCAGGAGGTTGCCGAGCTCCTGCTCGATCAGGTAGCCGATCATCCCCTCGGTCTGGGCGCCGAGCACGTCGAGCGGGTACGGCCTCGACCTCGTGTGTAGGCCGCCGCCTGCAGGGCGAGCAGGCCGACCTGCGGGCCGTTGCCGTGCGACAGCACGAGCTGGTGCGCGCTCGGCCACCGGGCGCGAGCGCCGCGCTGCGGCGACCGGATGTTGGCCCGTTGGACCTCGGCGGTCATCGGCTCGCCCCGCTTCAGCAGGGCGTTGCCGCCGAGGGCGACGAGGACGCGCATGGCTCGTCCTCAGCTTCCGAGCGTCGCGACGAGGATGGCCTTGATCGTGTGCAGGCGGTTCTCGGCCTGGTCGAAGACGATGCTGGCGGGCGACTCGAAGACCTCGCCGGTGACCTCGAGCCCGTCGTTCATGCCGGTGTGCTCCATCATCTCCTTGCCGACCACCGTGTTCGGGTCGTGGAACGCCGGGAGGCAGTGCATGAACTTCACCGTCGGGTTGCCGGTCTTCGTCGAGCAGCGCCCGGTTGACCTGGTACGGGCGGAGCAGCTCGACCCGCTCGACCCAGACGTCCTTGGTCCTCGCCCATCGACACCCAGACGTCGGTGTGGACGAAGTCGACCCCGGCGACGGCCTCGTCGACGTCGTCGGTGATGGTGATCGTGGCGCCGGTGTCGGCCGGCGATTCCTGGCGACCTTGACGACGTCGTCGGGCGGCCGAGCGACGGCGGGCCCGGCGAGCCGGACGTCGGCATCCCATCAGCGCGCCCATCACCAGCAGCGATCGCCCATGTTGAAGCGGCAGTCGCCGACGAAGGCAGTAGGAGAGGGCGTCGTACGGCTTGCCGCTGGCCTCGTGCATCGTGAGGAAGTCGGCGAGCATCTGCGTCGGGTGCCACTCGTTGGTCAGGCCGTTGTAGACCGGGACGCCGGCGTGGGCGCGCCAGTTCCTCGACGTCGGACTGGGCGTTGCCGCGGAACTCGATGGCGTCGTACATCCGGCCGAGCACCCGGGCGGTGTCGGCCACCGACTCCTTGTGGCCGAGCTGCGAGCCCGACGGGTCGAGGTAGGTGACGTGGGCGCCCTGGTCGAACGCGGCGACCTCGAACGCCGACCGCGTCCGGGTCGAGCGTCTTCTCGAAGATCAGCGCGATCTCCTTGCCGTCGAGCCGCTTGACCTCGGTGCCGGCGTACTTGGCGGTCTTCAGCGCCTCGGAGAGCTGCAGCAGGTGACGGAGCTCCCTGGGGCTCGAAGTCGATCTCCTTCAGGAAGCTCCGATTGCGGAGGTTGAACATCTCGCCCTCCCTGGGCCTGGACGTGGACGGGCCGGTGCATCCAGCACCATGCCGAGCGAGCGGGACGTTACTTGGCGGTCGGTGCAGCGCCCGGGACTGCGACGTCCGTTCCACCATTCGTGGGGCTCACGGGCTCGCCACCTGCCGGCGGCGGAAGGCAGCCGCCTTGACCCGGTTCTGGCAGGTGGTCGAGCAGAACCGACGGCTCGCGTTCTTGGACCCGTCGAGGAACACACGGTCGCAGTCGTCGCTGTCGCACGTTCCGAGACGGGTTCCGTCGCCGGCTCCCGAGCATGCGGGCCATCCCCTCGGCGCAGATCGCCGTGCACATCGGTACGAGGGCGGCGTCGGCCGGGTGGTGGTGCAGCCGCCAGCCCCCGTGCTCCTTGGCCAGGTGCGGGTGGGCGGGGTGCGTCGGCGAGGAGGGCGTTGAGCCGGTCGGCGGCGGCGTCGACGTCGCCGCCGTGGAGGTCGGCGAAGACCTGGCGAGCCGCCGGGCGAGGGCGACGAACCCGGGGACGTCGCGCCGGCGGAGGTCGCGCAGCCGACGGCGGATCGATCGCCAGGATCTGTCGGAGCGCCTCGAGCGGATCGGTCGCGGCGACGGGCCGACCGAAGGCGCGCTCGAGCGCGAGAGCGTTGACCAGGTCGACGGCGACGACGACGCCCGAGTCCTCATAACTGTCGAACGCCACTTGACCAGTCACGCGACCGCCCGTATCGTCGTCACTGACAAAGGAGTATATGCCAGTGACGCAGACGAAGACCCTCGAAGGCAAGGTCGCGCTGGTCGCCGGCGCCACCCGCGGCGCCGGGCCGGGGCATCGCCGTCGCAGCTCGGCGCCGCCGGCGCCACCGTCTACTGCACCGGGCCGGACGACCCGCGCCGCAGCGCTCGGAGATGGACCGGCCCGAGACGATCGAGGAGACCGCCGAGCTCGTCGACGCCGCCGGCGGGCGCGGGCATCGCCGTCGCAGGTCGACCACCTCGTGCCCGACGAGGTCGCGGCGCTCGTCGACCGCATCGACGCGGAGCAGGGCGCCCTGCACGTGCTCGTCAACGACATCTGGGGCGCGACGACGATGGAGTGGGACAAGACGGTGTGGGAGTCGTCGCTCGACATCGGGCTGCGCACGCTGCGGCTCGGCCGTCGACACCCACGCCATCACCAGCCACTTCGCCCTGCCGCTGCTCATCCGGTCGCCCGGGCGGGCTGGTCGTCGAGGTGACCGACGGGACCGCCGAGTACAACGCCACCAACTACCGGGTGTCGTTCTTCTACGACCTGGCCAAGGCGGCCAACCTCCGCATGGCGTTCGCCCTCGGCCACGAGCTGGCGCCGCACGGCGCACGGCGGTGGCGCTCACCCCGGGCTGGCTGCGCTCCGAGGCGATGCTCGAGGCGTTCGGCGTCACCGAGGCGAACTGGCGCGACGCCACCGAGCGCATCCCGCACTTCGCCATCTCCGAGAGCCCCGCCTTCGTCGGCCGGGCCGTCGCCGCGCTGGCCGCCGACCCCGACGTGGCCCGCTGGAACGGCCAGTCGCTGTCGAGCGGCCAGCTCGCCCAGGTCTACGGCTTCACCGACCTCGACGGCAGCCAGCCCGACGCCTGGCGCTACATCGTCCGAGGTCCAGGACGCCGGCAAGCCCGCCGACACCACCGGCTACCGCTGAGCCCACGATGGTCTCGATGGGGCGATGGCAGCCGCTCACCGTCGCTCGAGGCTCCGCGCCTGTCAGCGGCGCTGGCCCCACGCGGTGGTCTGCGGCCTCACACGGCGATGACGACCTTGCCGCGGGCGTGACCGTCGCTGGACGTAGCGGATCGCCGCCGGCGTCTCGCTGCAGCGGGTACGTGCGGTCGATGGCCGGCGTGACCTGTCCGGACTCGATGAGCTCGCGGAGGCGCGTCCAGGTCGCTCGGCGTTCTCCGACGAGGCGAGCATGCCGAGCTTCTGGCTGACGAACGGGGACAGCAGCACCGCCCGGAGCGAGCGGTCGAAGCCGCCGAGCCAGCGTCCGCCGGTCTCGCCGCCGACGATCACGAGCGTTCCCGCGTGGCGTGAGCGCTCGGCGGAGGTGCGACAGCCGGCGGTTGCCGCCGATGTCGAGGATCGACGTCGTAGCGGTGCGTCGCCGTCGGCGAAGTCGTCGCGCGTGTAGTCGATGACGTGGTCGGCGCCGAGCGACGCGGACCAGGTCGACCTTGGCCGTGCTGCACACGCCGGTGACCTCGGCGCCGAACGCCTTGGCGATCTGCACGGCGAACGTGCCGACGCCGCCCGACGCGCCGATGATCAGCACCTTGCTGCCCGGCCTGCACGCCGCGCCTTGCGGACGGCCTGCAGCGCGGTGACGCCCGGAGATCGGGACGGCCGCGGCCTGCTCGAAGGAGAGGTTCGCCGGCTTCGGCGCGAGCTTGCTCGGTCTGCGCCGCGGCGTACTCGGCGAACGACCCGTCGCAGGTGCCGTAGACCTCGTCGCCCGGCGCGAACTCGGTCACGTCCGTGCCGACGGACTCGACCGTGCCGGCGAGGCTCCGGCCCGGGTTCGGAGCCTTGGGCGCGCGGACCCCGAAGCCCGGCGAGGCGCATGGCGTAGGGCAGGCCGGTCATGCACGTGCCACGTGCCCCGGTCCACGCTGGCGGCGCGCACGCGCACGAGGACCTCGTCGTCGCCGATCGTCGGCCTGGCGATCTCCGCCAGTCGGAGCACGGCTCGGGATCCGTCCCGTAGCGGTCCTGGACGATCGCCTGCATGGTCCCCGCTCGTCGCGGTCGGATGATCGGTCATGGCGGTCTTCATCGTGGCTCCGATGGTCGCTGCTAACTGCTCGTTGACTTACGATGTAAGTACCCTACACTTACAGCGTAAGTACGTCAACTGCCGGACGCACGAGGAGACCGATGGCCCCGCCGACGACGCCGACGACCGAGCCGCGAGCCCGCTCAGCCGAGAGCGGGTGCTGCGCGCCGCCGTCGCCTTCGCCGACGAGCAGCGGGATCGAGGTCGCTCAGCATGCGCAAGCTCGGGCGAGGCGCTCGGCGTCGAGGCGATGTCGCTGTACAACCACGTCGCCAACAAGGAGCGACCTCCTCGACGGCATGGTCGACGTCGTCTTCAGCGAGATCGACCTGCCCTCCGGCGCGACCGACTGGAAGGCCGGCGATGCGTCAGCGGGCGATCTCGGCCCGCGAGGCGCTGTCGCGCCACCGGTGGGCGATCGGCCTGATGGAGTCGCGGACCTCCCCGGGCCCGGCGACGCTGCGCCACCACGACGCCGTCATCGGCAGCCTCCGGGCCGGCGGCTTCTCGGTCGAGATGGCCGCCCACGCCTTCTCGGTCCTCGACAGCTACATCTACGGGTTCGCCCTGCAGGAGGCGAGCCTGCCGTTCGACACCGGCGAGGAGACCGCCGAGCTGGCGCAGGCGATCCTGGCCCAGGCTCCCCGCCGACGAGTACCCGCACCTCACCGAGCTGACCGTCGAGCACGTCCTCCAGCCGGGCTACGACTACGGCGACGAGTTCGAGTTCGGGCTCGACCTCATCCTCGACGGCCTCGAGCGAGCGATCCACTGAAACCAGCGAGTCGCGCGTCGAGCGCTACCTCCTCAGTCCGAGCGCAAGGCGTCGGGGCGGGGGGCGAAGCGCCATGTGGGCCGGCAACATCGCGAGCGCGATCGCGATCACCGTCCGCGCCGACGATGATCGACACGACCCGCCCGAATAGCGAGACTCGGGCTCGGGGATCACGCCAACGCCACCGCGCCGCGGCGAGATACACGGTTCGTCCGAGGGCCAGGCCAAGTGGCACGCCGACGACCATGGCGATCAAGGTCAGCGTGACGGAGTGCGCCACGATCGACCGCGTCAGCTGAGGTGGTGTCGCTCCGAGGGCGCGCAGCGTCGCGATTTCTCGACGGCCTTGCTGCACGCTCACGACCAGGGCATGCAGCACGGTGACTACCGCCAACGCCGAGACGGCGATGGCGAGAACCACCGGTAGCAGGCCGAGCTCATCGAGGTTGTCGATGCTGCTCGGAGCGGCGGGGACCCGGCTCCACGTTGCCGTAGCGCTCCTCCAGGTGCTCCAGTCCGTGTTGCCGGTCGACACCGGGAGCGAGGCGGACGACCACCAACCGGTCGCTGTTGGCTTCACCCAGCTCCTCGGCCGCACCGAGCGGTGACCACGATGGCGTCATCGATGCGGTCGTTGCCGTACGTCACCGCCCGGCCGGTCACTCGGAAGGAGCGAGCTCCATTCTCGCCGGGGAGCTCCAGCGTGTCACCCAGCTGCAGCTCGAGCCGCGCCATAGGGCTCGCGCCCGCGCAGGCGTCTCCATCGCCGCGCAACGGCTCGCCGTCAGTGACGACGTAGCGGTAGACCACGCCTTTCACCGCCTCGGCCCAGGCCAGGCGCGCAACGACGACGTCCCCGCCACCGGGCTGCGACGACACGACGTTGGAGTCGGCCACGACCGCGACACCGTCGACCTGGTCATCGGATCGGAGGTCGTCCAGCAGGCCCGCAAGGGTGGGCTCGTCGGTCTCCGGGTCCAGCAACGCATCGAAGCGTGCCCCCCACTGGTCGGGCGACACCTGGAGCCGGTCGAGGCTTCGCGAGAACGTGGCCACCGCGACGACGATGGCGAGCGCGCCCACGGCGGCAAGCAGCGCTTGACCTCCGGACCATCTCGTCGACTGGCGACCGACGGCTCTGCGTGCGCCGATCGCCGCAGCCAGCGGGAGCGGGATGCCGGTGAGACATCCGATCCGTCACGGCCGGCTGCCCCCGTACGCGCCGGAGCGGCCGGGCGATGCCGGTCCAGGAGCGCGACGGCGACGACGACCATGAACGCAGCAAGGGCGACCGCAGCCGACACCGGCCAGTCGACCCCGGCTCTACCAGGGTCGGGTTCGGCTTGCGCCGCCAAGCCCGTGATCGCCAGCGGTCCGGCCGCAACGCCGGCGCCGATCACGACGATCGCTCCCAGGATCGCCACCGGAAGGACCGTCAGAACTCGGACGGCTCTGATCTGGAAGCTCGTCATCCCGAGCACGGCATGGATCTCCTGATCGGCCCGGCCGGCGGCCGTGATGCGCCCGAGTACCTGCGTCACCGCGCCGGCCCCGCGATCGCGGCGGCCGCCGCGAAGGCGAGCAGGCCGAACGTTTGGACACGGATCCCGTCCTCGATGCGCTCGCCGAGGTCCTCGGACGGGATCACGTCGAACTCCGGTGTCAGCTCCTGGATGGCATCGGCGACCTCGCGTGACGCGATCCGGCGAGGCCCTCACGGAACGACCGTCA
This sequence comes from uncultured Acidimicrobiia bacterium, assembly GCA_963840695.1. Classification (GTDB taxonomy): domain Bacteria; phylum Actinomycetota; class Acidimicrobiia; order Acidimicrobiales; family JACDCH01; genus JACDCH01. The sequence continues at coordinate 123,920 of CAWIZW010000004.1, forward strand.
ACCCATGACCGACATTCCGACCTTCGACGGTACGCAGGCGGGCAGGACGCACGTAAGGGTCCGGAATGTCAGAGAGATCCTCGCGCGTCACGCGAGATGCCGACCACACGCGCCACCGTCCGTGGACCGTCGGCCCGTTCGACATCACCGTGCTCGATCATCCGCTCGGCCGTACGCGATCGTCGAGCGACACCATGGGAACTTCGTCACCGACGTCGACACCGAGCCGTTCGGCCATCGCTTCGTTGACGAGGATCTCGTCCGGACTCGTCGCCCAAGCCGTGACCCTCGATAACCGAACGAGCCGATCCCGATCACGCCACGCGCCTCGAGCATCGCCAGCGAGATGCCGTCCCGGAACGGGAGACCGACCGCTTCGGGACCGGCCGCGACGAACGCTGCGAGCATCACGGCCTCGACCCCCTCGACCGCCGCGAGCGTGTCGAGTAGCGCCGGAGTAGGGCGGATCGGACGGGTCGCCTTCCAGTTCGATGTTCGGCGCGCCCGTCGCCGCCGAGAACCGCTCGAACGCAGTTATCGGCTCTGCGGGCACCGGCCAGAGCAGCCAGAGCCATCGCACCGACGGCGCCGACCAAGGAGGACGAGCGCGAGGAGGGCACCCGATCGCTTTCGGACCGCATGACGGGCCGCAAGCCACACCGCGATCGCACCCTCCGATCGTGCTCATCGGCCACCCGAGGAGCAAGGGTGGCTGGACCACAACCGAGGTGGTAGCAGCACGAGCCCTCCGGACCGGAACCCGACGCTGTATCGGACCTATGGCGAGGTGTCCATCGTCGGCACGGTCACCGCGTGAGCAGGCGAGCACTCGCTCGAGTCCGTGGTGATGAGCCAGCTCACGCGCCTCGGCTCGCAGGAGGTCGGCCCGGTCGCGGTCGCCCGGCTCACCCCGCCGGCGCAGCATGGCAGCGAGCTCGGCCGCCGTCCACGCGAACGTAGGGCGGTGAGCCGACGCCACGATGCTGGTCGAGGGCCCGCTCGCCGAGGCTGACGGCTCGATCGAGATCCCCGGCGGCAGCGGCGCCGAGTGCGAGGTAGCGGTCGATCGCGCCCAGGTAGGTGAGGGTGGTCGTGATGACGTGGAGGCTCGACCACGGCTCGAGCATCCGTGCGATCTCGTCCGCCGCCGCATGGCCGAGACCGGCGGCGGCCTCGGCGGTGATGGCGAGGACGAGCTTCCACGTCAGGTCGCAGCGGAGCAGCGCGGGCGGCGGCCAACGCGGCATCGAGGGCGACGGACGCCGAGGCAGCACCGATCTCGACCTCGATCCACGCGAGGACAGAGCGGGCGAAGTCGGGTGCCTTCTCGTCGGCGGCGAAAGCGGCGACCAGTGGGTGCAGTTCCACCAAGCGGCCCTGGTGGTACCGGCGAACCAGTGTCTGCACGACGAGCTGCAATTCCGCGTCGGGCGCACCGTCGGGTGGGGTCATGGCGGCGAACCCATCGCCCAGCCGGTCCGCTTCGTCCAGGCGTCCCTCGAGGGTGGCGAACATGACCTCGGTCCGACGCACCACCCAGGGCTCGTACGACCAATGACTGGCCGCGACCCGCGCTTTCGCCTCGCGAACTGCCTCGGCGGCGGCATGGTGGTCGCCCAGCTCGAGACTGTCGACCGTGCGGTACATGAGGAACTGGACGCCGAGCGGCTCACCGAGTCGATCGCTCACCTCGAGGACCTCGTCGACGAGGTCACGGCGAACTGCGGGATGGACGAATCGGCTCAAGAAGTGCCACGCATTGGCCGCCAGGAGGAAGATGCCGGGGTCACGTAGCACCCGCGCGGTGTCGAGGGCCTCGTCGACGACGGCCTTGAGGCGCCGGTCGTCGTAGGTCCAGCCCAGCTCCATGCCGAGCCAACAGAGGAGGAGGACCCGGAGAGGCGTACCGGCGGGCCGCGAGGTCGAGGAGGCGTTGGACGAGGCTGATCATCTCGTCGTCGACGCCGCCGACGAGCGTCGGGGCGATGAATGTCGCCTGCACCGGCTTGAGGACCTCGGGGCTGTTCAGCGCGATGGCGATCCGCGCCACGGTTCGCAGCTGCTCTCGAGCAGCCGCGGCACGTCCAGCAAGGCCATGGACGTGGATGCCAACGCCGCCAGTGTGCTCGCCCGTTCGACAGGTGCGTCGAGCTCGGCTGCGTCCATGGCCTCGATCACGGCAGAGAGCAGAGAACGTGAGATCTCGGGCGCACCGGCGGCAAGCAGATCGGCGTTGGCTCCGACCGCGACTCGGGCGGCACGCTGGATCGCACCCGGACGACCCGATCGGAGCAGATGGCGAACCAACTCCGGTGACTGGGGCGAGCGCCGCGCCAGTGCCTCGGCTGCGGCCGCGTGGATGTCCTGCATCCGCACGTCGTCGGCGCGTCCGAGACGAGCCTCGCGGACGAGGGCATGGGTGAAGTGGAAGCGGCTCGGGTCGATCGTGGACTGCCCGACCAACCGAGCCCGGGCCGCGGCGTCCAGCGCCGCCAGCACCCGGTCAGCCGCGAAGCCGGTGCATGCGCACAGATCGTCGACCCGGAAGTCCGGGCCGATGATCGCCGCCGTGTCGAGGACGACAGCGACGGCCGGATCGAGGCGGGCCACGACGTCAGACAGCAACCGTGACACGTCGCCCACGTCGTCGGAGGGTGCCCCGAGCCCCGCGAGCCCCGCCGGGATCACCGCGTGACGGGCGGCGAGGTCGTGCAACAGCGCATTGGTGAAGAACGGGTTGCCGCCGGATCTCGCGTGGAGCCAGTCGATGAGCGGGGCCTCTGCGGGCTGGCCGGCCCAGGCCGCGACGAGTTCGTCGGTGGCTCGTCGGTCGAGCTCCGGCACGTCGATCACGGCTCCGTCCTCCGCACTGGCGAGCAGCTCGGCCAGCGCGCGGATTGGCGACATCGGGGCGCGTCGTGGCGAGGATCAGGAAGCCGGTTCTCGCGATCCTGACGAGTTGTTCGAGCAACCGGAGGCTGGCCCGATCGGCCCAGTGCAAGTCGTCGATCACCATGACCAAGGGGTGCTGCGCGGTCACCGTCTCGATCAGCTCCGCCACGCCGGTGATGAGACGGTTGCGGGTCGGGAGCCACTCCGGTCGCGGTCGTCGTCGGCGGCGGCCATGGGGCGCCCAGCTGCCCGAACGCCTCGGCGATCGCGGCTTGCGGGGCGCCCACGTCGGGGTCGAATCGTCCGTGCACGACGCTTGCACCCTGGTCGTGGGCCAACGCCGCGATCTCGGCCGCCAGACGAGACTTGCCCATGCCGGCCCCGCCGACCAGCACCACGAGGAGAGCCTCGCCGGCCAGCATTCGTTCGAGGTGACGCTCCCCAGCCGCCAGCTCGACGGCGCGGCCGCACAGCCGTGTCGGCCGGGGCAGCGTGGTGGGCAGCTCACGGGGCGCGACTGGCGTCGGTCTGGGACGGGGCTCGTCGCCCAACAGGGAGACGTACGCGGACTCGGTTGCCGGGGAGGGGTCGACACCGAGCTCGTCCGCAAGCAACTGACGGCAGCGCTGGTAGGCGGAGAGGGCTTCGGCCCGGTTGCCGGCGGCGGCGTGTGCCGCCATCAACCTGCGGTACACATCCTCCTGGTAGCGGTGGTGACGCAGCGCCGCCTGGGCGGCATCGATCCCTCGCTGATGCTCGCCGGCCGCAGTCGCCGCCGCGCTCTCGGTGAGCCGCGCCCGCACGGCGGCCGCCGCCAGCTCCCGGCGCCGTTCGTCGAACCACGGGCCGTCGTCAGTCGGGAGAAACGGTTGATCGAGCACCCTCGCCGCGGCCGATCCGAGGCGCAACGCTTCGACAGGATCGCCGTTTCGCAACAGCGCCTCCACGACCGGCAACGAGCCGATCGCGACCAACGTGTCGACGCTCACCTCTGCGTTCAGCTGGTAGCACCCGAACACGGTCCAGACGGCGTCGGCGCCGAATGGCACGCCGGATTCGGTGGATCGCACCTCGGAGCGCGGTCTCCCACGTGCGGGGCAGCTCCGAGCCCCAGACGGCGTCGGCGAGGGCGTCGCGCGGCAGGGGACGTTGCTCGAGGGCGAGAACCGCCAACGTGCGGCGGGCGACGCGGCCGCCCAGGGCGGTGTCCTCGATCCGCCGGCCCTCGACGTCGACGGCGACGGCACTTCCCAACTCAACTCGCGCTCCGCTCATACCGCGCATCCCATGGAGCCGCCCGGCCAACTAACGCGAGGGTAACGGCGCAGGCTCACCATGACTCCGTGACGTACCGAGTGGAGTGTGAGTGCGGCTTCGCCGTCGAGGGCGAAGAGGCCGAAGCGGTGGCAACCGCCCAACGCCACGCCAGCGGCGTCCATCACATCGAGCTCGGGCCGTCCCTCATCGAGGCCGTCGCCCGGGTCATCGGCGATTCGCCGCGCGGTGAGGAGGGCGGGCAATGCCGTCCGTGACCGTGTCCCGGAGTGATCCCTGCGCCCAGCAGGTCAACAAGAGAAAAGGACGGACAATGACAGCGACTACCACCACCGCCGCCCAGATCCAGACTGTTCCCACCGTTCACCGGGCGGTGTGGCTCGCCCTCGCCTTCGCCGTCGGAGGAGCGCTGGGCGCCGGGATCACCACGATGGCAAGCGACGAAGGCACTGCGTCACCGACGCCCGTGGCGAGCGCTCCGGCTGCACCGGCGGCGAGCGCCTCCAGCAACGGCCTGCCCCTCACGGCCGACGCGGCCGAGCACTGGCTCATCAGCAACGAGCTCGTGAGCTCCTCCCCGCTGTCGGCCGACGCGGCCGAGCGGCAGGCGCTCGCCGACCAAGGGGCGACGCAGGAGCTCTGCACCAGCTCAGCGACGTCGGCCGACGCAGCCGAGCGTTGCATCGCTTCCCGATGACCAGGCCACGTACAACGAGCGATCAGCGTCATCCAGGGCCCACCTGAACACGCGCGGGGCAACGCCGTCGCCGCCACGCTCGTGTGGCCCATCGTCGTGGACATGCTCGGCGTCGAGTGAGCGGGGCGAGGGGGAACGCACCAACCGTTCCCTGACTGCCGGTGCGCCGGCTCACCGTGTCCGGTGGTGCGTGTGAACCACGCCGTTGCCGAACCGGCGCTCGTCGAGCAGCTCGAGGTCCACCCGAACCCCCCGTGGCAGCCCCGGCTTGCCGCCGCCCACGACGATCGGGCACACGAACAGGTGGACCTCGTCCACCAGTCCGGCCCGGAACGCGTGCTGCGCCAGGCCGGGACCGCTGACGCTGATGTCGCGATCGGTCTCCTCCTTCATGCGGGGCGGCCTCGGGGTCGAACTCGTGCTCGAGCCGGGTGCGGGGCGTCGACACGGCGTCGAGCGTGCGGGAGTACACGACCTTGTCCAGCGCCCGCCACATCGCAGCGAAGTCCACCTCGGCGGCCGGCGCCCCGGGCTCGTCGCCGACCGTCTGCCAGACGGCCATCGTCTCGTACATGCGCCGGCCGTAGAGATCGGTGCCGACGGGCCGCCCGAGGTCGTTGACGAACCGTGCACCTCGGCGTCGGGCATCGCCCAGTCGAACCGTGCCCTCGTCGTCCTCGATGTAGCCGTCGAGGGACGTGATCGCTGTGTAGATGAGCTTGGCCATGATGCCTCCGGGTCAGGGGTGCGCGCGGCGTCGGCATCCCGGCTCGGAATCACGTCCGCACGTCCGGCGTGACCACGCGGCCACCGTAGAGCGCCCCGCTCGGTGTCCGCGAACCGTCGCCGGGGCCGTGGCGTACAACGCGCGGTCGGGCCCCACACCCGCACTGTCCGGCTAGCGGTCGGTTAACACGTCGGAGCGCTGATCCATCAAGAGGAGCCAACCGATGCCGTTGTTCACCCACCCGATACGGACGTTCTGCTGATGGCCCGCTATCCGCGCCGCGTGGCGACCGGCGGGTACGCCAGGCGGTCCGATCAACCCGACCACCGTCATCCTCCACAGCGAAGCCACGCTGGGCCACGCCGTCCCGCACTCGGGGTTGGAGTGGCACTTCTGGGTCGGCTACTCGGGAGCCGTCGAGCAGCTCGTCGACACCGAGCGCAGAGCCGACGCCAACAACGAGGCCAACCCGTTCGCCATCTCGATCGAGACCGAGGACGACGGCGACCCCGACACCCGGCCCTGGACCCAGGCGCAGGTCGATGCCCTCGTCGACCTGGTCGACTGGTGCTGCCGCACCCACGGCATCGCCCGGCGCCAGGCCCCGACCTGGAACGGCGGCGGCATCGGCTACCACACCCTGTTCGGCGCTCCCTCCCGGTGGACGCCCGTGGTCAAGACCTGTCCCGGCCGCGAACACATCAAGCAGTTCCCGCACATCCTGGCGCGGGTCGTCGCCCTCGGTGCGCCGAGCGACACCCCTGCACCAGCCCCATCACCCCTACTGGAGGACGACATGCCCATCGAGATCCTTGCCCCCGGCGACGAGGCCACGTTCGCCCTCGCCGGGCGCACCGCCATCCTGTTCACCACCGACGGGTTCCCCGGGACCGTCGACCCGCCGCCGCTCGGCGTCACCGCCCGGGTCGTGATCGGCCCGAACTGGCGCGCTCCCGGCTTCGCCAACCCCAACGGCGAAGTGCTCGCCTCGACGCCGCTCGTGTTCTTCCCCGGCAACGGCAGGGCGACCACCGAGCCGCTCCTGGCCGGCGACGAAGTGGTGGTCGTGCAGCACCTCGGCCGAGAGAAGGTGCCCCTCACCGTTGAAGTGCGGTGAGACGACGGGAGCCCGACGCGCTGCACCGGTCCAACGACGTGATTGTCGCGAACGACGAGAACGTGGCCGGCTGGGTCGGTCAGTTCGAACCGCGCCCGACGGCGCCGCGCCGAAGGTGCCGGCACGGCACCGGAAGGGAACCTGATGCTGCTCACTGCCCGCTGGCTGTTCACCGGCGTCGACGACCACCTGCTCGAGGACCACGTCGTTCGCGTCGAGGAGGGTCGGATCGTCGAGGTGCGCCCACGATCGGCGAGAGCCGGCGGCGAGCCGATCGTGGACCACGGTGAGGCCACGCTGCTGCCGGGCCTGATCGACGTCCACCAGCACCTCGCCTTCGACGCGTCGCCGACCCTGTCGCCCAGCTCGACGCGATGACGACGTGCCCTGCTGCTGCGGATGCGGCTGGCCGCCCAGCGAGCGCTGGCGGTCGGGATCACCACCATCCGCGACCTCGGGCGACCGCGGCTACCTCTCGCTCGCTCTGCGGGACTGGTTCGCCACCGGAGCCGAGGTCGGGCCCCGGATCGTCTGCTCGGGTCCACCGATCACGACCCCACGGGCACTGCTGGTTCCTCGGCGGCGAGGTCGACGACATCGACGCAGCTGCGCCAGGCCGTCCGCGACCGGGCAGCACGGGGCGTCGATGTCATCAAGGTGATGGCCAGCGGCGGGAACATGACCCCGACCGTCGGCCCGCACGAGTCCCAGCTCGGGCGAGCCGAGCTGGCCGCCGCCGTCGAGGAAGCGCACGCCGCCGGCCTGCCGCTCGCCGTGCACGCCCATGGAACCGGCGCCGTCATCGACGCGCTCGCCGTCGGCGCGGACTCGATCGAGCACTGCACCTTCTTCAGCGCCGAAGGTGTCGACCCGAGATGAGGCCGTCCTCGCCGAGCTCGCCGCCAGCGCCAGCGTGATCTCCATGACCGCGGCGGTCGTCCCTGGCGCGGCGCCCGTCTACCCGGCCATGGCCCAACGTCTGGCCGCCATCATCGAGAACCACACCACGCTGTTCCGCTCCGGGGGTCGGATCGTGTGTAGCAGCGACGCCGGCGTCGGACCCAACAAGCCCCACACCGCCCTTCCCCACGGCGTCACCGGCTTCCTTCTCGCCATCGGCATGACCAATGCCGAAGCCATCCGCAACGTCACCGCCTTCGCCGCCCAGGTCTGCCGCATCGACGATCGCACTGGCACCCTCGAGCCTGGCAAGGACGCCGACATCCTCGTCGTCGCCGGCAACCCCCTGACCCACATCACTGCGCTCCACGACGTGCTCGGGGTGTACGCGCGCGGCAACCCACGCTCCACCTGACCGGCCACGGATGCCGCGACCGCGCTGCTCACCGAGCCCCGCCCGCCGCACAGCAACCGCTGCCCTCCTGACGGTGACCCAACGGGTGCTCGTGACTGCGGCTCAGGCGAACACCTCGGCGAAGAGATCGAGCATCGCTCGCCAAGCGCGGTCGTTCGAGAGTTGGTGGTAGCTCACTCCGGGCCGACCCGCTGTGTCGGATGCCGGATTGGTGAAGCTGTGCTCGGTGCCGCCGTAGAGGTTCATCCTCCAGTCCACTCCACCGGCGCGCATCTCCTCCTCGAAGCCCAGCCTCTCCTGTGACGAGACGAGGGGGTCCTCGGAGCCCACGCATGCCAGAACCTTTCCCCGAATGTTGGCGGCGTCCTGCGGCCTCCGAGTGGCGAGTCGAGGGTGGAACCCGACGACGGCCTTCACGTCCGCGCCGCTACGGGCGAGCTCGAGCACAAGGGCGCCGCCGAAGCAGTAGCCGACAGCGGCGACCCGCGCCGCGTCGGCTCGAGGCTCGGCCAGGAGCACGTCGAGGCCCGCGACGGCGAGTGCACGGATTCGCTCGGGTGCGAACCACAGGTCGCGGCAACGACGCTCAATCGTGTCCTCATCAGGCAGAGGTACACCTCCGCCGTGGTAGTCGAGGGCGAACGCCACGTAGCCCAACTCGGCGAACTGCTCCGCTCGGCCCTTCTGGTAGTCGTCGAGGCCGCCGCCTTCATGCGCGATCAACACCGCCGGCCGCCTGGCATCACCGTCCGGCAGAGCCAGACGACCGATCATCGTGGAACCGTCGGCGGCATAGTCGAGGTCCCTGATCTCGACCATGCGTCGGTTGTACCACCCGCTCGATTCCGGCACCGCGGTCGGCGGGCGACATGCGCCCAAGATCGGCACCTCGAAGGCATCGCACGTGCAATGAACGACAGTTTCGTCGCTAGTCACAGCGTGCCATCGGGTGCCGCGAGATTGCCGGCTGCGTCGCTCGCGTGCTCTGCCACGTCCACATCGGCGACTCGGCAGCGCGCTGGCGATGAGTTCTCGACTCGCCCCCCGTCCAACCTCGTGCCGCCGTGGTAGCGAAGGCAGGGGCGGCTACCTGACATCCAAGGACAAGGACACGACCATGTCAGAACTCCTCGTCGACTTCATCACCTCCCTCGACGGCTACGCGTCGGCGCGAGGGCTGGCCCGGCTTCTGGGGTCTCCAGGGGCCCGAGTACCTCGCCTGGCTCGAAGAGCAACCCGAGGTCACGTACCTGATGGGAGCGAACACCTACCGGCTGATGTCGGGCTTCGCGGCCGGAGAGACCCCAGCGGGACAAGACGAGTTCAACGCCGACGAGGAGGCCTCCGTCGACGGACTCACACAAGCGTCGAAGGTGGTGTTCTCCACCTCTCTCGAGGAGCCGCTCACGTGGGCCAACTCCACGCTCGTGCGCGATGACGCGGTCGAAGCCGTCCGGGCGATGAAGGCGCACGGCTCGGGCGTCATGAGCACGATCGGCAGCATCAGTCTGTGCCGGTCGCTGCTGCGGGCCGGACTCGTCGATCGCTTCCGTGTCGTGATGTTCCCGGTGATCACCGGCGCCACGGGAGCAGAACGCATCTACGACGGCTACCCGGACGTCGCCCTCGAGATGATCGACAACCGCACCTTCGACGGTCGCATCCAACTGGTCGAATACCGGCCCCGCGTGCTCGAGCACCCCCCGCTCGACCCCACCGCGTGAGTCGACGGGCGAGCTGGGAGCCGCCAGACCGATCTGCTCTCTCGATGCGACGGGCGCGACTCGGAACGCACGCCCGTGTCACCGATGCCTCCGATGTCCCGGATCGTTGGCAGAAGCACTGAGCCTGCGTCACAAACTCGCGATGAGGCGCTCGACACGTTCGTCGCGGCTCTTGAACGGGTCCTTGCACAGCACGGTGTGCTGGGCCTGGTCGTTGAGCTTCAGGTGGACCCAGTCGACGGTGTAGTCGCGCTTGCGTTCCTTGGCCTTGCGGATGAACTCACCGCGCAAGCGGGCCCGGGTCGTCTGCGGCGGCGTCTCGACAGCTTCGTCGATGGCGTCGTCGGTGCACATGCGCTCGACCATGTCCTTGCCCTGGAGCTTGTAGAAGAGGCCCCGGGCTCGGTTGATGTCGTGGTACTGGAGGTCGACGAGGGCGACGCGAGGGTGCGACAACGGCAGCCCGTGCTTCTCGCGGTAGGCCTCGATGAGGCGGTGCTTGATGACCCAGTCGATCTCCCGGTCGAGCTTGAACGGGTCAGTCTCCAGCGTCGTGATGCAGTGCTCCCACATCTCCAGGGCGCGCTGCTCCAGGGGCGGCAGCCCCTTCTTGTCGGCGTAGCGCAACGCTCGCTGCAGGTACTCGGACTGGATGTCCAGGGCCGACACCTCCCGCCCGTTGGCCAGGCGCACCTTGCGCCTGCAGGTCAGGTCGTGGCTGATGTCGCGGATCGCCCGGATCGGGTTCTCCAAGGTCATGTCCCGCAACACGACCGAAGGGTCCTCGAGCATGCGCAGCAACACCCCGGCGGCCCCGAACTTCAGGAAGGTCGTGTACTCGCTCATGTTCGAGTCGCCGACGATCACGTGCAGCCGCCGGTACTTCTCGGCGTCGGAGAGGGGCTCGTCGCGGGTGTTGATGATCGGCCGGCTCCGAGTCGTCGCCGACGACACCCCCTCCCAGATGTGCTCGGCCCGCTGGGAGATGCAGAACTGCGCCCCCCGGGCCGTCTGCAGCACCTTGCCGGCCCCGGCGTAGATCAGGCGGGACACCAGGAACGGGATCAACACCTCGGCGTAGTGCCGGAAGTCGTCCCGGCGGCTCGTCAGATAGTTCTCGTGACAGCCATAGGAGTTGCCCGCCGAGTCGGTGTTGTTCTTCAGCACGTACACAGAGCAGCGAACCCCTTCCTCCCTGAGGCGCTGCTCGGCCGCCGCCACGAGCTGCTCGAGAATCCGCTCCCCCGCCTTGTCATGGGTGACCAGGTCCAACAGCGAGTCGCACTCCGGCGTCGCGTACTCCGGGTGCGAGCCGACATCGAGATAGAGGCGGGCGCCGTTGGCGAGGAACACATTCGAGCTACGCCCCCAGGACACGACCTTGCGGAACAAGTACCTGGCCACCTCGTCAGGGCTGAGCCGGCGCTGCCCGCGCCCGTCGCCGTGATGCCGTACTCGTTCTCCAACCCGAAGATGCGACGCTCCACCGGGTCCCATGCATACACGGTCCCCAGGCCGCAGCAGGTCGGCGCTCGTCGGCCCGCTGTCGCCCCGACGTGCCGATCGCCGTCGTACCGACCCGGCGTTCTGGGGCACTCTCCGCCGTCGTTCTGCCGCGGTCGCTCCTGGCGAGAGGCGCCACTCCGGGCATGTTGTGCGCGTCGTCGTGTGACAGCGCGGGGCCGGCGGCGAGGTGACGGTCCGCGGTCAGATCGCCGAATCGGTCGCGGTTTCTACCAACTCGCCTCGCAGTTCACGCGGGATGGATCGTTCGGGCGCGAGGCGGCGTCCTAAGAGGCACCGATTTTCTCTCGGCTACTCCGTATGAATAAGGGGGTCGAGAGTCTCCTGCAGATCGAAGACTGCACGATCGAGTTGGTAGGCGTTCTCCTCCTTCGGAGGATCATCGAAGAAGCAAACGCCCATGGTCCGTTCGACTTCGCCGATTTTCTCGACGACTTGGTTATGACCATCATCCTCGAGGGACGCCATAAGGCCCATCGTGTCAAGGGTTGACAGGAAGCTGTGAAAGGCTTCGTTCGCCGAGGCTTCCGTGTACCCCGCAAGGTGGGTGGAGTCGAGGCCCGCGGCCGGGCCGCGCCACCGTCGGGCGCCGCCTCTGCACCATCACCGGCTTCTACCGCGACGCCGAACAAGAAGTCCTGATTGAACGCTCACCAAGGCGGGCATCACGAAGGTCGGGTCCGACACGTTGCGCCACCCATTCATCACCGCCGCCCGTGACGAGGAAGGGGCCAGCACGCGGAGCTGGCCGCCTCTAGCCCTTCGATTCGCGGCCGCCAGCACGCTGTCGTGCAGGTTCGTGTGGACTTGTCCGGAGGGCAGCGCGATGCTCTCGGCGGCAGCGGAGCGATGCACGAGTTCGTGCAACCCAAGCTGTGCGGGGCTGAGCGAACTCGACAGGTTCCACATCGGGCGGATAGGAGGCGGGCTGTGAGACTGTCGCGCACACTTCTGTTGACCGCGGGGCTGGCTGCCGCGGTCTCGATGTCGACCGCGGGTCTCGCCGCGGCGCAACCGATTGAACAAGAGCATGTCCACGAGTCGGGCAGCGAGGTCATCGAGGAGTTCTGCGGCGACCTGACCGTGCGCCACGACTTCGAGGTCGATGTGTACTTCTCGGGCAAGCCGCACGGCCCAGATGGTCTGATCTACTTCGCAGACCGCGTCCGTGCGACCGATTCGTGGACCAACCTGGCCAACGACGAGACCTTCACGGTTGCCTTCGCTGGCCAACAGAAGGACCAGCGGGTGACTGACAACGGTGACGGCACGCTGACCATCCTGGTCTTGGTCGCCGGGCGTACGTTCGCTTACGGGCCCGACGGCACTCGGTTCTTGTTCTTGGATGCCGGAACGTTCCGGTTCCAGTTCCTGGTCGACCATGGTGGGACGCCCACCGACCCGGACGACGACGAAGAGATCGAGGGTTCCTTCGAACCCGTGAAGGGAGCCGGACGGGCGGACACCGCAGGCCGCGACTTCTGCGAAGACATCCACGAGTTCATCGGCTGACAACACCGCGATCCCGGCTCCGCGCAACCCGGGGAGAAGCTAGAGGGCGACGACAACAGGTGGGTCCTGAACAGACGCGTCCGATGCTCCGGGGCGAGTAATGGCCGCCAGCCGCGACCAGGGATGAGGTCTGCGCACGCGCCATATCTGCCGAATCGGTTCGGGCGCGACACACGAGATCGGGCAATCGGTGCGCGCCTCACATCTGAAACTTCTCAAGCTCGGTCTCCAGATCGTGGCTCAGCCGCTCCGGGGCCACACTGACTCCCTCGTCCGAGGGCGTCTGGAACACGGCCACGCGCATCCCATCTCGTGCAAGGTTCGGAAGCCAGCCCTCCACCCACTCGTCAACATCAATCGCCACCGCGTTCGCGTCCCCCCAATCCCCAGTGGCGAGGGCCGCCACGAAGCGCTGGTGGGGCCACACAGGAAGATGCTGCTCGCGGTCGTCATCTTCGGCGACGACCCACCCATCCTCGGCTCGGAGACCCCACAGCTCACCATGGCTCGCCGCTCGCGTGACGAAGTACTCGTAGCGGCGGGGGCCAGGTAGGCGCAGCACCGATTCAAACTCGGCGTCGTTGACCTCCCAGGCCATAGCCGCCTCCCTACCCCAAGTGTGCGGTTCGGCGCTCGCCCCGTAGGGTGCGCGGCGGTGGGACGGCGCGTTGAGCGGTCCGAGCAGCAGTTCGCACTGCTCGTCGAGGTTTCTGGCCTGCTCGAACACGACGGCGTGGATCACTGGGTGGGCGGCGGATGGGCCGTCGATATGCACGTTCAGCGCGTGACCCGTAGCCATTCCGACGTTGATCTCGTCGTCCTTCTTCGCGAGCGCGACCAGCTCACCGCCGTGCTGACGGGCGCACGGTTTACGCCGATGCCCAGCGACACCCCCGACGCCGTGCAGACCTTCGTCCGTGACCACGTCGACTTGGAGGTCACCTTCGTTGTCGAACAGTCCGACGGGACGGTCGTCACACCAGGCTTCGAGAACTGGCCGTGGCTCCCCGGTGCCTTCAGCGCCCAGGCCGTCGAGTTCCGCGGGCGATCGATCCGAGCGGTGTCAGCCGAGGCCCTGCTCGACACCAAGCTCGGCTGGGTACGCCACGTCGGCGAGGACCCACGCCCGCACGACCTCGCCGACATCGAGACGCTCCAACACCATTTGGGGACCAGCCCGAATACCTAACTGCCGAGATGTGCGAACGCCGAGACCGTTTGAGCCGCACAGATCGCGGCACAGATCAGCGGCCCTCGAGCCGGCGGTAGGGGGCGGTCCTAGCGGCGGGAAGTCGGCGCGCGTTCTGTGACACATCGAGGTGCTCGTCACACCGACGCAGATCGCCGAATCGGTCGCGCGCTCGGTCTGCGGTCTGGTTCGCACCACGACGGTGTTGAGTAGGTGCGATCGGGGCGCCGATGAGAAATGGCGCCGGCAGTCGTCTGCGTACGGTCCGGTGAACGCGCGGCGCGCATCAAGGGAGAGCAACGAGATGAGACCACTTCGATACTCGATCAACGTCACGCTCGACGGCTGCTGCCATCACGAGGCAGGGCTCCCCCCGGACGAGGAGTCGATGCGCTACTGGACCGCTGAGATGGAACGAGCCGATGCCCTGCTATTCGGCCGGGTGACCTACGAGATGATGGAGTCGGCGTGGCGGCAGCCGGCCACGGGCACGTGGCCTGACTGGATGGATGAGTGGGAGATCCCGTTCGCCGAGACCATCGACCGGGCGAAGAAGTACGTCGTGTCGAGCACGCTGAGCGGGGTCGATTGGAATGCCGAGCTGGTGCGAGGCGACTTGGGGCAAGCGGTTCAGCGGCTCAAGCAGGAGCCAGGCGAGGGCCTGTTCGTGGGTGGCGTGACGCTCCCCCTGGCGTTGGCAGATCTGGGACTGATCGACGAGTACGAGTTCCTTGTGCAGCCGGTCCTTGCCGGACACGGGCCGACGTTGCTCGCCGGTCTGCGCGAGCGCATCCAGCTCGAGCTCGTGGATCGCCATGAGTTCCGGTCGGGGGCGGTCGCCCTGCGATACCGGCCCACGCGAGTTACGGCTTGACGTGATTTGTCCTGGCACGTTGGCCGCTGCCTCGCGACGGAACGACGGAACTGGTGCAACGGGTTGGGGAACAGAATGTGCGCTCCGACGACATCGTTGTCCCCCTGGAAATCGGGAGCCCCGGTGGCGTATGCCGGTGACGTACCCGGGTCCCTCGACGATGGGAACACCAACCCCGCGACGTGCCTCACAAGCCGGCAGCGGCAGCCTCTTCGGACCCGAACTCCTTGCGGTGCCACCGCAGCACGCGGGCGTCAATGTCGACGATGAGCCACCAGCTCGCCGCATCGCGAGGGTTGCCGCAGACCGCCCCCGGGTTGGCCATGCAGGCGCCCGCCGCGAGCCAGTCGTAAGACTCGCCGGGGACGGGCCGCATCGCGCGCGTAGCGGCGCCGTCGTAGGCGAAGAGCGCCGGTTCATGCGTATGGCCGACGAGTCCGAGCGAGCCCAGGGGGCGGCCGGGCAGGATTCTGGCGGCAGACGCCTCGGTGAGGAACCCGAGCAGGGGGTGGCGCGGCGAGCCGTGCCAGCAGTCGATGCCGTGACGGCTGGCCATTGCGCGGCTCGACAACCTGAACACGTCGCGTCCGCGGGCGACGACCCGGTCTGGTCCGAGCGCCCAGGCGTCGTGGTTTCCCGCGATGAGTAGGTCGAGTTGGCGAGCCGCGCCCAATAGCTCAGCCGTGGGCGGCTCGCCTCCGACCAGATCACCGAGGCACCAGCGTTCGTCGACCCCGGCTGCTGCCATGGCGCCGAGCACAGCCAGGAGCCGGTCATGGCGACCGTGCACGTCGGAGCAAACGCCGATCCTCACCCGAGCATCATTCTGGCTTGCTCCACCTGAAGGTTGGCTTGTTCCGACTGAAGGCCGTCGTGCATCCTCGACGCCCCTGCGTGCTCACTCATCGCGCCGGATGACCACGCGTCGCGGTCGCCACTCCCATCCGCGACAGAACGACGGCTCGGGTTGCACCACGAGCTCAGTCGGCTGTCCCGGAACGTGCGCCCATATCGCCGCAGGGCATCGCCCCAAAGTGCCGCTTGCGGCCGTCAGCCGCCGGCGACGAAGGCGACGACCACGTAGGCGGCGTGGCGGTCGAAGTTCTGCCGTCGCCGGTCGTAGATGGTGGTCGTGCGGGGGTCGGCGTGGCGGGCGGCGATCTGGACGTCCCGGAGCGGTACGCCGGCGTCAAGCGCAGCCATGATGAACGCGGCGCGAAGCATGTGCGGGTGGACAGCTCCCAGCCCAGCGCGCTTGCCGATCGAACGGACCCAGCGATGAGCGGTTCGGCGGTCCAGGCGTTGACCGTCTCGACGCCGCAGCACCGGACCTTCGTAGCGCTCGCCGACCGCCAGGTCGATGGTGCGTGCGGTTCTTGGGACGAGCGGGATGGTCGCCGGCTTGGCGCCCTTGCCCATGATCCGCAGGGTCCGATGACCCCGTTCAAGCCCGAGGTCTTCGATGTTGGTGGCGCACGCTTCGCTGACCCGTAGCCCATTGAGCCCTAGCAGGACGGCGAGGGCGGCGTGCTGGTGGTCGTACTGCTCGGCGGTGAACAGGAACACTCCGAGTTCGGAGCGATCCAGGCCACGGGCTTCGGAGGGGTGGACCTGGGGCCGACGGACGTACTGCGCGGGGTTCGAGGTGATTCGTCCGTCGATGTGGGCGAAGCGGTAGAAGCCGCATACGGTCGAGAGGCGACGGTCGATCGTCGACGCCGCCAGTCCTCGGTCTTCCATCCAGCTTCGGTACATCTCGATGTGGGGCCGTGTCGCCGCGAGGACGGCGGGGTTGTTGTCGGCTGCCCACTGGAAGAATCCCCGGAGATCGTGGCGGTACGCGTCCAACGTGCGGCCGCTGTAGCGAGCCAGGAATGCAACAGCGGCGAGCTGTGCATCGTCGATGACGCAGTCGTCCCTCGGCATCTCGACGGTCGTCGTTGTCGTCTCGATCGTGGTCATGGCTGTTCCTCCTCCTGATGGGGAAACCAGCCAACTTCGCTCGCGCAACCGGCGTTCTGGGAGACCCACGCCACGGTCACTTCGGCAGATATGGGGCGGCGGTCGGCGCCGACGACCAGCTTCGGCATGGCGGGTTGACGGGCGAGGGGATCTCAGTCGATCAGCTCGCGGTGCACCCACTCGACGAGGTCGTCGGCTGCGAGCGGCCGCACGCGCGCGGCGTACCGGGCGAGGTCGGCGTCGTCGAGGAGGTCGCGCCACTGGCCGCTTGTGCCGCGGCTGAAGAACGCGGCGGGGTCGATCCAGTAGTCCGGACCACCAGCGGGGACGGTCGTGTCGGCCCTGCTGCGCGTCGACTCGAACGTTGCCGCCTTGACCAGGCGGGGCCACCGGTGCTCGTCGACGTCGATGCCGAGGCGTGCGGCCAGCTGGCGCATCTGCCCCTCGAGGTTGGCCTGCAGGTCGTCGTAGTGCAAGTACACGACGTCGAGATCGTCGGCGGCGTCCCAAAACGTCTGCAGGTGTTCAGCGGTGCGGCGCAGCGACGACCCGACCTGCGTGGACGACGTCTCGTCGTCGACCCACTGCCAGAAGCGGGCCCGCTCGCCGTCAGGGCGCGGCGGCCGTGGCCGCAACGGTCCGAGCCCTCACACTCGCCCGTGTGCAGTCCGGCTCGCACGTTGATGCCCAGCGCTCGCGTCACCTCGATGATCGACGTCGCGCACGCTATGGCCCGCCCGGGCCCGTCGAAGCAAGCGGCGAACCCGTCGCCGGTGGTTTTGATCTCCCGCCCACGAAACCGGCGCAGCTGTTCCCGCACGGCGCGGTCGTGGGCATCGAGCAGCGATCTCCAGCGCCGATCGCCGACGGAGGTCAACTGTTGGGTCGAGGCGACAATGTCCGTGAACAACACCGTGGTCAGCACGCGGTCGACGTCGACAACCGGACGCTCACCGGTCAAGAACTCTGCGATCTCGCCGACAACGAAAGCCGATTCGCCTTCGTCACGAAGGTGGCCGTGGCCTGGTACCTCAACGAACTTCGCCCCTGGGATGTGGTCGGCGAGATATCTACCGTGGTCAAGGTTGAGCAACGCGTCGTGACTCGAGTGCAAGACGAGCGTCGGGGCCTGGATGAGGCGCAGAACCGAACGAACGTCAACATTCTCCAGGATGTACCGGTATTGCGCCGCGGCGTTGCGCGGCGTCGCGGAGGCCCCGCATCGTCCGCGCAAAAGAACGGGCGAACTCGACGTCGTCGGCATGCCCGGGGTTCACTACGGCGGTGAACTGCTCGGTACCCCACAGTGAACCCACCGTCTCCACGACCACATCAACCATGGCCTGCGACATTCCAATCGGATAGTCGTCCGCCTCGAGGTAGCGCGGCGAAGTGTTGGCCAGGATGAGCGCACTGACACGTTCAGGGTGCAACGCTGCGAACATCATCGCGATCGGCCCGGCGTCGTTCCCACCGAAGATCGCTGTCCGATCCGACCCGGCGGCATCGAGCACCGCCCGGACATCCTCGGCCCACTCCTCCCAGGCCGGCATGGCGTTGCGAGCCAGACCGTCCGATGCGCCAGTCCCGCGGCGGTCAAAGAAGATCAACCGGCTGAACGATGCCAGCGCATCCAGGAACTGACCGAGGTCGGAAGAGCCGTCGGAGAGCATGTCGACGTGACTTCCCAAGCCATAGAAGTAGAGAAGGTCGAACGGGCCGTCACCTACGACCCGGTACGCGACGTCAGCGTCACCAACAGCTACGTACTTCGTCTCCGTCATCTCGCGCGGCGCAGTGCATGGTGCACCCCCGTGAACACCCATTCTGCACACTGCACACCGAGTCCGCCCTTGGGTGGCGGTGAGGGTGCTTACTGCCCGTGATGCCACCTCAGGGCCACGACCCGGGGCGCGTCCCCGAAGTGCCGCTACGCCACGCCGAACTGCCGGTATGCGCGCTCGTCGAGCTGAGGTGATCGGGCAATCTGTAGGGCGTTGACCGATCGAGAAGATATTCGCGCAGAGCTCGAACAGCGTCGGGCGACCTTCCATGCTTTGCTCGAAACCGCCAGCGACGAAGTACTCGCGGGGCCCAGCAACGGCACCCGGTGGACGAACCAAGAGCTGCTTTTCACATGATGTTCGGGTACATGGTCGTGCGCGCGTTGTTGCCGTTGGCCAAGTTCGTCAGTCGTCTGCCCAAACCCGTGGGCCGCGGCCTCGCGGCTGTGCTCAACGCGGCGACCTCTCCCTTCAACGTCATCAACTACTGGGGCTCTCGCGGAGGCTCACGCACCTACCGTCCACAACGCATGGTTTCCAAGTTCGACGCAGTGATCACTGCGCTCGAACGACGCCTCGTCGCAGAGCACGAGGCGAACATGGGGCGCTCGATGCCCTTCCCGACGCGGTGGGATCCGTTCTTCAAGGACACGATGACGCTTGCGGACGTGTACCACTACCCGACGCAGCATTTCGACTTCCACGAACGACAGCTGACAATCCGCTGATCCGACCGGCTCATATCTGCCGATAGGCGCTCGCGAGCGAGGCTGGACGTTCGCGGCGAGAGCGACGTCAGCGTGTGGCTTGTCGTACGCATCTGGCCAAGACGATGGACCACAGATCGCCGACTATGCGCATGGTCGACGAGTTCGGCTGCATCGCTCGGCGCAGGCTCGACCGGTGTCGTCCTAGGGAAACCCCGTGGCGGCCGGCGGCGCGTTCATCGATTCGCGGACTGCGATGATCGGGGCGTCTGGGACGGTGATCAGTCCCGCGATGTGGTCGATCGAGGTCGAAGATCACGAGGAGCATGACCGTGACGAGCCCGGCTGCGAGCAGCGCCATGAGCACGCCGCGGTCGTGCGAGGCGAGGAACATGCCCAGGACGCCGAGTGCGAGTGCGCTCGCGAGGATTTGCAGCCAGAGCACCGGTGCAGGGATGCGATTGTCGAGCGCGGCGATGCGCGTCGTGTGGGCATCGATCATCTCGTTGAGCGTCTCGACATAGAGGCGAGGAGCACTGGCTGTCGGCGCCTCGTTCAAGGCGTCACCGGCGAGGGCCCACAGGCTGTTCTGGATATCGACCGACGCTTGCGACGCCGCCTCGAACTTCGCCGAGTCGGGAACCGATTCCGACAACGCGATGCGAGCGTCGCCGTATAGCCTCAGCAACTCGAGCGATTCAGTTCGCATCGGTTCACCGAGCGTCTGGGCGCGCAGGTAGGTGGTGCCGATCGCATTCGCTTCCAGCACCACCGCGTCTGCGCCGCGCCTCATATCGTCCGACCGCCATCGTCAGACCGAAGGCGAGCAGCAACGCAACGAGACCGACGAGCGCGGCCTGCATGACGCCGAGCGGTTCCTTGAGCCCGCTCTTGCGCCGGGAGATGGCGCGTCCGATCCAGATACCGAGGCCCGTCGCACCGAAGATGATCGCGGCGACCACGAGTGCGAGCTCGAGACTGGAGAGTCCGGTGAGCATGACTACTTGGGTACGCGAGGCAAGCGGACGTTCGACCGCACAGCCGTAGCCATCGAGGGACCTCTTTCCATTGTCGGCGAGCGCATGATGCCCGCTGACCTCAGGCGGTGCCGGGCGCTGCTTCTCTAGGACAGAGGCAGGACCTGCACCGTGTCCTCGGATTCCACAGCCGCATCGCTCGCCGCGTAGACGGTGACGTCGCCGGAAGCCTGCACCGTGGCGCCGCTGTAGGCGTTCACGACGGCGGAGTCCCGAGCCACGACGGTGGACCCGCTGTAGGCCTCAACGACGGCACTGTCTTGTGCGTCGATGTTGGCGTCGTAGGCGTAGACGACCGATGAGGCGAATGCCGTGACCGATGCGCCGCCGGAAGCCGACACGCGCGGCAGACTCGTAAGCGAACACCTCGACCGCACCACTCACGGTGAACGATGCGTCGCCAAGGCAGAACGGTCGGTCACCCTGCGCGAGTGCCGCGTCCAGCTCGTCCTGCGTGCGAACCTCCACGTCTTCTCCCACGGTCCCGCCTCTCAGAACGCCTCGCGGTGCAAGGTCGCAACGGAAGCCGAACCGTAGCTGCATGCTCACCGCCCGTCGCCAGGTCCGATGGGTCATACTGCGCTCCGACCCGCGACCGATCTGCCGCTCGGAGCGTGACGGTCGGGCGGGGAACGAGATCGGCCAAACTGGGCGAGTGCTGGTTCGAGTGGTGATCCTCGCCGCGCTGCTCTCATCGTGCTCGGGCAATCTGCGTGCGTGACAATGATCCGCCTCCGGGTGTCGCGCTCGGCAGTTGGCTTGGGTTGGCGCTCCTACTCGCAGCGATCGGCGGGTTCGAGGCATCGACGAACCAAGGGATCGCTCGCGTGGCCGCTGTCGCCGCGGTCTTGCTCGGCGTGCTCATCGCGATCCGAAGCGTTTCAGTCGCAACCTGGGCTGACGCCGATGGCATAAGGGTTCGCGACATGCTGCGCTCCTACTCCGTTGCGTGGTCCGACGTGTTTGAGATCACGCGGGCGGTGACCGAGACACCGATGACGCGGGCGATGGGCTGGCGTCGAGTTGACATCGTCCGGCAGTCTGGAAAGCCGATCCCGCTTGCCGCCACGACCGGCGCGGCTCCTGGGTCCGTCGAGGCGCTCTTGGACGTCGTCCGCCAGCACGCCCCGCGGGCACGGGTCACGGTCAGCGCCGAAGACTTTCCAACCCTGGAGCGCCGGCGCTCGGGCTAGATCACCTCGCACAGAGCTGCCGATCGGTTCGGGTTCGACATACGAAATCGGGCACTATGGCGCGCGGCAGCCGGTTGAACTGACCACCGCGCCGTCGATGGGATCATTGGTCGTTGCCCCACTTCCACGAGCGACTACAGAGATTCGACGAAGCCGCCTGGGCGCCGCGGTGGCTGCGACGAGTTACGGAGCGCGGCGAAGCTCGCTGCGGGGTACGAGGACTATCCGCCGGGGATCGAACGCGTCGCCGAGCCTGTTCGCACGGTCATCCGCGAGCGGGCATGGCCCAAGCGCCTTTGGAAGCGTCCGCCCGTCGTCGTGGCGGACCATGACTTCGTCCCGCTCCTGGAGGCCGATGGCCGACTCCGATCGAAATATGGGCGTTGGCCGAACGTGGGCATTCTGATCGGGCGGGGTCTGGTGCAGCAGTGCTACAGAGCGAGCGACGGCGCTGAGGGCGTCACGGTTCAGTCACTCGAACAAGAGCTCCAGTGGCGAGCTACAGCGAGTTGGTGGCGTCGATTCACTCGTGCGGTCGGCGGGATCTTTCATTACGTGTAGACCACCCATACCTGCCGCTCGGGCGCGTGACCATGGCGCTTCTCGCGGTCATGCTGATGGAGTGGACGCCCCCGACGAAGCGGCCCCGGTGCTCCGCCGTGTCCTTCAGCTCGGTGCCCTCTCAGTCTGCGTCGGAGTCAGCGTTGCCGTTGCGACTGTGCTGATTCTTGGGAGCGAGATCGGCGATCCGCTGCGGTGCTCGATCGTCGGACGCGACGGGTGGACGGTCGAGATGCCAGACAGTGTCGACACGCTTGGCGAGGTTCGGGCTCAGGTGCGACGCGAGACGAACGACTGCGCGCACGTGCACGTCGACGGCCCGGAAGACGTACGCGTCTCGGACGACACTCGGGTTCTCGTCGACCACCCCCGTCTGTGGGTGTCGAGGATGGGCGCGGTGAGTGTGGTCGTCGCCGAGCGGTGACTCCTCCGCCAGTACACGCTGAACTCGACGCGGCCACATATCTGCCGATCGGTCGCGTGCGGCCGGCTCCGCAGCGGGCACAATGGCGCGGGTGGGCATGCGGTTCTGCCCCCCTCATCTTTCACAACCCGCCAGGTCGCACCGACATCTGCCTGCCGAACTAGTTGCGCAAGGACCTGTTCGGCCACCGGACTCGACCACCTGAGCATCCGGCGAATCGAAAGGAAGCATGGTGACGGCACCGCATGCAGCGGAAGGCATGAAGCAACGAGGAATGGCGGGGAAGCGAATCGCGGCGGTCTTCGGCCTGGAGAAGGAAGGCGGTTGGGAACGTCACGCCAACCCGGTCAGCGTCTGGACCCGCTTCGCAGCACTCCCGCTGCTCGTGGTCGCGATTTGGAGCCGCGAGTGGATCGGGTGGTGGTCGTTGGTTCCGATTGCGCTGTCGGTGATCTGGATGGGAATCAACCCGCTGTTCTTTAAGCCGCCGCGCTCGACGCGGAACTGGGCTTCCCAGTCCGTGTTCGGCGAGCGCATCTTCGTGCAGCGCGACAAGGTGTCCATTCCACAGCAGTACGCGACCCGGGTACCGCAACTCATCCAAGTCCTTCAGGCAATCGGTCTGATCCCGCTCGTCTACGGACTGTTCGAGCTCGACCTGACGGCCACCGTCCTGGGTCTGCTGATCGTCCAGTCCGCGAAGCTCTGGTATCTCGACCGGATGATGCTGCTGTTCAACGACATGAAGAGCCGCCCCGAGTACGCCAGCTGGGACTACGACCGGGACGCGTGAGTCCAGGACCGAGTACCGAACTGCCGCTCTGGGCGTGCGAGCATCGTCGCGTGAACACCGCCGATGCCCGCCTCGATCTGAGCATCGTTGAAGGGCTCGTGCGAGACGATCCGGGCGCCGAAGCGATGGTGGCCTGACTCCCGGCTTCTCGGTGAAGTCGGGACGCGGGCCGCCGTCCAGCGCGTTCGTCCCGTCGTGGGGCGATCAGCTGGCAGCGAAGTGGAGCGTGCTCATGATCGAGTCGAACACGGCCTGGTCGCTCTCGACGGTTGGCACCAAGCGCCGAAAGGGTTCGGGGTAGCCCGCGTCCTGGCGCACCACGGCCTCCGATCGAGTCGCTGCCGCTCCGAGTCCCACCATCGCACTGCTACAGCGTGCCTTCTCGCCGTCGGGCTGTCGCGCCAGAGCGGCAGTTATGGCCTAGTCAGCGGTCGCCCCGATACGTGGCCGGGTCACCCAGCGAGCACGATTAGCGCGAGCCCACCTACGAGGAGGGCGACCCCGATCAGTGGCCGCGTGAATCGCCATCCCCGAGGTTCCTCCCCGTACCCACGAGTCGTGACGAGATGACCGGGACCGGCTGACACGTTGCGGTGTGCGGTGCCGCCGGGCGTTGCGCCGCGGGGTGTGACCAGCGCGAACCGACGAACATGAGGAGCAGTCCGACCCGGATCAGGCGCCCATGGTACAGGCGACGACGGTGGAGGCCGGTCGCCATCGCGCGGATCCGATCGGCAGTTCGGTGTGCGTCCCTCGGCTCACCGACGTTGGTGCGAGGCTACGGGAGGACACCGCAGTTCGGTGTGACGGCGCCGCCGTCGACGAGGAGGCTGTTGGTGCCGGTGGGGTCGGTGGGGATGCTGGCGCAGCCGAGGAACACTCCAGTGTTCGCGCCGACATCGAGTGTGAGGTCCAGGACATTGCCCACCCCGGCGGGTTCGGTCGACGGGAGTCCTTGCGGGTAGCTGCCGTCGAGGCTGACCGCGGCGTACGCAAGTAGGTCGGCCACGGCGTTGTCGGTGAATGTTGGATCCTTGACGGTCAGCTCCATGGCGTTGTTCGAGTGCGGACCCGAGTTGGGGCCTTGGCGCAACGCGGTCGTGGCGACAATGCCGCCCAAGTAGGGCCAGTAGAAGTCGTTGTAGGTCCCGTTGCGCACGAACGAGTCGGACTCGCTGAGGAAGGTAAGTCGGTTGCCGTGCACGCCGGGCGCCGTCCCGCCCAGCCCGGCGGTCGCGTCACGGGCGGGGTGGAGGACGAGGCCGGCTCCGTTGTCGATGTAGGAGTTCGCCTGCGAGGTCACGGCGAAGGTGGCGCCGCTGCCCAGCCCGGCGACGAACCCCCCGAACTTGTTCCCCGTGATCGTGCTGTTCGCGATGGTGGCCTCGATCGAGGCGCCCGACGTGGCCGCCCCCGAGATCTGCAACTGCCATCCGAAGCTGAAGAAGCCGCTGGTGTCGCGGAAGACGCTCTGTTCGATGGTTGCCGAGCCGTGCCCCGCGCCGACCTGCATGCGGAAGGCGCGCTCACCGCCGGCCACGTCGACCCGACGGAGCCGGACGTCGTACGGCGGCGGCGAGCCCGCCCCGCCGACCTGGACCAGCGCGCCGGCCGTACCGCCCGAGACGGTCAACCCGGTCAGACCGCCCTCGCGAATGAATACACAGCCCAATCCGGTCACGCCCGCGCAATCAAGGATCGTCTCACTTGCTGGATCGGCGTAGCCGCCGCCCGGCCTCGGCGCGGGCGAGCCGCCCGAGAACTGATAGCGGTTGGTGCCGCGGAGGAACTGGTTGCTCTGCAGGCGTAGCGGGACGGCCAGCCGATAGACCCCCGGCTCGAGGTCGATCAAGGTGTTGGTGTTCGCCGGGTCCGCCACCGCCGCGGCCAGGCCCGCGACGTCCCCGGAGCGGACCTTCACCACCCGGAGTTCGTCCATAGGCGGGGTCGCCACCGCGACCGCCGGGGTCACGACGAGGCCGGCGACGCCAACCGCGAATGCCACGCCCAGTACCGCGAGATGTCGTTTCATGTCGCCTCCTCAAGGCACGCAGGTCCCAGTAGACGGCGGCGCTGTGGCAGATCCGTGGCAGCCGGGCAGCCCCGCACAACCCCTACTCAGGTGGCGCGCAGCGCACCAGAGCGGGAGGTCGCGCCGGCGTCTCGTGCGACGCTCAGAAGCTTGAAACCAGAGGGACATGCCGTCGCGACAGGCGTCTGCGATACCTCGGCGCTCACCGGACCGACCGCTGACACCACACCGAGCGCTGCCAGGAAGCCGACAAGGAACCCCGAACCGATTTCGACCTCATGTGTCCTCCCCGTTCGTTCAGAGCTGCTTGCTCGCGGCGAGGAAGTCGAGCGGCCGGGGCGAACCCCCCCATTGCG
Source organism: uncultured Acidimicrobiia bacterium (assembly GCA_963840695.1). Taxonomy (GTDB): domain Bacteria; phylum Actinomycetota; class Acidimicrobiia; order Acidimicrobiales; family JACDCH01; genus JACDCH01. The sequence continues at coordinate 149,615 of CAWIZW010000004.1, forward strand.
GTGTCTACTTCGTCGTTACGTTGCACTGTAACGTAACGGTGTTGCGTTAAGTTGTCAACTCATGGGCCGCCCCCGGGAGCATGATGAATCGACTCGTCTGGCGTTGCTGGAAGCGGCCGAGCGCATGATCGAGGCCGACGGGCCAGAGGCGCTCTCGGTGCGCGCCGTGGCCGATGCCGCCGGCACGACGACACGGGGGGTGTACGCGAGCTTCGGTTCGAAGTCGGGTCTGCTCGACGCCCTCGCGCAGCGCGCCTACGCGCTGCTCGCCACCGAGCTCAAGCGCCTCCCGAAGACGGACGATCCGGCGGCTGACCTCGTAGAGGCAGCGTTGCACGTGTTCAGACCGATGGCGATCGGCCATCCATCCCTGTTCCGGCTCGGGTTCCTGCGCATCGTGCCGGACCTTGAAGTCAGCGCCGGCACGCGCGCCGTGTCCGCGGACGCCTTTGGCCAGCTGTGCGACCGCTTCCGACGCTTGGAGGCGGCGGGACTCCTCGGCGGACGCAGTCCGCGGTCGTGCGCGGTGGTCTTCAACGCCCTCTGCGAGGGGATGGCAACCAGCGAGCTGAGGACCCGTGCCCTACTCGGCCGCCGTCCCGAGCAGGCGTGGAGGACCGGGTTCCAGACACTGATGGCCGGCTTCGCCACCGCCCCGCGCCCCGAGCGTCGCCGGTAGACGCGATCCGGGATGCCCCCGCTGGCGCGGAAGCGCAGCGAACGCTGGCGCTGAGGATGGCGGCCACGCACTCGTTGGACTCGGATTGTTCATACAGCAGGTGGGCCCGGATTCTGCCGGCGCTGACGGAGAACCGTCGCAAGCGGCCAGTGCGAGAATAAGAGCAACGAGAACCACGCGCACGCCACTAAAGGCGCTCGCCATCCAACCCCGGTTCCCCTCGGGGCGCACGCGCACATAGTGCCCGATCGGGGGCGCTCATAGCGGCAGATATGCGCTACTCGACAGCGGTCCCAACCAGTCGCCGCCTCCGGCGATCACGGAACCACGATCGCCGGACTGCCATCGCTGAACGAGCACCGCCAGCCGGGAGGCAGCCACTGCCACTCGGGTGAACCGGTGAGGAGCGACTTGCGTTCACCGGCGCGGTCGGCGCACGCAGTGATTTGGATCGTCCCGCGCCACGCCGACGACGCGAAGCATGTGTATGCCCAGCGTCGCCGACAGGACCACGACGACAATCGACAGAGCACCGATCCACGCGAGCAACTGCGGAAGCGCCCGCCAACGCGATCGAACCTCCGCGGTCTCCTCGGCCCCTGACAACGCCACCAAGTGTGCCCGCCCTATCGATGCTCCTATGTGTTGTCAAGGTGCTCCGGCGGTGCTGGCAGACCAGTGATGGGCCACTCGTGTTCGAGGGCGGGCTCTTATGAGGCCATGCGGTTGCCGGTGTGTTCGAGCGGCGGCCGGCAGATCGATTGAAGGACAGCCGGTGGCGTCAGGCAGTTATCGGGCCAGGCCGCCGCTCGAGATCTGGTTCAGCGCGGGAGGTGCCCGAAGGTCTCGCGTGCGACGTAGCGCTTGAGGACGCGGATGATCTCTCGCTTGGAGAGTCCCTCGGCGAGTCGCCGGTCGACGTAGGCGCGGGTGCGCGGGTCGCTGCTCATTCTCGTGATCACGATGCGCCAGAGGGCGTGGTTCGCTTGGCGGTTCCCGCCTGGGTTGAGCCGCACGCGGGTGACCTTGCCCGAGGATGCCTGGATGGGCGCGACGCCGCAGAGGTGGGCCCAGGCGGCTTCGGAGCGGATGCGCTGCGGGTTGTCGCCGGCGGCGACGAGCAGCATGGCGGCGGTGTCGATCCCGACGCCGTGGAGCTCGAGCATGCTCGGCGCAGTGGCGGTGACGAGCTCGGCGAGGGCGCCGTCGATGGCGGCGGTCTCTGCTTGAAGGTCCAGGGCGCGTCGACCGAGGCTGCGCAGCGCGAGCTTGGTCGCGTAGCGAACGGTGTCACCGCCGGGACGCAGGCTGGCGGCCTGGGCCATCAGGCGGTCACTCGGCAGCCGGTGCAGTCGTTCGCGCAGGTCCTCGGGTCCGGTGAAGCCGAGGTGGCGGATCTGATTGATCGCTCGAGCACGGGCCTGGCGGGCGGAGCGCTTGGCGATCAGCAGTGCCCGCATGGCTTCCATCGACCCGTCCGCGGTCTTGGCCACTGCCCGACAACGGCCACTGAGAGCAGCTCGGCCAGCCTCGACGGCATCGAGCTGATCGGACTTGCCGTTGCGACGGCGCTGCTGGCGGTTCGGTCGATCGACCTCGATCACCTCGACCCGGTGGGCCTGCAGAAACCTGGCCAGGCCAGCGCCGTAGGCGCCGGTGCCCTCGACACCGACCCGGTCGAGCTCACCGAAGCGGGTCAGCCAGCCGTGCAGTTCTCGATAGCCGGCACGGCTCGCCGGGAACGACTCGACGCCCAGCACTCCGCCGTTGGCGTCCAGCGCTGCGGCGACATGCACATCCAGATGCGTGTCCACACCGCCGGTCACCGCGCGCGTGCTCTCTACGATGGTCATCGCCATCCCTTCTCTGTTCAAGTGGTCAAGGGGTGGCACGCACGTCCCGGGAAGGAGACCGTGAGCGATCACGCTGTTGGCGCAGCGAGATCGGTCATCCTCCGGAACGGGGCGTGCCTCGTTACAGCACGAAGCGCCGCAAGGTAGCGAGCCGACCGATCGCGATCGCGGACCCAATCAACACGATCGCAGTCTCACTGGCAGTTATGCGCTCGGGGGTCGATCGGCGTGGAGTACGACCATTACGTCGAGCATTCGCGATGAGGTTCATCCTTGACTTGGTAGATGCTTGCCAGAGTGCCTGAAAGGTTGGTCTCGCGCCACGCTTGCAGCGAGGCTTCCGAGTCCCAGACGTACACACCGCCGTACTCGTCGGTCTCCGGGTAATGGACGTAGTACTTCTGCAGCAGCCCGGGAACCTGGCGGTACTGATCGGACCGAGCCTCGAACCTCTCCATCACCTCGTCGTAGGTGAGGCGGGACGTGAATCGCACGAGCTCAATAATCACCGGCAACCCTCGGTCTTCGGATACGAGCGTACCGGACGGCGCGGGACCGCTTCTACGTGTCGGCGTGGCATCCGGCCCTCGTCGGCGCCGGGCTCGAGAAGGATCGGTTCAAGTTCCATGCCTTGCGCCACTCTGCGCCTCGATGCTCCTCGCCGAAGGCGGCGCCGCTCGCGGCCGTCGCCGGTCACCTCGGCGACACGGTGGAGAACGGTGAGCCGCACGTACGTCCATTGGCTGCGCGACGACCGCGACGTGCCAGCTGGCCGTTTCTCGCCGTTTCTCGACCTCTTGTGTCCCGCTGTGTCCCGGGCGTTGAAGAAGTCTTAACCAGAAGCCCACGAACCGGGAGGAACAATGACCACAGACACATCGGACCCCGGAGATCCGCGCCCGGCTCGAGAATGTCGCCACGAGGCTGAGCCGCTGGTTTGGCAACCCGCGCTACGACGAGGCGAGAGGCCGCGGTACTCCACTCGCAGTCGGCGTGCGATAATACCGCTACTTGACGTGCCAGGGCGGCCGCTGGGGACACATGGGGTGGGTACGGGATGAGGAAGATTTTCGTGATGTTCGCTGCTGCGCTGGCGGCGTCCAGTTTGGTGCCGGGTGCCGCCGCGTCTGCTCGATCCTCGGACATCGACACGTTCGCCTCGGCGTCTGAGTCGAAGCCCACCGACCGCTCGTCTCGGGGGGACGCCGAGCTGCGCCGCGCTGCGTTGTTAGCGGCGACGCGCCAGGAGAAGCAAGGACGGCCGAGGTCGCAGGCGGGACGGACCCTGTCGGCGACACGTCCCCGATTTCGGACTGTCACGCCGACATCACCTCCTTCGCTGGCTCGTACACAGCGCAGCAGATCGCGCTGTGGCACTCCGTGGTGTGCACGTCGAACCCCTTCGCAGCTTCCAACTGGAACCCGGGGATCACGGCCATCATCTGGGCCATCGACGTCAACTTCGACAACCCGGACGACTACCACGTGTTCTATGACCGCTTCGCGCCCAGCCTCGAGGTCAACGTGTATCACGTCGCGGGCGGCGATTTCACCAAGACTTGCCAAGGCAGCCCCGGCTGGGACGGCAACTACGGGGGGACATTCGCGCCGTACTGCATCGGCAGTCCCGGGTCATTCCGCATGCAGGCATACATGCTTTGGGACGAGGCGCCGTTCTCCTCGACGTGCTTCTGTCCTCGCGATTACGCGCCCAATGTTGGCTTCTCACCGCCAATCGTCCGAACCGACCCACCGCCGCCGCCACCGCCGCCCCCCAACGCGACGTGGTTCCTCCGCGACGCTCCGACGCGGGTGCCCCCGATCGTTCGTTCACCTACGGACTGTTCTCGTATATGGACGTTGCCGGCGACTGGAATGGCGACGGTGCTGACAGTCCCGGCGTGTTTGTCAATGGCGCCTGGTACTTGCGGAACAGCAACACGCCAGGCCCCCCCGACATCGCCGTGAGCTACGGCAACGCGGGCTACACGCCGATCGTCGGCGACTGGAACGGCGACGGCATCGACACCCTCGGGGTGATCGCCGAACGGCTTGTGGTACCTGCGGAACAGCAACACGCCAGGCGCCGCCGACATCGCCGTCAGCTACGGCACCGGGCTACACGCCGATCGTCGGCGACTGGAACGGCGACGGCATCGACACCCTCGGCGTGTCCGTCGACGGCTGGTGGTACCTGCGGAACAGCAACACGCCAGGGCGTCGCCGACATCGCCGTGAGCTACGGCAACGCGGGCTACACGCCGATCGTCGGCGACTGGAACGGCGACGGCATCGACACCCTCGGGGTGTTCGTCAACGGCTTGTGGTACCTGCGGAACAGCAACACGCCAGGCCCCCCCGACATCGCCGTGAGCTACGGCACCGCGGGCTACAGGCCGATAACCGGACGCTGGGGGAACTCCGGGCCAACGGGCATCGGCGTCATCGTGCCGACCTGACGACCGGCGGTCGTCCGGCGTCTTGGATGGCCGCCGGGCCGAATCGACGTCCACGACGAGACGGACCCGTACGGTCCGGTCAGACATCGGAGCCTCCGATCATGTCGTCGGTGTGCTTAGTCCCCTGGCGCCGCATGGCCCGGTCGACCGCCGCCCACTCGACCCCCGACGCTGGCGGCGGGCCGTGTGCTGCACGGCGTCAAATCGACCCAACGAGCACGCAGAAGGGGCGCTTGGCTGGTCCCCCTCGGAGCGCCCTCCGCCACACCGTCCCATCGCCACGACCTGGCGGCTTCGTTACCGCAGCGGCACGGGCTCCGGCAGGTCGGGACGGGTTGGTCCCGACGGTGAGCGGGCCTGTAGGCGGGATCCTGTCCACCGGGCCCTTTCGGGGGTCCGGATCTGCGGCCATCCATCTGTGCGGTCCACCCGGGGGTTGGCACCGAGGGTGCCGGACGGGCAGCCCATGCCCCCTGTTCGACCTTGCTCCGAGCGGGGGTTGCCGAGCCGCCGGGGTCGCCCCCGACGCTGGTGCGCTCTTACCGCACCGTTTCACCCTTACCTGTGCCCCTTGCGCGGGGCCATCGGCGGTCTGTTCTCTGTTGCCCTTTCCGACAGGTCACCCCGTCCTGGCTCTCGCCAGCGCTCTGCCCTGCGGAGTCCCGACCTTCCTCGACGGGCCGGAGCCCGCCGCGGCCGCTCGGCCCGCTCACCGTGGGACTACACGATACGCGTAGGCCGATCGGATCGTTCGGTGAGCCGTCCGACCCCATTCCCCCACAGGTGGCGATGCCGATAGTCGGCCTCGGGGGTTGGCGCCCGCGCGGGGGTGCCAGCCCCGCAGACTCCGACTCAGCGCGCGATCAGGGCCGAGTGTGGTTGAAGCCGTGCAGCGACGGGCCCCGGCGTCGACCGCGATCCGGGTGATCGATCCGGGCGCGACGTACATCCGCCAGGCGACGAGATCCCGACGCCGAGCGCCCACGCCACCGCCGCCTTGATCGGCGAGACGTGGCTCACGACCACGACGGTGCCGCGGCGTCGCCGCCAGGTCGTCGCAGGCCGCCCGCACCCGGCGGCCGAGGGCCGAGAGGCACTCCCCGCCTCGGGGCAGAACTCGGCGTCGGTGCGCCACGTCGCCCACGTCTCGGCCGGGACGTCGGCGAGCGGGACGCCGTCGAGCTCGCCGTAGTCGAGCTCGATCCACCGCTCGTCGATCTCGACGTCGACGCCGCCGAGCGCGTCGGCGATGGCGGCCGCCGTGATCGCGGTGCGCCGCAGCGGGCTCGACACGATCCGCAGCGCCCGGCCGGCCAGCTCGGCCGCGAGCAGCGCGGCGACCGCGGCGGCCTGGGCGTCGCCCTCGGCGTCGAGGTCGGGGTCGAGGCGCCCGAGCAGCAGGCCCTCGGCGTTGGCGGTGGTCCGCCCGTGCCGGACGAGGAGGATCTCCGTCATCCGGGCGCAGCCTGCCCGGTCTCGCGCAGCTCGCGCCGGCGGCCGGGTCGTCGAGGCCGAAGGCCCGGCACGTCCACCACAGGGCGGCGACGCCGGCCAGCTCCATCAGCAACGAGCACGAGCGCCGGCGCTCGAGCTCGGCAGCGAGCCGTCGAACGGGTCGCCGCCGAGGAACGGCCACCAGAACAGGTCGCTGTCGGCCCACGTGCCGTCGAGCACGAGGTGCAGGAACATGCCGATCGGGATGCCGAGCAGCTTGCCGCCGCGCAGGCGGTTGCGCCGGGTCGCCAGCATGACGACGGCGAGCAGCACGACGCTGCCGACGAGCGTGTGCAGCACGAACGGCCCGCCGGTGAGCGGCGTCGAGCCACGGCAGCAGCGCGCCGACGGCGACGAAGCGGACGTCGAGGGCCGGGCTCTGGAACACGACCCAGACCAGCACCATCGACAGCCCGACGAACCAGAGGAACACCGGTGCGACCGATCAGACGACGAGCAGGCGGTCGCACTCCGGGCACTCGGCGATGCCCTCGTCGCGCGGCCTGGCTTGCGCACCGCCTCGACCTCGGCGGCCGGCAGGGCGAGGTGGCAGCCCGGTGCACTTCGGCCCGTCGAGGCGGGCGACCCCGACGCCCTGGAGCCGGGTCCGCAGCCCCTCGTAGCGGTCGAGCAGCGCGGCGTCGACGCCCGCGGCGAGCGGCGCCCGCCGGCCGTCGAGCTCGGCCAGCTCGGCGTCGATCGTGGTCTCGGCCTCGACCAGGCGGGCGGTCAGCGCCATCGCCTCCTCGTCGATGACCGTCGTCCGCTCGCCGCCGGCGCGTCGAGCGGTGGCGTCGAGCGGCTCGGCCTCGACCATCCGCTCGAGCACCTCGTCCTCGAGCGGGGCGCGGCGGCGGTCGAAGGAGTCGAGCTCGTCCTGCAGCGCCTGCAGCTCCTTGGCGTTGCTCGCCGGCCGCTGTACATCTGCGCCTCGACCGCGGCCGCTTCTCGGCGAGCGAGGGCGAGCTCGTCCTCGAGCGCCTTCTGGGCCCGCTCGAGCGCGTGGCGCTCCTCGCGGGTCGGCGCGAGGTCGGCGTCGACGCGGCGAGCGCGTCGTGGCGGGCGGCGAGCTCGGCCCGCTCGGGGAGCACCGGCCCGCCGGTGGCGGAGCACATCGGCGGCGGTGTCGAGGTCCTGGATGGCGAGGAGGGTCTCGAGGTCGTCGGCCATGTCCGGCCGACGCTACCGCGCCGACACTCACGGCCGCCGCGTCGGAGTCGCCGCGACGTCGGTGCGGCGGCCGTGCTGGGCGGCGGCGTGGCTCGGCGGCGACGGTGCCGTCGGTCGTGGCCGGCGTGCGGTGCGCCGGCGTCGGTGGTCGCCGTGGTCACGCTGCCGCCACCCGCCGTCGTCGGCGTCGTGGCCGCGGTGCTGCCGCTCGGTCGCGGCGCGGTGGCGCGGCGCTGGTGCCGCCGCTCGCCTCGGCGGCGCGAGGCCGTGGCCCCGTCGCGGTGGCGGCTCGGGCTCGGCGGAACTCGACCCGCTCGGTGCCCTCGAGGATGGCGTTCATGTACTGGCCCCAGATCCGGGCCGGGTACGACGCCGCCGGTGACGGCGATGCCGCCGACGTTGCGCATCGCACCCGCCCGACGGTGGCGCCCATCCAGACCGCGGTGGAGTACTGCGGGCGTGTAGCCGACGAACCAGGCGTCGGCGGAGTCCTGGGCCGTGCCGGTCTTGCCCGCCGCCGGCTGGAAGTTGTTGGCGGCCCGGGTGCCGGTGCCGCCGCGGACGTTCGACTCCAGCACCTCGGTGGCCAGGCGGGCCGTCTGGCGGGACACCGCCCGGCGGCCGTCGGGCGCGTGCTGGTAGAGGACGTTGCCGTCGGCGTCGTCGATCGACTCGATGTAGTACGGCTCGTTGTAGATGCCGTCGTTGGCGAGCTGGCGTAGGCCGCGGCCATCTCGACGGGCAGCACCTCGCACGGCGCCGATCGGCAGCGACAGGCACCGGCGTCGAGCGGCGTGGTGATGCCCATGCGCTGGGCGACGTCGACGACCCGGTCGAGGCCGACGATCTGGCCGAGCCGGACGAAGGCGCAGTTCGACGAGCGCTGGGTCTGGCTGGTGATGGTGCCGCCGCCGCCGCGGAGTTGCCGAAGTTCTCGGCGACGTACGGGGTCGGGGTAGCCGCCGGGGTTCGGGAACCGGCACGGGCGCCGAGCCGCGAACGGTGTCGTTGGGCACGATGCCCGACTCGAGCGCGGCCGCCAGCACGAACGTCTTGAACGACGACCCGGCCTGGCGGCCGATGCCCTGGGTGGCGATGTTGTAGCGGTAGTCGTCGAAGCCGGGCCCGCCGACCAGGGCCCGCACCGCGCCGGTGGCGACGTCGGTGGTGACGATCGACGGCGCGTGCCCTGCACGTCGGTGCCGTCGCCGGGCGTTGAAGAGGAACTCGCCGGGCAGGTCGCCGGGGAGGATGTCGTCGCGGGCCTGCGAGGGCGTGCAGCTGCATCGCCGGGTCGAAGGTGGTGTGGATCGCGAGGCCGCCGGTGAAGACGGCGTTGTAGCGCTCCTCGGGCGTGTCGCCGAGGTGAAGCGCGGGTCGTCGAGCAGCAGCTGCTTGACCTCCTCGACGAAGTAGTCGTCGGGCGGCGGGGTGACCTGGCTGCACCTCGGTCGGGCAGCGGCTCGGTGGCGTAGAGCGCGGCCTCGCTCCTCGGTGAGGTGGCCGGTGTCGACGAGCCGGTCGAGGGCGAGGTGCGCGCCGCTCGAGCGGCGAGCTCGGGGAAGCGGATCGGGTTGTAGCCGTTGGGGTTGCGGATGAGCGAGGCGAGCAGCGCGGCCTGGCCCCAGTCGAGCTCGCCGACGCCGACGCCCCAGTAGGTCTCGGCCGCCGCCTGCACGCCGTAGGCGCCGTTGCCGAAGTAGACGGTGTTGAGGTAGCGCTCGAGGATCTGGTCCTTGGTGAACTCCTCCTCGAGGCGCATGGCGAGGATGGCCTCCTCGGTC
>CAWIZW010000005.1:0-134125 GCA_963840695.1 uncultured Acidimicrobiia bacterium
GGTATCGCGGGGACCGGCACCGCCGGGTGTGAAGGCGACGACTATGTCGCACGACGCGCCCGGAGCGAGCGTGACCAGGCACGGCTCGGTGGCCGGCACGAAGTCGCCGGCGTCGGCGCCGGTCGTCTCGATCGCCGTGATCGTCTCCCGGATGCGGCCGGTGTTCGTACAAGTGATGGTGCGTTCGGACGATCCCGTGCCGAGCACGACGCTGCCGGTGTCGACGCTCGACGGCTCGCACCGGATGTTCTCGGGAACCTGTCCGGCGCCGAAGGCGGAAACGGGCAGGAGTCCGGCGAGCAGGACCGCTGCCGGCAATGGCCATCCGGGCCCTCGGCACCGGCTTGGTGTCCGTCGCCTACTCGCCGCCGTTGCCCTGGCCCTGGACGATGCGGTAGGCGTCGTCGAGCGGGCACCCTGCGCTGTGCACCCGGCCACTGTACGCAGGCCAGATGCGCGTTCCCCGTGTGGTCATCGCAAGGTGAGCCGAGGCTCCGGTCGACTCGCACATCGCCGGAGCCGAGTGGTCACCCTCGGCTTGGGTCGAAGCTACGACGCTCTGGCCGTGCTGCGCGCCCATCGAGCCCACGTCCGGTCGATACCAGCCCTCAACTCGGAGGGCCCTGTAACCGCGACGGGCCCAAGAAAATCACCCGTCTTGGTAAGGCTGGCGAGCTACGTGCCGGGTATTCCTGCGCATGCGCGAGCGGCCAACTGAACCGAGGCAACGCCGGTCTCTCGATCGCTCGCTTCGACGGCGAGTAGGGGGCGGCGGTGCGCAATGGAGCCGCCGCCGCCCCCGTCCCATCACCGCGCGACCTCACGCCTTCGCCAGGCCGCAAGTTGAGGTCGACGCAAGGAGGTGCCCGCCGAACCCCCATCCCTCCGGGCGGCGGGCACCTCCGCGGGTCGGCGCTCGCGCTGACGACTGGATTCGACGATCGCGTGGTATCCGTGGCCATGCTCCTCGCCGGGATCATCATCATCGTGGCGGCTGCCCTTGCCGCTCTGAAGGCGAGCGCAGAGGTGATCGCCGGGTTCAATGTCGACGGCCTCGCCATGATGGCGATGGCGGTCGGCGGCTTGTTGATCCTGCGCGGGCTGCTCGGAAGCGGCACCGAGGTTCGACGCACCAGCGCCGACAGGACGCCGCTCGCGTCGTAACGCCTTCACCCCGTCGCGTTGCTTGAGCCCTAGGCACGCACGCCGGCCGTCATGGGAGTACCGACATGACGACTATCCCCGTCCACCAGGTCATCCACGAGCAGGACGGCTCGCTCGTCGTCGAGTTGCACGGCGAGATCGATATGGCCAACGCCCCCCACGTCGAGCACCTGCTCATCACCTCGCTCGACGCCGGCGAATCGAGGATCGTCATCGACCTCGCCGGTGTGACGTTCATGGGCTCCTCTGCTCTGAGGGCTCTCGCCGCCGGGCATCACGCCGCCGAAGCGTGCGCCGCAACGTTGGTCTTGCGGTCACCACCGACGCAAGTCATGGATCTGTTCATGATCACGGGACTCGACGCCGTCTTCCACATCGAAGCCTGAAAGGCGCGAGCCCGTACGAGGTTCCTCGCGAAGGAGCGACGTTCAACCGCGACGGCATCACCGTCGGAGGTGACCGCGTCGAGCGGCTCATGAAGACCGCCGGCCTCGACCGCGTCCGACGCGTCAAGTCACGCCGCCGGACCCCGGCAAGGGTTCAGGCGTCGACGGTCACCTCGATGCTCACGAGTCCGACGAGTACGAGCACGATCGTCACGGCGACGATCAGCGCCAGCACGGCGACGAAGCTCTGGATCCAGAACAGCCGGTCAGAGATCTGCCTCAGCTGGCCCGAGATGGTGGCCAGGTCTCGGCTCTCGAAGGACGTCGGCATCGACATGGAGCGACCGTAGGCCAGCCCGGCTGTCGGTGCCCTGGCGTTGGAGGGCGAGCGGACCGGCGGCGCGGCTGCGGCAGCCAGGAGGACGCCTGCCCATCTCGCCCGGGCCCCGCGGCGAGGATCGAGCGGACAACGTGAGAGGTAGCCGCCCCACAGCAGGTCCACGTTCGGGGGCGGCTGCCCCCATGGCGTCCGCATCGCGCGACCGGCGGGGGCGAGCGCGGTGGTCTTGTGGCAGGCTGACCATCGGGACAGTCGACGTCGAAGCCGACCATTCGGGACGACCGATAGGGGGAGCAGATGATGAAGGCACTGAGGCGAGTCTCGATCCTCGCGATGGTCGCCATCCTGGCGACGGGAGGCGTGGCAGCAGCGGACGGCGCGTACCACTCCGAGCGGCTGTCGCTCTCCGGTGGGTCCGATCCTGCGTTCCATGGCCAGGTGGTGAACATCCACGCCAACGGGCCGGTCAACGGTGCCTTGGAGCGTTACCAGGTCGTGGGTGCGGCGCCGTCTACGGACTACGAGGTGTGGATCCAGTTCTGCGAAGACGGGGGCTTCGCGGACTTCACCCAGACAGCGGGCCTGGCGACGGACGTGCGCGGCAACGGTCATGCCTCAGCAGCCTTCAGCGCGGCCGACCTTGCGCCGTTCTCCGGTGCGACGGTGATGATCCGGTGGGTGCTGAGGGTCGACGCGACTGACGTGTACGCGACCCCGTGCACCACCGTGACCATCGACTGACCGGAGGAGCGCCCCGCGGCCGGCGGAGCCTGCACGGAGCTGTCGGCCTCCCTGCGGACCAGAGCCGAACATTGATCCATTTCAGACGGCTCTCCAACCCTTCCCGGCAAGGGCCCCAAGTACGCCCCGGGGCGCACCGCGTCTGATCTGGCGCGCTCGTACGATTCGGTTGGAGGTCCATGGAGATGCGGAGCGGGCTGCCTGTTGGGGTCGCGGCGTTTGTCGGCCGCGAGCGTGAACGTGCGAAGGTGGCCGACCTGGTCGCGGATGCCCGGGTGGTGACGTTGACCGGTCCGGGTGGCTGCGGCAAGACGCGGCTGGCGGTGGAGGTCGTCGGGGACGTGGCGTCGCGGTTTTCCGACGGGGCCTGTTGGGTGGACCTGCAAGGGGTGAGCGAACCCGGGCTGGTCGCACCGGCCATTGGTGGGGCGGTGGACGTCCACGAGCGACCCGAACAGGCGCTGACCGACACGCTCGCCGAGCAGCTTCATGCACGGCATCTGCTGGTCGTGCTCGACAATTGCGAGCACCTGGTGGAGGCGTGCGCGGAGCTGGTCGGCGAGTTGTCGTCGGCGTGTCCGCAGCTGCACGTGCTGGCCACCAGCCGCGTGCCGCTGGTCGTCGAGGGTGAGGCGACATTCGAGGTCGCCGGGCTGCCGGTGCCCGACCCCGATGCTGGGTCCGCCAGCACGGTCGCGGCAGCGGACGCGGCGCGGTTGTTCGAGGTGCGGGCCCGGCAGGTGGCCGCGGACTTTCGGATCGGTGACGACAACGCTTCGGCGGTGGCCGAGATCTGCCGGCGTCTGGATGGGATCCCGTTGGCGATCGAGCTGGCGGCGGCGCGGGTGCGGGTGCTGGCGCCGGGCCAGATCGCGGCCGGGTTGTCGGACCGGTTCGGGTTGTTGACCGGCGGGGTGCGGGGGGCGCCGGCACGTCAGCGAACGCTGGAGGCGTCGCTGGACTGGAGCTACGACCTGCTCGACGACGTGCAGCGGTTGGCGTTGGCGAGGCTGTCGGTGTTTGCCGGGTCGTTCGAACTGGATGCTGCCGAGGCGGTGGTGGGCGGGGAGGGGATCGACCGCGACGACGTGCTTGACCTGGTCGCTGGGCTGGTCGAGCAGTCGTTGTTGCAGGTCGTCCAGCGCCAGGGCAGGGCCCGCTACCGGCTGTTGGAGACGATCCGGGTGTATGCCCGGCAGCGACTGTCCGAGCTGGACGATCCCGATCGGGTGCGTGGCCGCCATCTGGAGTTCCATGTCGGGCTGGCGGGGCGGGCGCAGGAGGGTCTGCACTGGTGGACAGCCTGAGCCCTGGGTGGCGCGGCTTGCGGCCGATCTGGATGACCTGCGTGCCGCGATGGACTGGGCGGCGGAGACAGGAGACCTGCGGGGGCTGGTGGGCATCACCGAGCCGATCGTCCGCTTCTGGTTCGAGCGCGGCCTGTCCCGGGAGGTGCACCGGCGGCTGCACGACGCGGCCGATGTCCCGGGCGCCCCCGATGACGAGCGCGTGCGGGGGTTGATCACCGCGGCGGCCCTGGCCCTTGCCACCTGCGAGCCGGCCAGCTGCCATCGGTCGGCGAGCCAGGCGGTCGCCGCGGCACGCGCCGCTGATGTGGGCGGTGCGCTCGCGGTCGCGTTGGGCCAACGAGCCCTGTCGGGGGTGCTGTCGGGGCTGTCGACCAGCGAGCAGGTGGACGCTGACGTCGAGCAGGCGCTCCAACTCGCGGAGCGGTGCGAGGATGCGTCGACCCACGCCTACGTCCTGCAGTTCGCTGGGGCGGCACTGCTTCTACAGCCGCTCGATCGACGCCGGGTACCGCCTGTTCCAGCAGGCCGTGGAGGTGTGCGAGGCCAACGACCTCGCCTTCCATCTGCCGGCCGCCCACGCGGGCGCTCGGGCGTGGTCGGCGTGGTCCGGGCGGCTCGACCAGGTCACGCCGACACGCTCGACGCGCCGTCGAGCTCAGCCGGCAGGTGGGACGTCCCGGGTGGGAGGCGGCCGGGCTCACCGGGCTTGGCAGCAGCCGCCGTCCTGCAAGGCGATCACGTCCGAGCGCAGGACTGGCTGTCCGAGGCGCAGGCGGTGCTGCGAGCCACGAGCCCTCGAGGGGACCCATTACGGGATGTGGCTCGCGTCACTGGCTGGCCCTGTCGGCCTACGCATCCGGCGACCTGGAAACTGCTCGGGCGACGGCCGAGGAGATCGTGCGGATCGGCCGTGGTGGCGGCAGCCGCTGGGACGAGGCGATCGGCGAGTGGCTGCTGGGCATGGTCGCACACAGCCAGGAGCGCCACGACGACGCGCGAGCACACCTGGAGGCCAGCCGCGCACTGTCGACCGACCCACGGCTCCCCCAGCCGCTGGGTCGGTCGTTGCTCGGCCTCGCGGAGCTGGCCAGGGAGGACGAGGACCTCGACGAGGCGTGGGAGCTGGCCCATGACAGCCTGGAGGTCCTGGACGACTACGGCGACCGGGTCGGGGCCGCCGCGGCGCTGGAGACGATCGCCGACCTGGCCGTGGCCCTCGGCGAGCCCGAGCGGTCGCTTCGCCTGCTCGCCGCGTCGCAACGGTTCCACACCGACACGGGCATCGCCCGCTTCCCCTTCCAGGCCGACCGCTTCGATCGTGCCCGCGACGCCGCACAGGCCGCGCTGGACCCCACCGACGCGACCGCATGCTGGGACGCGGGCGGCGAGCTGTCGCTGGCCGACGCGGTCGCCTATGCCCGCCGCGGGCGGGGCGAGCGTCAACGCCCGCAGATCGGCTGGGCGTCACTGACTCCCGTCGAACGCGACGTCGTGCGGCTGGTCGCCGAAGGCCACACCAACGCCGAGATCGGTCAACGCCTGTTCATCTCCGTCAACACGGTCAAGAAGCACCTGTCCCACGTCTACGCCAAGGTGGACGTCGACGGACGCGCGGATCTCGCCGCACAGGTTGCCCGCCGCGACCTGTAGTACCACCCCTGACCGCCGAAACGTACCCGGTCGGGTGACGTTCTCCGACGTCTTCTGCGTCATCGTTGCAGGCATGACCGCACGAGACGCAGGGAGACAGCGATGAGCAACCAACGCACCCACTACGTGACCACCACCGACGGCGTCACCATCGGTGGGACCGTGCACGGCCAGGGGCCGCCGCTGGTGTTCCTGCAAGGGGTCATCGGCGATGGCGACATCGACTGGAACCGGGTGGTGGGACACCTGACCGGCCGGTTCACCTGCCATCTGCCGAGCCTGCGGGGCCGTGGCCTCAGCGGCGATCACCCCGACCTCAGCTCCGGTCGGCTGGTCGACGACATCCTCACCTACGTCGACAGCATCGGGGAACCGACCGGACTGGTGGGCTGGTCCGGCGGCGCCACCTAGGCACTCGCCGTGGCGGCGCAGTCCGACGCGGTGGCCGCGGTGGCCCCCTTCGAGCCTGGGATGCTGAGTCTGATGGACGAGCAGGAGCAAGCGGCGCTCGGCGACGCCGTCGCCCGCACGGGCGAGCTGGCCGCCGAAGGCAGGTTGGCGGCTGCGGCTCGCGCCTTCGCTGGTTTCCCCTTCAACGACGAAGAGATCGCCGTGGCCGAGGACGCCGGCTACTTCGAGGCCGCAGGGCGCTACGTCCCGAACCTGCTCAACCTCCTCCAGCAGGCGATGGAGTACGAAGGCCCCACCGCTGATGACCCGGCCGTGCTCGGCGCGATCCAGGCTCCGGTGGTGGTGCTGCTCGGATCGGACACCAAGCCCTTCTTCACCACCAGCGCGCGGTACGTGGCCGACCACGTCCCCAACGCACGGGTGCACGAGATCCCCGGCGCCGGGCACGCCGCCCCCCTGACCCATCCCGAGGCGCTCGCCGAGGCACTCACCGAGTTCTTCGCTTCGTCGCCTGAAGTCCAGCTGCAGCTCTGATCCGTCTCCGGCGTCGGAGATCACGCCCGGGAGTCTCTCAACGATGACTGAATCGGGGCGCGACATATCGACCCGTGGTGTCTGGCTAGGTTCAGGTGAGCTGAGGAGCTCGTCGAGCTCGGCTATCCGGCGGCGTGGTCAGAGCCCACCAGGATGCCTTGCCATCCCACAGCGTGTGCTCCGTTGACGTTGCCAGCGAAGTCATCCAGCAGCACTGTCGTGGTCGGGGCGACGTCGAGCGCTTCTGTCACGTGGGCATAGATCTCGGGATCTGGTTTCCGGAGGCCGATCTCGCAACTCACGACCACGGCGTCGAACAGCTCCATCGGCAACCGCGCTCGCCACACCGGCCCGAGCTCGGCGAAGTTGTTCGTGCACACACCCAGGCGATAGCCGGCGGCCTTCCACCGACGCGCCGCTCGCGATGACCACGGCGTTCGGATCGATCGAGAACCGATCTGACTCCGACGCCACGATCAGCTCTGGCGGAATGGGCGGTCCGCCAGCGGCGCGAACCCGGTCGCAGTACCACTGCGCCCACTCCGACGCCGTCGCGCGTCCCAACTCGCGGCGGTGCCAGAGATTCGCAGTGTCGGTTTCACACGGATGCAAGCCGAGAAGCTGCGGCATCGTCCCCGCCGGCACGCCGAGGCGTCCTTCGAGATCGGCGAACCCGCTCGATACGTCGCCCGCGAGTACGCCACCCCAGTCGAACACGATCGCCTCGACGCCCACGCTCACAGTCTGGCAGCGCGTGGCACACAGAACTGCTGCCGATAGGCGCTGGCGTCAGGCGTCCTCAGGCACATCCTCGGTCGAGAGGCAGAACGGATGGCCGGCCGGGTCTGCGTAGACCCGGCAGTGATCGTTGGGCTGGATATCGAACTTCGTCGCCCCGGCGGCCAAGACCTGTCCGTTCGGTCGCGTCGAGGTCGTCGACGTCGAAGTCGAGGTGCAGCTGCATCGACGAGGTGTCGTCTGGCCACGTCGGTGCGACGTAGCCGGGAGCGGTCTGAAAGTCGATGCGGCCGCCGGTGCACCGCAGCGTGGCCCACGAATCGTGCTCGAAGCTGATCCGGCCGCCAGTGATGGTGGCGTAGAACGCTGCAAGGCGTCGGGCGTCGGGACATTCGAGCGTCACCGTGGAGAGGCTGATCGAGTCCGTCATGGGACCAGTCTTGCGAATCGAGCTGGCGCCGCTTGTCATAGCTGCTGGATAGGCGCTCCCGAACGGGCACCATCTGCTCGGCTGATGGCCGAGCGCGGCTCGTCAGGCTCGAACGCAGTACGAGCCCAGTTGCGCTGCCAGTCCTGACGAGCGACTGCATCGCCGGCCGCGTTCGATGATGTCGAACAGCTCGCCCATGGTTCTGCCTCTGCTGTTGTCGGTGTTGCACTCTCTACCACCAACGTCTGCACGGAGGTGCGTGACACCTTCAACGTGGCCGGCGACTTGTTCTCGGCCCGGAGGTGGAGGGCCACCTCCTCGGCCAAACTCCACGACCGTCGGCGATGCGACCGACCGCCTGCGTGCGGGTCGCAGCGTAGAAGCCCTGCTAGGCGGCGGATTTAGCCGCCGTTCCCCTGCCCCTGCACGATGCGATAGGCGTCGTAGACGCGAGTCGATGCGCTTGATCGCCGAGATCATCGAGTCGAGGTGGCCCGGGTCGCCGAGCTCGAACTCGAAGCGCATCTTCGAGACGCGGTCGGAGCCGGTCTGCGACGTCGAGCTGAGGATGTTGACGTGGCCGTCGGACAGGGCCCGGGCCACGTCGGAGAGCAGGCGCGGCCGGTCGAGGGCCTTCACCTCGATGGCGGCGACGAACATCCCGGAGTGCTCGGTGTCCCACTCGACCTCGATCACCCGCTCGAGCTGCCCGGTGGAGAGCGACACGGCGTTGGCGCAGTCGGCTCGGTGCACCGACACGCCCCGGCCGCGGGTGACGAACCCGAGCAGCTCGTCGCCGGGGACCGGCGTGCAGCACTTCGACAGGCGGACCATGACGTCGTCGAGCCCTTCGACGTGGACCCCGACCGTCTGGCGCTCTCGGGAGGCTCGCCGGGGCTGGCGTGCCGTCGTCGGGAGCTGCTCCTCGACCTCGGGATCGCCGCCACGCAGCTGGCGCACGACCCGTCGCGGCCACGGACTTCGCCGACACGTGGCCCTTCGCCGACGGCGGCGTGGAGGGCGTCGAGGTCGGCGTAGTTGAGCTCGTGGGCGACGTCGCGCAGGAGGTTGCCCGCCGCGATCTTCTGCACGGGGAGGCCCTCACGGCGCATCGCCTTCACGAGGTCGTCACGACCGTTGTCGATGGCGTCCTCGCGCCGCTCCCGCGAGAACCACTGGCGGATCTTGTTCGCCGCCCGCGGCGTGGCGACGATCTTCAGCCAGTCACGGCTCGGACCCGCCCCTTCGACCTTCGACGTGAACACCTCGACCGAGTCGCCCGAGGCGAGCTTGCGAGTCGAGCGGCACGAGCCGCCCGTTCACGCGGGCGCCGATGCAGGCGTGACCGACCTCGGTGTGGATGGCGTAGGCGAAGTCGATCGGCGTGGCGCCGGCGGCGAGGGTGAGCACCATCCCCTTCGGCGTGAACACGTACACCTCGTCCTGTTCGAGGTCGACCTTCAGGGTCTGCATGAACGTGTCGGGGTCGGAGGTCTCCTGCTGCCAGTCGACGAGCCGGCTCAGCCACGGGATGTCCGACGGCGTGCCGTCGCCCTTGTAGCTCCAGTGGGCGGCCACGCCGAACTCGGCGCGCTGGTGCATCTCCCGCGTCCGGATCTGCACCTCCAGCGCCTTGCCCTGCGGCCCCACCACCGTCGTGTGCAGCGACTGGTAGAGGTTGAACTTCGGCATGGCGATGTAGTCCTTGAACCGTCCCTGCACCGGCGTCCACGTCGAGTGGATCGAGCCGAGGGCGGCGTAGCAGTCCTTCACCGTGTCGACGATGACCCGGATGCCGAGGAGGTCGAAGATGTCGTCGAAGCCCTTGCCCTTCACGACCATCTTCTCGTA
Source organism: uncultured Acidimicrobiia bacterium (assembly GCA_963840695.1). Lineage (GTDB taxonomy): Bacteria > Actinomycetota > Acidimicrobiia > Acidimicrobiales > JACDCH01 > JACDCH01. Next base: position 9,556 of record CAWIZW010000005.1, read on the forward strand.
GATCGACCAGAGGTGCTTCGGCCGGCCGGTGACCTCGGCGGTGATGCGCAGCTCGGCCAACCGGTCCCGCACCTCCTCGAGCACCTGCGCCAGGTAGAGGTCGCGCTCGGGGGCCCGGGTGGCGACCATGTGGTCGATCTCGGCGTAGCGCTTGGGGTGCAGGGCGGCGAAGGCGAGGTCCTCGAGCTGGATCTTGATGTCCTGCATGCCGAGGCGGTGCGCCAGCGGCGCGTAGATGTCGATCGTCTCCTTGGCCGTGCGCTCCTGCTTCGCCGGCGGCATCGCCGCCAGCGTCCGCATGTTGTGCAGGCGGTCGGCGAGCTTGATGATCAGGACGCGGACGTCCTTGGCCATGGCCACGAGCATCTTGCGCATCGTCGCCGCCTGCTGGGCCTCCCTGCGAGTCGAACTGGATGCGCTCGAGCTTCGTGACGCCGTCGACGATCGTCGCCACCTCGGGCCCGAAGCTCTGCTCGACGTCGGCGAGCGTGATCTCGGTGTCCTCGACGGCGTCGTGGAGCAGCGCGGCCGCGATGGTCGTGTCGTCGAGGCCGAGCTCGGCCACGATGCTCGCCACGGCGAGGGGATGGGAGATGTAGGCCTCACCCGAGGTCCGGACCTGGTCGACGTGCGCCGCCTTCGCCATCTCGTAGGCCCGGGTCACGGCGCTGGCGTTGGCCCGCGGGTGCGATCGACCGGTAGGTCGCCACCAGGGCTGCGACCTCGTCGTCGACGAGCGCGGCCGAGCGTCGCCAGGGCAGGACCCGGGTGACGGTGGCCATCGTTACTCCTCGTAGGTCAGCAGGCTGGTGAGGTGGTAGCCCTCAAGTCTCGCCCGTCCGGCGAGGAAGGCCAACTCCACCAGGACCGAGACCCCGGCGATCTCGGCGCCGAGCGACTCGAGCAGCTCGCAGGCGGCCGCGGCGGTGCCCCCGGTGGCCAGGACGTCGTCGACCACGAGGATCCGGTCGCCCGGGCCGACGGCGTCGGCGTGCACCTCGAGCGCGTCGACGCCGTACTCGAGCTCGTACTCGCGCCGGACCGTGCGCCAGGGCAGCTTCCCGGGCTTGCGGATGGGCACGAAGCCGACGCCCAGCGCCACGGCCACAGGCGCCGCGAGCATGAACCCCCTCGCCTCGATCCCGGCGACGGCGTCGCAGGACGACGCCGTCGGCCATGGCGTCGACGACCTCGGCGAGGGCCTGGCGCGTCGGCGAGCAGCGGCGTGAGGTCCTTGAAGGTCACGCCCGGCTTGGGGAAGTCGGGAACGTCCCGGATGAGCGCCGACAGCCGCCCGGCGTCGATCGCCATCAGCGGCGACGCGTCTTCTTCCGCGGGCGAGGCGGGATGGCGCCCGAGGGCGACGGGGCCGCACGAGCGGCGGCGGCGCACGGGAACCGGCGCGCTCGTCCTCGCCGTCGAGGTCGTCGACCCCGTCGGCGACGCGTCGGCCCCACCGGTTCGGCCGCGACGGCGGGCGCCTTGGCCTCGATGCGGCGGCGGACGTCGCGGAACCGCGGCTCGCGCTCCTTCAGGATGGCGAGCAGCGGGCTGGCGATGAAGATCGACGAGTAGGCGCCGGAGGCGCAGGCCGATGAGCAGGGCCAGCGCGAACTCCTGCAGCGTGGTCGCGCCGAGGATGAACGACCCGACGATCAGCAGCGAGGCGATCGGGATCAGCGCCGTGATCGACGTGTTCAGCGACCGCATGAGCGTCTGGTTGAGCGACAGGTTGACCATGTCGCGAGTAGGTGACCCGTGCCGTCGAGGACACGAGCCTGGTGTTCTCGTCGACCTTGTCGAACACGACGATGCCGTCGTAGATCGAGTAGCCGAGGATCGTGAGGATGGCGATGACCGTGGCCGGGGTCACCTCGAAGCCGGTGAGCGAGTACACGCCGATGGTCACGAGGATGTCGTGCACGAGCGCGGCGAGGGTCGCCAGCGCCATCTTGAACTCGAAGCGCAGCGTCACGTAGAGCGTGATGACGACGAGGAAGATGACGAGCGCCCGCAGGGCCTTGCGACGTGATCTCCTTGCCCCAGGACGGTGCCGACCGACTGCAGGCTCACCTCGGACTGCTCGACGCCGGCCGCCTCGGCGAGGGCGTCGGCGATCTCCTGCTCGCGCTCGACGCCGAGCGGCTCGGCCTGGATCCGGAGCCGCGTCGCGTCTCGTCGGTCGTGAGGACCTGGATCTTGGCTTCGGCGACGCCGAGGTCGGCCATGGCGCTCGCGGGCGTCCTCGACGGAGAGCTCGCCGGCCGGCAGCTCCCACACGACGCCGCCGTCGAAGTCGATCCCGAGGTTCAGGTGCGCGGGTGCCGAGGGAGATGAGGCCGACGAGGATCACGACGGCGGAGATGGCGAACCAGAGCTTCGTCCGGCCGATGAAGTCGAAGTTCGTCTCGCCGTTGTACAGCTCGATGCCCGAGCCCCATCAGACCGCGTCGCCTCCCGGAGGTCGGGTGCCGCGTGACGGCGCGGAGGCCGCGGGCGACGCCGAACATCCGCGAGCGGGTGAAGAACTCCCGGCGGGCGAGCATGGCGACGAACGGGCGGGTGAAGAACCAGGCGACGAAGACGTCGAGGATCGGTCGAGAGCCCGAGGAAGAAGGCGAACCCGCGCACCGGACCGACGGTCAGCGCAGTAGAGCAGCGCGGCACCGATGAAGCTCGACACGTCGGCGGCGAGGATCGTGCGGAAGGCCCGTTCGAACCCCTTGTCGACCGAGGAGCGGATCGTCTTGCCCGAGCGGATCTCGTCCTTGAGGCGCTCGAAGTACACGACGTACGAGTCGACGGTGACGCCGACCGACACGATGATGCCGGTGACCCCGGCGAGGGACAGCGCCAGCCCCTGCGTGTGGCCGAGCCAGACGATCGACGGAGAACAGGATCGCCGACCAGATGCGTCAGCCCGAGCAGCACGACCACGCCGAGGGCTCGGTAGTAGAGCAGCATGTAGATGGCGACCAGGGCGATGCCGAGGAAGCCGGCGACCAGCCCGGCGCGGAGCGAGTCCTTGCCGAGGGTGGGCGACACCTGCTGCACCGTCTGGGCGACGAGCTCGATCGGGAGCGCACCGAAGCGGAGCACGAGCGCGAGGTCCTTGGCCTCGCCCTGGGTGAACGAGCCGGAGATCGTGAGCCCGCTGCTGTCGAAGGCGGGCTCGTTGATCGTCGGCGCCGACTGCACGACACCGTCGAGCACGATGGCGAGGCGCCCCGTCGGGCAGCTCGGACCCGGCGAGAAGCACTCCGCGGCCGTCTGGTTGAACAGGTCGAGGTCCTCGCCCTTGATGCTCAGGGTGACCTGCCACTGGCCCTGGATGATGGTGGCCTCGGGATCGGACGACGATGCTGCCGACGAGCAGCCGTCCGGTCGGGATCGCCGGGGACCGGGCCGAGCTGGTAGCACTCGCGTCGCGCGGCGTCGTCGTCGTCGCGTGGCTCCTTGCCCGGCAGGACGACGGTGGCCTCGACGGTGTCGGCCTCCGGGGGCGTGGTCGCCGCCCGAGCAGGGCAGCACGCGTCGCTCGGGACCGTCGTCGTGGTGGCGCCGTCGGCGGGTGCGGTCGTGCCCGTGGCGCTCGTCGGCGTCCGTGGTCGCGGTGTCGGCCGGGGCCGCGGTCGTCGTCGTGGTCGAGGAGTCCTGCGCCGGCAGGGCGGCGAGCTCGATCGCCTCCTCGCCGAGCGCCGCTTCGCTCGTCGATGTGGTCGTCTCGCCGGCGCGGTCGTGGTCGTCTCGCCGGGCGTCGGTGGTCTCGCTCGGCGCCGTCGTCGACGTCGACGCCGAGGCCAGGACCTCGGCGGTGAGGTACTGGCCGGTCTGCAGCACCGGCCGGAACCGGAGCTCGGCGGTGGCGCCGATGACCTCGAGGGCCCGCTGCTGGTCCTCGACGCCGGGGAGGTTCACGACGATGGCGTCGCCCTGCCGGACGATCTCGGGCTCGGCGACACCGAGGGCGTCGACCCGGGAGCGGATGATCGCGATGGCGTCGTCGAGCGCCTGGTCGTCGACGTCGTTGGCGCTGCGTACACGACGGAGGCGCCGCCCTGGAGGTCGAGGCCGAGCTGGGGCGACCAGCCCTGGACGCAGCACGTAGCGACAGCGAGCCGATCGCCAGCAGGACGACGAAGACGAGCGGCAGCGACCTTGCTGCGCTGCTGGGTGGCCACTCAGGCCTCCTCGGCCGGCGGCTCGACGGCCCGGTCGGCAGCCGTGCGGCGACGGACGCTCCGGGTCCTCGGCCATCCGACGTTCGACCGCTGGGCGATCGCGCCCCGGGCCAGGCGGACGACCGTCCCCGGCGCGACCTCGAGGTGGACGACGTCGCCTCCTCGTCGAGGGCGGTGATCGTCCCGTACAGCCCGGCCGTCGTCATGACCTCGTCGCCGACCTGCAGCGACCGCACCACGGCCTGGTGGGCCCGGAGCCGGCGCTGCTGCGGGAGGATGAACAGCACCCACATCAGCAGGAAGGTGCCGGCGAGGAGGAGGAACGGACCCATGGGCGGGCGCGGCAACGCTAGCTGTCGACTACCCCCAGACGGAAAGCACCCCCGCCCGGAGCTGGGCGAACGTTCCGGTCTCGATCGCCGCAGCGCATGCGGCGCCACGAGGTCGAGCGTCCAGGCCAGGTTGTGCAGGGTGGCGAGGCGAAGGGCGGTGGGCTCGCCGACGAGGAAGAGGTGCCGCAGGAACGCCTTCGACCACCGCGCGCACACCGGGCAGCGGCAGTCGGCGATCGACGGGTTCGTCGGCCGCGGACCAGCTGGGCGTTGCGCAGGTTGACCCGTCCCGTCGCGGTGAGCACCGAGCCGTGGCGGGCGATCCGGGTCGGGAGCACGCAGTCGAACAGGTCGACGCCGAGGCCGACCGCCTCGACCATCCCGACCGGGTCGCCGAGGCCCATCACGTACCGGGGCCGGTCCGGCGGGCAGCGCGGCCGTGCGTGGCCGCGATGGCCGGGACCATCTCCGCCCGCGACTCGCCGACGGACAGGCCGCCGATGCCGTAGCCGTCGAAGCCCGAGGGCGGCGGTGCGCTCGGCGCGCCTCGACGCGGAGCGTCGGCGTCGACGCCGCCCTGCACGATGCCGAACAGCGCCTGGCTCGGGGCGCCGTGCGGCCGCGAGGGCCCGCTCGCCCCACGCCAGCGTGCGGTCGACGGCCTGGCGGACGACGGGCGGCGGGCGACGGCAGCGGCGGGCACACGTCGAGCTGCATCTGGATGTCGGCGCCGAGCTGCTCCTGGACGCGGACGGCGTCCTCGGGGGTGAGCCGGTGCGACGAGCCGTCGTAGGTGGAGCGGAACGTGACGCCGTCGTCGTCGACCTGCGACGTTGCCGCCGGGGTCGAGGCTGAACACCTGGTAGCCGCCCGAGTCGGTGAGGAGGTGGCCGTCCCAGCCCGAGAAGGCGTGCAGGCCGCCGAGGCGCTCGACGACGTCGGCGCCGGGCCGGAGCATCAGGTGGTAGGTGTTCCCGAGCACGATCTGGGCGCCGAGGGCCTCGAGGTCGTCGGCGCCGACGGCCCGCACCGTGCCCCGGGTGCCGACCGGCATGAAGCACGGCGTGCGCACCTCGCCCCTCGACGTCGTGATCGTCGTGGCTCGGGCCCGGCCGTCGACGGCATCGACCCGCAGCGTCAGCGGTTCGGCCATCGGCCGATCAGCATCGCATCACCGAAGGACAGGAACCGGTACCCGTCGGCCAGCGCCGCCGCGTAGAGGTCGCGCCACCGGTCGCCGACGAACGCGGCGACCAGGGCGAGGAGCGTCGTGCGGGGCAGGTGGAAGTTCGTCAGCAGCCGGTCGACGGCGGCGAACTGGTGGCCGGGGCGGATGAAGAGGTCGGTGGGCCCGGCCAGGTCGCCCGGTGGCCGCGACCGACTCCAGGGCCCGGACCACCGTCGTGCCGACGGCGACGACACGCCCGCCGGCGTCCCGAGTGGCCGCCACCGCCTGCCAGGTCGCCTCCGGGACGTCGTACGCCTCGCTGTGCATCGGGTGGTCGTCGAGGTCGTCGACGGCGATGGGGCGGAAGGTGTCGAGCCCGACGACCAGCTCCACCGGCGCCACCGCGATGCCCCGGTCGCGGCACGCCTCGAGGACCCGGTCGGTCAGGTGGAGCCCGGCGGTGGGCGCCGCCACCGAGCCGGCCCGGCGGGCGAAGACGGTCTGGTAGCGCTCGGGATCGTCGAGGGCGGCGGTGATGTACGGCGGCAGCGGCACCTCTCCCACGGCCTCGGGGTCACCGGACTCGACGACGACGCGCCGTCGCCCGTCGCCGAGGTCCTCGCCGGCCCTGACCGAGAGCCCGCCCGGTCCGTGGAGCAACGTCCCCGGGGGCACCCGCTTCGAGGGGCGGACGAGCGCCTCCCACGCCCCGGCCGGCCGGCCGGTCGGGGTCGAGGAGCAGCACCTCGACCGCGCCACCGGTCGGCTTGCGCAGGCGCAGCCGGGCCCGCCTGACCCTGGTGTCGTTGACCACGACGAGGTCACCCGGCTCGAGGAGCCAGGCGAGGTCGCCGACGGTGCGGTGCTCCGGCGCCCGCTGCGGGCCCCGGTCGACGAGCAGCCGGCGCCGCGTCGCGCCGCTCGAGCGGGTGCTGGGCGATGGCGGCCGCCGGCAGGTCGTAGTCGAGGTCGGCGGCTTCCACCGGCCGGACCGTACCGGCACGTCGACGACCTCAGAACAGGCTGGCGCCCGCTCCCGGGGGCGGGGCGGCCAGGCCGAGGTGGGCCCAGGCCGCCGGGGTCGCCACCCGCCCGCGCGGCGTGCGCAGCAACAGGCCCTGCTGGATGAGGAACGGCTCGTAGACGTCCTCGACGGTCTCCTCGGGCTCACCCACGCTGATCGCCAGGGTCTTGAGCCCGACCGGGCCACCGCCGAAGCGCTCGCACAGGGCGCCGAGCACGGCCCGGTCGACCTTGTCGAGGCCGAGGGCGTCGACGCCGAAGAGCGCGAGGCCGCCCGAGGCGGCCGCCTCGTCGACGACGCCGTCGGCGCGGACCTCGGCGAAGTCACGCACCCGGCGCAGCAGCCGGTTGGCGATGCGCGGGGTGCCCCGGGCCCGACGGGCGATCTCCCACGCCCCCGCCGCCGTCGCCTCGACACCGAGGATGCCGGCGGTCCGCACGACGATCGCCTCGAGGTCGTGGGCGTCGTAGTAGTCGAGCCGGGCGACGAGGCCGAAGCGGTCGCGGAGCGGGCCGGTGATCAGACCGGTCCGCGTCGTGGCGCCGATGAGCGTGAACCGCGAGCAGGTCGAGGCGGATCGACCGGGCCGCGGGGCCCTTGCCCAGCACGATGTCGAGCTGGAAGTCCTCCATCGCCGGGTAGAGCACCTCCTCGACCGCCCGGGCCAGGCGGTGGATCTCGTCGACGAACAGGACGTCGCCGTCCTCGAGGTTCGAGAGCAGGGCCGCGAGGTCGCCGGCCCGCTCGATGGCCGGGCCGGACGTCACGTGCATCCGCACGCCCAGCTCGTTGGCCACGATGCCCGCCATCGAGGTCTTGCCCGAGGCCAGGCGGTCCGGCGAACAGCAGGTGGTCGGCGGCCTGGCCCCGGCGCCGGGCGGCCTCGAGCATGATCGACAGGTGCTCCTTGAGCTCGGACTGGCCGACGAACTCGGCGAGCCGGCGCGGGCGCAGCGTCGCCTCGACCTCGACCTCCTCGTCGCCCGCCTCCTCGGGCAGCGGGCCCGGCTCGAGCAGCTCGTCGCGCATGTCCGCTCCTACCGGGCCACAGCGAGGGAGCGGAGGGCGAGGCGGAGCAGCGCGCCGGCGTCGTCGGGTGCGTCGTCGGGCAGGGCGGCGAGCGCCTCGCGGACCTCGTCGGGTCCGTAGCCGAGACCGGCCAGGGCCTCGCGGACCTCGACCTTCGGGCGAGGGCGTCGCCCCGTTGCCGTTCCCGTTGCCGTTCAGGGCGGCCACGGCGTCGACGTCGAGGTCGGCGAGGTCGAGCCGGCTCTTCAGCTCGACCAGCAGCCGCAGCGCCGTCTTCTTCCCGACGCCGGGCACGAGGCACAGGGCGGCGACGTCGTCGTCGGCCAGCACGCCGCCGCAGCGCCGTCGGCGAGTGGACCGACAGGATGGCGAGCGCCAGCGCCGGGCCCACGCCGTGGGCGCCGATGAGCGCCTCGAAGCAGCGCCGCTCCTCGAGCGAGGCGAACCCGAAGAGGGTCTGGGCGTCCTCCCGCACGTGGTGGTGGACGTGCACGAACGACCTCGGCGCCGACGTCGCCGAGCGGCGACGGCGGTGGACGGGGCGACGGTGCACCGGTAGCCCACGCCGCCGACCTCGACGAGGACCTCGCCGGCACTGCGGTGCAGCAGCCGGCCGCGCAGCGACCCGATCACCGGCGCCACCGCCGGGCCGCAGGCGGGCCAGGCGCGGGGCGTGGGCGAGGTGGCACAGCGCCAGGGCGGCGGCGTCGGCGGCGTCGACGGGCCGGAGGGGCTGGTCGATCCCGAGCAACGTCCGCACCATGCGCTCGACCTCGTCCTTCCCGGCGCCGCCCCAACCGGCGACCGCCTCCTTGACCTGGTTCGGGCTGTACTCGGCGACGACGGCACCGGCGGCGTACGGCCTCGGCCAGCGCCAGCCCGCTGGCCTGGGCCACCCCGATCGCCGTGCGCACGTTGCTCTGGAAGAACACCCGCTCGACGGCCACGGCGTCGGGGCGAAGCTCGGCGATCAGCGCCCGGAGCTCGTGCTGCAGCTCGGCCAGCCGCTCGGGCACCGGCGCCGAGGGCGGTGTGCGCAGCACGCCGACGGCGACGGCACGGGCCGCGCCGGCCCGGGCCGCGACTCGACCGCGCCGTAGCCGCAGCGCGACAGGCCGGGGTCGATCCCGAGCACGAACACTCGTACGACTCTAGGAGTCCGACGAGGAGCCGGACGCGGATGCCCAGGCCGATGCGGAGGCCGGCCGTGCCGAGCGCCGAGCACCGCGAAGAGGACGGCGACGATGGCCACGCTGCGGGGCTCCGGCACCCGAAGGACAGACGGCGATGTCGTGCGGCCGGGCCAGGAGGTCCCAGGAGTTGAACCGGAACACCCGCCCCAGGAACACGCCGACGGCGCACAGGGCGTGCACGGTGATGTCGGCGCCGAGCAGCTGCGGCAGCGTCCAGCCCTGGCCCCGCAGCCAGCGCTCGAGCCGCACCACCGAGGCCACGTAGCAGGCGAAGCCGCCGACGAAGCAGCGCCGTGTAGGCGGGCACGACGCGAAGGCGACCCACAGGTCGCTGTCGCTGGCCCGCACGGCGTCGTCGAAGTGGATGATGTCGGTCAGGACGTAGGGGGCGTTCGGCAGCAGGGCGACGAACGCGACCAGCCCGACCCACCACCGGGCGACGGCCGGCGGCCGGGCGCGAACAGACTGCGGGCGAGCGCCGAGCGGCAGGGCGGCGAGCCCCAGGTTCCAGGCCATCCACGCGCCGGGGAACACGGCCGGGAGGCTATCCGCGACCTGCGCTCGGAGGTCCGGGCGCTCCAGAACCGTGCCGAGGGCCGATAGCGTCCCGTGCACGATGTCCCAGGTCGCGCCGGCGGCGCCCGCCGCAGCCCGCCCCGGCGCCGGCGCCTCGTCGTCTCCCTCGCTGGTGTCCACCGCTCCTTCGGCGACAACCCCGCCCTCGCCGGGTTCGATCTGCGGGTGCCCCAGGCCGCGATCACCGTGCTGCTGGGACCGAACGGCGCCGGGAAGACGACGGCGATCCGCGTGATCACCGGGGCGCTCGGGACCCGACCGCGGCGAGGTGCGGGTCTTCGGGCTCGACCCGGCCGTCGACGGGGAGGAGGTCCGCCGCCGGTGCGGTGTCGTGTCGGCCAAGCCCGCGCTCTACGACCGCCTGATCGGGCTGCGACAACCTGCTCTACAGCGCCGAGCTCTACGGGCTCGGCCGCGGCGAGACGGCCCGGGCCCGCGATCCAGGCCGCGGCGGAGCGCTTCGAGATCGAGCACGCCCTCGACCAGCAGGTCGGCGGCTACTCGACCGGCATGAAGACGCGGCTGGCGCTGTCGCGGTCGGTGCTGCACGAACCCGACCTGCTGCTGTTCGACGAACCGACGTCCGGGCCTCGACCCGGAGTCGTCGGTCGCGGTGCTGAAGCTCATCCGCGACATGACGACCGTCGGGGCGACCGTCGTGATGTGCACCCACCTGCTGCTCGAGGCCGAGGGGCTCGCCGACCAGGTCGTCGTCCTCGACGGCGGCCGCGACCTCGTCTCGGGGGCGCCGGCGGAGCTCGCCCGCCAGTTCTGGCCCAAGGCCGTCGTCCGGATCGGCGCCGACGACCCGGCCGCCGTCGCGCCGGCGCTCACGCCGCTCCCCGGCGTCGTGTCGTGCGAGACCGACGGTGCGGGCTCGGTCACCGTCGCCGTCGACGACCACGATCGCGTGCCCGAGCTCGTCTTCGCCCTCGCCTCGGCCGGCGTGCGCGTCCGGCGGGTCGAGCCCTACGAGCCCTCCCTCGAGGACCTGTACTTCGCCGTGCGGGGGCGGACCCACGGATGAGCGGTCCACGCATGAACACCGGCCGCGTCCTCACCGTCGCCCGGACCGACCTCCGCCAGCTCTACCAGGCCAAGGACTTCTGGGGCCCGATGGTCGGGCTCGGCGGCCTGTTCTTCGTCGTCATCCCGACGATCCTGCTGTTGATCGTCACGCGGGTCGAGGACGCCGGGATCGCCCAGCAGATCGCCACCACCCTCGAGGTCCTCCCCCAGGCGGCTCAGGACGCCGTCCAGGGCGACTACGCCGACGGCGCAGGCCGGCTACGCCCTGGCCGTCTACCTCTTCGCCCCTGTCGCCATCGTCGTTCCCCTGACCATCTCCACCGCGGTCGGGAGCTCGACGATCGTCGGCGAGCGGGAACGCGGCACCGGCGAGTTCCTGGCCCACTCCCCCGCGCCGGTGCGCGAGATCTACCTCGGCAAGCTGATCGCCAGCCTGGCGCCGGGACTGCTCACGGTCTTCGTCGGGTTCGGCGTCTACAGCCTCATCGTCAACCTGCTCGTCGGGCCCGAGGTCGGGGGCTGGTTCTTCCCGACGACGCAGTGGTGGGTCCTGATGCTCTGGTTCATGCCGCCGGTGCTCGGCCTCACGTTGTCGCTGGTGCTCCGGCTCTCGGCCCGGGTGAAGTCGACGGCGGCGGCGCAGCAGGCGTCGGGGCTGATCAGCCTGCCGGTGATCCTGCTGGCCTACACCCAGTCGACCGGGGCCCTCTACACCGGCATCGGTGTCAGCTGGGTGACCGGCGCCATCATGTGGGTCGCGGCCGCATGGGCGCTCGCCAGCGGCATGCAGTCGGTCACCCGTGCCCGCCTCCTCGGCGTCGCCGACGAGCAGTAGCCGCTAGGTCGCCGCCTTGACGGCGGCGACGAGCTCCGCGGTCGGGCGGAAGACGAGCCCGGCCATCGCTCGGTGCGCGTAGCGGATGATGCCGCTCGGGTCGACGACGAACGCCGACCGCCGGTAGAAGCCGATCGGGCCGAGGATGCCGTACGCATCGCCGACGACCTTCTGCGTGTCGGCCAGCAGGGGGAAGCCGAAGCCACCCTGCCGGCAGGCGAACTTCTCGTGGCTCTCGACCGACTGCGGGCTGATCGCCAACACCTGGGCGCCGACCTCGCCGAAGGCCTCGATGTCGTTGGTGTAGGCGTTGAGCTGCCGCGTGCACACGGGGGTGTCGTCGCCCGGGTAGAAGACGAGCACCACCGGCGTCCCGGCGTACTCCGTCAAGGAGTACATCCGCTGGCCGTCCTCGGTGCCGTCGTAGCCCGGCAGCTCGAAGCCGGGGGCGGGATCGCCGATGGCGACGGCCATCAGGCCTCGATCCCGGCCAGGACGTCGTCGGCGATGTCGAAGTTGGCGAAGACGTTCTGGACGTCGTCGTGGTCGTCGAGGGCGTCGATCAGCCTCAGGACCTTCTTGGCCGCTTCCACACCGTCGAGGGGCACGTTGTTCTGCGCCAGGAGCGTCAGGTCGGCCGAGGCTGACCTGGAGCCCTGCCTCCTCGATCGCCGTCCGGACCTTGTGCAGGTCCGAGGGCGGCGTCGTGACCCGCCACGCCTCGCCGTCGTCGGCGAGGTCCTCGGCGCCGGCGTCGAGGGCGGCAAGCATCAGGACCTCCTCGTCGGCGGCCCGGTCGACCAGCAGCGAGCCCTTGCGCTCGAACTGCCAGGAGACCGCACCCGGCTCGGCCATCGACCCGCCATGGCGCGAGAAGAGGGCGCGCACCTCGGAGCCGGTCCGGTTGCGGTTGTCGGTGAGGGTCTCGACGAGCACGGCCACCCCGCCGGGGGCGTAGCCCTCGTAGGTGATCGACTCGTACGTGACGCCCTCGAGCTCACCGGTGCCCCGCTTGATGGCCCGCTCGATGGTGTCCATCGGGACCGAGGCGTCGCGGGCCTTCTGGAACATGGTTCGCAGCGTCGGGTTGGCCTCGGGGTCGCCGCCGCCCTCCCGCGCCGCCACCTCGACCTGCCGGAGGATCTTGGCGAAGAGCTTGCCGCGGGCCTTGTCCTTGGCGCCCTTCTGGTGCTTGATCGTGGCCCACTTGGAATGACCGCTCATCGGGGCCTCCTCGTCTCTCGCGGGGCTAGGAACAACTCGTGGATCCGGGCGTCGTCGCTCAGCTCGGGGTGGAACGCCGTGACGACGACGGGCCCCTGGCGGCACACCACCGGATGGCCGCCGACGGTGGACAGCACCTCGACCGCGGGCCCGGCGCGCTCGACGAACGGCGCCCGGATGAACACGGCGGGGACCGGCCGGGTCGGGTCGTCGACGGCCTCGATGGTCAGGTCGGTCTCGAAGCTGTCGACCTGGCGGCCGAAGGCGTTGCGGCGCACGGCGATGTCGACGACGCCGAAGCACCGCTGGTCGGCGCGCCCGTCGAGGATCTCGGCGCCGAGGAGGATCATCCCGGCGCAGGTGCCGAGCGCCGGCATGCCGGCGGCGAGGCGGTCGGCGATCGGCTCGAACAGCCCGGAGGTCTCCAGCAGCATCGACATCGTCGTGCTCTCGCCTCCGGGCAGGACGAGGGCGTCGACGCCGTCGAGCTGCTCGCGGGTGCGGACCTCAGCGGGCTGGACGCCGAGCGCCGGCAGGCGCCGGGCGTGCGCGGCGAAGGCGCCCTGCAGGGCGAGCACCCCGACCTTCATGCCGTCCACCTGGAGGCCTCACGCGCATCCGGGAGAGTCTACGAGGGGTCGCCGGCCGCTCACACCGTGAGCGTCGTGCCGTCCTCGCCCCACACGACCTCGCCCTCGTAGCCGGCCGCTCGCACGAGGGCGATCCACTCCTCGGCGGCGCCGGGCGCGGGCGACGGGATCTGGTGGGTGAGGACCAGGCGGGCGACCCCGTTCCGGGTCGCGGTGCCCGCCGCCTGGGCCAGGGTCGAGTGGTAGTCGATCGTGTCCTGGAACCGAGGCACCGGCACGGCCCGCACGAGATCCTCCCGCAGGACGGTCTGGACCTGGGCGTCGGCGCCCGCGCACAGGCGGTCGAGCCCGTCGCACGGCACGGTGTCGCCGGCAAGCACGACGGCCCGGCCGCCGTGCTCGACCCGGTAGCCGACGGTCGGCTCCACGGGCCGGTGGTCGGTCGGCGCCGCCAGGACCCGGACGCCGTCCTCGTCGAGCACGACGCCCTCGGCGACCTCCTCGACGGCGAGCTGGGGCTCCCAGGTGAGGTCAGGGTGGTGGGCGAGCCGGTACCGCACGTCGGGCCGCAGCATCGCCAGCATCCCGTCGACGACCTCGGCGGTGCCCGGCGGACCCGACGATCCGCAGCTCCCGCGGTGACTGGCTCATCACCCAGTGGGTGGTGACGACGTCGTTCAGATCGCAGATGTGGTCGCTGTGGAGATGGGTCAGCAGGACCGCCGACAGCTGGATCGGCAGGACCCCGGCGGCCGCCAGGCGCAGCACCACGCCGCGGCCGGCGTCGATGAGCAGGATCGTGGCGCCCGCCCGCACGAGGGTGGCGGCTCCCGCCCGGTTGGCGTCGGGCAACGGGTTGCCCGTGCCCAGCAAGGTCAGTTCCATGGCCGCCGGCGGTCTACCAGCCGCGGTCGGCCAGCTTGACCTCCAGCTCCTCGATCGACTGCCCGGGCATGGCGTCGCCGAGGCCCCGGCTCACCTTGGCGAGGATGGCGGCGTCCTGGAAGTGGGTCGTCGCCTCGACGATGGCCTTGGCCCGGCGGGCCGGGTCGGCCGACTTGAAGATGCCCGAGCCGACGAAGGTGGCCTCGGCGCCGAGCTGCATCACGAGCGCGGCATCGGCCGGCGTGGCGATGCCACCGGCGCAGAACAGCGGGACCGGGAGCGAACCGGTCTCGGCGAGCTCCTTCACGAGGTCGATCGGCGCCCTGAGCTGCTTGGCCCAGTCGTAGACCTCGGCACTGTCGGCCTGGGTGATGCGGCGGATGTCGCCGAGGATGGAGCGCAGGTGCCGCACGGCCTCGACGATGTTGCCGGTGCCCGCCTCGCCCTTCGAGCGGATCATCGCCGCCCCCTCGCTGATGCGGCGGAGCGCCTCGCCCAGGTTCGTGGCACCGCAGACGAAGGGGACGGTGAAGGCCCACTTGTCGATGTGGTGGGCCTCGTCGGCGGGGGTGAGCACCTCGGACTCGTCGACGTAGTCGACGCCGAGCGCCTCGAGGATCTGGGCCTCGACGAAGTGACCGATGCGGGCCTTGGCCATCACGGGGATGGTCACGGCGGCCTTGATGCCCTCGATCATCTCGGGGTCGGACATGCGGGCCACGCCACCGTCGCGCCGGATGTCGGCGGGCACCCGCTCCAGCGCCATGACGGCCACGGCCCCGGCGTCCTCGGCGATCCGGGCCTGCTCGGCGTCGACGACGTCCATGATGACGCCACCCTTGAGCATCTCCGCGAGGCCCCGCTTGACGCGGGAGGTGCCGATGTCGTGGCGCTCGGGCATGACCGCGAGTCTACGAGGGCCCTGCGACGAACCGCAGGCGTTCCGCAGGCAGGGCCGACTCTGGCGCGCGTGAGACCGAAGCGATCCGGCGTGTCGGCGAGATCTGCTCGCCGCCCGATCGCGAGCGGGTCGGATCGGCTCAGGCCACGACGCAGCCGCGGCGCCGCCGACCGGGAGGGCGAACCAGGTGCGGCCGGGGGTGAGCCCGATCGGGTGCACCGGCGGTGTCGACGTAGGAGGTGAGCGAGGCGCCGTCGGGACGGCTCCAGGTGCCCTCGATCATCTGGCCGCCGGTGAGCACCCACACCGGGCCCGAAGCCGATGAGCTCGGCCTTCGGCACGGCGCTGCCGCTGAGTCGCGTGGCGCCGGTGTTGACGTAGCTGCACGAACTGGATGACCACGTTCGCCGGGTTGATCTGGATCCCGGCGGCGTCGACGTGCGGCGTGTCGCGCTGGAAGCGGAACCACGTGCCGCTCGCCGGGTCGACCCGGTAGTTGACCGGGGCGTCGCCGCCACCGCCGCCGCAGGAGATCCGTGACGTCGGCGACCGGGCGCCCCCCGACCGGCGGCGTCCCGTCGGGCGGTAGGTGAGCAGCTGCGGCGGCGGGGCTCCCGCCGGCGCGCGGCTGCGTACAGGCCGGCGTCGTGCTCAACAGGTTGTGGGGCGCCCTGCGGGTGCGCTCGCGGTAGTAGGCGCCGCTGGCGACGTCGTAGCCGACGTCGGTGAGCGGGCCGGAGCGGGCTTGCGCCGCGAAGTCGGCGTTGGCGCCGGACCAGCGCGAACAGCGGCCGGTTGAGGTTGGCGACGATGTCGAGGTCGGTCGTGCGGAACGAGCGGACCGGGCCGACCGGGTCGGCGTCGGTCGAGTGGAACACCGTCGCCAGCCGGGTGACGCTGCCCTCGACCCGCTCCTCGAACACGATGTCGGCCTGGTTGAGCCCGAACTGCGGGCGGGCCCCGGAGTTGGCGTTGTCGATCTTCACGACCAGCGCCGGGCGGGCCAGGATCGCCGGGTCGCCCGTCCAGACCTGTCCCAGCAGCGGAGCCACGGGCGGGGGCGGCGGTGTGGTGGTGGTCGCCTCGGTCGTGGTCGTCGTCGTCGTCGGGCGCCGGGTGGTGGTGGTCGCGGCCTCCTCGTCGTCGCCGCCACAGGCGGCGAGGATCGGGGCGGCGGCGAGGCCGGCGAGGAAGCTTCTACGAGAGAGGTGCATCAGTCGTTCCGTCGGCAGGGAGGGGGTTGATTTCAGGGTTCAAGCGTGCATCCGGGAGCAGCGCCGTTCGCGGATCCTCGGCACTCACAGCTCGCGGAGCGCTGCGATCCGGTCTTCGAGCGGCGGGTGCGTGTTGAACAACCGGTTGAGGCGGTTGAGCCACGACACCGAGCCCTCGTCGTCGGACTGCGGCGCCGGTTCCTCGATCCAGAGGTGCGAGGTCGCCCGGCTGTGCGAACCGACAACCGTACTGTCGTCGCGCAGCTTCTCCAAGGCGGAGATCAGGCCCGGGGGGTAGCGCGTCATCTCGACGCCACTGACGTCGGCGAGGGCCTCGCGGCGCCGTCCGACGGTGGCCTGCATGGCCTTGGCCACGATCGGCGCCAGCACCAGGAGGACGATGGCGGGAATGAGCAGCAGGGCCATGCCGCCGCCGCCCTGGTCGTTGTCGCTGTAGCGGCGCCGGCCGCCGCCCCACCACAGCATCCGGATGCCGACGTCGGCCAGGATCGCCACGACCCCCACCATGGTCACGGCGAGGGTCGACACGAGGATGTCGTAGTTCTTCACGTGGGCCAGCTCGTGGGCGAGGACGCCTTCGAGCTCGACGCGGTTCATCTTCTCCAGCAGCCCGGTGGTGACGGCGACGGCGGCGTGACGGGGGTTGCGCCCGGTCGCGAACGCGTTCGGCGCCGGGTCGTCGACGACATAGAGCCGCGGCTTGGGCAGGCCGCTGGCGATGCACAGGCCCTCGACGAGGTTGTGCAGGCGGGCGTAGGTCTCCTCGTCGGCCGGTCGCGCCCTGCTCACCGCCAGGGCGATGCTGTCGGACTTCCAGTACGCCAGCGAACGCGGCGATGGCGGCGATCGGGAGGGCGATGGCGAGCCCGACGTACCCGCCGCCGAGGACGAGGTTGAACGCCATCACCACGAGCGCGACGAAGACGACGAACCCCGCGACGAGGAGCACCGAGCGACGCTTGTTCTGCGCGACCTGTTCGTACAAAGGGTGCTCTAGAACTCGACCTTGACGGGCCCGCGGGACTCGTCGTCGGCCTCGAAGTACTCCCGCTCCACGAAGCCGAACCGTGGCGCGATCACGACGCCGGGGAACGACTGGATCTTCGTGTTGTACTTGTAAACGGTGTCGTTGTAGAACTGCCGCGCGTAGGCGATCCGGCCCTCGGTGCCCGACAGCTCCTCTTGGAGCTGGGCGAAGTTCTGGTTCGCCTTGAGGTCGGGATAGGCCTCCGACAGGGCGAAGATCGACTTCAGCGCGCCGCTGATCATGTTCTCGGCCTGGGCCTGCTCGGCCGGGCCGTGCGGCGCCATGGCCAGGTTCCGGGCCTGGATGACGGCCTCGAGGGTGCTCGCTCTCGTGGGCGGCGTAGCCCTTGACGGTCTCGACGAGGTTCGGGATCAGGTCGTAGCGCCGCTTGAGCTGGACGTCGATCTGCGCCCAGGCGTTCTCGATGCGGTTCCGCAGGCTGACGAGGCCGTTGTAGGCCAGGACGACGTACAGGCCGACGACGACGGCGAGCACGATCAGGATGATGAGGACGATGGTCATGGGTCCCTCCGGGCGAGCGATCCTAGAGTGCGGCGCCCGTGGTCCGACATCACGCCGAGCTCGAGCGACCGATCGGCTTCGCCCATCGAGGGGCCAGGGCCCACGCCCCCGAGAACACGCTCGAGGCCTTCACCCTCGCCCGCAAGCTGGGCGCGACGCGGCCTGGAGAGCGACGTGTGGCTGACCGCCGACGGTGAGGCCGTGCTCGACCACGACGGCCTCGTCGGCCCCCGGCTCCGACGCCGTCCGATCGGCTCGGCCGACCGCGCCGCGCTGCCGTCGCACATCCCGACGCTGGAGGAGCTCTACGCGACAGTCGGGACCGACCTCGACCTGTCCCTCGACATCAAGGACGCCGATGCCATCGACCGCGCCGTCGCCGTGGCCCGGGCCGCCGGTGCCGCCGACCGGCTGTGGGCCTGCCACCACGACTGGAAGCAGGTGGCGAGCTGGCGGCGGCGGTACCCGGAGATCCGCCTCGTGGACTCGACCCGCCTCGAGCCGCATGAAGCAGGGCCCGGAGCGCCGGGCGGCGCAGCTCGCCGACGCCGGGATCGACGCCGTGAACCTGCACCGCTCGGACTGGACCGGCGGGCTCACGACCCTGTTCCACCGCTTCGACCGGCTCACCCTCGGCCTGGGACTGCCAGCTCGAGCGCCACCTCGACGAGACCCTCGACGCCGGCGTCGACGGCGTCTTCAGCGACCACGTCGACCGCATGGTCGAAGCCATCGAGCGCGCCTACCCGATCCCCCGTCAGTTGACGTGGACGCGAGCGGTCCGGGGCGCTCGGGGGTCTGGGGGCGGAGCCCCCGGGGATGCGCCGCAGGCGGCTCCGCCGCCGAGGACGCCCGAGTCGGCCAGAGGCCGACGCCGTCAAGCTCGAGGAGCCGAACCGAAGGTTCGGCGACGAGAAGATTCAGATCCCGCCGAAGTCGCCGAGGGGCCAGACGCGGATGAAGGCGCGGCCGACGACGTTGTCGAACGGGAGCGGGCCGAAGTGGTTGCTGGCGTCGGAGTTGCCGCGGTTGTCGCCGAGCACGAACACCTCGTCGTCGGGGACCACGCACGACGGCACGCAGCCGCTCTGCTCGTAGAACGGCGGCGTCGTCACGCCGTCGGGGAGGTACGGCTCCTCGAGCGGGCTCGCCGTCGACGAAGACGACCCCGTCGCGGACCTCGACGGTCTCGCCGGGCAGGGCGATGACCCGCTTGATGAGGTCGTCGATCTCGCCCGTGCCCCAGCTCGTCCGGGCGCTCGAACACGATGATGTCGCCGCGGTCGACGTCGTCGAGGTCGTAGCTGATCTTGTTGACGAGCACCCGGTCGCCGATGGCGAGGGTCGGCTCCATCGACCCCGACGGGATGTAGAAGGCCTGGAACAGCCAGGTCTTCACGACGAGCGCCACGACCAGGGCGCGCGGCCAGGACGATGACCCACTCGATCGGTGTTGTGCAGCTGCGAGCGCTTGCGGCGCTTGCGCCGATGGCCGCTCGCCTCGATGTCGAGCGAGATCGGCGCTCGTCCTGCGGCGGGCGACCTCGTCGCGTGGGTCGGATCGGCGATCGAGGTCTCCTCCACGGCGTCGGGCAGGGTAGCGGGCGCCTCGCGGCGCCGAGCGTTCACGGTGCGCGGCCGCCGCCCGCTGCAGGGCGAGGGGGTCGTCGGCCCTCATCGGCGGTACCGGGCGAGCACGCGCTCGCGCCGCTTCGGCGCCGGCCCGCCGGAGCTCGGCGAGGGCCGTCGACGACCGCGCACGGCCGGACCGAGCCGGAGCAGGAGCCGCTCGAGCCAGGGGCGGGCCGCGACCGCCAGCGTGGCCCGGACCGCGGCCGTCGTCGAGCACCTCGACGGTCCTCGACCGGGTAGGTCTCGACCACCCAGCGGCCGGCCTCGGCCAGCTCGAGCACGACACGCGGGTCGTCGTCGGCCGGCGGCGAACCCGACGGGCAGCGGACCGTGCGGCGGCCGGGCGGCCCGGTCGGTCGAGCACGCGGGCGCCGAGGATGCGGTCGACGCGGAACGAGCGCGGCTCGCCGCGCAGGTGGTCGTGGCCGACGAGGTACCAGGCGCCGGCGTCGTGCTGGACGGCCCACGGATCGACGACGCGCGTGACGCCGCTCGTCGCGGCTGGCGACGAAGTGGTCGATCTCGACGCGGCGGCGCGAGCGCGACGGCCTCCCGCAGGATCGCCGAGCGTCGGCGCCGACGCGGTGCCGAGGTCGACCTCGATCGCCTCGGTCCGGGTCGATCGCCGAGGACGTCGGCGACCTTGGCCAGGCCGCGTGCCAGCGGACCCTTCGGGTCGGCGCCGGGCACGTCGGCGAGCGCCCGACCGGCGACGACGAGGGCGACCGCTTCCTCGGGGGTCAGGCGCAGCGGCCGGTCGAGCGCCGGGGTCATGTGGGCGAAGACCCGGCCCCGCTGGATCGTGATGTCGAAGAGCGCCTCGGGCGTGTACGGCGGCACGCCGACGTAGGTCGACAGCAGGCCGAGGTCGCGCTGCAGCTCGGTCTCGGTGATCCCGAACCGGGCGCAGACGTCGGCGACCTTCGGGCCGTCGTTGGCGGCGAGCCACGGGATCATGGCCAGCAGCCGGCGCAGGCGGGCGACGGCGCTGTTGCGCCGCTCGCCGTCACGCCATCGACGGCACCGCCGATCGACTCGAGCCAGCGCGACGATGTCGGCCCGGAGCGCGGCCGGCTCGAGCACCTCGGCGTGCTCGCCGAGGCCGAGCACGAAGGACCGGAAGCCGTCGGGGTGGCTGACCGGCAGCTCGAGCACGAGGCCGCCGTCGTCGGCCTCGGCGACGACGACCGCGTTGGCGGCGACGGAACGGGCGAGCGGCGCGGCGGCGGCGTCGACGAGCGACGCGCGCCGTGACGGGCTCGGCGTCGCCGAGCAGCCACGGGTCGGGCACCGAACCGGCGACGTCCGTCGTCGGGACGCTCGAAGCCGTGCGCCGGCCCGAGCGCCGGCGAGCCCACGATGCGGTCGAGCCGGAACCAGCGCTCGGCGTCGCGGTCGTGGTCGAAGCCGAGGAGGTACCAGCGACCGCGGGCCAGGTCGAGCCGGTACGGGTCGACCCGGCGCGACGCGCCGGCCTCGCGGTAGTCGAAGGTCGCCGTGCGCCGCTCGGTCACGGCGCTGAAGAGCGGCCCGAGCTGCGGGTGGGTCGGCAGGGCGGCGAGCCCGTCGGCGCCGGCCCGGCCGCCACCCCCGGCGCCGAGCTTCAGCAGGCCGCTGCCGCCGTCGATGCCGTCGAGGCGGACGAGCGAGACGGCCAGCTGCAGGGCGGCCACCTCGTCGGCGTCGAGGTCGGGCAGGCGCAGCGCCGTACTGGTCGCGGGCGACGCGGTAGCCGAGCTCGGGCGGGTCGGTGTCGCCGATCTCCTCGACCAGGAGGTCGATCCCGAGCTCGCGGAGCTCCTTCTTGTCCCGCTCGAACTGGCGGCGGAAGAGGCTGTCGTCCTCGGGGTAGTCGGCGTCGACCCGGGCGCGGATCTCGCGGGCGCTCACCGGTGTGCTCGTCTCGGACAGCAGCGCCACGAGGTTGAGCAGCCTCGACAGGCGGGACGACGACGCTTCCATGGCAGGCCGAGCCTAGGAGGGCAGACCGGCGACGGCGGTGGAGGCGGCAGCTGCGCACGCGGCGAAGAAGGCGGGATCCTCCGACGGGCCCCGGCCCATCGTCGTCACCCGAAGCCCGATGCCGGCGAGCACCTCGCCGGCATCGGGAAGCGCCCCGTCATCGGGCGACGGCACGACGACGGCGCTCCGCACGAGGCGGAGCACCGTGGCGGTGTGGTGGCTCAGGCCCTGGTGGCGGTCACGCTGGTCGGCGTCGGACACGCGGGCGCAGAGGATCGGCCGCCCGCCGAGGGCCGCCGCCGCGTCGAGCACCGCCGCCGCCTCGACCGCGGTCGTGCCGAGCTCGCTCCCGGTGCCGACGACGCCCGGGCCCATGCCGGCGACGACGACGTCGGCACCGGCGACGTGCCGCGCCAGGGCCAGCGCGGACGGCACCGAGACCGCCTCGAGCTCGCCGCCGAAGGCGTGTCCGGCGGTCACGGTCGTGTCGAGCACGCCCCGGTCGAGCAGGTCGTGCACGAGGTCGGAGAGGGCCATCGGCAGGGCGGCGCCGTCGGTCATGACGTAGGCGATCCGCGCCGCGGGACGCAGGTGCCGGGCGACGGCGGCGACGACGCCCACCTGGCTGTGCACCGTGCAGGCGACGACCGGCATCCCGTCGAGCTCGGCGGGGACGTCGGGGTGGGCCTCCTCGGCCGCGCCGGCGTCGACCTGGAGGCTGGTGTAGCGGAGCTTCAGGATGTGACCGGGCCCCGGCGCCGACCACTCCCCCATGGACAGGTTCCAGTGCACGACGTGCCAGCCGCCGGTGCCGAGGCCGAGGTCGACCGCGGTCGTGTTGAGCACGACGGCGTCGCCGACGGCGACCGGCGGCGTGATCTGGGTGAGGACGTAGGCGTTGCCGAGGTCGGTCTCGACCCGTTGCAGGCCGGGCCGCTCCTCGAGGACGGCGGTGACGCGGGCGGAGCGGTAGGTGGGCACGGCGGGCTACCGGCGGGCCCACACGAGCGCGCCGCGCTTGGTCAGGTCGAGGGGCAGGTCGGCCTCGGCCGCCACCTCCGCCGCCCGCTCGGCACCGATCCCCCGGCCCCGGAGGTACTCCGTCATCGCCGCCTCGTCGGCCAGGTGCACGAACGGCCCGTCCCACCCGTCGACCTCCACCGCCCTGTCGCCGAACACCGCGCCGATGATGGCGGGCGCCTCTTCGGCGTCGAACGTGCTCGGTTCGGCCTCGCCGAACCACCGATGCAGCTCGGGGTCGTCGTCGCGGCGAGTCGTGCAGGCGACGAACAGGCCGCCGGGTCGCAGCACCCGTCGGGCCTCGGCGACCGCGGCCGAGGGTTCGTCGAGGTGGTACAGCACGTACAGCGCGGCGACGGCCCCGCACGACGCCGTGCGCACCGGGAGGGCAGCGGCGTCGGCCCGTACCACGGGACGAGGGGCGAGCGCGACCTGGGCCGGCGACTCGTCGACCCCGACCCACGCCTGCCCGTCGGGAAGCGCCTCGCGGAGGCGGCCGTCGCCGCAGCCGACGTCGAGCACCGGGCCGAGGCCCTCGCCCACGAGCCGGGTGGCGACCGGCTCGTGGGTGTCGCCGGCGGTGCCGTAGCGCTCGGTCGCCCGGCGGCTCGCCTGCCACCGGTCGGGATCCTCGTCGTAGTCGGCCGGGACGACCTTGCTCACGACGCCGATCGCGTCACAGTGACGCGATGAGCCGTTCGACGCGCTCGTCACGGCTGCGGAACGGGTCCTTGCAGAGCACCGTGCGCTGGGCCTGGTCGTTCAGCTTGAGGTGCACCCAGTCGACCGTGTAGTCGCGCTTGCGCTCCTTGGCCTTGCGGATGAACTCGCCGCGCAGGCGGGCCCGCGTGGTCTGCGGCGGCGTCTCGACCGCCTCGTCGATGGCGTCGTCGGTGCACAGGCGCTCGGCCATGCCGCGGTCCTGGATCTTGTAGAAGAGCCCTCGCGACCGGTTCACGTCGTGGTACTGGAGGTCGACGAGGGCGACGCGGGGGTGCGACAGGGGGAGGCCGTGCTTGGCCCGGTACGCCTCGATGAGCTTGTGCTTGATGACCCAGTCGACCTCGCGGTCGAGGGTGAACGGATCGTCGGCCAGCGCGGTGATGCAGTGCTGCCACATGTCGAGGGCCCGCTGCTCCAGCGGCGGGAGGCCCTTCTGCTCCGCGTAGCGCAGCGCCCGGGTCAGGTACTCGCTCTGGATGTCGAGGGCGGAGACCTCTCTGCCGTTGGCGAGACGGACCCGCTTCGTGCACGTCAGGTCGTGGCTGATGTCGCGGATGGCGCGGATGGGGTTCTCGAGGGTCATGTCCCGCAGCACGACCGACGGGTCCTCGAGCATGCGCAGGAGCACGGCCGTCGCCCCGACCTTCAGGAACGTCGTGTACTCGCTCATGTTGGAGTCGCCCACGATGACGTGGAGCCGGCGGTAGCGCTCCGCGTCGGCGTGGGGCTCGTCGCGGGTGTTGATGATCGGGCGGCTGCGGGTGGTGGCCGAGGAGACGCCCTCCCAGATGTGCTCGGCGCGCTGGGCGATGCAGTACTGGGCGCCGCGGGCGGTCTGGAGGACCTTGCCGGCCCCGGCGTAGATCTGGCGGGAGACGAGGAACGGGATGAGGACCTCGGCGTAGTGCCCGAAGTCGTCGCGGCGGGAGGTCAGGTAGTTCTCGTGGCAGCCGTAGCTGTTGCCGGCCGAGTCGGTGTTGTTCTTGAAGAGGTAGATGACGCCCCTGATGCCCTCCTCCCGCAGCCGCTGCTCGGCGGAGGCGAGGAGCTGCTCGAGGATCCGCTCGCCGGCCTTGTCGTGGGTGACGAGGTCGAGGATCGAGTCGCACTCGGGGGTCGCGTACTCGGGGTGCGAGCCGACGTCGAGGTACAGGCGGGCACCGTTGGCCAGGAAGACGTTGCTCGATCGTCCCCAGGACACGACCCGCCGGAACAGGTACCGGGCGACCTCGTCGGGGCTGAGCCGTCGCTGCCCGCGGAGCGTGCACGTGACCCCGTACTCGTTCTCGAGACCGAAGATCCGCCGCTCCATTGCTGGCGAACCTATCCGCGCCCCGGCACAAGCCGGTGCCGGACCTACCCTGGCCCGGTGCGAATGGTGCGCCTCACGACCTGCGGTGACGCCTTCGAGGCGCGCCTGCTCGCCGCCCGGCTGGGCTCGGAGGGCGTCGTGTGGTCGCTCCGGGGTGGCCACGACGGCCCGTTCGCCATCGGCGAGGTCGAGGTGCTCGTCGACGAGAACGACCTCACGACCGCACGCGAGCTGCTCTCGCTCGACGACTTCGACCGGCCCTTCGCGGCGGAGGACGCCGAGCCCGAACGGGAGACCACGGGCCGCGATCTGCTCGTCCTGGTCGCGGTCGTCGTCGGCGTCATCGTGTTCGCCATCGCCAGGATGGGCGCCAAGATCTGACCGCCGCACGTCGGCGAAGAGCGCGGCGAAGGCAGCCGGACACGTCGTCCGGGGCATCTCACCCCGGTCGGCGACGAGCGTGCAGCGACCGTCGGTTTCCGAGGGTCATTGCGCGCTGGTCGGCAATCCCGGTCCGGATGCTCGGCCGACGCCCGCCGGCGTCATTCTCACCCCGGTTCCGGCTGCCAGCGCCGGACGGACTCACTCGTCGGCGGGGGGAGGCGGTTCCTCGGGTGCGGGCGGGGCTTCCGCGACCTCCGGCTCGGCGGGCGCCGCCTCGGCACTGGCCGTCGCCGTCGGCACGGGCACGGGCACGAGGGGCGCCAGCTCCGCATCGGTCAGGCGGCGGAAGGCCCGGCCGGTGGCCGAGCGGTCGAGGAGGGCCACCTCGAGGTCGGCAGCGGCGAGCGTGCGCTCGGGCCCGGCGAGGGCCGCCACCGCGACGGCCACGGCCGGGGCGAGGTCGAGATCGGGCTGCCAGGCCTCGGCGAGCCGATCGGCGATGGCCTCGGAGTCGCCGCCGAGGACGCTGTAGCGGTCCTCGTCCATGACCGTGCCGTCGTAGAGGATGCGGAACAGCTGGTCGTCGGCGCTCCGGGCGCCGACCTCGGCGACGAGGATCTCGACCTCGAGCGGCTTGAGCTCGTGGGTGAACACCTGGCCGATGATCTGGGCGTACTGGTTGGCGAGGGAGTTGGCGTTCACGTCCTCGCGGCTGAACTGGTAGCCGGTGAGGTCGGCGGTGCGGACGCCGAACTTCCGCAGCTGGTCGAACTCGTTGTACTTGCCGACGCCGGCGAAGGCGATGCGGTCGTAGATCTCGGCGATCTTGTGCAGCGTGCTCGACGGGTTCTCGGCGCAGAGCAGGACCCCGTCGCGGTACTCGAGGGCGGCCAGGCTGCGGCCGCGGGCGATGCCCTTGCGGGCGAAGTCGGCCTGGTCCTTCATCCGCTGCTCGGTCGAGACGTAGAAGGGCATCGACATCAGTCGTCGCCCTCCATCGTCGGCGCCGGCCCGAGGGTGGCCGGCGACTCGGGCGTCGACAGCCGCTCGACGAGGGCCCGGAACCGCTCGGCGATCTCGGCCTCGTCGACCCGCTCGAACCCGGCAGCGGTGATCGTCGCCATCGTCGGGTAGATCCCGCGGACGAGGTCGGGCCCGCCGGTGGCGGAGTCCTCGTCGGCGGCGTTGAACAACGCCGAGATGGCGAGGTCGATCGTGTCCTCCCGCGACGAGACCCTCGCGGTAGCCGAGCTTCACGACCGTTCCGGCGTGGAGGCTGCCCGATCCGGTCGTGGCGAAGTTCGACTCCTCGTACCGCCCGCCGGTGACGTCGTACTGGAACAGGCGACCCTGGGCCCGCCGCGTGTCGTACCCGGCGAACAGGGGGACGACGACGAGGCCCTGCATCGCCGCCGGGAGGTTGCTGCGCACGAACGCCGAGAGCTGGTTGGCCTTGCCCTCGAGGGACAGCTGGTTGCCCTCGACCTTCTCGTAGTGCTCGAGCTGGAGCTGGAACAGCTTGACCATGTCCATCGCCGGGCCGGCGGCGCCGGCGATGGCGACGCCGCTGTGGCGGTCGGCCGGGAACACCTTCTCCATCGTGCGGTGGCTGATGAGGTTGCCGGACGTGGCCCGGCGGTCGCCGGCCATCACGACGCCGTCGGCGTAGCGGATGGCGACGACGGTCGTGCCGTGGGTGATCGCGAACGCGCCCTCGGCGCCCGGTGGCGCCGGCATGGCGTCGACCCGGCGCAGCAGGTCGAAGAAGTTGGGCCCCGGGTCGTCCCCGGGCGGGAACAGCAGGTTGGCCATGTCGGCCGCGGACCCTATCGGCCGCCGAGATAGTCAGCAGCCCGAGCGAAGAGAACCGGGTCCTCGCGCAGCAGCCCGATGCGCGTGGTTGCATCGGCTGCACAGCACGCCCCGGATCGCACCGCTGCGGTGGTCGTGGTCGATGTGCATCCGAGCTTCGACCTCCGGCAGCTCCCGACAGATCGCGCACACGCCGCCCTGCGCGGCCAGCATCTCGTCGACCTCGTCGGCCGTGAGGCCGTACGTCCGGCGGTAGTAGCGATCTCGCATGCGCCCGCTTCCGCTCCGGCCGACTTCTGTACTCGGCCTGGTACGCCCGAACGCGCTCCGGGTTTCGTCCTTGCCAACGCTTTGCTGCTGGCAACGGCCTTGGCCGAGTCGTATCGACTCTTCTTCGCCGCCGAGGTTGCACGTCTTGCAGTCGTTACGGCGCCCGTCGTGCATGCCGGTCGCTCGGTAGAAGTCGTCGAGCGGCTTCGTCTCGCCGCACTGCTTGCACGTCTTCATCCCTGCAGTATCCGCAGGGGGTATGACACGAAAGTCTACGAGACGACTCTACTTCTCGCTAACTTTCAGTATCATTCACCGCCTTTCTGCACATAGGATTTCACAAACTCCTCGGCGTTCGTCTCGAGGACTTCGTCGATCTCGTCCAGGAGATCGTCGAGCTCTGCCTTCAAGGCTTCGCCCTTCTCGGAGGTCGCGGGAGCTTCCTCCTCGACCTCCTCCTCCTGACGGCTCGGAGCCGCCTTCTTCTTCTGCTCACGTTCGGCCATTGGCCCATCACCTCACTTCGCGGGCCGCGTCCAGCGCCGAGATGAGCTCGGCGGCCGTCGCGCAACGATCGAGGAGGCTACCCACCAGTTCGCGGGTGCCTCGTAGCGGTTCCATCATCGGGACCCGGCGGAGCGGGATCCCCGCCGATGTCGAACACCAGACTGTCCCAGTTGGCGGCGACGACGGCGTCAGGGAATCGCCGCAGGCACTCGCCCCGGAACCATGCCCGCGTCTCCGGCGGCGGCGACGACGTGGCCGCCTCCACCTCCTCGTCGGTGATCAGCCGCTCGAGGCCGACACGCGCCGCCAGGCTCTTCTCGGGCCGGAGGTCGTGGTACTGAAGGTCCATCGCCGCCAGCCGGGCGTCGTCCCAGCCGATGCCGTGGCGCTCGCGGTAGCCGTCGAGCAGGCGCAGCTTCGCCACCCAGTCGAGCTGGGTCGACAGCGTCGGCGGGATCGGTCTCCAGCGCGGCGAGCACCGCCTCCCAGCGACGCAGGACGTCGCCGCCGACCTCGTCGCCGCCGACGGCCTCGAGGCCGTGGGCGTCGGCGTACTTGCGGGCGCGGTCGAAGTACTCCCACTGGATCTCGACCGCGGTGGCCGAGCCGCCGTCGGCCAGCGCCAGCGGCCGGCGCAACGACAGGTCGCGGGACACCTCGCGGAGCGCGGCGACCGGCGTGGCGAGGCGCCACTCCCGCGGGCAGGAACTCGTCCTCGATCATGCAGAGCACGAGCGCCGTCGTCCCCACCTTGAGGAAGGTCGCCACCTCCGAGAGGTTGGCGTCGCCGACGATGACGTGGAGGCGGCGGTACTTCTGGGCGTCGGCGTGGGGCTCGTCGCGCGTGTTGACGATCGGTCGCTTCAGCGTCGTCTCGAGCCCGACCTCCTCCTCGAAGAAGTCGGCCCGCTGCGACAGCTGGAAGGGGACGGCGCCGGCGTCGGCGCCCATCGCCTCGGCACCGACCTTGCCGGCGCCGCAGAACACCTGGCGGGTGACGAAGAACGGGAGGACGTGGGCGACGATCCGGCCGAACGGGACCTGGCGGTCCATGAGGTAGTTCTCGTGGCAGCCGTAGCTGTTGCCCTTGCGGTCGGAGTTGTTCTTGTAGACGACGAGCTCCTGGCCCTCCGGCAACGTGCGCCGGGCGGCAGCCATCGAGCGCTGCAGGATCACCTCGGCGGCACGGTCCCACCGGACGATCGAGCGGGGATCGGCGCACTCGGGTGTCGACAGCTCCGGGTGGGCGTGGTCGACGTAGTAGCGGGCGCCGTTGGTGAGCACGGCGTTCACGAGGTGGGTCTCGACCTCCGGGGCCATCGTGCCCTGCGGGGCGAACCCTCTGGCGTCGTTGCCCGGGTGCTCGTCCTCGAAGTCCCAGCCGACCTTCGGGGCGCCCGAGCCTGCGCCCGGCGACCGGGCCAGGTCGTTCACGTAGGCGTTGATCAGCACCGACGACGCCGCGATCGGGTTCGCGTCGGGGGCGCCGCGCACGAGGATCCCGTACTCGGTCTCGATCCCGAGGACCTTCCGCAGCGCCATCGAGGCGACGCTACCCCCCGGCGACCTCGTGGCCTAGGCCACGTTCAGTCGGAGGCGCCAGGACAGCGCCGCAGCGAACGCCGAGCGGCAGGATGCCGCCCCCGACCCTCCGCAGCGAGGGCACGACAGGAATCCGCGTGAGCGGAGGCGCCAGGACGGCGCCGGAGCGAACCCGAGCGGCAGGATGCCGCCCCCGACCCTCCGCAGCGAAGGCACGACAGGAATCCGCGTGAGCGGAGGCGCCAGGACGGCGCCGGAGCGAACCTGCGTTACAGGTACTGCCCCGTCGCCACCCGTTCGATGGAACGGCCGCCGCTCGGCTCGGCGTCGTCGTCGCGCTTGATGAGCGTGCGGATGTAGACGATCCGCTCGCCCTTCTTGCCGGAGATCTTCGCCCAGTCGTCCGGGTTCGTCGTGTTGGGCAGATCCTCGTGCTCCTTGAACTCCTGGGCGATCGACAGCAGGAGGTCGTCGGTGCAGATGCCCTTGGCGCCGCCGGCGAGGAACCGCTTGATGGCGAGCTTCTTCGCCCGCCGCACGATGTTCTCGATCATGGCCCCCGACGAGAAGTCCTTGAAGTAGAGGACCTCCTTGTCGCCGTTCTGGTAGGTCACCTCGAGGAACTCGTTCGCCGGGTCGTCGAGGTACATCTCCTGCACCGTCTTGCTCGATCATCGACGCGACGGCGCGGTCGCGGTCGCCGCCCCGTGAGGTGACCTCGTCGTCGGCCAGGGGGAGGTCGGCGGTGAGGTAGCGGGCGAAGATCTGCGCCGCCGCGCTCTGGCTCGGGCGCTCGATCTTGATCTTCACGTCGAGCCGGCCCGGGCGGAGGATCGCCGGGTCGATGAGGTCCTCACGGTTCGACGCACCGATCACGATGACGTTGCGCAGCGACTCGACGCCGTCGATCTCGGCGAGGAGCTGCGGCACGATCGTCGACTCCATGTCGGAGCTGATGCCCGACCCGCGGGTGCGGAACATCGAGTCCATCTCGTCGAAGAACACGATGACCGGCCAGCCCTCCTCGGACTTCTCCCTCGCCCGCTGGAACACGAGGCGGATCTGCCGCTCGGTCTCGCCCGACGTACTTGTTGAGGAGCTCCGGGCCCTTGATGTTGAGGAAGTAGCTGCGCGCCTTGTCGTTGCCCGCTCGCCTCGGCCACCTTCTTGGCGAGGCTGTTGGCCACCGCCTTGGCGATGAGCGTCTTGCCGCAGCCCGGGGGGCCGTACAGGAGGATGCCCTTCGGCGCCGGCAGCTTGTGCTCGGCGAAGAGGTCCTGGTGCAGGAACGGGAGCTCGACGGCGTCGGCGATCTGCTCGATCTGCTCGTCGAGGCCGCCCACGTCGGCGTAGCTGACGTCGGGCACCTCCTCGAGCACGAGCTCCTCGACCTCGGGGCGGGGCAGCTTCTCGAGCAGCAGGCCGGTGCGGCGTGTCCATGAGGACGGTGTCGCCCGAGCGGATGACCTCGCCCACGAGGGTCCCGGCCAGCTCGCAGACGCGCTCCTCGTCGGCCCGACCGACGATCAGCGCCCGCGTCCCCTCGCCGAGGAGCTCCTTGACCGTGACGACCTCGCCGGTCAGCTCGCCCTGCCGGGCGAGGACGACGTTGAGCGACTCGTTGAGGACGACCTCCTGGCCCCGCTCGAGCGGCTCGTCCTCGAGATCGGGGTGCAGCGTCACCCGCATCTTGCGGCCCGACGAGTACACGTCGACGGTGCCGTCGTCGTTGTGGGCGAGGTAGGTGCCGTAGGCCGACGGCGGGCGGGTCAGCTTGTCGACCTCGTCGCGCAGCGCGGCGATGTGCTCGCGCGCCTCGCGCAGCGTGTAGGTCAGCTTCTCGTTCTGGTTGACGGCCTGGGCCAGCTGGCCCTTGGTCTCGAGCAGGCGCTCCTCGAGGGTTCGCACGCGCTTCGGCGCGTCCTGCAGGCGGCGCCGGAGCGAGAGCGATCTCCTCCTCCAGGGCCCGCAGCTGCTCGCTGCAGCTCCTCGGCGCGACTCGTCGACGGGGACCACCTCCTAACCTTGCTCGGCCGGGACACTACACAGCCGCTCAGCCAACACGCGTCTCACCTGGTTCACGCGGGATTGGCCGGGTTTACCGCGACCGGTGCTAACGTGCTCAGAGCCCGAGGAAAGGAACACCACCAGCGATGGCAGACCCCGCCATGAAGGTCTGGATCGACCAGGATCTCTGCACCGGCGACGGGCTGTGCGAGGAGATCGCGCCCGACGTCTTCACCCTCCTCGATGACGGCCTGGCCTACGTCAAGGAGAAGGTCGACGGCAAGGACAAGGTGTACGCCGCGGCCGAGCCCCACAACAACCCCCAGGGCGCCGACGGCCTCGCCGTGATCCCCGAGGGCCAGCTCGAAGCCGTGATCGAGTCCGCCGAGGAGTGCCCGGGCGAGTGCATCTTCATCGAGGTTCCCGCCGGCTGATCCGCGACGCGCGTCTGACGACCAGGGGCGCCGGCCCAGCCGGCGCTCGGTCGTGTCCGTTCTCGGCTCACCGAGGCAGGGCCCGGGCGACACGGGTTCGAGCGGCCCCGAGAGGACGGCCTGCACCTCGGCGACGGTGAGGGCGTAGGCGACGTTCGGGTCGTCGGGCGCGATGGCGAACGCGACGCCGACGACCTCGCCGGCCGGATCGACGAGCGCGCCTCCGGAGTCGCCGGGCTGGAGCTGCGGCGGCCAGGAAGAGGACCTGGCGCGACGTCGGCGCGGCGTCGTAGATGTCGCGCCCGGTGGCCGTGACCTCGCGCGCCGACCTGGAACGGCGACAGCTCCAGCGGCCCGCCACCGGGATGGCCGAACACGGCGCCGACGTCGCCCTCGTCGACCGGCACGAGCGGCAGCGCCGGGCGGTCGAGCCCGTCGGCCCGGAGCACCGCCAGGTCGCGCGCCGGGTCGAAGGCCACGACCGTCGCCGTCGATCGGCTCGCCGTCGGGGTGGCGCTCGACGACGACCTCGTCGGCACCGGCGACGACGTGGGCGTTGGTGACGACGAGGTCCGGGTCCGTCAGCACCGACGCCGCTGCCGTCCTGGAGGCGTCCGCAGGCGTGCGGCCTCGACCTTCACCGTCGACGCCGCGGCGCGTCTCGGCGACCTCGGCTCGAGGCCGGACTCGGCCGGCGGCGGGCCGAGGTCGGGCGCCTGTTCGAAGGCGTCGAGCACGGCGGGGAGCTCCGTGCCGACGATGCGCTCGAGCGTGCGCAGCGCGTCCGGCGGCGGCGGCAGGGCGTCGGCGAGCGCGCCGCGTGATCACCGACTGGCGAGCCAGGCGGGCCGGCGTGCCCGGGCACCCGGGCCATCGCCGGCGCGAGCAGCCACACGGCGACGACGACGCCGAGCGCCCCGGCGATCGGCGCCGCCGACCTGGTCGACCTCGCGGGCCGTGCCCTCGCGGCAGCGTCCGGTGCAGCCGGGCGCCGAGCAGGAGGCCGAAGGCCTGGCCGAGGAAGGCGCCGCCGATGAGCAGCCCGGCCGCGGTCAAGCAGGATCCGAACGCGGCGACGCGCCCTCCATCGCCTCGGCGACGGGCTCGACGATGCGGGCGGCGAGGACAGGCCGACGAGCATCCCGACCCACGACGTGGCCCGGGCCACGAGGCCGAGCCGGTAGCCGCCGACCGCGGCGCCGCACGGCCAGGGCGACGATGACGACGTCGAGGAGGTTCACCCGAGGAGGCGGGCCGCGGTGAGGAACCCGGTGTGGGCGACCATGCGGTGGTCGGGCCGCACCGACTGCCCCTCGATGTGCCAGGACCGGTGGAGGACCTCGATCGTCTCGGCGAAGCCGAACGGCGCTGTCGTCGAGCGCGCGCGCGCAGCTCGGCGGCCTGGCCGATCGTCGGCGTGTAGGCGACGAGGATCCCGCCGGTGTGCATCGCCTCGATCGGCGTGCGGCACGACGCGCCACGGCTCGGGCAGGTCGAGCACGATGCGGTCGAGGTCGCGCTCGTCGATGCCCTCGTACGTGTCGCGGATCTCGACCCGGTACCGCGCCAGGACCTCCTCGCCCGAGGAAGCCCTCGACGTTCCGCCGGGCCCGCGTCGGCGAAGTCCTCGCGGAGCTCGTAGCCGACGACGTCGGCGCCGGCCCGGAGCAGCGCCGACGAGCAGCGCCCCGGAGCCGACGCCCGACTCCAGGATGCGGGCGCCCGGGTAGACGTCGGCCAGCAGCAGGATCGGCCCGAGGTCCTTCGGATAGATGACCTGCGCGCCGCGCGGCATCTTCAGCACGTAGTCCGACAGCGTCGGTCGCACCGCGGTGTACCGGGCGCCGTGGGACGAGCGCACGGTGACCCCCTCGGGCCGGCCGATCAGGTCGTCGTGGGGCACGACCCCGGCGTGGGAGTGGAACTCGCCGCCCTCGGCGAGCACGACGAGGTAGCGCCGGTGCTTCGCGTCGAGCAGCAGCACCTGTTCTCCCTCGCGGAGCAGCCGGCTCACCGGCGACGTCGTCCGGCGCGACCGGTGAACGGCACGGGCTCGGCGCCGGCTGTCCGCTCGACCAGCCGGCAGAACGCGCAGACCGATCGCCGGTGGTCGGCGCGCCGCATCGCTCGCACGACCCCAGAGCCGCCGTCCTCCTGCGCGGTCCCGCGCGAAGCGCTCCTGGGCCTCGGCCGAGGAACCCGAAGTAGAAGGCGTGCTTGCTGCCGGGGCTCGCCGCCTCGATCTCGTTGAGGGCCGCCTTGTAACCGAGGTGCTTGTTGCCCGACGGCCATCGGGCACTCCTCGACGACGTAGTCGATGCCCCGCAGCACGCACCACGCCGCCGTCTCGCGCTCGGACAGGCGCACGAGCGGCTTGACCTTGCGCGGGAAGCCGGCCCGCTCGGGCAGCACCGGGAGCTGGCGACCGAGGTACTCGACCTGCCAGCGCAGCACGTTGCCGAAGAGCACGGCCGCCTCGTCGTCGAGGTTGTGGCCGGTGGCGACGGCGTCGTAGCCGCCGCGCCGGGCGGCGTCGTCGAAGAGGTGGCGCTTCGACAGCCCGCAGGCCGAGCACGGCACCCGGTGGGTGACCTGCCGCGGCCGTCGGCACGTCGAAGCCGTGCTCGTCGCGGAGGTCGACGACCTCGAGCGGCCACCCGCGTGCCTCGGCGAAGGCCACCGCCGTCGCCGTCGAACGCTCGCTGTAGTCGCCGATGCCGAGGGAGATGCAGAAGCCGTCGGCGTCCTAGCCGAGCTCGCGCAGGATGTCCCACACGGCGAGGGAGTCCTTGCCGCCCGACACGGCGACGAGGACGCGCTCGCCGGGGCGCAGCATCTCGAACTCGTCGATCGCCTTCGTCACCTGGTCGCGGCACATCCGCAGGAAGTGCTCGGCGCAGTAGTTGGCGTTCTGGCGGCGCACGTCGATGACGGCCGGCTCCCGGCACACCCGGCACTTCACGTCGTCGACCGCATCGCGCTCAGCCGCCCGAGATGACGGGCCGGACCTCCACGACGTCGTCGTCGGCGAGGCGGGCGTCGCCCGGCACGAGGTTGTCGCCCCGGATCACCAGCACCGACTCGCGGTTGACGTCCAGCCGCTGGAGGAGGGCGACGACGGTGGTCGGCCCGTCGACCTCGAGCTCCCGGCGTCGGGTTGCGCAGGATCACCTTCACGGCTCGAGCGGTCCGAAGGCGTCACGCGAGATGCCGGTGTCGCGGATCACGATCGCCTCGCCGGGCCGGAGCACGATCCGCTCGGCGACGACTTGCTTGCCGAGGCGCTTGTGGAAGAACGAGGCGGCGCCCAGACCGGCCCACACCGCGAACCAGTACCGGTTGCCCCCGAACACCCCGCGCTGGAGCCCCCGAACCCGGAGGAAGGAGGCGAGCCGCCACATCACGTCAGATCCGCCTGATCTCGACGACCGTCGTCTTCGCCGGCCCCGGCGACGCCCGAGGGCGAAGGCGACCGCGACGACGGTGACGGCGACGACGGCGCCGATCGCCACCGCGTAGGACTTCGCCTGGTCGACGTGGTCGTCTCGACGTCGCGCTCGAGCGCGCGGAACTTCGCCTCGAGGTCGTCGCGGGTGATCCTGGTCTGCGTCGCCATCAGGGTGTCCCCTCGCGGTCGCGGCGCGCTCGTTCGTCCCTGCTGATCGCCGCACACCGCGAGCCCGGCGACGACCGCCAGGAGAGCCATCGTGATCAGGTACGGGATCCAGGAGAGGTTGCCGGTGAAGGTCGAGCCCGGTCTGGGTCTGCAGGAGCGGAGGACGGCGACGGCAAGAGCAGCACACCGATCGACGAGCAGCACCGAGCCGGCGACGCCGAAGCCGACGTACCGGCCGATGCCCTTCAGCGGCTCGATCGTCTCCTGCTTGGCGTAGGTGACCGTGAGGTCCTTCAGCTCGGCGACGACCTCGGCGATGCTCTTCGTCCTTGTGTGCCGGTGCCGCCACGGGCCTCCCTCTGCGATCGGTCCGCTTTCTACCAGAGGCCGGATCGCCGGGACCTACCCGTGCGGGCCTACCCGAGCCGCAACCGGGCCTCGAGCAGCTCGGCCTGCTCGTCGAGGAGACCGGCCAGCAACGCAGCCGCTCGTCGACGCCGGAGGTGGCGAGCACGCGGTAGCTGGTCGGCCGGCCCGAGCGGCGCGACGGCGGCCGCCTGGAACGAGCCGAGGACGGGGTCGTCGGTCAGCTCGACCGTCGCCGCCACCGTGGCCTCGCCGAGCTCGGCCGCCATCCCGAGCACCCGGCGCAGGGCGGGGAGGATCGCCTCCCAGCGTCCGGCGGTGGGCTCGGCATCGTCGTCGGTCGGCGAAGTCCTCGACGATCGCGCGCGGCCACGGATCGTCGGGCGAGCCACCTCGACGACCCGGATGCGGCGCACGCCGAACGCGAGCAGCGCCCACCGGCCGTCGGGCAGCTCGGCGGCCTCGACGAGCCGGGCGACGGTGCCGACGTCGCGACGGACGTCGTCGCCGCCGACCTCGCTGCCGCGCTCGATGAGCACGACACCGAACTCCGGCTCCACCTCGCCGCCGAGGAGGTGCTTGGTCATGGCGCGGTAGCGCGGCTCGAAGACGTGCAGCGGCAGCACCAGCGACGGGAACAACACCGACCCGAGCGGGAACATCGCCAGGGCTGCGACGACGAGGTCACCCGCCGACGCCGTCCCGGTCACCGCCACCGGCTGCGGGCCGAGCTCGTCGAGCGACGGTCCCTCCGGGTACGTGGCCGAGCACGGCGACGAGGTCGTCCTGCAGCGCCAGGTCGGCGAGGTCGACGCGGTCGGGCTCCACGAGGTTGACCATGAACGTGAACGACGAGCTGCGCGCCCGGCGTCGTGTCGAGGTACCCGGCCAGCGCCGTCACGAGGTTCAAGGTGCCCGTCTTGGCCCGGAGCCGACCGGTCACCGGCGAGTCGAGGAACCGGCGGGCGAGCGTGCCCGTCTCGCCGGCGACGGCGAGCGCCGTCGGCGATGGCCGACGACGGTCCGGCGGCATCGAGGATGGCCTGGAACACGGCGCAGCTCTGCCGGTTGTCGAGGGCCAGCCCCGAGCCGTCGACGACGACGGACGCCGTCGATCGGCAGCCCGAGCCGGGTGGCGACCTCACGCACCACCGCTGGCGCCGTCGGCGGTGGTCGCCGGTCGCCCGCGACGCCAGCGCCAGCTCCTTGAGCAGCGAGCTCGGCCGGTCTGGTTGTCGCTCTCGCGCAGCATCTCGCCGACGATCTCGCGCAGCGGCGGCGACTCGACGGCCGCGACCTCGACCGCCCCGACGGGGGCGACGCCGGACCCGACACCCGCACCGACGGACACGCCGCGGCCGGCGAGGACAGCGCCAGCGAGCACCGCGCGGCGTGGGCGCCGGGTCGGCCGCCGGCGTCTCGTCGGGCGTGCGGACGTCGGGGCTCGGCGGGAAGGACGCCCACGCGTCGTTGACGGTCAGGGCCGAGAGCGGCCCGGACTGGTCCTGGTCGACGAAGCGCGCCGGCCACGCGTCCGGGTAGCGGTCGGCGTCGTAGCGGGACTCGTCGCCGAGCGAGGCGGCCTTCGATCCGGTCGACACCGGCGCCGACCAGCGCGTCGGCCAGCGCCTCGAGCGACGTCGTGGTCTGGGGTTGGTTCTCGAACCGTGCCGAGTAGTCGGCCGTGGCCAGCAACGGGTCGCCGCCGCCGACGAGCCAGGCGTCGCCGACGACGGTGCCGTCGACCGGGGCGGCGCCGGCGACGACCGCGCGTGCGGAAGCGGTGGTCGGGTCCGAGCACCTCGAGGGCGGCCACCGCGGTGAGGAGCTTCTCGAGCGACGCCGGCACGAGCGGCGGCCTCGGCGTTGACGGCGACGATGCTCCGACCGCCGCTCGACACCGTCAGGCACGCCGTGCCCGGTTGCCGCGCCAGCACGGCGTCGAGCGCGCCGGCGAGGCGCCGGTCGGCCACCGGCGCGGCGAGCAGCGCCGGGCACGCGGCGGGCCGACAGCACCGGGGTGAGCGGCGACGGCGCGCCGACGGCGGCCGGGCGTCTCGTCCTCGGACTCCGCTGCCGACGCGGCACCGCCGGCGGCCACGGCCACGACGAGGAGGGCGAGCACGAGGATGGATCGGGACATCAGGGCGATCGAGGCATCGAGGCCGCGGACGAGGCGACCCGGCGGTGGCGCCACCGGGCGTAGCGCCAGAGGTGCGACGAGCGCGGTGACGGCGCGGTTGGCGCTGGCGTAGCAGAGCATGCCGGC
This sequence comes from uncultured Acidimicrobiia bacterium, assembly GCA_963840695.1. GTDB lineage: Bacteria > Actinomycetota > Acidimicrobiia > Acidimicrobiales > JACDCH01 > JACDCH01. The sequence continues at coordinate 47,163 of CAWIZW010000005.1, forward strand.
GTCGCGGCAGCCCGCGGACGGCGGGGTTGGCGGGGTCGGCAGACGGCCAGCTCGGTCGCGGTGAGGATCGGCTTGCCGAGCGAGTCGGCGAGCTCGGCGGCGACGGTCGTGAAGCGGTGGTCCTGGCGCTCGTGGTAGCCGACGATCCGCTCGAGGCCGTGGTCGGGGAAGAACGGGCCCTCCCGCTCCATCCGGCCCTGGTTGCCCTGGATGCCCATGCCGAGGAACACGACGGCGTCGACCTCGGGGTGGGAGGCGGCGATCTCGAGCACCGTCGGGATCGTGTCCTTCGTCTCGCCGCCGGCCATGTCGATGGGGTTGTTGCGGCTCCAGCGCGGCGGCAGCTCGCTGGTCGAGCCGCTCGCGGAGGTCGGCCGGCAGGGCAAGCAGCTCGAGGTCGCCGCGTGCGGGCGATGGCGTCGGCGGTGACGACGCCCCAGCCGCCGGCGGTGGTGACGACGCACACGCGGGGTCCCTTCGGCAGCGGTTGGGTGGCGAAGGTGGCGGCGGCCTCGTACGCCTCCTCGATCGTGGCGGCCCGCACGACGCCGGCCTGGCGGCAGCCGCCGTCGAAGACGCGGTCGTCGGTGGCGAGGCTGCCGGTGTGGCTGGCCGCGGCCCGGGCGCCGACGTCGGAGGCGCCCGCCCTTGACGAGCACGACCGGCATGCGCTCGGACACGGCCCGCACGCGCTCGAAGAAGCCGCGGCCGTCGGCGAGGCCCTCGACGTAGGCGAGCCCGACCGTGGTCGCCGGATCGTCGGCGTAGTACTCGAGGTAGTCGGCGACGCCGACCGCGGCGGCGTTGCCCGCCGAGACGGCCCGGCTGACCCCGACGCCGTAGAGCTCGCGCGTAGTTCATGAAGCTCGAGACGAAGTTGCCGGACTGGCTGGCGATGCCGATCGCGCCCGGCCGGCGGGTACGGCGCGACGATCTGGGCGCACATCGACGCCGGGGTGGAGATCACGCCCTGGCCGTTGGGGCCGGCGACGAGCATGCCGAGCTCCTCGGCCACCCGCACCAGCTCGTCCTGGGCGAGCCGGCCCTCGTCGCCGGCCTCGCCGTAGCCGGCCGAGGCGATGAACGCGGCCCTGACGCCCTTGGCGGCGCAGGCCCGCAGGAGGTCGAGGTTCGTCTTCGCCGGCGTGCACACGAACACGAGGTCGGCCTCGCCGTCGGGCAGGTCGTCGATCGAGGCCGACCGTCTCGATGCCGAGCACCGGTGTGCCCTCGAGGTTGGTGGCGAACACCTTGCCGCCGTAGCCGTTGGCGAGGAGGTTGTGCAGCGCGACGAACCCGAACTTGCCCGGGTGGGTCGACGCGCCGGCGACGATGACGCCCCGCGGGTCGAACAGCGCCGAGAAGTGCTCCGCCGACCAGCGCCTCGCGTGGTTCGCTCGCCCTGCTCGCTCACGAGGTCTCCACCTCGACGAGGGCGTCGACGGCGACGGGATCGCCGTCGACGACGATCAGCGGGTTCAGGTCGGCCGACACGATCGTCGGGTCGGCCTCCGCCGCCGCCGACAGGCCGACGAGCACGTCGACGAGCCGCTCGCGGTCGACCGCCGGCTCGCCGCGGAACGGTCCGAGCAGCGTCTGGGTGGCGAGGTCGTCGATCATCTCCTCGGCGTCGACGCGCGTGATCGGCACCAGGCGGAAGGCGACATCGGCGACCGCCTCGGCGAGGATCCCGCCGACGCCGAGCATCACCGTCATGCCGAACTGCGGGTCGCGGGCGAGCCCGGCGATCAGCTCCCGGTTGCCCGGCACCATCGGCGCGACGAGCACGCCGGTGACGCCGTCCTCGGGCCGGCCGGCGGCGAGCAGCTCGGCGGCCGCGTCGCGCACGGCGTCGGCGTCGGCCGAGGCGCGAGGCGCACGAGGCCCCGCTCGGTCTTGTGGGCGATGGCGTCGCCGCACAGCTTCGCGCACCACCGGGTAGCCGAGCGCGTCGGCCGCCGCGACCGCGTCGTCGGGCGTCGGCGACCAGGCGCTCGGGCAGCACGGGCACGCCGTGCGCGGCCAGCAGCGCCTTCGAGTCCGACCTCGGAGAGGGTGCCATGAGGACACGGGTGCCGAACGTGACCGGTTCGCCGCCCGTGGGCCTTCCCATCGCCGGGGTGATCGAGGGGTTCTACGGCCGCCCGTGGACGTGGGCCGAACGCGCCGCGGTGGCCGTCGAGCTCGCCGGATGGGGCATGACCGACTACGTCTACGCGCCGAAGGACGACCCGAAGCACCGCGCCGAGCTGGCGGGTGCCCTACGACGACGCCGAGCTCGCCGGCTTCGCCGGCTTCGCCGAGGCCGGCGCGCTCCGGCTCGGCTTCGGGATCTCGCCCGGCCTGTCGATCGATCCGGACTCCGACGGCGACCGGGCCGCCCTGGCGCGCCAAGGTCGACCAGGTGCTCGACGCCGGCGTCGCGCTCGTCGTGCTCTGCCTCGACGACATCCCCTTCGGCGGCGGGCCCGCAGGGCGGCGCCCACGGGCGCCTGACGGCCTGGCTCGCGCGACCACCTCGGCGATCGCGCCGATCTGGCGCTCGTCCCGACCGAGTACGTCGGCATCCGCTCGACGCCGTACCTCGACGCGCTCGCCGGCAGGCGTGCCCGCCGACGTGCCGATCGGCTGGACCGGCGACGCCGTCGTCAACGACGCCATCACCGCGACGCAGGCCGCGGCGTCGGGCCGAGGCCCTCGGCGGCCGCGCCGCCGCTGCTGTGGGACAACGTCCCGGTCAACGACGGCCTCATGGCCGACCGGCTCCACCTCGGCCCGCTCTGGGGGCGCGACCCCGACCTGGTCGCCCGGCGGAGCTGTCGCCGGCTACCTCGCCAACCCGATGGTGCAGCCGCACGCGTCGCTGCTGCCGCTGGCGTCGATCGCCGCGTGGCTGCGCGGCGAGGACCCGCTCGACGCCTGGGTCGCCGAGGCCGATCGGCGGGGCTGGCGGATCTTCGCCGAGGCGTGCGACGGCGCCGTGCCCACACGCGCTCGTCGCCGTCGCCGCCGACGCCTTCGCCGCGCGACCGGCTCGGCCCCGACGAGCTCGACCCGCTGCGGCCGTGGTTCGCCGACGCCGCCACGGTCGACGGCGCCCGGCCTCGAGGAGGAGTGCCCGGCGTGGATCGAGCAGGTCCGCGCCGAGGCCGGCGGTCGCGCTCGGCGCCCTCGCCCTCCTCGAGCGGCGCCGTCGACGCCCGGCGGCGGCGCCGGCGACTTCGACGACATCACCGCGCGTGTTCGTGCTCGGCTTCCGGTGGAAGGCGCTGCAGGGCGCGACGGTGTCGGTGATGGGACCCCGGCTCGGCTTCCGGCCCGTGCTCGGCCAGGCCGCCGACGGCACGCTGGGCCGTGCGCCGGTCGTCGCTGATCGAGGGCGCCAACGCCGTCGACGCCCTCTGCCGGCTCGCCTTCGACGCCCTCGCCTGGGCCGCCGATCGGACCTGAGCGAGCGCGACCAGCTACTCAGGCAGTCGAGCGGCGGCGCCGGAAGAAGCTCGCGGATGTGGGCGAGGCGCTCGTCGAGCGCCTTGGCCGACAGCGGGTTGCGGTCGAGGAGCCCGACGAGGAACGGCACGTCGGAGAAGTAGCTGAGGAGGGCGCCGTAGCCGGTGAGCACGAGCTGCTCGGGGTCCTGGCGCCGGAAGCGACCCGGCGTCCATCTCCCGCTCGAAGTAGGCGACCGCCCGCAGGAACAGCGGCCGCAGGGCGGCGCCGATGTCGATGCCGAGGTGGTTGGTGCCGTCGAGCGCCTCGCGGCGGAGGATCCGCACGAAGTCGGGGTTGGCCTCGAAGAAGGCGAACGCCGCCGGTGACGACGTGGTCGACCTTGTCCCACGGTCCAGGATCTCGGCGCTGGCGGCCTTGTCGACCCGCTCGAACCAGTCGGCGAGGGCTCCTCGAAGACCTCGCGGTAGAGGGCCTCCTTCGACGCGAAGTGGTGCAGCAGCCTGGGGCGGCGGATGCCGACGGCCTCGGCGATGTCGTTCAGCGACGTCCGTCGAAGCCCTGGTCGGCGAAGGCGCGCCGCGCCTCGACGAGGATCGCCTGGCGCGTCGTGACCGTTCCATCCCCCCGTGGCACGACCGAGGCTACCAGTCGGTCCCTGGCCTACCGACCGGTAGGTAGGTACCGCCCGTCGTGCGCTGCGACGCGCTGCGTAGCCTCGCCTGCGTGCGGATCCTCGCTGCGCTCTTCATCGACACGATCGACCTCCGGCAGCGTCGCGGGGCCGTCGACGCGGATCGACCTCGGCGGGGTCAAGTTCTCGCAGGTCGGCGCCCGAGCCGTTCCCCGTGACGCTCGAGCCGCACCTCGTGGTGCTGGTGCACAACCCGCCCGACGCCAAGCCCGACGCCGCCCTCGAGGTCACCTACTGGCGCGGCGACGAGCAGATCGCCCGCAACGTGCAGCCGCTCGCAGGTCGAGCCGGGCAAGTTCAACTACCGGCTCGTCCGGGCCGAGCTCACCTTCGACGAGGCCGGGCACCGTCGAGGCCCGCTGCCGCATCGACATGCAGCGAGCCCGTCGTCGTGCCGTTCACGATCCTCGCCGGTCGAGGAGAGCGGTCCGTCGATGACCCGCTGCGCCGCCGCGCTGTCGCAGCACCCGGTCGTCGCCCACGCCACCGGCGAGGTCGTCGGCGCGGTGCTCGAGCAGCTCGGCGAGCGCACCCGACCTGGCCGTGCTGTTCGCCGACGCCGGCCCGCACCGGCGCCCTCGACGACGTCGTCGGCGCCGTGCAGTCCCTCGTCCAGCCGGGCGTGCTGCTCGGCGCGACCGCGGCGATGGTCGCCGGGACCGGCCACGAGGTCGAGGAGGGTCCGGCCCTCGCCCTGCTGGCCGCCCGGTTCGCCGAGGGCGCCGGACCGGCGGTCGCCGGTCCGGCTCGAGGCCGTCGCCGACGACCGAGGGCGCCGCCGTCCTCGGCCTCCCCGACGTCGGGGACGAGCCTCGCTGCCTCGTGCTCCTCGCCGATCCCGTTCAGCTTCCCCGTCGACCTCGTGCTCGACGCGCTGGCGACCAGCGCACCGCAGCTGACCGTCGTCGGCGGGCTGGCGTCGGCGGCCCGGGCTCCCGGGGGCAACCGGCTCGTGCTCGACGGGCGGCTGCACGACGACGGCGCCGTCGGTGTCCTGTTGCCACCGGAGGTCTCGGCCCGCGCCGTCGTCTCCCAGGGCTGCCGGCCGATCGGCGACCCGATGGTGGTGACGCGTGCGACGGGCAACCTGATCGAGGAGCTCGCCAGCGAGCCGGCCCTCCCCCGACTCCTGCGCACGATCGAGGGCTTGTCGGCCGAGGACCGTGGCCTCGCCGCCCAGGGCCTCCACCTCGGCGTGGTCGTCGACGAGCGCAAGGAGACCTTCGGGCCTGGCGACTTCCTGGTGCGCAACGTGCTCGGAGCGGTGCGCGAGCGCGAGGCGGTCGCGGTCGGCGCCGAGGTCGAGGTGGGAACGGTCGTGCAGTTCCAGGTGCGCGACGCCACCACCGCCGATGCGGAGCTGCGCGACCTGCTCGCCGGCGCAGAGGCGGCCGGCGCCCTCCTGTTCACCTGCAACGGCCGCGGCCGCGCCCTGTTCGGCGAAGCCGACCACGACGCTGCGGCCGTCGCCGGCGTCGGCGCCGGCGCTGCTCGCCGGGATGTCCTGCGCCGGCGAGATCGGCCCGATCGGCGGACGACCGTTCCTCCACGGGTTCACCGCCTCGGTCCTTCTCTTCGACCCCGCGGGTGCTTGACACGACGGGGTGAGGGTCGTTCGCGGCGCTCGCGCAGGGAAGGCGGCCCGCATCAGGCGGGTAGGGTCCCGGCGGTGACCCCCGACCCCTCCGAGGCCGATCTGGAGCGGCGCGGCATCGCCGTGATCCGCGGCCTGGCGATGGACGCGCCCCACGCCGCGCGGTCCGGCCACCAGGGCACGGCGATGGCGCTCGCCCCCCTCGCCCACGCGCTGTGGACCCGCGTGCTCAGCTACGACGCCGTCGACGCCCGACTGGCCCGACCGCGACCGCTTCGTGCTCTCGGCCGGCCACGCGTCGATCCTGCTCTACTCGATGCTCTACCTGACCGGCTACGGGCTGACGCTCGACGATCTCAAGGCGTTCCGGCAGTGGGGTTCGGCCACGCCCGGCCACCCCGAGGTGCATCACACGACCGGCGTCGAGGTGACGACCGGTCCGCTCGGGCAGGGCCTCGCCAACTCCGTCGGCTTCGCCCTCGCCGAACGTTGGCTCCGCGCCCGCTTCGGGCCCGACCTCATCGACCACCACACCTACGTGATCGCCGGCGACGGCGACCTGATGGAGGGCGTGTCCCACGAGGCGGCCAGCCTCGCCGGCCATCAGCGCCTCGGCCGGCTCGTCGTCGTCTACGACGACAACCACATCACCATCGACGGCCACACCGAGCTCGCCTACTCCGACGACGCCGCCCGGCGCTTCGAGGGCTACGGCTGGCACGTCGAGCGCCTCGGCGAGATCGCCGAGGACGTCGACGCCCTGACCGCCGCCGTGCAGGCGGCGGCCGCCGTCGAGGACCGGCCGTCGCTGCTCGTGCTGCGGACCCACATCGCCTACCCGTCGCCGACCAAGACCGACAACCACGAGGCGCACGGGTACGCCCTCTTCGACGAGGACATCCGCCTGACCAAGGAGGTCCTCGGCATCCCGCCGGACGAGACCTTCTGGGTGCCCGACGACGTCCTCGACATGTACCGCGCCGCCGGCGCCCACCACGAGGTCGACCGCGAGTCCTGGCAGGAGCGGCTCGACGCCCTGAGCGGAGCCGACCGGGAGCTGTGGGACGCCTGCTGGTCCCGGCGCGGGTTCGACGGCTGGTTCGAGAAGCTGCCGACCTGGCCGATCGGCGAGATGGTCGCCACCCGCAAGGCGTCGGGCGCCTGCCTGCAGGCCGCGCTCGACGTCGTTCCTGGACTGCTCGGCGGCGGCGCCGACCTGACCGGCAACACCGGCACCCAGATCAAGGGCCACGGCGTGCAGTCGCCCGAGGACCCGGGCGGCCGCCAGCTGTACTTCGGCGTCCGGGAGCACGGCATGGCCGGGGCCATGACCGGCATGGCCATGCACGGCGGCACGCTGCCCGTCGGGGGGACGTTCTTCGTCTTCTCCGACTACCTCCGCCCGGCGATGCGCCTCGCCGCCATGTCCGAGGCGAAGGTGCTGTACAGCTTCACCCACGACTCCGTCGGCGTCGGCGAGGACGGGCCCACCCACCAGCCCGTCGAGCACCTCGCCGCGGCCAGGGCCATCCCGGGCCTCCGGGTGATCCGGCCCGCCGATGCCAACGAGGTCGCGGTCGCCTGGCGCGTCGCCGTGGGTGGCGAGGTGCCGGTGGCGCTCATCCTGTCGCGCCAGGACGTGCGGGTCGTGACGACGCCCGAACAGGCCCAGGCGCTCATCCAGGGCGGGTACGTGCTCGCCGAGACCGACGGGCTGGCGCGGCTGCCCGATGGCACCACCGACCCCGACGAGCTCGATGTCGTGCTGATCGGCACCGGGAGCGAGGTCGCGCTCTGCGTCGACGCCAAGGCCGAGCTCGAAGGCGACGGGCTGCGTGTCCGCGTCGTGTCACTGCCGTCGTGGGACCTGTTCGAGCTGCTCGATCCCGACGCGCAGGAGGCGGTGCTGCCCGACGGTGTGCCGACCCTCGCCGTCGAGGCGGCGTCGTCGTTCGGCTGGGGCCGCTTCGCCGACGAGGTCGTGTCGATCGATCGCTTCGGCGCCTCGGCGCCGGCTTCGGTGATCTTCGAGAAGCTCGGCTTCACGCCGGGCAACGTCGCCGCCCGGGCCCGCGACCTCATCGAGCCATGGCCTTCGACGACGAGGACGGCACCGCCGGCGGCGGCGGCTGAAGAGGAGGACGCCATGGGACGCCTGCACGAGCTCTTCGAGGACCACGGCCAGTCACCCTGGCTCGACAACCTGAAGCGGGGCTGGATCACCTCGGGCGAGCTCGCCCGCTGGGTCGAGCGCGGCGTCCGGGGGCTCACGTCGAACCCGACGATCTTCGCCAAGGCGATCGCCGACAGCGCCGACTACGACGACCAGTTCCGCGAGCTCGTCGGACGAGCGGCGCCTCGGTCGAGCAGACGCTACTGGGCCCTGGTGACCGCCGACATCGAGCGACGCCCTCGCCATCCTGCGACCCGTGTACGACAGCTCCGACGGCCTCGACGGGTTCGTGTCGGTCGAGGTCGCTCCCGACGCTCGCCCGCGACACGGAGGGCACCTACCGAGCGGCCAGGCACCTCCACGAGACGATCGCCGCTCCGAACCTGTACGTGAAGATCCCGGGGACGGCGGAGGGCCTCGAGGCCATCCGCCGGTCGATCGCCGAGGGGCGGTCGATCAACGTCACGCTGCTCTTCGGGCTGCGCCGCTACGAGCAGGTGATCGAGGCCTACCTGGCGGGCCTCGAGGAGCTCGTCGCCAACGGCGGGAACCCGCGACCGGTCGTCGTCGGTGGCGTCGTTCTTCGTGTCTCGCGTCGACACCGCCGTCGACCGCCTGCTCGAGGAGAGCGGCACCGACGAGGCGCTCGCGCTGCGGGGCCGAGCCGGCGATCGCCAACGCCCAGCTCGCCTACCAGCTCTTCCTCGAGCGGTTCAGCGGCGAGCGCTGGGACCGGCTGGCCGCCGCCGGCGCCCGGGTGCAGCGGCCGCTGTGGGCGTCGACGTCGACGAAGAACCCCGAGCTCCCCGACACGATCTACGTCGACGCGCTCATCGGCCCGCGACACGGTCAACACGATGCCGGAGCGACGCTCGAGGCGTTCGAGGACCACGGCACGCTGGCTCGGACCGTCGACGCCGATCCCGGCGCGGCGCAGGCCACCGTCGAGCGCCTCGCGCGAGCTCGGCATCGACCTCGAGGAGGTCGCCGCCACGCTCGAGGACGAGGGCGTCGCGTCGTTCGCCAAGAGCTTCGACGAGCTGCTCGGCACGCTCGACGCCAAGGCCGCCGATCCTGGCGCTGAACTACCGTCCGCCCGATGTACGGGGAGCTGGTCGTCGTCGACGACGTCCCGTCCGAGTTCGCCGAGCGCGTCGATCGAGGCGTACCACGGCCGTCCGAACGACGGCTTCTCGTTCGCGCTCGTCCGGCGGCGAGACGGCGCGGCGCTGCTACGAGCGCCTGGCCGACGACGCCGGCACGCAGATCGACTGGTGGAAGGTCGACGTCTACTGGGGCGACGAGCGCTGCGTGCCCCTCGACCACGAGGAGTCGAACTACCGGCTCGGGCGGGAGGCGCTGCTCGAGCGGGTCGGCGCCGTCAACGCCAACTACCCGATGCGGTGCGAGGAGGGGCCCGACCCCTACCAGCTCCGCATCGGCGAGCTCGGCCGCTTCGACGTCGATCCACCTCGGGCTCGGCGCCGACTGCCACACGGCGTCGCTGTTCGCGGGCTCGCCGGGGCTCCACGCCGACCCGGGACGGCTCGTCGTGATGAACGAGGACCCGTCGGGCCGCAACCCGCTACCAGCGCATGACGCTGACCTTCGCCGGCATCGCCCGCGCCCGGCTCGTGCTCGTGACGGTGAGCGGCGAGGACAAGCGCGAGGCCCTGGCGCGGGTGGCCGCCGGCGACGCCAGCTGTCCCGCCGCCTGCGTCCGCGCCGACCGCGTGGTCTGGTTGTGCGACGCCGCCGCCGCCGGCGACCTCGCCTGACCAACCCCGGAATGTGGGGTCGCCGGCGGGCGTCGGTTGCCGATTGACAACTCGACCTGACCTAGGGTCCCGATCGCTGTGCGTCACGCCCCCCGAGTGCTCGATCGACGCGGCGCTGTCCCTCGTCGGTGACCGCTGGGCCCTGCTCGTCCTCCGTGACGTCTTCCGGGGCGTGCACCGGTTCTCCGACATCTGCGCCGACCTCGGGATCGCCCGCAACATCCTCGCCGACCGCCTCGACCGCCTCGTCGCCGCCGGCATCCTCGACCAAGGTGCCGTACCAGGAGCGCCCCCTCCGCTACGAGTACCGCCTGACCCCGAAGGGCCGCGACCTGTCCCCTGCCCTCGTCGCCCTCATGCGGTGGGGCGACCGCTGGGCCATGGACGGAGCCGCCCCGACCGTGCTCGTCCACGACTCCTGCGGCACCGAGCTCGAGCAGCTGCTGCGCTGCCCGAGCTGCGACACCGTCATCACACCCACCCACATCCGGAGCCGGCATCCCGCGTGAGCGAGCCTTGGCGAGCGAACCATCAGCACAGTGGCCACTGCGCCGCGCAGCGGCGCAGCGTTCATTGGCGCACCCGACCCCGCACCGCCCTGTCGCGCTCGAACGAGCCGATGGAGCGCCAATGAGCGAGCCGCAGCACCTCCTCGACCTGCCCCGGGCCGACCTCCTCGCGGCCGCCGCCGCCATCAGGGACGCCCACCACGGCACGCGGATCACCTACAGCCCCAAGGTCTTCATCCCGCTGACGATGCTGTGCCGCGACCGTTGCGGCTACTGCACCTTCGCCAAGGCACCGGCCCGCATCGAGTCGCCCTACCTGAGCCCAGAGCAGGTGCTCGCCATCGCCACGGCCGGGCGCCGAGCCGGCTGCCACGAGGCGCTCTTCACCCTGGGCGAGGCGCCCGAGGAGCGCTACCCCGTCGCCGCCGACTGGCTCGCCGACCAACGGCTACGCCTCGACGGTCGACTACCTCGTCGCCATGTGCCGGCTCGTCCTCGACGAGACCGGACTGCTCCCCCACGCCAACGCCGGCGCGCTCGCCGCCGCCGAGCTCGCCGCCCTCCGAGCGGTCGCGCCGAGCCAGGGCATGATGGTCGAGTCGCTCCGCGCCGACCTCGACGCGCACCGGGGTGCCCCCGACAAGGACCCGGCCCGCCGCCTCGCGACCCTCGAGGCCGCCGGCGAGCTCGGCGATCCCGTTCACGACCGGGATCCTCGTCGGCATCGGCGAGGACCGGGCCGACCGCGTCGCCGCCCTGGAGGCGATCGCCGCCAGCCACCGGCGCCACGGCCACGTGCAGGAGGTCATCGTCCAGAACTTCCTGCCGAAGCCCGGGACGTCGATGCACGCCGCGCCGGCCTGCCCGCCCGCCGACTTCCTCGAGGCGATCGCCTTCGCCCGACTCGTGCTGCCGCCCGAGGTCCACGTCCAGGCACCGCCGAACCTGTCCGAGGAGGCCGACCTCGGCGACCTCCTCGCCGCCGGCATCGACGACTGGGGCGGCGTCTCGCCCGTCACCGCCGACCACGTGAACCCCGAGCGGCCGTGGCCGGCACTCGACCGCCTGCGGGCGGTGACCGAGGGCCACGGCTTCGAGCTCGCCCCCCGCCTCACCGTCTACCCCGCCTTCGTCGCCGACCCCGCGCCGATGGCTCGACGACGGCGTGCGATTCGCCGTCCTCGACCGCGCCGACGCCGAGGGCCTGGGCCGCGACGACCCCGGCGGGCACTTCCCCGAGAAGATCGAGGCGGCCATCGACGCCGGCACCGGCGCCGACGTCGTGCAGATCGGGCGGCGGAACACCGCCTGGTACAGCGGCGCGTCGCCGTCGCCCCGCCGGTGCTGGTGCCTGCCGCCCGGCTCGCGGGCCACGGGGCGCGTCGGCGAGATCCTCGAGGGCGCCCTGGCCGGCCAGGAGCCCGGCGAGGACGAGATCACGGCGCTGTTCGCGGCGCGGGGCCGCGAGGTCGGCGCCGTCGCCGAGGTGGCCGACGAGCTCCGCCGCCGCATCGTCGGCGAGACCGTCACCTGGGTGCGCAACCGGAACATCAACTACACGAACGTGTGCACCTACAAGTGCCGCTTCTGCGGCTTCTCGAAGGGTCCGCTCAGCCTGAACCTGCGCGGCACGCCGTACCTGCTGTCGCTCGACGACATCGCCGGGCGGGTGTCGGAGGCTGCTGAACTCGGAGCGACGGAGGTCTGCCTGCAGGGCGGCATCCATCCCGACTTCGACGGCGACTTCTACATCGACGTCACCCGCGCCGTGCCGAGGCGGCGCCCGGCATCCACATCCACGGCTTCACCGCTCTCGAGGTCACCGAGGGGGCCCGGCGGCTCGGCGAGCCCCTCGCCGACTACCTGCGTCGCCTGATGGACGCCGGGCTCCGGAGCCTGCCCGGCACGGCGGCGGAGATCCTCGACGACGACGTCAGGGCGATCCTGTGCCCCGACAAGATCACCACCGAGGAGTGGCTCGAGGCCCACCGGACGGCGCACAGCATCGGCCTGCGCTCGAACGTGACGATGATGTTCGGCGCCGTCGAGTCACCCCGATCCTGGGCCCGGCACCTCGTCGTCACGCGTGACCTACAGCGGGAGACGGGCGGGTTCACCGAGTTCGTCGGCCTGCCCTTCGTCCACATGGCGGCGCCGATCTACCTGCAGCGGCGGGCCCGCCGGGGCCCGACGTTCCGCGAGACGCTGCTCGTGCACGCCGTCGCCCGCATCGCCTACGGGGCGGCCATCCCGAACGTGCAGGTGTCGTGGGTCAAGGTGGGCCCCGAGGGCGCGGGCCAGCTCCTCCAGAGCCGGGTGCAACGACCTCGGGGGCACGCTGATGGACGAGAACATCAGCCGGGCCGCCGGCGCGACCCACGGCCAAGCCATGGACCTCGCCGGCTTCGAGGCCATCGCCGGGCCCCTCGGGCGACCGCTGGCCCAGCGGAGCACCCTCTACGGCGAGGTCGAGCCGAGCGCGGCGGCGACGGCGGCGACGAGCTCCTCGGGTCGGTAGGGCTTCGCCAAGGTCCAGCGCGCACCGGCGCGGAGCGCCAGCGGGTCGGCCGTCACGAGGACGACCGGCGGGCCGTCCGGCCCGATCGCCTTCAGCACGGCGAGCCCGTCGATCCCCGGCATGCGCACGTCGAGCACGACGACGTCGGGCCGCGGCGCCCGTTCGAGCCGGGCCAGCCCCGACGGCCCGTCCACCGCCTGCTCGACGTCGTAACCGGCGCGGTGAGCACGACGTCCGCAAGGAGCCGGATGTCCGGCTCGTCGTCGATCACCAGCACTCGTGCCATCCCGCGCCACCTTCGGCCCCGCCCTGCCCGCCCGGACACCCCCTATGTTGGCAAGGATGACCGCCTGCGTCCGCTGCGGGACCCTCGCCGAGGCCGAGGCGACCGAGATCACCCCGATCGGCTGGTCGTGGATGCCCTCCGAGCGTGGCATCGAGTGGATGTGCCCGGCGTGCACGCGAGACAACGTGCGGTCCATCGAGGCGAAGCTGCCGGAGGAGTGGTGGTGACGATGCCCCGGACGCGGTACCGGACGGGCGACGCGGCGATCGACGCCGCTGCTCGTCGCGCTGCTCGACGAGGTCGGCGCCGACCACGACCGCGACCTGCTCTTCGAGATCCTCGTGTCGGCCATCCGCCTGGCCGGCGACGGCGCCGACCGGCTCGACCTCAAGATCACGAACGCGGCGCTCAAGGAGATGCGCGCCGCGTTCCGTGCCTTCGCCCCCTACCGCGACCGCCGCAAGGTGACGATCTTCGGCTCGGCCCGCACGACGCGTCGACCACCCCGCCTACGACCAGGCCCTGCGCCTCGGCCGCCGAGCTGGCGGCACGCGACTGGATGGTCGTCACCGGCGCCGGTCCCGGGATCATGGCGGCGGGCCTCGAGGGCGCCGGGCGCGACCACAGCTTCGGCGTGAACATCCGCCTCCCGTTCGAGCAGGCGCCGAACCCCTACGTCGCCGACGACCGCCTGCTCACCGATGAAGTACTTCTTCACCCGCAAGCTCATGCTGCTCAAGGAGTCGCACGGCTTCGTGTCGCTGCCCGGCGGGTTCGGCACACTGGACGAGACCTTCGAGCTGCTCACCCTCATCCAGACCGGCAAGGCGACACCGGCGCCGATCGTCCTGCTCGACGAGCCCGGCGGCACGTACTGGTCGAGCTGGCTCCGCTTCGTGCAGCGAGGGCATCGCCGCCGGCGGCTACGTCGACGCCGACGACTTCGCCCTCTTCTGCATCACCGACGACGTCGCCGTGGCCGTCGACGAGCTGCTGACCTTCGTCCGCAACTTCCACTCGATCCGATGGTCGGCGATCGCCTCGTCATCCGGCTGCGCCACGCCCCGACCGACGCCGAGCTCGCCGAGCTCGCCGCCGAGTTCGCCGACCTCACGCTGTCGGGCGGACCATCGAGCGGAGCGAACCGCTGGCCGAAGAGGTCGCCGGCAACGACCAGCTCGACCTCGCCCGCCTCGTCGCCCGCTACAACACCTCCCGAGCCGGCCGGCTGCGGGCGCTGCTCGACCGGCTCAACCGCCTGCCGAGCCTCGACGGCTCGAGCCCTGATCGCAGGATCGCTCGCCGCCTCGGCGATGCGACGCCGGGCTCGGGTCAGGCGCCGCTCCTCGGCGACCGCGGCGTCGGTGCCGCTGTCCTCCACCGCGGTGCGCAGCCGGTCGAGGGCGAGGTCGGCCAGCTCCTCGGCGATGGCGTCGAGGCGGTCGGCGAGGTCGTCGAAGGACGTCATCGGGCGAGAGCCTGGTCGATCAGCTCGACGGGGTGGGCCACCCCGACCCCGGCCGCGGCGAGGTGGCCTCGAGGTGCAGGAGGCAGCCGGGGTTGGCGCTGGCGACGAGGATCGCGCCGCTCCGGGCGATGGCGGCGATCTTGCGCTCGCGGACGCCGGGCGGCGAGGTCGGGCTGCAGGGCGGCGTAGGCGCCGCCGGCGCCGCAGCAGAGACCGTCGTCGTCGAGCTCGACGAGGTCCTCGACGTAGGGCCGGAGCACGGTGCGGACGTGCTCGTGGGCCCGCTGGACGTGGCGGAGGTGGCACGGGTCCTGCACCGCGACCGGGCCGGGCGTGGCGTCGCCGCGCCGCAGGGAGGCGACCGGCATGGGCGGCGAGGAAGCCGTGGATGTCGACGACCCGCGTCGCTGAACGCCTCGGCGGCCGGGGTGCCGAGGAGCCGGCCGCACGTCGAGCAGGGCGGCGCCGCACCCGGCGCGAGTCGACGACGATCGGCGCGTCGCCTGGGAAGGTGGCGATCGTCCGTTCCGCCAGGCGGCGGGCCTCGGCCTCGAGACCGGCGTGCACGTGGAGCGCGCCGCAGCAGCCGGAGCGGGCCGGGGACGGCAGGGCGACGCCGACACCCGCTCGCCTCCAGCACGCGCAGCGCCGCGGCGTGGACGGGGCGCTGCCACGCATCCATGACGCACCCGGTGTAGAGCCACACGTCAGTGCCGGACGCCCGCAGCGTCGGACGCCGGACCGGCAAGCGGTACGGCAGCAGCCGCCGGGGCACGAGCACGGGCCCGCTGGGCGACGGCGGTCGCCGTCGAGAGCGCGAGGAGCAGCCGGTGGCGGCCGAGGACGGCGTACGCCGGCGCGCTGCCACCGCGGCACCGGTCGCGGGCCTGACGCGAGCGGCGCGGGTCGTCTCCATGAGATGACCGAACGGCACGGCCGACGGGCACGCCGGCTCGCACCCCCGGCACTGGACGCAGGTCGCCATGGCCCCGGCGAAGTCGTCGTCGATGGCACCCTCGCCCGCCTCGACGCGGCGCATCAGCGCGATGCCGGCCCCGCGGCGACGCGAGCTCGTCGCCGGTGACGCGGAACGTCGGGCAGTGCGGCAGGCACATCCCGCACGACACGCACGACGCCAACTCGTCCGGATCGAGCCCCAGCACACCAACTGGCGGTGGTTGTCCGAAGTGGGCGCCGACAGCTACCGCCGGTTCGGGGGTTTCGGTCACGGGAGCACGGTACGGCCGGGGGCGAGGCGGCCGGTCGGGTCGAAGGCGGCCTTCAGGCGGTCGTGGATGACCCGCACCGGCGGGTCGACCGGCCGCGGCGGCTGGGGCACGCGGCGGTGCACGACCCCGACGCCGAGCTGGGCCAGGAAGGGACCCTGACCGTCGGCCGGCAACGCCGCCAGGTCGGCCACGGGCACCGACCAGCGGTGCTCGAGCCCCTCGCCGGTGCGGCGCGCCGGCGCCGGGACGGGGAGGAGCCCGTGCTGCTCGACCTGCGCCTCGATGTCCTCGGGGTGGCCGTCGAGCAGCACCCATGTCGTCGTGCCGTCCCACAGCGCGGCGGCGGGCTTGTGCAGCCGGTCGAGCGCCCCGGGCCCGGCCGGCACCTCGCACCACTGCTCGCGCGCCGGCACCGGCCGGCGAGCGCAGCACGACCTCGGCCAGCACGGCCAGCGTCCCGAGCGACCCGACGAGCAGGCGGCACAGGTCGTACCCGGTCACGTTCTTGACCGTCGGGCCGCCCGCCTTCACGAGGCGGCCGTCGGCGAGCACGGCCGTGACCTCGAGCACGGTGTCGCGGACCGGTCCCCACCCGAGCCGCCGCAGGCCGCTCTGCCCGACGGCGAGCACGCCCCCGACCGTCGAGGCCGGCGTCCGCGCCGGGAGCGCCACGCACTGCCCGTGCTCGCCCAGCGCGGCGTCGAGGCTCGGCGACCGTCGTGCCCGCCCGGGCCCGGACGGTCATCTCCGCCGGCACGTGCTCGACCACCCCTGCCGGCGCCTGCACCCGGCGGGTCCCCTCGGCGACGGCGCCGCCCACGCTCCATGCCGACCCCCCGCCCACGGCGACGACCGGCCCGTCGCCGGCGCCGCCGACCTCGGCCGCGAACGCCGGAGGACCTCGTCGCCTGCGGTCACGACGGCGGGCCTGCGAGGACGCGGCGGCGGAAGTCGGGGAGCCAGTCGCCGAGGGGCCAGGTCGACACGACGTGCCAGGTGGCGCCGGCGTCGGCCAGCTCGGCGGTGGAGACCCCGTCGATGGCCGTCGCGACGACGTCGAAGCCGGGGCGCGATCCTCCGCACCACTCGACGATCTGAGCCAGCTGCTCGGGCCGGAGCCCGTCCGCCGAGATCGGGATCACGCCGTCCCAGCGCGCCGCGCGGGCCATCGGGCGCCGGTTCGGCCAGACCGCCGGCGACCCAGATCGGCGGGCGGGGCCGCTGGAACGCTCCCGGCCGGAGGTCGGCGTCGACGGTGAAGTGCTCGCCGTGGTGCTCGACCGGCCCGCCTCGAGCAGCTCGTCGAGGAGCCCGAGCGACTCGTCGAGCCGTCGCGCCCGGACTCGATCGTCGGCCTCGTCGCCGAAGGCGGCGAACTCGTCGTGGGCCGGCGCGCCGAGCCCGACACCGACGACGACCCGGCCCGCCGAGAGGTGGTCGAGCGTGATCAACTCCTTGGCCAGCTTCTGGGGCCGGCGTCGCGGCAGGGGCGTGACCATGGCGCCGAGCCGCACCGTCGCCGTGCGAGCGGCCACGGCTCCGAGGAGCACCCACGGGTCGTGCACGTCGTTGCCGGCGTCGCGCCGCCACTGGATGTGATCCCAGTAGAAGACGCCGTCCCATCCGGCCGCCTCCGCCTCGACCGCCAGGTCGACCAAGGCTGCCCGGCTCCGCCATGTTCGGGATCGACAACGCGTGCAGCAGCGCGCTCACACCCACACCCCCTTCGGCAGCGCCTGCAGGTCGCCGCAGCCGCGAGCCCGCCGGCAGGACCTTGTGGGGGTTGGCGACGCCGTCGGGGTCGAACGCGGCGCGCAGGCGGGCCTGGGCGTCGAGGTCGTCGTCGCCGAACTGCCACGGCATGAAGTCCCGCTTCTCGAGGCCGATGCCGTGCTCGCCGGACAGCACGCCGCCGGCGGCGAGCGACGCCCGCGACGATCTCGTCGCCGGCGGCGTGCACCCGATCGAGCACGCCGGGCTCGCGGGCGTCGAACACGAGCAGCGGGTGCAGGTTGCCGTCGCCGGCGTGGAAGACGTTCATCACGAGCAGGTCGTGCGCGGCCGCGATCCGCTCGACCTCCGCCAGCACCTCGACGAGCCGGCGTGCGCGGCACGACCGTGTCGTGCAGGTAGTAGTTCGGCGCGATCCGGGCCACGGCGCCGAACGCCGACTTGCGCCCCTTCCACCAGCAGCGCCCGCTCGGCGTCGTCGGCCGCGACCCGCACGGAGCGGGCGCCGTGCGCGCAGCACCGACCGCCTCGACGACGGCCGCGTCGGCGGCGACGCCCGCCGGCAGCCCGTCGACCTCGACGAGCAGCACGGCCTCGGCGTCGGTCGGGAACCCGGCGCCGACGAACGCCTCGACGGCGCGCGATCATCCGCCGGTCGATCATCTCGATCGCGGCGGGCACGACGCCGGCGGCGATGATCGCCGATACCGCCTCGGCCGCGGCCCCGACCGACGTCGAAGTCGAGCAGCAGCGTCGCGCACCGCGGGCGGCACCGGGGTGAGCCGCACCGCGATCGCGTGGCGATGCCGAGCGTGCCCTCGCTGCCGACGAAGGCGCCCCGCAGGTCGAGCCCGCTCGGTTCGGGGTCGAGGCCGCCGAGCACGGCGAGCTCGCCGTCGGGCAGCACGACCTCGACGGCGAGCACGTGCGCGGTGGTGACGCCGTCGGCGAGGCAGTGCGGGCCGCCGGAGTTGTTGGCGACGTTGCCGCCGATCGAGCACGCCTGCTGGCTCGACGGGTCGGGGGCGAAGTGCAGCCCGTGCGCCGGCGACGGCCCGGGTGAGGTCGAGGTTGAGCACGCCCGGCTGCACCCACGCGACCCGGGCGTCGACGTCGACCTCGAGGATCGCGGTCCATCCGCGTCGTGACGATCGACGACGGCGCCGTCGAGGGGCACCGCGCCGCCGGCCAGCCCGGTGCCCGACCCGCGGGCGACGAAGGGGCGGCCGTGGCGTCGGGCGATCCGCACGCACGCCTGCACCTCGGCGGTCGTCTCGGGGAAGCACACCACGGCCGCGTCGCCCGCCGCGCGATCGTCGAGGCGTCGCGCCCGTACAGCGCGAGGTCGTGGCGCCGGCGCGCACGCGGTCCGTCGCCGAGGGCGGCTCGGAGGTCGGCGACGAGCGCGGCGTCATGGACGTCATGATCGCTCGCACCGGTACCCTCGCACGCGATGCCGGCGCCGCCTCCCTCGCCCGAAGACCTCCACGAGTGGGTGAGCTTCGAGGACCCCGACGAGGACCGCACCTGGATCTTCGACCTCACGTTCCTCACAGCGAACTGGACCTGCATCTACGGGCGCGGCTGCCCCGGCGTGCTCGACGGCCCGGCGCCCGAGCTCGAGCAGGGCTGCTGCTCCTACGGCGCCCACTTCACCGGCGACGAGCCGACCGTGCCAACGTCGAGGCGAAGGCGGCGCAGCTCGACACGACGAGTGGCAGTTCACCAAGAAGGCGCAAGAAGCGAGGCGGCCGATCTACGTCAACAAGGACGGCGAGACGGTCAGCCGCGTCGTCGACGGCGCCTGCATCTTCCTCAACCGCCCCGACTTCCCCGGCGGCGCCGGCTGCGCCCTGCACGCCGCCGCCCTCCGCCGGGCGAGCGATCACCGACTGGAAGCCCGAGGTGTGCTGGCAGGTGCCGCTCCGCCGCGCCGACGAGACCGACGACAACGGCCACGTCACGTCGACGCTCCGCGAGTGGAAGCGGCGCGACTGGGGCGCGGGCGGCCAGGAGTTCCACTGGTGGTGCACCCGACACCGAGCTCGCCGACGCCTTCGTCGGCCACCACCCGGTCTGGGTCGCCTGCCGCGACGAGATCGTCGCCATGACCATCGCCTGCGGCCTACGCGCTGCTCGACGAGTACCTGCGCGAGCGGCGGGGTCGAGTGCCTGCTCCCCCATCCGGCGCTCAAGTCGGCGCCGGCAGAAGTCAACGAGTCGGTAACGGAGGGTACGTCGATGGGATCGTTCACCGCAGCGGAGCTGGCCGCCGCGGCCGAGGAGGCGGGGATCGTGTACCCCGAGCACGTCCTCGACCAGCTCGTCGCCGCCGTCGAGGCCGGCAAGCACGTGCGTCCTCACCGGCCCGCCGGGCACCGGCAAGACCACCCTCGCCTACCTCGCCGCCGAGGTCGGCCAGCGGGCGCTGCTCTGCACCGGCTACCTGCCCACCACGGCCACGACGCGAGTGGACGACCTTCGAGACCATCGGCGGCTTCCAGCCCACCGACCGAGGGCTTCATCTTCCGGCCCGGCCTGTTCGTCGAGGCGATCGAGACCGGCCGCTGGCTCGTGATCGACGAGCTCAACCGGTCGAACTTCGACCGCGCCTTCGGCCAGCTCTTCACCGTCCTGTCGGGCCAGCCGGTCGTGCTGCCGTTCAAGCGGGCCGGCCAGACCCAGCCGCTCTCGCTCGTGCCCTACGGCGTCGAGCCGCCCGAGGACACCGACGTCATCCGGGTCCCGCCGCGCTGGCGGATCATCGCCACGATGAACGTGTTCGACAAGAACCTGCTGTTCGACATGTCGTACGCGCTCATGCGCCGCTTCGCCTTCATCGAGGTCGACCTCGCCGGCCGAGGACGTCTTCGAGCAGCTCCTGAACCGGCCCGGCGGCGACGTCGTGACGCCAGCTGCTGCCGCTGCGGCAGTTCCGCGACCTCGGCCCCGCCTGCTACCTCGACGCCGCCCGCTACGCCCACCGCCGGGCCAACGACGAACCGACGCCGAGCCGGCTGCTGTACGAGGTCTTCTACGGCTTCTTCCTGCCGCAGTTCGAGGGCATGGACGAGAACCGGGCCGCGCAGCTCTACAAGGTCGTCGCCGCCGGCGCTCGACCCGCCCGAGCAGGCCGAGGCCCACCGCACGATCGGCGAGGTGCTCGGCGTCGACCTCGTCCTGTAGCGGCTCCGCTTGGGCGACATGCCTCGCGACCCGCCGTCCGGGCTGCACCGGCTGTGGCGCCGGCTGGCGCAGCCGGTCGACCCCGTCGCCGCCGGCGACGCCCTCGTCGGGCTCCGGCCCGCGAACGCCCGCCAGCTGCTGGCGGTGGCGCTGGCCGCCAGCCGCGAGGCCGACGAGCTCGCTCGAGCGGCCTGCCCGACCGTGCTGCGGTCGCTGTCGGTGTCGACCGCCAGCCAGACCGGTGCGCTGCGACGGCGAGATGCGCGGCCCGGTGCTGTGGAGCGAGACCATGGCGGCCCGCTCCGCCAGCCCGGGCGCCGGCGGCGTGTTCATCTGCGCCTCGCCGGTGAAGGCCTACGACACCGACGAGAACCGGGTCCTCGTCGCCGCCCTCAGCCGCATCCTCCGCGCCGCCCGCGCCGCCGAGTCACCCGAGGACGGCTCGCCACCCGCCGCCCACCTACGACCTCCGCCGCGCCCGCCACAACGGCGAGCTGACCCGCCGCGCCCTCGAGCACCGGTCGCTGCAGGCCGTGTCCGGGTGCCGCCGAACGGCCGCATGCTGCAGAAGGCGCGCACCGGCACGAAGGCGAGCGTCTTCCGGACCGCCGTCGCGCTGCTCAAGCGGTCCTGGGCCGAGGTCGGCGCCGACGACCTCGCGCCGTTCGTCGACGAGCGCACCCGGGCCGAGCACCACCTCGCCGCCGACGTCGTCGACGTGCTCCATCGCCCACGGTCGGCTCCACGAGCCGGCTGCGCACTCGACGGACGGCATGGTCGTCGGCGGGCCCTTCGCCTACGGCCACCCCGACCGCGAGGCGGCGCTGGCCCAGCGGCGACGCGGGCGGCGTCTTCGTCGACGACCGGCCGATCACGTCGATCGCCGAGCTCTCGAACCTCTGCGGCGCTACGGATTGAACGCGGCCTGGGCCGCCCAGATCGCGTCGCGCGGAGGCGTTGGCCTCGATCGTGCGGAAGTCGTAGAGCGACCCGCCGAGGGCGCCCCGCTCGGCTGCCGCCTGCGCCATGCCGGTCGACCTGCTCGGGCCCGAACGCGTCGGCGATGCCGCCGATCGGGTGCACCGGCGCGTCGGGCCGGCCGATGTGGCTCGCGGACGCGGTCGATGTTGGCGGCGGTGTAGGCTGTAGCCGTCGCGCCAGCCGGAGTCGGCCGGCGGAAGCGTCCAGTAGCCCATCGGCTGCCACACGTCGTAGTACGGCGCCAGCTCGGCCCACGGGAAGCCGGGCCAGTAGTTGGGGTTGATGTCCTCCATCACGACCGGCGGCAGGACGATGGCCGACGAGCACCTCGCCGGGCAGCAGGCGGCGCGGAGATCGGCCGAGAGCTGCGACGAGCACGGCGGTTGCGCTCGGCGGCGTCGGCGACCTCGCGGGACTCGATGTCGACGCCGATGCCGTCGACGTCGAGGCCGGCATGGCGACGAGCCGGCGCAGGTCGGCGGCGGGGTCGGCCAGGGTCGGCAGGTACCAGCCGACGACGTCCATGCCGTTGGCGTGGGCCCGGTCGATGAGGGGCAGCAGGCGCTCGGGTTCGACGCACGTCGACCGGGCCGTCCCACTTGGCCGCCTGCACGTACAGGGTGCGGACGCCGACCGCGGCCATGCGGTCGATCACGTCGGGTCCGACCGGCGGGATGCCGCGGGCGTAGGTGAGCGACCAGTCGAAGACGTCGATCCAGGCGCCGAGGCCGCGGTACGGGTCGAGGGTGAACCGGGGCGCCGCCTGGCGGGCGGCTGCCGTGGTCGTCGGGGCCGGAGCCGCCGCCGTCGTCGGGGTGGTCGGCGGCCGTGGCGCTCGGTGGTGGCGGCCGCCGTGCCCGGGGCCTCCGTCGTCGGCGTCGTCGGGGCGGGCGCCGCCGACGGCGGTGGTGTCGCCGCTCCTCGTCGCGTCAGGGTGCCGACGGCGGTGACGGCGCCCAGTACGAGCGCCACGACGGCGACGCCGAGCACGAGGACGCCGATCCGGCCGTCGCCAGCGCGCAGCCCGCGCCGCGCCGCTGCCCCACTCACCCATGCACGTCCCCCGGCTAGTCCCAGACTCACCCGCAGGTCACGTCTCGTCGTCGGGCTCGTCGTCGTCGTCGAACGCCCCGTACTTCGCGGCGATGTCGCTGAACTCGTCGTCGGCTCCTCGGCCTCGTGCCTCGTCTGCGGCCGTTGCGGCTCGCTGGGGAGGAAGGCCCCAGGGCCCTGCTGCTTCAGCTTGCGCGCTTCTTCGAAGCGGCGGTGTCGACCCTTCTTCACGGGCCAGCTCCCAAGCGGTTGTCGGATCGGCCGCGGCGAGTGTAGCGGACACCCCGTCACGGCACCCCCCCACCGCTCGTACCATCTCCTAGGTTGTCGGTCCATGTGGTGGCAGGAGGCGGTCGTCTACCAGATCTATCCCCGCTCCTTCGCCGACGGCGACGGCGACGGCGTCGGCGACCTGGCCGGGCGTGCGTCGACCGCCTCGACCACCTCGCCTGGCTCGGCGTCGACGCCATCTGGCTGTCGCCGATCTACCGGTCGCCGATGGCCGACTTCGGCTACGACGTCGCCGACCACTGCGACATCGACCCCGTCTTCGGCACCCTCGCCGACGCCGACGCCCTGGTCGCCGAGGCCCACGACCGGGGGATCCGGGTGCTGCTCGACTGGGTGCCGAACCACACCTCTGATCAGCACCGCTGGTTCCGCGAGCGGCCCGACTTCTACGTGTGGCGCGACAGCGCGGACGGCGACGTCCGCCCAACAACTGGGTGCGGGCCTTCCCGTTCCCGCCGCCGCACGCCGGCCTGGACCCGCGACGCGGGCGACGGGCCGCTGGTACCTGCACCTCTTCCTGCCCGAGCAGCCCGACGTCGACTGGGCGCAACCCGGCCCTCGAGGCGGCCATGCACGACGTGCTGCGGTTCTGGCTCGACCGCGGCGTCGACGGCTTCCGGGCCGACGTCATCCACTGCATCGGCAAGGACCCGGCCCTGCCCGACGACCCCGCCGAGCTGGTCGGCATCCCCCACTGCGTCGCTCCACGAGGACTCCGCGACCCACGACCTGCTCGGCCGCATCCGCGCCGTGCTCGACGCCTACGCCCACCGGCGACCGGATGATGGTCGGCGAGGTGTGCCTCGTCGGCGCCCGGGTCACCGAGCGCACCGCGACCTACGCCGGCCCCGACCGGCTCCACCTGGCCTTCGACTTCACCCCGTTGCGCACCGCGTGGGGCGACGCCGCCCGGTGGCGGCGGCGGATCACCCGGATCGACGGCGCCTACGGCGACGCCGACGGGCGGTGGCCGACCTGGGTGCTGTCGAACCACGACAACCCGCGGCACCGCACCCGCTACGGGCGGCGGCGAGAGCCGCGGCCCGGGCGGCGGCGGTGCTGCTGCTCGGGCTCCGGGGCACGCCGTTCCTCTACGCCGGCGAGGAGCTCGGCCTCGCCGACGCCGACGTGCCCGCCCGACCGGGTCGTCGACCCCGGCGGGCGCGACGGGTGCCGGGCTCCGATCCCGTGGACCACCGCCGACGGGCACGGCTGGGGCGCCGATCCGTGGCTGCCGTTCCCGCCCGAGGCCGGGGCGCGGTCGGTCGAGGCCCAGCAGGCCGATCCGGCCTCGATCCTGTGGCTGTACACGCGGCTGCTCGCGGCCCGGAAGGCGTCGCCGGCGCTGCGGCGCGGCGACCAGCGCGCTGCTCGACGGCGGCGACGGCGTCGTCGCCTGGGAGCGGCTCGACGCCGGCTCCGGCGACCGGCGCGTGGTCCTGGTGTCGATGGCCGACGGCGACGTGGCCGTGACCGGGCTCGGCGACCTGATCGTCGACGTCGTCGTCCGACGGCACCGGCGAGGGCGCACCGTTCAGCGGACCGCTCGGTCCCGGCCAGGCGGTCTGGCTCCGCCCTCCCAGCTGAACCGGCGGTGGTGGTTCGGCCTCGACGCCGACCGTCACCGCCTGTTCGAGGTCGTCAGCGCCTCGGTGCCCGGGTCCGGTCCTCGAGGACGAGGCGGCCGCTGCCGTCGAAGGCCAGGGCGGCGTCGCCGTCGACGAGGGCGCGGACGGCGTCGCCGACCGCCTCGGCCCGCCACCCGCTGGCCAGCCGGGCGTCGGCGTCGCCGCGCAGCAGCGCCTCGAGGTCGCCCCGGGTCGCCAGGATCGTCGTGTCGATGCCGAGGTCGCGGCCGAGCTGGCTGATCCACGCCGACACGAGGGTGACCGCCGGGCGGAGGTCGCGGTCGACGTCGCCGACCGGCGGGAGCCGGTAGCGCGTCCTTCGGCAGCTGCCCGGCCGGCCCGGACGGCCTCGAGGATCTGCTGCGGACTGCCCGTTGCGGAGGTGGCGGTCGTCGAGGCCCCGGACCCGTCGCAGCCCTTCGGCGTCGGCCGGCGGCTTCTGGGCGATGCCGACGAGCGCGAGGTCGGGCAGCACGAACCGGATCGGCTGGTCGACCTCGGCCGCCCGGCGCTCCCGCCAGGCGCCGAGCGCCTGGGCGACGCCGACGGCGGGGCCTCGCAGCGAGCGCGCCTCCTTCACCCGCCACCACGACTCGTCGGGGTCCTTCGGCGTCGAGCGCCCGGCGCCGCAGCTCCTCGCACTCGTCCTCGGCCCAGCCGAGCCGGCCGCGCCGCCGCCAGGCGGTCGCGCAGCCGGTCGGCCAGCGGCAGGAGGTGGGCGACGTCGGCGGCGGCGTACGTGCGGGCGTCGGCGCCGAGCGGCCGGCGCAGCCAGTCGGTCAGGCGGTCGCCCTTGGGCAGGCGATGCCGAGCTCGCCCTGGAGCAGCGAGGCCAGCGACGGCGTGCCGTAGCCGCAGAACCCGGCGGCGAGCTGCGTGTCGAAGAGGACGTCGGGCACCGCGCCGCAGCGGTGCTGGAGCACCTCGAGGTCCTGGCTGCCCGGCGTGCATGACGAACGTCCGGCCGGGGCCGAGCAGCGCGGCCAGCGGGCGCGGAGTCGACGGCCAGGGTGTCGACCAGCGCGATGCCGCCCGGCCAGCCGAGCTGCACGACCGCCACCTCCGGCCAGTACGTGCGCTCGCGGTGGAACTCGGTGTCGAGGGCGAGCTCCGGTCTCGCCCGCCAGCTCGTCGACGAGGGCGTCGAGCCGCCTCGGCGGTCGTCGACCCAGCGGTGCGTCGGCGGGATCGAGGCTCGGCGACGCTCAAGCAGCGCCCGAGTCGATCGGGAGGCCGGCGTCGTGCCAGGCCAGGGTGCCGCCGGCGACGTTGACGGCGTCGATGCCGAGGGACCGCAGGTACGCCACCGCCTTCGCCGATCTGGCCCCCGTCCTGCAGATGACGTAGACGGTGCCCTCGGTCGGCACCTCGTCGATCCGCTCCAGAAGCTCGCCGAGGGGGATCAGCACGGCACCCGGCGCCCGGAACTCCTCCCACTCGTCCGGCTGGCGCACGTCGATCAGCGGGGCGCCGCCGGTCCGGGCCTGGGCGAGCTCGGCGACATCGATCTCGGGGACATCCGGCACGGTCGGCGACACTACCCGCGCCGCTTTCGGCTCCCTGGTGGCCGCGCCAGGTCTCCGGGCGTGTCGGCGTCGGCGAGAGCGGCCGGCGCGAGCGCCACCTCGGCGACGTGGATGCCCGACGCGGCCAGGGCCCCTCGGATCGAGCGCTCGCCCCCCGCGAACGACGCCTGCAGCGGCGCCAGCGCCGCCTCCGGCCAGGGCGATCGGCAACGGTCGGGCTGCCAGCGCGGCGGCGACCGGGTCGGCCGCGGCGGCGAGGGCAGCGAACGCGCCAGGGTCCGGGTGCAGGAGGTCGCAGGGGCGACGACGACGGTCGCACCCCGGCCCAGCGGGCCGCCGTGAGGAGACCGCCGAGAGGGCCCTCGCCGGGATGGTCGTCGGCCACCGAGCTCATGGCACCGACCGCCGGGCCGACGCACACCACCCTCGCCGCCCCCGCGGCTTCGAGGGCCGTGCCGACCCGCACCGCCATGGGCACGCCGTCGACGAGGATCGAGGCCTTGTCACGCCCCATGCGCGTCGAGGCGCCGCCCGTGAGGACCGCCCCGACCCACACCGCGACCACGTCGCTCAAACGCGCTCCGGCGGCGGCCACGCCGGGTCGAGCTGCCGCAGGAACAGCGCGCACCGCTCCTCCTCGTCGGCCTCGCCGATCGCCGCCGCCGACCGCTCGAGCCCGTGGAGGGCGCGGAGGAAGCCACGGTTCGGTTCGTGAGACCAGCGCACGTAGCCGCTCCCGCGCCAGCCACTGGCCCGGAGCCGGTCGAGGCCGCGGTGGTAGCCGACGCGGAAGCAGGCGTACGCCTCCACGGGGTCGCGGGCCACCTCGCCGAGCGTGGCCCAGGCGGCGAGGTGGCGCGGCCATCGGGCCACAACGGCGGCCACCGCGTCGCGGTCCTGCTCGGCGGCGGCCAGCGCCGCGTCGGCGTCGGCGTCCTCGGGATCGAGACGCGTCTCCGGCGGACCCGACGGGCTCAACGAGATGGGGTTGTCGGTCATCGGGCGCGGGTCTCCTCACGAGGGCGGGTCGGGAGCGAATCGAGCAAGGCGGCCGAGGCCGCGTACGCGCCGGCGATCAGCGCGTCGGTGCGCGAGAAGTCGTTGAAGGCGATCCGGGGCGGATCCCCCGGCGGTAGCACGACCACCTCGACCGAGGGCGGGAGGGTGGTGAGATCACGGTGGAACCGGTGCCGGCGAGCGATCCAGTACGCCTGCACGGCGACGTCGAACGGGCGCTTCGGCTCGGGCAGGGGCCGGTCGAAGCTGCCGACGTGCAGCACGTAGAGGCGCCGGGCACCGAGCGCGACCGCCCGCGACACGGGGATGTCGTTGACGACCGCGCCGTCGATGTAGCGGACGCCGTCGATCTCCACCGGCGGGTAGACCGACGGGATCGCCGACGAGGCGAGGATCGGCTCGACGAGGCCACCATGGCCGAACCACACCTCGCGGGCGCCGTCGAGGTCGGTGGCGACGCACTCGAAGGGCACGGCGAGATCCTCGAACCGCTGCTCCCCGACGACCTGCTCGATCAGCTGGCGCAGGGCCTGCCCGTCGTGGATGGCCGACCCGCGGCGGGCGTAGCTCATCGCCGACGGCAACCAGCCGGTGGGCATGATCGACCGGCTGTCGAGCCCGCGCCACAGCTCCTCGATACGAGCCACCCCGACGAGGCTCGGGTCCTTGGCGAAGCCGACTCCGTTCAACGCCCCCACCGAGGACCCGACGATCAGGTCGGGGATGATGCGACGCTCGGCCAAGGCCCGCAGCATCCCGACCTGGACTGCGCCGAGGTTGCCGCCACCGCCGAGGACGAAAGCGATCGGAGCCGGGCGTCGCCGCACCCGATCGAGGAGGCCCGGCACAGGGTGCATCGTACGAGAACGGCGACCCTGTACCCTCCGCTCCAGTGGGAGGCAGTCGTCCATGGGGTTGATGTCTGCGGCGATCGCTGCTGGGGAGATCGGGGGAGGCAGCAATGTCTCCGACGACCTCGACGGCGACACCGTGAAGGCCGTCCTCTTCGCGCTGATGGCCGTCTGCGCCATCGCCGTCGTGCTCGTCCTGCGAACGGTCCGCAAGCAGTCCGTGCGGTTCCTGCTCGTCGGCATCCTCGTGGCCGCGGGCATCGGCTTGTTCATCGAACGCCGCGAGCTCGACGACTGCGCCGACCAGTGCTCGTGCCGCCTCTTCGGCAAGGACGTCGACGTCTCCGGCTCGGGCGCGTTCTGCGCGGACCGCGACTGAGCTGTAGATCCCACCGTCCGAAACGGCGATCTCGCGCCGCTCCTCGCCTCCGTCAGTCGACGCGGCGGCGGATCGGGTGGTCCTCGGGCACCTCGACGAGGCACAGACGGGTGCCGTCGGGATCGGCGATCCAGCACTCGCGCAGCCCCCACGGCATCGACTCGGGTGCGGCGAGGACCTCGACGCCGGCCGACGCGAGGCGCGCGTGCTCGGCGTCGACGTCAGGTACCTGGAGCCACAGCGCGACGTCCGGACCGGCCCGGCCGCCCGCACGGGGACCGGTCAGCTCGAGGAACCCCCCGCCGAGGAACAGCACGACGCCGGCCACGGTGCCGGCCGCGCCGTACTCGCGGTACACCCTCAGGCCGAGCACCTCGGTGTACCACCGGACCGCGGCAGGGAGGTCGGCCGGGGCGAGCAGCACCCGGCTCGAGAGGACCTCCACGAATGCGGGACCGTAACCTCCGCCTCGCCATGGAGCTGCTCCTCATCCGACACGCGCTCCCCATCAGGATCGAGGGCGCGACGGGGCCGGCCGACCCGCCGCTGGCCGAGCTCGGACGGCGGCAGGCCGACGCGCTCGCCGAGTGGCTCGCCGACGAGCCGCTCGACGCCATCTACACGAGCCCGTTGCGCCGGGCGCTCGAGACGGCGGCGCCGCTCGCCTCACGCCACGGTCTCGTCGCGATCGTCGAGGACGACATCGCCGAGTTCGACCGCGAGGCGGACTCCTACGTCCCGATCGAAGAGCTCAAGGCCGAGGACGACCCCCGCTGGCACCAGATGGTCGCGGGCGAGTGGACCAGCGACGGCACGGTCGACCCGGCGGCCTTCGCCGCCGGCGTCATCGCCGGCGTCGAGCGGATCATCGCCGCCCACAGCGGCCAGACCGTCGCCATCGTCGCCCACGGCGGCGTCGTCAACGTCTACCTCGCCCACATCCTCGGGACGACCAGGCCGATGTTCTTCGAGCCCGCCTACACCTCGATCAGCCGGGTGCTGGCAGCGCGGTCGGGCCAGCGGCAGGTGCGCAGCGTGAACGAGACCGCCCACGTGCGCGACGTGCTGACGCTGTAGGCGGCGGCGGAGGCGGTGGTTGGCGCAGGATGCGTCCCCGAGTCCGAACCGGCTCGCGCACGACAGGAATCCTCGTGAGCGGAGCCGCCCGGACGGCGGCGGAGCGAACGAGCTAGGACCGCGGGACGTCCTTCCACGCCGGCTCCTTGTCGACGCGGACGTCGCCGGGGAGGCCGAGGACGCGTTCGCCGAGGATGTTCTTGGCGATCTCGCTCGTGCCGCCCTCGATCGAGTTGGCCCGCGCCCGGAGGAACGCCTGCTGCGGGTTGGCCCAGAGCATGGCGTGCTTGGGCCGGTCCATCGGGTAGCCGTCGGGCTTCAGCATCCCCTCGGCACCGAGCAGGTGGATGGTGAGCTCGGAGATCTTCTTGTTCAGGTCGGCGGAGACGATCTTGCCGATCGACCCCTCGGGCCCTGGCGTGCCGGCCACGCGCAGGTGCGAGGCCCGGATGTTGGTGAGCCGCAGCACCTCGGCCGCGGTCCAGAGCTTCATCACTTCGTCGCGCTTGGCCTGGTCGCCACCGACCTTGGCCCACACCTTCATGAGCTCGCCGATGAACCCGCCGCCGCGCGTCGGGACCTGGCCGCCGATGGCGACGCGCTCGTTCATGAGCGTCGTCAGCGCCACCCGCCAGCCCTCGCCGACCTCACCGAGGCGCTCACTGTCGGGGATGCGCACGTCGGTCATGTAGACCTCGTTGAACTCGGCCTCACCGGTGATCTGGTAGAGCGGCCGCACCTCGACGCCCGGCGCGTGCATGTCGATCACGAAGTAGGTCATGCCCTTGTGCTTCGGCACGTCGGGGTCGGTGCGGGCGACGAGCATCCCCCAGCGAGCGAGGTGGGCGAGCGTCGTCCAGACCTTCTGCCCGTTGATGATCCACTCGTCGCCGTCGCGGACCGCACGCGTCCCGAGCGATGCGACGTCGGAGCCGGCGCCCGGCTCACTGAAGAGCTGGCACCAGACCTCCTCGCCGGTGAACAACGGGCGGAGGTAGCGCGCCTTCTGCTCGGGCGAGCCGTGGGTGACGACGGTCGGCGCACCCATGCCGTAGCCGATGACGTTGCGCACGGCGGCGACAGGCGCGCCGGCGGCGAAGAGGGTCTCGTTGATCGTGCGCTGCAGCTTGGGCGAGGCGTCGAGCCCGCCGTGGCCCTCGGGGAAGTGCACCCAGGCGAGGCCGAGGTCGAACTGGCGGCCGAGGAACACCAGGGGATCGGTGCGTCTTCGGATCGTGTTCGGCGAGGAGCTGCTCGCACAGGGCGAGCACGTGGGCTTCGTCGACGGCGGCGGCGGTCACGGCGGTCATGGCCCGACGTTACTTGACCCGCGGGTCAAGTTTCCCAGTCCGGTGCGCCCGTCGGTCCGCGCCACCCATCGGTGTCAATCGCAAATCTCGCGGAACTACGGAGCCCGCCGGAGCGTTGCACGGCCCGTGTTCCGCACCATCCGCACTGGTCTCGTCCTCGGCATCGCCGCCGTCGCCGTCGTCGTGGTCGTCAACCTGCTCGGAGGTTGGGGCGACTTCATCGGCAACCCGTTCAGGTCGGAGCGCCGAGAACGCGTCGATCCGGCGGTCCTCACGGCGCTCCGCGACGCCGACGAGTTGCGAGCGGCGACCGCCGAGCTCGAGGTCATCGTCGAGGTGGAGGACGACACCCGATTCCTCCCTGACGTGCTCTCCGGCCAGCAGGCGACCTTCCTCGCCGTCGGAACCGTCGACGCGACGGTCGACCTCGGCGCCGCGGTGGTCAAGCGGTCGAACGACGGTGCGTTGGTCGTCCGACTCCCGGCGCCCATCGTCGACGCGGTGCACGTCGACAGCGTGCGCAGCCGGGTGCTCGATCGCGATCGCGGCCTCTTCGACCGGGTCGGTGATGTGTTCACCGACGATCCCGACGATGACCGCGATCTGTACCTGCTCGCCGAGGACCAGCTCCGTCTGGCCGCCGGTCAGGGCGACCTCCTGGACGCGGCAGAGACGAGCGCTCGGCGCACCGTCGTGAACCTCCTCGCCGGCGCGGGTGCCACCGAGCTCCGGGTCGTCTTCGCCGAGGTCGGTGGCAGCCTCGAGCAGTGACGCGCCGACCCGCGGTCAGTTCAGGCCGGCGACCTCGAGGCGGGCATCGCCGCCGGTGACCATCGAGCGGAGCCTCGTCGCCCACGCCACCGACTCGAACGGGCCGCGGGTCGTGTAGGTGGCGACGAGGTTCGTCAGGAGGCGGAGCAGCACCAGCCGGTGGTCGACGGGTTCGAGGAACTCCGGCCGGAACGGGGCGCCGGGGTGGATCCCTTCGAAGATGGCGACGCATGCGTCCCGGTCGAGCAGCCGTCCCCCGTGGAAGGCGTCGATGAACGTGTCGGTGTCGGCGCAGTCGCGCAGGAGGAAGTGACCGGGCATCGCCACGGGCGCCAGGCACACGCCGGCCCGGGCGCCCACCTCGGCGGTGAGGATCGACAGGAGGATCGGCAGCCCCTCGCGGCGGTCGAGGACCCGGTCGAGGAAGGAGTTGTCGGGGTGGTGGTAGTCCTCGCGGGCGCCACGGAAGCCGTCGGCGCCGAAGAGCCGGTCGAGCACGGCGTCGACCGACGACGGGCAACCGTCGGCGAGGGCGTCGAGCCGGGCCCGCTGCGCCACCACGTCGACCTCGTGGTCGTGGGCGGCGACGAGGAGGGCGGCCTCGTCCAACGGGACGGCATCGGCCGGGCCGGCCAGGAGCGCCGCCAACCGTGCCGTGGGACCCGACGGCGAGTCCGGAGTCGAGGCGCTCAGAACCCCGGACCGTTCGGGATCGTGATGCCGATGCTGTCGCCGCCGAGGCCGTCGAATCGCCCCACGACCCCATCGTCGGAGGGCGAGCCGAAGGCGACATCGATGTCCGGAGCTCCCGGCGTGACCGAGTTGCGCAGGTAGAAGTGGCCGTGCTGGAACACCCCGATGGTGTCGTCACCGTCGCCATCCCAGTCGCCCGCCAGGTGGCGGTCCTGCGAGTTGCCGTACGCGGCACTCCGGTTCGGCGGGCCCGCGCTGAGAGAATCGCGCACGAAGAACCAACCGTTCTGGAAGACGCCGATGCTGTCGTCGCCGTCGCCATCCCAGTCGCCGGCGACCGGGTCATCGAGGGGGGTTCCGTAGACGATGTCGGTGGCTGGCGCGCCAGGCGTGTTCGAGTTGCGCAGGTAGAAGTGCCCGTGCTGGAACACGCCGATCGTGTCGTCGCCGTCGCCATCCCAGTCGCCGCAGACCGGCCGGTCGCCAGCCGTCCCGTACCGCACCAGCAGCCGATCGGACGCGCCGGCAGCCGCGAAGGACCAGACCCCTGCGACGAAGGTCGCGGCCGTGTCCACCCCGTCACCGTTCCAGTCGCATGCGAGTGGTCGGGAGCCCGCCGGGCCATGGAGGAAGGTGGAGTCGGCGGGACCCGGCGTCGCCGTGTTGCGGATGAACCACCGCTGCTCGTAACGGATCTCCACGAGCTGGCCGCCCCGGGTGAGGACGTAGAGCCCTCCGGTCGGTGACAGAGCGAGATCGACGGGTTGAGCGAAGCCCGAGCCGAAGTCGACCACCAGACGGGATGCCACGTCGAACCGTCGGACCCAGCCGGAGCACAGGTCAGCGAAGAAGTAGTCGCCCCGGAATTCGCCGGGGAAGTTCGCCGTCGCGCCCTCGTAGAACGCGCCCCCGGTGATCGCACAACCCGTCGACGGCCCCGTCAACGGGTTGTGCCCGTAGGCGAACACCGGCGAATTGAAGCGGGCGTCGGACGTGGGGCCCTCCGTGAGCGGCCAGCCGAAGTTGAGGCCCGCCGCGTTCGCTTCGTTGATCTCCTCCCAGGTTCCGGCGCCGACATCGTTGAGGTGGATACGGCCTGTCGACGGCGACAACGCGAAGGTGAACGGGTTGCGCAGGCCGAGCGCCCAGATGGCCCGGTTGATGCCGGAGGTCGCCGTGAAGAACGGGTTGTTCTCCGGGATGGATCCGTCGGCACGGATCCGGAGGATCTTGCCGAAGGGGCTGTCGAGCCGCTGCGCGAGGTTGGCGTTGGCGTTCTCCCCCACCGCGATGAGCAGCGTTCCGTCCGGCACGAAGTGGATGCCGCCGCCGTTGTGGTTCGTCGCGCCGAGCGGTGGGAGGTCGAGGAGCGGGAGCTCGCTGCCCGGCACAGCGACAGTGCCCGAGACGTCGGCCGTAAACCGGCTCACCCGGTTGTGCACGCCGGGACCGGGCACCGTGTAATGCACGTACACGAACCCGTTCGTCGCGAACGAAGGGTCGAGGGCGATGCCGATGAGACCGCGTTCGCCGGCGCTGTCGACGGTGAGGGTGAGGAACGGCGTCGCCAGGAGCTGCCCATCCCGGACGATGCGCACGGTTCCGGCTTGCTGGGCGACGAAGACACGTCCGTCGGGGGCGACGGCGAGCGCCGTCGGCTCGGTGAAACCGGCGACGGCCGCCTGTGTGAACGGGCTGGGCACCGTCGCGGCCGCCACGTCGTCGCTCGGCGCGGCGGAGACGCGACCGAAGGCCGGGACGAGCGCGACGGCCACGAGGAGCGGGGCCACCCGCCAGCACCAGGTCACGGCCTCCATGGTCGCACGTCCGGTCCCGCTACCGTCCCTCCCCGATGCACCCCGGGGCCTTCGCCGAGACCACGCCCGACAAGCCCGCCGTCGTCATGGACGACGGCCGGACGCTGACCTACCGCGAGCTCGAGGAGCGGTCGAACCAGCTCGCCCACCTCTTCCGGGCCGCCGGCCTCGATGCGGGCGACCACATCGCCTTCGTCGCTCGAGAACCGGCCCGAGCTGTTCGTGGTGGCGTGGGCGCGCCCAGCGCGCCGGCCTCTACTACACGGCCGCTCCACCCGGCTGAACGCCGACGAGCTCGAGTACATCGTCGACGACTGCGGCGCCCGCGTGCTCGTCGGCGTCGGCGGCGACGGTCGACGCCGCTCGACGCCGTCGACGCCCCCGACGTCGAGCTGCGCCTGCTGCTCGACGGCACGCGGGACGGCTGGGAGCGCTACGACGACGTCGCCGCGGCCCACCCGGCGACGCCGATCGACGACCAGGCCGAGGGCGCCGACATGCTCTACAGCTCGGGCACGACCGGCCGGCCCAAGGGCGTCAAGGTGCCGCTGCCGAGCGGCGCCCTACCCGGCGCATGTCCGCCGTCGGCGGCCTCGGCGATCGGTGCTCTTCGGCGCCACCGAGGACACGGTCTACCTGTCGCCGGCGCCGCTGTACCACGCCGCGCCGCTGCGGTTCTGCATGGCCGGCCGCATCGCATCGGCGCCACCGTCGTCGTCATGGAGCACTTCGACCCCGAGGCGTTCCTGCGCCTGATCGAGCAGCACCGGGTGACCTTCACCCAGGTCGTGCCCGACGATGTTCATCCGCCTGCTCAAGCTGCCCGACGACGTGCGGGCCAGCTACGACGTGTCGTCGCTGCAGGCCGTCGTCCACGCCGCCGCCCCGTGCCCGGTCGAGGTGAAGGAGCGGATGATCGAGTGGTGGGGCCCGGTGATCCACGAGTACTACGCCGGCACCGAGGGCAACGGCTTCGTCTACTGCAACAGCGAGCAGTGGCTCGCCCACAAGGGCACGGTCGGGCGCGTCGCTGCATCGGCACGATCCACATCCTCGACGAGGACGGCGAGGAGGTGCCCGTCGGCGAGACCGGCACGGTGTACTTCGAGGGCGGCGCCGACTTCGAGTACCACGGCGACCCGGAGAAGACGAAGGGCTCGACGCGACCCGAAGGGCCGGGGCTGGTCGACCCTCGGCGACGTCGGCTACCTCGACGACGACGGGTTCCTCTACCTGACCGACCGCAAGGCGTACATGATCATCAGCGGCGGCGTGAACATCTATCCGCAGGAGGCCGAGAACGTCCTGGCGATGCACCCCAAGGTCGCCGACGTCGCCGTCTTCGGCATCCCCGACGACGAGATGGGCGAGGCGGTCCACGCCGTCGTGCAGCCGGCCGAGGGCGTCGAGCGGCACGCCCGAGGTCGCCGCCGAGCTGATCGCCTACTGCCGCGACCAGCTGGCCCACTTCAAGTGCCCGCGGTCGGTCGACTTCCGCGACGAGCTCCCGCGCCACCCGACCGGCAAGCTCTACAAGCGCCTGCTCAAGGACGAGTACTGGCAGGGCAAGACCCTCACCGGCTGACGTACCGACGCGGCTGTCAGGCGTTCACGGGGCCGGTGGCCTCGACGGCGGCGACCGAGTCGCGCCAGGTGCGCAGGCGGGTGCGGCCGCGGAGCATGCCGGCGGCGGCGAGCGAGGGCGAAGGCGGCGGCGACGAGCCACGCCGCCGTGAAGCTGATGCGGTCGGCGATGACGCCGAAGAGCAGCGGGCCGCTCACGGCGCCGATGTAGGTGCCGGTCTGGGTGATGCCGGTCGCCGCCGCCGGCCGGGTGGGGTTGGCCCGCACGACGGCGAGGTTGAACAGCCCCGGCCACGCCCACGCCGTGCAGAACGCCAGCGGCCCGGCGACGAGCGTAGGCGCAGCGGTTCGGTCGTCGGCGAGCACGGCGAACGCCCCGGCGCCGAGCACGAGCATGAGCGCGACGACCCGGAGGTGGCCGCCGTCGCGCCGGTCGGCCCGGGCGCCGGCGGCGAGGCGCACGGTGATGCCGGCCAGCGAGCCGACGGTGAGCAGCCACCCGGCCGACGCCCTCGGAGATGCCGCCGTCGACGGCCGCCGACACGAGGAACGACCCGAGCGTGCCGCCGGCGGCGGCGCCGAAGCCGATGCCGACGGCGAGGGTGGCCATCACCGGGAACGGGACGTCGCTCCCCCGCCGGCGCCGGCCGCGCAGCGGCCGCCCGGTGCCGGCCACCGACACGTCGGCGCGCAGCACCAGCGCCGCTGAGCACCGACAGCACCGCGGCGGCCGACGAAGCCCCACTCCCAGCCGACGGTGAGGGCGAGGGCCGGCACCGCCGCCCCGGCGAGCAGCGTGGAGAACGGGATGGCCGCCTGCTTCACCGCGAAGGCGAAGCCCTGGCGGTCGGACGGGCACGGCCCGGGCGATCAGCAGGTTCGCCGCCGGCTGGCACAGGGCGTTGGCCGCGCCGGCCACCGCGATCGGCACCACCAGGGTCGGCGAAGC
Organism: uncultured Acidimicrobiia bacterium; assembly: GCA_963840695.1. Lineage (GTDB taxonomy): Bacteria > Actinomycetota > Acidimicrobiia > Acidimicrobiales > JACDCH01 > JACDCH01. Next base: position 83,706 of record CAWIZW010000005.1, read on the forward strand.
GTCCGCGCCGTCGCGGCGACCACGAGGCAGGCGCCGCCGGTCACCAGCGACGCGAGCCGCAGCGACCGCACCGGGCCGCTGGGCCTCGGTGACCCGGCCGAGCGGCGCCGACGCCAGCGACGCGGCGCCGAAGAAGGCGGCGAACGCGAAGCCGACGCCGGACGTCGTCGAACCCGAGGTCGCGCCGCACCTGCACCGCCATGGCCCCGAGCAGGAACGACGGCAGCACGCACGCGGTCGTGACCGCGGCCGTCGCCAGCAGCACCCGGTTGCGCGCTGCGGCGGGCTCAACCGGGCAGTTCGGTCACCGGCGTCCGGCCGGCGAACCCGTCCTCGACCCAGTGCCACGTGTCGATCTCGGGCTCGCCCCACATCCAGCACAGCCAGTACGGCCGGCCCGTCGGGGCCCGGGCCGCGAAGTCGATGAGCCCGCGAGCGTGTGGTCGCGCAGCAGCACGCCCTCCTCGGCCAGCTCGTGGGCGATGGCCGCGCACGTCGGCGAGCGTCGGTCGCGCGCCATCGCCAGCGCGCGACCCGCGCGCTGATCCGGCCGAGCGCCGCGTTGGCCTCGTCGAGCGTCCACGTCCGGGCCGGGGCGTCGGGGTCGACCATCGGCGCGCAGCGCTACGTACCCGCCGGTGAGCAGGCCGAGCCGACCGACTTCGCCTTCCTCGACTGGCCGGGACCGATCCCGTTCGCCCACCGGGGCGGCGCCTCGGAGGTGCCCGAGAACACGATGGCGGCGTTCGAGCACGCCGTCGCGCCTCGGCTACCGCTACGTCGAGACCGACGTCCACGTCACCAGCCGACGGCGTGCTGCTCGCCTTCCACGACGACGTGCTCGACCGCGTCACCGACCGGACCGGCGTGATCGGCGAGCTGCCGTGGTCGGTCGTCGCGCGAGGCGCGGGTCGACGGCACCGAGCCGATCCCGCTGCTCGAGGACCTCCTCGGCGCCGTGGCCCGACGCTGCGGGTGAACATCGACCCGAAGCACGACGCCGCCGTCGAGCCGCTGGCGGCCACGCTGCGCCGGTGCGACGCCGTCGACCGGGTCTGCGTCGGCGCGTTCAGCGACGAGCGGCTCGCCCGGGTGCGGGCCGCTGCTGCCCGGCGTCTGCACGTCGCTCGGCCCGATCGGCTCGCTCGCAGCTCGGCCTGGCGGCCACCGGCCAGGAGCGTCGGCGAGCTCGAGGCGCCGTGCGCCCAGCTGCCGCCGTACCTACGGCGACACCGCGGTCGTCACCGAGGAGGTCGTCGGCCGAGGCGCACCGGCGCGGCATGCAGGTGCACGTGTGGACGATCGACGACGCCCGCGGAGATGGCGCGGCTGCTCGACCTCGGCGTCGACGGCATCATGACCGACCGCCCGGCGGTGCTGAAGGACGTCCTCGACTCGCGGCCAGTGGGGCCAGTGGGTTCGAGTGAAGCTCCCGCTCACCCCGCTCGACTTCCTCGCCCGGGCCCGGCGGCTGTTCCCCGACCGCGTCGGCGTCGTGCAGGGCGACGACGTCCGCATGACCTACGCCGAGTTCGCCGCCCGCTGCGACGGCCTGGCCCGCCTGCTCGTCGACGAGGTCGGCGTGCGGCCCGGCGACCGGGTGGCCTTCCTCGCCGGCAACACCCACCAGCTGCTCGAGGGCTACTACGGCGTGCTGCTCGCCGGCGCCGTGCTGCTGCCGCTCAACATCCGCAACTCGGCGCGCCGAGCTCGCCATCTGCCTCGCCGACTGCCGGCGCGGCCGCGCTCGTTCCGCGACCCGACGCTCCCCGACCCCGGCTTCGCCGGACCGACGTTCGTGCTGCGACGACTGGGGCGAGCCGGCGACCGACCGGTCGAGCCTCCGCCGGTCGACGAGGACGACGCCGGCCGAGCTCTTCTACACGTCGGGCTCGACCGGGGTGCCGAAGGGCGCCGCTCCTCTCGCACCGCGCCCTGTACCTCCACGCCGTGCACAACGCCCTCACCAACGGCATCACCGGCAACGACGTGCTGCTGCACACGATCCCGCTGTTCCACGTCAACGGCTGGGGCACGCGCCCACTTCCTCACCGGCCTCGGCGGCACCCACGTCATGCTCCCCCGCTTCGACGCCGCCGAGGTGCTGCGCCTCGTCGAGCGGGAAGCGCGTGACCCGGCTGTTCCTCGTCCCGACGATGGCCCGCGCGCTGCTCGACTGCCCCGATCGTCGCCGACGCGCGACCTCGCCTCGGTGCGTGCAGGTGTCCGATCGGCGGCGCGCCGTCGACGCCGGAGCTGCTGGCCGAGGTCGAGGACGCGTTCGGCTGCGAGGCGATCTGCGGCTACGGCATGACCGAGTCGAGCCCGACGCTCACCCGCAGCCTCGACAAGCCCGGCGACGGCCAGCGACCGGCGCCAGCGGGCGACGACCGGCCTGCCGATCCTCGGCGTCGACCTCCGCGTGCTCGACGACGACGACGTCGAGGTGCCGTGGGACGGCGACGACCGATCGGCGAGATCTGCGCCCGCTCCAACCACGTGATGATCGGCTACCTGCGACCGCCCCGAGGAGACGGCCGCGGCGCTCCGCGGCGGCTGGCTGCGCACCGGCGACCTCGCCGTCGTCGACCCCGAGGGCTACGTCACGATCGTCGACCGCCGCAAGGACCTCATCGTCTCCGGCGGCGAGAACATCGCATCGGTCGAGGTGGAGGCGGCGCTCGTCGCCCACCCGCCGTGCGGGAGGCCGCCGTCGTCGGGATGGCCGACGACCGCTGGGGCGAGGTGCCGTGCGCGCGTTCGTGACCGTGCACGCCGGCGCGACCGGCGACCGAGGCCGAGCTGATCGCGTGGGTGCAGGAACGGCTGGCGCGGTTCAAGGCGCCGAAGCGGGTCGTCGTCCTCGACGCCCTCCCGGTCGGCGGCACCGGCAAGATCTCCAAGCCCGCCCTCCGCGCCCGCCTCGAGCACGAATCGGCGGCAGCAGATCCCGCATAGTGCGATCTGCTGCCGCCAATTCGAGGGTCAGGGGTCCGGGAGGAGGACGCCGGGGTTCAGGATGCCGGCGGGGTCGAGGGCCGACTTGATGCGGCGGAAGGCGGCGATCTCCGCCGCTGACCGAGCCAGGGGCAGCCAGCGTCGCTTCGCCCGTCCGATGCCGTGCTCGGCGGAGATCGACCCGCCGTGCTCGGCGACGAGGTGCAGCACCGCGTCGTCGATCCGCTCGTCGGCCGGGTCGACGCCCGTGACGTTCACGTGCACGTTGCCGTCGGCGACGTGCCCGAACAGCCACACCGACGCTCCGGCCGGGACGGCGCCGTCGACCTGCTCGGCGAAGGGGGCCAGGGTGGCCGCCGGGAGCGTCACGTCCAGCTTCACCGGCGGGCCGATCGCGTTGACGTGCTCGGTGATCGCCTCGCGGTGCCGCCAGAGCTCGGCCCGCCGCGCCGGCTCGGCCGGTCCCGCCACCGCCGCCGGGAGGTCGCCGACGGCGGCGGCGAGGGCAGACGTCGGGTCGTCGTGCCCGGCGCACTCGACGACGACGTACACCGGGTGCTCACGATCGAGCGGCAACGGCGCGCCGACGAGTCGCTGGCACTCGGCGGTCAGGAACTCGACGGCGTCGAGGTCGGCCACGGTCCGCCGGAGGTGGGCGGCCAGCGCCGACCGCCTCCGCCAGCGACGCCACAGCCCACGAAGGCGACGACGCGCTCGGGGTGCCGCGGCACGAGGCGGAGCCGGGCGGCGGTGACGACACCGAGCGTGCCCTCGCTCCCGCACAGGAGCGACGGCAGGTGGTAGCCGGTGTTGTCCTTGAGGAGCCCGCCGAGGTGGGCGACGACCGACCCGTCGGCCAGCACGGCCTCGACCCCGAGCAGTTGCGCGCGCGTGTCGCCGTGGCGCAGGACGCGGATCCCGCCGGCGTTCGTCGCCACCGAGCCGCCGACCGTCGCCGTGTCGCGCGCGCCCCAGTCGACGCCGTAAGCCCATCCCGCCCGCGTCGGCTGCGGCGTGCACGGCGGCGATCGGCGTGCCGGCTCCCGCGGTGAGCTGACCCGCGTCGGCGTCGACGTCGGTCACGGCGTCGAGGCGCCGCAGCGACAGGACCACGGCTTCGTCCGCCGGCACCGCGCCACCGACCAGCCCGGTGTTGCCGCCCTGCGGTACGACGGCGACACCGGCGCCGGCGCACGCGGCGACGACGGCGGCGGCCTCCGCGGTCGAGCCCGGACGGACCACGGCGGACGTCTGGCCCCGCCACCGCCCTGTCCAGTCGACGGCGTAGGACGCGGTGAGCTCGGGGTCGGTGAGGACGTGGTTGCGGCCCGACGATCGACCGGAACGTGGGCACGAGGTCCGAGGCCACCGGCCCCGTTGCCTACACCTCGGCGAGCGCGTCGAGCAGGACCGACAGCCCGTGGTCGAGCTCGGCGTCGGTGATCGTGAGCGGCGGGACGAGGCGCAGCACCTCGCCGTGGGGCCCGCAGTTGAGGACGATCAACCCGGCGTCGAGGCAGCGCTGCTGCACGGCTTCGGCGGTCGGCGCCGTCGGCCAGCTCGACGCCGATCATCAGCCCGAGGCCCCGCACGTCGCGCACCGCAGCGTTGCCGGCCGTTGCGCGCCTGGAGCCGGGCGACGGCGACCTGACCGAGGTCGCGGGCCCGGTCGAAGAGGCCTTCGTCCTCGAGCACGGCGATGGTGGCGAGGGCGGCCGCGCAGCTCACCGGGTTGCCGCCGAAGGTGCTGCCGTGGGCGCCGTTGGGCCAGCGGTCCATGAGCGCGGCGCCGGCGACGATGCCGCCGAGCGGCAGCCCTGACGCGACGCCCTTGGCGAAGAGGAGGACGTCGGGGAACACGCCGAGGGTCTCGGCCGCGAACGGACGGCCGGTGCGGCCGAAGCCGGTCTGCACCTCGTCGAACACGAGCAGGATGCCGTGGCGGTCGCACCGCTCGCGCAGACCGGCCAGCCACTCGACCGGCGGCACGACGTAGCCGCCCTCGCCGAGCACGGGCTCGACGACCATGGCGGCGACCGACTCGGGCGCGGCCTGGTGGGCTCGAGGAGCTCGTCGAGGGCGTCGAGCGCGCCCGGCACGTTCCCGTACGGCGCGTGGTGCACGGCCGGCACGAGCGGGTCGTAGCCCTGCCGGTACCGCGCCTTGGCGGTGGTGAGGCGACGTCGCGCCGAGCGTGCGGCCGTGGAAGGCGCGGCGGAAGGCGACGATGCCCGGCCGGCCGGTGGTGAGCCGGGCGAGCTTGATGGCGCCGTCGACCGCCTCGGCGCCGCTGTTGCAGAGGAACACGCGGGGGTCGACGATCCACGGCACCAGCCGGCCGATCGCCTCGGCCAGCTCGATGTAGGGGCGGTGCCGGAGGACGACGGAGGTGTGCAGGAGCTCGTCGACCTGGGCGTGGAGCGCGGCGACGACCCGCGGGTGGCGGTGACCGACGTTGGTGACGGCGATGCCGGAGCCGAAGTCGAGGAAGCGGCGACCCTCGACGTCGGTGACCCAGCTCCCCTCGGCCGTCGCCGCGGTGATGTCGAAGTAGCTCGGCAGCACGCCGGCGACGGCGGCGTCGTAGCGCTCCGCCCAGCCACGTTCGTCGTGGTCGTGCCGTGGCCGTGGGCGTCGTGACGGCGGTCATCGCTCAGTCCTCCCGGTTGTCGATCTGGGCGCGCTGGAGGCGGCCCGAGTAGTCGACGTAGACGGTCTTGACCTGGCTGAACTGCTCGATGCCCCGGGCCCCGGCCTCGCGGAAGCCGTTGCCGGTGTGCTTCGTGCCGCCGAACGGCAGCGGGATCTCGGCGCCGATGGTCGGTGCGTTCACGTAGACGATGCCGGTGTCGATGCGCTCGACGGCGTGCAGGCACGTCGAGATGTCGCGGCTGTAGACGGCGGCGGACAGCCCGTACTCGACGGAGTTGACGACGTCGATCGCCTCGTCGAGGTCCTCGATCTCCATGCACGGCGAGCACGGGACCGAACACCTCCTCGCGGGCGATCGCGGTCCGACGGCTTCACGCCTGCTCAGCACCGTCGGCTCGACGAACGTGCCGCCGTCGCAGCCCGTCGACGTCGTCGCGGCGGCGGCCGCCCGCGACGACGACGGCGCCCTCGGCGACGGCCGCGTCGATCATGGCGACGATGCGTTCGCCGGCGGCGGCGTTGATGACCGGGCCCGACGTCGGTGCCAGGGTCGAGGGGGTCGCCGAGGCGGAGGGCCGCGGCCCGCTCGACCGATGCGGGCGACGACCTCGTCGGCGACGGCCGGGTGGACGAGCAGCCGCGACGTCGAGGTGCAGCGCTGGCCGGCCGTGCCGAAGGCACCGAAGATGGCGCCGTCGACGACGAGGTCGAGGTCGGCGTCGTCGCGCACGACCATGGCGTTCTTGCCGCCGAGCTCGAGGCTGACGAGGCGGGGCCCGTCTCCATGGCGGCGGCGGCCACCTTGCGGCCGGTGGGCACCGAGCCGGTGAAGCTGACGGCGCCGATGCCGGGGTGGGTGGCGATGGCGGCGCCGGGCTCGGCGTGGCCGTGGACGATCTGGATGAGGCCGGCCGGGACACCGCCCTCGACGCAGGCGTCGACGAACGCCTCGGCGCAGGCGGGGCTGTGCTCCGACGGCTTCAGGACGATGCCGTTGCCGGCGAGCAGGGCAGGGAAGCACTTCCACGACGGGATGGCGACGGGGAAGTTCCAGGGCGTGATCATCCCGACGACGCCGACGGGGATCCGCGTGGTCCACGCCAGCTTCGACCCGAGCTCCGACGGCACGGTGTCGCCCCAGGGCGCCCGGCCCTGGCCGGCGACGAAGCGGGCCATGTCGACGGCCTCCTGCACGTCGCCGCCGGCCTCGATGCGGGGCTTGCCGCACTCCCTCGACGACCAGGTCGGCGAGCTCGGCCTTGCGGGCGGCGAGCACATCGCCCACCGCGGCGATCACCTCGGCCCGTGCCGGTACCGGCACGCGAGCCCAGGCCCGCTGGGCCTCGGCGGCGGCGTGCACGGCCCGGTCGACGTCGGTCGGCGTCGTGCTCGGGGTAGGTGCCGACGACGTCCGCAGGGCGGGCGGGGTTCGTCGAGTCGAACGTGGTCATCTGCGCGATCGCCTCCCTGGCCGGGTGCTGGAGCACCAGTCGGTGCTGGAACATCCGTTCCGTGCCTGCCGGTCAGCGTATCATTCGTTCCGTGACCGTCCTGGACGCTGCCAAGGCCGCGGCCTCGGGGCTGACGCCCGCGGAGCGCGCCGTGGTCGACGCCGTCCTCGCCGAGCCGACCGGCGTCGCCTTCGGCACCGTCGCCGAGCTGGCCCGTCGGAGCGGGACCAGCGGTCCCACCGTCGTGCGGGTGGCCCGGAAGCTGGGCTTCGACGGCTTCCGCCAGCTCCAAGCGGCCGTGCAGGCCGAGATGCAGGCCGAGGTCGGCGGCGCGCTCGCTCCCGCGGTGGAACGGATCCGGCAGCGTCGCCCTCCACCCGGCGGTCGTGGCCTCCAGGCCGCCATCGCCGCCGAGGTGGCCAACGTCGAGGCCAGCCTGTCGGCGGCCGACACCCGGGCCTACGCCACGGCGGTACGGCTGCTCGCCGACCGGCGCCGGCAGGTGCTCGTCGTGGCGGGCGATGCCGAGCGCGGCGTCGCCGTCACCGTCGCCGACCAACTGGGCCAGCTCCGCGACGGCGTCAGCGTCGTCGCGGGCGCGCCGACGCGGACCGCGGCCCAGGTGGCGGTGGCGGCCGGGCAACCCGCCACCGTCCTCGCCGTCGACGTCCGCCGGTACGACGCCTGGCTCCTCGACGCCGTGGCGGCCCTGCGGCTGGGCGGCGCCGACGTCGTCGCCGTGACCGACGGGCCGCTCTCGCCGTTGACCGAGGGGGCGGCCGCCTGGTTCGCGGTGCGGGCCGAGGGAGCGGGCCCGTTCGACTCCCACGTCGGGACCCTGGCGCTCCTGCACGCCCTCGTCGCCGGCGTCGCCGACCGCCTTCGCGGCAGCGCCACCGCCCGGCTCGAGCAGATCGAGCGGGCCTGGCAACGGACGTCGGCGATGTGCGGTGCCGAGTGGGGTGCTGACCCCGATTCGCCCCGCCGGTTCTGACCGCCCGGAATACCGTCGACCCCATGACCCCTCTCGACGGACGCGTCGCCCTCGTCACCGGCGCCAACCACGGCATCGGCGCGGCGACGGCGGCCGAGCTCGCCGCACTCGGCGCCGACGTCGCCGTGACCTACCTCCGCTTCGACGAGGAGGACGGCGCCGAGGGTCGCCCGCCCGAGTACGCCCAGGCCCGTCGCTCCGGCCACGACGCCGTCGCCGCCGCCATCGAAGCGGCCGGGCGGCGGTGCCTCGCCGTCGAGGCCGACCTCCGCGACCCCGACGTGCCGGCCGGCGTGTTCGACCGGGTCGAGGCCGGGCTCGGGCCCGTGTCGATCCTCGTGCACAACGCCAGCGGGTGGCGCGCCGACACGTTCGGCACGACGCGACGGCGGCGGCGACAGCGCCGTCACCGCGAGCACCTTCGACGCCCAGTTCCTGGTCGACGCCCGGGCCGGCGCGCTCCTGATGGCCCAGCTGGCCGACCGCTCCCGCCGCCGCGGCGACGGCTGGGGCCGCATCGTCACCCTGACCTCGGGTGGGCCGAACGGGTTCCCGGGCGAGGCGTCCTACGGCGCCGCCAAGGCCGCGCTCGAGAACTACACGATGACGGCGTCGATCGAGCTCGCCGGGCTCGGGATCACCGCCAACGTCGTGCACCCACCGGTGACCGACACGGGCTGGATCACCGACGACATCCGCGCCTTCGTCGCCGAGGATCCCGACGCTCCGCCACGTGGCCGACCCGGGCGAGGTCGCGGAGGTGATCGGCTGGCTGTGCACCGACGCCGCCCGCCTCGTCACCGGCAACGTGGTCCGCCTCCGATGAGTTCTGTTGCGACCGCGACCCGGCACGCGCCGAACGGGATGGTCTGCTCGGTGGACCACCTCGCCTCCGAGGCCGGCGTGGCCGTGCTGCGGGCCGGCGGCAACGCCGTCGACGCCGCGGTCGCGGCCTCGGCCGTGCTGGCGGTGACGAGCCCGCACCTCTGCGGCATGGGTGGGGATCTGTTCGCCCTCGTGCACGACCCCGCGGAGCCGGGCCCTCCGGCGACCCTCAACGCGTCGGGGCGGGCCGGGAGCGGCGCCGACCTCGAACGGCTGCGGGCCGAGGGGCACGACGTCATGCCCTTCCACGGCGACGTCCGCTCCGCGCCTGTCCCCGGGTGCGTCGACGGCTGGCTGGCACTGCACGAGCGCTTCGGCCGCCTGCCCCTCGACGACGTCATGGAGGCCGCGGTCGACTACGCCGGGAACGGGTTCCCGGCGTCACCGCTGCTCGCCGCCGCGGTCGTGCTCGTGGACGGGGTCGCGGGCGCCGGCGACCTCACCGCCGGCAGCCCGCTGCGCCCGGGCGACCTGGTGCACCGGCCCGGCGTCGCCGAGGCCCTGACCGCGATCGTCGAGGACGGGCGCGCCGGGTTCTACGGCGGCGCCTTCGGCGAGGGGCTGTTGCGCCTCGGGGCTGGGGAGTACACCGCTGCCGACCTCGCCGAGCCGCTGGCGGACTGGGTCGAGCCGCTCGTGGTGCGGGCGTGGGGGCACGACCTGTGGACGATCCCGCCCAACTCGCAGGGCTACCTCACCCTCCTCGGGGCCGCCATCGCCGAAGGCCTCGCCGCTCCCGACCGACCCCGACGACCCGGCCTGGGCGCACCTCCTCGTCGAGGCGGCCCGCGCCGCCGGGCACGACCGTCCCGCCGTGCTCCACGAGGGCGCCGACGTGCGGCCGTTGCTGCGCGCCGGCCGCGGTCGATGCCCGCCGCGCCCTCGTCGACCCCGAACGCCGCAACGCCGGCCTTCCCACCGGCACCGCCGGCGGGCGGGACGATGCACCTCTGCGCCGGCGACGCCGACGGGATGGCGGTCTCGCTCATCCAGTCGAACGCCAGCGGCTTCGGTTCGCTCGTGTTCGAGCCGTCGACCGGCATCGGGCTGCACAACCGGGGCATCGGGTTCAGCGTCGAGCCCGGGCACCCCGCGGCGTACGGCCCGGGCCGGCGACCACCGCACACGCTCTCCCCGGCCATCGTCACCCGCGCCGACGGGACCCTCCGCGCCGCCGTCGGGACGATGGGCGGCGACAGCCAGCCGCAGATCCTCCTGCAGCTGCTCTGCCGGTGGTTGCACCACGATCAGTCGCCGGGGCGCGCCGTCAGCGCGCCCCGGTGGACGCTCGCGGGCGTCACCGGCTTCGACACCTGGACCGTCCCCGGCGGTGCGAGGGTGAAGGTCGAGGCCGGAGCGCCCGACGCCTGGGCGCCGGACCTCCGCCGGCGCGGCCACGACGTCGTCGTCGCGTCACCGGCGGAGTCCCACGGCTTCGGGCACGCCCACCTGCTCGAGCGCACGCCGGCCGGAACGTGGGCCGGCGCCGCCGATCCCCGGGCGCAGATCGGTGCCGCCACCGGCTGGTAGCGGTCAGTCGACGACGTCGGGGAACACCGGGGCGCGCTTCTCGAAGTAGGCGGTGACCGCCTCGACGTTGTCGGCGCTGCCGATGAGCGAGCCCATCGTCCGCCGCTCGTCGAGGAACTGGTCGGCGACGCGTGCGGCCGTCGCTCATCGACAGGTCGAGCAGGCGCTTGCCGTGGCGCACCGCGACCGGCGACTGGGCGGCCAGCTCGCCGGCCAGCTCGAGGGCGGCCGCCCTGGGGTCGTCGGCGACCCGGGTGGCGAGGCCGATGCGGACGGCCTCCTCGCCCGAGACCATGCGCCCGGTCCACGTCAGCTCCTTGGCGACGTCGGGGCCGACGAGCCGGGGCAGGATCCACGTGCCGGTCATGTCGGGGATGAGCCCCCAGCGCATCTCGAGGACCGAGAGCTTGGCGTCGGCGGCGACGATCCGGAGGTCGGCACCGAGGGCGATCTGCAGCCCGCCGCCGAGGCACGGGCCGCTGATGGCGGCGATGACCGGCACCGGCGAGCTCGCGCCACACCCACGCCGCCTGCTGGCCGAGGTGGGTGATGCGGCCGTCGGTCGCATGACCGACGCCGGCTCGTCCGTCCCCGCTCTCGTCGGCCGCGGCCGGCGCCGTGTCGCCGGCCATCGACTGGAACGCCGAGAAGTCGAGGCCGGAGCAGAAGGCCCGGCCCTCCCCCGAGAGCACCACGGCCCGCACCGACGGACTGGGCCTTGAGCGACTCCCCGGCCTCGACGAGCGCCGCGAACATGGCGCGGTCGAGGGCGTTCAGCTTGTCGGGGCGGTTGAGCCGGACGTCGGCGACGCCAGCCTCGATGGACACCAGCACGCGGTCTGCCATCGGCGAAGCCTTCCATCAGGCCCCTCCCGTAGGCCAGACTGTCAAGCAGGCGGAGCTGCTGACCGAACCAATGACCGTGCGCGCCCGCATCTCCGTCGTCCTCCTCGCCGTCGCTCGGCGACCGTCGTCCCGACGGCCGTCGTGCTGGCGGCCGGCCCGGCGAGCCGCGACCGACGGCGAACGCCCACATCAGCCCCGAGCTGCTCGGCGTCGCGGTCGACGGCACGCAGCCGCTGCACGCGCCCAGGCCACCTACGACGACGTGCTGGTCCGGCGCGACGCGGCGACGCACGCCCGCGTCACCGCCGAGGCCGAGCTCGTCGCGCTCGCCGACCGCGACGCGGCGCTCACCGCGGCCATCGCCGAGCAGACCGACGTCCGCAAGGCCGCCGCCGTCCGGCTGGTCGACGCCCGCCGCGAGGTCCAGCAGATCGCCGTCGGCGAGTACGTGCAGTCCGCCACCTACGACGACCTCACCCGGGCGATCGACGTCGGTTCCTCGGTCGCGCATCGGCGGCGTGCAGGAGCTGGGCTCCGCCGTGCAGGAGGACCGGGCCCGGATCCAGGCCGAGGCCGCCGACGAGGTCGACGGCCGCCAGCGCCGCGCTCGACGACGCCCAGGACGAGCGCGACGACGTCCGGGCGCGCGTCGTCGTGGTCACCGACCGAGCGCGACCGGGCCGCGGCCGAGGAGGCGGCCGCTCACCGACGAGCTCGGCCGTACGCCTCGTCGAGCTGGAGATCGGCCCGGGCGACGTCGCGGGTCACGCGGCGCCGACTTCACGCTCGTCGCCCTCGACGCCTACTGGCGGGCCGCCGCGTCCCAGCCGTCCTGCGGCATCGAGTGGTGGGCGCTCGCCGGCATCAGCCGGGTCGAGGGGCGCCACGGCACCTTCGGCGGCGGCCACGCCTCGGGCCGACGGCCAGGTCAGCCGGCCGATCATCGGCATCCCCCTCGACGGCGACGAACGCCACCCGGCTGATCGGCGACACCGACGGCGGCGCCCTCGACGGCGACCCGGTCGTCGACCGCGCCGTCGGGCCGATGCAGTTCATCCCCTCGACGTGGGCCCGCTGGAGCCGCGACGGCGAACGGCGACGGCGACGCCGACCCGCAGAACATCTACGACGCCACCGCCGCGGCGGCCGCCTACCTGTGCAGCGGCCGACGGCCTGGCACCGAGGACGCCGGCTGCGCGCCGGCTACTTCAGCTACAACCACTCCGAGGCCTACGTCGAGCGCGGTGCTCGGCGTTCGCCCACGCGCTACGCGACGCTGGCGATCCCGCCCTCGCCGCAGTAGTCCGCCGTCGCAGACGTCCTAGGGCGGCATGGCCGACCCCGATCGCCCGCACGCATCGACGTCACCGCCGACGCTCTTCGACTACCTCGTCGCCCACGGCACGCCGCCCGACGACGACCTACGAGGCGATCCGCGCCGAGACCGAGGCGGCCGACCGGCGCTGGCGCCGGCATGCAGATCGGGCCCGACCAGTACGCCCTGCTCACCCTGCTGGCCCGGCTCGTCGGCACCCGCCTCGCCGTCGAGGTCGGCACGTTCACCGGCACGTCGGCGATCGCCATCGCCCGGGGCCTCGAGCCCGGCGGCCGGCTGCGTGTGCTGCGACATCAGCGAGGAGTGGACCGCCATCGCCCGCCGCCACTGGGCGGCGGCCGGCCTCGCCGACCGCATCGACCTGCGCCTCGCGCCCGGCGATCGAGACCCTCGCCGCCCTCCCGGACGGACCCGCCGGTCGACTTCGCGTTCGTCGACGCCGACAAGGGCGGCTACATCGACTACTACGAGGCCCTCGTCCCCCGGCTGCGCCCCGGCGGGCTCCTCGTCGCCGACAACGTGCTGTGGAGCGGGCGGGTCGTCGACCCGACGCGCGACGACGCCAACACCGAGGCGATCCGGCGGTTCAACGACCACGTCGCTCGCCGACGACCGCGTGCGACACGCGTGATGCTCGCCGTCGGCGACGGCATCACCCTCTGCCGCAAGCGGTGAGGTCAGGGCGTCGGCGCCGGGTGCTCGAACGGGGAGCCCCGCTTCGCCCGGTACATCGCCGCATCGGCGCGAGCCAGCACGTCCTCGGCCTCGTCGTCGGGAGCCGGCCACCGCGACGCCGATGCTCGCCCCGACCTCGAGCCAGCCGCCGGCGACCGGGATCGGCGCCGCCAGCAGCCGTCCGACGCGCTCGGCCAGGTCGACGGCGACGTCGGACGACGTGCCGAGGTCGACGAGGATGGCGAACTCGTCGCCACCGAGTCGGGCCACGACGTCGCCGTCGCGCACGGCGGCCCGCAGCCGGTGGGCGACGACCACCAGCACCTCGTCGCCGGCGGCGTGGCCGTGCTCGTCGTTGACCCGCTTGAACCGGTCGAGGTCGATGAAGAGGACGACGGGACGGTTCGCCCCCCGCCGGTCGGTGAGCGCCACCCCGAGCTCGTGGAGGAACAGCGACCGCCCCGGCAACCGCGTCAGCTGGTCGTGCAGCGCGGCGCGGACGAGCGCCTTCTCGAAGCTCTCCCGGCTCGAGAGGTCGATCGACACGCAGACGGCGCCCACGACCGCGCCGTGCTCGTCGTGCAACGGGGCGATCGTCGAGTGCAGGCGGACGACCGTGCCGTTGGCGCGCCGCGAAATCCACTCGAACACCCGCGTGCCCCCGGCGCCGACATCGGCGAGCGACGTGCGGGCGTGGGCCTCCCGGACCGAGTCGCCGATCGTCTCGAGCTCGGCCCAGTGCCGTCCAAGGCACGCCGCTTCCGGCCAGCCCCAGAGGCGCGTCGCGCCGGCGCTCCAGCGGCGGACCCGCCCGTCCGCGTCGAGGACGACGACCGCGGCCGAGCCCTCGATCGCGCCCAGGATCGACGGCTCATCGCTGAACCCGTTCGTGCGAGACACTGGCACCTCCCGCCGCGTGCACCCTCCGCCACCGAGGGTAGCGGGCCGGTCAACCCCCCGAAATGGCCACCCCGGCCATGACCCGAGAAGGGGCGGAAGACCGCGTTCGCGAAGCGCGCATCGAGGCGGCCCATGCCGCCGCGGAGGCGGCGGGCGAGGCCGGCTACGCCGACCCGGAGACGGGCCTGTTCGTGTTCACCGCGACCACGCTCGCCGCCAAGGGGACGTGCTGCTCGTCGGGGTGCCGCCACTGCCCGTATTGAACGGTCCCAATGCGTCCGGTATGCGCCAGGACGGACACGGAAACGTCGTCCGACGGTTGTTGACACGGTGACAACGCGGGCTTACGGTGCCGACGCCTGGCTGTGGCACACGTCACAGACGACACGGGGGGAACCGTGGAAACGATTGCTTCACGTCGCGCGCCTTGGCGCAGAACCTTCATCGTCCTCGCTGCGCTCGCGATCGGCGCGGCCGCCTGCGGCGGCGACGACGGCGACGCCGGAGGGGGTGAGGGCGGCGACGCGGCGACGCGGCGAGGCCACCACCACGACCGCGGCGACCGCCGAGCCGGTGCGCGGCGGGACGCTCATCTACTCGGTCGAGGCCGACACCCAGAACCCGTGGCTCCCGAGCGCGATGGTCTGCGCCGCCGCCTGCCACTCGACGGTCGGCCGCACCATCTACGAGCCGCTCGCCATGCTCGGCGACGACGGCCAGGCCTACCCGTACCTGCTCGAGTCGATCACGCCGAACGACGACTTCACCGAGTGGACCCTGGTCGTGCGCGGCAGGGCATCAAGTTCCACGACGGCACCGACCTCAACGCCGACGCCATCGCCTTCAACCTCCAGCGCCAGAGCGCCTCGGTCCTCGCTGGGCCCGGCCGTGCAGCCGATCGCCGAGGGCGGCATCGTCTCCGACGGCGCCTACACCGTCACCGTCAGGATGGACACGCCGTGGCCGGCCTTCCCGATCTACCTCAACTCCCAGCTCGGCTACATGGGCTCGCCGACCTGGATCCAGGCGGCCGAGGCCGCCGACGCCGCCGGTGACCCGTCGCTCCTGACCCAGCCCGTCGGCACCGGGCCGTTCCAGTTCGAGTCCTACGAGTCCGGCGACAACGGCCGGCTCACCGCCACCCGGTTCGAGGACTACTGGCGGGGCGACGGCCCGAACTCCGTCACCGGCGAGGGCCTCCCCTACCTCGACGGCATCGAGGTGCGCTTCATCCCCGACAGCAGCGCCCGCAGCCAGGCCCTGCTCGCCGGCGACATCGACCTGATGCAGACCGCCAACGGCGTCGAGATCGACGACCTCGAGGGCCAGGACGGCATCGGCGTGACCATCCTCGACAACGCCCTTCGAGATCGAGACCGTCCTACCTCCTCATCAACAACATGGCCGAGGTCGCCGGGGCGCCGAACCCGTTCGCCGACATCCGGGTCCGCCGGGCCCTCGCCCTCGCCACCGACAACGAGGTCCTGAACGACGCCCGGCACGGCCGGGCGGTACCCGCCGGCCAACGGGCCGTTCCCTCCGGGCGTGATCGGCAACCTCGACGACACCGGCTACCCGACCTATGACCCCGACGCGGCGCGCGCCATCGTCGAGGAGGTCGCGGCCGAGCAGGGCAGCGCCGGTGGCGATCGCCTACAAGACCACGAACGACCCGTTCAACCTGACCACGGCCGAGCTGCTCCAGCAGATGTGGGAGGACGTCGGCTTCGAGGTCACGATCGACCAGATCCCCCAGGGCGAGTTCATCGGCCAGGCCCTGGCCGGCAACTTCCAGGTCTTCGGCTGGCGCAACCACGCCGGCGTCGACCCCGACCAGCAGTTCGTCTGGTGGAGCTCGACGACGACCCAGGGCATCGCCCTGAACTTCGGCCGGATCATCTCCGACGACGTCGACTCGCTGCTCAACACGATCCGGACCGAACACCGACGAGGCCGCTCGGCAGGCCGCCGCCGAGGACCTGAACCGCCTCTTCGCCGAGCAGGTCTTCAACGTCTGGAACAACTGGGTCTACTGGGGCCTCGCCCACGCCGACAACGTCTACAACGTCGCCGGCGAGACGATCCCCGACGCCCCGACGGCGTCCGGGCCATCAACATGGGCGCCAACCTCCCCGGCGTCATCATGCCGGCCGAGATCTTCGAGAGCCCGCCCGACTGACCCGTTTCTCCTGGAGGAACCGCATGACGCCACTCCGGCGCACCCTCGCGTCCCTCGCCCTCGCCTCGCTCGTCGCCGCCGGTTGCGGCGGCGACGACGGCGGTGGGGGCGGCGAGGACGCCACGCCCACCACCGGGGCCGGCGACACACCGACGACGACGGAGGCCGCACCGAGCCGGTGCGGGGCGGCACCCTCGTCTACGCCGTCGAGGCCGACACCTCCCAGCCGTGGCTGCCGGATCAGATGCTGTGCGCGGCGGCGTGCTACTCGACGGTCGGCCGCACCGTCTACGAGCCCTTGACGATCGGCGGCACCGACGGCGAGCCGCACCCGTACCTCCTCGAGTCGTTCACGCCGAACGAGGACTTCACGGTGTGGACCCTCGTCGTCCGCGAAGGCATCAAGTTCCACGACGGCACCGCCCTGGACGCCGACGCCGTCGCCTTCAACCTCGAGCGCGACCCGCAACTCGGCGCTCGTCGGCCAAGGCCGTCCAGCCGATCCAGGCGATCGCCTCCGACGGTGCGTCGACGGTCACCGTGACCATGTCGTCCCCGTGGCCGCGCCTTCGCCGTCTACCTCCAGTCCCAGCTCGGGCTCATGGGGTCGCCGACGTGGATCCAGGCCGCCGTCGACGCCCAGGCCGCCGGCGACACGTCGCTGCATCACCCAGCCGGTCGGCACCGGCCCGTTCGTGTACGAGTCCTACGAGTCGGGCGAGAACGGCCGCTTCACCGCCACCCGCTTCGAGGACTACTGGCGGGGCGACGGCCCGAACTCCGTGACCGGCGAGGGGCTCCCCTACCTCGACGGCGTCGAGGTGCGGTTCATGCCCGACAGCCACGCCCGCACCCAGGCGCTGCTCGCCGGCGACATCGATCTCGTCCAGACGGCCAACGGCGTCGAGATCAGCGAGCTCAGGGAGAACGACGAGGTCAGCCGTCGACCGAGCTCGACGACGCCGTACGAGATCGAGACCAACTACCTGCTGATCAACAACATGGCCGAGGTCGGCGGGGCGCCCAACCCGTTCGCCGACCTCCGCGTCCGCCAGGCGCTGGCCTACGCCACGAACAACGAGGTCCTGTCCGAGGCCCGCACCGCCGGGGTGTTCCCGGTCGCCAACGGGCCGTTCCCGCCCGGGCGTCAGGGCTACGTCGAGGACAGCGGCCAGCTGCCGTACGACCCCGAGGCGGCTCGGGCGCTGCGTCGAGGAGGTCGACGGGCGAGATCCGGGACCGCTGGCCATCACGCTCAAGACGACGACCGACCCGTTCAACCTCACGACCGCCGAGCTCCTGAAGGAGATGTGGGAGGAGGTCGGCTTCGCCGTCAACATCGACCAGATCCCCCAGGGCGAGTTCATCGGCCAGGCCCTCGCCGGGAACTTCCAGGTGTTCACGTGGCGCAACCACCCCGGGGTCGGACCCCGACGGCCAGTGGGTGTGGTGGAGCTCGGACGACGACGACCGGGCATCGCCCTCAACTTCGGCCGCATCATCGACCCCGAGGTCGACCGCCTGCTCGACGAGATCCGGACCTCGACCGACGAGGCCGCCCGCGTCGGCGGCCGCCGAGGACCTGAACCGCTACATCGCACGAGCAGGTCGTTCAACGTCTGGAACACCTGGGTCCACTGGGCCATGGCCACCGGCACCGACGTGCTACAACGCCGGCACGCTCCACATCCCCGACGCCCCGAGCGGACGTGACGGCGCTCATCGGCGGCGTGGTGACGCCGATCGAGATCTTCGTCTCGGACGCGTGAGGTCGCCGGCGTGAGGTACATCGGTCAGCGCCTCGTCCAGCTCATCGCCGTCCTGCTGATCGTCACCTTCCTGACGTTCCTGCTGGTGCGGTTCCTGCCCGGCGACCCCGTGCTGTCGGTGACCGGCTGCCCGGCGACGGCGACCGAGGACCCGATCTGCGCCGACAAGATCGCCCAGGCGACCGAGGACCTCGGCCTCGACGAGCCGATCCCGGTCGCCTACCTCGACTGGCTGGGCGACCTGCTGCCGCCGGACGTCGACCTCGGCTTCTCCTACGTGCGCAACACCGAGGTGTCCGAGCTGTTCAGCACGGCGATCCCCCGCACGGCGACGCTGATGGTCTACTCGATCATCGTGTCGCTGGTCATCGCCATCCCGCTCGGCGTCATCGCCGCCTACCGCCAGTCGAGGTGGACCGACCGCTTCATCAGCACCGGCGCGTTCGGCATGATCGCCATACCGAACTTCGTGATGGCGGTGGTCCTCATCTACATCTTCGCCATCCAGCTCGGATGGCTCCCCGCGTCCGGCGTGGTCGAGCATCAGCGAGGGCGGGCTCGTCGAGCACGTCAAGAGCTACATCCTGCCGGTCCTCGCCCTCGCCCTGCCGCTGGCCGCCGTGTTCACGCGGCTGCTCCGCACCGACATGGTGGCGACGCTGTCGGAGGACTACATCGGCATGGCCAAGGCCAAGGGGATGCCGGTACGGCGCATCCTGCTCCGCCACGCCCTGCGGCCGTCGAGCTTCACGCTGCTGACCGTCGTCGGCATCAACATCGGCCAGCTGATCGGGGGTGCGGTCATCATCGAGTTCATCTTCAACATCAACGGCATGGGCTCCCAGCTGGCCACCGCCGTCGGCCCGCTCGGACTACATCGTCGTCCAGGCCGGCGTCGTGATCGTCGCCAGTGTCTTCGTCATCGCCAACTTCGCCGTCGACTTCCTCTACGGCGTCCTCGACCCGCGGGTGCGTCATGCCCGAGCCCACTGATCCCGAGGTCGGCATGGCCATCGCGTCCTCGCCCATCGGGATGGGCCAGGTCCTCATGGCCGAGGAGGCCGACCGGCGAGTTCCTCGGGCGCAAGGGCTTCGGCTGGGGCTTCTGGCTCGGCATCGCCTGGATCGTCGGCCTGCGTGGTCACCTTGCTGCTCGTGCCCGTCCTGCCGCTCGACGACCCGAACCAGGTCTCCGGCGATCTGTTCCAGTCACCCAACAGCCGAGCACTGGTTCGGCACCGACGAGCTCGGGCGCGACATGTTCTCCCGGGTGCTGTGGGGCGGCCGGCCGTCGATCGCGATCGGCGTCAGCCGCCCTGGTGCTCGGCTTCTTCTTCGGCGGCCTGATCGGCATCAC
Organism: uncultured Acidimicrobiia bacterium; assembly: GCA_963840695.1. Lineage (GTDB taxonomy): Bacteria > Actinomycetota > Acidimicrobiia > Acidimicrobiales > JACDCH01 > JACDCH01. Next base: position 103,238 of record CAWIZW010000005.1, read on the forward strand.
CGCCGGCTTCTTCCGGGGCCACTACGAGCGGGGCGACGATGGCGGCGATGGACGTGATGCTCGCGTTCCCGTCGCTGATCCTCGCCCTCGCCCTCATCTCGTTGCTGTCGGAGCCCGGGCACCCAGGAGGGCAGCTTCGGCAAGATCGTCATCGGTCCTGACGATCCTCGCCATCCCGGCCCTGGCCCGCATCACCCGGGCCAACACCCTCGTGTACTCCCAGCGCGAGTTCGTGCTCGCCGCCCGCTCGATCGGCGCGAAGCCGGCCCGGATCCTCCGCCGGGAGATCCTGCCCAACGTGCTCCCGTCGATGCTGTCGTTCTCCTTCATCGCCCTCGCCATCCTCATCGTCGCCGAGGGCGCCCTGGCCTTCCTGGGGCTCTCGGTCGAGGCGCCTGCGGTCACGTGGGGCAAGCTGATCGAGGCGGGCCGAGGCGACCTCGACAAGGCCGCCTACCTCACGTTCTTCCCCTGCTTGTTCCTCTTCCTCACGCTGCTGTCGCTGAACCACATCGGCGACAAGCTCCAGGCGAGGTTCTCCGTCCGGGAAGGCCAGGTCTGATCGTGGCTCGACGCGTCATCTCGGCATCGAAGGCACCGTTCGAGGAAGGCACCCACCTCCTCGTCGTCGACGACCTCAGGACCTCCTTCCGCACCGAGCGCGGCATGGTCCGCGCCGTCGACCGCGTCAGCTTCAGCCTCGATCGCGGCAAGACCCTCGGCATCGTCGGCGAGTCGGGCTCGGGCAAGACCGTCCTCTCCCGTTCGATCATGGGCCTGCTGCCCGGGCGCAACGTCGAGATCACGGGCTCGGTCCTCTACGAGGACCGCGACATCACCGGTGCGCGCGCCGAGACGATGCGCTCGATCTGGGGCACCGAGATGGCGATGGTGTTCCAGGACCCGATGACCTCGCTCAACCCGGTGATGCGCGTCGGCGCCCAGATCACCGAATCGCTGCGCCACCACCTCGACATGTCCAACGAGGAATCCGACCGCACCGCGCTCGCGCTGCTGAAGTCCGTCGGCATCCCCGAGGCGGAGCGGCGGCTGCGACCAGTACCCGCACGAGCTGTCCGGCGGCATGCGCCAACGGGTGACCATCGCCATCGCCCTGGCCTGCGGCCCGAAGCTGCTGTTCGCCGACGAGCCGACGACCGCCCTCGACGTGACCGTCCAGGCCCAGATCCTCAACCTGCTCGCGGCGCAGCAGCACGAGCGCCACATGGCGATGATCCTCGTCACCCACGACCTCGGCGTCGTCGCCGGCCGGGCCGACGAGATCGCGGTGATGTACGCCGGCCAGATCGTCGAGCGGGCCCCGACCAGGGTGCTGTTCTCGTCGATGAAGATGCCGTACACCGAGGCGCTGCTCCGCTCGATCCCGAAGCTCGACCAGCCGAGCCACTCCCGCCTGGCCGCCATCCCGGGCCGGCCGCCCGACCTCGTCGACCCGCCGAAGGGCTGCCGGTTCTCGCCGCGCTGCCCCTACGCCCGCGACCGGTGCTTCGCCGAGGAGCCGCCGCTGGTCGAGGCCGACACGCCGGGGCACTACTACAAGTGCTGGTTCCCGGTCGGCACCGTCGAGCCGGTCCATCCCGTCGACGAGACCGGAACCCCGCTCGACATCGGCGCCCCCGGTGACGTCGCCGAGGTGACGGTCTGATGGCCGGGACCGGTGACGTCCACCTGCGCCCGGCCGACCAGTCGCTGCTGCGGGTCGAGGACCTCAGCGTCGAGTTCCACGCCGGGCCCGGACGCACCGTGAAGGCGGTGTCCGGGCATCAGCCTCGACGTGCTCGAAGGCGAGACCCTCGGTCTGGTCGGCGAGTCCGGTGCGGCAAGTCCACGACGGGCAAGGCCATCCTGCAGCTCCCCCCGCCGACCGGCGGCAGCGTCAGGTTCGAGGGCGCGGAGCTCACCGGCCTCAAGAGCAGCCGAGCTCCGCGAGGTCCGCCGTCGCATGCAGCTGATCTTCCAGGACCCGATCTCCTCGCTGAACCCTCGTCGCCGGGTCGCCGACATCGTCGCCGAGCCGCTGCGCATCTGGAAGCAGGGCAGCGACGCCGAGCAGCAGGCCAAGGTCGACGAGGTGCTCACCGCCGTCGGGCTCGACCCCGAGGTCGCCCGGCCCAAGCGGCCGCACCAGTTCTCCGGCGGGCAGTGCCAGCGCATCTCGATCGCCCGCTCCCTCGTGCTCGAGCCCACGCTGCTCATCTGCGACGAGCCGGTCTCGGCCCTCGACGTCTCGGTCCAGGCCCAGATCCTCAACCTGCTCGAGGACATGAAGGCGCGCTACGGGCTGACCCTCGTCTTCATCGCCCACGACCTCGCCGTGGTGAAGAACGTGAGCGACCGGGTGGCGGTGATGTACCTCGGCAAGTTGTGCGAGGTCGGCTCGCCCGACGAGCTGTACGTCCAGCCCGCCCACCCGTACACCGCGGCCCTCCTCTCGGCCATCCCGGTGCCCGATCCGAACGTCGAGGGCGGTCACTCGGATCGAGCTGGCCGGCGACCCGCCCTCCCCGATCGACCCGCCGTCGGGCTGCCGGTTCCGCACCCGCTGCCCCCGGGCGAGCGAGCGCTGCGCGGCGGAGGAGCCGGTGCTGCGACCGGTGCGGCGCACCGCAGGGTCCCGAGGCGATCACGTGGTGGCCTGCCACCACCCGCTGGTCGAGGCCGAGGCCGAAGCCGAGGTGCCGGCGGCCTGAGTCGGCACGACGATCGAGCCGGACGGAGGGAGGGGGACGTGTCCAGGACGAGCGAGCGGCGGGCCGTCACCCGCCTCGATCCGGCGGTGCGCCGCCACCAGATCGTCGAAGCGGCCGCGAAGCTCTTCGAGGTCCGCGACCCGACCGAGGTCCCCTTCGAGGAGATCGCCGACGCCGCCGGGGTCTCCCGCGCCCTCGTCTACAACTACTTCGGCGACCGCAACGGCCTGCTCGCCGCGGTCGAACTGCACCTGTTCGAAGCGCTCGATCTCGCCCTCGAGGCCGGCGTCGACCGCGACGATCCGCCCGAGGAGCGCTTCCGGGCGACGGTCGAGGCCTACCTGCGGTTCTTCGCCGAGCGGCCCGGGACGTGGCGGGTGCTGCGGGCCGGGAGCCTGATCGGGCACCCGGCGGCGACCGAGGCACGCCGGACGCGCATCGCCCGCGTCGCCGAGGGCTGGGGCGGCACCGCGGCGGCGTGGGTGGCGGCGAGCGCCGTCGTGGGGATGCTCGAGGCGACGGTGCTCGAGCTCCTCGACGAGAAGGGGCGCTCGCCCGACCTCGACGCCACAGGGAGGGTCCTCGCCGGCCTCATCTGGCGCGGCGTCGTCGAGCCTCGAGGCCCAGGGCGTCACCGCCAGCTGAAACCCCTGAATTGGCGGTGGTTGTTCGGCCCATGCGCCGATAGCCACCGCCGGTTCGGGTTGTTCGACTACAGGCCGAGGCGGGCGTTCCTCACGGCGTCGACGGCTTCGGGGTCGCCGGTCAGCTCGACCTCGGCGTGGTCGCCGCGGCCGTAGAGGAACAGCACGAGCTCGATCGGTTCACCGGTGAGGCGGCCGGTGGACGAGCCCTTGCGGGCCACGTGCACCTCGTCGCCGCCGGGCCGGGCCAGCTCGAGCCCGACGCCCCGGGGGAAGCCGGGCAGGAAGCGCGACAGCTGCTTGAGGCGCTTCCACACCGCCTCCTGGAGGTCGTCGACGTCCGTGGCGGGGACCCATCCCGTTGGCCCGGCGGACGTCCTCGTGGTGCACGAGGTACTCGATGAAGTTGATCTGGTCGCGGAGGCCGGGCACCGCGAACGGACCGAAGGGCGGGCCGGTGCGGACCCGCTCCACGACGCTGGTCCAGCCCCGCTGCTTCTCCCGCTCCATGGCCCGCTCGGTGAGGCGCCCGAGGGCCGCCACCTTGTCGCCGGCGACGATGCCGGGACCGGCGAGCGGGTTGCGCTCACGGACGGCGAGGTGGGCGGCGAGGTCGAAGGTCGTCCACCCCTCGCAGAGCGTCGGGGCGTCGGGACCGAGCTCGTCGAAGCGGGCGCAGATCTGCGCCCGCTCCCGGGCGTCGAGGGGCGTGGTCATCGGGGCGGGAGCCTACGGAGACGGGAGCACGGATAGGGTCGCCGGATGGCCTCAGCCCCCGAGATGCAGATCGACCAGGACACCATCTACCAGGTGACCATCACCACCACCGAAGGGCGAGATCCTGCTCGAGCTCGATCCGAAGCTGGCGCCGAAGTCGGTGAACAACTTCGTCGCCCTCGCCCGCAAGGGGTACTACGACGGGCTCACGTTCCACCGGGTCGTCGACGGTTTCGTGATCCAGGGCGGGTGCCCGGAGGGCAGCGGCCGGGGCGGGCCCGGCTACAAGTTCGAGGACGAGCCCGTGAAGGGCGACTACGAGGCGGGTGCGGTCGCCATGGCGAACGCCGGCCCGAACACGAACGGCAGCCAGTTCTTCATCTGCCTCGAGGACCTCCGCGGCAAGCTCGACAAGAACTACAACCTGTTCGGCTACACGGTCGACGGCATGGACGTCGTGAAGCAGATCCAGCGTCGGCGACGTGATGCAGTCCGTCAGCGTGTCGGAGCGAGCGTCGGACTGACGGCGCCGGCGCGCCTCGGTCCCCTCAGCCCGCCGGGTGCGCCATCTGGAAGACGTTGCCGAACGGGTCGCGCACCATGGCCCGCCGGTCGCCGTACGGCGTGTCGACGGGCTCCTCGATCGTCGTGGCGCCGGCGGCGACCGCTCGCCGGTGGGCGGTGTCGGCGTCGTCGACGTACACGTACAGGAAGGCGGGGAACGGGTCGCGCTCGGTCGCCGGGGTCACCATGATCACCGAGTCGCCGATCCTGACCTCGGTCGGGCGGCCCGGTTCGACGTCGGCGACACCGCCGAACACGTCGCGCAGGAAGTCGACCTGCGCCGCCACGTCGTCGACGACGATGCGGGGCGTCACCGAGTGGTAGCCGGCCCGAGGCCGGGCGTCGGGCATCGGCGAAGTCTCGCACCGGCGCCCGTGAGCAGGACGAAATGCTGTGACGACTACCCGAAGGACAGGACCGCGCCCTGGGGGTCGTGCGGGCGGTGTTGGTGCGCTGCACGAAGCCGCCGGCTCCATCGGGCTCCGGACGACGTGTTCGAGCAGCCACCGGCGGCGACGGACTGGTAGTTGACGTGGACGGCGCGCGGGCGGACCTCGTCGCCGGCGGCGGTGACGCCGACGAGGTCGGACCAGCGGACCGCCGACGAGGGGTCGTCGCAGCGGGCGAAGACCTCCGACCACATGACGACGCCGGTGAGGCGGTCGCCGCCGGCGTGCAGCTCCCGCAGCACGAGGTCGTCGACGAGCCCGGCCCAGCCGCTCGCGCCGCGCCGGATGCCCAGGCGGTAGGGCCGGCCCGGCTCCCAGTCGAAGTCACGGGTGTTCGGGTTGCCCCGAGCCGACGGCAGCGGGCTCTCGGTGCCGCCGAGCTCGCCGCCCCCGCCGCCGGCGTACCCGCCCCAGTTCGCCGCCGTCCGGCCGGGGTGGCCGGGATGGTGCTGGAGGCCGACGTGGCCGGCGCCGCCGCCGGAGAACGAAGCCTGGAGGGCCCAGAAGTGGAGGTGGTCAGACGCCGACCCGCGGCGGGTCCACGACCGTCAGCACGGCCGACACGGCGACGAGCGCCGGTGCCGACGGGCCCCAGTCCCAGTGCAGGTGCAGCGAGCTGGCCCGGTTCGACGACGTCGGGAACCCCGTGACCCGCTCGTCCGTCGCCCGGCGCGCCGGATGCGCCGGAACCAGCCTCACGTGTGAGCCGAAGCGGGCCGGACGCTTCTCCAGGAAGGCGGTGACGGCCTCGCCCATGTCCTCGGTGAACGACGTCAGGATCTGGGTGCGGTTCTCGAGGTCGATGCCGGCCTGGAGGAGCCGACCTCGAGCTGGCTCCACATCACCTCCTTCGTCATCCAGACCCCCATCGGGCTGTTGGCGGCGATCTCCTCGGCGATCGCCGAGGGCGGCGTCGACGACCTCGCCGTCGGGCACGACCCGGCTGACGAGGCCGATGCGCAGCGGCCTCCTCGGCGTCGATCAGCCGCCCGGTGAGCAGGAGCTCGAAGGCGCGCCGATGCGCCGATCAGGCGGGGCAGGAGCCAGCGACACGCCGATGTCGCAACCCGAGAGCCCGATGCGGATGAAGGCGACGTTGAAGCGGGCCGAGGCCGCCGCCATGCGGACGTCGCTGGCGAGGGCGAGGGCGAAGCCCGCCGCCGGCGGCGGGGCCGTTGACGGCGGCGATGACCGGCTGGCGCAAGCGACGCAGCTGCGGCACGAGCGTGGCGATGTGCTGCTGCGACGCCATGCCCGCCTGCGGCCCGGCCCAGCCCGTCGGCGCCGGGCGCCGGGCCCGCGCCCTTGAGGTCGAGCCCGGCGCAGAACCCCGGCCCGGCGCCGGTGAGCACGACGACCCGGCACTGCCGGTCGGCGCCGACCTCGTCGAGGGCGGCGTGCAGGTCGGCGACCAGCTCGTGGCTCATGGCGTTGAGCCGCTCGGGGCGGTTCAGGGTGAGCAGGGCGATGCCCGGTCGCGGGTCGCTGCGTTCCACGGTCGACATGGTCAAACCCCGTTCTTTGGCGGCTCGGCTGGAATAGTTCCAGCTGAGCCGCAAAGAACGGGAAAGGAGGAGCGTGAGGCCGGACGCGACGCGAACGGTGGCCGTGTGCGAGCGGCACGAGCTGCGGCGGACCCTGGCGCCGCTGCGCCAGGGCGGCACCGACCCGACGGGGCGCCACACCGCCGACGGCTCGACGTGGCGGGCGACGCGGACGCCGGCCGGACCGGGACCGGGCGTTACCGGCCCGGCCGCGGGACGGCGACGGTCGACGTGGAGGCGTGGGGCCCGGGCGCCCAGTGGCTCGTCGAGCACGCGCCGCGAGCTGCTCGGCGTCCACGACCGCGTCGACGGCTGGCCCGACCTCGCCGCCGGCCATCCGGTACTGCGCCGCCTCGCCCACGACCACTCCGGCTTCCGCCTCGGCCGGTCGCTCGCCGTCTACGAGGCGCTCGTGCCGACGATCCTCGCCCAGAAGGTCACCGGCAGGGAGGCGAAGCGGTCGTGGCGCGCCGTGGTCCGGCGCTGGGGTGAGCCGGCGCCCGGGCCCGTGCCCCTCGTGCTACCGCCGCCGCCCGACGTCCTCGCCGGCGTCGGCTACCAGCGAGCTCCACCCGCTCGGCGTCGAGCGCAAGCGGGCCGAGACGATCCGTGCCGTGGCGCCGTCACGCCCGTCGCCTCGAAGAGATCGTCGACGCTGTCCAGGGCCGAGGCGGCACGCCGGCTCCTTGCCGTCCCCGGCATCGGCGTGTGGACGGCCGCGGAGGTGGCGCTCATCGCCCTCGGCGACAGCGACGCGGTGTCGGTCGGCGACTTCCACATCCCCACGGTCGTGTGCTTCGCTCTCGCCGGCGAGCGAGCGCGGGACCGACGAGCGGATGCTCGAGCTGCTGGCGCCGTTCGCCCCGCACCGGGGCCGGGCCATCCGGCTCGTCGAGTCGGCCCGCCTCGGCCCGGAGCGCCGAGGGCCGCGGCTCGTGCCGATCGACAACCGCCGGCGCTAGGGGTCGTGCTCAGGCGACCTGGCGCACGATGAGGATGGCGCTGGTGCGCACGCTGGCGACGCGGGTCGACCAGGCATCGATCGTGCGACGCCCCTCGCCGAGGCGGAAGAAGCTCGTGAGCGAGCCCTCCTGCACGAACGCGTCGGCGTCGTTCACGCGCTCGACCTGACGGTCCTGGAGCACGACCTCGAACGACATGCCGACGGTTGTACCCGGCCCCGGTTGTGGATCGGAAGTGGGGTGTCCTGGGGCTTGCCTGTGGACGCGCGAGCATCGGGGCCATGGCGACCTCGTATGACTGCCCCCGCTGCGGGACGACCGTCGACGACGACCTGTACGGGCCGTGCCGGTCGTGCCGGGCCGAGCTGCGCGCCCGCTTCGCCGGCGAGGCCCGCGACGTCGTCGTCGCCGACTACGAGCCCAAGATGAACGTCACCCCCAACGCGGTGGCCTCCAAGGAGTAGCGACCGCGCCAGCGCGGGCCGCGCCAGGGCCGTAGGCCACGGACGGCGGAGGCGATCGAGACGCGCGCGTAAGGCCGGCCTCGAGCGGCGGCCGTAGGCCACGGAGCGGAGGCGCAGGATGGCCGCAAGGCGATCGAGACAACGGCCGAAGGCCGCCCCAGGGCGCCGTAGGCCACGGAGCGGAGGCGCTAGGCCGAGCGAGCAGCAGGATGCCGCCCCGAGGGCATCGAGAGGCGGCGCGGGCGGCCGGAGGCGATCGAGACAACGGCCGAAGGCCGCCCCACGGCGCCGTAGGCCACGGAGCGGAGGCGCAGGATGCGCCGCAGCGACCTCGAAGGAGCGGCAGGATGCCGCCCCCAGGGCATCGAGAGGCGGCGCGGGCGGCCGGAGGCGATCGAGACAACGGCCGAAGGCCGCCCAACGGCGCCGTAGGCCACGGAGCGGAGGCGCAGGATGCGCCGCAGCGACCAGAGTCACGGCACGAATCGGCCGTACCACGCGACGACCGTCATGCCGACGAGCAGGATGCTGCTCACGACGACGGCCCAGCGCCAGCGCCGCCCCCCGGTGGCGGCGGCCAGGCGCCACGACGAGCGGCACCGTCCCGTAGGCGTACCGCTCGATCGAGTTCCAGTTGTCGGCGCTGAGGTTGACGAGGACCGAGGCGGTGGCCAGCGCCGCCCACGACGCCGGCAGGCGCGTCCACGCCACCCAGACGAGGGCGATCATGCCCAGCGCGAACGGGAGGTGGGCGCCGTCGCCGAACGGGTCGACGACGACCTCCCCCACGCCCTCGGCGAGTCGGAGGGGGAGGATGGCGAACCCGCCCCGCAGGTCGGACTGGATCCGGAGGGGCAGGAAGGCGTCGCCGAAGCGCTCCCCCACCCAGGCCAGGTAGGCGGCGAACGCGCCGACGGGCGCCACGACCGCGGCCGCGCGGCCCCAGATCCGCCGGAGCGGGATCCGGGGCGGGCCGACGGCCCCGACGCCGGCCACGGCCTCGATGAGGGCGGGCACGGCGAGCAGGGCACCGCTCGGGCGGGTCAGCGTCGCGAGGGCGCCGAACGCCGCCGCCCACCACCAGCGACGCCGCCCGAGCGCCAGCAGCTGCGCGGCCGCCAGCGCGAGGAACGGGCCCTCGGCGTAGCCCCACACCATGGCGAACGCCGGCGGCGCGATCCCGACGAGCGTGGCGGAGCGGCGGGCGAGGTCGGCGTCGCCGATGCGTTCCACCACGAGGCGGTGCACCAGCGCACCGGCCGCGAGGGCCCCGAGGTTCGCCAGCAGCAGCACGCCGAACCCGTTGACGCCGAGGAGCGGGAGCAGCGGGTGGAACCGGGTCGCGTCGGCGCTGAAGTACCCGAGCTCGGCGATGTCTCGGTAGTACGCGCCGTCCCAACCGAACAGCCCGAACGCCATCGGCACCGGCCGCACGCCGTCGAGGCGGATGTCGACGATGACGACGGTGACGAGCCACGCCACCCCGACGAGCAGGCGGCCGGCGACCCACCCCGGCAGCGCCGCCAGCAGATCGGCGCGCACCCCGTCGGGTTGCCGCGGGGCGCGACGCCTGGCGTCGCGCCCGAGCCGGACACCGCCGTTGCGCCTCATGATGGCGGGAACACCACCAACCCGGCGTGCTCGAAGAACTCGTCGTTCTCGACGACGACGACCGAGAACGGACCGCGGGCCGCCACCAGACCGTTGAGGAACGCCTCGCAGTCGCCCTCGAAGGTCCGGTAGCTGCCGTTCCAGGCCACCCACACCGACGCGTCGGCGGGCACGCGGTCGAGCACCTCGGCCGCCACCGCGGCGGGGTCAGCGGCGTCGTTGCGGGCCTCGTACTCGTACCAGTCGACGAGGCGGCCGTCGCCCAGCGTCGGGTAGGCGAGCACGGGAACGCCGGCGAGGCCCTCGGCGTCGAGGGCGCGACGCACCGCCGGGCCGAGCTGGTCGGGGCACACGGCGACGACGTCGTCGGGACCGGCGCCGGCGGCCACGCCGGCCGCAACGGCGGCCGCCTGGGTGCGGTCGTCGACGATGTTGGCGGCGATGCCGGCGAAGCCGAGCAGGACCAGGGCCGTCACGGCCGCGATCGGCGCGACGAGCCCGGGCAGGACGGCGAGGCCCCGGCCGACGACGATGGCGACCAGCGGGAACACGACCGACGCGTACCGCGGTGCGAAGGTCGTGCCGCCGAGCACGCCGGCGAGCGTGCCGAAGCCGATGGTGAGGACGATGGTGGCCGCCTCGCCCGCCACCGCACCTCGCGGCGGGGGCCCGAGGACGAGCTGTGAGCGGCGGTCGTCGGGCGCCGCGGCCATGACCCCGACGAGGAACAGGATGGCGAGCGCCACACCGAGCAGGCCCGCCTCGGCGAAGTCACCGCCGCCGAAGGCCCGCAGGCTCTCGTCGATCACGGTGCCGGGACGAGCGGCGCCGGCCCAGGGCGTACCGGTGTGGTTGGCCTGGTCGAGCAGGCTCGGCAGCCACGGCAGGAAGCAGACGCCGGCGACGGCGATCGCGGCGACCAGCCGCACCGCGACCGGTCGCTCCGGCGATCCCGACCGGCGGCCCCACCACACCAGCACGACGACGACGGCGGCCGCCAGGTACGCCGACCAGTAGTGGGTCCACAGCAGCACGGCGGTGACGGCGGCGACCCCGGCCAGCAGGCCGAGCGGGGCCCGGCGCTCGTCGGTCGCGCGCGCGCACGAGGAGATGCCCGACGAGGACGAGCAGCATGACGAGGGCGTACATCCGCGCCTCGGTGGCGTAGCGGACGGCGAACGGCGAGAGCGCGAGGACCAGGACGGTGCCGGCCGCGGTCCGTGGTCCACCGACCCGGCGGCCGGCGAGCCAGCCGAGCGGGAGGGCGGCAACACCGAGGAGCCCGGAGAGGGCCCGGACGGCCGTGTCGCCCTCGCCGACCAGGAGCATCCACCCGTGCAGCAGCCACGTAGAAGAGCGGCGGGTGGCCGTCGCGCTCGCAGCGCGCCGGGGATGTCACCGAGCAGGGAGTGAGGCGATGTTCGTCGACAGCGCCTCGTCGAGCCAGAGGGGCGAGGTGGTCACGAAGCGGACGACGACGGCCACGATGGCGAGTGCCACACCCCCTGCGACCAGCGGGAGCCTGGACCGATCGCGGGGCGCGTCGCGAGGGTCTACAGGGTTCGCCATCGGGGTCGGTACTGTACGGCGCGCCCCGGTGCGCACCCGGCACCCCAGCCGACCGACCCAGGACGCCGCCCTCTCCGATGAACCCTGTTCCCGACGAGCCCGCCACCCCCCCGGACGCGCGCTCCGTCCTCGTCATCGGCGCCGGGCCGGCCGGGCTGACGGCCGCCCTCGACCTCGCCCGGCGCGGGGCGACGTGCACCATCCTCGAGGCCGACGACGTCGTCGGCGGCATCAGCCGGACCGTCGAGCGCGACGGGCTGGCGCTTCGACATCGGCGGGCACCGGTTCTTCACCAAGGTGCCGGAGGTCGAGGCGCGCTGGCACGAGATCCTCGGCGACGAGTTCCTCCGACGGCCGCGGATGTCGCGCATCTTCTACGGCGGGCGCTACTACGACTACCCGCTGAAGGCCGGCAACGCCCTGCGCAACCTCGGCGTGGTCGAGGCCACGATGTGCGTGCTCTCCTACCTCTGGGTCCGGGTGCGGCCGCCGAAGGACCAGACCAACTTCGAGGGCTGGACCGCCGCTCGCTTCGGCTGGCGGCTCTACCGGACGTTCTTCAAGACCTACACCGAGAAGGTGTGGGGGGTGCCCGCGACCGAGATCACCGCCGACTGGGCCGCCCAGCGGATCAAGAACCTCTCACTCGGCAAGGCGGTCTGGCGGGCGCTGTTCCCGGGCCGGGGCCGGACCGACATCACCAGCCTCATCGACGAGTTCGACTACCCGCGCTACGGGCCCGGGCAGATGTGGGAGCGCTGCACCGAGCTCGTCACCGCCGCGGGCAGCGAGGTCGTGTTCGACACCCCGGTGACGCGGGTGCGGCGCGAGGGCAACCGGGCCGTCGAGGTCGCTGCGCCCGACGGCCGCACCTGGCCGTGCTCGGCCGTGATCTCGTCGATGCCCCTCGGCGACCTCGTGCTCGCCATGGATCCGCCCGCGCCCGTCGAGGTCGAGGCGGCCGCCAAGGGACTCACGCACCGCGACCACCTGCTCGTCGCGCTCGTCGTGCCCGAGGAGTTCACCTTCCCCGACAACTGGATCTACGTGCACGAGCCGGATGTGCTCGTCGGTCGCGTGCAGAACTTCGGGTCGTGGTCGCCGTACATGGTGAAGGAGGGCCGCACGTGCCTCGGGCTCGAGTACTTCGTGTTCGAGGGCGACGAGCTGTGGTCGATGCCCGACGACGAGCTCATCGAGCTCGGGACCCGCGAGCTGGCCCGGCTCGGGCTCGTCGATCCCGAACGGGTCGAGGCCGGGTACGCCGTGCGGATGCCGAAGGCCTATCCCACCTACGACGAGACCTTCGCCGACAACGTCGAGATCTGCCGGGCGTGGTTGGCCAGCGACGCCGTCAACGTGCACCCCGTGGGCCGCAACGGGATGCACCGCTACAACAACCAGGACCACTCGATGGTCACGGCGATGCTCACGGTCGAGAACCTCTTCGGTGCCGACCACGACATCTGGGCCGTGAACGTCGAGGAGGAGTACCACGAGGAGCTGCGCGACGGCACCGAGGCCGCCCCCGGCACGGGGCGCTCGGCGCCGGTCCGCCCTCGTTGAGGGCGTCGCCGGCGTGACGGCGCGGCTGCCGCGCTGGCTCGCCATCCTGCTCGTCAGCCTGGCGGGGCTGCTGCTCGAGGTCGCCTACACGCGGATCGTCTCCTACAAGCTCTGGTACTACTACACGTACCTCGTCATCGGCCTGAGCCTGCTCGGCATCGGCTCCGGCGGGATCGTCGTGGCCGTGTGGCGTCCGCCTGCAGCGGGCCGCCACCCGACCGATCGTCGGCCGTTGTGCCGTCGCCGGCGCGGTGAGCATCACGGTCGGGTACTTGGTGATCGCCCGGCTCGGCATCGACACGGTCGCCGATCTGGGACTACGGCACGCGGCAGCTCGTTCAGGAACCTCGCCGTGCTCGGCCGTCATCTGCTTCATCCTCTTCGCCACGTTCATCGCGCTCGGCGTCGATCGTCGCCACGCTCCTCGGCCGGGCCGAGCGAGCGACGTCGGCACGCCTCTACTTCGCCGACCTCGTCGGCGCCGGCCTCGGGTGCCTCCTGGCCATCCCGCTCATCAGCCGGCTGAGCCCGCCCGCAGGTCGTCGCGCTGTCGCCGCCGCTCGTCTTCGCCGGCGTGGGGCTCGCTCGCCCTGCCCCGGCGTCCGGTCGGCCGCGCTCGCGCTGGCGGCGGCGCTCGCCGTCGGCTCTCGCCGTCGGTGTCGCTCGACCGGCGACGCGCTGCCCGACGTCCGCCCCGAGGACACGAAGCTGACCTCGGAGCGGCGCCCTGTTCTCGGAGTGGGGCCCGGTGTTCCGCGTCGACGTCGCTCGCAGTTCGCCGCCGACGACCCGAACCGGCTGCTCGTGCACGACGGCACCTACGGCTCGGGGATCTGGGAGTTCGACGGCGACGTCGCCACCCTCGGCGCGCTACGACACCGACTCCCGGGCCATCCCGTTCGACGTGCTCGGCCGGGCCGCCCGAGCGCGAGCTGATCATCGGCTCGGCCGGCGGCAAGGAGATCCTGGCGTCGCTGCACCGCGGGGCCGACGACATCGAGGCGGTCGAGCTCAACCCGGTGACCGTGTCGCTGCTCACCGACCACTTCGCCGACTACACCGGCCACCTGGCGGAGCGCCCCGAGGTCGACCTCCACCAGGGCGACGGCCGCACCTACCTCGCCCGGAGCGACGACGACTACGACCTCATCTGGTACGTCGCCCCCGACAGCTACGCCGCCAACAACGCCGCGTCGTCGGGCGCCTTCGTGCTGTCGGAGAGCTACCTCTACACCGACGAGATGATCGCCGAGACGCTCGAGCACCTCACCGACGACGGGATCATGGTCGTCCAGTTCGGCGAGCTGAGCTTCGAGGACTCGCCGAACCGCACCAGCCGGTACGTGGTGACGGCGCGGGACGCCCTCGAGCGAGCTGGGCGTCGAGGACCCCGGTCGACCACCTGCTCGTCGCCGCCGAGCGTCAACGACGGCCGCCGACCTGACGCACGATCGTCGTGAAGCGCACGCCGTTCACGCCGGACGAGACCGACGGCTTCACCGCCGGGCTGGCCGACATCCCGCCGACCACGTCGCCGATGCACGTCCCCGGGACGCCGAGTCGGCGACCACGTCGTGAGCCGGCTGGCGTCGTCGAGCACCGACGCGGAGGTCGACGCCATCGTCGCCGCCGTCGCCCGACGAGATCGGCGTCGTCGACGCGACGACCGCCCGTTCTTCTGGCACTTCTCGAGCTTCGGCGACGTCGCTCGGCGACATCTTCGAGCCGATCCGCGACCGTCGACCCCGAGGACGCCATCGGCGAGCGGGTGCTGCTCCTGCTGCTCGGCTTCGCCGTCGCTCTACGCCGCCGACGTTCCTGCTCCTGCCGTTCGTCTTCGTGCGCAAGGACGTGGCGGCCCTGCCGGCGAAGGGCATCTCGGCGATCTACTTCGCCTGCCTCGGCCTGGGCTTCATGCTCTTCGAGATCACGATGATCCAGCGGCTGGTGCGGTTCCTCGGCTACCCCACGTACTCGCTCACCGTCACGCTGGCCTCGATCCTCGTGTTCGACCGGCGTCGGCGCGCTGCTGAGCCGGCGCCTGCGTCACCGGCGGTCGCGCGCCGTGCTGCCGGTGCTGCTCGCCGCGCTGGCCGTCCTCACGGTCTTCTACCAGTTCGGGCTCGACCGCCTCACCGACGCCTTCCAGACGTCGAGCCTGGCCGTGCGCGTCGTCGTGGCCGTCGTCGTCCTGGCCCCGCTCGGCCTGTGCCTCGGCATGTTCATGCCGCTCGGCCTCGGGCGTCGTGACGCGGCTCTCGCGAGCACGGCGAGGAGTACGTGGCGTGGTCCTGGGCCGTGAACGGCTTCTTCTCGGTGATCGGCTCGGTGCTGACCACGATCCTGTCGATGTCCTACGGCTTCCGCGCGGTGCAGCTGCTGGCCCTGGGCTTCTACGCCGTGGCCGTGGTCTGCTTCCGGCGGCTCGCCAGCGCGTCGACGAGCACACCGATCCCGACGGCGGCGAGCGGCACGGCCGGGACCTTGAACCTCGGGTCGCCGAAGGAGGCGAGCGGCGCCGCCAGCAGGCTGGCCGTGACGAGCACCACGGCGAGCCCGTCGGGCCTCCGCCGCACCGCCAGCACCACCAGCCCAGCGACGCCTCCCAACCCGGCGAGCACGAACCACGCGTCCGACACCCCGATCAACGCCGAGCGCACGGCGTCGTCGAGGAAGCGATCCTCGCCGTAGGACTCCGAGGCGGCCACGGCGTCGGCGTCCGATTCGAGGGTGCGGACCGCCCTCCGCACGACGAGACGTCAGCTCCTCGACCGGATGATCGAGCACGAATTCCATCGCCAGCCGCCGGCCTTGAGCGTCGCGCTCGACCTCGTAGGCCGGCCGCGGGAGCTCGTCGAACGGACCGCTGTTGCACCGGAAGTTCGGGAACTCGAAGCCGCCGCTTCCCCCGACCCGCCGGCTCATGCAGAGGTTGTCGCCCGTGTTCGTCGACACGAGGGCGGCGTCCATCACCACGGCGTTGCGGACGACCCACGGCGCCACCACGGCGACGACGACGGCGGTCACGACGGCCGTGTGGGCGAGCGCGCCGCCAACCGAAGCCGGCGAGGAGCCAGGCGACGAGGAGCGCAGCGAGGATCGGCAGCGACACCGGTCGGACGAGCGTGGCCGCCCCGAGCAGCGACCCGATGGCGACCAGTCGCCACGCACCGAACCGGTGTGCTGCCCACGGCCCCTGCACCACGACGAGCACCGCGCCCAGCACGAGCACGACGAACAACGACTCCGACAACGGCACCGCCGTGTGGAGCACGAGGTTGGGCCACAGGGCCACGACGCCGGCGGCGACCAGGGCGGGGAACGCCCAGCCGTCGCCGCCGCGTCGCCCGTCCAGCACCGATCGCGTGATGGCGAAGACGAGGAGGATCGAGGCGACCTGGCACAGCAGGTTCAGGACGACGACCACGCCGGTCTGCCACGACGTCGGCGTCAGGAGGAACCCGGCCGCGAGGGCCAGCGGGTACCCCACCGGGTAGTAGGCCGTCGGGGAACCGTCGGGGAGCCGGTAGCCGTGGCCAGACGCCAGCTGCTCGGCGAGGAACCGGTAGAACCCGGGGTCGTGCAGCCCGACGGGGGGCCGGGCGGCGTACACGCTCCAGCCGAGGCGGAGCAGGACGCCGACGGCCACGATCGCGGCCAGCCAGCGACGGGTCGAACCGGCCTCACCCACGGGCGACGGCGACGGCGAGCACCGAGGTCCCGAAGGGCACGGCCGCCCGCCCGACGAGCAGGCGCTCGCCCCAGGTGAGCACCATGGCCGCCCGGTCGATCGCCGGCGAGGCGACGTCGAGGCCGAGCTCCGCCTCGCCGGTGGAGCGGAGCCGTCGCCGCCACCACACCGGCGGGACCAACCAGCTGAACACGTGACCGAGCACGAGCGGCTCGAACCCCGCGGCCACGAGCTCGGCTCGCAGCGTCGCCCTGGTGTAGCGGCGGACGTGGCCCAGGGTCTCGTCGGCCGCGCTCCACAACCACTGGTGGCCCGGCACGTTCACGACGAGCCGGCCGCCGGGGGCGAGCACCCGCCGAGCCTCGGCGAGGGCGCCGCCGGGAGCGGCGAGGTGCTCGATGACGTCGAGGAGGCACACGACCGACGCGCTGGAGTCGGCGATCGGGACGCGATCGACGTTCGCCTGCGCGGCGCCGAGCCCGTGACGATCACGGGCCGCGGCGCACAGCGCCGCGTTGCCCTCCACCACGACGACCCGATCCGGCCGCCAGCCGAGCATGGCCGTGACCCCGCCGGCGCCGCCACCGACGTCGAGCAGCCAGCCCTGGCCGGCCTCGCCGGCCCGGGCGGTGCGGCGGATCGCGGTGGCGACGAGCGCCGCCTTCGATCGGAACCACCAGTGGTCGCGATCGGCTGCGGCGAGCTCGGCGGCGTTGCGGTCGTCGAACACCTCGACGTGGGTGGCGCCGTCGGCGGCGCCGCGTCGAGACCGTCGCCGCCGCCCGCGCCCGACGGCGGCTGGCGTGGATCCGCGGGACGGCGCGCACCATGCGGGCACCGTCCCGGCCGACGCGGATCTTCGACCGATCGTCGTGGCGCCACTCGACGGGCACCTCGTGGACCCCGACACCGAGGGCGAGCGCCACGGCGACGAGCTCGGCGTCCCACGCGAATCCCACCTCTCGCGTGTGCGCCAGCAGGGCCTGCCACACCTCGGTCGGTGCGGCCTTGGCCCCGCATTGGGTGTCGACGACGCCCGGCGTCACCGTCGCCTGGAGCAGGCGGTTGTAGGCCTTGCCGAGCAGCTCGCGCACCTGCCCTCGGGCCGCGCGAGCCGGGATCCGGCGAGGTCGCGCGGACGCGATGGCGAGGCCGCCGGCGCGGGCCGCGGTGGCCACGACCACGTCGAGCTGGTCGAGCGGGGTGGACAGGTCGAGGTCGCAGAACGCGGCGAGCGGCGCGTCGACGGCGGCGAGGCCGGCGGCGACGGCAGCGCCCTTGCCGAGGTGGGGCCGGCGGAGCACGCCGCCGGCGACGCCGGCCCGGGCGCCGAGGCTGGCCTCGAGCAGATCGGCGGTCGCCATCGGTGCTGCCGTCGTCGACGAACAGCAGCTCGACCCCGCCGGGCCGTTCGACGGCGTAGTCGATCAGGAGATCGGCGAAGTCGCCGAGCCGGGCGGCCTCGTCGAAGACCGGCACGACCAGGGCGAGCTCGGGATCACCCACGACCGTCTCCCGGGAAGGCGAAGAGCCCGACGGTCTCGCGCTCGGCCCGGTAGCGCAGCTCGGCCCAGCGTTCGAAGAGCGCACGGTCGGCGGGCTCGGGGGCGACGAGACCGAGGTCCACGAGCCCGACGAGCTGGCCGTAGACGACGACCTGTCCCGGTTCGCGGAACACGCCGAAGGGGTCCGGTTCCACCTCGAGGGCCCCGACGGCATCGGCCGCCTCGCCGAGCTCGGACAGCGGCACGCCGTCGGTCGGCGATGATCGCGCTCACCTCCGCGGTGAGCCGGGCCAGCTCCCGCCGGTCGGCGGCCGTCAGGGTCGACGCGTACGCCACCCGGACGGCACCGGCCAACGGCTCCGCGGCCGTCGGCCCCTCGACCAGCACGAGCCGGGTGGGCTCGTCGCCATCGGCTTTCCGGGACGGGCCGAGCTGGCGGATGATGCCCTCGTCGGTCGAGCGGAACTCGATGCCCCGGCGTTGCAGCTCGGCCTGGATGGCCACGCTGTAGGGCTCGGCGAAGCGCAGGTTGTCGACGTCGAACACGACCGGACCTCGCCCCTCGAGCGCCCCGAGCTGCGGGTTGAGCTTCCGCATCACGGGGATGGCGTTGGCGTCGAGCGAGGGGCCCGAGACCGCCGGGGCCTGCGGGATGGCGACGACGGCGAGGGCGATGACGGCGGCGAGCGCGACGGCCTGGCCCGCTGACCGCGGCAGCGACCGGGCGAGAGCCACCGCGAACGTGAACGTGACGAACAGCGACACCGGCCACATCCACCGGAGCTGGTGGGGAGCGATGCCGAGCACCCCCATCGGCGTGGAAGCGGCGGTGATCAGGCCGCCGACGAGCGCCGCCGCGCTCACGAGGGCCGCCGCACCGACCTCCCGATCGTGCCACCGGCGGGCGAGCAGGCCGCACACGACGAGACCGACGCCCACGAGCACGAGCCCGGTGACGGCGGCGCCACCGGTCGGGACGCCTCGGAGCGCCGGCTTCGTCCCCGGGATCAGGCGAACGGCCTCGTACTGCAGGGACCCACTGAAGGTGGATCGGGACCACCACGACGGCAAGGCGACGATCGCGGCCAGGAAGCGGCCGCCGAGCGAGAGGCCGATGCCCTCGCCCTTCGCCGAACGCGTCGGCGAGGCGGGACAGGTTGCCCTTGCCCTCGCTCGTGAGCTGCTCGATCACCGGCTGGACCCAGCACAGGAGGACGACCACGCCGCTGATGAGCAGCCAGCGCCCGCCGGCGCGACGTTCGTCGGGAACCCGGCGCAGGCGCAGGGCGACCGACGCGGCCGCGGCGAGCCACAGCGTCGGCACCAGATAGGCGTAGGTCAGGTGGGTCTGCAGGACGAGGCTGCCGGCGCCGGCGAGCCATGGGAGCGCGGCGAGGTCTCCGGCGCACGTGGCCCACGCGGCGAACAGCGTGAACAGGAACGGGAACAGCAGGCTGTGGGGCTGCCACGGGTCGAAGAGCAGCTCGCTGCCCATCGTCCAGGCCAGCCCCGCGGCCGGGATCATGGCGAGCACCACGCCGCGGGCGCCACCGACGCGGGCCGCCAGTACGGCGATGCCGACGATGCACAGGACGTTGACGGCCGCCACCCCGATGGCGAGGCCGATGTCGCCGTCGATCTTCGCCGGGAGGGCGTGGAGGTCGAACAGGAGCGGGCCGGGGTTGTTGACGTCGACGCCGAGGGACTGCGACGCCGAGGTCCACGTGCCCAGCAACGGGTGGTGCTCGGTGAGGACGTCGCGGGCGCGGATGGCGAAGTAGGCGTTGTCGCCGATCGGGCATCCACCCCTCGGACACCGCCCGGCTCGCGGCGACGACGACCGGCACGCCGGCGGCGACCACGGCGAGCACGGCGAGCACGACGAGCACGAGGGTCACAGAGACGTCCCGGCCGGCGCGACGAACACGGCCGCGGGCTGGCCGAGCTCGAGCATCCGGGCCATCTTGCGCTGGGTCGGCGCGGTCGACTCGCTCGTCGATCGAGGCGCCGAAGAGGTTGCGGTCGACGATCGGGACGATGTCGTCGAGCCCGGCCGCGGCCGAGCGCGGCGATGACATCGGCGCGCAGGCGATCGAACTCCGCCCGTTCGGCCGCGTCGCGGGGTTCGACGTACGCGACCTCGACGACGTCGGGCAGGGCCCGGGCCTCTTCGATGTACGAACCGGTGGCGAGGTAGACCGTCGCGTCGGCCTCGGCCGGCGAGGTCGATCACCCGGTGGTCGGTGATGGGCACGTGGCGGTGCTCCTCCGCCCGGGCGTCGAAGCCGTCACGCTCGAGCTCGCTGACGAGCCCGTAGCCCTGCGAGCCGAAGTAGTAGGCGTCGGTCCAGGTGACGAGGTAGCGGCCGTCGCGGCCGACGGCGGCGCCGTCGCCACGCTCGAGGGCGGCGACGGTGCCGGGGAGGAGGCCGCCGAGGATCGACGACTCGGTGGCCGACGGCGGCGGGGCGTCGACGGCGGCGGCGGTGAAGGCGACGGTCGAGACGCCCGACGACGACGAGCCCGGTGACGACCGCGGCGCCGCGAGGCCCGCTGGCGCGTCTCGGGCCGCACCCGGCCGCGCAGGGCGACCACGGCCGTCCAACCGACGGCGAGCAGGAGCGAGCGCCGCCGTCCCCCACGCCCACAGCATGAGGTAGTACCAGACCTTCCCGAAGATGCGGCTCATGGAGATGACGCCGAGCACGAGCGCCGCGGCCGACGACGACGTGGAGCCGCGCCAGCGCCGGCTCGGCCCGGCGGTGCGCGACGGACCAACCGGCGGCGGCGGCCCACACGGCGAGGGTGAGGAACCCGGGGACGATCGAGCCCTCGGGGTCCGACGGACGCGTCGACGAGCGAGCCGGTCGCCGCCGCGGTCGGCGCCGAAGAAGTCGGGCACGTCGAGGTGGAGCAGGGCGAGCTCGACGCCCTTGCCGCAGACCGACCGGGCGGCTCGGGCGGCGTGCCGAGGTGATCGGCGAGGAGGGACAGGTTGCCGGGGTCGTTCACGAGCTGGTCGATCACCGGCGGGAGCCACAGCAGCACCCCGAGGCCGACGCTCGCCGCCGTCCAGCGCACGAGGCGCCGGCGGGCGTCGCTCCGCGGCTCGGTCCGGCGCAGCTGCAGGACGAGGCCGACGGCGACGACGACGCCGAGCCCGCCGGCGAGGCCGAGGTAGGGCAGGTGGGTCTGGGCGCAGAACGACCCGGCGGCGACGGCCACCGGGAGCATGGCGACGTCGCCGTCGAGCACCGACCACACGGCGAGCAGGACGACGACCCACCACAGCACCGGCAGGTACGGGTTCCACGGGTTCGATGAGGGGTGCGATGCCGTAGCCGGCGGCGAGGAGGGCGAGCACGACGCGCCACGGCGACGACGAGCGGCGCGACCGCCACGCCGGCGCGGCCATCCAGAGCGACAGCGCCGAGCGCGCCGACGTTGAGCAGCGACCGTGCCGACCTGCATCGCCCACGCCGTCGACCCGAGCAGCCGGTACGCCGGGGCGAGCACGTAGAAGCTCAGCGGGCCGGGGTGGCTGCCCTGCTCGGCGAGCGTGCCGATGCGTCCCGGGCAGGCCGATGAGCGGCGTGTGCGACGTCCCGACGTCGCGGAGGCGGAGCTCGGTCATGGCCAGGTCGAGCACCGGGAACCACGTCGGGCGGCGCACGGCGACCGCGGCGACCAGCAGGGGGAGGGCGAGGGCGCCGGCCAGGACGGCGAGCGAGCCAGCGGTCGCGCCGGCGCGTCGGGGCCGCGGTGTCGCCCGCTGCGTCGGCGAGGGTCGCCGCCCGCGGTCGCCGCCGGCGCGTCGAGTGCCATCAGCCGAGCCGCTTGAGGACGGCGAGCGCTCCCAGCTCCACCGGCGACTGGTGGTGCTGACCCCCCGTCGAGCTCGTCGCGGTGCGCGAGGAACCACTCGTAGGACTCGATGACCATCGCGGCGTTCGAACGCGTCGGCGCCCAGCCGAGCTCCGTCCGCGGCTCGGGTCGTGTCGAACCACAGCGACTCGCCGTAGAGCAGCCAGTGGTACGGCGCGAACGGCGTCGCGCCGACCGTCGAGAGGACCTTCATGGCCAGCCGCGCCGGCGCCGACGGCAGCGAGCGCACGCGGGAGCCGGTGCCGGCGTGGTCGACGAGCGCCTGCAGCGTCTCGCGCATCGTCCCGAACTCGTCGGCCCCGATGTTGTAGGTGGCCGGGCCCGGCCGGTCGAGGGCGCGCAGGCAGGCGTCGGCGAGGTCGTCGGCGTGCACGAACTGGTAGCGGTTGCTGCCGCCGTCGAGCACGTACACCGGCGCGCCCTCGGCGACGAACTCGAAGAGGACGCCGATGATGCCGAGGCGGCCGTGGCCGAGGATCGTGCGGGGACGGACGATGCGTGACGTCGAGCCCGCCGGCGGCCGCCTCCCGGCACAGCGCCTCGGCCTCGACCTTGGCCCGGCCGTACGCCTCGAGCGGCCGCGGCGGCGTGTCCTCGGTGACGGGGTTCGCCTCGGGGATGCCGAAGATGGCCGACGACGAGATGTGCACGACCTTGCCCACGCCCGCGTCGCGAGCGGCGAGGAGCAGGTCGGCGGTGCCGACGACGTTGACCGAGTGGAACAGGTGGCGGTCCTTGGCCAGCGGCACCTGGGCGACGTTGTGCAGGACGACGTCGACGCCGTCGCACGCCGCTCGCGACCGTCGACCGGTCGCGGATGTCGCCGACGACGACGTCGACGTCGCGCGTCCCGCCGGCTCGGGCGCCGGCGCGTTGAGGTCGAGGATGCGCACGTCGTCGCCCCGGGCCAGCGAGCGTGGTCGACGAGGACGGTGCCGAAGTAGCCCGCTCCCGCCGGTGACGAGCACCTTCATCAGGGCCGTGCTCCCCGCTCGAGGCACCAGCGGATGCTGGCCCGCATGCCGTCGAGCAGCGACGTCGGCCGGCTCGTAGCCGAGCTCGTCGCGTGCGCGGCGCCGATGTCGCAGGCGATCGTGTCCTTGAGCTCGCCGAGCACGTGCACGGCCTGGAGGTAGCGGCCGCGCCGCCTGGAGCACGCGCGTCGGCCGCCTCGGCGACGACGCCCGGCCAGCCGCGGCAGCCGGGGCCGGCCGCCGCTGACCGGCGAGGCCCTCGGCGTCGAGCGCCTGCCGGACCGTGCTCAGGACGTCGCGCGAGCGCGTACGGCTCGGCGTCGGCGATCCACCAGGCCCGGCCGGGCGCCGCCGCGGCGACCTCGGCGCGCAGCAGGCCGTGCGACGAGGTTGCCGGTGAACACCATCGACCGCCGCTGCGTGCCGTCGCCGACGAGCGGGAAGCGCCCCCGGCGGACGGCGCGGAACCACGTGCGTCTGCCGCTCCGGCTGGAACGGGCCGTAGAACCACGGCGGGCGCACGATCGTCGTCGGCGAGGTCGCCCCGCTCGTGCTCGCGCTGCACGAGCTGCTCGGCCTCGAGCTTCGAGCGCCCGTAGCCCAGGTACGGGTTCGGACGGCGACGCCTCGTCGAAGCGGTCGTCCGGCGTCGGGTTGGCGCCGAACGGCGAGTTCGACGACACGTGGACGAACCGGCGCGGCGCCGGCGCGGCGGGCCCGGTCGAGGGCGAGCTGGGTGCCGCCGA
This sequence comes from uncultured Acidimicrobiia bacterium, assembly GCA_963840695.1. Taxonomy (GTDB): domain Bacteria; phylum Actinomycetota; class Acidimicrobiia; order Acidimicrobiales; family JACDCH01; genus JACDCH01. The sequence goes on from CAWIZW010000005.1 coordinate 126,840, forward strand.
CGTTGACGTCGAAGAGCTCGCGGACGCGCGCCGGGGTGGATCACGGCCGGCGGCGTGGAACACGGTGGCCGCGCCGACGCCGTCGAAGAGCCGGTCGAGCGCGCGCCGGGTCGCGGACGTCGCCGACGACGACCTCGACGTTGCGGCCGACGAGCTCGAGCAGCGGCGCCTCGGCGTCGGTCGTGGCACGAGGCACCGCACGCGGGCCCGCGCCGGCGCGAGGGCGCGCACGAGGTTCTGCCCGAGCCACCCGGCCGCGCCGGTGACGACGACGGTCGTCGGGGCGGGCGCGTCGCTCGGGAGGTCGGGCCGCGGCGTCATCAGAGGGTGGCGAGGAGTGCGTCGGCGTTGCGGGCGGCGATGGTCATGATCGCCGCCTGCGGGTTCACGCCGGGCGCGTCGGGGAGCAGCGAGGCGTCGTTGACCCGCAGGTTCGCGCGTGCCGTGCACCCGGCCGAAGCTGTCGGCGCCGCGCGGTCGCCGGGTCGTCGCCCATCCGGACCGACGACGTGAGGTGCACGGTCATGAGGTTGGCGCGCCGGCGGTCGACGGCGTCCCACCAGGCCGACGAGGTCGTCGACGTCGGTGCACGACCGGCGCGCCGACGACCGACGGGTACAGCTCGGTCGCGCCGGCGGCGAGCAGCGACCTCGCCGAGGTGGACCAGCCCGCGGGCCAGGCGGCTCAGGTCGCCGTCGGTGAGCCGGTAGGTCACGAGCGGGTCGCGCAGCCCGGGCAGCGCGACGCACGCGGCCGCCGGCCTCGCTGCGGATGGCGGCGTAGTACACCGACACGTGCTCCCAGTCCTCGAGCGGCCGGCGCGGGTCGGCGCCGCAGTCGGCGAGGGCGAGGGCGACGTGGCCCGCGACGGCTGGCCGAGCCGCCGATCGTGAGGTTCGGGGCGAACTCGGTGATGCGGTGCATCGGGCACGTCGCCGTGGTCGACCGGGTGCGGGAAGCGGGCGGCGATCTTGATCGTCGGGTGCAGCTTGAGCCCGCGCCCGATCGGGCCGCCGGAAGCCGCTGCGCTGCAGCAGCGCCGGCGTCTGGATGGCGCCGCCGCACACGACGACGTGCTCGGCGCCGGATCGTGAGCCGCTCGTCGGGCCCGCCGTCGGGCCGAGCCCGACGCGCCTCGGCGCCGACGACCCGGTCGCCGGCCCGCCGGCCAGCCGCGACGACTCCGGCAGTCGGGCAGGACCGTCGGCGCCGGCGTCGACCGCCCGCGGGATCAGCGTGCGGGCCATCGTCTGCTTCACGGCCGCGACCGCCGTCGTCGTAGCGGAACACCCGGGGGAACTCCACCGACCGCCAGCCGAGCTTCGTCGCGCCCCGCTCGAGCAACGCCGACGACAGCGGCGGCGCGGCCGGGCGTGCGGCCGACCGACTGCCAGCCCTCGACCAGCGACGGCGTAGCGGTCGAGGGTGGCGTCGTCGAACTCGTCGATGGCGTAGCGCCGCCGCCACTCCGTCGGCGAGCTCGTCGGGAGGCGGTGCCAGAGGCCGCTGTTGATCTCGGTGCTGCCGCCGACGCAGCGGCCCTCGGCGTAGGCGATCGGCGGCGCGCCGAGCGCGGCCGACGAGCCGTGGTGGCGGTACTTGCGCTCCATCTCCTCGAGCGAGAACGGCTCGACCGCGTCGGGGTCGACCCACGGGCCCTCCTCGACGACGAGCACGTCGCGCCCGGCCTCGGCGAGCATCGCCGCGGTGGTCGCGCCGCCGGCGCCGGAGCCGACGACGAGGACCTCGGTGTCGATCGGACGGTCATGCGCGCGGCGGCGCCAGCTCCTGCTCGGCGAAGAGCACGAGCGAGCGGAACAGCCGGACGTACTGGCGCACGAGCGCCGATCGGGCTGCGGTCGAGCGGCCGACGGCCAGCGCGGCCGAGGTCGCGGCCGGGCCAGCGTCGACCACGCCGCCGAGCAGCACGCGTCTCGCCGGCGACGCCGAGGCGGAGGTGCTGGGGCATGGTGCGCAGGCTGCCCTCGACCCAGCCTGCGACCCGGCTGCCGAATGGCCGGGTCGGCGGTCGTGACGAGGGCGTCGACGAACCGCCGTTCGAACCCGAGCATGACGGGCGAGCGTAGGCTGGCCACCGCTACCCTCGCCGCCGCCCATGTCGGACACCGAGCGCGGCCGACGTTGCGGCGCTCCGCTGGTGGCCGGCTCCTGGCGGTCGCCGCTCGCCTGCCTCCTGCCCCTCCCGGGGCTCTGGGACGCGCCCGGGCCGCCGATGGAGGAGGGCTTCATGCTCGTCTTCCCCGAGCTGGTGCTCGCCGGGCACGTCCCCAACCGGGACTTCCTCCACCTGTACGGCCCGGGCAGCCTGTGGGTGCTCGCCGGCGTGTACGAGGTCTTCGGCATGTCGCTCGAGGTCGAGCGGGTCGTCGGCTTCGCTCCAGCAGCTCGGCGTCGCGTTCGGGCGTGCTGGTCGCTGCTGCGCCCGTGGGGCCGGCTCGTCGCCGCCACCGGCGGCGTCATCGCCGCCGTGATCGTCGTGCCCGCCGATCGGCCTCACCGCCCTCGCCTGGGTCGGCGGCGTCGCCCTCGGCCTGTGGTCGCTCCGTCCGCTCGCCGCGGCGGTGGCACCGTCGCCGAGCCACCGCCGATCGGGTCGCTGGTCGCCGGCGGGCTGCTCGCCGGCGCCGCCCTGCTGTACCGGCCCGACCTCGTCCTCGCCGTCGGCGCCGGCCTCGCTGCTCGTCGCCTGGCCTGGGGGCTGGCCCGGCGCAGCGGCGGCGGCTGGCGCTCGGGCTCGCCGTCGGCGTGTCGCCGTACCTCGTCCACCTCGCCATGGCCGGGCCGGCAACGTCGTCGAGGGCCTCTTCCTCGAGCCGGTGTTCGACCTCCGCGGCGGGCCGCCGGCTGCCGCTGCCGCCGTCGTGGAGCTACTTCGACGGCTTCCTCCAGCGGGCCGGGCTGCTGATCGAGCCGCCGTGGCCGCTCCCGGCGCCCGCCTCGCCCGGCGCAGCTCACGCTCTGGCTCTGCTCCTGCTCGCCGCCGTCGTGCACCCTGCGTCGTCGCCGGCGTGCGCGCCGCCCGCGCCGCGCGGCGACCGCCGCCTGCTCGCGATGGCCGTGTTCGCCGCCGGGCTGCTCCCCCAGGCGCTGCAGCGGGCCGACTCGACCCACCTGGCCTGGGTGAGCTGCGTCCCGCTCGGCTTCCTGCCGGCCGCGGTCGCCGAGCTGCTGGCCGCCGGTGCGGCGGCCGGCCCGGCGCCGCCGCCGTGGCGGTGGCCGCCGCCGTGCCGTGCTCCTGCTGCTCGCCCTCGTCCCCCACTTCACCTGGCGCACCTAGGGCGACTACGTCGCCCAGGGCGTCGGGCTGCGCGACGTCGACGCCGGCGTCATCGAGCACGGCGACCGAGCGTTCCACTACGGCCGGCACGACGCCGTCGACGCCGTCAACGAGCTGCTCGCCCGACGTCGAGCGGCGTCACCGAGCCGGGCGACACCCTGTTCGTCGGCACCGGCGACCTCCGCAAGACGCCCTACAGCGAGGCGTTCCTCTACTACCTGCTCCCCGAGCTCCCCCGGCGACCCGCTACATCGAGATGGACCCCGGGGTCGCCAACGCCGACGACTCCGGCCTGGCCGACGAGCTCGCCGCCGCCGACGTCGTGATCCTGTCGTCGATCCGCGACGACTGGGACGAGCCCAACGACTCCCGCGATGTTCGGCCCGGACGAGCCGAACGAGGTGCTCGCGCGAGGACTTCTGCCTCGTCGGGTCCTACGGCGACGGGCTGTTCGGCCGCGGGCTCTACGAGCTGTACACCGCGCTGCGAGTAGCTTCCGCCGCCCATGCCGGCACTGAGTCCGGACCGCCGCCGACTGCGCACCCTCGTCGTCGTCCCGACCTACGAGGAGGCCGAGAACATCGAGGAGGTCCTCCGCCGCTTCCGCGCGGCGCAACCCCGACGTCGACGTCCTCGTCGTCGACGACACCAGCCCCGACGGCACCGCCGACCTCGCCCGCACGCGTCGGCGAGCGAGCTCGGCGGCGTCGACGTCGTCGGTGCGCGCCGACGAAGGACGGCCTCGGCAACGCCTACCGGCACGGCTTCCGCGATCGCCCTCGACCGGGGCTACGACCGCGTCGTCCAGATGGACGCCGACCTGTCCCACGACCCGGCCGCGCTGCCCGACCTGCTCGCCGCCGTCGACGACGGCGTCGGCCTCGTCATCGGCTCGCGCTACGTCCCGGGCGGCTCGATCCCGCACTGGCCGTGGCACCGCCGGGCCCTGTCGAAGTGGGGCAACCGCTACACGCGGTGGGTGCTCGGCATGCGCGATCGCCGACACGACGTCGGGCTACCGCGCCTGGCGGGCCGACACGCTCCGGCGACGGCGGCGTGCTCGACACGCGCTCGCGCGGCTACCTGTTCCAGATCGAGATGCGCCTACCGGGTGATCCAGCCACGGCGACCGGCTCGCCGAGGTGCCGATCACCTTCACCGACCGCGTGCGCGGGCAGCTCGAAGATGAGCGGCGCCGTGATCTGGGAGGAGCTCTCCAACGTCACCTGGTGGGGCATCCGCGACCGTGTCCTCCACCGCAAACGCGGCCGCCGGCCGGAATCCGTCGGTGGCTCGGAGGGCCCGCCACCGACGACGGCGCTCGGCCGTGGCCGTGCGCCAGGATGGCGCCCCCGACACACGCACCGCACTCGGGCACGACAGGAATCCGTGTGAGCGGAGGCGCCAGGACGGCGCTGCCGTGGCCAGCGACCACGGATGGCGCCCCCGAACCCGCACCGACTCGGGCACGACAGGAATCCGTGTGAGCGGAGGCGCCAGGACGGCGCCGGAGCGAACCCGCTAGTAGGGCCAGGGGCCGCGGCGGAGCCTGAGCACGACCAGCACCTTCCGGGCGACGTTCAGGGCGAACCAGGGGAGCTCGGCGAGCTGCCGGCCCGTGCTCGCCCCACCCCGACGGCACCCGCGTGTAGGCGGCCAGGGACCCGGTGCGGCCGTCGTAGCGCCAGCGGCGGCTGAAGGAGACGGTGCTGAGCAGCGCGCGCGGTGACCCCGACCGAGCTCCACGCAGTCGTGGACGAGCATGCGCCCGCCGCCGACGACCCGGTCGCCCCACCGGCGCAGGTCGTCACGGGCCGGCCCGAAGCGGTGGGCGCCGTCGACCCACAGCAGGTCGACGGCGCCGTCGACCTCGCCGTGGGCCTCGGACGGAGAAGGCCCGCACGTGGCGGACCCGGTCGGCGACGCCGGCCCGGGCGAGGTTGGCGAGGAAGGCCTCGTGGTCGCCGGCCGCCTCGGCCTCGTAGCCCTGGATCTCCTGGGGGCCACGGTCGTTGCCGGCGTGGGGGTCGATGGCGACGACCTCGACGCCGGCCGGCGCCCCGAGCGCGAGGGCGACGTGGACCGGCCCCGGAAGCTGCCGATCTCGACGATCTGCCCGCCCGGCGCGCACGGCGCCGGCCGCGTCGAACAGGACCTGCGCCTGGGCCGTCGGTCAGCCAGCCCTCGATCCCGTCGAGCACGTCGAGCTCGCCCATGATGCGGCCGGGAGGGTAGGCGCGGGACTACCTTCGTCCGGTCATGCCCGCTGCCGCCGACGACGCTCCGTCCGACGACGCGTCGACCAAGATCGGCGACCTGGCGGCCGGCGCCGGGATCCGGCGCGTCCACATCCTGTCGTGGCGCGACCTCGCCGACGTCGAGGCCGGCGGCAGCGAGGTGCACGCCGCCGAGGTCGCCCGGCTGTGGGCCGAGGCCGGCCTCGAGTCACCCTGCGCACGAGCTACGCCCAGGGCGCGGCACCGGTGATCCAGCGCGACGGCTACAGGGTCGTGCGCCGGGCCGGCCGCTACCTCGTCTTCCCCCGGGCCGTCGCTCGCCGAGCTCGCCGGGCGCCTCGGTCCGCGCGACGCCCTCGTCGAGTACTGGAACGGCATGCCGTTCTTCTCGCCGCTGTGGGAGCGCCGGCCGTCGATCGTCGTGCTGCACCACGTGCACGCCGAGATGTGGAAGATGGTGCTCGGCGACGAGAACCCGATGCTCGCCGCCGGCGGCGAGCTCCTCGAGCGCCGGGTCGCGCCCGCTGCTGTACCGCCGCAGCCGCATCGTCACGCTGTCGGCGTCGTCGAAGACCGACATCGTCGAGCAGCTGCGCCTGCGGCCCGAGCGCATCGACGTCGTGCCGCCCGGCGTCGATCCCCGCTTCTCCCCCGGCGGCGAGCGCAGCGCCGACGCCCGCTCGTCGTCGCCGTCGGCCGGCTCGTGCCGGTCAAGCGCTACGACCTCCTGCTCGACGCCGTGCGCCGCGGCCCGGCGCTCGATCCCCGACCTCGAGCTCGTCATCGTCGGCGAGGGCTACGAGCGCCCGGCCCTCGACGAGCTGGTCCGCGCAGCTCGACGCCGAGTCCTGGGTGCGCTTCACCGGCCACCTCCGCGACGACGAGCTCGTCGACCTCTACCGCCGGGCGTGGGTGGTGGCCTCGGCGTCGGCCCGGGAGGGCTGGGGCATGGCGCTCACCGAGGCCGGCGCCTGCGGCACGCCGGCGGTCGCCACCCGCATCCCCGGCCACGTCGACGCCGTGCGCGACGGCGTCAGCGGCGTCCTCACCGACGGAACGGCCGACGGCGCTGGGCGGCGCGCCTGGCCCGGGTGCTCGGCGACGCCGGCGCTGCGCGCCACGCTCGCCGCCGGCGCGCTCGCAGCGCGGCCGGCGAGCTCACGTGGGAGGCGACCGCGGCCGGGCTGATGCGCGCCCTCGCCGGCGAGGCCGCGTCGCCGCCACCGGTGAGACAGGGCGCCCGCGACCGGTGGGCGACCGGTCGCGGCGCTGGCGGCTGGCGGTGTACGTCCCGCTGCTCCTCACCGCGCCGGGCCGCGTCGGCGCCGACACGAAGACGTACCTCTACCTCGACCCCGACCGGCTGCTCGTCGCGGGCGTGGTCGATGTGGGACGCCGAACATCGGGCTCGGCACGGTCACCCACCAGACCATCGGCTACCTCTGGCCGATGGGGCCGTGGTTCTGGGCCGTCGAGCACGCTCGGGCTCCCCGACTGGGTCGCCCAGCGCCTGTGGCTCGGCACGATCCTGTTCGCCGCCGGGGCCGGCGTGCTGTGGCTCCTCCGCTCGGTGCTCGGCTGGCGGACGGCGGCGGCCACGGCGGCGGCGTTCGCCTACGCCTGCACGCCCTACGTCCTGACCCTCGCCGCCCGCATCTCGGTGATCCTGCTGCCGTTCGCCGGCCTGCCCTGGCTCATCGGCTTCGCGGTCCTGTCCGTGCGCCGGGCGGGCTGGCGCTACCCGGCCGCGT
>CAWIZW010000006.1:0-55683 GCA_963840695.1 uncultured Acidimicrobiia bacterium
ACCGGGCCCAGGTAGGAGCAGTCACCGACGGAGAGTGGCCTGGCGGTGGCGCGGGCCCACGGCACCCCCCTACAGCGAGCGTAGGACGGTGTCGTGCGTGTAGATCGAACCCCAGCGGAGATGCAACACCACTCACCGATGTGCAATCCACCGCCGGAGCCATCGAGGAGCGTATTCGGGCCGATCCAGCTATTGGCACCGACCGTCACGTCTCCGAACACCGCGGCGCTGTCGTAGATGCTCGCTCCCTCACCGAACCCGAGGCGTCCTGCTTGCTCCCATCGATCGAGGTTCCATCTTGAAAGGAAAGGCTCCGATCCCAGGCCGTGCGAAGCTCCTCGTCAACTGCACGGTGGAGTTGGACGAGATCATCGTGGTCGATCTCGGACACGTGCCCAAGGTACGCGAGTTGCCGACAGGTCCACCGGCATCTTCGGCCACCCTGGGCCGACATCGCGGTCCCATCTCGGATTGAGGAACGGACGCCGGTTTCGTGAAAGGCATCGCGGACGAAATCAAGGGCAAGCCGAGTGTTTGTCACCGGCGGGGCCGGATTCATCGGTTCCACGCTCGTCGGCCGGCTCGTCGACGCGAACCGCATCGTCGTCTACGACAACCTGCGCCGCAACGCGCTCAAGGACAGCGGTTCTCGCAACCACCCGAACTTGACCCTGATCGAAGGGCGACATCCTCGACCTCGAGCGACTTGCGGAGGGCGATGCACAGGGGCCGACCTCATCGTCCACTGCGCCGCCATCGCCGGCATCGACACCGTCATCAAGAGCCCGGTCGACCACGATGCGCGTCAACATGGTCGGGTCGGCCAACGTGCTGGAGGCCGCCGCGAGCTTCGTGACAAGTCGAGCGGGTCGTCTGCTTCTCGACCAGCGAGGTGTTCGGGCAGCAGGCGTTCCGATCGCAGGAGAGCCGACAGCGCCGTGATCGGCGACCGTCGGCGAGGCCCGCTGGACCTACGCCGTCTGCAAGCTGGCCGAGGAGCACCTGGCGATCGCCTACCACCAAGAGAAGGGCCTGCCGACGACCGTCGTGCGGCCGTTCAACGTCTACGGGCCGGGGCAGGTGGGCGAGGGGGCGCTGCGGACCTTCATCCAGCGGCGCATCCGCGACGAACCGATCGAGATCCACGGCGACGGCACGCAGATCCGCGCCTGGTGCTACGTCGACGACATGGTGCGACGGCGTGCTGCTCGCGCTTGACGCATCCGAACGCGGTCGGCGAGTCGTTCAACATCGGCAACCAGCGGGCCGTCGACGACGATCTACGGCCTGGCGAACACCGTCGTGCGCGTGCTCGGGTCGACGTCGGAGATCGAGTTCACGCGCAAGGACTACGTCGACGTCGAGCTGCGCGTCCCGTCGGTCGCCAAGGCGCGGGAGCTGCTCGGCTTCGAGGCGAAGGTCGACCTCGACGAGGGCATCGAGCGCACCGGCCAGCACTTCCGTCGCCTCCTGGACCGATGATCCCGCTCGTGCGGCCGGCAATCGACGATGACGACGTCGCCGCGGTCAGCCGCGATCCTGAGGTCAGGTCAGCTCGTACAGGGCACGACCGTGGCGCGGTTCGAGAGTCGCTGTGCCGAACTGGTGAACGGTCGACCCGTCGTGGCGGTGAGCAGCGGAACGGCCGCCTTGCACCTGGCTCTCCTCGCCGTCGGCTGCGGGCCTGGCATGCGAGTCGCTGGTGCCGACGTACACCTGGCCCGCGACTGCGAACGTCGTCGTCCTCGTCGGCGCGGAGCCGGTCTTCGTCGACATCGACCCGACGACCTTCGCCATGAGCGTCGACGGTCTGCGGGCCGCACTCGAGGCACAACGCGTCGACGTCGTAATGCCGGTCCACCCCTTCGGGCTCATGGCGGAGATGCCGAGCATCGCCGCCCTCGCCGTCACAGCCGGTGCGGCCCTCATCGAGGACGCTGCCTGTGCCCTCGGAGCGAGCATCGACGGCCGCGAAGCAGGGGCCTGGGGAGATCTCGGATGCTTCAGCTTTCACCCGCGAAAGGCCGTGACCACGGGCGAGGGCGGTGCCATCAGCCTCGACGACGACGCCGGCTTCCGTCGCCTTCGAATGTTGCGCAACCACGGCATCGACCCGGACGCGGCGTCTGTCGACTTCGCCGAGGCGGGATTCAACTACCGGATGACGGAGTTCCAGGCTGCGATGGGCATCGTCCAGCTCGCGAAATTCGAATCCCTGCTCGAAGACCGGATCGCAGCCTCGGAGCGCTATACCAAGCTTCTCGCCGCGTCGGAGGTGCAGACCCCCACGAGCCCGCCTGGAAGTGTCCACGTCTTCCAGTCGTACGTGGTCCTGCTTCCCCGAGACGTCGACCGCTCCGCGGTGATCACGCTCATGCGCGCGGCTGATGTCGAGACGACCATCGGGACCTATCACGTACCGATGACGCGGTTCTTCCGTGAACGTCGGGGGTCGATGGTGGGTGAGTTCCCGATCACGGATGACGTCGCCGACCGGGCGCTCTCGCTGCCGCTCTTCGCAGGCATCACCGAGGGACAGCAGGAGCAGGTCGTCGATTCGCTGCTGCGCGCGATCGTGGACCGTCCAGTGTGATCACCATCGTCGACACCAGGCTCGGGAACCTCGGGTCGCTCAGGAACATGTTTCGACGGATCGGACAACCATCGGCGCTCACCGCTGATCCCGACCAGATCGACGAGGCAACAAAGCTCGTGTTGCCCGGCGTCGGGGCCTGGGACACGGGTATGCGCCGCCTCTCGGACCTGGGGCTCGTCGACCTGCTGACGCGCAAGGCGATGAACGACAGGGTTCCGGTGCTCGGCGTGTGCCTCGGCATGCAGCTGATGACGAGTTCAAGCGAGGAGGGAGCACTGCCAGGGCTTGGATGGTTCGACGCGGCCACCCGGAGGCTTCGTCCTGACGATCCGTCGCTCAAGGTGCCGCACATGGGCTGGAACCTGGTGCGGCCGGCGGGCGAAAGCACACTCTTTGCGACGATGGACGGCGACGCCCGCTTCTACTTCGTCCATTCGTACGTGGTCGACTGCCGCGATGCGTCGGACGTGGCCGGCTGGACGACGCACGGAGACGTGTTCGCGTCCGCGCTTCAGCGCGAGAATCTCTACGCCACGCAGTTTCACCCCGAGAAGAGTCACCGTTTCGGGATGGCGTTGCTCTCGGCGTTTGCGTCGGTCGACTGATGCTGCTGCCTCGCGTGCTTCCATGCCTCCTGCTACGCGACCGGTCGCTCGTGAAGACGATCCGCTTCGAGAACCCCACCTACGTCGGGGACCCGATCAATGCGGTGAACATCTTCAACGAGAAGGGCGTGGACGAGATCGTCCTCCTCGATATAGAGGCGACGAAGACGCAGCGTCCCCCGAACTTCCTGCTCCTCGAGGAGATCGCGACGGAGTGCTTCATTCCGCTCACGTACGGCGGCGGCGTACGGAGCCTCGATGACATGGAGCTTCTCTACGGACTCGGAATCGAGAAGATCTCCTTCAACACAGCCCTGGTCGAGCGCCCCGACCTGGTGAGGGCAGCGGCCACCCAGTTCGGGAGTCAGAGCGTCGTCGCGTCGATCGACGTGCGTCGCGGACGGAAAGGTGTCCGCGTGCGTCGTTCGATCCGCAACCACGCAAACAGACCACGAGCCACAAGCTCTGGCGGAGTCGGCCGAGCAGTTGGGTGCAGGGGAGATTCTCCTCACCTCGGCTGACCGCGACGGCACGCTCGACGGATTCGACGTCGAGCTCATCCGATCGGTCACCGAGGCCGTGACGATCCCCGTCGTCGCGTGCGGGGGTGCAGGGAGTCTCGCTGACCTCCGCTCCGCCCTGGAGGCCGGCGCCTCTGCCGCCGCCGCCGGAAGCATCTTCGTCTTCCACGGTCGGAATCGTGCTGTTCTCATCAGCTTCCCCGGCGCCCAGCAGCTCGATGAGGTGACCTCGACGACGCGCCACGCCCCCTAGCGCCGCGCGTCGTGTCAGGCGAGCCCTCGCCGTTCGAGATCGCGCGTGGCGCTCCGTAGAGATGTCGAGCCGCCGGGCGAGGCGCCGAGTCAAGGCGCGGCTCCGCCGGTTCGGAAGCGCACCGTCGACGGGCGTGAACTCGTCCAGGAAGAACCGGGGCGAATAGTCGTAGTGCCCACGGTGAGCGCGCTGGACGCCATCAAGAAGGGTCTCGGCGACCGCCGTTCTCTGCGTGATGATGGGCGACGAAGGGCCGTCCCGAGTGTGCTCGCTCGACTCGCTCGGCACGGTCGACGATCGCGGCGCGGAATGCCTCGACCAAGTTCCCAGGGTGAACGTGGATCACCGGCCGGTCGGACGGGATCGGGACGATGTCCGGCCGATTGCCGGCCAGCACGACGCAGCCTGTAGCCATCGCCTCGAGCGCCAACATGCCGTAGTGAGCCTCGTTCAGTTCGTCGACGACGATGTCGGCATCGGTCAGGATGCGGAGGACCTCGTCATTTGGCGTGTTCTCGAGCAGCCGAAGCTCGAAGCGCAGTCCCTCGCGGCGGAGGTGCTCGAGAGCATCAAGGATCTCCGCGGTGCCCTTCACCGATCTCTTTGAAGGAGCGTGCACGACGACGGGAACCTCGCGACCAGGGATGTGCTCGACGTACCTGCGCAGATCCGCGCGAGGTACAGGTGCTGGTACGGCAGCACGGCAAGTTCGGCGTAGGACGGCTGGAAGAACGAGACAGTCGAGTACAGCTCGGCCATCCTGAGCGACTCGAGAGCGCGGTCGATCGAGCGGCCCTCGCGGTACCCCGGATACGTACCGAGTTTGACCGACCGACGAAACTGCTCCGTCGCCGACCAATGCCGGATGTCCGAGCCCAGGAAGCAGCTGATCACCGTCTTGCCTGCCCGGCGCAGGATCGGCAGGTCGCGACCACCTGGCAAGAGGGTTTGGCCGAACTGGAACACGAAGACGTCGTGCCGCATGGCATCGGCCGGCAGGCGGGCCAAGCCGTGGAGCTGTCCGAGCCGGCGGTCGACGGGCCGTCGCCAGCTCGGGATCCGGAGGTCGGACCTCGGTTCCAGCACGACGTCGTAGGCGGCGTCCGGGTAGAAGGCGTTCTCGGCGGCCACCACTGTGGTCACGTCGTGACCGAGTGCCCGGAATCCCTCGCCCAGCTCGTACACCTGACGGACGATCTCATCAGTGCCGACCAGGACACGAAACGGCTTGGTCAAGTCAGGCGTCAGATGTGTGAACCGGCCACGAGCTCCAGCGTCGGCGCCTCGTCGCCGATCGCCACCGGGTGAGGTTTCGTGTACTTGAGGTAGAAGCTCTGCGGGACCCGGTGCGCCCGCGCCAGGAGCCAGAAGAGCGGCCCGAGTCGCTCGAAGGTTCGCTTGTAGGTCGGGTAGTCGCGGTAGGTACGGCGCGGCGCCTCCATGAGCGCCTCGAATTCGTCATCGTCGTAGCCAAGTCGGCGCTTGACGCTCTCGACCAGCTCGGGGTCGTATGCGATGGGTTGGGCGAGCTCGGCCAGCGCGTCATCGCGATCCATCTGGCCGGAACGAACGAGGGCCGCATGTCCGAGCAGGCGCCCATCGATGCCGAAGCGACGAGGCATGAAGTAGGTCCAGTAGAACGCGGTGAAGCGGTTCTCGAGATGGTGTCCGCCGTACCACTTCCAGCCGAGCTCATCGGTGAGAAGCGTCTTGGCGTCGGCCTTGTTGTAGTCCAGCCAGTACAGCGGGCGGATCTTCTTCAGTCCGCTGAACGCCGTCCACCGCAAGAAGGACCGGAGTGGCATGTTCGGGAACGTCCTCATGGGGATCGTTCCGAAGCGCTCGTGCACGCTCGAGATGTAGCGGCCGTCCATGTACAGCCAGCTGAGTGGGCACAGGCCCTCGGTTCTGAAGGAGTGGCCCTCGAACATGTACTCGACGCCGTACTCCTCACAGGCCTTGTTGAGCGTCACCGCGAGCCCGATGTCGGTCGGACACTCGATGTCTCGCACACCAGCCTGGATGAAGGATCGATAGATATCGTCGTATTCAGCGTTGTCGACGACGAGGGTATGCAGATCGACGTCCAGATGCATAAGTGCGGATTGGATGTTCTCGACGGCCGTACGGGAGTCCCACGTGTTGTCGAAGTGAACCGCCAGCGGCCGGAGGCCGAGCTGGCGAGCCAGGTAGAGCATGTACGTCGAGTCGCAGCCGCCGCTGACGCCGACGATCACGTCGTACGGCTTCTTCCGCCCCGCCTCGCGGATCCGGCCTGCCATGGCCTCGAGCTGGCGGCGTCCGGGCTCGCCCGTCGGATACTGGCTCTCGAGGCTGTCATGCTGATGGCAGAACTGGCAGACGCCCTGGTCGTCGAAGACGATGCCCGGGATCGAAGAGTCGTACAGACAGCGTGTACAGCGCGTCATCAGCCCTTTGTTCCCTTGACCGCCGGCCGCACGAGCATACTGAAGGCTGATCGGCAGCGAACCCATCCGGCTTGACCCTTAACGCGCCGGTTTCGCCTGACCATCACTCCCGGTCGCTTGAGCACCGGCGAGTGCGGGGTGCCATGACGGGTCACAACCCTTGCCTAGTCTGCCGTCAGTGAGGTCGGCGCTACGGGACTGGTCTGTCGTCGTCGACCGGCATGCCAAACGAGCGTGGTGGGCTGCACTGGCTCTCGCCGCCGCCGTCAGCGTCCTCGAAGTGGGCTGTGCGCTCGCTATCGCCGGAACCCTCACCCTGGCAACGGGTGGCGACCGTGATGCCGACCTCCCGCTTGTGGGCTCGCTGCCGGGATCAACACCCGCCGATGATGCACGGATACTCGCGCTTGTCGGCATCGTGCTCTTTCTGCTGAAGGGGGCGCTCGGCCTCACTCATTTGTACGTTCAGTTCCGATCGACGTACGACCTCGCTGCTCGGCTTGCCGATCGCGTCACGGGAGCAGCGCTGGCGCGCCCGTATCAGTGGCATCTGCAGCGGAACTCGGCCGAGCTGACGAACACGGCGCTCACCACGACCCAGCAGTTCGCGGTCCTGTTCTACGCGCCGACAGCGAGCGCGGCCTCACAGGGCCTTCTCGCCGTCGTCCTACTCGGCGTCGCCCTCGTCGCGGAGCCAGTCGCAACACTCGTCGCCGGGGCTGTCCTCGGCGCGGTGATAGCCCTTGCCGTTGGCCTCACCAACCGTCGATTGCTCCACGCCGGTCAGACCGACATCAGGCAGTACAGCTCCGCCCTGCAGATCCTGGACGAGGCGCTGGCGGCGATCCGTGACGTCAAGCTTCTCGGCCTTGACGGGAACGTCCGTAGCACCCTCTTCGCAGCCCGTCGCGCGAGCGCGCATGCGAACAGGGTGCGAAGCACACTCACTGCGACCCCGCGGGTCTTGATCGAGACTGCGGCCTTCTGCACGATGCTCGGCTTCCTGGCCCTCGCAGTCGATGACTCGCCCGACGGCCTTGTTTCGCTCGGGATCCTGGGCTACGTCGTCGCTCGCCTCCTCCCAACTGCAAACAGCCTCGTAACGAACATCAACACCATGCGAGGCGGGCAGGCGGCACTCCACGCGGTCGCCGACGCTCTGTCCGAGCCTGTACCAAGCACGACGGAAAAATGCTGCCCCAGGTCGACCTCCCGGACGAGCCGGTCATCTCCCTCGAGGCCGTCACGTTCGCCTACGACGGCCACGAGAACCCGGTGTTGCGCGATGTAGACCTGACGATCCCATTCGGATCTACCGTGGGAATCGCGGGCTCGACCGGCTCCGGCAAGTCGACGCTGCTCGACCTGATCCTGGGTCTGCTGGAGCCGTCCGATGGCATGGTTCGGATCGGCGGACAGCCCCTCGACCGGGTGCGGCAGTCGTGGTGGGGACGCGTGGGTTTTGTGCCACAGAACGTCGTACTGCTCGACGCTTCCCTCCTCGCGAACATCGCCCTCGGGCCGGCTGAGCAGAAGATCAACGGCTCGACTGTTGAGGAAGCCCTGGCGTCGGCCAGCCTGGCGGAGTTCGTCTCGTCCCTCCCGGAGGGACTCGACACCGTCATCGGCGAGCGCGGCGTCCGGCTCTCAGGCGGGCAGAGGCAGCGAGTCGCGCTCGCACGGGCGCTCTATCGGCGTCCTGACGTGCTGATTCTCGACGAGGGGACGTCGGCGCTGGACAACGTGACGGAGCGGGCGGTGATGGCCGCCGTCACTTCGCAAAGCGGCAGACGGACAGTCATCACGGTGGCCCATCGACTGACGACGATTCGACACTGCGACAAGATCGTCGTGCTGCTCGACGGGCGCATCGAGGCGACCGGAACCTACGACGAGCTCCTGTCAAGAAGTCCGACCTTCGCGCGCCTCGCGGCGGACCGAGACGAGACCCATGAATCGGTCTGACGTTGCAGGGCCGACGGTCAGGCCGCGCTCGTACGACGGGTGGAGCCGCTCGACGTGAGGATCGTGTACCTCCTCGCGGAGGCGCCAGACCCGAACACTGGCCCGTACCGCAAGATCGAAGGCCAGGCTGCGACCTGGCGCTCCGTGGGGCATGAGGTAACCGTCGTGTCGCTGGAGGTACCGGTGCGAGGCGTCAAGCAACTGCCGGCCGTGACGCGCCTTTGTCGCCGTGCAATCGAACTGCAGCCGGACGTCGTGTACTTCCGTCAGAACGTCTGGGTACCTGAGCTGGGACGACTCATGGCCAACCTCCCGACGGTGGTCGAGATGAACTCCGACGACCTGGCCGAGCTCACCACGCGTCGTCCGGTCTACCGCCTGTACCACAGAGCTACGCGGGGCCGGCTCTTGAGCCGGGCTGCCGGCATCGTCCTGCCCACGGTGGAGTTGTCCACCGCGCGGATCTGTGGCTCGCTTCGAACGCCCCTTGGTCGTCGTGCCGAACGGCATCGACCTCAAGTCCGTCACGCCTCACGATGCCCCCACCAACGACCGACCTCGTCTCGTGTTCACCTATTCCAGCCGTGGGCCGTGGCCGGGTGTCGACCTGGTGCTCGACGCCGCTCGCCGACTCGATGAGTTCGACTTCGACATCGTCGGGCCTGCTCCGCGCGTCGAGGCCCCACCGGCAAACGTCAGGCTTCACGGCGTGCTCATGGGAGCGGAGTACGAGCGGGTCATCGCGCGCGCCGATGTCGGCATCGGAAGCCTCGGACTTCATCGAATCGGGTTGGCGGAGGGCTCGACGCTCAAGGTTCGCGGCTATCTCGCCGCCGGGCTGCCCACGATCCTCGGGTATCGGGACACGGACTTCCCTGGCGGAGCACCGTTCTTGCTTCAACTGCCCGCTGGCGAGGACTCGCTGCGGGACGCACTCGACGACATGCGCGCGTTCGTCTGGGCCCAGCGCGGTCAGCGGGTACCACGCGATGCGATCGCCCACATCGACGCTTCGGTGAAGGAGGCCACGCGACTCTCCTTCATGGAGCAGGTAGCTGGTGCCCCGTGACAGTAAGAGCGATCAGTCGGCGCTTCGCGAGCGAGAGACCAGAGCTCGTGTGATCTCCGTGGCGGCGTTGCCATCTCCGTACGGCTGTGCATCGTCGCCGATCGTTCCGATCGCGGCCTTCACGGCCGTCGCGACCGCCTCCGGGGCAACGGGCGGTACGACACGGTTCCAGCCGAGGTGCACGAGCTCTACCCATTCCGTCTCGTCGCGCAGCGTTACGCACGGCCGGCGGTGGAAGAACGCCTCCTTCTGAACGCCCCCGGAGTCGGTCACGATCACCGCCGCCGCGCTCTCGAGAGCCAGCATCTCCAGATAGCCGACGGGCGGAAGAATCTGGACGGACCCGACATCAATTCCTGCGTGCTGGAGAGCTGCGGACGTCCGCGGATGTAGCGGAAGGACAACCGGAAGGTCCACCGCGACCGCTGCCAGACCCTCCACCGCCGCTCGCAGTCGCCGGACATCGTCAGTGTTCTCGGCCCGGTGCAATGTGGCGAGGACGAACATCTCGGGCTCGAGGGACAACCGGTCGAGGATCGTGGAGCGTGATCGCGCGAGCTCGGTGAAGAGGCGTACCGCGTCGAACATCACGTCACCAGTGCGATGGATCAGCGATTCCGCGATGCCCTCGGCTCGAAGGTTCTCGATCGCAGCGTCGGTCGGCGCGAGACAAAGCGTGGACAGGTGGTCCGTGACGATCCGATTCAGCTCTTCGGGCATCGCACGATTGAAGGAGCGGAGGCCCGCCTCGACGTGGCCGAGCCGGAGCTGGAGCTTCGATCCGGCGATCGCCGCGGCGAGAGTTGTGTTCGTGTCGCCGTACACGACCACCCAGTCGGGCTGGATATCGAGGAGCGCCGGCTCCAACGCGACGATCATTCGACCGGTCATCTCGCCGTGACGGCCGCCAGCGATCCCGAGATGAATATCCGGAGTCGGCAGCCCGAGGTCCTCGAAGAAGACGTCTGACATCTCCGGGTCGAAGTGCTGCCCGGTGTGGATGAGAACGGAATCGACCCCACCTTCGGACTGCATGGCGCGGAGGACTGGGGCAGCTTTCACGAACTGGGGTCTTGCGCCGATGACGTGCACGATCTTCAAACGGATTGTCCTCTCGAATGTGCACAGTGCCGGCGCGATCGTTGCGTAGTCTGCCGCAGGTGACGCCGGCTCCCGCGCTCGGTCGATGAGGCTCGCCTACCTCACGGTCCACTTTCCTCGCGGGCCGACTGAGCAATTCCTCGGGCCGGAGATCGACGAGCTCGTTCGTCGAGGCCATCGGGTGTTCGTGGTTCCGGTGCGCCCGGCCAGACACGGCCAGACGCCGACCATGGCCAGCCCCGTCATCAACGGCGCCTGGGCCGGCGAGTGCTGGGTCGCGGCGCTGCGAGCCGCATTGCGCCAACCGATGGCGATCGCAAGGGTTCTCGTCGTGCTCGTTCGGACTGGGCCACGAGACGCGCTGCGCAACCTCGCCATGATGCCGAAGGCGTGTTCAGTCGCGCTCGAAGGATCACAACGGCGAAACATCGATCATGTTCATGCCCAGTGGGGGACGACGCCAGCGACCGTGGCGCTGGTGACGTCCACGACTGACCGGCGTGCCATGGAGCTTCACGGTCCATCGTCATGATGTCCTCGCCAACAACGTGTTGCGCAGGAAAGATCGATCCGCCGACGTTCGTTCGGTTTCCGTCGCTCGCCGCGCATGACGATGCGGCCCGAATCGCCGGCGACATACCACCTGGTCGGGCGCTCGACGCCCACATGGGGGTCGCCGTGCCAGAACTGCCGGCATCGATCGACCCGGCCACGAGTCGTGCGTGTGCCCCGGAGCACTGATCGCGAGGAAGGGCCAGGCCACGTTGATCAAGGCACTACGGCGCTCGACGGAGTGCAGATTTGGTTCGCTGGCAAGGACCCGACCGAGAGAGCGACTCGAAGAACTCGCCGGGCGCCTCGGAGTGCAGGACCGCGCGTTCGGTTCCTCGGCCTCGTAGCCCATGACGAGCTGCTCGCGCTCTATGCCTCGGGCCAGGTCTGGGCGGTCGCCTTGACAACGGAGCACGAGGGCATTCCCGTTCGCGCTGATGGAGGCGATGGCGCACGGCATCCCGGTGGTTTCGACCCCCGTTGGAGGGATACCTGAGCTGCTCGCCGACGGAGCCGGAATGCTCGTGCCAGCCGGCGACTGGAGTCGCTTGCGGCTGCGCTCGGAACTACTCGACGGCCGATCCGCTTGGACACGGCAACGGTGGCGGACGCCGGGCGACGCGGATCGAGCAGGTCTTCGAGCTCGGCGCACCGTTCAAGCCTTGAGCGGGCGATCGTCGGACCCGTCACCCCGTGACGCGCTCCCCGACCGGAGAACCGTGCGCCAGGGAAGCGAGCCGGAGTGGACGAACCCCCTCCCGTCGTAGAGGACAACCGCTCCCACGAGGTCGGAGCTCCCGAGCGGACGTATTCCGTGGTCGGTGTGGACGAATGGCGGCGTCGCAGTTCGCCCCGAGTTCGAACGACTCGTAGCCGAGTCGACCTGCAACTCCTCGGGCTGTGTAGAGCGGGTCATGCACCTCGCCACGCCGTCCCGCGATCGAATGGCCGCAACAACTGATGGGTCCCGGAGAAGGCATGTTCCTTCACGCCGCCTCGGTACGCGAGCCCCAACACCGCCACCGTGCGACCCTCCAGGCCCCCCAGCGTGTGAGACACGGCCTCGACAGCGTGCTCCGGCATGTGGTCGTTCACCGCCCGCGACGTCCGCGGGACCTCGAAGCCGGGCACGCTGCCCATCAGGAGGTGGGGGTAGACCGGGATGCAGTGGCCGCCGACCGCAGATGCCCGGGCGGTGGATGTGGCTGTAGGGCTGGCTGTTGCACGCTTCGATGACCGGCCGGATGTCGACGCCGACTCGTTCGGCGGCCAGCGCGAGCTCGTTGGCGAAAGCGATGTTGATGTCGCGGTACGTCGTCTCCGCCAGCTTCGCCAGCTCGGCCGCCTCGGCGGTACCGAGCGGCCACACCCCGTTGGGCCGTCCGAGGTCGGCGCGCTCGATCGAACTGCAGGACGCTCTCGTAGAACGCCACCGCACGGGCTTCGCTCGCGGGGTCGACTCCACCGACGAGCTTCGGATAACGGCGAAGATCGGAGAACACGCGCCCACTGGACACTCGCTCGGGGCTGTGGCAGACGAACAGCTCGCGGCCGAGCTCCAGACCGGCGAGCTCGGCCAGCGCGGGCGCGAAGCGGGTGCGCGTCGTGCCAACGGGAAGCGTCGTCTCGTAGCTCACCAGCACCCCGGGCCGCAGAAACCTCCCGACCGAGCTCGTCGCCGCGTCGAGGGCGCTGAAGTCCGGCCACCTTGTCGACGTCGACGACGAGAGGCACGACGACGATCACGACGTCGGCGCCCGGTATCGCGGTGTCCGCTGACGTGGTCGCGCGCAGTCGGCCGGATGAGATCGCCAGGCGCAGGCGCTCGTCCAGCTCGGGCTCGCCCGGGAACGGGCGCCCGCCCGTCCATCACCGTGGCCACCACGGCACCGTCGATGTCGAGCCCCATGACGGGCGCGCCGGAACCGGCGATCTGCACGGCGAGCGGGAGCCCGATCTTGCCGAGCCCGACGACGACAACCCTCAATTCGCCACGTCCGGAAGTGAGACCACGGTGTTCTGGCCGCGGCCTCGGCGATGGCATCGGCGACCGCCAGGGTCCTGAGCCCGTCGTCGAGCGACGACCACCGACCGTCGCCGCCACGCACGGCCGTCGCGAGAACCCTTCGAGCTCGACCCGCAGCGGCTCCGGCTTCGGGATGGCGAAGCGGACCATGTCGCCCTCCGAGACGCCGCGGAACCTGCGAGATCGCGTCCCACTCGGTCGGGACGCTCGCATTCGCGAAGAACGTCAGGTCGGCGGTGAGCGTGTCGGCCACGAAGCACCCCCGCTCGCCGGTGACGACGATGCGACGCTCCTTCGTCGGGCGTCAGCCAGTTCACCAGGTGGTTCGTCACCGTGCCGTCGGCGAGTTCCCGACGGCCGCGACGAGGTCCTCGTGGGGCCGGCCGGCCCGGTGGGCAGTCCGGGCCGAAACGGTCGCGTACGGGTCGCCGGGACCCACGCCGTGAGGTCGATGTCGTGGGTGGCGAGGTCCTTGATGACGCCGACGTCGCGAACGCGGTCGGGGAACGGGCCCTGACGGCGGCGTCGACGACCTGGAAGATCGTCGCCCAGCTCGCCGGCGGCGAGCCGGGCCTTGAGGGCGCGAACGGCGGGGTTGCACCGCTCGATGTGACCGACGCCGGCGACGACGCCCGCCCGCTCGAACGCCTCGATGAGCCTGGCGCCCGCCGGCACGTCGGCGGCCAGCGGCTTCTCGATGAGGGCGTGCACGCCCGCCGCCGCGAGCTGCAGGCCGACCGGCTCGTGGTCGTCGGTCGGGGGCGGCGACGACCGCGGCAGTCGAGACCGAGCGCGATGAGCGCGTCGAGCGTCCGGCACACCGGCGTGCCCTGCGCCACGCCGTTCGGATCGCCCGAGGGGGTCGGCAACTCCGACGAGGTCGACGCCGTCGAGGTCGCGCAGCACCCGGACGTGGTGGCGGCCCATCATCCCCAGTCCGACCACGCCGATCCTCACGAGCGCTCACGACAGCACCCCTTCGACGACGTGGTCGACGTCCTTCCCGCGTCGAGATGCGGTCCGACGGGAAGCGACAGCACCTCGGACGGCGGCACGCTCGGTCTCGGGCAGGTCGAGCTCGCGGTCCCGATACGGCGAGCAGGCGGTGAACGGGCGTCGGGTAGTACACGCGTGCGTCGACGCCGCGTTCGACGAGGTGAGCTTGCGAGGCGGTCGCGCTCCGGCGACCGGACCGTGTACTGGTGGTAGACGTGCCGCGCCCGACAGCCACGGCGTGGAGCGCCGATCGCCGGCCAAGTCGCCGACGGCGAGGTCGACGGCGGCGTTCTCCCTCCGCTGCTCGGTGAAGCCGGCGAGGCGCCGGAGCTGGACGCGGCCGATCGCGGCGGCCAGGTCGGTCATGCGCAGGTTGTAGCCGACGATCTCGTTCTCGTATTGGCGCTCCATGCCCTGGTTGCGCAGGAGACGAGCAGTACGGGCAGGTGCCTCGTCAGCGAGACACGACCATGCCGCCCTCGCCGGTGGTCATGTTCTTCGTCGGGTAGAAGCTGAACGCCGCAGCCGCTCCCCACGCGCCGACGGCGCGGTCCGTTCAGCGCGGCGGCGTGCGCCTGCGCGGCGTCCTCGACCACGGCCAGGCCGTGCCGCGTCGCGACACGGCGAGCTGCACCATCGCCGCCGGGTGGCCGTACAGGTGCACAGGCATGATCGCCGCGGTCCGTCGCCGTGACCGCGGCGGCGGCGGCCTCTGGGATCGAAGCAGAACGGCCGGGCTCGATGTCGGCGAAGACCGGGTCGGCGCCAGTCAGACGCGACAGCGTTCGCGGTGGCGGCGAACGTGAACGATGGCACGACGACCTCGTCGCCCGGGCCGATGCCGAGCGCGAGCAGAGCGAGGTGCAGCGCGGAGGTGCCCGAGTTGACGGCCACGCAGTGTGCGGCCTCCGACCAGCTCGGCGAACTCCTCCTCGAAGGCCGCGACCTCCAGCGCCTTGCGCGAGCGCGCCGCGAGCGAGTGCAGCGTCGACGGCCGCCCGCTCCTCCGTCGCCGATCATCGGTCGTGCGATCGGCACCACGATGTCGCTCATCGCACCTCTCGGAGGTCGCCCTCGAACTCGGCGTACCCGTCGCCCGTGACCGGACAGCGAAGAACGCCCGAGTCGTCGAGCACCAGCGGTTGCCCGGCTCTGCCGACCCAGCCGATCCGCCGCGCGGGCACCCCTGCCATCAACGCGTACGAGACGACGTCTCGGGTCACGACCGCGCCAGCCACGACCATGGCCCACGAAGCGATCCGAACACCCGCGACCACGATCGACCCGGCGCCGAGCGACGCGCCTGCGCCGATCTCGACCCCCGCCGCCTGCCAGTCCTGTGCCGACTTCACGGCGGCGGAGGCGTCGACGGCGCGCGGAAACCGGTCATTGGTCAGGACGACGGACGGGCCGATGAACACGCCCTCGGCGAGGCGCGCCGGGGCGTAGAGCAGGGCGTTGTTCTGGATCTTGCATCGATCCCCGACGACCACGCCCGAGTCGATGAAGACGTTCCTGCCGATGGTGCAGTCGGCACCGACACGCGCGTTGGCCCGCACCTGTGTGAGATCCCAGACGACCGTGCGAGCACCGATCGTCGCTCCGGGCTCGATCGTCGCCGTCGCCGCGATGCCGGTCACCAGCCGCTTCCTCAGACTTCCTTGGCGAGGACGTCGCAGACCTCGTCGACCTCGGCGTCGGTCATCAGCGGATCCATCGGGAGCGAGAGCACCTCGGCCGCGGCATGCTCGGCGTTCGGCGCGGCCGCTGGAACGGAGCCAGCCGGCTGCTGCGACAGCGGCACCGGATAGTGCACGCCGGTGGCGACGCCGGCCTCGCCGTCAGCTGCGCGCCTGGACCGATCTCGGTCTGCTCCGCGACCCGCACCACGAGCAGGTGGTGCACGGCGCCGTCCTCCCACGGCACGAGACAGTCGCCGGAGCCGGTCCCGGTAGCGGTCGGCCGAGGCGCGCCGCGGTTCGCCGTCCACCCGCAAGGTGCGGCAGCTTGACGTCCGAGCACCGCGGCCTGGAGGCCGTCGAGGCGGGAGACACCACCGACGCTCGTCGTGTAGGCGTACTTCGACAGCGGCCGTGGTCGCGAAGCTGCGGACTCGTCCGCGCCATCGCCTCGGCGTCGGTGAGCGACGGCGCCAGCGTCGCCCAGCGCGCCGAGGTTCTTGCCGGGGAAGAAGCTGAAGCAGGCGGCGTGCCCGACCGTGCCGACGGCTCGCCCTTCCACGTGGCGAGGTGGGCCTGGGCCGCGTCCTCGATGACGAGCGAGGCCGTCGTCGCGCCACGTCTGCGAGGTGCGTCGAACGGCACGACGTGGCCGTAGAGGTGCACCGGGATGACCGCCCGCGTGCGCTGGCGTGCGCACGGCGTCGACGGTCTCGGGCGTGAGCAGCAGCGTCGTCGGGTCGACGTCGGCGACGACCGGGGTGGCGCCGACGTGCGCGACCGCCTCGGCGGTGGCGACGAACGTCATCGACGGGCACGATGACCTCGTCGCCGGCCCGACGCCGAGCGCCCGCAGGGCGAGCGAGAGCGCGTCGGTGCCCGACCCGCAGCCCGACAGCGTGACCCAGCGCCGTGGGCCGCGGCGAAGGCCTCCTCGAAGGCGCGACCTCGGCGCCGCCGACGAAGGCGCTGCGCGTCGATGACCCGATCGATCGCGGCGTCGAGCTCGTCGCGGATCGAGGCGTGGAGCCGGGCGAGGTCGAGGAACGGGATCGTTCATCGACACCACCCGCGCCGGGTTGCCGACGACGGTCGCGCCCGGCCGGCGACGTCGCGGACGACCACGGCGCCGGCGCCGACCAGGCAGCCGCGCGCCGAGCCGGACACCCGGGCAGCAGCACGCGCCCGGCGCCGACGACGGCGCCGGCGCCGACCGTGACGCCTTCGAGGTCGTCCTTGGTGTCGGGCCGGTTCGGGTAGCGGGCGTTGGTCACGATGACGCCCGGCCCGAGCCAGGCACCCTCCTCGAGCACCGAGTGCTCGGGCACGAAGCACCGCGAGTGCAGGCGCACCCCGTCGCCGATGCGTGACGTGGTGCTCGACGATGGAGTGGATGCCGATCGACACGACGTCGCCGATGGTCGTGTGCTCGCGGACGAGCACGCCGTGGCCGGCGTGGAACGCCGGTCGCCGATCGTGGTGCCCCGGTAGAGCACGACGTGGCTGCGGAGTCGTGCCGCCGACCGAGATCGAGCGGCGCCGTCGGGGCCGTCGATGCCGAGCACGCAGAACGGCCCGATCGTCGGCGCCCTCGCCCAGCGCGCAGTCGTCGGCGACGACGCGACGATGGGTGGATCACCGACGAGCCTCACCGGTGCCCCGCCCTGCCGGGCCGACTCGTCGATGGCCGTAGAGGACCCGGACGACGTCGGCGCCGTGGCGGCCGTCGGTCACCGGCGGCGTGCCCGTCACGCAGGCGAGGCCGAAGGCCTCGATCTCGGCCAGCAGCGGCTCGGTCATCTCGATGTGCGGGATGAGGATGTCGCCGGCGCGGGTGCGCCACTGGAAGTCGCCCAGCGACTCGTAGCTCGCCGAACTCCCTCGTCTGCGGGCCACGCCGGCGTCGACGATCCAGATCTTCTGGTCGACGGAGACATCGTTGTAGATCGCCATCTTCTGGTCGCCGACGACGGTCATCAGCCGGGTCTTGCGCGGGTCGATCCAGCTGACGTGGAGGTTGGCGCCGACGCCCGACTCGAACGTGAGGCTGGCGAAGCACACGTCGTCGATGCCGGGGCCGATGAACGAGAAGCCCTTGGCGCTCACCTCGGCGACGCCGCTCGCCGAGCAGGTACAGCATGATCGAGACGTCGTGCGGCGCGAAGTTCCACAGGGCGTTGCAGTCGCGGCGGATGCGCCCGAGGCTCAGCCGCTGCGAGTAGAGGTACTGCACCGTGCCGAGCTCGCCGTCGCTCGATGAGCTCCCGGAGGCGCTTGCGACCGGCGCCGAGTACAGGAACGTGTGACCGACCATGAGCGATCCGGTCCGACCTCGTCGGCCGACCGCGACGATCCGGTCGGCGTCGTCGGGCATGCATGGCCAGCGGCTTCTCGACGAGCACGTGCCGACCGGCCTCGAGGCACGCGACGGCCTGCGTCCGCGTGCAGCGAGGCGGGCGTCGCGATGACGACGGCCTCGACCGCGTCGTCGGCGAGGAGCTCGTCGAGGGACGGCACAGGTGCGAGTGCCCGGCAGTGACTTTGGCGGCGGCCTGCGCGCTGCGCCTCGGCAGGGTCGGCCACGCCGACGAGCCGCGTCGACCAGCGGCGGCGATGTTGCGGGCCAGGTTCGCGCCCCAGTAGCCGTAGCCCAAGAGGGCGGTGCCGACCGCTCACGGTCATCGGACCCCCCGAAGTCGGTCCTCGATCACGCGAGGCGAGGAAGCCGGCGCCCCACGCACCGTGCATGACGGGGAAGGCCGCAAGCGAAGGCGCGCGGATCGGCACCGTGGCTCTGCGGGCGCGCGCGGCGCACCGCCGCGACGCCGAGCGCGGCGTAGGCACGGCCACGCCGAGCGACGAGCAGCCTCCGGCCGCGACGGCCGAGCGCAGAGCACCGGTGCTGCGGCGGCCGAGGCACGGCCGCGGCCGGCGGGACGAGGTGGCGGAGCTTCGCGCGATCCGGGGTGGCGGCGGACGACCCGCTGCCTTCCACCGCCCGTACCACCAGAACTGGCGGCCGAGCGCCTGCAGCGACGGCCGGGGCCGGTAGATCGAGCCGATCGACGGGTCGAACACGAGCCGATGCCCGGCGCGCAGCATCCGGTGGTTGAACTCGTAGTCGGAGTTGCGCATCAAGCGACTCGTCGAAGCGCCCGACTGATCGAGCATCGCTCGCGCGCGATACGCCGGGTGGCTGATCGTGTCGACCTCGGCGCGCGTCGGTCGCGAACCGGTGGGGCGACGCCATGCCGAACGGCGAGACCATGGCGAGCCCGATGGCGGTCGACACCGGGTCGGTCCCGACGTGGTCGTAGCGCCCGCCGACGCCGGCGGCGCCCGTCTCGTCGAGCACGGCGACGCTGCGCTCGACGTAGTCGCGGCTCGGGCACGCCGTGGGCCGAGAAGAGGCACACGACCTCGCCCTTGGCCGCCTCGATGCCGCGGTTGAACGCGGCCGAGGCCCGCCGGTCGGGGTTGTCGACGACGCGCATCCACGGAGCTCGGCGGCCCGCGCTCGTCGACGAGCTCGCGCGAGCCGTCGGTCGAGCCGCCGTCGACGACGACGACGTCGAGCAGCTCGGGCGGGTAGGTCTGCGCCGCGAAGCCGTCGAGGCAGGCCTCGATGGAGCCGAGCTCGTCGAGCATCGGGACGACGACGGTCACGACCGGGTGCCAGGTCACCGGCCACCTCGCTCGAACGACGCTGCGGACGGTGCGGCCGACGATCCGGAGATCGAGCGACAGCGACTGGTGGCGCAGGTACCAGAACTCGTACTGGAGCTTCTCCAGCGCGTCGCGTCTCGTCGCCGGCGTAGCCGTACTTCACCTGCGCCCAGCCGGTCAGGCCGGGGCGCACGAGGTGGCGCAGGTCGTAGAACGGCAGCTTCTCGACGAGCTCGGCGACGTAGCGCGGCTGCTCGGGCCGCGGGCCGACGATCGACAGGTCGCCGCGCAGGATGTTGACGACCTGCGGCAGCTCGTCGAGGTGGGTGACGCCGGAGGAGCCGGCCGAACGGGGTGATCCGCGGGTCGTCGCGGTCGGTCCACGTCGCCGACTCGCCGGACGCCGTCGCGCATCGTGCGGAACTTGAGGATCGTGAAGCGGCGCGCCGTTCTTGCCGACCCGCTCCTGGCGGTAGAGCAGCGGCCCACGGTTGCCGACCAGGTTGCCGACGCGACGAGCGGGCAGCACGAGGGCGAGCGGACACGAGGCCAGCGAGCGCCGACGGCGACGTCGACCAGGCGCTTCACCCGGACGTAGCGGGCGCCGTGCACCTCGCGGATGTCGAACAGCAGCGAGACCCGCTCGAGCTCGGAGACGGCAGCTTGCCGAGCCACTCGTCGTAGAACAGCGACAAGCGTGCGGACCCGGATGCCGCTGCTCGTGCAGCGCCGCCGCCTGGCGCGACGACGGCGCGGATCGCTCGAGCGCCATCGCGGTCGAGCACGACGACGTTCGCGCGGATGTCGTGCACCAGCGTCGACGAGCGGCCGCGAGCCGTCGCCGGCGGCTGCGCTTCGGCGACGGTGAGGTGGTTGAGCGAGCACGGCCGGGCCGCTCCGGCTGCGCCGGCGAGCTCGTCACGGAGGGCGACCGCCTCGACGGGTCGGCGACGAGCACGACCCGGTCGCGCTGCCGCGCCCGGAGCCGTCCGTCCGCGCCGAGCGCGACGCAGAAGCAGGCTCCACGGCACGCACGAGGAGGGCCGAGCCGAACACGACGAACCGGGGCAGGAGGGCGTCGCCGACGACCAGCTGGACGAGCGAGATCCCGAGCGCCGCGGCCAGCCGGCGCGACGAACCGCCGACGTCGCCGCCTGGCGCAGCGTCCGCGGCAGGTCGGGCAGGCCCGCGCCGTAGGCGGCGACGATCAGCAGCACGGCAGTAGGCGATCGACCAGCCGAAGCGCGACGTGCCCGTGAAGTCGTAGCCCTCCACGAGCGCGGCGTGGACTGCGGCCAGGCCGAAGACGATCACGACGATGCCGACGTAGAGCAGCGGTCGGGCCAGCCGCCTCATCGCCGCACACCTCGGCATCCCGGTAAGTGTCGGCCGCGGCAGCGCCGGACTCAAGGACCCCTCAGCGTCGAGCAGCGGGGCCAGGAACTGGCCGGTGTAGCTGGTGGGGTGGGCGGCGATGTCCTCCGGGGTGCCCTCGACGACGACCGTGCCGCCCCGGAAGCCGCCCTCGGGGCCGAGGTCGATGATCCAGTCGGCGGTCTTGACGACGTCGAGGTTGTGCTCGATGACCAGCACGGTGTTGCCGGCGTCGACCAGGCGGGACAGCACGGTGAGCAGCTTGCGGATGTCCTCGAAGTGCAGGCCGGTGGTGGGCTCGTCGAGGATGTAGATGGTGTGGCCGGTCGGAGCGCTTGGCCAGCTCGGAGGCCAGCTTCACCCGCTGGGCCTCGCCGCCCGAGAGCGTGGGGGCGGGCTGGCCGAGGCGGACGTAGCCGAGGCCGACGTCGACGATCGTCTGCATGTGCCGGGCGATGACCGGCTGGTTGGCGAAGAAGGTCAGCGCCTCCTCGCAGCTCATCTCGAGCACGTCGGAGATGTTCTTGCCCTTGAACGTGATGTCGAGGGTGTCGCGGTTGTAGCGGGCGCCCTTGCACACCTCGCACGGCACGTAGACGTCGGGCAGGAAGTGCATCTCGATCTTGATCGTGCCGTCGCCGGCGCAGGCCTCGCACCGGCCGCCGGACACGTTGAAGCTGAACCGGCCCGGGCAGGTAGCCGCGGACCTTGGCCTCCTGCGGTCTGGGCGAACAGCTTGCGGACGTGGTCGAACACGCCGGTGTAGGTGGCCGGGTTGCGAGCGCGGCGTGCGCCCGATCGGCGACTGGTCGATGTCGATGACCTTGTCGAGGAGCTCGATGCCCTCGACCTTCTTGTGGAGGCCCGGCGGCGTCTTCGACTTGTAGATCTTCTGCATCAGCGACCGGTGGAGGATGTCGTTGACGAGCGTCGACTTGCCCGAGCCCGACACGCCGGTGACGCGACGAACAGCCCGAGGGGGAACTCGACGTCGATGTCCTGGAGGTTGTGCTCGCGGGCGCCCCGCACGACGAGCTTCTTGTCGGTGACCGGCCGGCGGTGCGCCGGGCACCGGGATCGTCTTGCGCCGCGACAGGTAGGCGCCGGTGACCGAACCCTTCGCCTTCAGCAGCCCCTTGATAGGTGCCGGAGTAGACGACCTCGCCGCCGTGCTCGCCGGCGCCGGGGCCGATGTCGACGACGTGGTCGGCGACCTTGATCGTGTCCTCGTCGTGCTCGACGACGATCACCGTGTTGCCGAGGTCGCGCATGCGGATCATCGTCTCGATGAGCCGGTGGTTGTCGCGCTGGTGCAGGCCGATCGACGGCTCGTCGAGCACGTAGAGCACGCCGACGAGGCCCGAGCCGATCTGCGACGCCAGCCGGATGCGCTGGGCCTCGCCGCCGGCGAGGGTGGCGGCGGTGCGGGAGAGGCTGAGGTAGTCGAGCCCGACGGCGAGCAGGAACCCGATGCGGTCGTGCACCTCCTTCAGCACCCGCTCGGCGATCATGCGGTCGCGCTCGGACAGCTCGAGGCCGGCGAAGAACTCCGCCGACTCGCCGATCGACATGGCGCAGACCTCGGCGATGTTGCGGCCGTTGATCGTGACGGCGAGCGAGAGCGGCTTGAGCCGGGCGCCGCCGCAGCGCCGGGCACGGCACCTCCCGCATCCAGCCCTCGATCTGCTCGCGCATGGTGTCGCTCTCGGCCTCGGAGTGCCGGCGCTGCAGGTAGGGGATCACGCCCTCGTAGTTGGCGTGGTAGGTGCGGGTGCGCCCGTAGCGGTTCTTGTACTTGACGAGGACCCGGTCCTTCTTGCTGCCGGTGCCGTGCAGCAGCAGCTTCTGCTGCTTCGCCGGCAGCGCTCGACCACGGCTCGTCGGTGGGGATGCCCTGCTCCTCGCACACGCCCTGCGACCAGCCGCTGGAAGTAGGAGGCGTGGCCGCTGGCCCACGGGGCGATGGCGCCGTCGTCGATCGACGACGTCGGGGTCGGGCACGACCAGCTCGGGCGACGACCTCGTAGCGGGTGCCGAGGCCGTCGCACCGCTCGCAGGCGCCGTAGGGCGTGTTGAACGAGAAGTTGCGCGGGGCCAGCTCCTCGAAGCTGCCGTGGCCGTTCGGGCAGGCGAGGTGCTGGGAGAAGGTGAGGGTCTCGGCGTCGTCGAGCTTCTCGCCGTCGCGGGCGACGATCTCGACCTCGGCCACGCCCTCGGCGAGCGCAGCGCCGTCTCGAGGGAGTCGGTGAGCCGGCGCTCGATGCCGTCGCGCCGGACGAGGCGGTCGACGACGACCTCGATGGTGTGCTGCTCGTAGCGGGCCAGCTCGACCTTGCTCGCCGGCGCCGATCTC
The DNA here is from genome assembly GCA_963840695.1 of uncultured Acidimicrobiia bacterium. Taxonomy (GTDB): domain Bacteria; phylum Actinomycetota; class Acidimicrobiia; order Acidimicrobiales; family JACDCH01; genus JACDCH01. The sequence continues at coordinate 23,186 of CAWIZW010000006.1, forward strand.
GACGAGCTCGCCGTCGACCCGGGCCCGGGCGAAGCCCTGGGCGGCGAGGTCGGCGAGCAGCGTGCTCGTAGGTGCCCTTGCGGCCCCGCACCACCGGCGCCAGCACCTGGAAGCGGGTGCCGTCGGGCAGCTCGAGGACCCGGTCGACGATCTGCTGCGGCGTCTGGCGGATGACCTCGGCGCCGCACTCCGGGCAGTGGGCGACGCCGATGCGGGCCCACAGCACCCGGAGGTAGTCGACGATCTCGGTGATCGTGCCGACGGTCGAGCGGGGGTTGCCGCCGGCCGACTTCTGGTCGATCGAGATCGCCGGCGAGAGGCCCTCGATGAAGTCGACGTCGGGCGGGTCGACCCGGCCCGAGGAACTGGCGGGCGTAGGACGACAGCGACTCGGTGTAGCGGCGCTGGCCCTCGGCGAAGATCGTGTCGAAGGCGAGCGACGACTTGCCCGAGCCGGACAGGCCGGTGAAGACGATCAGCTGGTCGCGGGGAGGTCGAGGTCGACGCCCCGGAGGTTGTGCTCGCGGGCACCGCGGACGATCAGGCGGTCGGACGAGGGAGCAGGGGGCATAGAAGGTTCGCAGACTACACCGGTGTGACTCGCTCGCGGAGGGAACGTGCGTTCGTTTCAGCGGGGCGTGAGGCGGTAGACGCGAGTTGAGGTTCTACGTGGCGAGGACGACCACCGCGGCTCGATCGCCCACACCGCGTCCACCTCGAACGGCAGCCTCGGGCCACAGCGACCACGACGCTCGTGCGATGCCCGCCTCGGCGCAAGTCGAGCGCTTCGTCGAAGTCGTCGAGACGCGAGCCAGCATCCACGCCTGGTCGTCGCTCCACAGCGCGTGCGGAATCGAACCGGATCGGAGTCATCGCCAACGGCGCCTGCTGGCTCGCGCATCGCGTCGGAGATCTCCTCGTAGGCCGCCCGCTGCCCGCGAACCGAGAGCAAGTCGCTGACGCGCGCGAGCACGGCGGCCACCGTCCGAGCAGCCGCCGTTCCAGGTCCGGCGGTCGATCCGGCCACGTCGGCGCACCACGCGCGGCCGCGAACACGCCCAGGAACGGCACGACGGGCATGAAGAACCGACCGCCCCAGTTCACGCCCGGTCGGCGTACTGGCGTCGCGGTGATCGCAGAACGTCGACGGCCGGTCGCCGCCACGATCCAGCACGACGCCCGCGGCGGCGATCGGACCGCTTCAGCGAGCCCGACGCGCCCCCGGACACAGTGACGATAACGGCCAGGCGACGAGCAAGCCCGGGGATCGGATCGCCGGGAGCTCGCAACGACGCGGACCACGAGGAGGCCGAGGCCGAGCGCGAGCGAGCGCGACGACGACGAGTCGACCGCCCACGGCGTGCCAGCACGACGCCACCGGCGAACGAGCACGAGCGCCCGAGCTGGCGCGCGCCCCCGACTGTCGCTGCTAAGCTGGCGCCTCCGAGCAGCGTCTGCTCGAAGCCGTCCATCCGGCCGCGTCGAAGGAACGCCGGCGCCGGCCGCGCCGCGGGCCGCCGACTCGCTGCGCGGCCGACGACATCGGATCTGGCGCGATGCGATGCCGCTCGAGCACGGCACGGCGACGAGCATGACGACGGCGACGGCGAGCCGGCGGCATCCGATGGCGCCGACGAGCGACGTCGCGCAGCGCCGCGACGAGGGCGCCACGCCGACGGCACGCGACGAGCCCGCCAGCGAGCAGGAGCGACTCGGACCGCAGCAGCACGCCGACGGCCAGCGCGACCCGGCGCGCACCAGCCAACACCGAGCGAGTGCGGATTGCACGGATCGAGGAACGCGGCCGCCCACGTCGTCGCGGCGACCGAGGGCGCGTGGGCCCAGAGGATGTATGCGTGCGAGGAGGAGCGGGACGAGCGCCGTCAAGCCAGAACGCGAGTCGCTCGGAGCCCGGCCGTAGCTCCCGGCTGAGGAACCACGCCGCCGCCGCCGTGGCGAGACGCCACCGAACCCGGTGACGAGCGAGCGCCCCGCTCGATACCGCCCCTGATCGTGTCGAGCGCCTGCAGAGAGCAACGGGTAGGCCGGGTGCCGCGCTAGAGCACCATCCCGTCGTCGACGACGATCCCGCCGCCACGGCGGGAACTCGAGATCGGGGTCGACCGCGGCAGACGGCGGGACGAGCGTCCAGCTGCCCTGCGTCGAGGGCCTCGACCTGGAGCGCGTACACGCCCTCGTCGGGCTGTGAAGGCCCGATCGATGTCGATGAACGGGGACGAGCGCGATCAGGACGACCAGCAGCGAGCGCCAGGGGGCCCGAGCCCAGCCGCTCTGCCACCAACGACGGGCGAGCCCATTGAGCGTCGATGCGTGGGCAGCCGGGTCGGTCTCGTCCATCGGGGTCGAGGTCGTCCTCGCGGCTGGACCGCGAGCGACTCCGGCGTCGGCTCGCTCGACACCTCGCTCGCCTTGCCTTCCTGGCTTCCCACTTGTCCATCCGAGGTGCACCAAGAACGCGTAGAGCCAGCCCACAGGATGTCGATCACGTAGTGCTCGCCGGAGTACACGAGCGTGAAGCCCATGGCGACGGGATACAGGACCAGCAACCAGGCGGGCGCGCCGGCAACGGCCACAGGAACAACGCGAAGAGGAAGCTGTAGCCGCCGTGCAGCGACGGCATCGCGGCGACGTGGTTCACCTGCCCTGGCCGTAGGAGAGGAAGCTGCCGGCTTGCTTCAGGCCGATGAGCTCGAACCCGCGAGCGTCGTGCGTGCGACGGGTCGAGGGCGCCCTCGGCCCCGCGTACCACGGCGGCGCCGCCGGGACGAGGATGTAGGTGACCATCCCCGCGATGTTCAGCGTGAGGAACCGGTTGATGAAGCGTCGCCACTGCACGCGGTTGCTGACGTAGAGCCAGCCGGCCAGGCCGAAGCAGGCGAAGAAGTGGCTGACGTAGACGATCGCGGTGACCGCCTCCCACCACTGGGTTTCGTGCTCAGGATGTGCTCCTGGAGCCAGACGGTGGGGACCTGACCGAAGAACAGCAACTTGTCGGCGTCGACGAGCGACTGCATCTGCAGCGGCATGCCCATCGAGTCGGCGATGCCTCGGGTCAGGTCGTAGAAGACGAGGATGGCGAGCACCGGACCCCAGTCGACGACGACCCTCGTGACGCCGGGCACGCCCTGTCGGCCCAGGGCGTCGACCAGGACGATGAAGGTCAGGAAGAGGACGATCGTCTCGGGGTTGAACGGCACACCGCTGATGGCGAACAGCAGGAGGCACCCGGCAAGGGCGGCCAGACCCCAGGAGTGCCCAGCGGCCCGTAGGCGACGCACCGTCCGGCAACCAGTCCCCGGCGGCTGCCTCGTCGCGTCGGCATTCCGCTCATCCACGACGATTTGCACCTCGTACCATCGGCGCCCGGACCAGCGGACTTAATGACCGGGCGAGAACATGCCGACGGTCACCCTCCGGCCACACTCCGTGAGCAATTCTCCAGGAGCCCGGCCTCGCCCTTCCCGTACTGGGCGAGCGGATCGTCGGGTCGGCGGGCCCGTGACCAGGCATCGTTCCGGCAGCTCCACGTTCACGACGACGTCGGCCTCGCCGGTGACCACCTGGGCCGACGCCGTCGTCTGCCAGCCGTCGAGCAGGGCATAGGTCCACTCCCCGACCGCGGGAGCCTCGGGGAGGACGAGGCGATGGTCCGGTTCGGCGATCACCTCCTCGGCGATGTCCTGGGCTGCGGTCGCACCCTTGTCGGCGGTGTCGATCCAATCGGACACGTACATGACCCGTGACGGCAGGCCAGCACGGCCAGGATCACCGCGGCCGAGGCGACGGGGACGAGGCCGGGATCCAGGGACCGTCGCGCCCACCGGTAGACGCCCACCCAGACCAGGGCCGCGCCGACGCCACTGGCGACGGTGACCCGGTTGCCGATCCCCTCGGGCAGCAGGTACGAGCGCAGCGCGAAGGCCGTGCCGGCGACACGATCGCCAATCCGGCGACGATCATCGCCGAGGTCGGGGTCAGCCCGTCGCGGCGGCCACCCGCAGGCAGGCATAGCCGATGACGACCGCGCCGGCGACGATCGCGTACGCCAGCGGGCTCTGCACCGGAACGCCGAAGGCGAGCGAGGCAGCCGAGGTGCGGCGACGATCTCGCCCTCGGTGCCGCCGACGTCGTCGGGGTACGATCGTGCTCGGCAACAGCGACCACGCCAGCGCCGGCGCGAACGAGCGCTCCGCCCAGGGCGAGCGGCTGCCAGCGGAACCGTCCGGTTCTGCAGCCGATCGTCGATGGCCAGGCCGACGGGCACGACCGGGCATGACGACCTCGTAGAACGTGCCGCAGGCGGCGAGCAGCACGTAGCCGAGCCAGCGACGTTCGCGGAGTCGACCCGCACGAGGCGTAGGCCCTCGGCCAGCAGGATGAGCGCGACCCAGGCCTGTGACGTCGACGCCCACAGCTCGAGCGTGGTGTGCGACGGGATGACGAGCCACACGATGCGTCACGGCGAGGGCGACGTCGGGGTCGATGAACGCTCGAAGGCACCGCAGGACGCTGACGGCTGCGCCGCCCAGAGCGCGACCTGCAGCAGCGAGAGCACGAGCGGGTGGGGCCGATCAGCCCGAAGGTCAGCGCGTACAGGACGAAGGCGCCGGGCCGGCCCGCCTGGCGGGAGCCGCCGGCGTCCCACCAGCCGAGGAACTCGCCGTTGCGGATCCACATCCAGTCGTCCGCCATGATCTCGGGCCCTGCGAGCAGGTGCGGCACCGCCAGCACGGCCACCACCGCGACCACGACGAGGGCCGGCTGGCGCTCGACCCGCTCCCGCCAGCCGACCGGCGACCCGGTCGTCACAACCTCCACCGACGGCAGGTTAGGGAGGTGACATCCCCAGGCCTGGCACCCCGTGGATGCGAGGCTGGCCTCCGGTGAGCGCCACTGACGCGCCGATCCCTGGCGCGCCATCGTCCGGTTCGCCTCGTCGGTGCCGTGCTCGCTCGCCGCCGCCGTCCTGATCGAGAACGAGCACAGCGGCAACGGAAACCCCGTGTCGCTGATCAACCCGGGGGCCGACGGGCCCTCGGTCGTGGTCGTGCGAGGCCGACTTCCCCGACCTCGTGCTCCCGCCCGGGATCGGCCACGACGGCCAGCAGTTCTACGCGATCGCCCGGGACCCGTTCCCACCCGATCGCCGCGGCGCCGTACCTCGACCGGCCCCAGTACCGGCTGCAGCGGCCGATCTACCCCTGGCTGGCGTGGCTGCTGCATCCCGACGGGTGGCGGGACCGGACTCATCTTCGCCCTGTTCGCGGTGGGCGTCGCCGCGACGGTCCTCGGCGGCGTCGCCTTCGGAGGGCTCGTCACGAGCGCCGGCGGACCGGCGTGGTCGGCCCTGCTGTTCGCGGCGATGCCCGGCGTGTTCGCCGTCGCTCCGCATCTCCACCGCCGACATCCTGGCGTTGGCCCTCGGCCTCGCCGCCGTGCTCGCGCTCCGCCGCGCGCCGAACCGCGTTGGCGTGCGGACTGGCCATCGCCGCCGTCCTCACCCGCGAGCCGACGTTCCTCCTCCTCCTCGGCGTCACCCTCGCCCGCCGTGACCGTCCGTCGGTGCTGATGACCGGCTCCGCCGCCGCCGTCGCGGCGGCGTGGGCCGCTCTACCTGCGCCTCACCGTCGACGTCGCCGGCGAGCAGGTGATGGAGTTCGTCGTCCCCTTCGAGGGATGGATCGACGCGTCGATCGTTGGGTCGGCGGGACCGATCTCTGGGCGGCGCCGCCTTCGTGGCCGCGGTCGGCGCCGGCGGTTGGCGCTGTGGTGGCGCCGCTCCGGGCCATGGACGTGGGCCATCGTCATCAGCCTGGCGTTCCTGGCCGTGCTCGACCTCAACGTCATCGGGCTCGACTTCAACGGAACCCGCACGACGATGCAGCTGCTGGCGATCTCGTTGATCGCGCTGCTCGAGCGGCCGGCCGTCAGTCCCGGCGTTCGCTGAACTCGCGGTCGGTGCACGCCTCGACCGGCGTGTCAGGACCGGGCTCATCGGACGGGGGCTCGTCGAACCGGTACAGCAAGACCGTGTCGCCGACGACGCGGACCGGGCAGTAGGCGCGGAGCCAGGCCAGCTCGTCGGCGAAGGTGCGCGGTGAGGGCACCGGCGCTCGTGGCCACCCAGCCGCGAAGGGTCGACGGGTCGTCGTCCCAGGAGGTTCGTGGCGTGCTCCGGAGGCAGGCCCAGGGGCCGCAGCAGGGCGGCGGCGGGTGGCGGTTCGAGCGGGGCGGCGACATCGTCGAACCGCAGCGCGTCCTGACCGATGTCGACGTCGGCGGCGATCTGCCAGCCGGGCGGGCCGACCGGGCCCCACGTCGTCGCCGCGATCGAGCCGGGCTGCACCCAGAACGTCGCCAGCTGCGCGGCGAGCAGGGCGAGGAGCACGGGCACCATCCGGCGGCCGAGCCACCCCGTCACGACGCCGGCCCCGAGCACGAGCAGCAGCGCGATCGCCGGAGCGCGTAGCGCACCCCGAGGTTCAGCGGCTGCACCAGGAGTCCGGCGCCGACGAAGACGAGCGGCACGACCCCGGCGAGGAGGACCCGACGGCGGTTCTCGTCCTCCGGCGAGCGTCGCAGGACGAACAGGGCGGCGATGCACAGCAGCACGACCGGGCAGCGTCGTCCGCACGACCGTGCTCACCGGGAAGAACCACCAACGCGACCCCTCCCACATCTGGCCGAGGAGGTACGCGGGCCGTCCCTCGTCGGTGACCGACAGGTAGCCGAGCCCCGCCTCCCATGGTCGCGGCCAGGGGACGAGCAGGATCGGCGCGGTAGAAGGCCCCGGCCGATCGGCCGGCGCCGCCAGCGCCGCCAACCGGTCGCCCGCCTCGCCCGACGGCGCCGTCGGGTCGACGAGGAGGTAGAAGGCCCAGACGATGACCCAGGCGCCGAGGCCGACGAGGGCGGCCCAACGCAGCTTCGTTCGCCACTCCGTCGCAAGGATCACCGCCACCACGAGGGCGGCGGCGACGAGGACGATCAACGAGTGCCGGCAGAGCAGCGCTCCGCCGAGGACGGCCCCGACGATGGCGGCCGACCGGTCGCCGGGGGCGCGCACGAACCCGTCGAGCGCCCACACCACCGCCAGCGTCGCCAGGGCCGACGGGATGTCGATCATGGCGAGGTGGGCGAAGCCGACGACGATCGGCGTCGACAGCCAGGCGGCTGCCGCGACGAGGCCGGCCAGCTCGCCGAACCAGCGACGCCCGACGACGAAGAGCAGACGCGGCGACGGCGAGCCCCTCGAGGAGGGCGACGGTCCGGGCGGCGAACATCACCGACTCGCAGCTTCCCGGCCTCGTCGTTGGCGGCCACGAACTCGGCGGTGTGGACGAGATGCTCGGCGGTGCGGTAGCCGGGCCCGTCGGGGATCACGGGTTGCACGAGCAGCGTCGGCACGCCCATCAACAGCTTCGGCAGCGGCCCGTGCTCGGGCATGAGGCGCAGGTCGCGCCGCGCCAGCGAGGTCGTGCCCGCCGCCACGTCGATCGCCTCGTCGATGGTCGGGGCATCGGTCCACGCGAGGACGCCGCCGACCGCCACGAACTGGACGGCGAGCACGGCGACGACGACCCGGGCCCACCGAAGCATCGACCGACCTTACGAGCGCCGCGCCGCCGTATCGGTGACCGCCGCGGTCAGAACGGCGGGGGTTTTCGACGTGATCACGTCGAAAACCCCTGCACGACCGGGCTCTAGACCAGTTGGCGGAGCTCCCGCTTGAGGTCGTTGACCTCGTCGCGCAGGCGGGCGGCGTACTCGAACTTGAGGTCGGCCGCGGCGTCGTGCATCTCCTCCTCGAGGGTGCGGATGAGCCGCTCGAGCTCGCCGGCGCCCATCGTCTCGATCTCCTTGGCCCGCCGCTCGGCCTCACCCGGGCGGCGCTTGCGCCGGTCGCGATCGGGCACGGGCGCGCCGGCCTCGGCGCCCCGGATCATGGCGAGGATGTCGGTGACGGCCTTGCGGATCGTCTGCGGGTCGATGCCGTGCTCGGCGTTGTAGGCCTGCTGGACGCCCCGGCGCCGGTTCGTCTCCGAGATGGCGTGCTGCATCGAGTCGGTGACCTTGTCGGCGTACATCACGACCTGGCCGTCGACGTTGCGCGCCGCCCGGCCGATCGTCTGGATCAGCGAGGTCTGCGAGCGGAGGAAGCCCTCCTTGTCGGCGTCGAGGATGGCGACGAGCGACACCTCGGGAAGGTCGAGGCCCTCCCGGAGCAGGTTGATCCCGACCAGGACGTCGAACTCACCGAGGCGGAGGTCGCGCAGGATCTCGATGCGCATGATCGTGTCGACCTCGGAGTGGAGGTACCGCACCCGCACGCCCTGCTCGAGCAGGTAGTCGGTGAGGTCCTCGGCCATCTTCTTCGTGAGCGTCGTGACGAGGACGCGGTCGCCCCGGGTGACGCGATCCTCGATGGCCGCCAGGAGGTCGTCGATCTGGCCCTTCGTCGGCTTCACGATGACCTCGGGGTCGACGAGGCCGGTGGGGCGGACGATCTGCTCGACGACCCGGCTCGACACCTGGAGCTCGTAGGGGCTCGGCGTCGCCGAGAGGAACACGACCTGGCCCACCCGCTCGCCGAACTCCTCGAAGCGCAGGGGCCGGTTGTCGGCCGCCGACGGCAGGCGGAAGCCGTGCTCGATGAGCATCTCCTTGCGGCTGCGGTCGCCCTCGTACTGGCCGTGCAGCTGCGGCACGCTCACGTGGCTCTCGTCGAGCACGACGAGGAAGTCCTTCGGGAAGTAGTCGAGCAGCGTGTGGGGCGCCTCGCCCGGGCCGCGGCCGTCGATCGGCGCCGAGTAGTTCTCGATCCCGCTGCAGAACCCGACCTCGGCCATCATCTCGAGGTCGTACTGGGTGCGCATCCGGAGGCGCTGCGCCTCGAGCAGCTTGCCCTCCTTCTCGAAGTACGCCAGCCGCTCCTGCAGCTCGTCCTCGATGCGGACGATGGCCTTCTGCATGCGCTCGTCGCCGGTCACGTAGTGGGTGGCGGGCAGGACGATGAGCTCCTCGAGGAACCGGATCCGCTCGCCGGTGAGCGGATCGACCTCGGCCATCTGCTCGACCTCGTCGCCGAACAGCTCGATGCGGACGACGGTCTCCTGGTAGGCGGGATGCACCTCGATCGTGTCGCCCCGCACCCGGAACCGGCCCCGGGTCAGGTTGGCGTCGTTGCGCTCGTAGCGCATGTCGACGAGCTTGCGGAGGAACCCGCGCTGGTCGATCGAGTCGCCCACCCGGACCTGGGCCATCTGGTCGCGGTACTCCTCGGGCGAGCCCAGGCCGTAGATGCAGGAGACCGACGCCACCACGATCACGTCGCGCTGGGTCAGCAGCGACGCCGTGGTGGAGTGGCGGAGGCGCTCGATCTCGTCGTTGATCGAGCTGTCCTTCTCGATGTAGGTGTCGGTCGAGGGGAGGTAGGCCTCGGGCTGGTAGTAGTCGTAGTAGCTGACGAAGTACTCGACCCGGTTCTGCGGGAAGAACTCCCGGAACTCGCTGGCGAGCTGGGCGGCGAGGGACTTGTTGGGCGCGATCACCAGAGTCGGCCGCTGGACCTGCTCGATCGTCCAGGCGATGGTGGCGCTCTTGCCCGAGCCGGTGATCCCGAGGAGCGTCTGGTAGCGCTCGCCGCCCTGGATGCCGTCGACGAGCTCGGCGACGGCGCGCGGCTGGTCGCCGGCGGGCTGGAAGTCGGAGACGACCTGGAAGGGCGGCATGTGGGCGTCGATCGTACCGGTGTTCGCCGACGGCTCCTGTCAGGGTTGGAGCGCCGCGAGGCGGCTAGCGGAGACGGGTGGAGACGGCCAGGGCGATGGCGGCCCACGCCTGCGCCGACCCCGCCCACGCAACCGCGGTCGTGACGTTGTTCTCGTCGAGCAGACGGCGGGTCTGCTCCGCCGAGTGCCATGCCTCCTCGAGCGCCATGTCCATCTGGGCCTTCGGGATGTCGGGCATGCTCATCTGGCCACGGTAGGCCGACGGCTCGTGGACCGCGGTCGCCGCAAGGAGGAGATGCCTCCACGCGCCGGCGAGCGGCGAGGCGAACCACAGGCGCCCGAAGCCCCGCATATCGGCCGGTAGTGACGCCGTCGGCGGCGCGATCCGTCTAAGCCCGCCACCGACTGGGCAACCAGATTGGCGTTCATCGCCTCACTTTGGAGTCCACATGTACATCGGGATCGGCGCACTCATCCTCATCATCATCCTGATCCTGCTGCTCACCTGATCGACAAGGCCATGTGGACGGTCGGCACCGAAGCGTTCTGACCCACTCGCCGACCGCTTCCGAGCGCGGCACGGCAGTCGTGCGGCTGGCGTGGGCAGCGGGTCCGGCGAGACTCGTGGAGTGCCACATCGCATCGTCGACCTGAGCCACACCATCGAGGCGGGCATGACGACCTACCCGGGGCTGCCCGGTCCGGCCATCACCGACCACCTGAGCCGAGAGGCATCGCGTGACCGGTACGCCAGCGGTACGGAGTTCCAGATCGGTCGGATCGACATGGTCGCCAACACCGGCACCTACCTCGACACCCCGTTCCACCGCTTCCCGGACGGCTCCGATCTCGCCGCGCTGCCGCTGGAGGCGGTCGCCGGTCTGCCGGGCATCGTCGTCGACGCCACCGGGCCCGCCATCGGCCCCGAGGCGTTCGACGGCCTCGACCTCGGCGGTGCCGCCGTCCTGTTCCGCACCGGATGGTCACGTCACTGGCGCACGCCCGAGTACGGCGCCGGTGGGCACCCGCACCTGACCGCCGCCGCCGTCGACCGGCTCGTCGCCCTCGGCCCGTCGCTCGTCGGGATCGACTCGGTGAACATCGATGGCACCGCCGACGGCGAGCGCCCCGCGCACACCGGGCTGCTCGGCGCCGGGATCTACGTGCTCGAGCACCTCACCGCCCTCGACCAACTCGACACGCCGGGCTTCGAGGTCTTCGCGGTGCCCGCGAAGGTGCGCGGGCTCGGGACCTTCCCCGTGCGGGCCTTCGCGCGCTGGCCGAGCTGAGCCCGCGAAACTGCCTCCATGAGCATGGAGGATCCGCTCGCTGAGCTGCTCGACGCGGCGCGCGCACGCGCCGAGTTGGACTTCGGTGCCGCTCCCCGCCCGCCGGACATCCCCGGGTTGGAGATCCACCGCATCGCGCTGCGGCGGTCTCTCCGGGCCTCCCCCGCGTCCGCGGCAGCTGCCCCCGCCGTGCGACGACGCGACCGTCGACGCCGCCGAAGCCAGCCTCGGGTTCGCCCTGCCGCCACTGCTGCGCCGCCTGTACACCGAGGTCGCCAACGGCGGCTTCGGACCGGGCGACGGCATCATCGGGCTGCCGGGCGGCTGGACCGACGAGCGCGGCGAGACGGTCATCGACCTGTACCGCTCGTTCGGCACGATCGACGAGGACGTCGGCACTTGGCCCGAGCGGCTGCTCCCGTTCTGCCGGCTCGACGTCGCCGTGTACGACTGCATCGCGGCCGACGACCAGGCGGGCCCGATCGTCGAGATGGACTTCGACGAAGTCGACTTCGACGAGGAGGAGGGCTGGGACGAGGCGTTCAGCCCGAAGGCCTCGTCGCTGGAGGTCTGGCTGCGGACCTGGCTCGACTCGCCGCCGCGCCAGGAGCAGTACGACGCCATGTTCGCCCGAGCGGCCGAGGAGCAGTCGGCGCAGTACGTGTCGCCCGAGGAGTACAGCCAGGTCGTCGAGGAGTGGTTCCGGAGCCAGGGCCTCGAGCCCCCGACCTTCGACTGATCAGGCCAGCATCGCGGCGGTGTCGTCGTCGAGGGGCTCGACGCCGGCGAGGAGCGCCGTCTCGGCGGGCGTCCGGGCGCCAACGATGGGGTGGGCACGCCGCGCTGCCCAGCCGAGGGCGAGCCGCTCGAGCGGCTGATCCAGCTCGGCGGCGACGCGACGGAGCCGATCGACGCGGGAGGAGTCGGGCGGGCGCGCCCAGCGCAGGCGCCGCCGGAGGTCGTCGGGGTGGAGGGCGTCGAGGGCGAAGCCGTCGGTCGAGGAAGCCGGAGGCCAGCGGTGACCACGCCAGGAACCGGGCGCCGTTCGCCACGCTCCACGTCGCCGCGGCGTCGGCCTCCGCCGTGTGCTCGAGCAGGTTCCACTGGTGTTGCACGACGGCGATCGGCGCCACCGACGCGCCGCGGGTCAGGAGCTCGACCGGGTGGTTCGAGAGGCCGATGGCACCGACCAGCCCGTCGGCGACGAGCTCGGCGAGGGCGCCGACCGTCTCCTCGACCGGCACGTCCGGATCGGGGTCGTGGAGCTGCACGACGTCGACGTGGTCGGTGCGGAGTCGTCGGAGGCTGGCCTCGACATCGGCCCGGACGGCCGCCGGTGAGCCGTCCTCGGTCCAGGTGCCGTCGGGCCGGCGGATGGTCCCGCACTTGGTGAGGAGCACGACCTCGTCCCTGCGGCCGGCGAGCGCCTCGCCGACGATCTCCTCGGCGCGCCCCCACCCGTAGAACGGCGCGGTGTCGACCCAGGTGACTCCGTGATCGAGGGCGGCGCGGACGGTGCGGACGGCGGTGGCGCGGTCCTGCTCGCCCCACCACAACGGACCGTCGGGCCGCGACCCGAGGGGCGCCGTGCCGAGCCCACACGTGCTCCAGCGCACGATCATCGTCGTCACCACCCGTTCTTTGGCGGACAAGTCACGTCGCCGGGAGGTACGAGTCCTGGCACGGGACGTCGTCGGCCGTCGAAACGGCCCGCAACACGAAGAGGCGCCTGAGCCACTCCGGCACCGGCGGCCCGAGCCGCTCCGGGATGGGATCGCCGCGTTCGAGCACGAGGCGTTCACCCTCGATCTCGAGCACGGCGTCGACCCCCTCTGGGTGCTGCTGCAGGAACGCCCGCAGCGTCCGCACCGGGAGCAGGAGATGGGCATCGACGTACGGCTGGAGGAAGGGCTCGTCGGTCGAGACGATCGTGACGAGGTCGTCCTGGGGGTCGGTGATCGGGAACGAGGCCCGGACGACGAGGTGGTTCGAGTCGCCGTCGACGATCCGAAGGTTGGCGTACATGTTCCAGCCGGTCGCCGTCTTGATCTCCATGTACGGGAGCGCGCCGTTGACGGCGACGAGCGCGATCACGAGCAGGGACGGGCCCGGCCGCAGGGCCACGTCGGCGGAACCGATCCCCCGGTGGGCGCGCAGGGAGCCCACGATCGCGACGCCGACGACGACGGCGAGCAGCTGCCACGCCAGCCAGCCCGCATCGAGAGCGAGTCGATGGTCGGCGCGGTCGGCGGCGACCGCGCCGATCAGGCCGGCGAGGAGGGCGGCGGCAGGAGCACCGACCCGCACGACACGCGCCGGCACGGCCCGCCCGAGCCGCTGCTGTGCGTCGACGAGGATCGCGGCCGGGAGGAACGTGACGAACACGGCCGAGAGCACGGCGGAGAAGTCGAAGAACTGGTGGGTCCGGTCGAGGGCGACGACGGCGTGGAAGCCGAGCGCCAGCATCACGCCGAAGGTCCGCGTCCGACGCACCAGCAACAGGATCGGGATCGAGGCTTCGATGGCGACGGTGAGGAGGATCGCCGCCCACCGCGCCCCGGTGGTGGTCGCGAGGTTCGGGAGCCCGAGCGAGTCGGCGCTCTCGTTGAGGTAGAAGGGCGCGCAGGACGTCTCGGGGTCGAAGAAGCCTTCGTTCAACTTGGCGAAGGCGGCGAACCCGTAGAAGACGAGGACGCCGAGGCGAGCCGCAGCCAGGGCCCGCGCCGGCTCGGGCCGCAGCGCCGACTCCACCGCCACGGCCAGGGCGATGGCGGCCAGGAGGAGCAGGTGGTTCCCGACGATCGGGGCCTCGTGCCAGTAGAGGCCGACGGCGGCGAAGGCCAGCGCGGCCAGCGGCCACCGCGCCTTCGGGAAGGCGAGCACGCTGGCGGCGGCCACGCCGCCCAGCAGGCTGCCGCCCACGCCGGCGAGGGTCGCGTTGCCCAGGATGTGGAAGCACAGGGCGGCGGCGAGCCCGGCGCGGAGCCAGGGCCACGCCGCCCGGGCCTGCTCGTCGGTGGAGACCATGCCGTCAGCTCGGGTCTTCGGCGGCTCGCTCCCGGAGCCACGCCCAGACCTCGTCGACGCGAGCGGCCAGCGCCTGGGGCGTGCCGCTGTTGTCGATGACGACGTCGGCGACCGCGAGCCGGTCGGCTCGGGACGCCTGGTTGGCGATCCGGGCCCGGGCATCGGCCTCGTCCATCCTCCGCTGCGCCACGAGGCGGGCGACGGCGACCTCCGGGTCGACGTCGACGACGATGACGGCGCCGTAGCCCTTGCGGCCCGACTCGACGAGCAGCGGCACGTCGTACACCACGATCTGGTCGGTGCCGTCGTGCTCCTGCATGAGGCGAATCATCTCGGCGCCCACCGCGGGATGGACGATCGCCTCGAGGTCCTTCCGGGCCTGCTTCGTCGTTGAACACGATGCCGGCGACGGCGGCGCGGTCGAGCGATCCGTCGGCGGCGACGATGCCGGCGCCGAAGCGCTCGACCATGGCGTCGAACACCGCCTCACCGGGCTCCTGCAGACGCCGGGTGATCGCGTCGGCGTCGATCACGACGGCACCGCGCTCGCGGAGCAAGGCCGACACGGTCGACTTGCCCGCCCCGATCCCCCCGGTCAGCCCGACGAGCAGCACCGCGGCGACGTTAGGGGCCGGGGCGCAATGGGGCAATGGCACCGCAGCCCGGACCGTCGGCGAACGAGGGCGCCCACGACGGCGGAGGGAGCCGACGAGGTACAGCAGGCCGTAGAGCTGCCAGCCCACCCCATCGGCCCCGGCGGCGCTGTACGGCGCCAGGGGTGACGCTGCCGAGGAGCCACCACTCCGGGGGCGCGGTCCGACGGAGCGAAGCGACCGTGACCATCGCCGCGGCCGTGAGGAGGTCGTGATTCCAGACGCCTGGTGCAGCAGCAGCAACGACGGGGATCGTCGCCGAGCCACCAGACGTCCTCGTCGGCCGTCCTGGCGAGGACGACGGCGAACGAAGGCGACGGCCAAGCCGACGCCGGTGGCGTGGGCGCGTCGCTGCCCCCTGCATCGCGGCGGCGGCGTCGAGCGCATCCGTGACGAGGGCGTCGGCCGCTGGCTGGCCACGTGGCGTCGAGGGACGAACCGCCCCGATGCTCGCGGCCGCTGGCGCCGAGGCCGTCGCCGAGCGATCTCGGCTGGATGACGCCGGCGACGGCGATCGGCGCCGGCACGCTACCGTCGGGACCGGGCGGCGACGGGCCGACGGCGTGGCCCGCGAGAAGGCCGGCCATGGCGCCATCGGGACCGAGGCGACGTCCCCGGCACCGGACAGCCGGGAAGACGCCGTTCGAAGGCCTGACCCAGCCAGGCGACGCTGACCGCACCTCGACCGCGGCGAGCTCCGGACAGCCGGGCGACCGGCAGGCAGCAGACGAAAGCACGGGGCGAGGTCTGCCCCAGCTCGACCTCGCCGGCCTCCCGCGAGCCGGAGCGGCGCAGCAGCGAGAGTGAGTGGCACCACGTCGTCGTCGCCAGGGTCGAGGCGACGGGCCGGGACGAGTGAGAGCCGGCGACGACGTGGCCGAGCCGAGCATCCGGATCACCGGCACGCCGACGTCGGTCTCCGGCGGTCGCCGCGCGGCAACAGCCCGGGGGCGTAGGGGCGGCGAGATACGACGCCCTCGGGCGGCACTCCTGCCTCGCCACGCCTCGCGGGTGGCGGCGCCGGGACGGCGCCGGCGGTCATACAGGCCGGTGGCCTCCCCGTGGTACAGTCCTAGGGTTGTCCGGTCACAGCTCCGCGGCGACGAGCAGCGGAATGGCGTCCTCGTACGGCGGACTGGAGGAACGGCAGCAGCAGCCACGTCCGACCACCAGTGATGAGCGGCCCGAGGCGCGCCGGCGGCGAACGTAGGTCGAGCGCCTCGGCCCTGTCGAGGTCGAAGACCATCGGCCAGCCTGGGATCGGGCGTCCAGTGGCTGACCGGGAGCAGCATCGTGCAGCGCTCGGCTTCGAAACGGCCCTCGGGATCGTGGGCGAGCACTTCGATTCCCCGCTCGCAGAGGAGTTCTCCCGTACTCTGAAGGAAATGGAGCTCGGCCTTCCCCGTCGGGAGGCCCTGCAGAACTTCAAGCGCCGAACCGAGGTGCAGGAGCTATCGAACTTCGTGCTCGCCCTGACGCAGGCCGACGTGCTCGGCATGCCCATCGGTCGCGTCCTGAAGACCCAGGCCGGCGAGATGCGGCTGATGCGACGCCAATGGGCGAGGGAGAAGGCCGCCATGCTGCCGGTGAAGACCATGGTCCCGCCGGTCCTCTTCATCTTCCCTCCGCTTTTCGTCGTGGTGCTCGGTCCAGCAGCGTCATCGATCTCGGGCAGGCGCTGATCGAGCAGGCCGACGGCCTGGCGCCGTTCCGGCCCGCCATCCTCGCCGTCCGATGGGGGACCCTCGGCGTCACGATGGCGCTGCTGGTCACCGACCTGACCCAAGACAGCGTCTGGGTGGGCGTGTGCGCCGCCTTCCTCATCACCGTCAACCTCGTACGGACGGTGCGCCCGATCCGCTCGGTGCCGTCGCGGCCGCTTCATCGTCGCCGTCATGGCCGAGGCGGCGCTCGTCGCCGGCGCCGTCGCCGCCACTGAAGGCTGGGGGTCCCCGTTCACCTTCGCCATGATCACGCCGGTCGTGATCGCCGGGCTGGGCAGCGGCGTCGCCTTCGCCCTCACCGTCGCGTGCTTCGAGATCGTGATCGTGGCGCCCGCCGACGCGTCGACGGCGAGCACCGATGCCCGCACCGCGGCCCAGTGGATCGTCGAGCTCCTGCTCGTCGCCGTCGTCGCCGGCTACGCCCGCCGCATCCTCGGCGAGGGCGAGCTCGAGCGGAGCCGGACGCTCTACCGCAACCGCCAGCTGGCCGACGCCAACTCGCTGCTGTTCTCCCTGCACCGGGTCGCCCAGTCGCTGCCGGCTTCCCTCGACATGGACGAGGCGCTCGACGGCACCATGCTGCGCCTGCACGACCTGTTCAGCTACGACGCCGCCGCGCTGCTCGTGCTCGACGAGACCGACGGTGCCTGGATGCCGGTCCGGACCGATGGCGTCCGCCTCCCACCACGGATCGCCACCGACGACCTCCCCCGCCCCCTCCAGCGCACCCTCGCCCTCCGCACGCGTCATCGCCGAGCACAACCTCCTCGCCTCCGGCGGTCCCGGCCTCGCGCCCCGCCTGTCGGCCGGCGTCTACACGGCGCTCGTGGCCCGGGGCGCGACGATCGGGCTCCTGTCGCTCGAGCACGAGGTCCCGAACCACTTCAAGGACCGCGACGTCGAGCTTCTGGACGGGTTCGCCGAGCCGGCGGCCCTCGCCGTCGACAACGCCCGGTGGTTCGGGCGGCTCCGGACCGTCGGCGCAGAGGAGGAGCGCAACCGCATCGCCCGCGACCTCCATGACCGCATCGGTCAGTCGCTCGCCTACCTCGCCTTCGAGCTCGACCGCATCGTCAAGTCCGGCGAACGCGGTGACGACGTCCGACCTGCGCTCGGTCAGCTACGGGCCGATGTCCGGACCGTCATCCGCGAGGTGCGCGACACGCTGTACGACCTGCGGACCGACGTCAGCGAGGCCCAGAGCTTCCTGCAAGACGCTCGAGCTCTTCGTCGACCGGGTCCGCGAGCGGTCCGAGCTCGAGATCACGCTGCGCACGGTCGAACGGGTTCGGCTGCCGCTGCCTCAGGAGCGCGAGATCTTCCGCATCGCCCAGGAGGCGATCGTCAACGTCGAGCGCCACGCCGAGGCTCGCCACGCCACGATCACCTGGACGTGTGATCCCAGCGGCGCCCGGCTCGACATCGCCGACGACGGTCGCGGCTTCCCGATCGGGCGGGCCGGCCGCCTCGACTCCTACGGGCTGCTCGGCATGCGAGAGCGGGCGGCCAGCGTCGGCGCCACGCTGGTCGTGGAGTCGGAGCCAGGCCACGGAACCCGAATCCGGTGCGACCTCCCCGCGCCGAAGCCGCAGTCACTCCTAGGATCGCGGGCCGTGGGGATCCGGCTCGTGATCGTCGACGACCACCGCCTGCTGCGCGAGGGGCTCCGGCGGTCGCTCGCCGACGAGGGCTTCGAGGTCGTGGGCGAGGCCGCCGACGGCGACCAGGGCGTCGACGTGGTCGCCGCCACACGACCCGACGTCGTCCTGATGGACGTGACGATGCCCACCCTCGGCGGGGTCGAGGCGACCCGCCGCATCCACGAGCGCCAACGCGGCCGTGCGGGTCGTCATGCTGACGATGCACGCCGACGCAGATGTCGTCGCCGACGCCCTGCGGGCCGGGGCGTGCGGTTACCTCACGAAGGACAGCTCGATCGAGGAGATCGCCGAGGCGATCCGTCTCGCCGCCAGCGGCGAGACGGCCGTGTCGGCGAAGCTCGCCGCCTCGATGCTCGGCGAGCTGAGGCGGCTCGAACGGGCCGAGGACGAGGAGCGGCTGATCACGAACCGTGAGGAAGAGGTGCTCCAGCTGATCGCCGACGGGCTGTCGACGCCCGAGGTGGCGGCCAAGCTCTTCATCAGCCAGAAGACGGTGAAGAACCACCTCGCGGCCATCTACCAGAAGCTCGACGCCCGTGACCGGACCCAGGCGGTGGTGCGAGCCGTGCGCATGGGGATCATCAGCCTCGACTAATAGGCCGTTCGACCCATGTAGTCGAGCGCTCAGGGTGTCGATATGGCGGGGAATCTCGTTTCCGCATCCGGGCGGGCGGGAGCAAACCCAAGGAGCATTGAATGCTGTCGACCGTCGAGTTCGTGGCCGCCTGGCTTCGCACCAAGACCGATTCGGAGCGGGGCGCTTCGCTCGTCGAGTACGCCCTCCTGCTCGCCCTCATCGCCGTGATCTGCATCGTTGCGCTGCAGTTCCTCGGCCAGGAGGCCTCGCAGAACTTCTCCGACGTCGGCAACTCCATCAGCAACCCGGCCAACTGACCGAACCAAACGCAAGCACGAGGGCGGGCCTCTCGAGGCCCGCCCTCTGCGCGCGCAGGCGACCACCTGGCATGAACGCCAATGAGCCAATTGGCCCATGTAGTGGCCGGCGGGGGCCGCCGATATTCCCCATGTAATGCCGTCCCGGACCCATGGTGGGCGGGAACCCAGACCAAGGAGCACAGAATGCTTTCCACCTATGAGTTCGTGGCCGCCTGGCTTCGCACCAAGACCGATTCGGAGCGGGGCGCTTCGCTCGTCGAGTACGCCCTCCTGCTCGCCCTCATCGCCGTGATCTGCATCGTTGCGCTGCAGTTCCTCGGCCAGGAGGCCTCGCAGAACTTCTCCGACGTCGGCAACTCGATCAGCAACCCCAACTAGTCGAACTGACGTAGCGCTCGACGCAGGGCAGGCCTGGTGGCCTGCCCTGCTCGGCGTTTTCGGCCACGATGAGCCGATAAGCCCATTCAGGGGCCCCACTCCGCCGTCGATCCTCAGGCAAGGCGTCTTCCCGACGCTCGGGCCGGACCTGAGGGGAGCTCACCAATGGCCACTCACCTGAAAGCGTTGCTCGGCCGATCGGGTCGGCTCGAGCGTGGGGCCGCGATGGTCGAGTACGCCTTACTGCTCGCGCTCGTGTCCGTCATCTGCCTCGTGTCGATGGCGTTCCTCGGCCGGGAGCTCAGCCAGAGCTTCGACGACTCCGGCCAGGACATCTCCGTCGTCAACTAGCGCGGGACGGCGACCAGCCAACGCGCGTCGCGGTAGGCGATGCGCCAGCCTGCGTCGAGCGCCAGGAGCTCCGCGAGCGGCGAGGTGACCTCCCAGACGACGGCGTCGGGGCCGTACGACGCGAGCACGTCGTCCCAGCCGGGCTCGCCGAGGAGCAGGGTGTCGACGTCGCCGAGGACATCGACAGGGATGACCTCGTAGCGATCGTCCACGAAGACGCTCGCATCCGCCCCGTAGCGAGCCTCGAAGTAGTTGCCGACGTACTCCCGTGCCACCACCCGCGACCCGGTCGGCGCCAGTCCGTGGGCCTCGAGCCAGTCGGAGGCGGCGACCGGATAGGCGCCGTCGGCGAAGTCGGTCGACGGTCCCACGCGGGCGACACCGACCACGGCGAGGGCGATGGCGGCGACCGCGAGGGGGAGCGCCGGCAACCGGAGCGAACCGCGGGCCGGCTCGGCTCGGGCAAGGGACCGGGCCGTGCCCGGGAGCAGCACGATGGCGGCCACGGCCAGGTTGCGTGCGCTCATGAGGGCCAGAGGCAGGAACACCATCAGCGGAAGGGCAGCCCGCCAGGTCGGGCGGCGCACGACGGCGGCCACCGCGAGGACGACGAGGAGCAGGAACGCGTAGTGCTCCGCCGTGTCGAAGGTGGGCGCCTGCCACTCCTTGATGTTGGTGAACACCTCGCGGCGGGACAGCGCCGTGAGCGGGAAGGCGAGGAGCCGAGGGCCGTACGGGTTGAGCACGCCGACGGCGAGGCCGGCGGCGAACCACCCAGCGCCTCGGCGTTCGTGCTCGGCCGGATCGCCGTCGAGCCGCGCGCCGGCCCACAGGGTCGCGACGGCCACGACGCCGAGCGGCCAGCTGCCGTGGGTGTTCATCCACACCCAACCGGCCGGCACGAGCCACCGGGCGTCGAGGCGCCCCTCGCAGGCCAGGAGGACCAGGATGAGGCAGCCGAAGGCGAACAGGTAGGGCCGGTGCGTCCAACCCTCCGCAGCCATCACGACGACGGGGACGACGACGAGCGCGCGACGGAGCGGATCGACGGCGGCGGCCGTGAGCAACCAGCAACCCGCCAGCACCGCGGCCGTGAGCACGCCGAACAGCACCCGGAGCCCGGCGAGGCCGAACCACTCGTCGACGGCTCCGAAGACGACCGACGCCAGCCAGCTCTGCACCACCCACGGCTCCCCTGCCGCCGTGAACGTGAAGGGATCGGCGTGGGGGAAGCCGCCGCCGTCCCAGATGAGACGACCGGTCGCGAGGTGGGTCAGGAAGCTGTTGTCGACGAGCGGGACGGTCCCCGCCAGGAGACCGACGGCGACGACGAGGAGCCCGAGCGCCCCGGACGTCCCGATCGATGCCGCGTCAGAAGTTGTCGGCGATGTTGATGGCGGCCGGGGCAAGGGTCACCACGAAGAGGGCGGGGAAGATGCAGAACACCATCGGGATGAGCATCTTCACCGGAGCTTTCTGCGCCTTCTCCTGGGCGAGCTGGCGACGCCTGATCCGCATCTCGTCGGCCTGGGCCCGCAACACCCGTCCGATCGACACGCCGAAGGTGTCGGCTTGCAGGATCGCCAGCACGAACGACCGCAGCTCGGGCACGTTGGAGCGCTGCTCCATCGAGCGCATGGCCTGCGAGCGGCTGGCGCCGGCGCGAACCTCGCCGAGCATCCGGCTGAACTCGTCGGAGAGCGGTCCGGGGACGGCGGCGACGGTGCGGTCGAGCGCCTGCTCGAACCCGAGGCCGGCCTCGACGCTGATCGTGAGCAGATCGAGGATGTCGGGCAGCTTGCGCTGGATCTCGTACTGACGGGCCTCGACCTTCCTGTTCAGCGAGGCATCAGGACCGAGGACGAGCACCAGGGTGATGAGCAGCAGGAAGCCCAGACGGGCGGTGCCCTCGAGCGGCACGTAGATCAACGACAGGATGATGCAGATCGGCACCAGGACGATGGTGATCACGCGGACCGCCAGGAAGCGGTCGACGGCGTCGGGGCTGGCGTCGCCGGCGTACGTCATCTTCTTGCGCACGTTGTCGACGTACCCCTCGGGGGTGAACCGCTGGCCCAGCGACGTGAGACCACTCAGGACCGGCGCGATGGCGCGCTCCTTGAGCGGGTTCAGCAGCTCCTTGTCGCGGACGTTCTCGACCTCGTAGCCCTCGAGCTGCCGCAGCGACGCCCGTACCGTTGCCTTCTCGTCGGCTTGCGCCGCAACCAGGTAGATGACGAACGCGATGACCGCGGCGATTCCCACGACACCGACCAGACCCATGCCGTCGACTGCGAGTGTGTCACATCCTCAGACCTCGATCTTGATGATCTTGCGCATCCAGAGGTACCCGCCGATCATCAGCACCGCGGCGAAGCCGAGCAAGAACTGGCCGACGGTGCGGTCGAACAGGATCTGCATGTAGTCGCGGTTCGCCGAGTAGAGGAACAGCAGCATGCCGATCGGCAGTGCGATGAGCACGTAGGCCGACATGCGACCCTCGGCGGTGAGCGAGTTGATGTCACGACGAAGCCGCTCCCGCTCCGTCATCGTGTCGGCCACGGTCATCAGCAGCTCGGCGAGGTTGCCACCGACTTCACGCTGGATGCGGATGGCCATGACGGCCCAGGCGAAGTCGGCGGAACCCATGCGGACGGCGATCGCCTCGAGGGATTCTTCCAGCGGCCGCCCGAGGCGAGCCTCGGTGACGACCCGGCGCAGCTCCTTGCCCATCGGCTCCTGAGCCTCCTGCGACACGGCCTCGACACCCTGCATCATCGAGTAGCCGGCCCGGAGCGTGCTCGAGAGCAATTGCAGCGTGTCGGGTAGGAGCGACTCGAACTGCTTCTTCTTGCGGGTGGCGAGGTAGTTCACGATCGCCGGCGGGACGAAGATGGCGACGATGAGCACGAGGACGACGCCCATGAAGTTCTGCAGGAACGCGACGCTGGCGACGGCGATGAGGACGACGCCGGCGAAGTAGAAGAACATCGCCTCACCGGCCCGGAGCGGCAGCGTCGGCCTTCTCGAGCGCCTTCTCGACCCGGACCAGGAACCCCTGGCGCTCGCGCGAACGCCTCGGTGAGGCCCACCGCTCGCTGGAGGAACGCGGTCTGGGTGACGTCCTTGCTGTCGTCGTCGTCTTCGTCGTCGGCGGCGGCGACGTAGCCCTCGCCGTAGGGCTGCAGCTGCGCCGTCAGCGTGTCGTCTCGCACGAAGAGCGACACGACGCCGTAGGCGAAGAGGACGCAGGCAGCGGTGGCGGCGAGGAACCCGAGCCACTTGCCCAGCGAGTTGTGGAAGAAGGACAGACCCGAGGCCTCGACCGGGGGCCGCGGTTCGAGCGCCGGTGCGCCCGACGAGCTCCGACCCGGAGATGTACGAGCCCTGCACCGCGGCGTCGCCGACGGCAACAGTCAGATCCTGGATCCCCGACGGCTCGGGCGACGCCCACGTGGCCGCGAACTGCTGATCGATCTCGGGACGGATCTCCGCGGCCAGCGCAGGGATCTGCTGCGAGTCGTCGGTCACGACCATCCGGCCGCCGGTCGCCGTCGCCATGCCGCCGAAGAGCCCTTCGTCGAGGCCGCCGTCCTGGAGGCCGACGACGTACAGGGCGGCACCGATGCCGGTCAGCGCGCCCTCGGCCGTCTCGCTCGTGACGGTCGAATCCACGACGCCGTCGGTGAACAGGACGACGGTCGGGATCGTGTTCAGCTGCGTGCCAAGGGTTCCGCTCGCGCGGACGAGGCCGGCGAGGACCGCGCCCTCGCCTACGGGGGTGAGCTCGTCGGCCGCCTCCGTGAGGCGACCCACGTCGGTCGTGAGGCCGATGAGGCGCTGCGTGGCGGCGCCGGCGACGACGACTGACGCCCGGTGCCCGGGGGGAAGGCTGGCGACCCACTCGCCGATGGCCACGCTCGGCGCTGGCGAGCATGGCGTTGTTGTCGGTCGTCCCCGAGGTGTCGACGACGAAGACGATGTCGTTGCCCACACCTGCGTCGACCGATGGCACGGTGGCGGCGGCGACCGCGTCGCCGTTCTCCTCGATATCGGGACTCCCCCCGGCGGCGGCATCGCCGGACCAGCCGTACACCATGGTCACCGCGTCGGTGTCGGTGGCATCGACGGCCCGCAGCACGATGCGGTCGGAGCTGTCGTCCTGAGCGGACGCGCCCGAGGCGGCAAACCCGCCGGCCAGCAGCGCCACGCCCAGCGCCCCCGACGCCAGCCTCAGCACCCGCAGGCGCCGCAAGGGAGATCGCCGGTCGCTCATCGAGCGCCCTGAGCGCGACGGGCGAACGTCTCGGGCTGGAAGACCTCTGGGCCGAGGCGGATGCCGAGGTCGGCGAGCTTCTCGGCGAACTTCGGCCGGGTGCCCGTCGCCTTCAGGTGCCCGAGGAACCGGCCGTGCTCGTCGACGCCCATGCCGAAGTCGAAGAGGAAGATGTCCTGGAGGGTGATGACGTCGCCCTCCATGCCCTGTACCTCGGTGATGTGGGTGATGCGGCGGGTGCCGTCGCGGAGGCGGCCGAGGTGCACGACGAGGTCGAGCGCCGAGGCCATCTGCTCACGGATGGCCCGCACCGGCAGGTCGAACCCGGCCATGAGGACCATGGTCTCGACGCGGGCCAGGGTGTCGCGCGGCGAGTTGGAGTGGATGGTGGTGATCGAGCCGTCGTGGCCCGTGTTCATGGCCTGGAGCATGTCGAGGGCCTCGCCCGAGCGGCACTCCCCGACCACGACGCGGTCGGGCCGCATGCGCAGCGCGTTCTTGACCAGGTCGCGGATGGTGACCTGGCCCCGGCCCTCGATGTTGGGCGGGCGCGCCTCCATCGGAAGGACGTGGTCCTGGTGGAGCTGGAGCTCCTTGGCGTCCTCGATGGTCACGATGCGCTCGTCGGGAGGGATGAACGACGACAGCACGTTGAGGGTCGTCGTCTTGCCGGTGCCGGTACCGCCGGAGACGACGATGTTGAGGCGCCCGATCACACACGCCTGGACGAACCGCGCCGCGTGGGCGTTGATCGTGCCGAAGCGGATCAGGTCGTCGATTTGATACGGGTCGCGGGAGAACTTCCGGATGGTGAGGAACGGGCCGCCGATGGCGAGCGGGTGGATGATGGCGTTGACCCGGGAACCGTCGGGCAGGCGGGCGTCGACCATCGGCTGCGCCTCGTCGATGCGGCGCCCGACCTGGCTGACGATCTTGTCGATGATCCGCCGGAGGTGGGTGTCGTCGACGAAGCTCGCCGGGGTCTTCTCGATCCGGCCGGCGCGCTCGACGTACACCGAGTCGGGCCCGTTGACCATGACCTCGGTGACCTCGTCATCCTTGAGGAGCCGGTCGATGGGCCCGTAGCCGAGGATGTCGTCGGAGACGTCCTGGATCAGCTGGGCCTTGTCGGCCGCCGACAGCGGGGCACGCTCCTGGGCGAGGGCGCTCTGGAGCTGCTCGTGCACCCGCCGCCTGAGGTCGTCCTCGGACAGGCGCTTGTCGTAGAGGATCGGGCCGAGCTCGTCGATCAGGTGGTGGTGGATCTTCTGGCGCAGCTCGTCGAGCACGGGATCGCGCCTGCGCCCCGTACCGGTCTCGCCGCCACCCTGGACCTCGTGCAACCGCTTGTAGAGGGACATCCGCCCGCCTCCTGGTTCCTTCAGCGCTTCCTGCGACCAGAGGTCGCCGGGGCGAAGAGATCGGCGAGCTGCTCGATCGACTTCGCCACTCCCGACTTCGGACTGTCGAGCACGACAGGAGCGCCCTTGTTCACCGACTGGGGCACCACCACGTCGCTCGGGATGAGACATTCCGCCTTGACCTGCAGGGTCCGCTCGACCTCACCCACGTCGAGCTTCACCTTCGAATTCGCCCGGTTGAGGACGAGGTGCAACTTGTTCATCGGCGTGTTCAGCAGCCGCAAGGTCTGCAGGCCGATCTTCACGTTCTTGATGTTCGGGATGTCCATGCCCGCCACGAGCAGCACGTCGTCGGACAGTTCGATCATGCCGAGGACCACGTCGTTGAAGTGCGCCGGCGTGTCGATGACGACGTAGTCGGCGAAGGTCCGCAGGTGCTCGATGATGCGCACCATCTCGGCCGCCGAGATCTGGTCGGCGAACTGCGGCTCGAGTGGCGCCGCCAGCACATAGACGCCCGACGGCTCGTGCCGGATCAGGAGGTTCTGGAGAAAGGCGGGATCGAGCCCATCGGCCGCGCCGACCGCGTCGACGATCGTGTGCTGCGGCGCCAGCTTGAGCATCACCGCGACGTCGCCGAACTGGAGGTCGCCGTCGACGAGCACGACCGCCCGCTCCGCCCGGCGAGCGAGGACGACCGCGAGGTTGGCGGCGATCACGGACTTGCCGGCGCCGCCCTTGGTCGAGAACACGGTGATGACCTGGCCGAGCTCGCCGGTGTCCTCGACGCCGGCGTCGGCCCGACGGGCAGCGACGAGGCCGCTCCCGACCCGGCGCACCGACTCCACCAGCGCCGTCGTGTCGACCGGCGCGGCGAGCACGTCCTTGATGCCGGCCCGCAACGCCTGCCGGAACAGGTCGGTCGTGAGCTCACCGGCGATCAGCACCGTGCCCGCCTCGGGGTGCTGGACCACGAGGCGCTCGGCGGTCGCGAGGCCGTCGGGGCCGGAGCACGACGGGCCGAGCACGACGACCACGGCGTTGCCGACGAGGCGCTTCTCGAGGTCGGCGAACGACTCGAGCGCGACGGCGAGGTCGCCGAGCTGCATGGCAAGCCGGCTGCGGATGGCCTGGTCGGCGTCGACCACGATCACGGGCACCGCCGGACCCGCGGGCGCGGGCGGGGGCGGCGCGGGCGCGGGGGCAGGCGCGGACCCGGGGGTGCCGAAGTCGTACTCGAAGCCGGAATTGCTCACGTGGTCGTGTCCCTGCAGATTCGGATGGAGTGATTCAGGGGGTGTCGGCCTCGAAGCCCTCGGGGCCGTACGGGGTCAGCTGGGCGCCATCCTCGCCCGGGAACAGCTCGAGAGGCGGCTTGCGCGGGCAACGGCTCCGGCACGTAGTCGGCCGGGAGGAGGGTGAGGTACACCTGGCCCTCGGGCAGACCGGCGATGACCTGGGCGACCGCGTTCGGCACGGCCAGGGTCAGCTGACCCGAACCGCCGCCGACGGCCGGCGCCGTCGTCTCACCCGGGAGAGGAACGGGTGTGGCGCCGACGAAGAGGACACGGACCGCCTGGTAGAGGTAGCGGGCGCAGACCGGCAGCGGCGCGCCGTTGATATCGGCCGCGTCGACCGGCTCGGCCGCCTCCTCGGTGGCGGCCTGCCCGGCGCAGCCAGGCGGCACGAGCATCATGTTCACGAAGTCGCCGGGCACGATGAGGCCACCGACGCCGCGGATGTTGTCGACCGACATGGTGATGGCCACCTGGCCGGTCGGGATGCGTCGGGCCGCGGTGATGAGGGAGTCGACCGGGTCGACGAACATGCCTTCGACCAGGACCTGGCCGGCAGCGAGGTCGGTCACGGCGATCTTGGCCAGGATCGTGTTGACGTCGGTGATCGCCGTCGCCGGCAGGAACTCCTCGGGGATCTCGGCCGACTCGAAGTAGCCCTCCGCGTTGGCGGTGGCACCGTCGAGGCCGCGCGGGACGTCCTGCGCGATGCGGATGACGGGCACCCGCTCGGCGTTGTCGTACGCCCGATCCTCGATCCCGCCGACGTAATTGAAGATCGCGAACGCAGCCAGCCCGCCTACGACGATGGCCGCGATCAGGATCAGAGTTCTACGAGAGCTCACACCCACCTCGATTCTGCTCGGTGCACTGGTCGGCACCACCCACCTGCAGAGACAGGATGGGACACTCTACGCCCCGGCCCTGCTCCCATTGTTCGATGCGTAGCGCCGTTCTGACACCCGACATCCCGGTGCACATCGGCACGCAGCGTGCCGATCCTGAGCGCGAAGCTCCGGAACTTCCGGTTTGCGCGGCTCAGGCGTCGGCACGGCGGCTCGGCTCGGCGGGCGGCTCGGGCGCCGCTTCGGGCTCGCCCTGGGACTGCTCGTACTGCTCCCAGGCCTCCTCGATGGCCGAGGCGTCGTACGACGGGCCGATGTAGTTGCCCTCGTCGTCGTAGGCGTGCTCGCCGAAGTGCTCGCGGTACTCCTCGGCGACCTCGCCGCCCTCGGCGGCCTGCTTGATCGACAGGGAGATGCGGCGGCGCTGGAGGTCGAGGTCGATGATCTTGACCCAGAGCTCCTCGCCGGGCGTGACGACCTGCTCGGGCAGGTCGACGTGGTGCGCCGACATCTCCGAGATGTGCACGAGGCCCTCGATACCGTCGCCGACCTGCACGAACGCGCCGAACGGCACGAGCTTGGTGACCCGGCCGTAGACGAGCTCGCCGACCCGGTGGCTCCCGGCGAACTCCTGCCAGGGATCCTGCTGGGTCGCCTTGAGCGACAGGCTGATGCGCTCCCGGTCGAGGTCGACGTCGAGCACCTGGACGGTCACCTCGTCGCCGACGGCGACGACCGAGCCGGGGTGGTCGACGTGCTTCCAGGACAGCTCGGAGACGTGGATCAGTCCGTCCATGCCGCCGAGGTCGACGAAGGCGCCGAAGTTCACGACGCTCGACACGACGCCGGAGCGGACCTCGCCGGGCTTGAGGTTGGCGAGGAACTCGTCGCGCTGCTCCTTCTGGGTCTCCTCCAGCCAGGCCCGGCGGGACAGGACGACGTTGTTGCGGTTCTTGTCGAGCTCGATGATCTTGGCCTCGAGGACCCGACCGACGTAGGGCTGCAGGTCACGGACCCGGCGGAGCTCGACGAGGGAGGCCGGGAGGAAGCCCCGCAGGCCGATGTCGAGGATGAGGCCGCCCTTGACGACCTCGATGACCGGGCCGCTGGACGACGCCGTCCTTCTCCTTGATCTCCTCGATCGTGCCCCAGGCCCGCTCGTACTGGGCCCGCTTCTTGGACAGGACGAGGCGGCCTTCCTTGTCCTCCTTCTGGAGGACGAGGGCCTCGATCTCGTCGCCGAGGCTGACGATCTCGTTGGGGTCGACGTCGTTGCGGATCGACAGCTCACGCGACGGGATGACGCCCTCGGACTTGTAGCCGATGTCGAGCAGGACCTCGTCCTTGTCGATCTTCACGACCTTGCCGTTGACGAGCTGGCCGTCCTCGACCTCGACCATGGTGGCGTCGATGGCGTCGGCGAAACCGCCCGACAGGTCGTCCTCGACGATCTGGCGGGGCGTGTACTCCTCGACCGCCTCGGCCGCAGGGGCCTGGGCCGGAGGAGCCTCCGCGGGCTCGGCCTCGGCGGGGGCGGGAGCCTCGGCGGCGGAGCCGGAGCCTCAGCGGCGGAGCCGGAGCCTCAGCGGCGGGAGCCGGAGCTTCAGCGGCGGTGGGAGCGGGCGTCTCGGCGGGAGGAGCCCCGCTTCAGGGGAGGCAGGCTCCCCTACCTCGGTGGCAACAGTGGTCTCGGAGATGTCGGACAAGGGGGTGCTCACTCAGGGGACGGATCGGGGAAGGATCGGGAACAGGGACTCGTGGCCGGGCGCGGGTCGCCCACACACGAGGGCGCGACGGTAGCACCGCAGGTCAGCCGGGTCGATATGCGAGGAGCAGGAACTCGGGCGACTCCGTCGTCGGGACGTCGCGCCGGTAGGCGCCGGGCTCGACGCTCCAGACCTCGACGTCGACGAGGCCGGCCCGCTCGGCCAGCAATCGCAGCTCACGAGGGGTGTACACCGTCGTGTGGAGCTCGACCGGCTTCGGGGTGCCCGCCTCGTTCCGCACCTCGGTCGCCTCGGTCACGGTGGCGCGGTCGGCGTCGAAGTGGGCGTCGGTCTGGTAGCGGACGGCGAAGTAGGCGGAGAAGGCGGAGAGCGCCAGCCGCCCGCCGGGCCGCAGCGCCCGAGCCATCCCGGCGAGCACGTCCTCGTCGGGGCCGGGACCGACGAGGCCGAAGGCGCCCTGGCAGAGCGAGACGGCGGCGTCGAACCTGTCGTGAAGCTGTGTCGTAGGCCAGCTCCCTGGCGTCGCCTCGCACGAAGGTCGCCGCGGCCACACCGTTCGCCACGGAGGCGGGCGGCGCGTCGCGTCGGGCCAGGTCGACGAAGCGCTCGCTGATGTCGACGCCGACGACCTCGATCCCCTGCCGGGCGAGGGCGTGGGCGTGGCGGCCCGGCCCGCAGCCGACGTCGAGGACGCGCCGGCCGGGCTCGAGCGCCAGGACGTCGACCAGGAAGCCGACCTCCTGCTCGGTCCCCTTGGTGAAGGAGTACCGGAGGTAGGCCTCGCCCAGGTGCTCGGCGACCGGCTCGAACCAGTGGCGCTCGCTCACGTTGGGCCGAGCTCCGGTTCGGCGCCGACCCTCATCCCTTGGCGTCGGCCCAGGTGGGGCCGCTGGCGAGGTTCACGGCGAGGGGCACCCGGAGGTCGGCGCGCGCCCATCATCGACTCGACGGTCAGCTCGGCGGCCCGGTCGGCTTCGCCGGCGGGGACGTCGAGGAGGACCTCGTCGTGGACCTGGAGGATGAGGCGGCTGTGCGAGCCCGGCGTCCTCGAGCGCCCGGTCGAGCCGCACGAGCGCGACCTTGAAGATGTCGGCGGCCAGGCCCTGGATCCCGGCGTTCATGGCCTGACGCTCCCCCGCCTGGCGGATCCGTGGGTTGTCCGACAGCAGCTCGGGGATGAGCCGCCGCCGACCGAACAGCGTCTCGGTGTAGCCCTTCATCCGGGCCTCCCTCACGGTGCGCTCCATGTACGGCGCGCACGTTGGGGAAGGCCTCGAAGTAGGCGTCGAGGATGACCTGCGCCTCGCGGGTCGGGATGCCGAGCCGCTGTCCGAGGCCGAACGCCTCCATCCCGTAGGCGAGGCCGTAGCTGACCATCTTCGCCTTCGACCGTTGCTCGATCGTGACGGCGATCGGCTCGACGTCGAAGATCCGCGACGCCGTCGCGGTGTGGATGTCCTGGCCGGTCTCGAACGCCTCGATCAGGCCGGGGTCGTCGGCGAGGTGGGCGATGCAGCGCAGCTCGATCTGGTTGTAGTCGGCGACGAGCAGGGTGCAGCCCGGCGCGGCCACGAACGCCTTGCGGAACCGCCGGCCCTCGTCGGACCGCACCGGGATGTTGTGCAGGTTCGGTTGGTCGGAGGACAGCCGCCCGGTGCGGGCGACGGTCTGGTTGAAGGTGGCGTGGATGCGCCCGTCGGCCGCGACCTCGGCCAGCAGGCCCTCGCCGTAGGTCGAGCGGAGCTTCTCGACCTCGCGGTAGCGCAGCAGGTGGTCGACGATCGGGTGCTGGCCGGCGAGCTTCTCGAGCGAGGCGGCGTCGGTCGAGTAGCCGGTCTTCGTCTTCTTGCTGGGGGCGAGGCCCATCCGGTCGAAGAGGATCTCCCGCAGCTTGATGGTGGAGTTCACGTTGAACTCCTCGCCGGCGTCGGCCCAGATCTCCTTGGTGAGGCGTTCGCACTCGCCGATCAGCTCGTCGTTGAGGGCGCGGAGCGCGGCGGCGTCGACGCCGACGCCGACGTCCTCCATCTTCGCCAGCACCCGCACGAGCGGGATCTCCATGGTGTCGTGGAGGTCGCGGAGGCCCTGGGCGTCGAGGGCGGCGGTGAGCGGCGCCGACGAGCCGGTCCACGGCGAGGGCCTTGCGCGCCGTGAGCAGCGGGAGGGCGACGGCGTCGCCGGCGAGGTCGAGCTGACCGGCGGCCGCGGCCGAGCCCTCCTCGGGCAGGGTGAGGGCGGCGTACCGGACGAGGAGGTCGTCGAGCAGGTAGCGGCTCTCTGCGGGATCGAGGAGGTAGGCGGCGAGCTGGGTGTCGATGGCCAGCTCGGGCAGGTGGATGTCGAGGCTGGCCAGGCTGCGCAGCAGCGCCTTGGCGCCGTGGGCGGCGACCGACCGGAGGCCGGCGACGCCGGCGGTGACGGCGGGGTCGGCGAGCTGCTCGGCCGGGCACCCACGCCACCTCGGCGGCGGCCGTGTCGACGACCACGGCGAGGCCCTCGAGCGGGCTGCGGCCCTCGGCGCCGGCCCACGCGCCGGCGAGGGCGACGGTGCCACCGGCGGCGCCGAGGCGGGCCAGGAGCTCGGCGGTCTCGGCCGCCGTGGCGGACTCGGCGACCTCGGCCTCGAGGACGTCGACGCCACCGGGGGGCGCGCCGCGTCGCGGTGCCGAACGCCTCGACCAACCGGTCGTGCAGCGAGCGGAACTCGAGGAAGTCGAACAGCTTGCGCACCGCGTCGGGGTCGAAGTCGCGGCGGAGGAGGTCGGCCGGCACGACGTCGAGGGCGACGTCGCGGAGCAGCACCATGACCTCGGCGTTCTGGCGGACCTGCGCCTCGTGCTCGGCGAGGCTCTCGCGCAGCTTCGGCGTCTGCTCGTCGATGTGCTCGAAGATCCCGTCGAGGCCGCCGTACTTCATGATCAGCTTCGCCGCCGTCTTCTCCCCCACACCGGGCACGCCGGGCAGGTTGTCGGACGGGTCGCCGCGGAGGGCGGCGTACTGGGGGTAGAGCCGAGGCGGGACACCGGTCTTCTCCTCGATGCCGGCCTCGTCGTAGTTGGCGTAGTCGCTGACGCCGCGCCGGTTGTAGAGGACTCGCACGTGTGGGTCCTCGACGAGCTGGTAGCTGTCGCGGTCGCCGGTGACGATGAGGATGTCGTCGCCGTTGTCGCGGCCCTGGGTCGCGAGCGTGGCGATGATGTCGTCGGCCTCGACGCCGGGGCAGTCGAGGATGGGGATCTCGAAGGTCTCGATCACCTGGCGG
>CAWIZW010000007.1:0-33860 GCA_963840695.1 uncultured Acidimicrobiia bacterium
AACCGCCTCACCACAGTCGGGTTCGCGGATTCGAACACGACGCTCAGGTGCTGCAGCACGGCAGGGTTCGCGGCCAGCCCGAGATCCCCGCGGCCGCCGACACCGCCTCGGCGTGCTCGTCTGAGTCGAGGCGCACCCGCATGCCTGTCACGCGCAGGTCGACCACGATCTCGGCCGACAGCTCCACGATGCGCCCGGCCAGCGCAGCCCCCTCGATCAGCGACGGCGCGTCGAACCATGCCGTCGCAACGCCATCGACCACCCGCCAATCCCGTCCGATCTCTGTGATGCCCGGCACCGTATAGCCCATTCCGGACGATCTCCTTCCGGATAGTGATGATGTCCCGGCCGGGGCATTGAGGTACGCCGTGCGCTTATGAGCTCGTGCACGAAGGATGGGTCATCCGTCTGGTGCCCGCCACCGGGCTTGACCGCCGCGCCATACCTGCCGATCCGCCCGCGTGAGAGTCAGGAGCGGCGCGATCGTAGAAGACGTCGCGCAGCGGCCGCGAGGAGGATCAGGACGATGGCGGTGATGATCAGACGCGGCCAGTTCACGAAGTAGCTGCGGGTCACAACGCCGCCGTCATCCGTGTGGGAGACAATGAAGGACTCCCCGAAATTCGCCGCCCACAATGGAGCAGCCGCGCTGAGAAGCCCTGACGACGACCGACGCCGCAGCGTGATTCAGCGTTCAGGGCTGCGAGCTTGCGCCTCGTCGGCGGCCGGAGCACGAGAACCGTCGACATGGCCGCCTCGTCGTGCGTGACGGCGCCAACGCGCCAGTCCCAGGTGACAGTGCGTGCATGTCCGGTCTCGCGGTCGGTCGGACCAGCTGTAGATCCCAGGAGCGTTAGTCAGCCTGGGTGAGGCGGCTGGCGGGCGGCTTGTGGCCGAGGGCGCTGTGTGGTCGTCGCCAGTTGTAGTACTCGAGCCAGGGTCCGAGGGCGGCGGCGCGTTGGTGGTGGTTCTGGTAGCTGGCGGCGTAGGCCCACTCGACCTGGAGGGTCTTGATGAACCGCTCGGCCTTGCCGTTGGTGCGGGGCCGGTAGGGCCGGGTGCGGAGGTGCTTGATCTCCAGCTCGGCGATGGCGGCGGCGTGGACCTTGGAGCGGTAGCCGGTGCCGTTGTCGGTCATGACACGCTGCACGGTGACGCCGTGGGTGGCGAACCAGGCGATCGCCCGGCGGAGGAACCCGACACAGGTGACGCCGCGCTCGTCGTCGAGGATCTCGACGTAGGCGAGGCGGCTGGTGTCATCGACGGCGACATGCACGAAGTCCCACCCGGCTCCGGTACGTGCCCCGGTAGCCGCCCTGGCGGCGGTGCGCGGGCAGGCCGGGACGGTCGAAACGGCCGAGCTTCTTGATGTCGATGTGGATCAGCTCGCCGGGGTGGCGCCGGCAGTAGCGGTTCGGTGGCTCCGGGGGCTCCAGCCGGAGAGGCGGTGCAGGCCCTGACGGCGGAGCACGGCGCAGACCGTGGAGGTGGCCAGGTCGAGCTCGGCCGCGATCTTCGTCGAGGTCCACCGCAGCCGGCGGAGCTGCTCGATCAGCGCCTCGGTCTCCGGCGGGGTGCGGCCCGGGACCGACCGGGGCGCCGAGGACCGGTCGGTGAGCGCCTCGCCGGCGTCATAGCGGGCCAGCCATCGGTAGCAGGTCCGTTCCGAACACCCGGCCGCGTCCGCGGCCTCCGCGACCGTCCAGCCTTCGTGTCGGACTCGCCGGCACATCAGCGTCCGGCCGTGCGGGGTCAGGCGAGCGTTACCGTGCAGTTCCATCGGGCTCCTTGAGGTGAGGGTGGGTCGCACCCCCAATCCTCAAGGAGCCCGTCCATGACGAACGTGGATGGGATCTACAGCTAGAGCGCTATGGCCTTCGCTGCGTCGGCGATGTAGACGTTGTCGACGTAGGCGAGTCCACGGTCTTCCACCGCGGCGCGCTGGTTGATCGACACGTCGTCAGGGATCCACGTCCCGCGATTGTCGTGCGGGAGTGGTGGCTGGGTCCGCGCCGGAGTGGACCCAGTACACGGACGCGCCGAGCTGGACGGCGACGTCGAGGTACTCGTCGAAGAGACTGCCGACGTCGAGGTGCACGATGTCGACGGGGTGACAGGCGTCGTCCGTTGATCGAATGCGAGCGCATCGCCGTCGAGCTGGGCGATCGCCCACTGGTCGGTGCCGGGCCCGGACTTCACGAGCACGTCGAGTCCCGCTTGCAGCAGCGCACGAGGCACCTCCTCGCCGATGTAGGAGACCAGCAGCACACGATGCGCTCGACGCAGCAGGGCGGTCGCTTCGTCAAGCGAGGTGTGTACGCGTCGGCCCGAGATCTCCGGCGAGGATGCGCCGAGCAAGCGTGACCACGTAGGCGCCAGTTGGTCGTGCTGCGCCGGTGACACGCCTGCCTGTTCGAAGGTGATCATCGAGCCCTCGCTGGTTCTTGTCACGCCCCAGCGGCAGACAGACTCGACCTCGGGCGCGCTGTCCTCGACGAAGGTGTGCTCCAGCACGTGTGGTGCGCCGTAGGTGCGGAGGATCCCGCTGGCATGGACGCCGTCGTCAGGAAGGTCGATGCGGACGATGCCGCCCTCCACTGGATCGATTTCGTAGTTGCCACCGAACCACTCGCGCCGCTGCTCCGGGTCCGTGATCGCCGCCCAGACCTTCTCGGCCGTCATCGGCACAGCGACGTCAACGCGGATCGTCTTCATGACTCCTCCAGATGCTTGACGAGCGAGCTGACCTTGCGGGTCCACAGCTCGCGATACCGGTCGAGCCACTCGTCCAGTTCGGCGAGCGGTTCAGGGTTCAGTCGATACAGCCGCTGCTGGGCATTCGACCGCACCGTCAGCAGGCCGGCGTCCTCGAGCGTGCGCAGGTGACGGGACACGGCGGCACGCGTCATCGAGGGGAACGACTCAGCGATCCTTCCCGCCGGTAGCTCCGGCGTCGAGGAAAGCAACTCGACGATGCGTTGCCGGGTGGGATCAGCGAGGGCTGCGAACGGCTGCACATCCACAGTATGCAACGTTATCATTGCGCAAGTCAACGGTCACAGACAAGCCTGCGTCGGTTCGGGGTTCTGGCGCCGACCGGGCATTCGGTCGCGTCGAGCCGTTGTCTTCCGATATCCACCCACGTGCGGTCTTGACGATGTCGAAGGGCGCGAGGTCGAATGCTCCCGTGGGCGGCCGGCGATGGGTCTCCGCGGTCTTCGTTCTGGCCGTGACGGCGTCGTGCGGTGGCACATCGACCGATGTGGATCAGGCGAGTGGGTCGAGCACGACCGACACACCGGTTCCATCGGCCACGACCGACACGACCGTTTCGTCGGGCACGACCGACACAACGGTTCCCGCCACGACATCGCACGTGCTCGTCGCGGAGACTGCGCCGCCGACCGACATCAGCGCCCCGCCGGGCCAGTGGTTGCGCATCACACGTGAAGACGGCACGACGCAGCTTGCAGCGGTGTACCGCCCCGAAGATGACACGGCCCACCCCATCGTCGTGGTGCTGCACGGCACTGGGGGCCTGCTCGTGTGGCAGCTGCAGTGGGCTGCGACGCTCGCGGAGGACGGGTACGTGGTCGTCGTCGGCTGCTATCTCAACGCCGCGGCGGGCTGGGAGGGACAGGCCCTGGCGTGTCCGGGGCTCCCTGATGCGCTGGCCGAGTCACCTCGGACGAAGGTTCTCGACGCGGAGGCGGCGTACTACGCGATTCTCGATGCAGCGGTGGGGCTCGAGGGCGTGCAGCCGGACACGATCGGCGTCGTCGGCCTGTCGGTTGGAGGAGGGGTCGCGCTCAGCTTCGATGACCCAAGAGTGACGGCGATCGTCGCCGACTCGTACTTCCGGGAGACCCCAGGCACAGTCGTGAGCCCCGTGCTGCTCCTGGGGTTCACGGAAGATCCGATCGTGACCCACGACAACGTTGTCGCGTTCGAGCAGGCGCAGGAGCAAGCGGGCAGTCCAGTCGAGCCCGTGTACTACCCCGGCGATTTCCACCTTGCGCTCAACCGAGAGAACACACACGACGACGCGACCGCTCGCGTCGTCGCCTTCCTCGGCCAACACCTCGGCTGACGGACTTCAAGCGTCCCGCCGCGCAGCGAACGCCACACCGAGACACGGGGATGAGGGACATCTGCGGCGGGTGACGGCGAGGCTCGTCAGAACGGCCCGCCACCCGTTGAGTTTGATGGTTCATCTTGATCTCCCTCGTCCCCGTGTCTCGCTGTGCCCGCGACGCCGTCTCACGGAGCGAGCGGCCGATGCGACGGCCGCCGAGTCGGGCTCATCCCGCTCAGGCTCCGCAGGGGCAACCCGTCGCTCCGTGCGGAAGGATCGGGAAGAACGCCACATGGATTGTCTCGGAAGGAGGGGCGTCGACAAAGAGCACCAACTCGCCTGTGCTTGGTGGGAACTCGGCATCGTTGATGATGTGTCCGACGGCGCGGTACTCGTCGGGCGACCAGTCGACGCTTGCGAGCGAGGCGGCAAGACGCTGCGGCTTGTTCGCTCGTCATGTCAAAGCAGAGGGTGTCGCCGAAACTTTCGTGCGCCGCAGGATCGATCTCACGCGTCATTTCGCTCAACGACGCGTGGCTGGCGGTGGCGAGGAGCGCGGCGGCCGAGGCGGGAAGCCGGGGCAGGAGGTCGGCCGGTTCGCGTGGCTGCGGCGGTGCATCGAAGTCGGCGCCGTCGCCATGGACGTACGTGCAGATCGCGTAGCGGGCCGGGACGTAGGGCGTGGCCTCGCGCTGTGCCCAGGCTGTCGCCGGAAGCCACGACTGCAGGGTTGC
The DNA here is from genome assembly GCA_963840695.1 of uncultured Acidimicrobiia bacterium. Classification (GTDB taxonomy): domain Bacteria; phylum Actinomycetota; class Acidimicrobiia; order Acidimicrobiales; family JACDCH01; genus JACDCH01. The sequence goes on from CAWIZW010000007.1 coordinate 4,810, forward strand.
CAGACGCCCGGCGAGCCGATCGAACTCCGGTGTCCAGGTCTGGCCTTCCGCACGGAACAGGTTGACCAGCCGGTCGCCATTGCGAACTTGCACGTCATGACCGGAGGGGGCCTGGCTGCCGGGCGGTCGCCGGTCGGGATCGAACAGCCCGGTGGAGATGAGTTCGTCCTGCAGGCGGGCGACGGCTTCCGGTGTCAGACGCCGCTCGACCCACCCCTGCTCTCGCGAGATCAGCCGTCCATCGTCGTACAGCCAGAGCCAAACATCGCCGTGCCCAAGGAGGACGTGCCACAGATGCATCGAGGCGACGAGCTCCCCAGTCGGCGCCGTGGCGGCAGCCTCGGCGGGGGTGTCGAGCCCGGACTGTTCGCTGTGCGTGGCATCGAGCCGTTGATCGCCACGATCGCCGCGGCAACGGCGGCGGCGATCCCGACGGCAACGGCGCCGTAGGTCTGTCGCCGTCGCCGAGCGCGCTGCCTGGCCTCTTCGATTAGCGCTTCGACGCGGTCCTGTTCGGTGGTCACCGTCGGGACTGGGGTGATGGGGCGGAGCGGAAACGGCCATCCTTGTCTCCCTCGCTAGTTGAAGCTAATATTACTAGCACCATGTTCCCTGTCAAGATCGATCACGGCCGACCCCACCGACCTCTTCGAGCAGGTCGCCGGACAGATCCGACGAGCGATCGCCGAGGGGGAGGCGAGGCCCGGTGAGCGGCTGCCGCCGGCCAAGGACCTCGCTGCTGTGCTCGGCGTGAACACCAACACGGTGCTGCGGGCGCTGCGGCTGCTGCGCGACGAGGGACTGCTCGAATTTCGCCGAGGCCGCGGGATCTCCGTGGCCGCCACTCCCGAACGCGGCGCCATCGTGGAGCGAGCGCGCGACCTGGTCGAGTTCGCCCGCCGCCACGGCTACCGGCTCGACGAGCTGATCGACATCATCGAGGGCGTCTCGGCGCCGGTCGACGTTCCGCTCCAGCCCCGTTGACCCGCCGGAGCGGAATTCGCAGTGGTGCGTGCTGGTCTCGACATCCTCGAGCGACGCCCCATCCCACCGCCCTCGATGAACGTAAGGCCGTTAGGTGCCGGCCTCGCCGCGGTGTCTGGCTACGGTTCGGGTGAGCCGAGGAGCTCGTCGAGCTCGGCTATCGCGGCGGCATGGTCAGTGCCCACCAGGATGCCTTGCCATCCCACAGCGCGTGCTCCGTTGACGTTGCCAGCGAAGTCATCCAGCAGCACCGTCGCGGCCGGGGCGACGTCGAGCGCCTCTGTAACGTGGGCATACATCTCGGGATCTGGTTTCCGGCAGCCGATCTCGCAACTCACGACCACGGCGTCGAACAGCTCCATCGGCAACCGCTCTCGCCACACTGGCCCGAGCTCGGCGAAGTTGTTCGTGCACACGCCCAGGCGATAGCCGGCGGCCTTCCACCGACACGCCGCCACGATGACCACGGCGTTCGGATCGATCGAGAACCGATCTGACTCCGATGCGACGATGGCTCTGGCGGAATGGGCGGTCCGCCAGCGGCGCGAACCCGGTCGCAGTACCACTGCGCCCACTCCGACGCCGTCGCGCGTCCCAACTCGCGGCGGTGCCAGAGATTCGCAGTGTCGGTTTCACAGGGATGCAAGCCGAGAAGCTGCGGCATCGTCCCCGCCGGCACGCCGAGGCGTTCTTCGAGATCGGCGAACCCGCTCGATACATCGCCCGCGAGTACGCCACCCCAGTCGAACACGATCGCCTCGACGCCCACGCTCACAGTCTGGCAGCGGCTGTTCGGCCGTCGGTGATCCCGCCTGCGATCTTGTCGTGGCGTGGACCTTCTTCTCCGATGGGAGCGCGGACGTGTTTCGAAGCAGCCTCGCCCTCGACGACGCGACCTGGTCACGGGGACGGGGGTGGGCGCTCTGGAAGGCGGTCATCCATCTGGCCCGCAAGAAGCAAGGCGGTCCAGACTCGAGTGTCGCGGCGCGTCGATGGGGATGGCGCTTCAGCGCACACGAAGTCATCACCGCCGTCCTCGCCGAGCATCGCGGTTCGATCTGAGCGCACAGAATTGCCGATCGGCGTCCGGTGCCGTCATGCCCATGCGCCCCATAAGGCGCCGGGAGCCTCCCGGTCATCGACGTCGTCCGAGTCCCTCAGAATGACCGGGGGAGCGCCGCCCATGATGCGACGTAGTTCCCACAGCACTTCTCCGAGCGCATCGCCCTCGACCTCGACCGACTCCGGCTGATAGCCCTGCGGCTCAGCGTTGTTCTGTCGCACTCAGGAGTTCTACGTAGCGTTCAATATCGGGCATTCGGTCGCGCCGCTGCAACGTGTCGGCTGAGAGTGCCGGAAACGACGACGCTCAGCCGACACGATCGCCGCCATGTCTGCCGATCGGCGTCGCCAGTCGCGGCTTCGGATCGGGCACTATGCGCGATCATCGATGTCGGCCATCTCCCGCCACCGCCGCCCCCTCCGCCGCGGCAATCGGTCTGGCGCAGACCGCCGTCCGGCGCCGCGCACGGCTGTGGACGATGCTCTCTGCGTTCTGGCTGTGGTTTCTGCTACCGGTGGCCATCCACTACCAGCGCAAGGCGCGCCGAGAAGTTGAAGAGTCGGACGGGTTCTACGAGTGGCCGAGAACGCTGTGGAACCGCCCAGTCGCTTTGTACCTTGTCGTACTCGCTGGGAGCCTCGCCCTCGTAGCGCTGATGGTCGCGGTGGGAATGTATGGCGACCTCGGACCCACCCGCTCGCCGACGCCATAGCCGCCGCTAGGGCTCGTAGCTGCGCGCCACTCGAGGTCGCCAAGCGGGCCGGCCATGCATCGGTCGTCAGAGTGTCGACCGCTACTGGCACCTGCTGCCGGGGAGCGAGGACACGGTGACCGACGCCCTCGACCGACTCGCCGAGGAAGCCCACCAGACGACGACAGCGCGTGTCATCTCCGGGTCACGGTGAGGTCGATCGACACATCGACACCGTTGAGCTGCTGTCGTGACCTGCCGATTCGACGTGGGCGCAGAGGGACTCGAACCCCCGACATCTGCCTTGTAAGGGCAGCGCTCTAGCCAGCTGAGCTATGCGCCCGGAACGGCGCGCGAGCGTAGGCGTCCGAGCTTCGTGAACGCCGCGGTGTACCTTCCACACGACTCGCCGGGACCTCGACACTCCCAAGCTGCAGCCCGTCCCGGTCGAGTCGAGGAGACCGCGCATGGTGGCAGGGACTGGGCCCGGCTTCGTCGGGGCGCTCGACGAGGCCGTGCAGGCGGCGCTCGAGACGCTCGGGCACGTGCACCACTACAGGAGCGGCACGACGGTCTTCGCCGAGGGTGATCAGACCTCCGACGTCGGCCTCGTCGTCTCCGGGCGCCTCAAGATCGTGTGCACGACCGACGCGGGCGGCGAGGTGGCGCTCGCCATCCGAGTGCCAGGCGATCTCGTCGGCGAGCTGGCCGCCATCGACGGTGACGGGACCCCTCGCGCCAGCGAGCGCGGTCGCACTCGGGCCGACGTCGGTCCGGCTGATCCGGGCCACCGACTTCACGGCCTTCCTCGCCGAGCACCCGACTGCGAGCCTCGCCCTCCTACGGCTGCTCACCGGCCGGTTGCGCGACGCCGAGCGCAGGCGCGTGGAGTACGGGTCGGTCGACGCCAGCCGACGGGTGGCCCGGCTCCTGGTCGAGCTCGCCGGGACCCCCGACGACAGGGGACACGCCATCGTGACCGGGAGCCTGTCGCAGAGCGACCTCGCCGCCCTCATCGGCGCCTCGCGGGAGTCGGTGGCCCGTGCCCTCACGCGCCTTCGCGAGCTCGACCTCGTCGAGACGGGCCGCCGAACCGTCGTCGTGCACGACATCCACCAGCTCGAGCGCTTCGCGCGCTGAGGACCACGTGCGCGCGGTCCTCATGGCCGCCACGCCTCTGGCACGGCCACGGAGAGCTCGGCCGCCAGCTGTGCGGCCTCGGCCCTGAGGTGCAGCGACGGCCACGGTGCCCTCGCGAAGGCGGCCTCGAGCTGCGCGGCGGCCAGCGATCGGTCCCGCCGGCGCGTGCGGCGGCCGCCGCGTGCACGTGCAGCTCCGCCGCATCGGTCCCGAGCCGCAGCGCCTCGGCCACGAAGGGCGCGGCCTCGGCCGGCCGGCCCGCTCGGACCAGCGCCCACCCGAGGGCGTCGGCGGTGAACACCGTCGGGCGGATGTCGTAGGCGCGCTGGGCGAAGGTCACGGCCGCGACGGGGTCGCCGTGGTCGGCCTCGAACAGGGCGGCCTCGAGTGCGTTGTCCTCGCCGCTCGCGCCGTGCCGTTCGATGAGGGTGCGGGCGTGTGCGTAGGTCTCGGCGGCGTCGGCCTCCAGACCGGCAGCCGACTGCACGTCGCCCAACAACGTCCAGATCGCCGGCTCGGGGATCCGCGGCGCAGCCTCGGTGAGCAGCGCGAGCGCCTCGCCGTCGCGATCGAGGGCGACGAACGCCCTGGCCCGACCGAGCAGGGTCAGCGTCCGGCCGGGGAGAGGCGCTCGGCCCGGTCGAAGGCGGCCAGGGCGGTGGTGGCGTCGCCGTCGGCCAGGGCGAGATCGCCGACGAGCACGGCGATGGTCGCGGCCTCGTCGGCGTTGCCGGACGCCGCCGTCTCCGCCTGCTGCATGGCCAGGCGAGCGCCGGCGGTGTCGCCGTGGATCTCCCGGAGGTAGGAGACCCGGGCCAGGGCGGCCGCGTCCGGGCGGCGGTCGACCAGGGTCTCGAGGTAGCGCTCGGCGTCGTCGTAATGCCCCAGCTCGATCGACGAGTCGACCAGGATGTTGAGGGTGTCGGGTGAGTCGGGGTGGGCGGCCCTGGCGGCCAGGCCGGTGGCGTGGGCGTCGGCGAACTGGTGCAACGTGAGTTGCAGGGCGGCGGTGACCCGGTAGGTGGTGAGCTCACCGGGCCGAAGGCGGTTGGCCTCGGCGACGGCGTGCTCGGCCCGCTCGACCTTGGCCCGGTCGCCACTGCCGCTGGCGACCGCCGTGTAGTGCACGGCCAGCGCCTGCCAGGCGGCGCCGTCGTCCGGGTCGGTCGCGACACGCGCCTCGAGCGTTGCGGGGTCGAGGGCGCTGGGCCGCTCGTCCTCGCCGGCGGCGCCGTTGCCGCCGGCGAGGACGAACCGACCGAGCGCCAGGACGGCGATCAGGATCACGATCGCAGGGCCGGCAGCGCGGCGGCCCCGAGCGGGGGACCCGAGGGCCCCCCGCTCCGACCTGACGGCAGCGGCCATCAGGAGTCGTACCCGCCCGCCGGCGGCGCCAGGTACGGGAACGACGAACCGAAGTCGAAGTCGTTCGCATCCACGCCGTCGCCCAGGTCCCGGTTGGGCGAGACGTTGAACGCCGGGGTGAAGGCGGTCGCTCCGGCGAGGGCGCGGATCTCGGCGTCGACGACGTCGTCGGCGAGCCACCGGCCATTGGGGAACGCCGATCCGGCGATGCTGGTGTTGAGCCGCAGCATCTCCGAGGGCGTGACCGTGGCGGGCTGGTTCAGCCCGGGGATCCCGGTGAGGAAGATCGTGGCGATGTCCTCACGACCGCCGAGTCCGAGGCCGAGGTCGACGTCGGTGGGGACGTTGACGCCCGGATAGAGCACCGGGATGAGCCTCGCCAGTTCGGGGTCGAGGACGTGGCCGGCGAACTGGGCGTCGTCGATCGGCTGAGACGCGTTGAACAGGTCCTTCTCGCCGAGCGGGATCACGACCTCGTTCACCAGGGGTTGACCGAGGCGCGACACCTGCACCCACCGACCCTGGTGGGCGGCGATGCCGTCGCCGTGCAGGACGCGGGTGGAGCGGCGCAGCGTCGTCGCCCACACGCCGATCACCGGGTCGTCGCCGTCGACCAGGCGATCGATCGGGACCTGCACGGCGAAGGTGTGGACGTTGTAGCCCGCGACGTAGTCCTTGCCGGCTTCGGTCGGCAGCGGGATGAGGTGCGCGGTGTTGAACGGCCGCAGCCCGCCGAGGTCGAAGATGCTCCCGAGGTCGACGAAGAACGGATCGTCACGGGGGCCGGCGAAGGTGGTGACGCCATCAGCGACCGCCTGCACCGCGGCGGAGCCCAGGTTGTCCTCGTAGGCGGGCGTCGAGCGGACCCCGACGTTGGCCGGGGCGACGGGGAGGTCGTGGCCGAGCACCCGCCGGCGGCCGGTGTCCTTGTCCACCTCGGTCAGCGTGTAGGTCTGTCGGACGTTCAGGTCGGCGTCGTCGAGCGACGTCACTTGATTGGTGTTGTACAGGAACGTGTCGCCGTTGGCGGTCGTCGTCGTGAACCGGAACTGGTACTCCAGATCGGCCACGGCGTCGCCGTCGTTGTCGACGTTGAGCTGGTAGAGCACGTCGTCGCCGAACCGATAGAAGTTCGGACCGCCGGCCGGCGCCTCGAACGGGATGACGTTGGCGAGCAGCGTGACCGTGTCGGGCCGGTCGGGGCTCACGAACGCGTAGACGTCGGTGAGGTCGCCCACCGGGTCCTGGGAGGACAGGGGAGCCTCCCGGTGGCTGGAGGCGCTCACGGCGCCGAGCATCGCGGCGCTGAGCGCGCCGGTGAGCCCGATCGCCGGGAGCACCCGGGTGAGGATTCGTCGTCGTGACATCGCAGTCAGACCTGCCTTGTGTGACGCCGGCCGTGGCCGGTTGGGTGTGATGGCGCGGGTCGCACCGCTCGACCGGCCGGGCGCGTCCGGCCGGTCCAGCGCTGCGATCCACAGTGCTGTTCCGTTGTGGCCGTCAGCCGCTGCTCACGCCGACGACCACCCACTGATCACCGAGTGGAGCTGTGACGACGGCGAGGTCGGTGGGGCCGTGGATCTCGACGACCCGCGCCCAGTCGAGCGCGCCCTCACCGAAGGCAGCCACGACGGGGCCGGCGTCGGTCAGCGCAGCCAGGGTGGCGGCGCGCCCGGCCGTGACGGTGCCGGCGGTGCCGCACAGCGAGTCGGCCAGCGTCGGCGAGAGGAGCAGCGAGCCGCCGTACTCGTTCGACCGCTCGCACGCCTGCCTCGCCTGGGCCCAGGCGACGGCTGCGGTGGCGGCCCCGCTCGTCGTCCGGGTACACCGGCTCGAGCTCGGATGCATCGAGGTCGAGCCGCCAACCGCCGTCCTCGGCGACCACGGCCCACTCGATCGTGGCGGCGGCCGGCACCAGTCCGAGCGTCTCATCGAGCTGCGGTCGCAGGTTCACGGTCGTGACGACGCGGTCGCCGTCGACGGCCGTCACCTCGAAGCCGGTGTAGCGGGGTCGTTCGGCGCTCCCCGCCACCCAGGCCCCGAGGGGTCCCCGGTCGGCGCGGGTGGCCGAGTCGAGGGCGGTGAACGATGCGGCGTGGTCGCCACGCACTTCGGCCTCGAGGAAGGCCCGCACGGCGGCCTCGGGGGTTGCGGCCTGCGCAGCGGCCGGCGGCGGCGCTTCGGAGGCGACGGCGTCGCGGTCGGCTGGGGCCGGGACGATCGAGTCGAAGGCCGTGGGCTGCCGCGCCGGTTGCCCGCTGTCGTCGAGGCGGGAAGCGAGGAGGCCGAACGACGCGAGTCCGACGAGGAGCCCCACGACGAGGCCTGTGGTCCTCACCCGCCGAGCCTCAGCCCTTCGCATGCCTGATGTTCGGAGCCGACGCCGCAGTCGGATCACACGCGGTGCTTCGCCGAGCTATGCATCGACCCGGCCGGCCTGCAGTACTTCCTCGCGCTGATGCGCATGGGCCTGACCATCGAGGACATCGACGTCATCCTCATGGCCTCGGACGAGTACTTCCTCAGGTTGGCCGACGGTGATCCCGACTTCCTCGTCAGCGGTCGTCTACTTCGACCTGGTGACGTGATGGCTCGCGGGCCGACGCGACGCGCCGGCCCGACCTACGGGGCCGGGAGTCCGTCAGCTGACGGGTCCCGGTCCCCTGGCGGCGCGTGTGCCGGAGCGGCGGCCGGGTCCCGCTACTTCAGCTGGAAGCTGGCCGACAGGCGCTGCAGCCCACCCGTGAACACCACGTCGACCCGGTAGCAGGTGCCGGGCTTCTTCGGCGTCTGCCAGTTCTGGTGGTACTGGTTCGACGGGGTGTCGTACTTGAGCGTCGTGCCGCCGGTGGTCGTGAAGTCCACCTCGTCGATCACGGTCGACAGCGAGCCGCACTGCACCTGGGTGAGCACGAAGCTGCTGATGATCGACAGCGAAGTGATGTAGCCGCCGGAGGCCGTGCGCACCTGGAACTTGAGCGGGACGGTCGAGCCGCCCTTCACGGTGTTCAGCGCGTTCGGGTTGACGGGCTGCAGGAACCCGCCCGTGATGTCGAAGACCACGCTCACCGTGAAGCTGCCGCTGACGGTGTTGGCGTGGCCGTCGGTCGCGACGCAGCTCACCGTGTGCGCGCCGGGGGCGAAGGTCGTGCCCGACGGCGGCGTGCACGTGACCGGCGCGGTGCCGGCGACGATGTCGGTGGCGGTCGCCGTGAAGCTCACCGGGGCGCCCGGACGCGCCGGTGGCCGTCCTCGTGATCGCCGAGCGGCAGGTGCAGGGTCGGGGCGATGGTGTCCTGCACGGTGACCGTGAACGAGCCGGTGGCGTGTTGGCGGCCGCGTCGGTCGCGGAGCAGGTCACCGTGGTGGTGCCGATGGCGAAGGTGCTGCCGGAGGTCGCGCTGCAGATCGGGACCACGGCGCCGTCCACGACGTCCAGCGGCGCTCGGCATGAAGCGTCGCGGCCGCACCGGAGGGGCCGGTGGCCTCGAGCGACGAGGTCGGCGGGCAGGGTCAGGGCCGGGGCGGTGGTGTCGACGACCGTGACCGTGAACGATCCCGTCGAAGTGTTGCGTGCGCGTCGGTGGCGGAGCAGTCGACCGACGTCGGGCCGAAGCCGAAGGCGGCGCCGCTGGGCGGGTCGCACGACACGGCGACGCTGCCGTCGACGAGGTCGGTGGCCGTGGTCGTGAAGCTGACCGGCGCCCCGGTCGGACCGGTCGCCTCGGCGGTGAACGAGGCGGGCAGCGTGAGGGTCGGGGCGGTGGTGTCGCTCACGGTCACGTTGAACTGCGAGGCGCTGGAGTTGCCGCGCGCGTCGGCGGCGGTGCAGTCGACCGGCGTCGGGGCGTCGAGGGCGAAGGTGCTGCCCGACGGCGGCGCGCAGATCGACAGCGACCGGGCCGTCGACCAGGTCGACCGCCGTCGGGTTCGTGTAGGTGACGACGGCGCCGCTCGGGCCCGGTGGCCTCCTGGGTGAGGTCGGTCGGGCGTGTCGCTGATGGCGGGGCCGGTCGTGTCCACCACCGTCACGACGAAGCCGGCGGAGCCGGTGTTGCCGGCGGCGTCGGTGATCGAGCAGGTGACCGTCGTCGTGCCGAGCGCGAAGACGGACGCCGAGGAGGGCGGGCAGGTCGGGCGTGCCGGGGCCGTCGACGGCGTCGGTGGACGAGGCGGCGAAGCGTCACGGCGGCGCCGCCGGCGCTCGGTGGCCTCCGCGGTGATGTCCGCGGGCACGGTGACCGCCGGGGCGGTGGTGTCCTCCACGGTCACGATGAACGACCCGGTGCCGGTGTTGCCGGCCGCGTCGGTGGCCGAGCAGCTCACCGTCGTCGTGCCGAGGGCGAACACGCCGGCCGGGGGCGTGCAGGTGACGAGCACGCTGCCGTCGACGAGGTCGGTGGCCGTGGCCGTGAAGCTCACGGTGGCGCCCGGCCGCGCTGGTGGCCTCGGCGGTGATGTCCGCCGGCAGCGGTCAGCGGCGGCGCGGTCGTGTCCTCCACGGTGACCGTGAACGACTCGGTCACGTCGTTGCCGGCGGCGTCGGTGGCGGAGCAGTCGACCTCCGTGTCGCCGAGGGCGAAGGTGGATCCCGAGGCGGGCGTGCACGTCGACGGCGACGACGCCGTCGACGATGTCGAGGGCGGTGGCGCTGTAGGTGACCGCGGCGCCGGCGGGACCGGTGGCCTCGGCGGTGATGTCGGCCGGCAGGGAGAGTGCGGGTGGCGTGGTGTCCACGACCGTGACATCGAACGACCCGGTGCCGGTGTTGCCGTGGTCGTCGGTGGCGGAGCAGCCGACCGTCGACGGTGCCGAGGGCGAAGGTGCTGCCCGACGGCGGGACGCAGGTGACGGGGACGTCGAGGTCGACGACGTCGGAGGCCGTGACCGCGAAGGTGACGATGGCGCCGCCGGGGCCGGTGGCCTCCTCGGTGATGTCGCTCGGGACGGCGAGCACGGGGCGGTGCGTGTCGGACACGAGCACCGAGAAGGTCGAGGTGCGCTCGGTTCCCGGCGGCGTCGGTGGCCGTGCAGGTGACGAGCGGTCGTCGACGTCGAGCGGGAAGGTGTCACCGGACGCCGGGTCGCACTGACACGCCGACGGACCCGTCGACCAGGTCGGTGGCGGTCGGGTTGGTGAAGGTGACGTCGCCCCGTCGGGCCCGGTCGCCTCCACCTCGAAGTCGTCGGGGGTGCCGCTGATCTCCGGCGCGGTGGTGTCGACCACGGTGACGTCGAACGACGCGTGCCGGTGTTGCCGGCCGCGTCGGTGGCCGTGCAGGTCACGGTGGTGGTGCCGAGCGGGAAGGTGGCACCCGGACGCGGGATCGCAGGTCGGCCGCCAGGGGGCCGTCGACGACGTCGTCGGCGGTCACGTCGGCGTCGAAGTCGGCGACGGCGCCGTCGGGGCCGGTGGCCTCGAGCGTCAGGTCGGCGGGGACCGTCACCACCGGCGTCGGTCGTGTCGGTGATGGTGACGGTGAGTCGACGGTCGCCTCGTTGCCGTGGGCGTCGACGGCCGAGCAGGTCGACGGTCGTGGTACCCGACGGGGAAGAGCGAGCCGGAGCCGGGCAGGCAGGTGACGCTCACGGCGCCGTCCACGGCGTCGGTCGCCGTCGGCGCGAACGTGACGATCTTGCCGCCCAGCTGGTCGGCCTCGGCGATGACGTCGGCGGGCAGGTCTGAGATCACGGGCGCGGTGGTGTCGACGACGGTCACCGTGAACTGCTCGCTGTCGCTGTTGCCGGCGGCGTCGGTGGCCGAGCAGGTCACCGTCGTCTCGCCGAGCGGGAAGGTCGACGCCCGACAGCGGGAGCACAGGTCGGCGCGACCGAGCCGTCCACGAGGTCGACGGCGGAAGCCGAGTAGCTGACCGAGGCACCGGACGCGCTGGTGGCCTCGCTGGTGAACGAGTCCGGGCACCGTGACGGCGGGGGCGGTGGTGTCCTCGACGACGACGTCGAAGGAGCCGCTCGTCGCGTTGCCGGAGTCGTCGGTGGCGGTGCACGCGACCGTGGTGGTGCCGAGGGCGAAGGTGCTGCCGGCGGCCGGATCGCAGTCCGGGGTGACGGACTGATCGACGGTGTCGGTGGCGGCGACGCCACGGTGAAGTCGACGACGGCGCCCGCCGCGCTGGTCGCCTCCGCCGTGACGGTGCCCGGGAGCAGGAGGGTCGGGTCGACGGTGTCGCTGACGGTGATCGAGAAGCTCGTCGACGAGGTGTTCCCGCGGGTGTCGCTCGCCGAGCAGCTCACGTTGTTCGGGCCGAGCGGGAACGTGGCCCCGGAGCCGGGGTGCAGATCAACGGGTCGGGCGCCGTCGACGAGGTCGGTGGCGGTCGGGTTGGTGAAGGTGACCGTCGCGCCGGTGGGGCCGGTGGCCTCGGCGGTGACGTCGGACGGCGCACTGAACGCGGGCGCGGTCGTGTCCTGCACGGTGATCGAGAACGAGCCCGAGGCCAGTTGCCCGCGGTGTCCTGGTGCGGAGCAGCTCACGGTCGTCGTGCCGATGGCGAAGGTCGATCCGGACGGCGGGGTGCAGGTGACCGCGGGGCTGGCGGGAGCGGTGTCGCTCGCCGTCGCCGTGAAGGTGACGGCCGGCCGGCGGGACCGGTCGCCTCGACGGTCTGGTTGGCCGGGAGGTTCAACGTCGGCGGCGTCGTGTCGCACGCCACGACCGTGGCCGTGGCAGAGATCGAGACGTCGGAGATCGGACCGAGGCGGTGTTGTTGGCCGCCGTGCCGCGATCGAGAAGGTCAAGGGTCCGGTTCAGGTTCGCGCCGGCGTGCCGGCCGCGAAGGTGACCGCGCTGGTGATCGACGGGCTGATCGTGCCGATGGCCGAGGCGTCCCAGCCCGCCGGGACCGTGAAGTTGAACCCGCCGACGAGCGGCGGGACGGCCGCGCTCAGGCCGCTCCGCCGTGCCGCTGGCGCCGACCGTCACGGACAGCGACGCGCCCGAGCTGCTCTTGAAGATGTTCGGGCGTGCCGTTGGTAGGTGCGGTTGATCGCGAACAGAGCACATCCTTCGTGACGGTCGTGTTGGCGCACACGTTGCCGAAGCTCAGGGCCTCGTCGAGACGGGATGAGGCCGTCGCCATCAGCCGAGGCCTGTCCGCCCACGCCAGCCCACCGGCCAGCACGACGACCACCGTCGTCAGCGCCGCCGCCGCTCCGAAGCCCGTCCACCGTCGCATCCGCATGACTCCCGCCTAGCTATGTGTGTCGATGCGTCGGTTTCGCCATTGCTCGCCGTGGGCCCAGGCGACCAGATCAGCCCACGGGTCTCTGCCCGCGCCGCAACGAGTGGATCGCCTGACCACGGAGAGTCAACGTTCAGCCCGAGAATGGGCCGAATGGCTCACGCTCGGTGGGCGTCACCCCGAGCGGTGGTGTTCAGGCGTCGGTCAAACCGCTGGGACAGGCGATGCCGAGGCCGACCAGGCCGGCCGGCGCCGGCGATGTCAGATCAGAACGCCTGCGCGTTGGAGTTGTCGAAGTTGGCGATGTTGCCGTCGAGGCCAGTGAACATCAGGCCCTGCCAACCGGTGCCGTCACCACACGTGAGCGTGTAGTAGGCGCCTTCCTGCAGACCCTGGTCCTGGACATCGGCCACCTGGATGGTCGGGTCGTACTCGTAGTTGCCGTCGCCAGTCGCAACGGTCGCGCCGTTGCCGTCGGTGACAGTCACTGCGCCAAGCATGGGCATGGTTCTGCGCTCCTCTTGTCCCACCCCGCCACGTCAAACGACCGGCCGGGGTTGCCAGTGATGGTGAGCTGTGGTGACGAACGCAACGACTCGTCGCAGGCCGTTCTCCCACGTTGACGTGAACGACGTCAAGAGCCGGGCTGTGGGTCGAGCGTCTTCGCCGCGAACTCGTCATGCGAGGTAGGCGACGAGGGCCTCTCGATCTGGCCCCGGCAGGGGCGTCGGAGCCTGGCCGACGAACGGTGCGACGCGCTCGTGAAAGTCCGGGCGCCGGAACACGTCGGCGGCGAACGACAGGCAATTGACGACTTCGATCATCCCTCGGAACACGGTGGCGTCATTCGCGATCGCGGCGCCGACGGCCGCCAGCATCGGGTCGGGCGCCTCGGGAGTCTCGCCCCGAGCCAGCGCCGCCAACTCGGCCAACCGGCGCCGGTCGTTGGCGAGCTGCTCTCGGTAGAACGGCTCCACCCGCTCCCCGGTCAGCGCGTCGAACCGGCGTACGAGCGTGTCGGAGTCGTCGACGCCGCCGCGCACGCTGGCGCGCAGCGCCTGCGCGTGGACGAGCCCAACGCTGATCCCGCGACCGGCGGAAGGGTTCGTGCAGGCCCACGCGTCGCCGACGGGGAGGATGCCCGTGACGATGGGGCTGTCGTCCACGAGGTGTCGCCGATAGCGATCGACGACTCCTGCCATCACCTCGATGTCGCCGATCCGTTCGCCGTCGAGCCACTGGACGTGCAGCGGGCAGCCCTGAACGACCCGCTCGAACCGGACCGGGTCGCGGAAGCCGCGGAGCTCGGTGTGGTCCGACGCAGTGAACACGGTGACCGACCACGTGCCGTTGTCACTGCGGAGGGTGAGGAGGGAGAAGCAGCGGATCGCGCTCAGCGGCGGTGCGAGCGCCACCGGCTGCTCGCCCCGGAAGTACCGGGTGTAGTACACGAACCCGGAATCCTGGGACTCGACGTGCGGGTCGGCGGCGCCCGCCGCGGACAGCCACGCCGGGAGCTTCGTCCGGCGCCCCATGGCGTCCACGACGAGGTCGGCGTCGAGGTCCTCCCCGTTCTCCAGGTGGACGCCGTCGACGGAGGCACGCCTCCGGTGCCGCGTTCCATACGAAGCCCCCTACGCGAACGCCGCGCCGAACGGTGACGCCCTCGTGGCGGTCGGCCGCCTGGGCGATCACCGCTTCCATCGTCGGCCGGCGAGCGTTGACGAATCGGAACCGATCGTCGTCAGGCTCACGACTGAAGTCGGCGATCGTCGGTGGCAGCACCGCCATCGGGTCGATGGTGATGCCGCCGGCATCGAGCAGCGCGTCGGTGAGGCCGGACAGGTCGTCGTCCATGACCTGCGCGCTCGTGCGAACAGGTTGTGCGGCTGATGAAACTGGGCAACGCCGTGCCGGTCCCACCGGCCCCATGCGCTCGCCGGATCGTCGGGGACGGCCGCTGGGTCGGCCTCGAGCACCGTCACCTGGTGGCCGTCGCCGGCGAGCAGCGCCGCCGTCGAGAGGCCGATCACGCTCCCACCGCAGATGACGATCACCGCCATGTCCACTGCCCCTCGCTCCGCCCGCGCCTCCGATCGATCGAGCGAACGGCGCAGTTTGCCTCGTCGCGGAGTTGCGGCGACCTACGAGCAGCCGAGGTCGGGCCGGTCACGCCGAGCGGCGCTTCCATCTGCGAGCTCAGATCGGTCGTACTGCGCTCGCGATCTCCGCCCATGCGGCGGCCACCGCCGCAGCACCCGAGGCGCGGTCGTAGTGGCCGAGGTTGAGTTCGTCCGTCGCGGTCTCGGCCGTGCTCCACGCGCGTTCGACGGCGCTGGCGCGCTCGGTCTGCAGGTGTGTCCGGCATCGGCATGTGTTCAGCGTCGCATGCGTCCACCGTGCTCGCTGCGAGACCCGCTACGAGTCCTGACCTTCGACCTCCACAGCCAGGCCGACCGGACAGCTCATACCAGTCGCGCCCACGCCGCAGTAGCCCATCGGGTTCTTGGCCAGGTACTGCTGGTGGTAGTCCTCGGCCCAGTAGAACGTGGGCGCCTCGGCGATCTCGGTGGTGATGTCGCCATGCCCTGCGGCGCGGAGCCGCTGCTGGTAGGCGTCGCGTGCGTCGCCTCCGCCGCCTTCCGCTGCTCGGGCGTGTAGGTGTAGATCGCCGACCGGTACTGCGTCCCGACGTCGTTGCCCTGGCGCATTCCCTGGGTCGGGTCGTGGCTCTCCCAGAACGTGCGCAGGAGCTCCTCGTAGGACACCTTGGCCGGGTCGTACACGACGAGCACGGCCTCGGTGTGCCCGGTGCGACCCGAGCACACCTCCTCGTAGGTGGGGTTCGGCGTGTGGCCGCCGGCGTAGCCGACGGCTGTCGACCAGACACCGTCGAGCTCCCAGAACTTCCGCTCCGCGCCCCAGAAGCAGCCGAGGCCGAACTGGGCGAGGGCGAGGCCGTCGGGGAACGGCGGCTGGATCCGGTGGAAGTTGACGAAGTGGGTCTCGGGGACGCCGGGGATCTGGCGGTCGCGGCCGGGAAGGGCGCTGGCGGGGTCGACCATCGTCGACTTGTGCTTGCCGAAGAGCATGCTGGAAAGGCTACGGCGACGTTGGCGCCGTCGGCCGTGCGGGACGCGAAACTCCGGGCGTGCTCCCCGTGTTCGTCTACGGGACCCTGCGGCCGGGGTCCTGGAACCACGACCGGTGCCTGGCGCCGTGGCTGGCGGCACCGTGCCGGCCGGCGACCCTCGCCGGGCACGTCCTGCACCACCACCGCGGGCTGCCGTACCTCGTCGCCGCCGGCGACGGTGCACCGGGCCGGCGTCGTCGCCGGGCACCTCGCCGATCTCGATCCCGCTCGGTACGACGCCGCCCTGGCCGCCCTCGACGAGCTCGAGGACGTCGCCGACCGGCACTACGACCGGGTCGAGGTGACCGTCGAGGGTGGGGCGAGCGCGTGGGTGTGGCTCGCAGGACCCCGGATCGCGGCGGAGCTGGGACCGGCGACGGTCGTCGAGCACGGCGACTTCCTCCGGCTCGCGGGCTGAGGCGACGATGGGACGAACGACGCTGGTGCTCGGCGGGGCGCGGTCCGGCAAGAGCGAGGTGGCCGAGGCGCTGGCCGCCGCGGCCGCCGGCGACGACGGCGCCGTGACCTACGTCGCCACCGGCGCGCCGCCCGACGCCGTCGCCGACCCCGACTGGGCCGGGCGGGTCGCGCGCGCACCGTGCCCGGCGTCCGGCGGCGTGGACGACGGTCGAGGCCGCGGACGACCTGCCCGACGTCCTCGGGCGGCTCCACGGCGTCGTGCTCCTCGACTCGCTCGGGACGTGGGTGACGACGAGCCCGGGCTTCGACGCCGACGCCGACGAGCTCGTCGCCGCGCTGGCCGAGCGGGACGGCCCGACGATCGTCGTCTCCGACGAGGTCGGCATGGGCGTCCACCCCGAGACCGAGGTCGGTCGGGCGTTCCGCGACGCCCTCGGCTCCGTCAACCGGGCCGTGAGCGCCGCCGCCGCCGAGGCCTGGCTCGTCGTCGCCGGCCGCCGCCTGCGTCTCGAGCAACCGTGACCCGGCTGTGACCCGGACGAGCGGCGTCGTGATGCGCGACCTGCGGGCCGCGGCCGGGTTCCTCACCTCGGTGCCCGTCGGTGCCGCGCCGCCGGGGCCGGGCACGCTGGCGTGGTTCCCGGTGGTGGGCGTCCTCGTCGGGCTGGCCGTCGGGGGCGCGTGGTGGGCCGCGGGCGAGGCGTTCCCACCGCTCGTCGCCGCCGGTGTCGCGGTGCTCGTCGACCTCGTGCTCACCGGCGCGCTCCACTTCGACGGGCTGGCCGACGCGGCCGACGGGGTCCTCCCTCACGTCGAAGGCGGGCCGGCATCGCGCCAGGCGATCATGGCGGCTCCGGACGTCGGCGCCTTCGGCGTCGTCAGTGTCGTCGTCGCCCTGCTGCTCCGGGTGAGCGCGCTGGCGTCGATCGAGCCCGACCCGTGGCTCGTCGCCGGCCTGTGGTGCGGGTCACGGACGGCCATGGCGCTCGCCCTCGCGGCCGTGCCGTACGTCGGCGGCGGCCTCGGCTCGGCCTTCGGCCGGTCGCCCGTCGCCGTCTGGGGACTCCTCCCCGCCGTCGCGCTGTGCGCCAGCGCCGGCATCGCCGGGATCGCCGCCCTCGTCGCGCTCGGCGTCGCCGCCACCCTCGTCGTGCTGCTCGCCCGCGCTCGGCTCGGCGGCATCACCGGCGACGTCCTCGGCGCCGCGGGCGTGGCCGGTGAGACCGTCGCCCTCGTGATCGCGACGGCGTCCTGGTGACGGAGCCTCGGCGGTTGGCGGGGGCGGCCGTCGGGATCGTGGCCGACCGCCTCCTCGGTGAGCCGACCCTCGCCGCCGTGCATCCGGTCGCGGTGCTGGGCCGCTCGCTCACCGCCCTCGAGCACCGGACCTACCGGCCGACCCGCATCGCCGGTGCCCTCCACGCCGGCGCCGGAGTCCTCCTCGGTGCGGTCGCCGGGGCGACCGTGCGCAGCACCGCAGCGGTCACCGCGACCTGCGTCGCCGGGCGCATGCTCGGCGACGTCGCCCTCGACATCGCCGCGCACCTCGAACGCGACGACCTCGACGCCGCTCGGCGCACCCTGCCAGCGCTCGTCGGCCGCGACCCCGAGGCCCTGGACGCCCCGGCCATCGCCCGGGCCGTCGTCGAGTCGGTCGCCGAGAACACCGTCGATGCCGTTGTCGCCCCGGCCTTGTGGGCCGCCGCCCTCGGCCCGGCGGGCGCCGGCGCCCACAAGGCGGTGTCGACGCTCGACTCGATGGTGGGCCACCGCACACGAGCGCTACCGGGAGTTCGGGTGGGCCAGCGCCCGGCTGGACGACGCCGCCGCCTACGTGCCCGCCCGGGTCACCGCGCTCCTCGTCGCGGCCGTGCGTCCGCACCAGGCCGGCGCCGTCTGGCGGGCGGTGCGAGACGGCGCCCACGACCACCCCTCGCCCAACGCCGGTGTCGCCGAGGCCGCCTTCGCCGGCGCCCTGGGCCTGCGCCTCGGCGGCCCGACCGTCTACGGCGATCGGGTCGAGCCGCGACCGATCCTCGGCGACGGCGCCGCGCCCACGGCCCGCGACATCGCCAGAGCCACGGACCTCTCGCGCGACGTCGCCGTCGCCCTCGCGGCCGCCCTCGGCGCGGCGGCGATCCTCCTCACGGCCCGACGGCGCTTCCGCACCGAACCGGGGCCAGAGACTGGCGGCAGGCGGGAGTAGCTGGCCCCAATTCGTCCGGTGTACGGTGCCGACGTCTGCCGCGAGTCAGCGAAGCCGGTGCGAATCCGGCGCTGTCCCGCAACTGTGAGTCTCCCGGCGAAGGGCCGGGGGCGAGCCAGGTCGCCTGCCCGCGGCGTGACGAACCAGCCCCGAGGAGAGGCGCGGTTCGCACGGCAGTGACCCTGTCGTCGAGCGTGGTCCACCCCTCGACCGACAGGAGGAACCGAACGCTGTGCACCCCCGTAGACCCGCACTGATCCTGCTCGCCGCGACCGCGCTGCTCGCCGCGTGCGGCGACGACGACGAGGCGGCCGAGACCGGCGCCGCACCCACCGAGACGACGGCGTCGAGCGCGTCGACAAGCGCGGACGATGGGCCCGAGCGCATCGTCTCGCTGTCGCCGACGGCGACGGAGATGCTCTTCGCCATCGGCGCCGGCGACCAGGTCGTCGCCGTCGACGACCAGTCCGACTTCCCCGCCGAGGTGCCGACGACCGACCTCTCGGCCTACGAGCCGAACGTCGAGGCGATCGCCGCCTACGAGCCCGACCTCGTCGTGATCTCGGGTGGGCCCGACGACCTCGAACCCGGGCTCGAGGCCATCGGCGCCGACGTGCTCACGTTGCCCGCCGCGGTGACCCTCGCCGACACCTACGAACAGATCGACCAGCTCGGCGAGGTCACCGGCCACGTCGACGAGGCCGCCGAGGTGGTCGCCGGCATCCAGGCCGACATCGAGGCGCTGACCGCCGAGGTCCCCGACCGGACCGAAGCCCCGACCTACTACCACGAGCTCGACGACACCTTGTTCTCGGTGACGTCGCAGACGTTCATCGGCCAGATCTACGAGCTGGCGGGCTTGTCGAACGTGGCCGATCCGGCCGACGCCGACGGCGCAGCTCGGCGGCTACCCGCAGCTGTCGGCGGAGTACCTCGTCGCGGCCGATCCCGACTTCATCTTCCTGGCCGACACCGAGTGCTGCGCCCAGGACCTGGCGACGGTCGCCGCCCGGCCCGGGTTCGCGCGGTCTCACCGCCGTCAGCGAGGGTCGGGTCGTCGAGCTGTCCGACGACGTCGCGTCCCGATGGGGCCCGCGGGTCGTCGACTTCCTGCAGGCGATCGTCGACGCCACCGCCGAGGTACCGGCGGGCTGATGGCCGCCGTCGCCACCCCTGCCCCGGCCACCGCCGGACCGGTCCCGCTGGCGCGGCTCGGCGCGCCTCCGGGTCGGGTGGCTGCTGGCAGGGGCGGCGACGGTCGTCGTGGCAGTGGTGGCCGCCCTCGTCGTCGGACCGGTCCGCATCCCGGCCGGCGAGGTCGTCCGCGAGCTGCTGTGGTTCGACACCGACCTCACCGACGCCCAGCGGGCGATCCTCTGGGACATCCGGCTGCCACGGGTCGTGCTCGGGCTGCTCGTCGGCTCGACGCTCGCCGTCTCGGGGGCGAGCTACCAGGGTGTCTTCCGCAACCCGCTCGCCGACCCGTACCTGCTCGGCGTCGCCGCCGGGGCCGGGGTCGGCGTCACGGTCGTGGTCGTCGTCGACCGCAGAGGGCAGCGACCTCCCCTTCGCGGCGCCGCTGGCCGCGTTCGTCGGCGCGCTCGCTGCCGTCGCGCTCACCTACGTGCTCGGTGTCACCGGTGGCGGCGCACGGGTGTCGACCGCCTCGCTGATCCTCGCCGGCGTGGCGGTGGCGTCGTTCCTGACCGCCATCCAGACCTACGTGCAGCAGCGCAACCAGGACACGGTCCGGCAGGTGTACGTCTGGATCCTCGGTCGCCTCTCGACCGCCGGTTGGCGCGAGGTGCTCATGATCCTGCCGTACGTCGCCGTGACCACGGTGGTCCTGCTCGCGCACCGGCGCATCCTGGACGTGCTCGCCGTCGGCGACGACGAGGCGACGACG
Source organism: uncultured Acidimicrobiia bacterium (assembly GCA_963840695.1). Taxonomy (GTDB): domain Bacteria; phylum Actinomycetota; class Acidimicrobiia; order Acidimicrobiales; family JACDCH01; genus JACDCH01. Next base: position 24,920 of record CAWIZW010000007.1, read on the forward strand.
CTCGGTCTGGACGCCCGCCGCACGCGCCTCCGCATCGTCATCGCCGCGTCGCTCGGCACCGCCGCCGCGGTCGCGGTGTCGGGGCTCATCGGCTTCGTCGGCATCATCGTTCCGCACACCGTGCGCCTCCTCGCCGGAGGCAGCTACCGCGTGATCCTGCCGCTGTCGGTCCTCTTCGGCGGAGCGTTCCTCGTCCTGTGCGACCTCCTGGCTCGCACCCTGCGATCGCCGGCGGAGATCCCCATCGGGGTCATCACCGCCTTCTTCGGCGCCCCGTTCTTCGTCCTCGTCCTGCGCACCTCGAAGCGGTGACGGGGTGATCGACGCCGCGGGGATCACCGTCGACCTCGGCGACGCCCGCGTCCTCGACGGGGTCGACGTGACCGTCGAGCCGGGGGAGTGGCTCGCGGTCGTGGGTCCGAACGGCGCCGGCAAGACGACGCTCCTGCGGTACGTCGCCGGGCTCGTGCACGGCGCCGGCGACCTCCACCTCGACGGCCGGCCGGCCGGCTCGCTCCGTCGCAGGGAGCGGAGCCGGCTCGTCGCCTACGTGCCGCAGTCGCCGGTCATCCCGGAGGGGATCACCGTGGCCGACTACACGCTCCTGGGTCGGACGCCGCACATCCGCCCCCTCGGCATGGAGGGCCACCACGACCTCGTGGCCGTGCACGACGCCCTCGCCCACCTCGACCTCCTCGCCATGGCCGACCGGGTCGTGTCGACCCTCTCCGGCGGCGAGCGCCAGCGGGTGCTGATCGCCCGCGCCCTCGCCCAGGGGGCGCCGCTGATCCTGCTCGACGAGCCCACCACCGCCCTCGACGTCGGGCACCAGCAGCAGGTCCTCGAGCTCGTCGACCAGCTGCGCCGTGCCCACCGCCTCACCGTCGTCTCGACCATGCACGACCTGACCCTCGCCGGGCAGTACGCCGAACGGCTGCTGCTGCTCGATCGGGGCCGGGTCGTCGTCGACGGGCCCGCCCACGAGGTCCTGACCGAGGACAACCTGGCGCGGTACTACGGGGCGAAGGTCCGCATCATCTCCGACGGCGGACGTCCCGTCGTCCTGCCCTTCCGGGAGCGCCACCGTGAACAGTCCCAGTGAGATCCCGACCGAGCACCACACGCCGAAGCCGCGACGGGTGGGGTCGCTCGTGCTCGTCCACACCGGCGACGGCAAGGGCAAGTCGTCGTCGGCGTTCGGTGTCGTGCTGCGCGCCGTCGCCCGCGACTGGAAAGTCGGCGTCGTGCAGTTCCTCAAGTCCGGGAAGTGGCAGGTCGGCGAGGAGAAGGTCGCCCGGGAGCGGCTCGGCGTCGACTGGTACGCCATCGGCGAAGGGTTCACGTGGGAGTCGAAGGACCTGACCGAGGACCAGGCCGTCGCCGCCGAGGCCTGGCGCCATGCCCGGGCGATGATCGAAGCGGGGGAGCACCGCCTCGTCGTGCTCGACGAGATCACCTACCCGATGAACTGGGGGTGGATCGACACCGACGAAGTGCTGTCGGTGCTCCGCGACCGACCCGAGCAGGTCAACGTCGTGCTCACCGGCCGGGACGCCCCCGAGGCGCTCATCGAGGCCGCCGACACGGTCACCGAGATGCGCAAGGTCAAGCACGCCTACGACACCGGCGTGCTCGCCAAGAAGGGAATCGACTACTGATCGACGACCTGGAGCCGGCCCGGTTGGCGCACGCCGACGACGGGACGGGGGCGTCGCGACCGCTGCTCCTGTGGCGGTCGCCGGAGCCGTTCCGGTGCGCGTCCTCGGCGGTGCTCGGCGGTGGCCTCGGCGACCGCGCCTGGGTCCTCAACGCCGAGGTGGCGCGCGACTACCACCACGAACCCGTCGACCACCTGCGTCGCATCGCCGCCGAGCACGGGCTGCCGGCCGACTGGGGGGTCGGGTTCCTCACGGCCGCGCCCGTCCTCGACGTCGTCGTCGACCACGGCGACGCCGGTGTCGGGTGTGCGGCGACCGTCGGCGTGTCGGCACCGACGTGGGCGGCCGCGCCCGAGGGCACGTGGTCGCGGTGGGCGCCCGGGACGATCAACCTCGTCTGCTGGCTGCCAGTGCCGCTGTCCGACGCCGCGCTCGTCAACGCCGTTGCCACCGCCACCGAGGCCAAGGCCCAGGCGCTGCACGAGGCCGGCGTCCCCGGCACGGGCACGGCGTCGGACGCGGTGGCCGTGTGCTGCCTCCCCGGCGGCTCGGAGCCCTACGCAGGCCCCCGGTCGACGTGGGGCGCTCGCCTCGCCCGAGCCGTCCACGCCGCCGTCAAGCGTTCGTTGGAAGCGAGCGCGCCGAAGACGGCGCGCTGACTTCCGACGAACGGCTCAGGTGCCGGAGAGCTCGGCGACGATCGGCGCCACGGGCTCGAGGGCGTCGCCCTGGACGACGAAGTACGAGAAGCCCCAGCGCTCGCGAGCGGCGCGGAGCTGGTCGGCGATCTCGCCCGTCGAGCCGATCCACACGTAGGGCGACTCGGCGACGAGATCGGGCGTGACGCCGAAGATGCCCGCCATCATCTCCCGCACCGGATCGGGGTCGTCGGTGACGTTCACGACGAACACGAGGGCGTTGAGCTCGATGTCGTCGAACCGGTCGCCGGCGGCATCGCGGAGCCACGTCAGCTTCTGGTCCACCCGGTCGGCGGCGGCGTCGCGCGCCGCCTCCGGACCGACCTCGCCGGCCGGGATCGACGGGTTGATGCCGACGATGTCGGCATGGCGGGCGGCGATGCCGAGGACCTTCGGGCCGCCGCCACCGATGAGGAGCGGCGGGTGCGGCTGCTGGGCGGGCTTCGGCATCCCGTCGAGCCCGGTGATCCGGTAGTGCTCGCCTTCGAAGCTGAACGGCCCCGGCGCCCACAGCCCCTTCATGACGTCGAGCGCCTCGGCCATCCTGGCGATGCGGACGCCGTCGCGGTCCTTCGGGATGCCGGACTGCTCGTAGTCGGTGTTCATCCAGCCGGCGCCGAGCCCGAACTCGACCCGCCCGCCGGAGAGCACGTCGATGGTGGCGATCTCCTTGGCCAGGACGACAGGGTGCCGGTAGTCGTTGTCGAAGACGAGCGCCCCGACCTTGAGATCGGTCGTCGCGTCGGCCGCCGCCATCATCGCCGGCATCGGCGCCAGCTGATCGCCGAAGTGGTCGGGGAGGAAGAGCGTCGAGTAGCCGAGGTCCTCGACCTTGCGGGCCAGGGCGGCGAGGTCGCCGCCGGGGGCGGTGGAGATCTGGACGCCGAACCGGAACGTGCGGGGGTGAGCCATCGGGGCGGGGACGCTATCCCCCGACATACGATCGCGGGATGCTCGAATGGGGTGGACCGAACTGGGTGGGGTACGACGTGCACGGAGCGACGCTGCTCGACGTGTACAACGTGATCGCGGCGATGCCCGAGGCCGGCAAGGCCGAGTGGGGTGACTCGAACTACAGCATGGAGTTCGACGACAAGGGCGAGGTCACGAGCGTGACCGCCAACATCCTCTACAAGGTGACGATGCCGACCTGGGTCGAGGTCGACCAGGCACCGCAGGCCGCCCAGGACGAGTGGGGCCGGTTCTGGAGCGCGCTCGAGGCGCACGAGCAGGGCCACCTGCAGATCCTCGACGACAACGTGAGCGGTGTCGACGAGCGCATGGTCGGCAAGTCGAAGACCGCGGCCGAGAAGGAGTGGAACGACACCTTCGCCAAGATCCAGAAGCTCAGCGACGAGTACGACGCCAGCACGAGGAACGGTCAGAACGACGGCACGATCCTCGACACGAGCGCCGGCGAGCCCGAGGAGGGCGAAGCCGCCGAGGGCGAGTCCGAGGAGCAGTGACCGGGGCGCCGACCTAGTCCGGCGCCACCCAACGGAGCTCCGGCTGGCGGCCCGGCGCGAAGCCGGCGGACCGGTACAGCGGCTCGCCCACCGGCGAGGCGTGGAGGTCGACCCTGGTGACGCCCTCGGCGACGAACCGGTCGAGGACCGCCGTGAGCACGGCTCGGGCCAGGCCCATGCCCCCGCCAGCGCTCGTCGGTGACCATCGACTGGATGTAGCCGAACCGTCCCGACGGGTTGCCGGGGCCCGGCAACCGCTCGGCGGTCATCCCGACACCGCATGCGGCCAGCCCGGTGCTGCCGTCGGGGGCGTCGACCACGGCGGCGAAGAACGTCCGGGCCGGCAGGCCCCGCGTGAGGATCTCGGCGCAGGCGGCGTCGTCGGCGGCGGACACCTCGTAGCGGAGCGACTCCCACATGACCCGTCGCAGGCGCATGAGCTCGGCCACGTCGTCGATCCCCGCCCACCGCACCGTGGGCCCGTCCCCCTTTGTCGCCATCGACCGCAGCATTGCCGAGCGTCATCCGCGTGACCACGGGGTAGCCCGGCCCCGTGGCTACCCTCGACGCAGCTGTGGGAAAGATCCTGAAGCTCCTGGCCTGCGTCGTGGTGCTGGCCGTCTTCGTCGCGGGAGGCGCTGTCGCCCTCACGCCCAGCGGTGGCCCGCATCGCCGGGGCCGGCCACGGCGAGGAGGAGGCCCTGCTCCTGTCCGCCCTCAACCAGCGGTCCCTCGTCTACGACCGCGAACGGCGCCCTCCAGGCGACGCTGTACGGCGAGCAGAACCGGGCACCCGTGCCGCTCGCGCAGATCCCGGCCCAGGTCCGGGAGGCGATCATCGTCGTCGAGGACGAGAACTTCTACAGCCACGAGGGCGTCAACCTGCGGGCCACCATCCGGGCCCTGTTCGAGAACGTGTCGTCCGGCGCGCATCGAGCAGGGCGGGTCGACGATCACGATGCAGGTCGTCAAGAACGCCATCCTCGGCAGCCGCCGCACCCTCGGCCGCAAGACCGAGGAGGCGATCCTCGCCCTGCGCCTCGAGGACGTGCTCACCAAGGACCAGATCCTCGAGCGCTACCTCAACACCGCCTACTTCGGCAACGGCGCCTACGGCGTCCAGGCGGCGGCCGAGACCTACTGGGGCGTCGGCGTCGAGCCAGCTCGACTGGGGCCAGGCCGCCCTCCTGGCCGCGCTCATCCGCAACCCGAACAACTACAACCCGATCCGCTTCCCCGAGGTCGCCGCCGAGCGCCGCGGCCTCGCCCTCGACCGCCTCGTCGACACGGGCCATCACCGCTGAGGAGGCCGACGATCTACGCCTTCGAGCCGCTGCCGACCGCGGTGCAGCGGATCACGCCGCCGCCCGACGACTACTTCCTCGAGGTCGTCAAGCAGCAGCTGCTCGACGATCCTCGCTACGGCATCGGCGCCACGCCCGAGGAGCGCTACAACGCCGTGTTCTCCGGCGGGCTCCGGGTCCACACGACGTGGGACCCGGCGATGCAGGCGCCGCCGAGCGGGCCCGCGACGACATCCTGCCCGGCGACGTGCCCGGGATCTTCACGTGGCGGCTACGGCGGCGCCGACCACACCGGGCAGCGCCGTCGTCGTGACGACCGACGTGCACACCGGCGCGGTGCGCGCCCTCGTGGGCGGGCCCGGCTTCGACGCCTGGCAGTACGACATCGCCACGCACGGGCATCGGCCGCCAGCCCGGCTCGTCGTTCAAGATCTTCGTGCTCGCCGCCGCCTTCGAGTCCGGGCTCGTGCCCGACGACACGATCAGCGGCTCGGCGCCGTGCCGCATCCCGAACCCCGGCGGCGACCCCGACCCCGCCGTCATCGACAACTTCGGCGAGTCGCGCGGCGGTGGCGGCAACATCACCTCGCCAGACCCGCGGTCGTCGAACTGCGCCTTCGCCCGCCTCGGTCAGATCGTCGGCATGCGACCGGGTCGTCGAGGTGGCCCACCGGCTCGGGCATCACGACGCCGATCGACCCGTTCCCGGCGATGCCGATCGGCACCGAGGAGGTGCTGCCGCGTCGAGATGGCCGCGGCCTACGCCACCTTCGCCAACGACGGCATCTACAACGAGCCGTACTACATCGAGCGCATCGAGGACGCCGCAGGGCAACGTCATCTACCAGCACGCGCCCGACGGCACGCCGGGCGGTGACGCGGCAGACGGCCCGCCTCGTCACCGAGACGCTGGAGGCGAACGTGCGGGGCGGCACCGGCACCCGGGCCCGGGTCGTCGACGCCAGCCGACCGCGGGCAAGACCGGCACCGCCCAGCGACCCACGACGCCTGGTTCGTCGGGTTCACGCCGCAGTACGCCACCGCGGTGTGGATGGGCGCGCTCGGGCAGCCAGGTCCCGATGCGCAGCGTCGGCGGCATCTCGCGTGACGGGCGGGTCGTACCCGGCGCGGATCTTCGGCCAGTACATGAACGAGGTGCTGACGGGCACCGAGCGCGGGAGCTTCCCCGAGCCCGAGCCGACCCGACGGCGGCCGCGGCGCTGCGCCTCGACGGCGAGCGGGACGACGCCGACGCGCCGCGCCGCCGTGCGGCCGGCACCGAGCGACGGCCGACCACCGACGACCGACGGCGGCGGGACGACGCGACGACCACGCCGGGCACCGACGCGCACCGGACGACGGCGGTCCCGACGCCGACGACGTCGCCGCCCGGACGACGCCGCCCGACGTCGGCGACTGACGGCGGCCGCCTCGCGCTGGGTCGGCGCGTACGCTCGTCGCCGCACATGAGCGACGACCTCGCCGGCCTCCTCGCCGTCCAGGAGCTCGACACCGCCGCCGACGTGCTCCGCCACCGGCGCGACCACCTCCCCGAGCGGGCCGAGCTCGGCGCCCGCCACGACGACGCTGTCGGCGCTCGACGCCGAGCTCGAGCCGGTCCGGCGAGCAGCGCCACGAGCTGGCGCGAGCGCAGCAGGCGCTCGAGGACGAGATCGCGCTCGTCGCCGAGAAGGCGGCCGCCGTCGACAAGGCGATGTACGGCGGCTCGGCGACGAACCCCCGGGAGCTCCAGGCGCATGCAGGACGAGATCGACAGCCCTCGGCCGCCGCCGCGCCACCTCGAGGACCAGGTGCTCGAGCGGATGGTGGAGGCCGAGCCGCTCGACGACGCAGCTCGACGCGCTCGGCGACCGCGCGCGACGGCGCTCGACGAGGAGGCGATCAGGCTCACGGCCGCGCTCGTCGAGGCCGAGATCGAGCGATCGACGCCGAGCTGGCCGAGATCGACGGCCGGCGGGCCGACGCCGCCGCCGGCGTCGACGCCGACCTGCTCGCGCGCTACGAGAAGCTGCGGGCCCGGCTCCAGGGCGTCGGCGTCGCCCGGTTCGAGGGCGACCGTGCCTCGGGCTGCCACCTCGCCCTGCCGGCCGCCGAGGTCGAGCAGGTGCGGCGCCAGGCCCGGCGACGAGGGCATCGCCACCTGCCCGCAGTGCGACCGCCTGCTCGTCGTCTGAGCGCGCGCCCGGTGGTCCTCTGGTTCGTCGGGCTGTCGGTCGCCCTGGTGTGGCTCGTGTTCCAGAGCCCGGCCCTCGACGTCCGGTTCGTCGCCGCCGGCGCGCTGCTGCCGTGGCTCGACGCTCTCACCGGCGGGCCGTGGGTGCTGCACACGCTCGCTCGGCTGCGTGCTGCTGCTGGCGCGTCGTGATGCTGGCGACGCGCCAGCGCCGCGTCGTGCGCCGGCGGTTGCTCGGGCATGCCGATCGGCATGTTCCTGCACCTCGTGCTCGACGGCGTGTGGGCCGACGCCGAGCTGTTCTGGTGGCCGTTCCTCGGCGGCGATCCCTTCGGCGGCGCCGCTGCCCGAGCTCGACCGGCCGCTCGGCGTCGTCGTTGCCATGGAGCTGGCCGGCGTCGCCGCGCTGTGGTGGGTCTGGCGGGCGTTCGGCCTGGCCGACCCGGCCGCGGCGCGAGCGCTCGTGCGGACCGGGCGGCTGCGGCCGCGATGATCCTGCTCGTGCGCCACGGCCGGACCGCCGCCAACGCCGCCGGCCTGCTGCTCGGGCGGGCCGACCCGCCGCTCGACGACGAGGGCGGCGCCAGGCCCGGCGCTCGCCGAGCGCTCGCCGGCGGCGCTGGCCCGAGCGCCGCGGGTCGTGTCGAGCCCGCTGCGCGCGGTGCCGCGACGACCGCCGCGGTCATCGCCGACGGCGCTCGGGCGCGTCGAGGTCGAGGTCGACGAGCGGTGGATCGAGCTCGACTACGGCGAGCTCGACGGCGTCGCCGCTCGCCGACGTGCCGGCGGCGACGTGGGCGGCGTGGCGCGCCGACGCTCGAGTTGCGCCCGCCGGGCGGGGAGACCTCGCCGAGCTCGGCGCCCGGGTGCGGGCGGCGTGCGAGACTCGCCGGCGACGCCGCCGACGCGACGTCGTCGTCGTGACCCACGTGTCGCCGATCAAGGCGGCGGTGGCGTGGGCGCTCGGCGTCGGCGACGGGGTGACGTGGCGCCTGTTCGTCGCGCCGGCGTCGATGTCACCGGATCGCGGTGCGCGGCGGCCGGCCGTCACTCCACGGCGTTCAACGACACGTCGGTGGCGCGTCCGCGTCGAGGCCGAAGTCGCCGAGCCGCCAGGGGCTGGCGCCCCCGCCGCGGGCGCCAGCCCCTGACCGGCACCATCGGCCTTCGTCTCACTCCATGTGAGGAAACTTGGGCCGAACGACCCACGGAAGGAGCCGTCCGGACTACCATCTGCCGTCCCACGGTGAGCGGGCCGGGCGGCCGCGGCGGGCTCGACCCGTCGAGGAAGTCGGGACTCCGCAGGGCAGGGTGCTGGCGAGAGCCAGGACGGGGTGACCTGTCGGACAGGGCAACAGAGAGCAGACCGCCGATGGCGGGCCGGGCAACCGGGCCGCACAGGCAAGGGTGAAACGGTGCGGTAAGAGCGCACCAGCGTCGGGGGCGACCCCGGCGGCTCGGCAACCCCCACCCGGAGCAAGGTCGAACAGGGGGCTGGCCGGCCCGGCCGGCGCCGCGGTGCCAACCCCCGGGTGGACCGCGTAGATGGATGGCCGTCACGGCGGACCCGAAAGGGACCGCCGCACAGGATCCCGCTTACAGGACCGCTCACCGTCGGGAC
>CAWIZW010000008.1:0-42954 GCA_963840695.1 uncultured Acidimicrobiia bacterium
CCAGCTGCCTGCGGACGGCGGCGAGCGGGAGACCCACGCCGGCGAAGAGCACCATCGTCTCGAGCCGGGCCAGCGCGTCGGCCGGCGCTGTTGGCGTGGAAGGTGGAGAGCGTGCCCTCGTGGCCGGTGTTCATGGCCTGCAGCAGGTCGAGCGCCTCGGCGCCCCGGACCTCGCCGACGACGATGCGGTCGGGCCGCATGCGCAGGGCGTTGCGCACGAGGTCGCGGACGTCGCTCCGGCTCCCGGTGCCGGCCGGTGGCGGGCCTCGAGCCGCACGACGTGGGCGATGGGGCAGTCGAGCTCGGCGGCGTCCTCGACGGTGACGATCCGCTCGCCGGCCGGGACTCGGCCGGCGAGGGCGTTGAGCAGCGTGGTCTTGCCGGCGCCGGTGCCGCCGACGGCGACGATGTTGCGCCGGTCCCGGACGGCGCGCGACGAGCAGCGCGTCGACGCCGGCGGGCACAGGTCGGCGAGGGGCACCGCCGGGCGCACGAAGCGGCGGATGGTGAGCAGGGCCCGTCGACGGCGAGCGGGGGCACGACGATGTTGACCCGCGAGCCGTCGGGCAGGCGGGCGTCGACGAGGGGCGGGTGCGGTCGACCCGCAGGCCGAGCGGGGCGACGATCCGCTCGATGGCGAGGTCGACGGCGGCGCCGTCGAGCACGACGTCGGTCGGCACGAGCCGGCCGGCCCGCTCGATCCAGACCGGCCGCCCGGGCCGTTGACCATGACCTCGGTGACGGCGGGGTCGGCGAGGAGCGGCTCGAGCGCGCCGAGGCCGGCGACACGCGGTCGAGCACCCGCCCGACGACGTGCCGACGACGTCCTCGGCGAGGCGAGCGGGTGGCGGCGCCGCACCAGCGTCGGCGACGGCGCGCCCGGCGTCGGCCGGCCCGGCGGCCGACGGCAGCGGCGTGCAGCGCCTCGACCACGCCTCGGACGCCTCGGTCGAGACGGGTCAGGCGGCATGGCGCAGGTCCCGCGCGAGCGTGCGCGGCAGGTGCGCGGCGAGCAGGCCGGCGTCGACGGCGCGGGCGACTGGTCGGTGACCCGGACCCGGGCGACCACCGGGACGCCGAGGGCGTCCTCGACGTCGGCGGCGGTGATGGCCCGGCCCTCCTCGGCCACGAGCACGACGCCCGACGGCCGCACCGGCGCGCCGCACGGCCCGGCGCAGGGCGAGGAAGCACGGGCGCAGCACGAGCAGCGAGCGGGCGGCGCCGGCGCGAGCGACCAGGGCGGCACCGCCGGCGTCGGCGGCGTCGGAGTCGACCGGCCGCAGTCGACGACGACCGGGCGGGGATCGGCGGCGAGCAGGGCGGCCAGCGAGCTCGCGCCGCCGGCGCCGAGCGGACGCCCGGAGCCCCGCCGGAGCAGAGCCGAGCCCGGCCGCCGACCGGTTCCTCGAGCCGGGCGAGGGCGTCGGCCGGGACGTCGGGCGCGGCCGCCAGCCAGGCGGCGATGCCCGGGCCGTCGGGCGGCGGGCAGGCCGAGGGCGGCGGGCACGTCGCCGGCGAGGTCGAGCGAGGGCGCCGCCGGGGCGCCCGGGCGAGGAGGAGGGCGAGGGCGGCGGCGACGACGGTGGTGCCGGCGCCGCCCTTGGTGGACCAGCAGGCGATGAGCACGGCGGCCTCCCGGGGAACGCGGGCGGGCGTCGACGTACGGGCGTCAGCGGAGCCGGAGGCGGGAGCCGCGGGCGGCGAACGGCCGGAGCCGGTGCGAGCGACCATACACGGGGGGGTGACGGTGGAACAGTCGGCCGTAGCATGAGGCGCCTAGCCTCGTCCGCCTGTCCGCCACGCCGCGCCGCCTTCTTCGACCTCGACAAGACCGTCATCGCCCGGGCCTCGATGGTCGCCATGGGCAAGCCGCTCTACCGCGAGGGGCTCATCTCCCGGTGGCTGCTCCTGCGGGCCCTGTGGGGCCAGCTCGTCTACCTCTGGGTCGGCGCCGACGAGGAGAAGCTCGCCCGCATGCGCGACTCGGTGCTGCGGCTCGCCGCCGGCTGGGAGCGGGACCGCGTCCGGCGCATCGCCCGCGACGCGATCGAGGAGGTGATCGAGCCGATCGTCTACGACGAGGCGCTCGAGCTCATCGCCGAGCACCAGGACGCCGGGCGAGCCCGTGTTCATCGTCTCGGCGTCACCCGAGGAGATCGTCGCCCCGCTCGCCGAGCACCTCGGCGTCGACGGCTCCTGGCGACGATCGCCGAGGCCGGTCGACGACGGCCGCTACACCGGGCGGGTCGCGCTCTACTGCTACGGCGCCGGACAAGGCCGTCGCCATGCCGCGCTGGCCGCGCCGCGAGGGCTCGACCTCGCCGCGAGCTGCGCCTACTCCGACTCCGCCACCGACGAGCCGATGCTCGCCGCCGTCGGCCACCCCGTGGCGGTCAACCCCGACCGGGAGCTGCTGCGCATCGCCCGCGAGCGCGGGTGGGAGGTGCGGTGGTTCGTGCGGCCGGTGCGGCTGCGCGACCGGATCCCCCGACCCCGGCCCGCGTCGGCGGCCGCCGTGGGCGGCGGGCTGGTTGCGGTGGTGGCCGGCCGCGTGACCTGGCTGTTGTTGCGCCGGGCGCGGCCGGTGGTGCCGGCACCCCGCCCGCGACGGTCAGGCCTGGCGGACCTTCTTGGCGGCGAGGGTGCCGAGGGCGATGAGCACGATCAGGAGCAGGAGCTTCTTCATCGTTCGGCGAGGTTAGCCACCCTCCCGCCCCCGCCCCGGGGACCGGATCTCGGTCCCCGGGCGGCCGGGGGGCGGTGGGTCTCAGGAGCTCAATCGGTCGTCGAGTCCGTCGTGCCGGTGCCGTCGGCGGTCGCCGTCGTGGGGGCAGTCCTCCCGGTCACCGTCGTCCTCGGCGTCGAGTCGTCGGCGGTCGAGTCGTCGGCGGTCGAGTCGTCGGTGGTGCCGTCGTGCGTCGGTCGTCGCCTCGGTGGTGGTCGTCGAGTCCTCCTGGGCGGAGGCGAGGGACGCCCCGCCGAACCCGAGGAGGCCGGCGGCCGCGGCAGCGGCGACGGCATGGATGGGCTTCAGTGCCATGGGTGGCATTCCTTTCGCTTGGGTGCCGCCCATCCAAGGGGACCCAGCTCCGGTGCCCCTGCGCCGCGGCTGAGAGTTTGCTGTGAACAGCACTGAGCGCGTCCTCCGCGCGGGCTCCCAGGTTCCTCCCAGGTTCGACCGCGACGATGGGGCCATGGCCGGCGAACGGCTCCTGTTGGTCGACGACGAGGACAACCTGCGCTCGATGCTCGAGGCGGCGCTGCGCCACCACGGCTTCACCGTGGACACGGCGGCGAACGGCCACGAGGCGCTCGACGGCGGCGGCGTCGCCCGACGTCGATCTCGTCGTGCTCGACGTGATGCTCCCCGACCTCGACGGCTTCGAGGTGTGCCGCCGGCTCCGCGCCGACGGCGTCCGCACGCCCGTCCTGTTCCTCACGGCGCGCGACGCGGTCGACGACAAGGTCCGCGGGTTGACCCTCGGCGGCGACGACTACCTCGTCAAGCCGTTCAGCCTCGAAGAGCTCGTCGCCCGCGCCCAGGCCGTGCTGCGGCGAGCCGGCCTGGCGCGGGAGGACACCTCGGTCCTGCGGTGCGAGGACCTCGAGCTCGACGACGACGCCCACCGCGTCACGCGCGCCGGCAGCAACGTCGCCCTGTCGCCGACCGAGTACAAGCTCCTTCGGTATCTCCTCGTCAACCAGGGTCGGGTGGTGTCGAAGGCCCAGATCCTCGACCACGTGTGGCAGTACGACTTCGGTGGCGACGGTGGCGTCGTCGAGACCTACATCGGCTACCTCCGCCGGAAGGTCGACGACGTCGCGCCGAAGCTGCTCCACACGATCAGGGGCATCGGCTACACGCTGCGCGTCGAGCCGTGAGCCGGGGCCGGCGATGACGCTCCGAGCCCGGGTCCTGATCGGTACTGCGCTGATCGCGATCGTGCTCGCCGTCGGCGCCGTGCTCACGACGCGGACGACGGAGGACAACCTGGTCGACCAGGTCGACGCGCAGCTCGTCTCCGCCATCGGCGAGGCGCACGACGCCGGGTTCTCCCGCGGCGAGCCCTTCGACGGCCCGGGCGGCGAGGGTCCCGGCGGACCCCGACGCTTCAGCTCGGTCTACGTCGGCGTCGTCACCTCGGACGGCGACGTGCGGACCGTGTACACGCCCGACCTGACCGGTGAGGAGCTCGCCCTCCCGGCGATCGCCGCCGACCAGGCCGAGGCGGCCGCCGTCTCGCGCCAGCCCTTCACCGTCGGCTCGGTCGACTCCGACCTCCGCTACCGCGTGCTGGCGACGACCGACGGGGAGTCGGGCGACGTCGTCGTGCTCGCCCTCCCGCTGGCCGACGTCGACGACGCCGTGGACCGCCTCCTCGCCGTCGAGGTCCTCGCCACGGGGGCGGTGCTGGTCGTCGTCGGGGCGGTGGCGTGGTGGGTCATCCACCTCGGCATCCGACCGGTGAAGCAGATGACCGCCACCGCCACGGCCATCGCCGGCGGCGAGCTCTCCCACCGCGTCCCGAACGTCGCCCCCGGCACGGAGGCAGGCGAGCTCGGCACGGCGCTGAACCTGATGCTCGGGCGGATCGAGGAGGCCTTCGATGAACGCGCCCGCTCCGAGGACCGGCTGCGCCGCTTCGTCGCCGACGCCTCCCACGAGCTGCGCACGCCGATCACCACCATCCGCGGCTACGCCGAGCTCTACCGCGCCGGCGCCCTCACCGACGGCGACGAGCTGGCCGGCGCCATGCGGCGCACCGAGCAGGAGGCGGTGCGGATGGGGAACCTCGTGGAGGACATGCTGACGCTCGCCCGTCTCGACGAAGGCCGACCCCTCCGCCACGACCCCGTCGATCTCGCCGAGCTCGCCACCGACGCGGCGCGCGACGCGCTGGCGGTGCAACCCGAGCGCCCGGTCGAGGTGCGAGCCGCCAGGCCCGTCGTCGTCGAGGGCGACGAGGACCGGTTGCGGCAGGTGGTGGCGAACGTCGTCGGCAACGCGCTGGTCCACACCGAGGTGACGACGCGCCTCGAGATCGTCGTCGGCGCCGAGGGCGGCGACGGGCTGTTCGAGGTCGTCGACCACGGCGTCGGGATGGACGAGGACGCGGCGGCCCGCGCCTTCGAGCGCTTCTACCGCGCCGACCCGTCGCGCTCGCGCCACCGCGGTGGCAGCGGCCTCGGCCTGGCGATCGTCGCCGCCACCGTCGAGGCCCACGGCGGCTCGGTGCACCTGCGGACGCGGCGCGGCGAGGGGACGACCGTCGCCATGCGGCTCCCGCTGGCGGCGCCGGACGACGACGATCAGGCGCCGGTGGGGTCGACGAGCCGGTAGCCGACGCCGGGTTCGGTCACGAGCCGCGGGTTCGCCGGGTCGTCGCGGAGCTTCTTGCGGAGCTGGCTGGCGTACACCCGCAGGTACTGGGTCTCGCGCTCGTACTCCGGTCCCCACACCTCTTCGAGGATGGCGCGGTGGGTCAGCACGCGTGCCGGGTGCTGGGCGAGAAAGGCGAGGAAGGCGAACTCCTTCGGCGTGAGGGCGACGGCCTCGCCGGCGACCTCGACCCGGTGCTGGGCCAGGTCGACCACGAGGTCGCCGACCTCGAGCCGCGCCGGCGACTCGCCGCCGGGGCCGCTGCGGTGCCGGAGCGCGACCCGGAGCCGGGCCAGCAGCTCCGGCGTCGAGTACGGCTTGGTGACGTAGTCGTCGGCGCCGTCGTCGAGGGCGGTGACCTTGCGCTCGTCGGCGCCCTCGGCCGTGAGCACGATGATCGGCACGTCGGACCACGAGCGGATGCGCCGGCACACCTCGAGGCCGTCGATGTCGGGCAGGCCGAGGTCGAGGATCACCGCCGCCGGGTCGTCGGTGGCGCAGACGGTCGAGCGCCTGCTGGCCCGTCGTGGCGGTCACGACGGCGTACCCGCGGGCGCGAAGGGCGACGGTCAGGGCCCGCAGGATGGCGGGCTCGTCGTCGACGGCGAGGACGGGGCCCTCAGCCACGGTGCACCGGCAGCGTGAAGCCGACCGACGTCCCGCCCGCCGGTCCGTCCTCGATGGCGACGCGACCCCCGTGGGCGTCGACGACGGCGCGGACGATCGCCAGCCCGACGCCTGAGGACGCCGACCCCGGCCCGCGTCGGAACGGCTCGAAGACCGCGGCGCGGAGGTCGGCAGGGATGCCAGGACCCTGGTCGGTGACCCGCACCTCGACCCAGTCGGCGTCCACCTCGCCGGCTGACACCCAGATCCGCGAACCCTCCGGCGCGTGGCGGACGGCGTTGGCGACGAGGTTGGTGACGGCCTGGTCGACGAGGGTCCAGTCGGCGTCGACGAGCGGCAGGGTGAGCGGGACGTCGACGGAGACCTTGCGGTCGCGGACGAGCCGGGCGTGGCGACGCACGCACTGGTCGAGCAGCTCCTCGAGGGCGACCGCCTGCCGGTCGGCCTCCAACGCCCCGGCCTCGACCCGGCTGAGCGACAGGAGGTTGGCGACGAGGCGGTCGAGGCGCTCGGCCTCGTCGACGACGAGGTCGAGCAGCTCGTCGCGGGTCGTGTCGTCGTACGCGCCGCCGCCCTCGCGGAGGTCGGAGGCGACGGCGCGGATCGTCGACAGCGGCGTGCGCAGGTCGTGGGACACCGACCGCAGCAGCGCCGCGCGGTGCTCGCCGGCGAGCCCGAGCGCCAGGGCCTCGGCCACCGCCCGATCGGTGGCGGCGCGGGCGTCGGCGACCTCGAGGGCGCGCCGCTCCGCCGCCGCCCGCCGCTCGGCCTCGCGGGCGACGAGCGTGCCGACGGTGAGGGCGACGACCACGAGCGCCGCCAGGGCGACGACCTCCTCGGCCACGCTCACCTGGAGCGTGCCGTACGGCCGCAGGAACACGAGGTTGAAGGCGACGGCCGCGAGCACGGCCGTCACCACCGCGGCGGCGCGGCCGCCGGCGACGGCGGCGGCGACACCGGGGAACACGAGCACGAGCGCGGCCGTGGCCGTGTCGATGTCGGACCGGAACGGCGCCAGCACGGCGAGGGCGACGGCGATCGTCAGCACGCCGACGAGGAGACCGCGCCCGGGCCCGGCTGCCACGGTCACGGCTCGATCATCGCCGTTGGGCGACCATCGGACGGCAATCTTGATGCGATCCTTACGCCGCCGACCTCCGGCTTGACGCCGTCTTGATGCCGGTAGCTGTTCGCTGGAGCCGTGCCCTCGATCCTGAAGCGACTGGTCGTCGGCCGCCCGCTGGCGTCGGCCGACGAGCACCACACACGGCTCATCAAGATCGTCGCCCTCGCCGTCTTCGCGTCCGACGCCATCTCGTCGACCGCCTACGCGACCGAGGAGATCCTCCACGTCCTCGTGCCGGTCGCCGCCGCCGAGGCCCTCGAGTACCTCATGCCGATCTCGCTCGTCGTCATGGGCCTGCTCGCCGTCGTGTCGTTCAGCTACCGCCAGACGATCTTCGCCTACCCGTCCGGCGGCGGCTCCTACGTCGTGTCCAAGGACAACCTCGGCGAGAAGCCGGCGCTCGTCGCCGGCGCGTCGCTGCTCGTCGACTACGTGCTGACCGTCGCCGTGTCGATCTCGGCCGGCGTCGCCGCCATCACCTCGGCCGTCGACGAGCTGCGGCCCTACCGCGTCGAGCTGTGCCTCGTGCTCATCGCCCTCCTGGCCCTCGCCAACCTGCGGGGCCTGAAGGAGTCGGGCACCGTCTTCGCCGTCCCGACCTACGTCTACATCGTCGCCCTCGGCGCCATGATCGTGTACGGGTTCTTCCGCATCTTCATCGGCGACCTCGACCCGCTGCCGCCGGTGACCGAGCGCTACGACGAGTTCACCGACGGCGCCTACTCGGCCGGGACCTTGCCCGGCGTCACGTTCTTCCTCCTGATGCGGGCCTTCTCCTCCGGCGCCGTCGCCCTCACCGGCGTCGAGGCGATCTCCAACGGCGTCCCCGCGTTCAAGCCCAACGAGTCGCGGAACGCGGCCAAGACGCTCATGGCGATGGCCGCGATCCTCGGCGTCTACTTCTTCTGCATCTCGGTGCTCGCCCACCGGATCCAGCCGACGCTGTCGGAGGACGAGACGATCCTGTCGCTGCTGGGCGGCGCCGTGTTCGGCGAGGGCTCGTTCATGTACTACGTGCTGCAGATCTCGACGATGGCGATCCTCACGCTGGCCGCCAACACCGCCTTCGCCGACTTCCCCCGCATCGTCGTCGATCCTGGCTCGCGACGGCTACCTGCCCCGCCAGCTCCACAACCGCGGCGACCGGCTCGTCTTCTCCAACGGCATCATCGCCCTCGCCGTCGTCGCCGGGCTGCTCATCGTCGTCTTCGGCGGGGTCACCACCGCCCTCATCCCGCTCTACGCGGTCGGGGTGTTCTGCGGGTTCACGCTGTCGCAGTACGGGATGGTCAAGCACCACCAGCGCCTCCAGGAGCCGGGTTGGCGCCGGCACGCCGTCATCAACGGCGTCGGCGCGGTCGCCACCGGCATCGTGCTCGTCGTCGTCGTCGTCTCGAAGTTCACCATCGGCGCGTGGGTGCCGGTCGTGCTCATCCCGTGCATCGCCTTCGTGCTCACGCGCGTGAAGCGCCACTACGACCGGGTCAACCGGGCGCTGCAGGGTCTCGCCCAGCGGCTACCGGCCCCGGCGCCACACGCACACCGTCGTCGTGCTCGTCGGGTCGGTGCACCGCGCCACCCTCGCCGCCCTCGCCTACGCCAAGTCCCTCGCCCCCGACCGGCTCGTCGCCTTCACCGTCGCCAGCGACGACGAGGAGGCCGAGGCGGTGCAGGAGCAGTGGGAGGAGTACGGCATCGACGTCCCGCTGCGCGTGCTCGCCTCGCCGTACCGCGAGCTGTCGGGCCCCGTGATCGCCGAGCTCGATCAGCTCGACGCGCAGTTCGACAACGACATCATCACCGTCGTCCTGCCCGAGTTCGTGCTCACACGGTGGTGGGAGCAGCTCCTGCACAACCAGTCGGCGCTGATCCTCAAGGGCCGGCTGCTGTTCCGGCGCAACACCGTCGTCGTCTCGGTGCCGTACCACATCGATCACGGACCAGGTCGACGTCCCCGGCGTCATGGAGGCGCCGGCCGAGGGTCATGAATGAGTCGGTCGTGCAGGTGCTGCTGGCCAGCTCGTTGACGCTGCTCGTCGTGGCCCGGCTGGTGGGGCGGGCGCGGGCCACCGATCTCATCAGCCGGCGCACGACCTGCCGCGAGCTGCGCCGGTTCCGGCAGCTCGTCGACGTCTGTGCCGTCGCCGACGCCGACACCGCCGCCAACGCGGTCGCCGCTGCGCTCGATCGAAGTGCTGCACCTCGAGTGATTGCTGGTTCGAGCCCGTGCCGGTGGATCCGACGCTCCCGGAGCTGGGGCCGGACGGTGACGTCGCCGTGACGGTCCACCGTCGCGCCCGCGGCGGGCTCCTCCTGCCCGAACAGGTCGCCCTCCCCCGGCGGGGCGGCGGGCGCTTCGTGCTGTGCGGCAGCCCGACCGTCGGCACGACAGCCGAGGAGCGCCTGATCGCCACGGCGATGGTCGCCGCCCTCGGCACGGTTCACGCCTCGAAGCGGTAGCTCACCCGAGCGCCTCCTCGAGGGAGGGCTCGGGCTCCGGGAAGAGGACGCGGGCCACGGCGACGGCGAGACCGGCGCCGAGCAGCTGGGCGGCGATGAACCCGGGCGCCGAGGCGGGGGCGATGCCGGCGAAGGTGTCCGACAGCGTCCGGGCCACGGTCGCCGCCGGGTTGGCGACCGACGTCGAGGACGTGAACCAGTAGGCGGCACCGATGTAGGCACCGACGGCGAACGGCACGGCGGCGCGCCGGGCGGACCGAACGACGCCGAAGATCACCGTCAGCAGGCCGAAGGTGGCCACCACCTCCGCCAGGAACGTGCCGGCGCTGAGGCGGTCCTTCGTCGACAGCTCGACGGCAGGGAGCTCGAACATCAGGTTGGCGACGATCGTGCCGAGGCACGCACCGACGACCTGGGCGGCGATGTAGGGCCCGGCGGCGCGGCGCTCGAGCCGGCCGGTGACGAGCTCGGCCAGCGTGACGGCAGGGTTGAGGTGGGCGCCGGAGACCGGTCCGAACGTGAGGATCAGCGCGACCAGCGCCAGCGCCGTGGCCGTCGAGTTCGCGAGGAGCTGCAGGCCCACGTCGTCGGACAGGCGCTCGGCCATGATGCCGGAGCCGACCACGACGGCGAGCAGGAAGCCGGCGCCGAGTCCCTCGGACAGGCAGCGAACGGGCAGCGATCGGTCGGCGCTCACGAGCACGGCCGCCGGCGGGCCTTGCCGCGGGGCGCGG
The DNA here is from genome assembly GCA_963840695.1 of uncultured Acidimicrobiia bacterium. GTDB lineage: Bacteria > Actinomycetota > Acidimicrobiia > Acidimicrobiales > JACDCH01 > JACDCH01. Next base: position 10,328 of record CAWIZW010000008.1, read on the forward strand.
TCGCGAGGCTGGCGACGACGCTCGCGAGGTCGGCGAGCACCGCGGCTCGAGGATGTAGTAGGTGAACGATCCGCACGGCTCGGTCCGGACGATCCCCGCCTCCCGCAGCACCCGGAGGTGATGGCTGACGAGGGGCTGGGCGGTGCCCAGCTCCTCGACGAGGTGGCACGTGCACAGGTCCTCGACCGCCAGCCGCCGGACGATCTCCCACCGCAGCGGTTCCCCGAGCACTCGGAGCGTGGCGAGCGTCTCGACCGGAGCGACATCAACCGTCATTGACATCAATACTGGTACATATCTGGAGCGCGTGCAGATGGCAGTGGGTTCGGCCGAGTCGAGGGCGGCACGAACGGTCCGGTCTATCGTCGACCGCGATGTCGACCGAAGGTCCCAACGCGTCGGAATCGGCGCGGGGGGACAGTCGGGGGAACTCGACCTGCGGACGCTGCTCGTCGACAGCGTCGTGGACTACGCGATCTTCGTGCTCGACGTCGACGGTCACGTCCTGACGTGGAACCCGGGCGCGGAGCGGCTGAAGGGCTACACCGCCGACGAGATCATCGGTCGGCACTTCTCGATCTTCTACCCACAGGAGGACGTCGACCGAGGATGGCCGGACCACGAGCTGGCCATCGCCGTCGCGGAAGGGCGGTTCGAGGACGAGGGCTGGCGGGTGCGAAAGGACGGTTCGCGGTTCTGGGCGAACGTCGTCATCACCGCCCTGCGGGGCCCTGGTGGCCGGCTCCTGGGCTTCGGCAAGGTCACGCGCGACCTCACGGAACGCAAAGCGCGGAGAGGACATGCTGCGGGAGAGCGAGGAGCGCTTCCGGCTGCTCGTGACGGCCGTCGCCGACTACGCGATCTTCCTGCTCGAACCCGGACGGAACCGTCGCGAGCTGGAACGTCGGCGCCGAGCGGCTCAAGGGCTACAGGGCCGACGAGATCGTCGGCCGGCACTTCTCGGCGTTCTACTCCGCCGACGACCGCGCCGCCGGGCTCCCCGACCAGGGTCTCCGCGCGGCCCTCGAAGAGGGCCGGTGGAGGAACGAGGGTTGGCGGGTGCGCAAGGACGGCACCCGATTCTGGGCTGACGTGGTCATCACCGCGCTCGTACGGGTCCGACGGCGTCCATCGCGGCTTCGCCAAGGTCACTCGTGACCTCACGGAGCGCAAGCGCACCGAGGACGCGTTGCGAGCAATCCTCGAACGCGAACGTGACGCAGCGGCGCAGCTCCGCGAGCTCGACCGGATGAAGACCGACCTCGTCGCCATCGTCGCGCACGATCTGCGTGGTCCGGTGGGGCTGATCCAAAACCTGTTGGAGTCGCTCTCGGCCGATTGGGACGTCATGGGCGACGACCAGCGGCTGGACCTCGTGCGCCGCATGGCGCATCGCTCGGTGACCCTGGCGGCGCTCGTCGACGACATCTTCGACGTGGCCCGCATCGACGCGGGGCAGCTCGACGTGGATCCTCACGCGCTCGATGTCGCCGCCGTCATCGACCAGGTCGTCGCGGACACGAGGGACATGACACCCGACCGCGACCTGCGCGTCGCCATCGCGGCGCCGGTCGAGGCGCTGGCGGACGAGCGCCGCACGTGGCAGATCCTCAGCAACCTCGTCTCGAACGCGGTGAAGTACAGCCCCGCCGACACGCCGGTTGACATCAAACTCGAGCGGATCGGGCAAGAGGTCCTCGTCGAGCATCGAGGACCAGGGGCCGGGGATCAAGCCCGACGACGAAGCCGCCGCATTCGCGAGGTTCGGTCGACTGCGAGAGACGAACGGCGTGCCGGGCAGCGGGCTCGGGCTCTTCATCGCCAGATCGCTCGCCGAAGCCCAAGGCGGCCGACTCTGGGTCGAGTCCGAACCGGGACGAGGGGCGACGTTCTTCCTGGCCCTGCCGGCGATCGACGAGCCGTGAGCTCGGACCCCGGAGCCCTTCGGGTCGTCCTCGTCGACGACGACGACGACCAACGCCTGCTCGTGCGTCGGGTGTTCGCCCTCGCCGGGCTCGACGATGTTCACGAAGCCGCGGACGGCGACCAGGCACTCGAGCTCGCGGCGCGGGCGCAACCCGCCCTGATCGTCCTCGACCTGGCCATGCCGGGACGCTCGGGGATCGACATCCTGCCGCAACTGCACGACGTCGCTCCCGCAGCGCGCGTCGTCATCCTGTCCAACGTCCCGAGGTGGCGTGTCGGCGAGCTCACCCGTCGCGCTCGGCGCGGTGGGGTTCGTCCAGAAGCGCGTTCCCGCCACCCGCCTCGTTCGAGCGATCCTCGTGGCGGCGGCGCTGACCGAGCGGATCGAGGAGGCGGCATCCGCCCGGTTCGACCGAGACTCGAACGCGCCGTGTGCCGCCCGCCAGTTCCTGAAGGCCGTGCTCGCCGACGCGGACGAGGAGCTCATCGCCAAGGCGGAGCTGCTCACCAGCGAGTTGGTGACCAACGCCGTGATCCACGCGTCGAGCGCGCCGCGCGTGGACGTGCAGCTGGATGTCGAAACGCTCCGTGTCTCGGTGTACGACGACGACCCAACCCTTCCGCGACCGAAGAAGCCGGACATCGGTCGGCCTGGCGGCCTGGGGATACGTCTGGTCGACAGCGTGGCGACGACGTGGGGCGCCGATCCTGCACCCGACGGGAAGGTGATCTGGTTCGAGCTCGAACGACCGTCATAGCTCGTCCGCTGACCAGCTACGTTGCCGAGCGGAGGTGTCCGGTGACCTGGTGGCACCCCCCGCCTTCAAAGCGGGCGGCACGGGCGATCCCCGTGCGGCGGGTTCGATTCCCGTCCACCTCCGCCACTGCGCTGGCCTGTGCTGCCAGCGAGATCGTGAACGAGGGCCCCGCGGTTGGGGCAACGTGTGGCGCGATGGGTGGCTTCGAGCAGGCAGCGACGTGGTTGGGCGCGGTGCAGCCGGTCGTCTCGGGCGAGACCGTCGGGGAGGCAGTCTCGGGCTCGGCGCAGGACGACCAGGAGCACGCCGGGTTCGGGTTCCGCCGCATCCGCCTCGCCGACGACCTCGCCGTGTGGGAACTGACTCGGACCGAGGCCGGGACCGGGCTGGGCACGGGATCCTTCGACCGGCTCCTCGCCGGCTGGCGGCTCGACCTCCTGGGCGCCGCCGACGACGAGGGCGTACGGGTCTGCGGCTTCTCGGGGGCCGAGTTCGCCTTCCCGGCCCGTGCCAGCCGGGACCTGACGCACTGGCCGCTGCTGCCGCACCGGCCGCCGACCGTCCTGCCGCTGCTGCTGCTGCACCCCGACGGGCGCACGCTGCTGCTGGCGCCCCTCGACGCCTTCCACGAGCAGATCGGCGCCGTCGCGCCCGGCCGGGTCGCCGTGGGGTGGCACGGTGACCTGTCGGAGGTCCCGGCCGGCTGGTCGACGCGGCTCGCGGTCGTGAGCGCCGGTGGGCCCACCGCCGCCCTGGAGCGGTGGGCGGCCCTGGTCGACCGTCGGGCGCGGAGCCGTGACGGCGATGCCCTCGCCACCCGCCCCTCGTACTGGACCGACAACGGTGCCGCCTACTGGTACAGGACCGAACCCGGCCACGACGTCACGTCGGGCCTCGCTGCGACCGTCGTCGACCTCGCCGCCCGCGGCATCCCCGTCGGAGCTGTGGAGCTCGACTCGTGGTGGTACCCGCACGAGGTGCTTCGACCCGTTCGACACCGACGACTGGGTCGTCCCGCCGACCGGCATGCTCCGCTGGGAGGCGCGCGACGACGTCCTCCCCGACGGGATGGCGTCGTTGGTCGAGGCCCTGGGCCGGCCACCGCTCGTGGCCCACGCCCGGCACCTGTCGGCGGCGTCGCCCTACGTCGCGGAGGTGCCGTGCTGGGTCGACGGTGACGCGGCCCACCCGTCGACGCCCGAGCTCTACGAGCGCTGGCTCGACCAGTGCATCGGCGTAGGGGATCGAGACCTTCGAGCACGACTGGCTCGTCGAGTGCTTCCACGGCGTGCGCCAACTGCGGGAGGCGCCGGGCCGCGCCGCGGCGTGGCTGGCGGGCATCGACGCCGCCGCTGCCCGTCGGGGCCGCACGGTCCAGTTCTGCATGGCCACGCCCGGCCGACATGGCGACCGCCGCCGCGCTTCCCACGCGTGACCTCGGTGCGGACGAGCGGCGATCACGGCTACGTCGCCGGCCCCGGGTTCCTCTGGGCCTGGTTCCTCGTCGTGAACCGGTTCGCGCGGGCGCTCGGGCTGTGGCCGTACAAGGACGTGTTCTGGACCGCCGCCGAGCACGCTGAGGTGGAAGCGTGCCTGTCGACGCTGTCGGCCGGTCCGGTCGGCATCGGCGACCCGCTGGGACGGGCGGTGGCCGACGGTGCTGAAGCCGTGCCACCGCGCCGACGGCCGGCTGGTCAAGCCGGACGTGCCGATCGCCGCCCTCGACCGGTGCTTCGGCACGTGGCCGTTCGGGCGGGCGCGGCTGCTGGCCGGCGAGTGCCGGTCGGCGCACGCGGCCGGGGCGTGGACCTACGTCCTCGCGATCAACCCCGACGACCGCGGCGAGGGCGCGGAGCGGGTCGTGGACTCGATCCCGCTGCATGAGCTGGCGGTGGCGTCACCGGCTGCTGGCGTGGGACTGGCGAGCGGGCACGGGATCGGTCCTCGAGCCCGACGACGCGTTGGCGGTCGACCTCGCGGCCCCACGACTGGGCGCTGTGGGTGCTGGCGCCGGTGGTCGGCGGCGTCGCCGTCGTCGGTGATCCGCACCTGTTCGCGACCGCGGGCGACCAGCGGATCGGCGCGGTGGTGGCGTCGCCCGGCGGCGACGGCGTCCGCGTCACGGTCGTCGGCGCGCCCGGCGAGGTCGCCGAGCTGGCCGGGTGGACCGAGGGTGACGGCCTCTGGCGGCGGTCGGTCGAGCTGGGCGATCGGGGCTGGACCGTGGTCGAGGCGGTTCCGGTCAGAACCGGCGGGTCGTTCCGTCGTGATCGCGTCGAAGACCCCTGCACGTTCGTGATGACGCCGGGGTTGAGGATGCCTGGCGGGGTCGAGCGCCGCCTTCGCCGCCGCCAGGGCCCGGCCGAAGGGCTCGGGGCGCTGGCGCCGGTACCAGCGGGTCGTGGTCGCGGCCGACGGCGTGGTGGTGGGTGATCGTGCCGCCGGCCGCCAGCAGCGCCTCGGACGCCGCCGCCTTGATCTCGTCCCACTGCTCGAGCTGCGCAGCCGCGGACGGCCGGCGGCGATGACGCAGAAGTACGGCGCGGAGCCGTCGGGATAGGCGTGGGTGAACCGGCACGTGACCCAGCCGGCGCCGCACACCTCGTCGATCGCCGACTGCACCGCGGTCGTCACCGCGGCGTGCAGCTCCTCGAAGCGGTCCCACGTGCACGCCGTCTCGAACGTGTCGCAGACCACACCGCAGCGGACGAGCCCGTCGCGCGTGTACGGGCGCGCGGATGAACGCGCCGCGCCACGCCCCCGCCGCGCCGTCCCGTCCGGCCCGGTCTTCTGACGATGCCGCGTCCTCGCTCAGCTTGATCTCGCCGTCGGGCACGGTCCCGCCGTGGTCGGCGCACAGCTCGAGGCCGCGGTCGAGCCACGGCCCGACGGGGTGGTCGGCCGACTCGAAGCCGAGGACGAGCAGCCCGCCGCCGTCGGCGACGTCGCCGACCCCGGCCGATGATCAGCGCCTCGCCGGCGTCGAGCAGGCGGCAGTTCGTCGGGAACAGCGCCGACTGCGACAGGGCCCGCACCGCCGCGGCGCCGTCGGCGAAGCGGGCGAAGCGCACGCCGGCCGAGCGCCTTCCACCGGGGCCGGTCCTGCACGCCGCATCCACGCCTCGGTGATGATGCCGAGGGACCCCTCCGAGCCGAGGAACAGGCGGTCGGGGCTCGGGCCCGGCGCCGCTGCCGGGCAGCCGGCGCGACTCGCTGATGCCCGGTCGGGGTCACGACCCGCATCGACTCCACCAGGTCGTCGATGTGCGTGTAGACGGTGGCGTAGTGGCCGCCGGAGCGGGTGGCCAGCCAGCCGCCGAGGGTCGAGCACCTCGAAGCTCTGCGGGAAGTGGCGCAGGGTCAGGCCGTGCGGTCGCAGCTGGTCCTCGAGCACCGGACCGAGGGCGCCGGCCTGGATGCGAGCGGCCCGGCTGGTGCGGTCGATCTCGAGCACCCGGTCGAGGGCCGTGAGGTCGATCGACACGACGCCAGCGAAGCGCGTCGGCGAGCCCGATCGGGCTCGACGCCGCCCACCACCGACGAGCCGCCGCCGAAGGGGATGGCGGCGAGGCCGGCCGAGCCGCACCAGTCGAGGACGGCGACGACCTCGGCCTCCGTGGTCGGGTGGGCGACGAGGTCGGGCGGGTGCGGGTACTCGCACCGGAAGCCGCGGACGACGTCGCGGAAGCTGCGGCCGTAGGCGTGCAGCGCCCGCTCGTAGGGGTCGGCGCGGCAGAGCTGCGCCAGGGCCGCCGGCGCCTCGATGCGCGGCGGCGGCAGCGCGACGTCGCTCGAGCCGACGGCGCCGGCGCGGCCACGACCTCGCGCCCGAGCCGGCCCGACACCGCCGCGGCCAGCGACGCGACCTGCTCGTCGGTCATCGCCGCGTCCTCGTACCCCCACCCCCACCACGACCGTCGGCGCTCCCCCACCCCGCCGAACCTAGATCCGCCAACGCGGTTCTCGACACGCGGTCCGCTGGCCGACTCAGTCGGCGATGGCGCGCTTGGCCGTGATCTTCGTCGGCGTGACCCGCACGACCATCTCGGGCGGGACGGCGTTGCGCCGGCCGTAGGACTCGGCCTGGTCTGCGCCCATGTACCGGCCGGCGATGCGGGTGCTCCACTGGAGGAGCTCGTCGGGATCGGTCGACGTCGTGGTGGTACCGGCGACGATCACGAAGTTGAACGGTGGTCGCTCGTCGTCCCAGCAGATGCACACCCGGCCGTCGCGCAGGATGGCCTTGCCCTTGATGGTCTCGGCCGAGGTCATGAAGACGACCTCGTCACCGTCGAGGTCGGTCCAGACGGGGGCGACGTGCGGCGACCCGTCGGCACGGACCACGGCGAGCTTGCCGGTGTGGGCCGGCGGTGGCGAGGACGAACTCCCGCCACCAGCCTTCGGGCGCGTCGGTGTAGGCCATCCCTCGGGAGGCTAGGGACCGGCTCGGTCAGACGGCGAGGAGGTCGCGGGCGCCGGTGTCGCTGCTGGGGTGGCGCAGCTTCGACATGGCGCGGGCTTCGATCTGGCGGATCCGCTCGCGGGTCAGGTTGAAGTGCTCCCCGACCTCCTCGAGGGTGCGGGGCTCGCCGCGGTCGAGCCCGAAGCGCAGCTTCAGGATCTCGCGCTCGCGCTCGTCGAGCGGGGCGAGCAGACGGGCGATCTCGTCGGGCAGCAGCGCGGTGGCGGCCACCTCGAAGGGCGACTCGGCCGAACGGTCCTCGACGACGTCGCCGAGCTCGGCGTCGCCGTCCTCGCGGAGCGGCTCGGACAGCGACAGCGGCTCGGCGGCGAACCGCAGCGCCTCGGTCACCTTGTCCTCGGGCATCTCGACCTCGGCCGACAGCTCGGCCAGCGTCGCCGGGCGGCCGAGCTTGAGCTCGAGCCGGGCCCGGGCCTTCTGGAGGCGGGCGAGCGTGTCGCCGGCGTGCACCGGCAGGCGGATCGTGCGGCCGGTGTTGGCGATGCCGCGGGTGATCGCCTGGCGGATCCACCACGTGGCGTAGGTCGAGAACTTGAAGCCCTTGCGCCAGTCGAACTTCTCGACGGCGTGCATGAGGCCGAGGTTGCCCTCCTGGATCAGGTCGAGCAGCGGCAGACCCGACGCCTGGTACTTCTTGGCGATCGAGACGACCAGGCGCAGGTTCGACTGCACGAACGTGCGCTCGGCGTCCTCGCCGTCCTTGGCGGTCCGCCGCAGCTCGCGCTTGCGGGCCGGCGTCAGGTCCTTGCCGCCGGCGTCGAGATGACCACGGGCCTCGTTGCCGGCCTCGATCGCCTGGGCCAGCCGGACCTCGTCGTCCTTGGTGAGCAGCGGGTACTGCCCGATGTCGGTGAGGTAGAGCCGAACGAGATCTTCCTCGTCGTCGCTCGACGCGCTCCTTGGGCAATGCCCTCTCCTCAGTCGCTACGGGGGGTGGTCGAATCCTGCAGTCGCCGCTCAAACGGCAGACCAGCCGCGAGGGCGGTTGTCAGGGTAACGGTGCGGTCAAGTGCTACCCACCCGGTTCCCTACCGTTTTCGCTGCTCACGTGGCAGGTTCCTGCTCAAACGAGCACATCGGTCCGTAGGGTTCCGAACATGAGCGAAACTGGGGAAGTCGACCTCGTCGTCGTCACGATGGCCTTCGACGCGGCCGACCGGGCCGGCGGTCGAGGCGCTGCTCGCACGCTATGTCGTGCTCGCTCGCGGTCACGACGGGTGCCGCAACATCGACCTCGTCACGTCCGCCACCCGCCCCGGCCGCTACCTCGTCATCCAGAAGTGGGAGACGCCCGACGCGCAGCGGGCCCACTTCGACTCGCCGAGATGGTCGCCCTCGCCGAGGGGTGCCGCGGCAAGTTGACCGGACCGGCGGAGATCGACCTGTACGACCCGATCTCGGCCCACGACCTCAACTAGCGCATCGGTCCGAACCGGCCTGGCCGGGGTCAGCGGAGCTCGAAGGAGCCGAGGGCCCCGGATCGCCGGCCGACCACGATCACGGCGTCGTCGCCGGACAGCTCGGTGACGGGCACGCGAGCGCCTCCCGGCCACGTCCCGGTGGCGAGGCGAGCAGCCAGGCGCTCCGCGCCCTCGGGGTCGATCCGGGCGCCGACCTCAGGCGGCACCTCGGTCCGCCCCAGCAGCACGGTCTGCAGGCTCCACAGGACACGCGGCGGCACCGACCCGGCCTCCTCGAGCTCGGCCCGGAGCAGCACCCAGGGCCCCTCGAGCCTGATGCCCTTGCGCCGGCCGGCGTCGGAGTGCGGCAACCCGAGCGAACGGACCAACCCGACGGCCAGGGCGACGCCCGCGAGGACCAGCACCAGACCGAGCAGCGCGCTGGACGGCCAACGGCGATGCCGGCACCGGCGGCGATCAGGAACCCGGCGACGATGGTCGGGCCGCGCACCGCGGCAGGCGAGGCCGACGCCCGGATCGCCGCTGCCTCCTCGGCAGTCAGCTCGACCTCTTCGAGCTTCACACCGACGAAGTGGCCCGGGCCTCATGAGACAGGCGCTCGACGTCGGCCCACGTGAGGCCGTCGCCGTTCCAGAGCGCGTCGAAGCTGGCGTCGGCGTGTCGGTGAAGCCGTGGCGGGTGCGGAACTGGTAGAGCCGGCGCTGGCGGTCCTCGAAGTGCGTGTAGCCGAGCCGCACGAGGCGCCCGGCGCAGTACACGTCCCACGCCGCCGAGACGTCGAGGCTGATGTCGTCGTCGGCGGGCGGCTCGCCGAAGGCGGGATCGAGGCGGTCGCGCACCCGGAACAGCAACCGGCCGAGCACCGTCGCCGCCCCGGAGACCGACAGCTTGCGGATCCGGCGGGGATCCTCGAGCGCGCCGGACTCGACGAACAACCGGATCGTGTCGCCGATCGAGCGGACCTCGGCGTGGCCGAGGGGCGTCGTCTGGTCGATCTCGAGGGTGACGGGCCGGTCGACGCCGATGGCGTCGAGCAACGACTCGATCAGCGCGGTCAGCTCGGCCGCGGTCGAACTCGACGAGCTTGAACTCCTCGGGCTCGATCGTGACTCGTGCGCTCAAGTCGGCGCCGCTTCGAGCTTCTGGTCCCGGGCGGCGGCCTGGAGCCGCTCGGCCTCTTCGCGGGACTCCTTGGCGATCTGGGCCAGCTCGTCCATCTCGGAGGTGTCGAAGCCGGCCAGCTCACGGAAGCGCCGGGCCAGGCGCACCGGGCTGTCGTCCTCCTCGCCCCGGAACCCGCCGAGGCTGAAGAGCTTGTCGACGATGCGCTGGAACTCGAGGGCCCGCTCCTGGCGCGTCCTTGTCGGTCGGCGGTGAGCCGGCGCAGCCAGTCCGAGCCCATCTTCACGTGGGTGACCTCGTCGGCGAGCATCCAGTCCTCGCAGAACTCGAGGACCGGGTCGCCGGCCTGGTCGCCGAACTCCCGCATCGTGTTGAAGACGTCGATGGCGAGGCCCTCGAGGGCGCGGTTGACGCCGGTGAGCCGGAGCACGGGGTCGGGGTTGCAGGCGGCCTCGTAGAGGAACGGCGACTCGGAGAACTCGCCGAGCCCGGTGCCCATCCACTCGGAGAGCTTGCAGCTGATCTCGACGTGACGGGCCTCGTCCCAGCACTGGCGGGCCATGTCGAGCTTCAGCTCGAACGGGATGGCGTCGGGCACCTCCTCGGTGACCTTGCCGACCGGGAAGTCCCAGCACGTGCGGCCGGCGCCCTCGAGGGCCTGGATCTCGCCCACGAAGATGCCGTGCATGAGCTGGCGGGCGGCGTCGGGGGCGTCGGGGCGCGTCGGGCGTGAGCCGGCCGGGCCCGCGCTGGCTCTCGTTCTGCCGGGCGTTGCGGCCGTCGGCGATCCGCTCGGCCATGTGGACCCGGACGAACCGCTCGTCACGGGCCAGATCGTCGACGGGGAAGATCTTCCTCATCCCACTACCTCCACGTAGGGATCACCGAGTGTGCCAGGGCCGGCGATGCCGCCGGCCGCCAGGAGGAGCTTCTGCAGCTCGAGCCTGGTGGGCCGCGGCCCGCTCGACCTCCTCCGGCGTGTCGATCAGGGACTGCAGGAGCATCTCGCCGTCGCGCCAGTCCTCGAACTCGTCCTGCAGGGCGAACTGCAGCGACCGGATCGTCGGGGCGTCGGTGATCGTGCTCGTGTTGTTCAGGTGGTACGTGTAGGCGGCGATCTTCGCCGGGATCAGGACCCGGTAGACGCCGACCAGCTTCTCGATGGTCTCGCCCGGGCCCTCGGGCTCGGTGAGGGCGTCGACGAACGCCACGAACTCGTCGTTCGGGGGCGCCGTGAGCTTCTCGGGGTTCATCTCCCGCAGCTCCGGGCAGGCGCTTGTGCCACAGGTCGGCATGCCAGGCGTGGTGGTAGCAGTGGGTGCCGAGGCGCATCTTCACGTCGAGCTCGGGGACGGTGGCGACCCAGCCGCCGAGCGCCTCGAACAGGCGCATCTCGATCCACTTGTAGTGGCCGACCCGCCTCGCCGACTCCTCGACGCCGAAGGCGCCGGGCAGCTCTCGGCGGTCCCACGGCGCGAACGGCGTCCTGGGCTTCTTGGGTTCGGCCACGGTTCCCCCTGTGGTTGGCTGCGCTCGGCCGGCCCGGCCGGCGACCCGTAACGGCCGTTATTCTGCCACGCTTGACCCTCTGGTCAAGTGGCCGGGCACGACGTCGGTGCCGGCTCGCCTGCCAGGCGGTCCTCCATCCACGTCAACATGTCGTCGAAGGACGGCTCGATGACCCCGGAGTGGCTCTGGCCCGGGTAGGTGCGTCGCTCGACGACCTGGCCGAGCCCGCACATCCGATCGAGGAGCAACTGCGACGACACGACCGGGATCTGCTCGTCCTCCTCGCCGTGGATGATCAGGATCGGCGACTCGCCGACGACCCGGCCCGGGTCGTTCTCCACGAGCAGCGTGGCCCACGGTTCGACGGTCGCCGGATCGGCCACGACGAGCTCCTCGTAGGTGACGTCGGCGAAGGCGTCGGCGATCTCCTCGGAGCAGCCTTCGTCCATGACCGGCAGCAGGGCCTGGCCCTCGGGCGTCATCACCAGGTCGAGGTCGGCGTCGGGGAAGGCGGCGTTCCACCCGGCGGCGGCCATGGCGATGTAGTGCTTGAACGGGCTGTTCTGCAGGGCGGCCGAGATCAGCGGCAGCTGCGACGGCGGCGCCCCCGCCACCGTGCCGACGATGTCGAGCTCGGGCGCCCACGTCGGCGCGATCTGGTTGGCGAAGAGGACGGCGTGGCCGCCCTGGGAGTGGCCCCACAGGACGACCTGGTCCGAGGCCCCGGTGAGCTCCGCCGAGGTTGCGGGCGGCGCGGACGATGTCGAGGGTGCCCCGACCCTCGCTCTCGCCGGCGATGTACGGGTGCAGGCCCGGCGTGCCGAGGCCCTCGTAGTCGGTGGCGACGACGACCATGCCCCGTTCGAGGAACGGGCGGGCGAGCTCGATGCCGGCGCCGTCGGGCTCGAGGCTCGGCGCGCAGACGTCGGCGAGCCCGGTCGTGCCGTGCGCCCACGAGAGCACCGGCCGGCCGCCGGCGGGAGCATCGGCCTCGGGCACGGCGAGCAGCCCGGACACGGCGATGTCGTCGCCCTCGAGCGACTCGGAGTGGTACAGCACGCGCGACACCGTGCCCGGCAGGTCGGTCCCGCTGATCGGCTGCACGGCGATCACCTCGCCCGGCTCGCCGGGCTCGAAGTCCTCGGCGAGGGCGTAGAGGTCGTCGCTCTCGTCGAGCACCGCCGCGCACCCGCCGTCGCCGCGGTCGTCGTCGCCGGCTGCGACGTGGTCGTGCCCGTCTCCGCCGCATCGGGCGCGTCCTCGCCACACGCGCCGACGGCCACGACCATGAGCGCGACGAGGGCGATCGAGCCACGCCTGTTCCACTTCCTCATCTCGATGTCCCTTCCAAGATCCGGTCGAGCTCGTCGAGGGCGTCCGCGACGATCTCGGTCACGAGGATGGCATGCATCCCGACCCGCCGGGCGGCGGCCACGTTGCCGGGGTGGTCGTCGAGGAAGACCGCCCGCTCCGGAGCGACGTCGCCGAGCTCGGCGAGCGCCAGCCGGTAGATGCGAGGGTCGGGCTTGCGCATCCCCACCGCCGAGCTGTCGACCACGACGTCGAACAGCTCGTCGACGGGCAGCATCGCCCGCCACGACTCCGCCGCCTCGCGGACGTTGTTGGTGACGATCGCGGTGCGGTAGCCCGTCGGACCTGCAGGACCCGCACGCGCTCGACCATGGCCTCCTGCACCCCGAGGCTCTGGAACAGGGCGACCATGGCCGCCGGCTCGAGGGCGATCCCCTCGCCGGCGAGGTCGGCGTGGGCCAGCGCGAACCACTCGGCGGCGGCGAGCTCGCCCCGCTCCATGCGGTGGAACGGGTGGTCGGTGTCCTCGTGGTACGCCCCCATCAGGATCTCGAGGACGCGCGTCGGCTCGACGCCGGCGTCGGCGCCGAGCGTGCCCAGCGCCGTGAACGGCGAGCCGATGGTGAGCACGCCGCCGAAGTCGAACAGGACCGCGTCGATCGGACGCTCGGGAGCTCGGGTCGGGCGCAGGCGGGCGACGCTACCCGGCGACGAGCGAGCCCTCGGCGGCCCCGGCCGCCGCCCCGCGGGCGCGGGCGACGGTCGCGTCCCCGATGTCGCCCGTCGCGTGGACGGCGCTCCCGCCGTGGCAACCGAGGTCGGGGTGGTCGCGGACCAACAGCGGCCGCAGCCGCGCCATCACCGCCGGCGGACCTTCGGGACCCCCGTTCACGAGGACGGTCACGAGCTCACCGGCGGTCGTCACCGAGAGCCGGTCCTGGACGCGGAGCGTCGAACGGAGGATCCGAGCCACCGAGAGCAGCCGATCGTGCGCCGACCAAGGCGACCCACGACTCGTCGGGCCCGGCGGCGGCCGGCGGGGGGACGACGAGCACGAGCACGGAATCCGAGGGCCGCAGGTCGTCGACGACGGCGGCGAACGACGAGGGCAGCTCGATCCCCGACGGCGTCACCCGCCGCGGCGGCGGCAGCTCCTCCCGCTCCGACGGTGCCCGGCGGCGGTCGTGCTCGGGCGGTGCCCCCGGCTCGTGCACCGACGCCAGCACGTCTTCGAGGGTGCCGAAGTCGGGCTTCTCGCCACCACCAGCGCGCCGGCGCGTCGCAGCTCGCTCTCGTCGCCGGCGAAGGCGGTGAAGACGACGACGGCCGGTCGCAGGTCGCGTGCCCGCAGCGCCTCGAGCAGGTCGGCGCCGGACCGCACCGGGAGGGACAGGTCGAGGATCACGAGGCTCGGCGCCGTACCGCTCGACCAGATCGACGGCGTCCATCGGGTTGTCGGTCTCGGCGATGACCTCGTGACCGGCCATCGTCGCCAGCCTCGAGACGGACCCTCGTACAACCACCTCGTCCTCGCACACAACCGCTCGCATCGGTCCCCCTCGGGTCAGCCGGGATAGCGATTGGTGATCGGCATCCGGCGGTCCTTTCCGAAGGCCTTCGACGTGATGCGCGGCCCCGGCGGGCTCTGCCGCCGTTTGTACTCGGCGAGGTCGACGAGGCGGGTGACCCTGGCGACGAGCTCGGGGTCGTAGCCGGCGGCGACCAGCTCGCCCCGTGTGCAGTCGTGCTCGACGTAGGCCTCGAGGATCGGGTCGAGCACCTCGTAGGGCGGGAGCGACTGGTCGTCGCGCTGGTCGGGACGGAGCTCGGCCGACGGCGGCTTCGTGAGGACCGCCTCCGGCACGACCTCGCGACCGGCGACCTCGTTCACGTACCGGCACAGCTCGTACACGAGCAGCTTGGGAACGTCCTTGATGACGGCGAACCCGCCGGCCGTGTCGCCGTAGAGCGTGGAGTAGCCGACCGCCAGCTCGCTCTTGTTGCCGGTCGTGAGCACCAGCCATCCGGGATGGGCGTTGGTGAGCGCCATGAGCACCACACCACGGATGCGCGGCTGGAGGTTCTCGTCGGCGAGCCCGGTCGGCGGCCCGTCGAAGCTCGAGCGAGAGCATCTCCGCCAGCGCGGCGTGCGCCGGCTCGATCGGGATGGTGCGGTAGTCGATCCCGAGGGCCTCGGCGAGGATCTCGGCGTCGGTGCGGGAGTGGTCGGAGGAGAACCGGCTCGGCATCGACACGCCGTGCACGTGCTCGGGCCCGAGGGCGTCGACGGCGATGCAGGCGACGAGCGAGGAGTCGACACCGCCCGAGAGCCCGATCACGACGTCGGTGAAGCCGTTCTTGCGGACGTAGTCGCGAGTGCCGGTGACGAGCGCGGCGTAGACCTCGGCGACGTCGGTCAGCGGGGCGGTGATGGCCGGCGGGGGCAACGGGGCCCGCTCGCCGCCGGGAGCGGGCGTGACCTCGACGACGGGGAGGGGCTCGGCGGCGACGCGGCCACGCGCGGGTCGAGCAGGCGCGTCCGGAAGGTCGGGCGGAGCGCGAGGTCGAGCACGGCGGTCGTCTCGTCGAACTGCGGGAGCCGGGCGAGCAGGTCGCCCTGGTCGTCGACGACGAACGACCCGCCGTCGAAGACGAGCTCGTCCTGCCCGCCGATCTGGTTCACGTAGACGACCGCGGCGTGGGCGTCCTCGGCCCGAGTGGCGATCATGCGCTCACGCTCCTCGCGGCGGGCGCGGAAGTACGGCGAGCCGTTCAGGATCACGACGAGCTCGGCCCCGCCTGCGCCCTGGTCGAAGATGGGTCCTGTCGGTGCCCAGGCGTCCTCGCAGATGGCGATGCCGACCCGAACGCCGGCGATGGAGTACAGCGACAGCGGGTGGACGCCGGGCGTGAAGTAGCGCTGCTCGTCGAACACGGCGTAGTTCGGCAGCAGCCGCTTGTGGTACCGCCCGACGACCTCGCCTCCCGCGCAGACGGCGGCGGCGTTGCGGAGGTCGCGGTCGGCGTCGACGAACCCGACGATCGCGGCGCACCGCCCCGTGCGGGCGGCGATCTTGTCGAGGGCGCTCAGGTTGTCGGCCACGAAGCCGGGCTTCAGGACGAGGTCCTCCGGCGGGTAGCCGGTGACGGCCAGCTCGGAGAACACGGCCAGGTCGGCGCCGGCCGCCTCCGCGCCCTCGTAGGCCTGGAGGATCCGCGCCACGTTGCCGTCGAGGTCGCCGACGACCGAGTTGATCTGGCACAGCGCGACTCGAATCGTCAGCACGCGCGATCAGGGTACGCGAGCGTTGGGCCGTGGCGGGTCCGACCGCGCTCGATGCGTTGCAGGATCTGAGCCGGTGGGCGGTCGATCTCCTCGCCGCCGACCCGCGAGCCGGGGAGGTCCTCGACCACCTCGACGAACCGGTCGACGTCGCCGTGGCCGTCGACGCCGACGACCTCACGACGCGCTACCGCCGCGAGCTGCTGAGGATCGCCGGTCGCGACCTCGGTGGCGTGGACGACCTCGCCGCGACGACGCTGGCCCTGTCCACCGCCGCCAGTGGCGCGTGGGAGGCGGCGCTGCGGCTGGCCGGGACCGATCGACGGGGCGGTGGCCGTCATCGGCATGGGCAAGCTCGGCGGGAGCGAGCTCAACTACGCCAGCGACGTCGACGTCGTCCTCGTGGCCGAGGACCCCGTCGGCTGCCGAGCGCCCGCTCCGCGCCGGCGTCGACCTCGTGCGGCGCTGCACCCGCGTCGACCTCGACCTGCGCCCCGAGGGTCGGGACGGCCGGCTCGTCCGCACCGTCGCCGGCTACGCCAACCACTGGAGCCGGTGGGCCGGGGCCTGGGAGCGACAGGCGTTGCTCAAGGCCCGCCCGGTGGCCGGCGACGCCTGCGCTCGGGGCCGCGCTGGCTCGAGGCCGCGTCGGAAGCCCTCTGGGGCCGGCCCTTCGAGGCCGACGACATCCGGTCGGTGCGGGCGATGAAGGCGAGAGCCGAGGCGGAGGTGGCGCGACGGGGAACGGAGGAGCGCGACCTGAAGCGCGGGCCTCGGCGGGATCCGCGATGTCGAGTTCGCCGTCCAGCTGCTCCAGCTCGTCCACGGCGGGGAGGACCCGACGCTCCGTGTCCCCGGCACGCTCCCGGCGCTGCGGGAGCTCGCGGTCGGCGGCTACGTCGCCGATGCCGACGCCCTCGGGCTGGCGGCGGCCTACACGGAGCTGCGCACGGTCGAGCACCGGCTGCAGCTCGTCGACCTGCGCCCGGCCCACGTCCTCCCCCGCGATCCGGCGGCCCTCGACCGGCTGGCACGCTCGGTCGGTCACCGCCCGACGCCCGAGACGTCGGCGGCCGACGCCCTCCTCGAGCGCCTCCGCCACCATCGGGCCGTCGCTCGTGACGTGCACGAGCGCCTGTGGTTCCGACCGCTGCTCGGCGCGTTCGCCGGCCGCGAGCGCGCCCTCGCCGCGTTCGGCTTCGCCGATGCCGAACGCACCCAGGAGGCGGTCGCCGAGCTCACCCGGGGCCTGACCAGGACCTCGCGGCTGATGCAGCAGCTCCTCCCGCTCCTGCTCGAATGGCTCTCGCTGGCGCCCGACCCCGACCTGGGGTTGCTCGGGCTGCGCCGGCTCGCCTCCGGGCCGGGACGGGCGACGGCCCTCGCCGAGGCGTTCCGGGACTCCCCGAGTGCGCCCGACGCCTGTGCGTGCTTCTGGGCACCAGTGCCTGGGTGGGCGAGCTCCTCGTGCGCAACCCGGACATGGTCGGCCTGCTGGCCGACGACGCCGCCCTCGGGCCGCGCGACGCCGCCGAGCTCGCCGGCCTCGCCGACGCTGCGTCGACGTGGCGCGACGACCCCGAGGATCGCCGGCTCGCGCTCAAACGGTTCACGGACCGCGAGGGCCTGCGCATCGCCGCCGGCGACGTGCTCGGCCACCTCGAACCACGGCAGGTCGGCGTCGCGCTGACCGACCTCGCTGCTGCCGCACTGCGAGGAGCGGTCGACGCCGTCGCCCGTGAGTCGGGGCTGGCGGTCATCGCCCTCGGGCGCTTCGGCGGTGGGGAGCTGAGCTATCCCTCCGACCTCGACCTCGTGTTCGTCGGGCCCGGCGACGCCGATGCAGCTCGCCGACGCCGAGCGGGCCGCGGCGCGGCTCCTCCGGTACCTCGGCGGCGGGACACCCCCGCTCTACGACGTCGACCCGGATCTTCGGCCCGAGGGGCGAGACGGGGCGCTCGTGCGAAGCCTGGAAGGGTGGTCGCAATACGTGGCCCGCTGGGCCGAGCCGTGGGAACGACTGGCGTGGGTCAAGGCCCGTCCCGTCGCCGGCGACGCCAGCCTGGCCCGCACCCTCGTCGACGACGTCCTGGCCCCGTTCGTCTGGGACCGCCCGCTGACCGAGGACGACCGTCTCGCCCTGCGCCGGGTGAAGGCCAGGGTCGAGGCCGAGCGGGTGCGACCGGGCGACGATCGCGACTTCCACCTCAAGCTCGGCCCGGGCGGCCTCACCGACATCGAGTTCTGCACCCAGTTGCTCCAGCTCGAGCACGGGGTCCGGACGACGGGGACCGGGGCGGCCCTGGCCGGCCTCCTCGACCTGGGTGTGCTCGACGCCGACGAGCACGCCGCCCTCGCCGGCGCCCACCGGTTCCTCGAGGAGGTGCGCAACCGCCTCTTCCTCGTCGTCGGCGACCCCGGTGACGCCCTTCCGGCTCGCGCCGATCACCTCGCCCGTCTGGCCGCGTCGCTGGGCACGACGCCACGAGCCCTCCGCGAGGACCACCGGAGGGTCACGCGGCGGGCTCGGCGGGTCGTCGAGCGCCGCTTCTACGGCCGCTCCTAGACGGTCAGTCGCCGTCGTCGTCGGCACGGAAGGTGCGGTTGACGAAGTGCTCGGCGTGCTCGGCGAGACCGGCGCGGAGCTCGGCGGCGCGCTCCTCGTCGATGCGGCCGTTGGCGACGGCCTCGTCGATCGCGGCGTTGCCGGCGGCGACGAGTGCGTCGATCACCGCTTGGGGGTCGACGCCGTTGGCCTGCGCCACCTCGGCGATGGACTGGCCGTCGCGGAGCGCGTCGCGCAGCGTGGCGACCTCGATGCCGATGGTCTCGGCGGACGTCTCGAGGCCCGCACGGAAGATGGGATGTCGCGGGCCGCGGGGACGGTCGGGGAGCGCTTCGATCCGCTCCCGGACCTCGGCGGTGACGGCGTCGGCCTGGGCCTGGGTGAGGGTTCCGTCCTCGACGAGGGCCGCGAGGGCGGCGGCGAGGACGTGCCTCGGCCAGACCCGCTCGACCGTGCCGTCCTCGGCGGGAGCTTGCTGCTCCTCCTCCTGGGTCTGGACGGCGCTGGCCGGCAGGAGCGACCCGACGGTCAGGGCGCCGATGCCGATGGCGGCGACGCCGGCGGTGGCGGCGATGAGCTTGTTCATGCGCACACGTTCCCGCTCGCACATGAGGGTTGGATGAGGACGGTGTTCGGGTAGTGGGGCGGCGGGCCCGTTGGCCCCCAACTCTCACCAGGAGGCGCGAAGAGATGGGCATCGGAGCAGGCATTTTGATTGCCGCGGTCGGCGCTGTGCTGGCGTTCGCGGTCACGGCCGAGGTGGCTGGCGTCGACGTCCAGACCGTCGGCGTGATCATGATGATCGCCGGGTTGGCGGTCGCCCTGATCGCCGCCATCGCCACCACGGCTTCGCGGCGTCGAGTCGTGTACGACTCGCCGGCCGCCGCTCGGCGCACCAGCGTCGTCGAGGAAGCCCCGCCCGACAGCGCGCGGATCTGACGATCTGCGCCTCGGCGCGCCCATGACGGCCGGCAGGGACCGACACCCTGCCGGCCGCTTCGCGCCCGGACCCTTGCCTTCACCCGCCGGCGGGTATAGTTGTTGTCGTAGTGACTACAACTCCGACATCGACGGCGATGCGCACCGACCTCTACGAGCTCACGATGGTCGACGCCGCGCTGCGCAGCGGGGTCGCTGATCGTCCGGCGACGTTCGAGGTCACCGCCAGGCGCCTTCCCCCGGACCGCCCGCACGGCGTCGTGGCCGGCACCGGCCGGCTGCTCGAGGCGCTGCAGGCCTTCCGCTTCGACGCCGACGACCTGACCTGGCTCGTGTCCAACGGCCACCTGTCACCGGCGGGACGCCAGTACCTGAGCCGGTACCGGTTCCGGGGCACCGTCGACGCCTACCTCGAGGGCGAACTGTGGTACCCGCACTCGCCGGTGCTGACGATCACGGCATCGTTTTCCGACGCCGTGCTCCTCGAGACGATCGTGCTCTCGATCCTCAACCACGACAGCGCCGTGGCGGCGGCCGCCAGCCGCATCGTGCGAGCCGCCCGCGGCCGCGACCTCATCGAGATGGGCGGGCGGCGGACGCACGAGGAGGCGGCGATCGCCGCCGCTCGCGCCGCCTTCGCGGTGGGCTTCTCCTCCACGTCGAACCTCGCCGCCGCGTCGCGCTACGGGATACCGGTGCGCGGCACGGCCGCCCACGCCTTCATCCTCGCCTTCGAGGGTCGGGGTGGCGAGCGGGCCGCCTTCGACGCCCAGATCGCCACGATGGGCACGGGCACGACGCTCCTCGTCGACACCTACGACGTCGCCGTCGGCATCGACCACGCCGTCGCCGCCGCCCGAGCCGCGGGTGCCGACGGTCCGGGCGCCATCCGGCTCGACTCCGACGACCCGGCCGTCACCAGCCGCCGAGCCCGGACCATGCTCGACTCCCTCGGTGCCCGGCAGACCCGGATCATCGTCAGCGGGGACCTCGACGAGAACGTCATCGAACGGCTCGAATCGGGCAAGGGCTACGGCGGTGAACGGGCACCGATCGACGGCTACGGCGTCGGGACGAGCGTCGTGACCGGCGGCGGGCACCCGACGGCCGGCTTCGTCTACAAGCTCGTCGCCCTCGACGAGCCCGCGATCGGCGTGGCCAAGCGGTCGCCGGCCAAGGAAGGGCGGCCGGGCCGCAAGCAGGCCTGGCGGGTTCCGGGCGAGCCCGGCGACGTCGTGGGCGCGGACACCGACGCCGGACCCCCGAAGGGCCGGCCGCTGCTCCGGCGGGTGATGGTCGACGGCCAACCGACGGGCGAGGCCGGTGACCTCGAGGCCGCCCGCCGGCACCACGCGTTCGTCCTCGATGAGCTCCACGGAGGTGCGGCATGACCAGAGCGCTCGTGATCGTCGACGTCCAGAACGACTTCTGCGAAGGCGGCTCGTTGGCCGTCGCCGGAGGTGCGGCCGTCGCCGCCGCCGTGACCGAGCACGTGCGGCGCCACCGCGACCGGTACGACGTCGTGGTGACGACGCAGGACTGGCACATCGACCCCGGCGCGCACTTCGCGTCGGCCGGCGACGGCCAGCCCGACTACCGCACGACGTGGCCCGACCACTGCGTCGCCGGCACCGAAGGCGCCGAGCTACACGCCGATCTCGACATCACGGTGATCCGGCCCGACGTCGCCGTGCGCAAGGGCCAGCGCGCCGCGGCCTACTCGGGCTTCGAAGGGCGCACCGACGACGGCGCGCCGTTGGCCGAGGTGCTCGCCGATCACAAGGTGAGCGAGGTCGACGTGGTCGGCATCGCCACCGACCACTGCGTCGTCGCCACCGCCCTCGACGCCGTCGCCGAAGGTCTGCGCACCCGCGTGCTCGTCGACCTGACGGCCGCCGTCGCCGAGGACACCAAGACCGACGCCCTCGCCCGCATGGAGGAAGCCGGCATCGACCTCGTCAGCGCCGACGGGCCCGACACCCCCGTGATCGACGGCGTGCGCGATGCGCTCAACGCGGCCGCCTTCGACATGCTGGGGGCGCCGACGACATGGACCGAGGTGGTCAGCTTCGTCACCGGTGCGCTCTGCGTCTGGCTCGTCGCCGTGCAGCACCCGGCGAACTGGCCGATCGGGATCGCCAACGCCTCCACCTTCCTGGCCTTGTTCTGGCTCAACGGCCTCTTCGCCGACGGCGCTCTGCAGATCGTGTACATCGTCCTGGGCTTCTACGGCTGGTGGGCGTGGTTGCGCGACGGTCGTACCTCCGACCACCTCCGAACGGAGCTCGCGGTGTCGACGACGACGAGCCGGCAGTGGGCGCAGCTGGCCGCGGCCACCGTCGCCGGTACGGCGTTGCTGTGGTGGTTCCTCGCCACGTGGACATCGTCGATGGTGCCGTTCTGGGACGGCGCGACGACGACGCTGTCGCTCGCCGCCACGTGGGGCCAGTGCCGCAAGAAGGTCGAGTCGTGGTGGCTGTGGATCGCCGCCGACCTCGTCTACATCCCGTTGTTCGCCTACAAGGGCCTGTGGCTCACGGCGATCCTGTACGTCGGCTTCCTGGCCCTGTGCGTCGTCGGCCTCCGCTCCTGGCGCGCCGACCTCGACACCCCCACCGCCGACGGCGAACCGGCACTCGCCGCTGCCGGCGTGGCGATGGTGCGCCAATGAGCGGTCGGTTCGCCCACGGGTTGGTGATCGGCAAGTTCTACCCGCCGCATGCCGGGCACCACCGCCTGATCGACGCCGCCGCGGCGCGTTGCGACCGCGTCTCCGTCGTCGTCGCCGGGCACGACGTCGAGACGATCCCCTACGAGGCCCGCGCTGCGTGGGTGGCCGCCACGCACGGGCACCAGCCGAACGTGCGCGTGATCGGCGAGCGCGACCCCCACCCTGTGGACTTCGACTCCGACCCGATCTGGGCCGCCCACGTCGAGGTGTTCGCCGCCGCCGTCGCCCGGGGGGTCCTGCTCGACGGGTTGGCGCCGGCCGCGGCGCGGATCGACGCGGTCTTCTCGTCGGAGCCCTACGGCGACGAGCTGGCGCGCCGGTTCCGCGCCGAGCACGTCCCCGTCGATCCCGATCGTGACGAGATCCCGATGTCGGGCACGGCCGCCCGGGCCGACGTGGTCGGGACGTGGGGGCGATTGGCGCCGGCCGCCCGCGCCGGGTTGGCGGTCCGCGTCGTCGTCGTCGGCGCCGAGTCGACGGGCACGACGACGCTCGCGGGCGACCTCGCCGGCGCCCTCCGCCGACGAGGGGGGCCGTGGGCGACCACGACGTGGGTCCCGGAGTACGGGCGGACACGGACCTTCGAGAAGATCGCCGCCCTCGACGCCCAGCGCCTCCTCGACCGGCCGGCCACGGCCTGGGACCTGTGCTGGACCGACGGCGACCTCGTCGACGTCGCCGCTCGCCAGAACGCCGCCGAGGACGCCGCCGCCGCGGCCGCCGGGGCCCCCGTCCTCGTCTGCGACACCGACGCCTTCGCCACCGCCATCTGGTACGAGCGCTACCTGGGCGGACGCAGCCCAGCCGTCGAGGCCCTCGGCGCGGCGCCATCCGCTGTACCTCCTGACCGACCACCACGGCATCGACTTCGACCAGGACGGCGTTCGCGACGGGGAGAGCCTCCGGGCCTGGATGCACGACCGGTTCGTCGAACGCCTCGACGAGACGGGACGGAACTGGACGCTGGTGACCGGCACGCCGGCGGAGCGCCTTGCCGCCGCCGTCGCCGCCGTGGACGCGGCGTGCGTCCGGGCCTGGACCTACGCCGCGCCGCTCGGCATGACGCTGATGGGCGCCAGCGGGGTCGCGCTGACCGTCGACGTCGTGCTGGCCACGGTGCGCGACGGCGAGCTGCGCGTGTTGCTCGTGCGGCGCGGCGTGGAGCCGCACGAGGGTCGATGGGCTCTGCCCGGCGGCTTCGTCCTGCCCGGCGAGGACCTCGACGCGGCCGCAGCCCGCGAGCTCGCCGAGGAGACGGGCATCGACATCGCCAGCGGTGGGCACCTCGAGCAGCTACGCACCTACGGCGCTCCCGCACGCGATCCGCGCGGTCGCGTCGTGTCGGTCGCCTACGTGGCGCTCGTGCCCGACCTCCCGGCGCCGGTGTCGGGGACCGACGCCGCCGGTGCCCGGTTCTGGGCGGTCGACCGGCTGCCGCGGCAGCGCCTCGCCTTCGACCACGATCGGATCCTCGCCGACGGCCTCGAACGCATCCGCGCCAAGCTCGAGTACACGACGCTCGCCGGCACCTTCGTCGACGAACCCTTCGCCATCCCCGACCTCCGCCATGTCTACGAAGCCGTCTGGGGCGTGACCCTCGATCCCGGCAACTTCGCCCGCAAGGTGCTCGGCACCCCCGGGTTCGTCGTGCCGACCGGGGCCCGTGCGGCCTCCGGCTCCCCCGGCGGCGGCCGGCGACCGGTCCTCTACCGCCGCGGGCCGGCCGCGACCCTCCACCCGCCGATCCTCCGCCCGGCGTGACGCGGCGCCGGCGGGGGCTACCTCCGCTGGGATCGACCGATGCCGGCGGCGTCGCCGTCGGATCTCGACAGGTTCGGACCTTCGAGTGACGAAGGACCGCCCGAAATGTGATCCACGGCACTGACCGTCGCCCCTCTTCGTCGTACCAGTCGGAGGAGAGGTCGACTCATGCGAGCGAGCACAACCGAGAGTTGGACAGGTCGCTGGTTGCTGGCAGCGCGGAGCCCGTGGACGCGGCGCTCCTCGACCGTCGCGGTGCTCTTTGGGGTCGTCGGGCTCGCCGCCGTCCACCTTTCGGTGGGAGCCGCGCCCGAGCAGGGGTCGGCCTCGCCGGTCGACGCGTGCGATCCACCGACGTGGGTGGCCGCCTGGTCGGCACCGCCGCAGGCATCGAGCACCCAACAGGCGCCCCTCCTTCCCGCCGGCGTCGAGGGAACGGGACCGGGCGTCTACGAGAACCAGACCCTGCGGATGGTCCTGACGCCGGCGGCGGGCGGCTCCCGCATGCGGATCCGCCTCTCCAACCGCTTCGGCCCGGCTGCGGTCACGTTCGGCGCCGTGCACGTCGGCCGCCACGCGGGCGGTGGGGCGATCGTCGCCGGGACGGACCGGACCGTCGCGTTCGCCGGATCGCCATCAGTCACCGTGCCGCCCGGACGCACGGTCGCCTCCGACGAGATCGACCTCCCAGTCGAGCCGTTCACGGACCTGGCGGTGAGCGTCCACGTCGCGGACGCAACCGCGCTCGACGTGCACCTGTTCGCCCAGCAGACCCAGTTCGCGACCCCCCGCCGGGCCGGCGATCACACCGGTGACGGCGGCGGCGGCGCCTTCACCCAGCGCTTGGCCAGCTGGCTGGCCGTCTCCGCCCTCGATGTCCTGGCGCCGCGTCCGATCGGCGTGGTGGTCGCCCTCGGCGACTCGATCACCGACGGCGTCGGCTCGACGCCCGATGCCAACCAGCGCTGGACCGACCAGCTGGCTCGCCGACTGCTGGCCGAGCCGGGCCCGCCGTCGCTGACGGTCGTCAACGCCGGCATCGGCGGCAACAAGATCACCGCCGGCACCTCCGACGAGCCGAGGGCGGGCATGGGCCCCGACGCGGTCACCCGGTTCGACGCCGACGTCGTCGAGGTGACCGGCGTCACCGACGTCGTCGTCTTCATCGGGATCAACGACCTGTACCGCGCCGAGCAGCCGCGATCCGGCGGCCGCGATCATCGACGGGTACCGGGCGATCATCGACCGCGCCCACCTCGCCGGTCTCCGGGTGATCGGTATGACGATCACGCCGGGAGCGGTTGGCGGTGGAGCAGGAGCGCCAGCGCCAAGCGGTCAACAAGTGGGTCCGCACGGAGGGATCCTTCGATGCCGTCGTCGATCTCGACGCCGTCGTCCGGGACCCCGCCCGTCCCGCCGCCCTGGCTCCGCACCTCGCAGCGGATCCGGTCCACCTCAACGACGCCGGCTACGCAGCCGTGGCCGGCGCGTTCGACCTCGGGAGCTTCGACGGAAGCTCGCTGCGCGACCCTCCCGGCGATAGAGGACGCTTCAGCGACGTTGACGGCGGATCAACCGGGGAGGTCGGCGTAGCGGGCGTAGTCCTCGGAGGGGGCCCACCGGGAGTAGGTGGGGGACTGGGGCCAGCCGGTGGGAGAGTCCTGCCACTCCTCTTGGCGTCCGTAGGGCAGCAGGTCGATCAGCGGGAACGTGTGGCTGACCTGTTCCACCCCGCGGCCCTGGGTGTTGTAGGTGCGGTACGCCGTGTGGCCGACCCGGAGGAAGACGTTGAGCTGGAAGCCGCCGTTGGGTGGCGCGCCCATGTCCGAGCCGAACGGGCTGTTCGCCGTCGAGTACCAGTCCATCCGGTTGCCGACCCGGGCCTTGTAGGCGAGTGCGTCATCGATGGGGCCCTGGGTGACGATGACGAAGCGGGCGTCGTAGGCGTCGAGGAACTCGAGGCGGGTGAACTGGCTCGTGAAGCCGGTGCAGCCGCTGCACTGCCACTCCTCGCCCGGGAACCACATGTGGTTGTAGACGATGAGCTGCCGCTTGCCATCGAAGACGTCGACCAGCCGGATCGGGCCGTCGGGCCCGTCCAACGTGTAGTCGGGGAGCTCCACCATCGGCAGGCGCCGGCGGGCCGCGGCGATTGCGTCCAGCTCGCGGGTCGCCGCCTTTTCCCGTACCCGGAGCTCGGCCAGCGCCGCCTCCCACGAGTTCTGGTCGACGATCGGCGGAACCGCGTCCGTCTGGTTGTTCTCGTTCGTCTTCGATGGCGACGTCATCGGACCTCCCTGCGGTGAGCGACATCTTGCGTCGCTCCGGAGATGACGGCGCACAAGCTGCCAACTCATCGGTCGAAGCCCGCCCGGACACGCCGGATCCAGGCAACGGCCCGTGACCTAGATGTCGTAGAACCCTCGAGGCCGAGACGACGTTGCCAATCTCACCCCTTGGTGCGAGGGTGTGCAGACGGTCGGCGTCCGGTTCGCGAACGGGTGCCTCGGCTTCCCGGCTCCGACCCCAACAAACAGGAGGGACGGACATGAGATTGAAGTCGAGACTGCTTGTCGCGGCCGGTGTCGTAGTCGGCGGCATCGGGCTGATGACCCCCGCCGCGTGGGCGGGAGAGCCCGCGGTCACGGGATGCTACGGGGAGTCCATCTCGACCCTCGCGTCGAACCAGCCGGCGCCGGGTGCTTTCGGGACCGGTGTCGTCGGCTTCGCACAGGCGCCCGATGGTCAGCCGGGTCTCGGAGAGGGCGTCCAGGCGCTTCAGGCGGGCGCCGTCCCGGACGAGGTGGTTCCCAATACCTGCAACGACTGACACTCGGCCAGCGGTGTTCATCCGATGACCCGCCGCTGACTGACTGACCTGTCCACCTGTGGACACCGGACCGGCCCTCGCTTCGGCGAGGGTCGGTTCGCGTCTTGCCGGCGGATCAACCTGCGGGCAGGTTCTCGTCGACCCTGCGGAGGCAGCGGCGGAGGAAGCCGTCGATGCGGAGGTTGGCCCGCTTGGCGAGCTCCATGGGGAAGCCGGTGAAGCCGTGGATGCAGTCGGGGTAGACGGCGAGCTCGGCCTCGTTGCCGTAGGCCTGCCAACGGGCAGCCATGAACAGGCTGTCGTCGAGGAGGTGGTCGGCGTGCCCCACGGTGAACAGCGCCGGCGGCAGGCCGGTCAGGTCCGCGTACAGCGGGGAGTACGCCGGGTCCCGGGCCTCGAGCGCCGTCCGGCCCGGCAGGTACATCTCGACGAGGTCGGCCATGCCGCCGCCGTCGATGATGTCGGGCACGTCGCTCGGCCGGCTCTGGATGTTCGATGGCGTGCCGCTGAGGTCGTAGACGCCGAAGACGAGGTTGACCCCGGCGATGCGGTCGATGGCACCGAGCTCGTCGCGGATCCGCAGCGTCGTCAGCGCCGCGTAGTAGCCGCCGGCCGACTCGCCGCCGAGGACGATCGGGCCGTCCGAGCGGTCGAGCTCGGCGCGGGCGACGGCCATGCAGTCGTCGATTCCGGCGGGGAACGGGTGCTCGGGCGCCAGCCGGTAGTCGACCGAGACCACCCGCACGCCGAGCTCGCTCGGCCAGCTCGGCGTTGGCGACGTCGTTCATCCGGGGGCTGCCCATGATCATCGCCCCGCCGTGGAAGTGCAGGTACGTCCCGCTCGTGCCCCCGGCGTCGAACACCCGGCACGGGACGCCGGCGATGGTCTCGTCCCGGCCTGCCGGTGACTCCTGTTCGAGCGCGGCCAGTCCCGCCCGTTGCGCGGCGAGACGGGCCGCCGGGTCGGCCGACGTGGCGTCGCCGGCGATCGCCTCGACGCCGTACAGCTCGGCGATCGTCGCCGCCATCGACCGAGCCTCGTCTCGCAGCCCCTCGTACTCCTCCGGCCAAAGCATGCGCGGATCGTAGGACGGGCCGAGTCCGTGGCGAGCGGTGTACGACGGCCGTCGGTTTCTTCAGGACGATGGCGCGCCAGATCTGTGCGCCCCGGCGGGGCACCGATCAAGGGGTTGCCCGCGAAACTGGAGCTGGATCGGACCTGTTGCGTGCCGTCGTCTAGTGCTCTGTCCATGAACGTTGGTGGGCGCGTCCACCACTTCGGTGGTGGGCCTGTTTTGATCGGGGGATGTCTGAACCTGTGCGGGTCCGTCGGTTGACCGATCAGGAGGGCCGCCAGTTGCAGCAGATCGTGCGGCGTGGTGGCGGGAAGTCTCGAAAGTCGATCGTGAAGTGGCGGCGGGCGATGGTGGTGCATGGCCTCGGCGGGGGGAACACGGTGCCGGTGATCGCCCGGCTGGTGGCGACGTCCGAGGACAGGGTCCGGGAGATGATCCACCGGTTCAACGAGCATGGGGATGGCGATCGCTGGACCCTCAGTGGGCGGGTGGCCGTCCCCGCCGGATCACGACTGACGACGAGACGTTCATCGTCGAGACGGCCACCGACCCGCCCCGAGAAGCTGGGGCAGCCCTTCACCCGGTGGAGCATCCGCAAGCTCGCCGCCTACCTCGCCGACAACGACCGCCGGGTCGTGACGATCGGCCGGGAACGGCTGCGCCAGATCCTGCGACGACGCACGACGTCACGTTCCAGCGGACCAAGACGTGGAAGGAGTCCAACGACCCGGACCGCGACGCCAAGCTGGACCGGATCGAGCACGTCCTCGAGCACCACCCGGACCGGTGTTCGCGTTCGACGAGTTCGGCCCGCTGGCGATCCGCCCGATCGGCGGCTCGGCTGGGCGCCGGCGGGCCGACCCGCAGCGGCTGCCGGCGAACTACCACAAGCTCCACGGCGTCCGGCAGTTCCACGGCTGCTACTCGGTCGGCGACGACACGCTGTGGGGCGTCGTCCGCCGCCAGCAAGTGCGCCGCCAACACGCTCGCCGCGCTGCAGTCGATCCGGGCCGCCCGACCCGACGGCGAGCCGATCTACGTGATCCTGGACAACCTGTCCGCCCACAAGGGCACCAACGATCCGGGCGTGGGCGAACGCGCACCGGGTCGAGTTGTGCTTCACCCCGACCTACAGCTCGTGGGCGAACCCGATCGAGGCCGCACTTCGGGCCGCTACGCGAGTTCGTGCTCAACAACTCGAACCACCCCAACCACGCCGTGCTCACCCGCCGGCTCCACGCCTATCTGCGCTGGCGCAACGCCAACGCCCGCGACCCCGACCTCCTCGCCGCCCAACGCCGCGAACGCGCCCGCGTCCGCAGCCGAGAAAGGCCGCCGCTGGGGCCGACCCGCCACCCGAGCAGCCTGAACCACCCGCGCGAACCTTCGTGGTCACAGCACTAGCTAGAGATCTCACACACCGCGATTGCCGGAGCGTCTCGCGTCCTGCGCCTTCTCCGTGGCAGTTGGAAGCTCGGCGAGCACGGTGTACTTGGTCTGCCTCAGGTCGATCCCGAGCGCCTTGGCGTCGTCGGCGGTCAGGCATTCGATGAGGTCCTTCGATGCCAGGGCTCGGCCACCGCTTGTGGACGTTTTCTTCGATAGTTGTCGCGTTGTTCACCTCATCGCCGAGGGCTGTCACCTCACTGCGACCGGCGGTGAGGATCCCTCCGACATAGAGCCGGGCTCCCCCAGCGGAGTCCGAACCGGAAGGTCACTGTCTCGTCGTGCAAGTCGCTGCGATCGACCACCGCAGAGAGCTCATCTCGGAGCGCCCGTGCGGCTTCGATGCACGACCGTGCAGCTGCAGACTCCGAGCCAGCCGTCTCGGCGAGGAAAAACCCTGCGACTCCGTCACCAGCGTGACGACCCACGATGGCCCCATGGTCGATCAGACACTGGTCGACGGCCCGGACCATGCGGCGTCCAAAGGCGAAGTACTGCGCCGTCGAAACCCGCTTGGACAGGGGAGACGACGCGGTCCAGGTCCGCGAACAGTATGGCGGCCCGGCCGACGGTCTGGGCGCGCCACCGCGGTCATCCGCTCGAGATGACGTAAATCAGCGAGAACGAGCGCCGAGAACACCTGTGGCTGCGCCTGCGGTTGGTCGGCATTCCCTGACCGTACCGACTTGTACCGCCGAGCGGAGTCGTGCAGTCTCAACATGAGGATCCTGGCGTCGGATCGCGCGCCACCGTAGGGAACCTCGCTACCAGTTCCCTCGAGTGTGGCTTATGGCTTGTAACCATTGGTGGTGGTGCGGGGATCCAGTTGATCTACGAGGTCAACCAGGCTGGGAGTCGACCCGTCGTCGGAGATCGTCGCGCCCGCCGGGGGTGTCGAAGAGTGCCCAGGATCCAGTCGACAGGAACTCTCTGCTCCCGGGAGTGGTCTCTTCCGAACGTCTGCCGCATCCACGTCGGTCATCGCTGGACCGAACCAGTGTTGGGGTGGAGTGGTCGGGTCGCGGAGGATTTACGTTCCACCCGGCTATACTCCCGAGTCGGCCATACGTAGAACCACTCGGCATCGCAGAACGTGGCGCAGGATCCGAGAGCCTCGAACTCGGAAACGATGCTCGCCAGGGCCGGGTTTGCCGGTATCGGCCACGGCTCAGCCGATTCCATGGTTCGACGCTACCCCCGGCGACAACTGTGAGCGCTTGCGGTGTCAGCGTCGAAGGCGCTTGTGATCGACGGTCGTCGACGGGTGCGGGACCACTGTCCTAATGCAGATCAGCGGCCACCGGAAGCCCTATCGCCCGACTCGGAGACACCGGCATGAGCCGCACCGATTGCCCTGATGGAGGGTGGGGCGCACGGCGCGACGGGTTCGTAGCGTCGAGGGACCTGACGGGCGTGTCTCCTGAATGCCCTGCCACGACAGTCGTTGGCTTTCGAACGAACCGACCGTCCGTCAGGTTCTGCCACCGGCGTGGCTCGAAAGAGGAACGGCAACTCATCCCCACATCAGGTCTGCCCGCCGGGGGCGCCACCCACTGCACCCCAGGCTTGGAGCACACCGTGATCACCATCGGGATCGACCCGCACAAGGGTTCCCACACCGCCACCGCCGTCGACGCCGCCGAGGCCGTCGTCGGCGAGCTTCGCGTCGACGCCGACCGTCATCAACGCGCCCGGCTCCTCGAGTGGGCCGCTCGGTTCGAACCGCGCCGGTGGGCGATCGAGGGCGCCACCGGCATGGGTGCGCTGCTGGCCCAGCAGCTCGTCGGCGCCGGCGAGCACGTCGTCGATGTGCCCCCGAAGCTCTCGGCCCGGGTCCGGTTGATGGACACCGGCCGGATCGACAAGTCCGACCCCAACGACTCCCGCTCCGCGGCGGTCGTCGCGCTCCGCAACGCCACGTTGAACACGGTGGGCGCCGAGAGCGAGCACCGGGTCGTGCTGCGGCTGCTGGCCGACCGCTACCACCAGCTCACCGCTCAGCGGACCCGCACCGTGTGCCGCCTCCACGCCGTGCTGTGCCTGCTCATCGAGGGCGGCACCGGCCGGTCCCTGACCACCGTCCGAGCCACGAAACTCCTGGCCGGCGTGCGCTATCGGTGATCCGATCACCGCCGAGCGGGTCGCCACCTGCCGCCAGTTCGTCACCGAGCTCGAGGTCCTCGACCAGGCCCTCGTCGACACCCGGGCCCGGACCGTCACCGCCGTCGACGCGTCGAAGACGTCGGTCATCGACGTGTACGGCGTCGGCCCCATCGGCGCCGCGATCATCGTCGGGCACAGCGGCGACGTCCGCCGGTTCCCGACCGCTGGGCACTACGCCCGCCACAACGGCACCGCCCCCATCGAAGCGTCCTCGGGCCCCAAGTCCCGGCACCGGCTCAACCCCCGCGGGAACCGGCAGCTCAACCACGCCATCTACACCGCGGCGCTCACCCAGATCGCCCACGATCACCCCGGCCGCGTGCTACTACGAACGCAAGCTGGCCGAGGGCAAGACCAAGAAGGAAGCGATGCGCGCCCTCAAGCGGCGCATCAGCGACGTCGTCTACCGGCAGCTCCTCGCCGACACCCGCCACTGACCCACGACAGCTCGAGCGGCGCCGAGCTCACGCTCGCCAGTCGAACGCCGACCGTGGGCCCGGGAGGACAACGCGGGGACGACTCTTGAATCCAGCGTGGCCGGCCTCGCACCCCACAACAGCCGGCTCTTCGGATAAGTCACTCCCGGACCCGACACGACCCTAGACCACGCCGCGCCCGGCAACCCGAGCGCTCCATCGACGCGCCCCATCGACCCCGAACTCGTCCTTGACACAAAGAGGATTCGCTCTGGAGCGGCGAGCCGCGACCGAGCGGCAGATGGGTGCGCGCCCACGCCGAGGTCCGATGAACCGAGGCATCGCGTGGTCTGTCGATGTCTCTCTTCGACCCCACGGAACTCACCGTGGGCCGCCGGGGACACGATCACGCTGCACAACGAGGACAGGGGTTGAGCACAGCTTCACCATTGACAACGCCGATGTCGACGGAGAGGCCGAAGGCGGTGAGGACGCCGAGATCGTGTGCCGGAGGAACCGGGCACCTACGACTTCTACTGCCGTTACCACCCCGACCAGATGCAGGGCACGCTGACCGTCGAGTGAGCGTGTAGCCGGTCCACGGCCGGTCCGCTCGGCAGACTGAGCCTTCGACGGCTCGGGGAGGCCAGCGCCTCCTCGGCGCCGGACGGAGCGCCTCCTCGTCAGCTACCACCGATCGGCAGACATGGCGGCGATCGTGTCGGGCCGAGCGTCATCGTTTCCGGCACTGTGAGCCGACACGTTGCCCCAGCGGTCATCGGGAAGCCTGCGAGCT
The DNA here is from genome assembly GCA_963840695.1 of uncultured Acidimicrobiia bacterium. Classification (GTDB taxonomy): domain Bacteria; phylum Actinomycetota; class Acidimicrobiia; order Acidimicrobiales; family JACDCH01; genus JACDCH01. Next base: position 42,865 of record CAWIZW010000008.1, read on the forward strand.
TGCCGCGACCCTGTGGACCCGCGGGCGCATTGTCTGCAATGGTTGACTTGCGCAACGAGATCATTGCATAGTTGTGGCGTTGATGACATT
>CAWIZW010000009.1:0-539399 GCA_963840695.1 uncultured Acidimicrobiia bacterium
GCGCCGTTCCGGTCCGACATCGACACGGCCACGGCCGCGGTCGTGCTCGTGTTCCCCGGTGTCGCCGCCGCCGTCGCCGGTGGCCGCGCTCCCGCCGCGGTCGTGACGGCCGTGCTCGTGGCCGTCGCCTTCAACCTCGTGTTCCTGCGGCCGTACGGCACGCTCCAGGCCCAGCGTGGCCGAGGAGGTCGTCGCCCTGGCGGCGCTCGTGGTCGTCGCCCTCACCGTCGGCACGCTTGTCGCCCGCGAAGCCGAGCGGCGGGCGGCGGCAGAGCGGCGCGCCCTCGAGGCCGCCGACGCCCGCGCCGCCACCGATCGGGCGGTGGCCGAGGCCCTGGCGCTGGGGCTCGCCGGCGAGCACCGCTCGGCCCTGCTCCGCTCGGTGTCCCACGACCTGCGCACCCCGCTGTCGACGATCCGCGCCGTGGCGTCCGACCTCCGCGAGGGGGGCGGCGCCTACGACGCCAAGACCCGCGACGAGCTGCTCGACCTCGTCGTCGACGAGGCCGAGCGCCTCGACCGCCTCGTCGCCAACCTGCTCTCGCTCAGCCGGGTCGAGGCCGGGGCGTTGGCGGCCGACCGGCAGGTGGTCGCGCTCGAGGAGCTGCTCGACCAGTGCGTGCGTCGCCACGCGGGGCTCGTGCGCGACCGAAGGTCTCCGTCGACGTCCCGCTCACCCTGCCGCTCGTCGACGCCGACTGGACCCTCGTCGACCAGGCCGTCACCAACCTGGTGGCCAACGCCGTCCGCCACGTGCCAGAGGGTTCGCGGATCTGGGTGTCAGCCGGCGAGGTGGACGCCGACTGGGTCGAGGTGCGGGTCACCGACCAGGGTCCTGGCATCCCTGCCGACCTCCGCGCCGCGGTCTTCGAACCCTTCCGACGCGGGCCGGGGTCGGCGTCCTCAGGCGTCGGGCTGGCGATCGTGCGCGCCGTCGTCGACGCCCACGGGGGTCGCGTCCGCCATCGAGGAAGGACCGGCGGGCGGGACGTCGGTCGGCTTCACCCTGCCGGTGCACCGTGGCTGAGGGCCCCGTCCTCGCCGTCGACGACGAGCCCGCCATCCTGCGGGCCCTGACCGTCGCCCTTCGCGCCCGTGGGTACACCGTCGTGACGGCCACGACGGGCCGGCAGGCGCTCGAGATCTGCGCGACCGACGACCCGTCGGCGGTGATCCTCGACCTCGGCCTGCCCGACATCGACGGGCTCGAGGTGTGCCGGCGCATCCGCTCGTGGTCCGACGTGCCGATCATCGTCCTGACGGCCGAGGGCGCCGACGAGCGCAAGGTCACCGCCCTCGACGACGGCGCCGACGACTACGTCACCAAGCCGTACTCGACCCCGGAGCTTCTGGCTCGGCTCCGGGTGGCGCTCCGGCACCGCAGCGGACCCGGCGCCGAGTCGCCGGCGCGGCTCGAGGTCGGCGACCTCGTGGTCGACCTGGCGCAGCACCGGGTCGAGGTCGCCGGCGAGGCCGTCGCCCTCACGCCGAAGGAGTTCGCCTTCCTCGCCTTCCTCGCCCAGCACCCGGCGCGCGTGCTGACCCACCGCGCCATCCTCGAAGCGGTGTGGGGACCGGAGTACGAGCGCGAGACCCAGTACCTGCGGGTGTACGCCAGCCAGCTCCGCAAGAAGCTGCGCGACGACCCGGCGAACCCGCGGCTCGTGACCGAACCGGGCGTCGGCTACCGGCTCGTCGACCCCACCGGCGCCTGATCGTCGTCGTCCGGCGCCGCCAGCGGGAGCCGCATGGCGACGGTCGTCCCCTCGCCGAGCCGCGTCCGCAGGTGCACCGAGCCGCCGTGGGCCTCGACGGTGGCGGCGACGATCGCCAGGCCGAGCCCGCTGCCACCGCGGTGGCGCGAGCGCGACGGGTCGGCGCGGTAGAAGCGCTCGAAGGCGCGGGCCGCCGCGTCCTCGTCCATCCCGACGCCGTGGTCGACGACCTCGAACAGCCCGTCGCCGCCCTCGGCGCCGACGACGATCTCGAGGCGCGTCGTCACCTCGGTGTGGACCAGCGCGTTGCCGACGAGGTTCGCGACCACCTGGCGCAACCGGTCCTCGTCGCCGTCGACGACGACGGGCCCGGCGGCTCGCACCTCGACGGGGCGCTCGGGTTGCACCGCCAGCGCGTCGCGCGCCGCGTCGGTGGCGAGCTCGGCGAGATCGACGGGGTCGTGGCGGAGGGGACGGCCTTCGTCGAGACGGGCGAGCGTCAGCATGTCCTCGACGAGGTTCCCCATCCGCACCGCCTCCTGCTCGGTGCGCCGCATGGCGCCGGCCAGCTCGTCGGCGTCGGTGAGGGCGCCGGCGCGGTAGAGCTCGGCGTAGCCGCGGATGGTGGTGATCGGCGTGCGCAGCTCGTGGGAGGCGTCGGCGACGAAGCGGCGCAGCCGGTCCTCGGAGCGGGCGCGCTCGTCGAAGGCCTCCTCGATCCGCCCGAGCATCAGGTTCAGCGCCATGCCGAGCTCGCCTGCCTCGGTGCCGGGGGCGACGTCGGGACGCGGTGGGAGAGCTCGCCGCCGGCGATGGCCGTCGCGGTGGCGGTCATCTGCTTCACCGGCCGGATGCCGAGGTGGATGACCCACCACGCCACCGCCCCGAGGACGACCAGCACCGCCCCCGTGGCGAGGACCTCGACGGCGAGGAGGCGGTCGACGGCGTCGTCGACGTCGGCCAGCGGGAGGGCGAGCACGACGACGTCGCCCGACTCCCCGTCGGTCGTCGCCAGCACGCGGTAGCGGAGGTCGGAGTCGACCGAGCCGACGGTGAAGGGCTGGCGCGAGGCGGCGGCCGCCTCGGCCTGGTCGGCGGCGATCGCCGGGAGGGCGAGCTCCTCACCGGTCAGGTCGGGCGTGTACACGGTCCGCACGTCGCCGTCCGAGGTGACGACGCCGACGTAGACCGAGCTGAAGCGTCGGGGTCCGCCGGGACCCTCGCCGCCCGGGCCGTCGAAGGGCTCGCCGCGGGAGAACCCGGCGTCGTGCGCCTCGCCGATGGCGGCGGCGAGCTGCGCGTCGACCTGGTCGACCAGGTTGTGCTCCGTCGTCCGCGTGGTGAGCACGGCGCCGACGGCGAGCACGATCGCGATCAGCGCGGCACCGACCAGGACCCGGGCTCGGAGCGACATCGCCGGCCCCGGCTCACGGCTCGACGCGCAGCGTGTAGCCGACGCCCCTGATCGTGTGGAGCAGCTTCGGCGCGACGTCGTCGACCTTCCGGCGGAGGTAGCCGATGTAGGTCTCGACGACGCCACCGTCGCCACCGAAGTCGTACTGCCACACGTGGTCGAGGATCTGGGCCTTCGACACGACCCGGCCCTGGTTGACGAGGAGGTAGCGCAGCAGGTTGTACTCGGTCGGCGACAGGGCGACGTTGCTGCCGGCGCGCGTGACCCGGTGGGCGTCGTCGTCGAGCTCGAGGTCCTCGCAGCGCAGGACCGACGTCTCCTCCCGCGCCAGGCCGGCTCGCCGCAGGACGGCCTGGGCGCGGGCGACGAGCTCCTCGAGGCTGAACGGCTTGACGAGGTAGTCGTCGCCGCCGAGGGTCAGCCCGCGGACCTTGTCGTCGACCGCGTCGCGGGCCGTGAGGAACAGGACGGGCGTGCGGATGCCGTCGGCCCGGAGCCGGCGGCACACCTCGAACCCGTCGAGGTCGGGGAGCATCACGTCGAGCACGACGAGATCGATCTCGGGCGACGCCGCCACGTCGAGCGCCTCGCGGCCGGTCGCCGCCGTGTCCACGTCGAAGCCGTGGTGGCGCAGCGCCGCCTCGAGCATCGAGCGCAGGTTGTCCTCGTCGTCGACCAACAAGAGCCGTTCGCCAGCCATGGCCCCATCGTCGCGGTCGAACCTGGGAGGAACCTGGGAGGACGCGTGGAGGCGCCTCAGTGCTGTTCACAGCGAACTCCCAGTCGCAGCGCAGGGGCACCGGAGCTGGGTTGCCTTGGATGAGGCCACCCAAGCGAAAGGAATGCCACCCATGGCACTCAAGCCCATCCACGCCGTCGCCGCCGCGGCGGCCGCCGGCCTCCTCGGCCTCGGCGGGGCGTCCCTGGCCTCCGCCCAGGAGGACTCGACGACCACCACCGAGGCGACGACCGACGACACGACGGCCACCACCGACGACTCGACCGCCGACGACTCGACCGCCGACGACTCGACCGCCGAGGACGACGGTGACCGGGAGGACTGCCCCCACGACGGCGACAGCGCCGACGGCACCGGCACGACGGACTCGACGACCGATTCGAGCTCCTGAGACCCGACCGCCCCCCGGCCCCCCGGGGACCGAGGTCCGGTCCCCGGGGCGGGGGACGGGACGGGTGGCTAACCTCGCCGAACGATGAAGAAGCTCCTGCTCCTGATCGTGCTCATCGCCCTCGCGACCCTCGCCGCCAAGAAGGTCCGCCAAGCCTGAACCGTCTCGGGCTGGGGTGCCGGCACCACCGGCCGCGCCCGGCGCAGCAACAGCCAGGTCACGAGGCCGGCCACCACCGCAACCAGCCCGCCGCCCACGGCGGCCGCCGACGCGGGCCGGGGTCGGGGGATCCGGTCGCGGAGGCGCACCGGGCGCACGAACCACCGCACCTCCCACCCGCGCTCCCGCGCGGTGCGGAGCAGCTCCTTGTCGGGGTTGACCGCGACGGGGTGCCCGACGGCGGCGAGCATGGGTTCGTCGGTGGCCGAGTCGGAGTACGCCGCGCTCGCGGCGAGATCGAGCCTCGCGGAGGCGGCCAGGGCGAGCATGGCCACCACCTTCTCCTCGCCGTAGCAGTACCGCTCGACCCTGCCGGTGTAGCGCCCGTCGGGACCGACCTCGGCGATCGTCGCCAGGAAGCCGTCGACCCGAGGTGCTCGGCCAGGGGCGCGACGATCTCCTCGGGTGACGCCGACACGAGGTACACGGGCTCCCCGGCAGCCCGATGCGCCGCCATGAGCTCGAGCGCCTCCTCGTAGACGATCGGCTCGATCACCTCCTCGATCGCGTCCCGGCGATGGCCCTGACGTGGTCACGGTCCCAGCCGGCCGCCAGGCGCAGGACGGAGTCGCGCATCCGGGCGAGCTTGGCCTCGTCGGCGCCGAACCAGAGGTAGACGAGCTGGCCCCACAGCGCCCGGAGGAGGAACCACCGGGAGATGAGGCCCTCCCGGTAGAGCGGTCCGCCCATCGCGACCATCGACGCGCGTGCGATCACGGTCTTGTCGAGGTCGAAGAAGGCGGCGGGCTTGGCGGGCAAGCGGACGAGGCTAGGTGCCTCATGTTTCGGCCACTTTTCAGCGACACACCCCCTGTGTAGGGTCCTCGCACCGGCTCCGGCCGGTTCGCCGTCCCTCGGCTCCCGCCTCTGGCTCCGCTGACGCCCGTACGTCGACGCCCCGCCCGCGTACCCCAGGGAGTCGTCGTGCTCATCGCCTGCTGGTCCACCAAGGGCGGCACCGGGACCACCGTCGTCGCCGCTGCCCTCGCCCTCCTCGCCGCCCGGGACGATCCCGGCGGCGCCCTCGCCATCGACCTCGACGGCGACCTCGCCGCCGCCATCGGCCTGCCCGACGATCCCGACCGGCCCGGCGTGGCCGCCTGGCTGGCGGCGGCGCCCGAGGTCCCCGCCGACGCCTTGGCGCGGCTCGAGGAACCGGTCGGCGGCGGGCTCGCCTTGCTGCGGCGAGGCTCCGGGCGTCCTGCCGGCGCCGGCGGCGGAGCTGCTGGCCGGCGTCCTCGTCGCCGAGCCCCGCTCGGTGATCGTCGACTGCGGCCGGATCGACCCCGACGCCCCCGACGCCGGCGGTGCGGCGCTGGTGCTCGCTGCTGGTGCCTCCCGCTCGTTGCTCGTGCTCCGCCCGTGCTTCCTCGCGCTGCGACGAGCGATCCGGGCGCCGGTGCGACCGTCGGGCATCGTCCTCGTGAGCGACGACAGCCGGGCCATCACCGTCGCCGACGTCGAGGAGGCCACCGGCGTCCCCGTGGTCGCCCGGGTGCGGATGACCGACCAGGTGGCCCGCGTCGTCGACGCCGGCACGCTCGCCCGCAACCTGCCCCGAACGCTCGCTCGCGACCTGCGCCATGCGGCGTGAGCCGACCTCGACCCAGGCGTTCGACGAGGTGGTCGAGGCGGTGCACGCCGAGGTCGTCGCCGGCGCCGGTCCGAGCCGGGCCGCCATCGCCGAACGCGTGCGGGGCCGCTCGCCACTGGCCACGCCGGCCGTCGTCGAGCACCTCACCGAACGGGTGCACCAGCGCGTCGCCGGCCTCGGGGCCCTCGAACCCGTGCTCGCCGACCCGGCGGTGACGGAGGTCCTCGTGAACGGCCCGGGGGCGCCGGTCTGGGTCGAGCGCGCCGGGCGGCTCGAGCCGACGGGGATCGTGCTCGACCGCGCCGCGGTCGACCTCGTCGTCGAGCGCATCGTCGGCCCGCTCGGGCTGCGCGCCGACCGCGCCCACCCCCTCGTCGACGCCCGCCTCGCCGACGGCTCGCGGGCCAACGTGGTCGTGCCCCCGCTGGCGCTCGACGGACCGGTGCGTCACCATCCGCCGCTTCGGCGCTCGCGCCGTGGCCCTGGCCGATCTCTGCCCTGCCGGCGTCGACGCCCTGCTGGTCGCCGCCGTCCGGAACCGGTGGAACATCGTCGCCTCCGGCGGGACCGGCGCCGGCAAGACGACGCTGCTCAACGCCCTCGCCGGGCAGGTACCGGCGGGGGAGCGGATCGTCACCGTCGAGGACGCCGCCGAGCTGCGGCTGGCCCATCCCCACGTGGTCCGGCTCGAGGCCCGCCCACCGGCCGGCACCGGGAGCGGAGCGACGATCCGCGACCTCGTGCGCAACGCATTGCGGATGCGGCCCGACCGGATCGTGATCGGCGAGATCCGCGGCGCCGAGGCGCTCGACCTCGTCCAGGCCATGAACACCGGGCACGAGGGCGCCCTGTCCTCCCTCCACGCCAACGGCACGGCCGACGCGCTGGCCCGGCTCGAGACCCTCGTGCTCTACGCCGGTGTGGGCCTCCCGCTCGACGCCGTCCGCCGGCAGCTGGCCGCCGCCCTCGATCTCGTCGTCCACGTCGCCCGCTTCCCCGACGGCTCGCGCCGCGTCGTGGAGGTGGCCGAGGTCGTCGACCCGGCCGACGCCGGCGCGCCGGTGCGCCGCCTGGCCGACGCCGACGGGCTCGTCGCCGAGCCGAGCCGCGCCTCTCGAGCGCTGTCACCGCGAGCGCCGCGATGAACGGTGCGGTGCCGATCGCGGTCGTCCACTTCGTGCTCGTCCTCGCCGCCGGGCAGCAGGCCCGACCGCGCGACCCGGGCGGCGCACACGCGCTCCCGGCTGCGGTCGTCGGAACCAACCACTGTGCGGCGACGGCCGTGGGCATCGCTGCGGTGGCCGGGTCGGGCGGCCCGGGCCGAGGAGGCCCTCGCCGACGTCGTCGACACGCTGGCGTCGACGCTCGCCACCGGCGCGCCCGTGAGCGACGCGTTGGAGGCCGCAGCACGGACCGCGCCCGAGGTCATCGGCGCGCCGCTCGAGGCGGCGGCGAGGTCGGTGCGCGGCGGCCTGCCCGTCGTCGAGGCGTTGGAGCGGTGGGCGGGGAGCGACGCCAGCCCCGACGGCGCCGTCCTCGTCGTCGCCGCCTTCGCCATTGCCTCGGCGACGGGGGGCGACCCGGCCGCCGGTCTCGCCGGCGTCGGCGCCACGTTGCGCGAACGGCGCGCCGTCGCCCGCGAGGTTCACGCTTTGGCCAGCCAGGCCCGCGCGTCGGCGACCGTCATCGCGCTGGCCCCGGTCGGGTTCGCACTCGTGACGGCCGGGCTCGGCGGGACGGCGGCCCGGTTCCTCCTCGGCTCACCCGTGGGGATCGCCTGCCTGCTGGCCGGCGGTGGCCTCGACGTGGCCGGGTGGCGGTGGATGCGCCGGATCACGGAGTCGGTGCGATGACGACGGTCCTGGCGGTGCTCGCCGTCGGCGCTGCGCTCGGCTGGCGGCGGCGGTCGCGTCGGCGCTGGGTGCTCGGCCGGCTCGCGGCCGCCGAGGCGCCGCCGCCTGCAGCGGTGCGTGCCGACCGCGACACGCCGCACCGGTCGCCGGAGGACGCGGCCGTCGCCACGTTCCCCGACGCCGTCGACCTGTTGATGGTCGCGGCCGACGCCGGTCTTCCCCCTGTCGTCGCCGTCGGTCGCCGTCGCCCTCCGCGCCCCACCGCCGTGGGACGACGCCCTCCTCGCCGTCGCCGGCCGCGTCGAGCGCGGGTCGCTGTTCGCGGCGGCACTCGCCGAGCTCCCGGCGCGGTGTGGCGATCCCGGGCGCCGCCTGGCCTCGGTGCTCCGCGCCGCGGCCGAGGGCGCCGAGCTCGCCGTCGCGCTCGATCGTCTCGCGTCCGACGCCCGCGACCTCCGCCGACGTCGCGCCGAGCACGCCGCCCGACGCGTGCCGGTCCGCCTCCTCGCCCCCTTGGTGCTCTGCGCCCTCCCGGCGTTCGTGCTCCTCGCGCTGGTGCCACTCGTGGCCGGCGCCTTCGAGGCGCTCCACCCCTGAACCCCGACCCACACCGGAGGTCCCCATGTCCACCCCGATGCCCTCCCGCCCGCGCCCGGCTCGTCACGAGCGGGGCCAGGCCACCGCCGAGTACGCCCTCGTGCTGCTGGGCGCCGCCACCGTCGCTCTTCTGCTCGTCGCCTGGGCGACCGAGACCGGCGCCGTGGGCCGGCTCCTCGACACCGTGCTCGACTCGATCCTCGAGCCGCGTATGAACGAACGGCTGGGGCGGCGGGATGGGTGGCGCGATCGTGGCCAGGCGACCGTCGAGCTGGCCCTGTGCCTGCCGTTCGTGGCGACGGCGCTGCTGCTCGTCGTCCAGGTCGGGCTCGTCGCCCACACCGAGGTCCTCGTCGTCCACGCCGCCCGCGAGGCGGCGCGGGCCGCCGCCGTCGGCGCACCGGTGCCGCCGCCCGACGGGCTCGACCCCTCCCGGACCTCGGTCGTGGTGGAGGCCCTCCCCGGCGGGCGGGTCAGGGCGACGGTGCGCTACCGCACCCCGACCGACGTGCCCCTCGTCGGTCCGCTCGTCGGCGACCTGGCCCTCGCGGCCGAGGCCACCATGCGCGACGAAAGGAGCAGCGTGTCGACACGGTGAACTACAGAGCCGTGCGTGGCGCCCGTTACTCTCGAACCCCCGTGCCCCTGCTCTTCGGCCATCGCACCGCGGCGGGACGCCCGTGATCGGCATCTCTCCCGCCGAGCCGACCAGCTCGCCTGAACGAAGGAACCCGACGATGCTCCGCTCCCGATTCGCGCCCGCCCTCGCCGGCGTCGCGCTGTGCTCCCTCCTCGCCGCCGGGTGTGGTCAGGGCGGCGTGCCGTCCCAGAGCGCCACCGTCGAGGACGTCCACGACGAGCTGGTCGCGCAGGGCGTCCCCGAAGCCGGCGCCACCGAGGTCGCCAACTGCGTGGCCGACGGCCTGTTCGAGTCGGGCGACTTCACCGAGGAGGAGCGCGACGCCACGTTGCGGGCCACCGACGGTGACCCGCCCGACCCCGACCTCACGGCCAAGGTCGAGGCGCTCGTGAACGGCTGCGCCCGCGACGCCGGCGTCGAGATCCCCGACATCGAAGCCGCCACCGGCTGACGAGCGCACCGAATCGGCGGTGGTTGTTCGGTCCATACGCCGACAACCACCGCCAATTCGGGGTTTTCAAAGGGCGGTGCGGAGGAGGGCGGCGGCGCCGGCCTTGTCGAGGGGCTCGTTCCAGTTGCCGCACTTCGGTGACTGCACGCACGACGGGCAGCCGTCGGCGCAGGGGCACGAGGCGAGCACCTCGAGGGTGGCGGCCAGGTGCCGGTCGGCGGCGCCGAAGCCGAGCTCGGCGATGCCGGCGCCGCCGGGGTAGCCGTCGTAGACGACGATCGCCGGGCCGTCGTCGCCGAGCGACAGCGTGGACACGCCGCCCACATCCCAGCGATCGCAGATCGTGAACAGCGGCAGGATCCCGATGGCGGCGTGCTCGACGGCGTGCAGCGTGCCCGGCCACTGCCGCGGGTCGATCCCGGCCCCGAACATCGTCGACTCCGCCACCCGGTACCAGAAGGCGCGGGTGACGAGGCGGGTCGGCGGGAGGTCGAGCGGGGCGGTGCCGAGCACCTCACCTGATCCGGTCGCCCGTCGCTGGTAGCCCGACCACGCGGCTCTCGACCTCGACCCAGCCCAGGTGCAGGTCGAGGGCGCCGACGCTCCGCCGGGCATCGACCCGGCCGGTGCGCACGTCGACCTCGGTGCGCGCCATCGTCCACTCGCCGCCGCCGTCGGGCTCGACGACCGCGACCTTGGCGTCGAGATCGAGGTCGAGCGACGCGGTAGGCCACCCCCTGGTGCAGGTAGACGGCGCCGGGGTGGACCATCTCCGGGGCCCTGGCCTCCTCGATGCTGCCCACCGCCGAGCCGTCGGCCCTGGCGATGCGGTACTCCACCGCGGAGCCGGAGCGCAGCCCGACGCCGTGGGCCGGGAACCCCCGCGCCGCGAACACCGCCGTCGGGCCCGCCGTCGCGCCCGCCCCGACGGCGGACCGTGAGCCGCCCGTCGAGCACGAGCTCGCGGACCCCGTCGTCGAGGAGCTCGGGCCACCAGCGCTCGTCGCCGTGGGATGAGCGCCCGCTCGAAGGCGGCGCACGTGAGGTGCGGCCCGAGCACGAAGGGGTTGGCGGGGTTGATGACGGCCGGCTCGGGCGGGCGGGTGAACAGCTCCGCGGGGTGGCGCACGAGCCACTGGTCGAGCTGGTCGTCGCCGGCGACGAGCACGGCGAGGCTCTGGCTGGCATCGCGGCCGGCCCGACCGACCTGTTGCCAGAACGAGGCGATCGTGCCCGGGAAGCCGTCGAGCACGGTGGCGTCGAGGCCGCCGATGTCGACGCCGAGCTCGAGGGCGCTGGTGGCGACGACGGCGCGGAGCTCGCCGCCGAACAGCGCCTCCTCGATGTCGCGGCGCTCCTCGGCCAGGTACCCGCCCCGGTACGGCCGCACGGTGTCGGCCAGGTCGTGCGGGCAGCCGGCGGCGGACATCGGCGGCGACGACCTCGGTGCCTCGCCGGCTGCGGCAGAACCCGATCGCCCGGTGCCCGCTGCCGACCAGCTCGGCGAGGAGCCCGGCGGTCTCCGCGTGGGCCGACACCATGCGGCGCTCGCGCTGGTCCCCGGCACGGGGCGAGTCGATCTCGCCCGGGCGCCACAGGGCGACGAGCCGCTCGCCACGTGGCGAGCCGTCGTCGAGCACCGGCGCCACCGGCGCTCCCCACAGACCCGAGGCGAGACCGCCGGGGTCGCCGATGGTCGCCGACGCGCCGATGAAGGTCGGGTTGGCGCCGTGGTAGGCGGCGAGCCGGCGGAGGCGGCGCAGCACATGGGCGACGTGCGTCCCGAACACGCCGCGGAACGCGTGCAACTCGTCGACGACGACGTAGCGCAGCCGCAGCAGGAACGGGGCCCAGCGCCCGTGGTGGGGGAGCAGGGCGCAGTGCAGCATCTCGGGGTTCGTCAGGACGACGTTGGCGTGCTTGCGGACCCACTGCCCGCTCCTCCGTCGAGCAGTCACCGTCGTAGGCGCCGGCGACGAGGCCGGGGAGCTCGAGGTCGGCGAAGGCGCGGAGCTGGTCGCGGGCGAGCGCCTTGGTGGGGAAGATGCAGAGCGCCGTGCCGGGTCGGACCGGGTCGGTCGCCGCCTCGGCGATCGGCGCCCGGAAGCACAGCGACTTGCCCGATGCCGTGCCGGTGGCGACGGCGACGGACCGACCGGCGCGGGCGAGATCGAGCGCCTCGGCCTGGTGGGCCCAGAGCCGGTCGACCCCGATGGCCTCGCGCACCGGGGCCGGCAGCGGTGTCGCGCACTCGCCGAAGCGAGCCTCCCGGGCGGCGAGGCGTTCGACGTGGACGAGGCGCCCGTCGCCCGAGAGGGCGTCGAGGAGAGCGTCCAGCGGGACGACGGCGGGCTCGGCGACGAACGACAACGGTGGAATTCCACCACTGTCACTCGCTCGTGTCCATCGTCCGTGGTCGGGAGGCAGGTACCGCAGTAGGTTCGGCCGGCGATGGACCTTGTGCTGGAGATCGACGAGTCCGACGCTGCGCCCGTCGTCGTCGTCCGGGGCGAGGTGGACTTCGGCAGCGCCCCCCGGCTCCGGGAGCTGCTGGTGAAGCGGGCCATGGACGGCGGCCAGCACGTGGTCGTCGACCTCGGCGGCGTCGAGTTCCTCGACTCGACCGGCCTCGGCGTCCTGGTCGGCGCGCTCAAGCGCTACCGGACCCTCGGCGGCGACCTCTACATCGTCGTCACCACCGACCGGATCCGTGCCGTGTTCGAGCTCACCGGTCTGACCTCCGCGTTCACCGTGTTCGACGACCGGGCCACCGCCGTGGCCGAAGCAGCCGCCGCGGCGCCATGAGCGGAAACGGAGCGCGGGCGATCCACGAGCACAACGGCGAGGTCGAGCTGCGCTTCCCGGCCCGGGCCGAGCACCTCGCGCTCGTCCGTGTCGTGGTGACCGCCATCGCCGAGAGCGACGCCGGGCTCGACGGCGCCCGCCTCGACGACCTTCGCCTCCTCGTGTCCGAGGCGTGCGCCAACGCCATCGAGGCCTACAACCGGCGGGGCCGGCCGGGCGCGCCGGTGCGGGTGCGGTGCACCGCGCGAGCTGGAGCACGTCATCGTGGAGGTCCATGACGAAGCCGGCGGGTTCGATCCCGACGCCCTCGAGCCCCACCCGCCCGTCGAGGCGCCCGAGCGGCTGCACCACGAGCGGGGCCTCGGCGTGCCGCTCATGCGCACCCTCGCCGACGAAGCCGAGTTCCGCCGCGAGGGCGACGGCACCACCGTCCGCCTCGTCGTCGGCCCCCGCGGCAGATGAGCGAGCGAAGCGAGCGAATCATGAGCACGGACACGCCACGGCGTAGCCGTGGCTCGGTCAGCCGGCGACCGCCACAGGCGGGCGTCGGATGAGCGAGCACCCGTCGAACGGGCCGCGGGTGATCGAGAAGCCCGACGAGCTCCTCGCCCTGCACGACGCCAGCGAGGAGCTGTTCGAGACGATGCGCCGGTGGTTCGCGGTGCCGGACGCCGTCGAGATCGATCTCGCCGCCGTCGACTCCGCCGTCCGCGAGCTCGGCGATCCCTTGATGATCGCCGCCCTCGCCATGCGCAAGCTGCAGGCGCTGCACCTGCTCGCCACGCCCGGCGTCCGGACCACGACCGACGTGGTGGTCGCCATCATCCAGGACCTCGAGCGCGCCCTGCTCCAGGCGCCGCGCATGCGGCTGCAGGTGGCGGCGGCGACCGCAGACTGGGACGCCGAGCTGGCCGCCCTCGGCGCCGGCGTCGAGACCGAGGCTCCGGCGGAGGCGACCCGCGCGACACCGAGGTCGAGCGGTTCCGGCTCCTGCACGGCCAGATCCACGAAGCCGTGATCGCCGTCCTCCGCGACAGCGAAGGCGAGATCTGCATCCTCGTGTGAGTGCGCCGTAGCCGGCTCGCGGCGATGTCCCGTCACTCGTCGAGGCGGTGCTCGATCTTGGCGTGAAGGTCGATGGGGATGTCGTCGCTGTCGACGAGGGCGTCGAGGACGTCGTCGCCGTCGGCGTCTCCGTCGACGCCGTCGAGGGCGATCTCGTCGATGTCGATCTCGTAGTCGCCCTCGGTCCCGAGGGATCCGCTCACCACGACGGTGGCGTCGACGCCGAACGGGAGGGCCAGGAAGGACCACTCGGGCTGACCGTCGAACCCGACGTCGAAGCGGAACACCTCGCCGCCGGCCGCCACCGCTTCGTCGGCGAAAGGCGTGTCCCGATAGAGCCGCTCGATCCGGTCGGCGTCGTCGCGGCTGATCTCGAAGGACACGACGGCATCGAGCTCCGAGCTCGGCTCCAGCCGGACGACGGCGACCGACCCGCCCGACAGCGAGATGTCGTGCCGGCCGGGATCGTCGCCGACGGTCCCCGCGAAGCTGCCGAACCCGCTTTCGTCGCCACCGAAGAGGAGGTACGCGCCACCGCCGAGGACGGCGCCGACCCCGATGCCCGCCAGGATCAACGGCACCTTGGAGGTCTTCTTGGCCGTGCCCGTCGATGCCCCACCCGCGGGTGCGCCGGCGCCGGGGGCAGGGCCGCCCGGGTCGGTCGACCGGTAGGCCCCGTCGGCCACCTGGTCGGTGAAGGAGGTCCCGTCGAACCAGCGCAGCTCGTGCCGCGTGCTGGGGTCGGGCAACCACGCCGGCTCGCCCGCCGTCGGCGGTCCGACAGGCGGACCACCGGGGTCGCTCATGGGCGCACGTCGGTCTGGTGCTTGCGCAGCTCGCGCTGGGCGATCGTGCGGCGGTGGACCTCGTCGGGGCCGTCGGCGAGGCGCAGGCTCCGGATCCCGGCGTAGAGCTTGGCGAGCGGGAAGTCCTGGCTGACGCCGCCGGCGCCGTGCATCTGGATGGCGTCGTCGATCAGCTTCAGCGCCATCACCGGGACGGCCACCTTGATGCCGGCGATCTCGGTGCGGGCCGCCTTGTTGCCCCTGGGTGTCCATGCAGCCACGCGGTGTACAGCGTGTAGAGGCGGGCCTGGTCGATGTCGATGCGGGCGTTGGCGATCCGCTCCTCCCAGACGCCTTGCTCGGCGATCGTCTTGCCGAAGGCGACCCGCGACAACGCCGCGCTGGCACAGGAGCTCGAGCGCCCGCTCCGCTGCGCCGATCGTGCGCATGCAGTGGTGGATGCGACCGGGACCGAGCCGGGCCTGGGCGATGGCGAAGCCGCCGCCCTCCTCGCCGAGCACGTTGGCGACCGGTACGCGCACGTCGTCGAAGGTGACCTCGCAGTGGCCCTCGCGGTCGGTGTAGCCGAAGACGGTCATGTTCCGGACGACGGTGACGCCGGGCGTGTCCCTGGGGACGAGCACCATGGACTGCTGGCGGTGGGGCGGACCGTCGGGGTCGGTCTTGCCCATGACGATGAAGATCGTGCAGCGATCGCTGGCGGCGCCGCTGATGAACCACTTGCGCCCGTTGATGACGTACTCGTCGCCCTGGCGCTCGATCCGCGTGGCGATGTTCGTCGCGTCCGACGACGCGACCGCCGGCTCGGTCATGGCGAACGCCGAGCGGATCTCGCCTTCGAGCAGAGGGTGCAGCCACTGCTCCTGCTGCTCCGGCGTGCCGAACTGCGTCAGGATCTCCATGTTCCCGGTGTCGGGGGCGGCGCAGTTGCACGCCTCCGACGCCAGAGGTGACCGACCCATGATCTCGGCGAGCGGGGCGTAGTCGAGGTTCGACAGGCCGTCGGTCCACTGCGTCTTGTGGGGCAGGAAGAGGTTCCAGAGGCCCCGGCGTCCTGGCGTCGGCCTTGAGGTCCTCGATGATCGGCGGATGCGCATGCGGACCCGCGTCGCGCATCTGGTCCTCGTACACGGACTCCGCGCGGGATGACCCGCTCTTCCATGAATTCCAGCAGGCGCTTGCGGAGGTCCTGGCACGTCGACGACAGCTCGAAGTCCATCGCCGCCGGACGGTACTCCCCGCGTCGCCGCAGTTGACGCGGGGCGTGTCGCCCCTCTAAGGGTGAGCGACGATGCCGAAGCCCCTCGTGATCGTCGAGAGCCCTGCCAAGGCCCGCACGATCGCGGGCTTCCTGGGCGACGACTACACCGTCAAGGCCTCGATGGGCCACGTCCGTGACCTGCCCGCCAAGGGCCTCCAGGTCGACGTCGAGCACGGCTTCCGGGTCGAGTACGAGGTCCACGCGTCGAAGAAGGACGTGATCAGCGACCTGAAGCGGGCGCTCAAGGATGCCGACGAGCTCTACCTCGCGACCGACGAGGACCGCGAGGGCGAGGCCATCAGCTGGCACCTGCTCGAGGTGCTCAAGCCGACGGTGCCGGTGAAGCGCATGGTCTTCCACGAGATCACCCGCTCGGCGATCGAGGAGGCCGTCGCCAACTGGCGCGACCTCGACCTCGGCCGGGTCGACGCCCAGGAGAGCCGCCGCATCGTCGACCGCCTCTTCGGCTACCCGGTGTCCGAGGTCGTGTGGCGCAAGATCCGCCAGGGGCTGTCGGCCGGGCGGGTGCAGTCGCCGGCGGTCCGGCTCGTCGTCGACCGCGAGCGCGAGCGCATGGCCTTCCGGGCGGCGTCCTACTGGGACCTCACCGCCGCCTTCCCGACCGAGCCGGCGTTCAACGCCGGGTTGGCGGCCGTCGACGGCGACCGGGTCGCCCAGGGCAAGGACTTCGACAGCACCGGCGAGCTCAAGTCCGCCGGTGGGGTCGTCGTCCTCGACGAGGCTGCCGCCCGCGGCCTCGCCGAGCGCCTCGAAGGCCAGACCTTCACCGTCGCCGCCGTCGACACCAAGCCGTACACGTCGCGACCCAAGCCGCCGTTCATCACGTCGTCGCTGCAGCAGGTGGCCGGGAGCCGCCTACGCATGGGGGCCCAACAGGTCATGCGGATCGCGCAGGGCCTCTACGAGCGCGGCTTCATCACCTACATGCGCACCGACAGCACGACGCTGTCCGACACGGCGCTCAACGCCGCCGCCCGCGCCATCGAGGCGAAGTTCGGCCCCGAGTACCTGTCGGCGGCACCGCGGTCGTACACGAAGAAGGCCAAGAACGCCCAGGAGGCGCACGAAGCGATCAGGCCGGCGGGCGAGAGGTTCCGGTCGCCCGACGAGCTCCGCGGCGAGCTCCGCGGCGACGACTTCCGCGTGTACGAGCTGGTGTGGCAGCGCACGCTCGCCTCCCAGATGCCCGACGCCCGGGGCTCGACGGTGACGGCCAGGCTGACGGCGACGACGTCGGTCGGGCCCGACCCGAGCGGCCGTCTGAGCGGGGAAGCACAGGAGACGGACTGGACGGCATCGGGGCGGACGCATCGCGTTCCCGGGCTGGCTCGCCGTCTACGGCTACGGCGGCGAAGACGACGCCGACGAGGCGGGCGACCAGACCGCGAAGCTGCCCGAGCTGGTCGTGGGCGCCGAGCTGCCGGTGCCGGTGATCGACGCGGCCGGCCACGCCACCCAGCCCCCGCCCCGCTACACGGAGGCGACGCTCGTCAAGGCCCTCGAGGAACGAGGCATCGGCCGGCCCTCCACGTACGCGTCGATCATGTCGACGATCCAGGAGCGCGGCTACGTCTGGCGCAAGGGCCAGGCCCTCGTGCCGACGACCGATGCCTTCGCCGTCGTGAAGCTCCTCGAGGGTCACTTCGGTCCGCTCATCGACTACGACTTCACGGCGCGGATGGAGGACGACCTCGACGAGATCGCCGGCCGTCGCAAGGACCGCCTCACCTACCTCGACGAATTCTGGAACGGCAACGGCTCGCCCGGCCTCGACATGCTGCGCAACGAGGCGCTGAAGGCCGCCGATCCGGTGTCGATCAACGCCGTCGTGACCTTCGAGGTCGATGGCGAGCGCATCGAGCTGCGCAACGGGAAGTTCGGTCCCTTCCTCAAGCGGGGTGACGAGACGCGGTCGATCCCCGACGACCTGCCCCTCGACGAGCTGACCGCCGACGTCGCCGTCGCCCTGCTCGACGCCCCCAAGGGCGACGAGCCCATCGGCACCGACACGGAGACGGGCCTTCCCGTCTTCGCCAGGAACGGCCGCTTCGGTCCCTACGTCCAGCTGGGCACGGGCGACAACCCGCCGCCCGGCGAGTCGAAGCCGAAGATGGCCTCGTTGTTCAAGGACATGACCCTCGAGACCATCACGCTCGAGGATGCGCTCAAGCTCCTCTCGCTGCCGCGGGTCGTCGGTACCCACCCCGACGGTGGCGAGATCGTCGCCGCCAACGGTCGCTACGGGCCCTTCCTCTCCTGGGGCAAGGAGACCCGGTCGCTCGCGTCGGAGGACCAGCTGTTCACGGTGACCCTCGAGGAGGCGGTGGAGGTCCTCGCCCAGCCCAAGACCTACGGCCGCCGCCAGTCGGCGCCGGCGGCGCCGTTGCGGGAATTCCCGCCCGATCCCGTGTCCGGCACCCCGATCCAGCTGAAGGAGGGCCGCTTCGGGCCCTACGTGACCGACGGCGTCGACAACCAGTCCTTGAAGAAGGGCGACACCGTCGAGTCGATCACCTGGGAGCGAGCCGTCGAGCTGCTCGCCCAGCGACGCGAGTACCTGGCCGCCAACCCGGCCGCCCGCAAGAAGGCGGGGGCCAAGAAGGCGGCAGCGAAGAAGAAGGCGGCGCCGAAGAAGGCGGCGTCCAAGAAGCCCGCAGCCAAGAAGAAGACCTGACGCACCCTAGGGTTGGTCGGCGTGGAGCCGGCGCCCCGCGAGGACGACCTCGAGCCCGCGGAGCTCGACCCTGCCGGTGCCGTCGCCGAGTCGCTGCGACTCCTGCGCCAGGAGCAGCACGAGCGCGAGCGCCGCCGGCACGAGCGGGTGGACCGTGCCGAGCCGGGCGTCGAGACCAAGGAGCGCCCCGGCCTGTACACCCGGGTGTTCGGCTCCGAAGCGTTCTTCCGGCTCTGGCTCGCCCAGGCCATCACCTCCTTGGGTGACTGGCTGGGCTTCCTCGCCATCGTCGTCCTGGCCACCCGCATCGGTGCGGGGTCGGGCGGCGCCGCCGTCGGCGTGGTGATGGCAGCCCGCATCATCCCCGGGTTCTTCTTCGCCGCCGGCGCCGGCGTCCTCATCGACCGGATGGACCGCAAGCAGGTGATGGTCGTCACCATGATCGCCCGGGCCGCTGTCGTCGCCCTGCTGCCGTTCGTCGACACCGTGCTCGGCCTCGTCTTCGCGTCGTTCATCCTCGAGATCGGCACCTTGTTCTTCACCCCGGCCAAGGAGGCGACGGTCCCCAACCTCGTCCCCGCCGACCACCTGGCGACGGCGAACTCCCTGTCGCTGGCGGCGGCCTACGGGACCTTCCCCATCGCGTCCCTGCTGTTCCTGCTCTTGGCGAAGGTCGCCGAGTGGCTCGGCCAGTTCGAGGTCCTCGACAACCTCCGCGTGAGCCAGGAGTCGGTCGCCTTCTACGTGGAGGTCGCCTGCTTCCTGGCCGCGGCGGTGATCATCTCCCGGCTGTCGATCAGTCGCGAGCACATGCGGCGTACGGAGGACGAGGAGCGCATCGACCTCGGTCAGGTGTTCACCGAGATCAAGGAGGGCTGGTCGTTCATCTTCCTGAACCCGGTCGTCCGGTCGGTGAACATCGGCCTCGCCACCGGGCTGGTCGGGGGCGGGATGGTCGTGCCCCTCGGCGCCGTCTTCGCCACCGAGGTGCTCGACGCGGGGCCGGCCGGCTTCGGTCTGTTCATCACCGCCCTCGGTGTCGGCGTCGCCGCGGGCGTCATCGTGGTCTCGGTGACGCAACGGCGCATACCGAAGGAGCGGGTGTTCGCGTTGAGCGTGCTCCTCGCCGGCGTGTCCCTCGTCGCGGCCGCGTCGATGAGCACGTTCGCGCTCTCGGCTCTGTTCTGCAGCCTCATGGGTCTCTTCGCCGGCGCCGTCTACGTCCTGGGCTTCACCCTCCTGCACGAGAACGTGGAGGACGAGCTGCGCGGGCGCGTGTTCGCCGGTCTCTACACCCTCGTCCGGCTGTGCATCCTCCTCGCCTTCGCCGCCGGGCCCTTCCTGGCGGGCGCCCTCGACTCGCTGTCGGAGTCGGTCGTCGGCGGCGACGTCGAGATCGGCGGCGTCGTGGTCCAGGTGCCCGGTGTCCGCCTGGCGCTGTGGCTGGCGGGGACGATCATGATCATCGCCGGCGTCCTCGCCGCCATCTCGCTGCGGTCGGTGCACCGGGTCACGTCCACGACCGACGGGGCGGTCGACGGCGCGTGCTGATCGCCTTCGAAGGTGGCGAGGGCACGGGCAAGTCGACCCAGGCGCGGCTGCTCGCCAGGCGCATCGGTGGGGGCGCCGTGGCCACGCGGGAACCAGGCGGCACCGCGGTCGGCGTGGCGATCCGCTCGCTGCTGCTCGAGGCCGAGCCCGGTCCCGCCGGCCTCGACCCCAGGGCGGAGGCGCTCCTCATGGCGGCCGACCGCGCCCAGCACGTGGCCGAGGTGATCGCCCCTGCGCTCGCCGCTGGTCGTGTCGTCGTGACCGATCGCTACATCGGGTCGTCGCTCGCCTACCAGGGTCACGGCCGGGGCCTGGGGGTCGACGCCGTGGCGGCGCTGTCCGCGTTCGCCACCGGGGGCATCGAGGCCGACCTCGTCGTGTGGCTCCAGGTCCCCGCCGCGATCCGCGACCTCCGACTCGCCACGCGGGCCCGCGGCGCCGATCGCCTCGAGCGCGAGGTCGCTGCGTTCCACGACCGGGTCGAGGCCGGCTTCGCGGCGATCGCCGCCGCCGACCCCGGCCGCTGGGTGGCGGTCGACGGCGACGGCGACGAGGAGGTCGTGGCCGAGCGGGTCTGGGCGGCCGTCGCCCCCCGGCTCCGCCACTGATCATCGGCAACTACTGGACCTTTTCATGAAGTTTCCGTATTCTCCATGGCTGTGGAGGTGTTGCTGGACGGTCGGGAGTGGGAGGTCGTGGCCCACGACCCGAACGCCTCGCTCGCCGACCTGGCCGCCGCGGCCGGCGTGGCCGTCGGTGCGCTCGCCGGCGTCGCCTCCGATCCGGAGCGCCCCCTGCTCGAGGCCGGCGTGCTGCGCGGCGTCGAGCTCGACGCCGCGCCCGTGGCGGAAGCGCCCGACGCGGTCGCCGTCGCCGTTGTCGGTGGTCTCGACGCCGGGACGCGCACGCCGGTGGCTCCGGGAACCGTCGTCGTCGGCCGTGACCCGCGGTCCGACGTCGTGGTCAGCGATCCCAGCGTCTCGCGCCGGCACGCCGAGCTGCGCATCGGCGCCGACGGCTCCGCGGCGCTCCGCGACCTCGCCTCGCACAACGGGACGTGGCTCCGGGGCGACGGCGCGACCGAGGCCGCGGTCGGCTCCGGGCCGGCGGCGCAGATCGCCCCGGGCGCCACGGCGCGACTCGGCGCCACCGACGTCGCGCTGGCGCCGCCCGTCGACGATCGTCCCGTGGCCGGCCCGGCGCGCCGGTCGACCGTCGCCGGGACGGTGCCGCACAACCGCCCGCCCCGACCGGCGCTGCCGCCGCCCACGGCGGCGGTCGAGGTGCCGGAGCCTCCGACGCCGCCCGGGCCCGGGCTACCGCTCGGGGTGGTCGCCGTGCTCGCTCCGTTGCTCATGGCCGGCGTGATGGTGGTCGTCCTCGGCAACCCCGTCTTCGCCATCTTCGCCCTGCTCTCGCCGGTGCTCGCCGTCGGCGGCCACCTCGAGTCCAGGCGGCGGGCGACGAAGGGCCGGCGGCGCGACGCGGCCCGTTGGGGCGTCGAGCTCGACGCCGCTCCGCGACGCGCTGTGCTCTGCCGCCGGTGCCGAGCGCGACCGCCGCCGCCGCATGCACCCCGATCCCGCAGAGGTCGCCCGTCGCGCCCAGCAGCCGAGCACCCGGCTGTGGGAGCGGCGGCCGGGCCACGACGACTGGCTCGCGCTGCGCGTCGGCACCGGCCCGGTGCCGTGGGACGTGCCGCTCGCCGGAGGCCAGTCGGCCACACGACACGCGGACGTGGTGACCGCGGTGGCCGAGGTGGCCACGCTGGCCGACTGCCCCGTCACCGTCGAGCTGGCGGGGGGTGGCGTGGTCGGCGTCGTCGGATCGCGCCCGGCGGCCGTCGCCGTCGCCCGCTGGTTGCTGGTGCAGGCCGCGGTGCACCACGGTCCCGCCGATCTCCCCGTCCTCGTGGCGTGCGACCGACCGGTCGTCGACGACTGGGACTGGGCGAAGTGGCTGCCGCACGTCACCGATCCGAGCGGTGCGGGGCGCCGGCTGGCGGCCGGGCGTGCCGACGCCGATGCCCTTGCCGACGCGATCCTCGAGGCCGCCCGCGAGCGCGACCGGATGCGGCAGCCGGGCGAGGGACGCAGCGTCGGGCCGACGCTGCTCGCCGTCGTCGACGGCGACGCCCTGCTCGAGGGGCGCCGCGCTCCGCTGCGCAACCTCCTGACCGGCGCGGCCGGGCCGGTGGCCGGCATCGTCGTCGCCCCGACGGTCGACCGCCTCCCCTCGGTGTGCACGGCGGTGGTGCGGCTCGACGGCGAGCACGGCGACGCCGAGCTCCGACTGCCTGCGCTGGGCCGGCGTCTCGCGGCCGTGCGAGCGGCGGGCCTCGCCGAACCGACCGCCCGGCGCTCCGCCCGCGCCCTCGCCCGCTTCGACGACCCCGAGCTCGACGGCGGCGGCGCCGGGTTGCCCGACACGGTCCGGCTCCTGCCGCTGCTCGCGCTCGACGACCCCGATCCCGAGCAGCTGCGACGGCGGTGGGCCGCCGCCGGCCCCGACCCGCGCCCGACGGCGCCGCTGGGCATCGCGGCCGACGGCGTGCTCGAGCTCGACCTCGTCGCCGACGGGCCGCACGGGCTCGTCGCCGGCACGACCGGCGCCGGCAAGAGCGAGCTGCTCCGCACGCTCGTCGCCGGCCTCGCCGCCGGCGCCGACCCCGACCACCTCACGTTCGTCCTCGTCGACTTCAAGGGCGGCAGCGCCTTCGACGCCTGCGCCCGGCTGCCGCACACCGTCGGGCTCGTCACCGACCTCGACGCCGACCTCGCCGAACGGGCGCTCCGATGCCTCGAAGCAGAGCTCCGCCATCGGGAACGGCTACTGCGCGCCGTCGGGGCGGCCGACCTCACCGGCTACCGGCAAGCTGGCCGCCCCCGCCGAGCCGTTGCCGCGGCTCGTCGTCGTGGTCGACGAGTTCGCCACGCTCAAGGCCGAGCTCCCCGACTTCGTCGACGCCCTCGTCGGCATCGCCCAGCGGGGCCGCAGCCTCGGCGTCCACCTCGTGCTCGCCACCCAGCGGCCGGCCGGCGCCGTGTCGGATCACCTGCGCGCCAACGCCAACCTCCGCATCGCGCTGCGGGTGCAGGACGTGGCCGACTCGACCGACGTCGTCGACGTTCCCGACGCCGCCGGCCTGCCGCGGCACCGTCCCGGCCGGGCGTGCGTCCGCCTCGGCCCGGGCGAGGTCGTCACGGTGCAGACCGCGCTCGTGACGGCGTCGGCTTCGGCGACGCGCTGCGCCGGTCGAGCTGCGCCCGTTCGCCTTCGGACCAGGAGCAGGACCGGCGCGCCCGACCGGCCGCGGAGCCGACGGACCGTCCGATCTCGAGCAGCTCGTCGACGCGTGCATCGACGCCTGGGCGGCCACCGGGCGCCCGCTCCCGCGTCGGCCGTGGCCCGACCCGCTGCCGGCGCTGTCGACCAGCGCGACCTCGACGACGTGACGGGCTCGCCAGCGAGCGATGCGCCCGGCGACGGCGCTTCGTCCCTCGTCGCCGTCGCCGTGGCCGACGACCCGGACCGGCAGCGCCGGGTGCCGGCCGGGTGGCGCCCCGCCGACGGCAACCTCGCCATCTTCGGCGTCGGCGGCAGCGGTACCACCACGTCGCTGCTGGCCGTGGCGGTCACGCTCGCCGGCTCGAGGTCCCCCGAGGCGCTGCACCTCTACGCCCTGGATCACGGCGCCGGCGAGCTGGGCGTGCTCGCCGGCCTCCCGCACTGCGGCGGCGTCGTCGTCGCGGGCGACCGGGAGCGACAGACCCGCCTCGTGCGCCACCTCCGCGGCGAGCTCGAGCGGCGAAGGGCGATGCCGGCCCCGGAGCGGGCGCCGCTGCCCGACATCGTCGTGCTCCTCGACGGCGCCGGCGGCTTCCTCGGCTGGTCTCGACGACGTCGAGGGGTTCGAGGTCCTCGAGTCCTTCGAGCGCGTCTTCGCCGACGGCCCCGAGGTCGGGATCCGCTGCGCCGTCACCGCCGACCGGGGCGGGGGCCTGCGCAGCTCGCTCGCCGCCCTCGTCCGCCAACGCTGGGTCCACCGGCTGGCCGACCCGCTCGAGGCCGGCCTCGTCGGTCTGTCGGCGGCGGCTACCCGACCTCCCGCCGGGGCGCTTCGTCGACGCCGTCACCGGGCTGGTGGCCCACGTCGCCGTCCCCGACGGGGGGCTGGGCCGCAGCGGTCGCCTCGGTCGCGGCCCGCTGGGCCGGGCCCCCCGCCGGCCCGGCCCCGGTGCGCACCCTGCCGACCGAGGTCGCCTGGCCGGCGCTCGGCGCGCCCACCACGCTGGGGCCGGATCGGCCGTGGTCGGTCCCCATCGGGATCGCCGACGACGACCTCGCGACCGTCGCCTTGTCGCTGTGGGAGGGCGACCACGTCCTCGTCGCCGGTCCGGCCCGGTCCGGGCGGACGACGGTGCTCGCGGCAATCGCCGAAGCGGTCCTGGCCGCCGAACCGGGCGCGCGCGTGCTCGTCGTCGCCGGGCGACGCTCGTGGCTCGGCGCGGCGCCGGGTGTGCTTCCGGCGACGTCGGTCGACGCGGTCGCCGCCCTCGCCGACGCGGCGCCGGACGGTGCCGACGTTCGTGCTGATCGACGACGCCGAGGCGCTCGACGACCCGACCGGCGGCCTCGAGCGCCTCGCCGCGAGCGCGCCGCCCGGCGTGCACATCGTCGCCGCCGTCAAGGCCGACGTCGCCCGCGGGCTCTACAACCACTGGACGAGGACGGTGCGCCGCAGCCGGCTCGGCCTGTTGCTCCGCCCGAACCTCGACCTCGACGGCGACCTGCTCGGCACGACGCTGCCGCGCCGCGTCGGCGTCCCCCTCGTGCCCGGCCGCGGCTTCCTCGTCGTCGACGGCAACCCTCGCCTCACCCAGTCAGCCATTCCGAATGTGCGGTGGAAACCGACGTGATCACCGCGAAAGCACCGCCGGTTCTTGCCACTCGTCCGGCGATGGCAGGATGCGGTCGTGGCCGGAACCGTCGCCGTCGACCCCTGGACCTCGGTCGTGGGTCAGGACCGGGCCGCCGAGCAGCTCCGCGCCGCGGCCGGCGCTCCGGTCCACGCCTACCTCCTCGTCGGCCAGGAGGGCTGGGGCAGCCGCGCCGTCGCCCGCGCCTTCGCCGCCGACGTCCTCGCGGCCGGCCTCGACCCCGACGAGGCCGCTCGGGTCGCCCGCCTGGCGTCCGAGGGCGGCCACGCCGACGTGCGTCACCGTGGAGCCCGAGGGCAACCAGCTCCGCAAGGACGAGGTCGACGAGCTCATCCGCCTCGCCCACCGCCAGCCGACGGAGCGCCCGTTCAAGGTCCTCGTCCTGCCCCGCTTCGACTCGGCCGGTCCGGTGGCCTGGTCACGGATGCTGAAGGTCCTCGAGGAGCCACCGCCGTCGACGATCTGGGTGCTGCTCGCCGATGACGTCCCGGCCGAGATGAGCACGATCGCCAGCCGGGCCGTCGTCGTCCGGCTCGAGCCGGTCCCGCCCGCGCTCGTCGCCGACCGGCTCGTGGCCGAGGGAGCCGATCGCGCCGCTGCCGAGATGGCGACGGCCGCCGCCGCCGGCGACCTCGGCCTCGCCCGCCTGCTCGCCGGCGACGAGCGCCTCGCCCTCCGCGTCGAGGGCTGGCGGCGGATCCCGGAGGAGCTCGACGGCACGGGCCACGCGGTGTGGCGGGCCGTGGCCGAGCGCCGCGCCGCCATCGATGACGCCCTCGCCCACGTGAAGGCGGGCTTCGACGCCGCCGAGAGCGAGCTGGCGGCGCGCGTCGAGGAGCTGCACCTGCCGAAGGGGCGGCTGAAGGAGCTCAACGACTCGCACAAGCGCCAGCTGCGACGCGCCCGGACGGCCGAGCTGCGCATCGGCCTCGCCACCCTCGCCGGCCGGTACCGCGACGCGGTGGCGGACGGGCGCGGTCGCCGTGACGAGCTGGTGGGCGCGGTGGCCGCCATCGACGCTGCCTACGAAGCGCTGCACGTCCGCAACGCCAACGAGGCCCTGCAGCTCCAAGCGCTGCTGCTGAAGCTCCCGCTGCTGCGGCTCGCCTGAGCGACCGCCCTCACGCAGCGTCGGCATCGGCGGTCGAGGCCGCCTTCGCCGCCCGGCGCACCGAGGTCGAGGCCGGACGCACCCCGAGACCCCGCCGGCGGGCCTTGCGCAGCAGCGCCAGCAGCCGCCGTTCCTCCGCGGTGCACCGCCCCGCGGCCCGCGTCGGCCCATCTCGCCACCAGTCGCCGAGGAGACCCTCCTCGAAGGACGCGACCACCGCGGGATGGACGTAGGACGCCCGGCAGACGGCTCGGGTGTTCCCCAGCTCGGCGGCGACCTCGTCGACCACCTCGCACACGACCGAGGTCGCCTGGCGGGCCGACGCGGGGGCATCCGCGCTCGCCAGCAACGTCGCCGCCCGCACGCTGGCGTGCCACGTGCGGAACGCCTTGGCCGTCACCGGCAGGCCCGTGATGTCCCGGAGCAGGACGTTCACGTCCTCGCTCCGCAACGGGTGGCGCGCCCCGGCGTCGTCGACCCACTGCAGGAGCTGCTGGCCGGGGAGGTCGCGGCACCGCCGGACGAGCCGGGCGAGCGCAGGGTCCTCGACCGAGAGCTCCTGACGCTTCCCACCCTTGCCGGTGAACCGGAACGACACCGCGCCGCCCTCGATCACGGCATGCCGGTCGCGCAGCGTCGTGAGGCCGTAGGTCCGGTTCTCCCGGGCGTAGGCCTCGTTGCCGACGCGCATGGCCGTCCGATCGAGCAGGGCCACTGCGAGCGACGACACCACCTCGGCGTCGAGCCGCCCGGCCTTCAGGTTCTCCTCGACCCGGCGGCGCAGGTCCGGCAGCGCCTCACCGAACGGGATGAGGTCGGCGAACTTCTCGTGCTCCCGCAGGGCGCGGAACGCCGGGTGGTAGCGGTACTGCTTGCGCTCACGCGCGTCGCGCCCGGTCGCCTGGAGGTGCCCGACCTGATCGGCGCAGATCCACACGTCGGTCCACGCCGGCGGTACCGCCAGCGCGTCGATGCGGGCCAGGGTCGGGCCGTGCCGGACGACCGACCCCGACGTGTCGTCGACGTACCGGAAGCGCTTGGCGCCGGTCCGCCGGATGCCGGGCTCGGCATCGCTCACGTAGCGCAGGCGCGCCGGGTCGAGTCTCGAGCGGGGATCCCATCCCTGGTCGGCTTCCCCTTCGGAGCCACAGGCCAACCGCGCTACCGTTCCCCCTCCCGCCCGAGTAGCTCAGCTGGCAGAGCAGCCGATTCGTAATCGGCAGGTCGGGGGTTCAAATCCCCCCTCGGGCTCCATTGTGATGTCTCAGGACATCAGCAAGGCCAGAACCCCCGGGGGGTTGGGGCTGTCGAGCACGGGCAACGTGTCGGCTCAGGCGGCTCGTTTCCGGAGCGCTCAGCCGACACGACGCAGACCGGGCCCATCGTGTCGGCTCAGCGATACGGAAACAGCACCTCTCAGCCGACACATTGGCGACCCAATTGCCGATCGGCAGCGCGATGATTCGAGACCTCTGTACCTGTGCGGCGGGTTGCACACCTGCCGGGCTGACTCCGGTGGGCGTGGGGATCCTGTGGCTCATGGTGGCGGTACTGCTCAGTCGACGTACTGGAGCGCGTCCTTCCGCCAGATCCATTCCGCCTGGTCGATCGCCTCGCGAAGGGTCCGGCCGGTCAGTGCGCAGGGAACCGCATATGCCGGAAGTCCTCGAGGTCGCCTTCTTCGAGGTACCCCTCGCCGTACACATCCGCAACGATCAACTTCACTGCCTACCTCCAGGCCAGTACGTGTTCGGTCCGACAACCGTCGCGGAACGCGGCGGAGGAGTCCTGAAGAAGCCCCGACGACGGGCTGAAGATCTGGCGACGAGTGGAGGCGATGGGACTCGAACCACGACTCCCGGCCTTCGGGCCGGTGACCGCCGCTGGTGCGGACGAGCCGATCAAACGTGAGATCGTCGTCAACGAGTCGAGGAGTTCAGGAACCTCGTCGCCGCCGTAGAGAGCGGTGAGACGCCGGAGCCGCCGGACTCCTTTGTCGGTGCCGTCTTCTCGAACCCGGGGGACGAACTGATCCGGCGGGGCGCTTGGCGACGCGGTTGACGACGGATCAACCCGGGATGTCGGCGTAGCGGGCGTAGTCCTCGGAGGGGGCCCACCGGGAGTAGGTGGGTGACTGGGGCCAGCCGGTGGGAGAGTCCTGCCACTCCTCCTGGCGTCCGTAGGGCAGCAGGTCGATCAGCGGGAACGTGTGGCTGACCTGTTCCACCCCGCGGCCCTGGGTGTTGTACGTGCGGTACGCCGTGTCGCCGACCCGGAGGAAGACGTTGAGCTGGAAGCCGCCGTTGGGTGGCGCGCCCATGTCCGAGCCGAACGGGCTGTTCGCCGTCGAGTACCAGTCCATCCGGTTGCCGACCCGGGCCTTGTAGGCGAGTGCGTCATCGATGGGGCCCTGGGTGACGATGACGAAGCGGGCGTCGTAGGCGTCGAGGAACTCGAGGCGGGTGAACTGGCTCGTGAAGCCGGTGCAGCCGCTGCACTGCCACTCCTCGCCCGGGAACCACATGTGGTTGTAGACGATGAGCTGCCGCTTGCCGTCGAAGACGTCGACCAGCCGGATCGGGCCGTCGGGCCCGTCCAACGTGTAGTCGGGCAGCTCGACCATCGGCAGGCGCCGGCGGGCCGCGGCGATTGCGTCCAGCTCGCGGGTCGCCGCCTTCTCGCGCACCCGGAGCTCGGCCAGCGCCGCCTCCCACGTGTCCTGGTCGACGATCGGCGGGACAGCGTCCGTCTGGTTGTTCTCGTTCGTGTTCGATGGCGACGTCATCGGACCTCCCTGCGGTGAGTGACATCTTGCGTCGCTCCGGAGTGATGACGGCGCCGAGCTGCCAACTCATCGGTCCGAAGCCCGCCCGGAGACACTCGACGGCCACGCTGGCCACTCGGATCCCCGAAGCTGCGGCGCCGCAACCCTTCCGTGCGACCGACGAGCCCCGGAGATCGACGCTCGCCCTGCGACGCTCCCGTTCGTCGTCGCCTTCGACGATGTCCTGGCCGATCCGCGGGTCGGCAGCCTCGGCTGAGCACGTGTCCGACGGCCTGCTCGGGCGTTGAGCGGCGCCGGTCGTGCTCCACGCCAAGTCGCCGCGCCGGGCTCGCCGGCTGCGCCGGGAGCCGTGGACGGACGTTGTGCGAGCATGAGCATTCGAGGGGGCGTGGACGATGACGAGCGAGATCGCTGGCGCGCGCTGCGAGTCGACGGAGTTCACGGTCGAGGAGTTCGACCAGGTGCTTCCGCGACCGCTGGCAGTGCGCTGCTTCAGCAGCTGAACGCCGACGCCTTCGGCAACGAGTTCACCGGGCTGGAGACGTGGAGCGACACGACGTGGTGGCTGCTTGGCCGGCTCGTTGCCGGCTTGCGCATCGGCCCGGACCGGCGCCTCGGCGATCTGGCCTGTGGGCTCGGGGAACCGGGCCTTTGGTTGGCACGGGCCACCGGTGCCGACCTGGTGGGCGTCGACTGGTCGCCCGTCGCGGTGGCCGAGGCGAGCTCGAGGGCGGGCGGCTTCGTGCCGCCGGGCCGGGCCCGCTTCGCGGTGGGAACGCTCCAGGCGACCGGTCTGGACGACGGCGAGCTCGATGCGGCCGTTTGCCTCGACGCCATCTTCTTTGCCCCTGATCGCATCGCCGCGCTGCGGGAGGTTCGCCGGGTGCTCCGACCCGGGGGGCGGTTCCTGTTCACTGCCGACGAGCGAGCCCGACCGGAACTGCCGCATCCCGTGCCGGACTGGACACCGGTTGGTAGAGGCGGCGGGTTTGGACGTGGAGGCCAAGGAGATCGTGCCTGGGTTCGCGTCCCGCTGGAAGCGTCTGTACGCCCTCTGGCTCGAGCACCTCGACCAGATCCGGGCGATGCACGGCGAGCACAGCGCAGCCATGATGGAGCAGGAGGCCTCCCGAGGTCGGACCCACGCTGGACGAGCGGTCCTGCGTCGCTGATCACCTGCCGTCACGACTGACGGCCCCCCGCCCCGAACTTCCGCTCTGGAGGTTCCGTGGATCGGAGCGGCGAACACCGCGCCGGTGACGCTGCTGCGCTGCAATCACGAAATCGGCAGGTCGAGGTTCTATCCCCTCTCGGGCTCCAACTGGGCCACTACCTCATAAGGAGGCGGCCGCGAGGGCGTTCACGGTCCCGGCCCCGAAGAACGTCGTGCTCGATGGCCACCGGCGCACCGGCGCGGGTCGGATGCCGGCCAGGCGGTCGGACACAGCAGTCGGCGTCGGCGGTTCGGCGAACCGCGGCCGCCACGGCACCCGGGCTCCACCGGGGGTGCAGTTGCCGGACCAGGGCGGCGACGCCGGCAACGTGCGGCGACGCCATCGACGTGCCGCTGATCCACACCCACCGAGCGCCGTTGGCGTCCTCGACGCACGCGCCCGGTCGCGGCGGCGAGGGCCTCCCAGGTGCCGGTCTGCGTCCGTGCTCGACCAGCCGGCGAGGATCCGCCCGAACGTGGTGCCGGGAGTCTGCGCCGCGTCGCCGCCCGGGGCCGTGACGTCGACGCGGGCCGCCGACGTTCGAGTAGCTGGCCAGCGTCGTGACGCCCGACGCCGAAACGGTGACGACGCCGGGCAGCTCTGCCGGCGCGACCCGGCAGTTGTTGCGCGACCTCGCGGACCACCGCGGTGTCCGGCGGCCAGTCCGGGCTGATCGTCGTCGATCGTCGGGGTGGCCGAGGTCGTCGGCCTCGTTGCCGGCCGAGGCGACGATCACGACGCCCCGCTGCTGTGCGTAGCGGCGGCGTCCTCGGAGGTCCTGGAGGATCGCCCGCTGCTCGGCGTCGTTGCTGCAGAAGTACAGGTACGGGTCGGCGAACAGGCTCAGGTTGACGACGTCGAGGCGCTGGTCGCCGGCGTAGCGCAGCGCAGCCGCGACCGAGTCGGCGAAGCAGAACCCGACGATCGTGCAGGCCTTGATCGCCACGATCGTCGCCTCCGGGGCGACGCCGGCGATGCCGATGCCGTTGACCGGCGCCGGCGATCGTGCTGGCCACGTGGGTGCCGTGGCCCTGCAGATCCTGCACCGCCGCCTTGTTGGAGCAGTCACCGTTGGCGATCTCCTGCGGGTCGGCCGTGGGCGTGTCGGTGAAGATGAACGAGCACGATCGGCCGACGTCGAGGTTGGCGACGAGGTCAGGGTGGGTCGAAGTCGACTCCGCCGTCGATCACGCCCACGCTGACGCCTTCACCGGTGGCCCTGGCGTACGACGCTGTACCGACCTCGATGCGCCGCATGTCCCACTGGCAAGCCGACAGCGGCTCGGGGCCGGCGCTCACACCGAAGAAGGCTGCGCATGCGGCAGATGCCTGGGCCGGGCTCAGGGCGCCCTGGAGTGGCTGCCTCGGCCGGCTCGACGAACGCCACCGAAAGCGCACCACCGCCAGCAGTACCAGCTTTCTCATCCGCATCCCCTTCGACGTGGGTCCACTCACGACGGGGGAACCTAGGCAACCCGGCCGGTCCCTGCAACGATCGTCAGATCTCGACCTGGGTGCCGACCTCGAACACCTTCTCGGTCGGCAGGTTGAAGAACCGGGCGGCGCTGTCGGCGCCGCGGTTGAGCACGACGAAGAGGTGCTCGAAGGCGGGGTGCATGCCCTCGAGGTCACCTTGGATCACCGATTCCCGGCCGATGAAGTAGGTCGCGTCCGCGACGTCGAGCCGAGCCCCGTCGACCTCGACCGCGGCCAGGGCCGCGGGCACGTCGGGCTCCTCCATGAAGCCGAAGCGGAGGATGACCTGGGTCACGCAGGGCTCGATGCCCTCCAGCGTCGCCCGGTCGGCGGCCGCCACCCGTGGGGTCTCGGTGGTGTGGACCGCGACCAGGAACGTCTGGGCGTGGAGCACCTTGTTGTGGCGCAGGTTGTTGACGAGGGCAGGCGGGGCCTTGCCGGCGTCCTTGAAGAGGAACACGGCGGTGCCGTCGACCGTGCGTGTGGTCGCACGCGTCCAGCACCTCGGGCACGGAGCGTTCGCCACGGCGGATGCGGGCGGCGACGAGCTGGCGTCCGCGCCGCCACGTCGCCATCTGCACGAGCAAGCCCAAGCGCGACGAGGAGCGGGAACCAGCCGCCGTCCGGGATCTTCGGGATGTTGGCGGCGAGGAACGCGCTGTCGACGAACAGGAGCGGCGTGATGACGAGCAGGGCCTTCGCTCGCGACCAACCCCAGTGGATGCGGGCCACGACGAAGAAGAGGATCGTGGTGATGACCATGGTCGTGGTGACGGCGATGCCGTAGGCGGCCGCGAGGTTGCTCGAGGTCTGGAAGCCGAGGACGAGCCCGACGCAGCCGATCATCAGGCCCAGTTCACGAGGGGCACGTACACCTGGCCGTGCTGGTGCTTCGAGGTGTGGAGGATCTTGAGCCGCGGCAGGTAGTCGAGCTGCACCGCCTGCACCGTGAGCGAGAAGGCGCCCGAGATCAGCGCCTGCGACGCGATGACCGACGCCATCGTGGCCAGGATCGCCAGCGGCGTGACGCCCCACTCCGGGGCCAGCCGGTAGAACGGGCTCTCGATGGCCAGCGGGTCGTCGATGAGCAGCGCGGCCTGCCCGAAGTAGTTGCAGACGAGGCCCGGGAGCACGATGCCGTACCAGACGAGGGTGATGGGCCGGCGGCCGAAGTGGCCCATGTCGGCGTAGAGCGCCTCGCCGCCGGTGACGACGAGGAAGATGCTGCCCAGCGCGAGGAACGCCTTCCTCGGCTCGGCCTGGAAGAGGTCGACGATGTGGATCGGGTTGATGGCCTCGAGCACCGCCGGGTGCTGCACGATCTGGTTGAGGCCGAGGACGCCGAGGACCGTGAACCAGACGACCATGACCGGCCCGAACACCCGCCCGACGGCCTCGGTGCCGCGCCGCTGCACCGCGAAGAGCCCGACGAGGATGACGCAGGCGAGCGGGATCACCCAGGCCTCGAACGCCGACGACGCGACCTCGAACCCCTCGACCGCGCTCAGCACCGAGATGGCCGGGGTGATCAGCCCGTCGCCATAGAGCAGCGCGGTGCCGAACACGCCGAGCAGCACGAGCCCGCCGGCCTGCCGCGGCCGTCTTCGACTCCGGCATCACGAGGGCGGTGAGGGCGAGGATGCCACCCTCGCCGTGGTTGTCGGCCCGCATGACGAGCGCGAGGTACTTGATCGAGATGATGACGATCAGCGCCCAGAAGGCGATCGACGCGACACCGAGCGCGTTCGTCTCGACGACCGGGAGGTCCTGGTGCTCGAACGCCTCCCGGAACGCGTAGAGCGGGCTCGTGCCGATGTCGCCGAAGACGACACCCAGGGCGCCGAGCGCGAGCGCCCCGGAACCTGCGGCAGTGCGGGCAGCACCGCGCGACGAGTGTGCGTCGGCCATTCCGGCAACGTAGTGGTGACGGGTCGGGGACCGGGGCCTTGTGGATGTCGACGCGGTCAGGGCGTCGGCTAACGGGGCGCCGTCCAGAGCCAGGAGTCGACCGCCAGCGAGTCCCAGTCGCCCCCGCCGATCGTGAAGAAGCTCCGGCCGATCGGAACCCGCTGGAGATCGAGCGACGTATCGCTGTCCCGCGGCGGGATCTCCACCCAGGCGAGGGTCGTGAGATCGAGCAGCCACCGGCCGGAGTCGCCGAGGACCAGGTCGTCCCGCCCGATGACCCCGGCCATATCGCCGTTCCAGGACACGTCGCGGTGCGGGGGGAGGGCCGACCACACGCCCGTGCCGAGGTCGAGGATGCCGCCGCCGGCGTCGACACCGAAGTGCGGGTTCACCACGACGAGACCGTCGACGGGCCAGGCCTGGTAGCCCGACGTCCCGCTGGCGGGCAGCATCGTCGAGCGCCCCGATGCGACATCGAGTCGGGCGCCGGCGATTTCTGACAGCTCACTCGACGACCCGCTCGGGATCGCCTTGGCGAAGACGAGGAGGCTCGGTCCGTCCCAGTGGACGCTCCGGTCGTAGCTCGGTGGCGGCCGGTCGTCCGGGAGCATCGTCCACGTCTCGGTCGTCAGGTCGAGGATCCAGTCGGGCGTCGCGCCGCCCTCGTCCGAGGTCGATGCCAGGACGAGCGACGCGTCGCCCGCGACGAGTGGCCCGCTGGGCGGCGTCAGTCGCCGCCTCGCGAGTAGCGCTCGACGATGTCGGTCGCGATCGCCGGAGCTTGCGATTCTGGCCCTGGGAGGCGCGGCGGAGCATCTCGAACGCCTCTTCCGGAGTGCAGTGCTCGGCCGCCATCAGGATCCCCTTCGCCTGCTCGATGACCGCCCGTGACTCCATGGCCTGGAGCAGCTGCTGCGCCAGCTCGTAGCCCTCGGCGTAGATCGTGGCGTTGGCGGCGGCGACGCCCAGCTGGTCTGCGAACAACGACGCCGTCTCCCGGGCGTCGTCGTCGTACGCCTCGACGCTCTGCGAGTAGAGGTTCAACCCGCCCACGGCGGACTCGCCATGCACCAGGGGGGCCGACAGCGTCGCCAGGACACCGACCTCGGCGGCGGCGACGCTGAACGCCGGCCACCGGTCGTCCGTGGCCGTGCTGCTGTGCTCGACGCCGCGATGCCGGATGGCCGACAGGCACGGCCCGGTGTCGAACTCGTACTGCTTCTCGTCGAGCTCGAGCGCGAGCTTGTCGGTGAACACCGCGGTCCGCGGCGTTCCGCCGTCGTGCATCATGGTGATGCTGGCGATGTCGCAGCCGGCAACCGTCTCGGTGGCGATCATCGTGATCTTCGTGAGCATGACACCCAGGTCGTCGTCACCGACGAGGAACCGTCGCAACGCCTCGCGGCCCGTGTCCAGCCCTTGCTGTGGAATCTCAGCCATGGCCTGTCCGTCCCGTAATCGGGAGTCAGACGCGGGATCCCCTGGCTTCTCAAGAAACGGACGGCCGGCTCGACGTCGACCCTACCCGAGCCGTCGGCCACTCCGGCCCTGACGTGTCACCCGGCGAACGGCCCCTGTCCGTCCCTTTCGACGTGGGCCTGTGCGTGCGTGGCCGCGACCGGTGACCGGACGACAGAACGGCCCCGCCGTCGTGGCTGTCTGCCTGCTGGCCCCGCTGGCCCTGCTGCTCGGCTGCGCCCGTGGCGACGGGGATGACGACCTCGCCGGCATGCTCCAACGGACGCTCGACGCCGCGGTCCTGGAGCTCGAGATCGACGGCGCGTCGGTCGCGGTGATCGGTCCGGCGGGCGGGACCTCGACGGCCACCAGCGGCACCGCCGATCGGGGGACGACCCCGGTCACCGAGACGACGAGGTTCGCCATCGCCAGCATCACGAAGTCCTTCACGACCGCGGTCACGCTCCTCCTCGCCGAGCGCGGCGCCGTCGACCTCGACGCGCCGGTGCCGCTGCCCGGCCTCGGCGCCGGTACGACGATGCGCGACCTGCTCGGGCACACCGCCGGCCTTCCGTACGAATCGAGCCTCGACGGCGCGAGCTGGACGGCGATGGCGTTCGAGCGGGCGGTGGGCGACTCACCGTCGTGCGCGCCGGGTGCGTGCTTCGGCTACTCCGACCTCGGTTTCGTCGGGGTCGGACTGGCTCTGCAGGAGGCCACCGGTGAGTCCTTCGCCGACCTCCTGGAAGCCGAGGTGCTCGATCCCCTCGGCCTCGAGCACACCCAGCTGATCGAGCGCCCGACCATGGCTCGAGACGTCGCCCTCGTCGACCGCCACGACGAGCCGGGTCCAGTGCCCCCGCAGGCTGCCGTACCGATGCGGACATGGAGCGCCGGAGCGCTCGTCACGACCGCCGAGGAGCTCGCCCGCTTCGGTCGGGCCTTGCTGGGTGGCGACCTGCTCGAGCCCGCCTCGCTCGCCGAGATGGAGGACGTCGACCGTTCGGCCGAGCTGCCCTGTGCCGACCGGTGCTTCCGGCCGTACGGGCTCGGCCTCGATCGCAGCGTCCCCGGCGGGCACGTGGCGTGGGGCCACTCCGGGTCGAGCGGGGCGCTCCTCGCCCACTTCCCCGAGGAGGGCGTCACCATCGCCGTGCTGACGACCCGGCGCGACAGCGGTCGTCCGCTCCTGCACGCGGTGATGAACGCCGTTCCGGGGCTCGAGGATCGCGGTGACATCTTCGCCGTCGGGATCGACGGCTCCGGGTTGCGGCCGGTCGTGACCGATCCGCTCCTCGACGGCGGACCAGCGTGGTCGCCCGACGGCGAGCGCATCGCCTTCGGCAGCGTGCGCGACGGCAACCCCGAGCTCTACGTCGCCGATGTCGACGGCAGCCACGTGCGCCGCCTGACCGACGACCCGGGCGACGACGTGGCCGTCCGTTGGTCGCCCGACGGCGGGCTGCTGGCCTTCGGACGTCGGACGGCTGACGGGTTCGACCTCTACGTGATGGATGCCGACGGCACCGGACTGCGCCGCGTCACCGAACGGGCCGGCGACGAGGAGCTCGCCGCGTTCTCGCCCGACGGGAGCCTGCTCGTCTTCAACACGAGAGGCGACGGCGTCGACGACCGCGATGGCGACCTCGGGCTCGTCGGCATCGATGGCAACCGGTTGCAGATCTTCGAGGCGCCCGGCGACGACTGGTTCGCCAGTTGGTCGCCCGACGGCGCCGAGATCGCCTTCTACCGGAGCGGTGAGGGGACCTGGGTGATGGACGCGGACGGCACCGGCGCGCACCGGCTGTCACCGGACGGTGTCGACGACCGCTGGCCGGTGTGGGGACCGACCGGGCGCATCGCGGTCGTGCTCGACGGGGACCTCTGGACGATGGCCGCCGACGGGTCAGATCGCGAGCGGGTGACCGAGACGCCCGATGTGCAGGAATTCGCTGCCTCTTGGTCCCCCGACGGCCGCTCGCTCGTGTTCACGTCCGTCGGCGGCGGAGATTGAGTAGTCATTGCTCAACCGCGACCGGGTGGTCCCGTCGTACAACGCCTCCACACCACCACCCACGCACGACGGAGGCAGCAGAGATGGCGAAGTTCACCCTGGCCGGCGATCCCCAGGTGTCCGGCACGACCCTCACGTGGTCGGCGGTCCTCGACCCGAGTGACTTCGAGATGGCTGCCGCCGAGAGCACGCTCGACACGATCGACTGCTGGAAGATGACGGCGAACGACGCGGCGGGTCTCGACGTCGACTCCGAGCTCGTCCTGCAGTGCGAGTGCCGTCTGCCGCAGGACGTCATGCCCGGCGACTCCTACACGAACTCGGTCCCGCTCGACCTGCCCTACGGCTACTACCACGTCGTCCTGACCGTCGACAGCGACAACGGCGGGGCGACCCACGAGCTCCACGTCCGCTCCGAGAACGGCGCCCTCGAGCTGAAGTCCTGGCACACCTCCATCGCATGACGACGGCGTGACGATGCCGTGCCCCTTCTGGCACGGCATCGTCACGCGTCCGTCGTCGGTTCGCGAGGACCGGTCCGTCAGGCTGCGACCGTGCGTTGGAGCCGGAAGCATCACGAGGTCGACGAGCCCGCGGCGCCGGTCGCCGAACCCCTGGTGTGGGAGGGTCGCCTCCCCGTGGTGACGTCGCCGCCGGTGCGCATCGCCGCCCGCCGCGCCGCCGAGCTCGCCGCTGAGGCACCGCTTCCGGCGGCGTCGGTGGCACCGCACGCCACCTCCGACGCCGCCTGATCACGCCGGCGGGCGAATGCCCGTCGCCGGGTGGCACGTCCGACGGAGGGGGTCCGTCAGGCGTCCGACCCGGCGACGGGGCGGCCCGCGACGTGGGGCGGCACGCCTGGGCCGGCAAGAGTCATCGCCGCCAGCAGCAACAGCTCGGTGCTGACCGATCGCAGGTCATCAGAGGCGGGTAGCCAGGTGGTCGACCCCGAGTCGGCGCAGCGTTGCGCCAACCCACGTCGTCCCAGCCGCCGACGCCGAAGCT
Organism: uncultured Acidimicrobiia bacterium; assembly: GCA_963840695.1. GTDB lineage: Bacteria > Actinomycetota > Acidimicrobiia > Acidimicrobiales > JACDCH01 > JACDCH01. The sequence goes on from CAWIZW010000009.1 coordinate 37,708, forward strand.
CGGCGGCGACAGTCCCCCCGTCCACCACCATCCTCACGGCAGCGTCAGGGCGAAGGGCTGTGGAGCGCAAGAGGCACAACCCTGTGGATCTTCGGCCGTCGCCTGTGGATCGCCTGCGGGTAGCGCGCCTCAACCGAGCTCCCCCGGTCGCCGATCCTGGGGTGTGCGCTCCCGAACGGTCGTCGTCATCCTGTTGGCGCTGGCGGCCGTCGTCCCGTCGCCGGTCGCCTCGGCGCACCCGCTGCCGCAGGCGCCGGCGTGCCCGGATCTCCCGGCCGACAACATCTGGCACGCCGACGTGAGCCTGTTGCCGGTGCACCCGCGCTCGGCTGCGTACATCGCGTCGATGGGCCTCGACCGCACCGTCCACCCCGACTTCGGGAGTGGGACCTGGGACGGCGGTCCGATCGGCATCCCGTTCACGACCGTCGGTTCGCGGGCAACCCCGCGTGCCGGTCCGCTTCGGCTACGACGACGAGAGCGACCCGGGCCCGTACCCGATCCCGCCTGGCGCCCCCATCGAGGGCGGTCCGTCGTCCGACGGTGACCGCCACGTGCTCGTGGTCGACCGCGACGCCTGCGTCCTCTACGAGCTGTACGACGCCCACCCCCGCCCCGACGGCTCGTGGGACGCCGGGTCCGGCGCCGTGTTCGACCTGCGCTCGAACGCCCTGCGGCCCGACACGTGGACCTCCGCCGACGCCGCCGGCCTCCCGATCCTGCCCGGGCTGGTCCGCTACGACGAGGTCGCCGGCGGGCACATCGACCACGCCATCCGGGTCACGGCCCAGGCGACCCAGGCGGCGCACCTGTGGCCGGCGACCCACGACGCCGGGTCGGCGAACGCCGACCTGCCCCCGATGGGTCTGCGCCTCCGGCTCCGCGCCTCGGTCGACATCTCCGGGCTCCCGCCGGCCGCGCAGGTGATCGCCCGAGCCATGCAGCGGTACGGGCTCGTCGTCGCCGACAACGGCTCGTCGTTCTACGTCACCGGTGCGCCCGACGAGCGATGGGACAACGACGTGCTGCGGACGCTCGGGCGGCTCCGGGGTCGGGACTTCGAGGCGGTCGACACCGCCGGGCTCATGATCGATCGGCGCTCGGGCCAGGCCCGCCCCGCCCTCGACGCCGGACAGACCGGCCGGTACGTCGACGCGGTGTACCGGGACCTGCTGCACCGGCCCGCCGACCCGGCTGGACGCGCCCACTGGGTCGCCGAGCTGCTCGGTGGGCTGCCGCGCTCGGCCTTCACCGAGACCATCGCCCGGTCACCGGAGTGGACGGGCGTCGTCGTCGGCGAGCTCTACCGCCTCGCGCTCGGGCGCATCCCCGACCCAGCCGGCCTCGCCTACTGGCGCGACCAAGTCGCCTTCCGTCGCCCGGTCGCCGACGTCGCCGCCGATCTGTTCGGGTCGGCGGAGTCGTGGGCGCTCGGCGGCGGGACCGCCGAGGGCGCCGTCGACCGGATCTACCGGCTCCTCCTCGGCCGCCCGGCCGACCCCGTCGGGCTCGCCTACTGGTCCGGTCAGGCCCGGGGCGGGCTGCCCCCGCGTGCGCTCGCCCTGGCCCTGTTCCAGAGCGACGAGCACCGGCGGGTCCGGGTGAGCCGCCTCTACGTGGCGCTGCTGGGCCGGGGCCCTGACCCTGCCGGCCTGGCCTACTGGGCCGGGGAGCTCCTCCGGCGCGACGACATCGAGCTGGCCGCCCTGCTGACCGCGAGCGACGAGTACGTGCTGCGGTCGTGACGATCTCGCCTTGACAAGTACGGTGGAATCATGAAAATACATGAAACCACCTACTAGCTCACCATGAGGAGCGAGAGTCATGAGCGTGCGCGTACTTGCCGGACCGGAGGCCATCGCCGAGGCCAACCGGATGCGATCGATCATCGAGGGCGGCCTGGAGTCCCAGTTGAGCGCCCTGAGCAACGCCGCGGAGCGCCTGTCGGACCGCAACGTCTGGGACGGCCCCCATGCCGAGAGCTTCCGGACGATGTGGGACCAGATCGACCCCCGACTCCGGCAGGCCCAGGCCGATCTCCTCGAGCTGCGGAACTGGATCCACGGCGTCGCCACCCAGATCCTCGCCGCCGGCGGCTCCGCCGCCTGAGCCCCGATGCCCCCGACCCCGACGACGCCGCCCGGCCTCGAGCCGCTGCGCTTCGACCACGCCGCGGCCGCCGCCGCCATCGACGCCTGCACCAGGGCGGCGGCGGCCGTCGACGCCGCGGCGAGGCCCGGGGACGGGCGGCCACGGTCGCCCGGGCCGAATGGCGGGGCCCGACCCGTGACGACTTCGACCGTGAGCTGCTCGGCCTCGACCGTGACGCCGCCAGCCTCTCGGTCGCGCTCCGCCGGGCCGCCGGGGCGATCGGGACGGCTCGTGAGGCGGTCGGCGTCGAGAACGCCAGCCGTCGCGAAGCTCGCATCCTCTGGCAACGCTCGCAGCTGGCCGGCTGACGGGGACCTCCACCTCATCCCCCACCATGCGTCCCCATCCCGCTCAGCGGCTCCGGGCCCCGACGGCGCTCCCACCGTCGGGGCCCGAGATCGCGTCGGTCGTCACGCCCGGCTCCCTGCTCGGTCCGTGGCGGCTGACCGAGTCACTCGGGCCGCACGTCCACGCCGCCGTCGATGTGCGCACGGGCGAGGCCGTGGTCGTGAAGGCCGCAGGCCCCGCCGCGGCCGCCGAGATCGCCGCCCTCGCCGCGCTCCGCCATCCCCACCTCGTCCGCTTCGCCGGAGCCGAGGCCGGGCTGGTCGCCACCGCCCGGATCCCCGGACCGTCGCTTGCCGGCCTGCTCGCGGCCCGGGGCCGTGTGTCGTGGCGGGCAGCGGCGGCGATGCTGGCGCCGGTGGCCGACGCCCTCGCCGCCGTCCACGCCGCCGGATGGGTGCACGGCGACGTCTCGGCGTCCAACGTCGTCGTGGGCCCGGACGCGACGGGCGTGCTGGTCGACCTCGGCCGCGCCCGCCCCGTCGGCGCGCTCGCCGCGCCAGCCGGCACGCCTGGCTCGGTGGCCCCGGAGGTGGAGGCCGGCGTCGCCGGCGGCCCCGCCGCCGACGTCTTCTCCCTCGCCGCCGTCGTCGTCGAGGCGGTCACGGGTGTGCCGCCCACCGCGGCGACCGTTCTGCCGCCCGGCGTCGCGCTCGCCCTCCGGCGCGCCCTGGCCCCCGATCCCGCGGCCCGGCCGGCCGCGGCCGAGCTCGCCGCCGCCCTCCGCGCCGCCGCCGGCCCCCAGCCCGTCTCGGGCTCGAGGGGCATCGTGGCGGAGAGCGACGCGCCGACCCTCGAGGACGCAGGGACCCGGGTGACCCGGGACTACGGGCCGCGGCCCCCGGCGCCGGTGCTCGACCTCGCCGAGTCCCGTCCCCGGCGGTGGCCGATCCTCCTCTCCGCCGCGGCGGCGGCCGCGACGGCCGGCGCGTTCGTCCTGGCCCGACCCCCGACGTCGGCCCCGACCGAGGCGGCCGCGCCACCCGCGTGCGCACCGGTGGCGCCCGGTGCACTCACCGGCGATCCCGACGGCGACGGGTGCCCGGTCGCCGCCACGTGGGTCGCCGGCGTGCTCACGGTGGTCGTGGAGCCCGGGGAGCCGCCACGGCGCTACGCGCTCGGCGCCCCTGGCGACGTGGTCGCCCTCGACGACTGGGACTGCGACGGCGACGACACGCCCGGCCTGTACCGGCCGGCCACCGGGGTCGTCACGCTGTACAGCTCGTGGCCCGTCGCCGGCCCCGGTGCCGCCCCCTCGAGCGTGACCACCGGCGAAGGGTTGCCCGATCCCGGCTGCTGAGGACCCAGCCGGTAGGGTCCGGGCCCGATGGCGGACCAGGCGACGTTCGCCGACCAGGCGATGGAGTACATGCCGGCGCTGTACGCGGCCGCCATGCGCATGACCCGCAACCGGGCCGACGCCGAGGACCTCGTGCAGGAGACCTACCTGCGGGCCTACCGGGGCTTCGGCGGCTTCGAGCAGGGCACCAACCTCAAGGCCTGGCTGTTCCGGATCCTCACGAACACGTTCATCAACACCTACCGGGCCAAGCAGCGCCGGCCCGCAGGAGGCCGACCTCGAGGACGTCGAGGACCTCTACCTGTACCACCGCCTGCCGGCGGTCGAGCAGGCCACCCGGGGTCGCAGCGCCGAGGCCGACGTGCTCGAGCGCATCACCGACGGCGAGGTGAAGGCGGCGATCGAGGACCTGCCCGAGCAGTTCCGCCTGCCCGTGTACCTGGCCGACGTCGAGGGCTTCGCCTACAAGGAGATCGCCGAGATGCTCGACATCCCGATCGGCACGGTGATGAGCCGGCTCCATCGGGGAAGGAAGGGCCTCGAGAAGCGGTTGCACGACTTCGTGGTCGACCGAGCACCTCATCACCCACGGAGGCACCGTGATGGCCGGCCGAGGATTGCGACGACCTCCTCCACGAGCTCGACCACTTCCTCCACGGCGAGCTCGCCGCCGACCGGAGCCGACGCCCTCCAGGAGCACCTCGAGGACTGCCCGCCGTGCTTCGAGACCGCCGACTTCCAGGCCCAGCTGAGGCCGCTGATCGCCAAGCGCTGCTGCGAGGAGGTGCCCGACGGCCTTCGGCGCGGATCGCAGTGCTGCTCGCCGAGCGTTCGCTTCACGGACGCACGACCCGACCTCCTAGGGTCCGACCCATGTCGCTGGCCGTGATCTGGCACTACTGGATCGGCGTCGTCCTCGTGCCTCTCCGCGATCGCCGCTGATCGTCGCCGTCGTCGTCGGCTACTTCGCGAAGGTCGTCCGGCCGAAGTACCCGCCGAAGCGGTAGACACCCGCGACCGATGGCGACGAGCGCCCCGGCGACCGGTCGACTGGGCGCTGGCGGAGCGCATCGCCGTCCGGGTCGCCGGCACCGAGCCCTTCGCCGGCTCGTACCACGCCGACTCGCTCGGCCCCGACTTCGCCGAGCTGACCGCCGAGGCCGAGGAGCTCGTCGCCGCCGAGACCGGGCTGCGCTCGCTCGCCGGGCCGGCCCGGGCCCGGGTCACCGACCGGGCCGGCTGGGTGCGGGCCAACATCGCGTCGTTCCAGCGGCTGCTGCGGCCGCTCACCGACAAGCTCGGCGAGCGGCTCGGCGACGGGCCGCTGGCACCTCGGTCGCCCGCAAGGCCGCCGGCGCCGAGGTCGGCGCCCTGCTCGGCTGGATGTCGACCCGGGTGCTCGGCCAGTACGACCTGCTCGTCGTCGAGGACGAGGACCCCGACGACCAGGACCTCGTCTACTACGTCGGGCCCAACGTCCTCGCCCTCGAGAAGCGCTTCGCCTTCCCGCCCCGCGAGTTCCGGCTGTGGCTGGCGCTGCACGAGGTGACCCACCGGGCCCAGTTCACCGGCGTGCCGTGGATGCGCGCCCACTTCCTCGTCGCTCGTCGACGAGGCCCTCGGCGGCGTCGACCCCGACCCGACGCGGCTGCTCCACGCCGTCGCGCCGGCATCGCCGACGGCGCCGCGCAGCGGCCGCAACCCCCTCGCCGACGGCGGCCTGGCCGACCTGCTCGCCACGCCCGAGCAGGCCGAGGTCGCTCGCAGCAGGTCGGCGGGCTGATGAGCCTGCTCGAGGGCCACGGCGACGTCACCATGGACCGGGCCGGCGCCGACCGCATCCCGTCGCGCCGAGCGGTTCAGCCGGGTGCTGCGGGCCCGGCGTCGGCCGGTGAGCCCCGGCATCCGCCTGCTCCAGCAGCTCCTCGGCCTCGAGGCGAAGATGAACCAGTACGAGCAGGGCGAGACGGTTCATCGCCGCCGTCGAGGGGGCGGGCGGGCCCGAGCTGCTCAACACCGCGTTCGAGGCGCCGACGATGCCTGCCGACGCTCGCGGAGATCCGCGCGCCCGAGCGCTGGGTCGCCCGCATGCGCGCCGCACCGGCGGCCGCGACCGCCTAGGAGCATCAGACGTGGCCACGATCCTCGTCGTCGACGACGAGCCGGACATCCGGATGCTCGTCCGCTTCACCCTCGGGCTCGACGGCCACGAGGTGGTCGAGGCGGCCGACGGCGCGCGAGGCGCTCGAGGCCGTCGGCCGAGCAGCGGCCCGACCTGATCGTGCTCGACGTGATGATGCCGGAGGTCTCCGGCTGGGACGCGCTGGCCGCGCTCAAGGCCGACGGCGACGACCGGCGTGCGCGAGATCCCGGTCGTGATGCTCACCGCCTGTCGACGCCGATCGACCGGGCCAAGGGCGGCATCGAGGGCGCCGTGCGCTACCTCGCCAAGCCGATCGCCCCCGACGACCTCCGCGACGCGGTCAGCGACGCGCTCGACGGCGAGCCCGAGCCCGACCAGCGGCGGCAGGCCCAGCAGCAGGCCCTCGAGCGACCTGGCCCGCATCGAGCGCGGCGACGCACGGCCTCGCGGCCGCGACCGACGGCGCCGCGGCCCCGGCTCCCGGCCTCGAGGCCGCCCGCACCGTCGACCGCCCGGCGGCCGGCGACGCCGCCGCCCGACCTGCGCCGCGGCCGTCGCCACGCTCACCGACAAGCAGCGCGAGCTGCTCGAGGCGGTGCGCCGCCGCCCCGACGGTCATGGCAGGCGGCCGCCGACCTCGGCATGAGCCGGTCGAACGTCTACGCCAGCCTGCGCCGGATCGCCCGCCGCCTCGGCGTCCGCTCGGTCACCGAGCTGCTCGACCACGTCCGCGCCGGCCACGTCGTCGGCTGTGACCCGAGCCGGTCAGCGACGCTGCTCGCACCGCTGCGCGTTCCCGCCGCCGGGCACGCCGCTGGTCGTGCGCGGTGTCCGGCGGCGCCGACTCGCTGGCGCTGCTCGTGCTCGCCGTCGCGGCGGGCTGCGACGTGACCGCGGTGCACGTCGACCACGGGCTGCGGCCCGGGTCGGCGGCCGAGGCCGACGTCGTGCGCGGCCGCGGCCGGCCGCTTCGGCGCCGCGTTCCGCGCCGAGCGCGTCGACGGTCGCCGACGGCCCCGACCTCGAGGCCCGGGCCCGCGCCGCCCGCCGCGCCGTGCTGCCGGCCGGTCACGCCACCGGGCACACCGCCGACGACCGGGCCGAGACGGTGCTGCTCGCCCTCCTGCGCGGCACCGGGCTCGACGGCCTCGCCGCGCTGCGCGCCCGGCCCGCGCCACCCGATCGTCGGGCTGCGCCGGGCCGAGACCCACGCCCTGTGCGCCGACGCTCGGGCTCGATCCGGTCGTCGACCCGTCGAACGCCGATCCCCGGTTCCGGCGCAACCGGGTGCGCCACGAGGTGCTGCCGCTGCTCGACGACGTCGCCGGGCGCGACGTCGTGCCGCTGCTCTGCCGGCTCGCCGACCTCGCCGCCGGCCGACGCCGACGCTGCTCGACGCCCTGGCCGCCGAGGCCGTGCGATCCCGACCGACGCCGCGCGCCCTCGCCGCCGCGCCCGACGCCGCTGGCCCGCCGGGCCCTGCGGCGCTGGCTGCGCGCCGACACCGACGACGAGCGCCACCCGCCCGACGCTCGCCGCCGTCGAGCGGGTGCTGGCCGTCGCCCGCGGCGAGGCGGTCGCCACCGAGGTCGGCGAGCGGCGCTCGCGGTCCGCCGGCGCGACCAGCGGCTGTGGCTGCAGGGTCCGAGCGCCCGATGCCGTCCGACCCGGGCGACCAGTAGCTCCGGCCTCCGTGGCGATCGACGATCCGAACCTCGGCGAGGTCGTCGTCGCCGCCGACGAGCTCCAGGCGCGCATCGCCGAGCTGGGCGCCGAGATCACCAAGGACTACGCCGACCGGCCGCCGCTGCTCGTCTGCGTGCTCAAGGGCGCGTTCCCGTTCCTCGCCGACCTCGCCCGGGCCATCGACCTGCCCGTCGAGATCGACTTCATGGCGGTGTCGAGCTACGGCTCGGCCACCAAGACCAGCGGCGTCGTGCGCATCGTGAAGGACCTCGACGTCGACCTGCGCGGCCGCCACGTGATCATCGTCGAGGACATCGTCGACTCCGGCCTGACGCTGCGCTACCTGCGGCGCAACCTCGGGGTCCGCGAGCCGGCGTCGCTCGAGGTGTGCGCCCTGCTGCGTGAAGGAGGGCCTGCAGCGCGACGACCCCGACCTCGCGTACGTCGGCTTCCGCATCCCGCCCGACTTCGTCATCGGCTACGGCCTCGACGTCGGCGAGCGGTACCGCAACCTCCCCGACATCCGCCTCTACCTCGAGGGCTGACCGCGCCGGGCGGCCGCGGCCCGGTAGCCTCGCCGGTCTCGTGCGGCCCGCCGAGCCTGCCGGACGCCTCGCGCATCCCGGTCCCGCGTCCTCCCGCTGCGTCGTGCTGCGCCGTCGCGTCGCCCTGCTGGTCGGTCGCGTTCCTGCTGCAGCCGGGGCGACGAGCGCCGAGGAGCTCACCCTCGACGAGTTCGAGGCGGCCGTGCGTCGACGGCGAGGTCGACACGGCGACGATCAAGGACCGTCGACCACAGCGTCGCGGGCGAGCTCGACGACGGCACCGAGTACAAGGTCGCCTTCCCCGCCGAGTTCGGCGACGAGCTCACCGACCTGCTGCGCGAGGCCGAACGACGATCGAGCTCGACACCGACCAGCAGCGGCGAGTCGGTCTGGCTCAACCTGCTGTTCAGCCTGCTGCCGATCGTCGTCCTCTTCGGCGCTGATCCTCTTCCTCATGAACTCGATGCAGGGCGGCGGCCGGGCTCATGCAGTTCGGCAAGTCGAAGGCCCGGCGGCTCACCGGCGACGAGCCGAAGGTCACCTTCGCCGACGTCGCCGGGTGCGACGAGGCGGTCGAGGAGCTGAGCGAGATCCGCGACTTCCTCGCCGACCCCGACCGCTTCCGGGCCATCGGCGCGAAGATCCCCAAGGGCGTCCTGCTCTACGGGCCGCCCGGCACCGGCAAGACCCTCCTGGCCCGGGCCGTGGCCGGCGAGGCCGGCGTGCCGTTCTTCACCATCTCGGGCTCGGACTTCGTCGAGATGTTCGTCGGCGTCGGTGCCAGCCGGGTGCGCGACCTGTTCGAGCAGGCGAAGCCGGCGGCGCCGGCGATCATCTTCGTCGACGAGATCGACGCCGTCGGCCGCCACCGGGGCAGCGGCATGGGCGGCGGCCACGACGAGCGCGAGCAGACGCTCAACCAGCTGCTCGTCGAGATGGACGGCTTCGACGCCAGCGACCGGCGTGATCCTCATCGCCGCCACGAACCGGCCCGACATCCTCGACCCGGCGCTGCTGCGGCCCGGGCCGCTTCGACCGCCAGATCGTCGTCGACCGTCCCGACCTCGTCGGTCGCCGGGCGATCCTCGAGGTGCACGCCAAGGGCAAGCCGCTCGGCGCCGGGGTCTCCCTCGACGTGCTGGCCCGCCGCACGCCGGGCTTCACCGGCGCCGACCTCGCCAACCTGCTCAACGAGGCGGCGCTGCTCGCCGCCCGCCGCCGACCTCACCGAGATCGGCATGCACGAGTGCGAGGACGCCATCGACCGCGTCATCGCCGGCCCCGAGCGCACGACCCGCGTGCTCGAGCGAGCACGAGAAGTCGGTGATCGCCTACCACGAGGCCGGCCACGCCCTCGTCGGCCACGTGCTGCCCGGGCACCGACCCGATCCACAAGGTGTCGATCATCGCCCGGGGGCGGGCGCTGGGCTGGACGCTGGCGCTGCCGACCGAGGACCGCGTGCTGCGCAGCGCGCAGCGAGCTGCGCGACGAGCTGGCGATGCTGCTCGGCGGGCGCACCGCCGAGGAGCTCGTCTTCGGCGATCCCACGACCGGCGCCCAGAACGACATCGAGCGGGCCACGCAGATCGCCCGGGCGATGGTCACCGAGTGGGGCATGAGCGAGAGCCTCGGGCCCCGCCAGCTCGGTGCCGGTGCCGGCGAGGCTCCGCCGGTTCACCCCGGGGCCGCGCCGACCTCGGATCACGGCGACGAGCTGGCGAGCCAGATCGACGACGAGGTGCGCGCGCTGATCGACGACGCCCACGCCGAGGCCCGGGAGATCCTCGTCACCCACCGCGCCACCCTCGACCGCCTGGCCGCCGCCCTCGTCGAGCGGGAGACGCTCGAGGCCGAGGAGCTCGGCGAGGTCTTCGAGGGCGTCGGCCACGTGACCAACCGTCCGTCGACGTCGCCCCGGCCCCGCCTCGTCGAGCCGGTGGTGGCGTCGGTCGACGAGCCCGTCCGCGTCCCGGCCGGGGCGTCCGCCGCCGTTCGGGGCGCCGGCGCGCGGCCGATCGCTCCGCCGCCGCCTCGCCGGCTGGCTCGAACCGGGGGCCCCGACGACATGACCGACGACACGAACGGCCTCGACAACACGGGGAGCGTCGACGGCGAGAGCCCGATCGACATCGCCCGCATCGAGAAGGCGGTCGCGGAGATCCTGCGACGCCATCGGCGAGGACCCCGGTCGCGACGGGCTGCATCGACACACCGGCACGCGTCGCCCGGATGTACGCCGAGATCTTCGGCGGCCTCCACGAGGACCCGTCCGAGCACCTGACGACGACCTTCGAGGCCGACCACGACGAGATGGTCATCGTGCGCGACATCGCCGATGTACTCGGCCTGCGAGCACCACCTGCTCCCGTGGATCGGCAAGGCGCACGTCGCCTACATCCCGAACGACGACGGGCGGATCACCGGCCTGTCGAAGCTCGCCCGCCTCGTCGAGGGCTACGCCCGGCGGCCGCAGGTGCAGGAGCGGCTGACCGTCCCAGATCGCCGACGCGCTGGACGCCTCGCTGAAGCCGAAGGGGTGCATGGTCGTGATCGAGGCCGAGCACCTCTGCATGACGATGCGCGGGATCCGCAAGCCGGGCTCGACGACGGTGACGTCGGCTGTCCGGGGGCTCTTCCGTCGCTCGCAGGCGACCCGCGACGAGGCGATGCGCTTCATCCAGGGTCGGTGAGTCGCTGTGCCGCTCGTCATGGGCGTGCTGAACGTCACCCCGGACTCGTTCTCCGACGGCGGGCTGCTGGCTCGACCATGGCGCCGCCGTGGAGCACGGCCTGGCGATGGTGGCCGAGGGCGCCGCCGTCGTCGACGTCGGTGGCGAGTCGACGCGGCCCGGCGCCGAGCCGGTGGCCGTGGCCGAGGAGCTCCGGCGCGTCGTCCCGGTCGTCGAGGCCCTCGCCCCGCACGTCCGCGTCAGCATCGACACCCGCCACGCCGAGGTGGCGGAGGCGGCGCTGGCGGCGGGGGCGAGCCTGCTCAACGACGTGTCGGCGTCACTGGCCGAGGTCGCGGCCGCCGCCGGACCCGGGCGTCGGGTTCGTCGCCATGCACATGCAGGGCGATCCCCGCACGATGCAGGTCGATCCCCACTACGACGACGTGGTGACCGACGTCACGTCGTACCTCACCGCCCGGGCCGAATCGGCGGTGGCGGCCGGGGTGGGCGAGGTGTGGGTCGACCCCGGGATCGGCTTCGGCAAGACGCTCGAGCACAACCTCGAGCTGCTCGCCAACCTCGATGTGCTGGTCGCAGCGGGTTTCCCGGTGGTCGTGGGGACGAGCCGCAAGGGGTTCGTCGGCCGGCTGCTGGCCGAGGCCGACGGCCGGTCGGACGAGGGTGCGACCGTGCCGGTGGGCGATCGGCTCGACGGCTCGGTCGCCACGGCCACCTGGGCGATGTGGAAGGGTGCCAGGATGATCCGGGCCCACGACGTCGGCCCGACGGTTCGGGCCGCCCAGCTGGTGGCCGCCATGGAGGATGAGCAATGCCCCCGATGAAGGGGAAGTGGGCCCAGGGGATCAAGCCGAGGAACTTCGCCTGGGTGATCACCGACAAGCTGGCGGTGTGTGAGCGACCGGGTGGGTACGGCGCCAACCACCGGCGCGTCCGCCGCCAGGAGGAGATCATCTGGATCCGGGAGCAGGGGTTCACCCGCGTCATCTCCCTGATCCCGTCGCCGCACAATCTGCACAATTACGACGAGCTCGGCGTGGCGTGGCTGCACCGGCCCTTCCCGCCCCACGAGTCCAACGAGCGCTTCCTCGAGCAGATCCTGCCCGAGCTCCACGAGCTCCTCGCCAACGGCGAGCGGGTGCTCGTCCACCAGGACGAGCTCGGCGACCGGGTGCAGGGGACGATGGCGGCGTTCCTCCGCTGGGCCGGGATGATCGACGACGCGCCGACGGCCCTCACCGTGATCGAGCGGCTGCTCGGGCGCCAGCTCGGACCCCTCGGCCGAGAGCTCGTCGGGCTGGCTCCGTCGATCCCCGGAGCCAAGACCGCCGGGTGACCGGATCGGGCGGCGACCGGATCGAGCTGCGGGGGCTGCGGCAGTCGATCCTCGTCGGCGTCCTCCCCGAGGAGCAGGAGCGCCCCCAACCGGTCGAGCTCGATCTCGACCTCGAGGTCGACGTGACCGCGGCGGCCGCCAGCGACGACCTCGCCGACGCCGTCGACTACGGCGCCGTCGTCGCCGAGGTCGAGCGCGTCCTCGCCGTCCGGGCACGTGCGGCCTGCTCGAGCGGCAGGCCGTACTCGTCGCCGACTCGGTGCTCGCCCTCGACCCGCGGATCGCCTCGGTGCGGGTGGTGATCCGGAAGCTGCGCCCGCCGGTGCCGCAGGACCTGGCGACGGCGGGGGTGAGCGTCACCCGGTCAAGGTCATGAGCGAGCCCGCAGGGCGAGCGAATCATCGGCATCGCGCCCGCTGCGCCGCGCAGCGGCGTAGCGGTCATTGGCGTCCCCGACTCCGGACGCGGCCCGTGTCGCCGGACGAAGTCATGGCGCGCCAATGACCCGGTCGTTCCTGGGGCTGGGGTCGAACCTCGGCGCCCGTGAGGAGCTGCTCGCCGCGGCCGTCGACCGGCTCGTCGCCGTCGGGCTCGTCGGCGTCTCGCCCCTGTACGAGACCGATCCCGTCGGTGGCCCGGAGCAGGGCCCCTTCCTCAACCTCGTCGTCGAGCTCGACACCGACCTGTCGCCCCGCCAGCTGCTGGCGGTGTGCGGACGGTTGGAGAAGGCCGCCGCCCGGGTGCGCGAGGAGCGCTGGGGTCCGCGCACCCTCGACGTCGACGTGCTGTGGGTCGACGGTGCCATCGTCGACGAACCCGATCTCGTCGTCCCGCACCCCCGCATGTGGGAGCGCCGCTTCGTGCTGGCGCCGATGCGGGATCTCGCCCCGGACGTCGTGTCGGAGGCCGCCGTCGCCGCCGCCGAAGGCGAGGTGCGGCGGCGATGACCCGCCGGGTGCGGATCGTCGGCGCCGGACGAGCGGGGCGGTCGCTGTCGGACGCGTTGGAGGCCGTCGACCGGTGGCAGGTCGTCGGCGTGCTCGGTCGCGGCGAGCTCGGTGACGCCGCGGCCGAGGTCGACCTGCTCGTGCTCGCCGTGCCCGACGCGACGGTCACCGAGGTTGCCGCAGCCGTCACGCCTTCGCCGGGCACCGTCGTCGCCCACCTCTCGGGCTCGCTCGGGCTGGCGCCGCTCGCCGGCCACGAGCGGCGGGCCGTCGTGCACCCGCTCGTGTCCCTGCCCGATCCGGTGATCGGGTCGGCGCGGCTGCGGTCGGGGGCGTGGTTCGGCCTCGCGGCCGAGGGCGATCCCCTGGCGGCCGAGCTCGTCGCCGACCTCGGCGGGCGGGCGATCACCGTGGTCGAGGGCGACTGGGCCCGCTACCACGCCGGTGCCGCCATCGCCGCCAACCACCTCGTCGGCCTGCTCGGCCAGGTCGAGCGGGTCGCCGGATCGATCGGCGTGCCCCTCGCGGCCTACCTCGACCTCGCCCGTGGCGCCCTCGAGAACGTCTCGGTGCTCGGGCCGGCCGCGGCGTTGACCGGTCCCGTCGCCCGCGGCGACGAGGCGACGCTGGCCCGGCACCGAGCCGCGCTCCCCGCCGACGAGGTGGCGGCCTACGACGCCGGCGTCGAGCTGTGCCGGCGCCTGCTCGATCCGAACGTGCGGGGGAAAGCGACGTGATCACCACGGCCTTGCCCGCCCATCGGAGGTGGTCGTGATGCGGGTGCACGAGACGATCGCTTCGTTCCGGGCCGCGCTGGGCGCGGCCGGCGGCGGGTCGGTCGGGTTCGTGCCGACGATGGGATACCTGCACGAGGGACACCGGTCGCTCCTCGACGCCGCACGGAGCAGCAACGAACTCGCCGCCGCCTCGATCTTCGTGAACCCGCTGCAGTTCGGCGCCCACGAGGACCTCGGGTCCTACCCCCGCGACCTCGACCGCGACCTCGCCGTCTGCGACGCGGCCGGCGTCGACCACGTGCTCCACCCCTCGGTCGAGGAGATGTACCCCTTCGGCACGCCGACCCTGACGACCGTGACGGTCGCCGAGATCAGCGCGGCCATGGAAGGGGCCAGCCGACCCACGCACTTCGCCGGTGTGGCGACCGTCGTCGCCAAGCTGTTCGCCATCGTCGGTCCGTGCCGCGCCTACTTCGGCGAGAAGGACTGGCAGCAGCTCGCCGTCGTCCGGCGCATGGCCGCCGACCTGTCGTTCCCGGTCGAGGTCGTCGGTTGTCCCACGGTGCGAGAACCCGACGGCCTGGCCCGCTCGAGCCGGAACGTCTACCTCACGCCCGCCGAGCGAGCGGCGGCACCGGCGCTCAACCGTGCGCTCCGGGCCGGGGTCGATGCCATCGAGGCGGGCGAGCGCGACCCGGCGGCGGTGCGGGCTGCGATGCAGGCCGTGCTCGACCCCGTGCCCGCGGCCGAGGTCGACTACCTCGAGGTCGTCGCGGCCGACACCCTGGCCCCGCTCGACCCGCTCGGCGGTGCCGTCCGTGTGCTCGGTGCCGCCCGTTTCGGCCGTGCCCGGCTCATCGACAACCTCGGCGCTGAAGCCAGCTAGACACGCGGCCGCATGGCCGGCGAGCCCCTCGACCTCCTCGTGCTCGGCTCCGGCGTCGCCGGGCTCTCCGCCGCGGTGCGCGCCGCCGGCCTCGGGATGCGCGTCGGGGTCCTCACCAAGGCCGACCTCGACGCGGCGACGACGCGCTGGGCCCAGGGTGGGGTCGCCGCCGTGCTCGGCGGCGCCGATCCCGACTCGACCGACCTCCACCTGGCCGACACGCTCGCCGCCGGCGACGGGCTGTGCGACGCCGACGCCGTGCGTGTCCTCGTCGACGAGGGCCCCGACCGCGTCCACGAACTGATCGCCCTCGGCGCCGTGTTCGACGTCGACGCCCACGGCGAGCTGCTGCGGGCGCGCGAGGGCGGCCACTCGGTCGCCCGCATCGTGCACGCCGGCGGCGCCGCCACCGGCCTGGAGATCGAGCGGGCCCTCGTCGTCGCCGTGCGGGAGACGGCGGCGCGGGTGCTGGAGCGCACCTTCGCCCTCGACCTCCTCGTCAGCGGCGGGCGCTGCGCCGGCGTCACCGCCGTCGGACCCGACGGCGTGCAGCTCGAGGTGCGGTCGCGCCACGTCCTGCTGGCCACCGGGGGCGCGGGGCAGCTCTACGCCGTGACGACCAACCCGGTCGAGGCGACCGGCGACGGCGCGGCGATGGCGCTGCGCGCCGGTGTCGCCGTCGCCGACGTCGAGTTCGTCCAGTTCCACCCGACGGCGCTGCACCACCCGGCCATGCCTCGCCCGCTCCTGTCCGAAGCACTGCGGGGCCACGGGGCGCTCCTGCGCGACACGCGCGGCGAGCGCTTCGTCGACGAGCTGCTGCCTCGCGACCGCGTCAGCCGAGCCATCACCGAGCGCATGCAGGATCTCGGCAGCGACCACGTGTGGCTCGATGCGACGGGCCTCGAGGACTTCGCCATGCGCTTCCCGACGATCGCCGCCGCCCTGACCGAGGTCGGCCTCGACCCGTCGTCCGACTGGCTGCCGGTGGCGCCGGCCGCCCACTACTGCTGCGGCGGCGCCGTCGCCGACCTCGACGGCGCGACGACACTGCCCGGGCTCTGGGCCGCGGGCGAGGTCGCCTGCAACGGCGTCATGGGGGCCAACCGGCTGGCCTCGAACTCCCTGCTCGACGGGATGGTGTTCGCGCCGCGCGCCGTCGATGCCATCGAGCGCGGCGTCGACGGGCCGTCGGCCACCGGCGCCATGCGCGCCGTGCTGCTGGGCGAGGCCCACCACGGCGTGATCGGTGGCCGCGCCGTCGCCTTCGCGCCGACCTGGGACGACGACGGCGAGGCCATCGACCGGGCCGGCCTCCAGGCGCTGATGACCGAGCACGCCGGCGTGCTCCGGTCGGCGCGGTCGCTCGAGCTCGCCGACGAGGCGGCGCGCCGCCCGGCCGCGGGCTCGGGTGTCGAGCAGGCGCAGGTCCGCAACCTCCAGACCGTCGCCCAGGCGCTGTGCACCGCCGCCGGGCTCCGCGAGGAGACCCGCGGCGCCCACGCCCGAGTCGAGTTCCCCGCCCGCGACGACCGCCTCGCCGTCCGGTTCGTCCTCACCAACCCCGAACCGGCGGTGGCTGCCGGCGCATAGGCCGAACAACCACCGCCAATTCGACTAGGGAGTGCGCCATGGGCGCTGTCCACCATCCGCCGATGCCCGAGGTGCGCCGCGCCGTCGCCGTGGCCCTGGCCGAGGACCTCACGCCGCTCGGCGACCTGACGGCGGCGCTGCTCGACCCCGGCATCGCCGCGACGGCCGACTTCGTGCCCCGCGACCGCGGGCGTGCTGGCGGGCACCCGCTGCGCGTCGGAGGCCTTCGCCCAGCTCGATCCCGAGGTCATCGTCGAGTGGGCCGCCGACGACGGCGACGACGCCGTCGCCGGCACGCCGGTCGGCCGCGTGACCGGTCCGCTGGCGTCGATCCTCACCGCCGAGCGGACGGCGCTCAACTTCCTCAACCACCTCTCCGGCATCGCCAGCCTGACCCGCCGCTACGCCGACGCCGCCCAGCCCGGCCCGCGTGTGGGACACCCGCAAGACGACCCCAGGGCTCCGGAGCCTGGAGAAGGCCGCCGTCCGCGCCGGTGGCGGTTGGAACCACCGGGGCAACCTGTCGGACTGGGTCATGTTCAAGGACAACCACCTGGCCCGCATCGGCATCGCCGAAGCCGTTGCGCGGGCGCGGGCCACGTGGCCGGCCCGGACGGTGCACGTCGAGGCCGACGACCTGGCCAAGGTGGCCGCGGCCGTCGAGGCGGGCGCCGACGCCATCCTCCTCGACAACCTGTCGGTCGACGACGTGCGCAGCGCCGTCGAACTGGCGTCGCAGGCTCCTCGCCGGCCGCTGCTGGAGGCGAGCGGCGGCATCACCTTCGAGACGATCGGGGCCTACGCCGCCACCGGCGTCGACGTCATCTCCACCAGCGCCATCACCATCAGCGCGCCGGCGCTCGACATCGGTCTCGATGTCGTGGTCGGGTAGCGGGCACCGAACGACGCGGCTCGCAGTCGACCTTCGCTGTCCGTGCGGCCCCGGCTCGCCACAATGACCGCTCATGGACAACGACGTGAGCCTGCGGCCGATCCAGGAAGCGGATCTCGAGTCGCTCTACCGGTTCGACACCGACCCGGGCGCCCTCGGCGAGTTCGAGTGGACCGGGTTCACGGACCCGAGGGCAGTGCGGCGCCGTTGGGAAGAAGACGGATGGATCGGCGCGGCGGACGCACGGCTCGCGGTCGTGCGTTCCGACGGGGTCTTCGCCGGGGACGTGAGTTGGAAGGACCATTCTCACGGGCCGGCCAAAGCGGTCTGTTTCGAGATCGGCATCGCCCTGCTACCCGAACACCGTGGCCAAGGCGTGGGCACACGCGCCCAGCGCATGCTGGTCAAGTACCTGTTCGACACGACGCCGGTCGCACCGACTCGAGGCCTACACCGAGGTCGAGAACATCGCCGAACAGCGGGCATTGGAGAAGTGCGGCTTCGAGCGGGAAGGCGTCCTCCGAGAGGTCTACTTCCGAGCGGGGGCGTGGCGCGACAGCGTGGTCTACGCGCAGCTGCGGACAACCTGACCACCCTTTCGGATTCGGGCGCCATCTCGGGGTGCTCCTAGCCTGACCCGCCGTGCTGCTCGCAGTCGACGTCGGCAACACCCAGACCGTGATCGGGCTGTTCGGCACGGACGACGAGCACCCGCCTGACGGCTCCGGGGCCGAGCGCGACCTGCTCGACCACTGGCGGATCGCGACGTCGGCGCAACGCACCAGCGACGAGCTCGCCCTGCTGGTGCAGGAGTTCCTCGGCTTCCACGGGTTCAGCTTCGACGAGGACGTCGACGGTGTGGCGCTGTGCTCGTCGGTGCCCTCGATCACCGCCGCGGTGCGTGAGATGGCTCGCCGCTACTTCGGCTTCGACGCCCTCGTCGTCGAGCCGGGCATCAAGACCGGCATGAGCATCCTGTACGAGAACCCCAAGGAGGTCGGCGCCGACCGGATCGCCGACGCCGTCGGCGCCTACGACCTCTTCGGCGGTCCGACGATCGTCGTCGACTTCGGGACGGCCACGACCCTGGAGGCCATCTCGGCCAACGGCGAGTACCTCGGCGGCGCCATCCTGCCCGGCATCGAGATCAGCCTCGACGCCCTGTTCTCCCGCGCCGCGGCCCTGCGCAAGGTCGAGCTGGTCGAGCCGCGCAACGTGATCGGCAAGAACACGATCGAGTCGATCCAGTCGGGCGCCCTCTACGGCTTCGCCGCCCAGGTCGACGGCATCGCCAGCCGGATCATGGACGAGATCGGCGAGGCGACGGTCGTCGCCACCGGCGGCCTGGCCGCCGTCATCGCCCCGTACTCCCGGACGATCACCGAGCACGAGCCGTGGCTGACCCTCCACGGCCTGCGCCTCATCTTCGAGAAGAACCAGAAGTGACGTGACCGCGCCGATCCCGTACCGGTACTCCGTCGATGCCGCGCGCCGCCGACCTGGCGGCGGAGTTCGCCGGCCCTCGAGCCCGGCACCGAGACCGACCGGGTCGTCTCCGTCGCCGGCCGCCTCATGCTCCGGCGCGCCCAGGGCAAGCTCGCCTTCGGCACGCTGCAGGACTCCTCGGGCCGCATCCAGCTGTTCGCGCCGAGCGCAGAGCACGCCTCGCTTCGAGGAGTTCTGCGCCCTCACCCTCGGCGACTGGATCGGCGTCCGCGGCCCCGTGATGACGACGCGCCGAGGCGAGCTGTCCGTGCAGGGTCGACGAGTGGGTCCTGCTCGCCCACGCCCGCCGGCCGTTCCCCGACAAGTGGCACGGCATGAGCGACCCCGACACCCGCTTCCGCCAGCGCTACGTCGACCTGTGGGTCACCGACGAGGCGCGCGCCACCTTCCTGCTCCGCAGCCGTCTCGTGTCGCTGACCCGACGCTGGCTCGAGGACCGCGGCTTCATCGAGGTCGAGACGCCGGTCTTCCAGCCGATCCCCGGCGGCGCGACGGCGAGGCCGTTCACGACCCACCACAACGCCCTCGACCTCGACCTCTACCTGCGCATCGCGCCGGAGCTCTACCTGAAGCGGCTGACGGTCGGCGGCCTCGAGAAGGTGTTCGAGATCGCTCGCGTGTTCCGCAACGAAGGGCTCTCGTCGCGCCACAACCCCGAGTTCACGATGCTCGAGCTGTACGAGGCCTACGCCGACTACGGCGACATGATGCGCCTGACCGAGGAGCTCGTCGCCTACCTGGCCACCGAGCTGCGGGGCACGACGAAGCTCACCTACCAGGGCCGCGAGCTCGACCTCACGCCACCGTGGCGACGGGCGACGATGATCGAGCTCATCGAGGAGCACACCGGGCTGCGCGTCGACGTGCGCCAGCCCGTCGAGGAGCTGCGGGCCGTCCTCGACGAGCGGGAGATCCCGTGGGACGAGGGCTGGGGGACCGGCAAGCTCATCCTCGAGCTGTACGAGAAGACGACCGAGGCCGAGATCTGGGGTCCGGTGTTCGTGCTCGACTACCCCAAGGAGGTCTCGCCGCTGGCGCGCGACCACCGCGAGGTACCCGGTCTGGTCGAGCGGTTCGAACCGATCGTGGCCGGGCGCGAGATCGGCAACGCCTTCAGCGAGCTCGCCGATCCCGACGAGCAGCGGCTGACCTTCGAGGCGCAGGCGGCGGCGAAGGCCGCGGGCGACGCCGAGGCCATGGCGGTCGACGCCGACTACCTCCGTGCCCTCGAGTACGGGCTGCCGCCGACCGGCGGCCTCGGCATCGGCATCGACCGCCTCGTCATGCTCCTCGCCGACGTGCCGTCGATCCGTGACGTGATCCTGTTCCCGACCCTCCGCCCGGAGCAGGCGTGATGCGGGTCCTGATCAGCGGGATGGGCGGCGAGCTCGGCGTCCGTCTCGCCAACCTGGTCGCCGCCTCGCCCGGTGTCGAGGCCGTGTGCGGGCTCGACCTCGATCCGCCGCGCCGACGCTTCGGCGACGTCGACTTCCACCTCGTCGATCCCCGCGACCGGCGCCGCGTCGTCCCGATCGTCCGCGAGTTCGATCCGCACGTCGTCATCCACCTCGGTGTGTACGAACCGAACGCCAGGGCCGGGCCCCGACTCGCCGCCGAGCTCAACGAGCTCGGCTCGCTCCACGTCCTCGGCGCCGCCGCGGAGTGCCCGTCGTTGTCGCGGATCGTCGTGCGCTCCGGCATCGAGGTGTACGGCCGCCGCCGCGGGGCCGCGACCCGGCCCGACGAGTCGGTCACGCCCGATCCGACCTCGCCCTTCGGCCGGCAGCTCGTGCGCGTGGAGGAACTGGCGGTGGACGCCGGACGGGCCGCCGGCGCGACGGTCACGACGGTGCGACTGGCGCCCGTCACCGGCGCGGCGATGGCGAGCCCGCTCGGCCGGTACCTCCGCCTGCCCGTCGTCGCCGTCGGCGCGCTCGACGACCCGCCCTTCGCGCTGCTCCACCAGACCGACGCCGCCGACGCCCTCGTGGCCGCGGCGGTCGCCGGTCCCGACGGCCCCGTCAACGTCGTCGGCCCCGGGGCGGTCACGCCGGTACAGGCGGTGCGCCTCGGCGGGCGGGTACCGCTGCCGTTGCTCGGGCCCAGCTGGCAGCTGGCGATCCTGGGCGCCGAGCTGCTCGGTGCTCCGCTGCCCGCGCACGTCCGCGAGCTGCTCGTGCGCGGGCGCGTCGCCGACGGCTCGTCGTCGTCGTCGTTGCTCGGCGTCACGCCCGAGCTGTCGACGCCTGCGGTCGTCCACGACCTGTACGAGTGGGCCAACGTCGTTCACATCCGCCCCGGCCACGACGTGACGGCGGCATGACGTGATCCCGTTCGTACGCGGCCGTGTCGCGGGGACCCACGAGATCGACCCGTGGGGCCTCGACCTCGACCTCCTGCACGCCGTTGCTCCGCTCGGCGGCCTGCGCTTCGGGATCGAGGTCGACCGACCCGACCGGCTCCCCCACGACGGTCCGGCGCTGGTCGTCGCCAACCGCCGGTTCGGCGCGTCGGAGCCGTTCGTGCTGGCGCGCGGGATCCGCATCGCCACGGGACGCGTCGTGCGGACCGTCGGCGTCCCGGACGTCGCGCCGGTGGGGCCGCTGCTGCGCCGGCTCGGTGGCGTGCTGGCCCGACCCGACGAGGTCGCCGGGTTGCTGCGGGCCGGCGAGGTCGTCGCCGTGCTCCTCGATCGCGACGTCCGGCAGCGCTTCCACGCCGGGGCCGTCCCGACGGCCCTGTTCGCCCCCGCCTTCGCGCTCGGCGTGCCGGTCGTCCCGGTCGCGCTCGTCGGCCGGGAGCTGCGCCGGTCGTGGCGCGTGCGCCTCGGCCCCGCCGTCGCCCACCCCGACGGGCGCGGCCCGCTGGCGCTGGCCGAGCTGGCCGCACGAGCCCGCACCGCGGTGCAGGAGCTGCTCGACGAAGCACTGCCGCCGCGAGGCTTGTTCTGATGGCCCACGTCCGTACGTCCGACGGCATACGCATCCACTACGACGTCGTGGGCCGCCGCGACGCCGAGCCGCTGCTGATGATCCAGGGCTTGGGGGCCGACAGCCGGGGGTGGATGTTGCAGCGCCTCGCGTTCGTGCGCCACCACCGGATCATCACCTTCGACAACCGTGGCGTCGGACGCAGTGACAAGCCCCTCGGCCCCTACGACCTCGAGCGGATGGCGCTCGACGCCATCGAGGTGCTCGATGCTGCCGGTGTCGATTCCGCTCACGTGATGGGCGCATCGATGGGCGGCGTCATCGCCCAGATCCTCGCCGTGCGGCACCCGGAGCGGATCCGCTCGCTGGTGCTCGCCTGCACCGCGTGCCGTCACCAAGGATGGCGGCGCTGGCTGCTCGAGCAATGGGCCGAGGAAGCCCGTGACCAGGGCATGCGGGTCTGGGCCCAGCACAACCTCCGCTGGATCGTCGGGCCCCGCTCGATGCGCCGGTTCTGGCCCGCCTTCAACGCCCTCAGCGGTGTCTTCATCTCGGCGCCGGCGCACGCGTTCGTCGCCCAGGTCCGCGCCATCCTCGACATCGACGAAGGCTTGCGCGACGAAGTGCCCGACCACACGCCACCGACGCTGGTGATCTGCGGCAGCCAGGACATCCTCACGCCCCAATCCGACAGCGAGGAGCTTGCCGAGCTGATCCCCGGCGCCGAGCTCGTCGTCGTGCGCGGCGCCAGCCACGGGTTCATGGTGGAGGCGGCCCCGGCGTTCAACCGGGTCGTCGGCGAGTTCCTCGGACGCGTCGTCCGTGAGCGGCGCGCCCTCGAGGCGATGCCTGCGGCCACGGCCTGACCTCTACCGTTCCCCCGATGCGGCGCGCCCTGATCGCCTTCGCTGTGCTCGCGTACGCACTGGCGTTGGCACCGGTCCCGGCCGCCGCCGTGGTCGGGGGCGAGCCGGCCAAACCGGGGGAGTGGCCCTGGCAGGTCGTGCTGATCGTCAACGGCGACGAGTACTGCGGCGGCTCGATCCTCGAGCTCGACGTCATCGTGACGGCTGCGCACTGCACCGAGGGCCTCGACGCCCGCGACATCGACGTCGAGGCCGGCAGCGTGCAGCTCCGCGGTGCGGACGCCCAGGTCCGTCCGGTCGCCTCGATCGTCGAGCACGAGGACTACGACCCGGCGTCGCTCGACAACGACATCGCCCTGCTCGTGCTCGATGAGCCCCTGGAGTCGTCCGACCTCGTCGCACCCGTCGCCCTGCCCAGCCCGGCCGCCGAGGACGATCGGACCGATGGGGGCGACCCGGCCGTCGTGACCGGCTTCGGTGCGACCGACGAGGACGCCACCCAGACCTCGCGGGTGCTGCTCGAGGGCGCGGTCGAGATCATCGACGACGAGTCGTGCATCGACGACTACGGCGACGGCCCCGACGGAATCGTCGCCGACCTCATGATGTGCGCCGGCCTCGAAGAGGGTGGCGTCGACGCCTGCTTCGGCGACAGCGGCGGCCCGCTCGTCGTCCCCGCCAACGCCGAGCGGTCCTCGTGGTTCCTCGTCGGGATCGTGAGCTGGGGTGACGGGTGCGGGCGCCGCGACGCGCCGACGGTGTACACGGAGGTCGGCGCTCACCTCGACTGGCTCGCCGACCACGGCGCGTCGACGGTCGAAGGCGACCGGTTCGCGTCCGACGGCGGCGCCCGCATCCCGGCCCTCGGCACCGTCGGCAAGGCCGGGCCCTACCCGTCGACGATCGAGGTGTCCGGGTTCGACGGGACCCTCGCGTTCGTCGCCGTCGAGCTGGTCGGGCTCGTCCACGAGCGCGCCAGCGACCTCGACATCTGGCTCGAGGCGCCCGACGGCACGGTCGTGACGCTGCTCTCCGACGTCGGCGGCGACGACGCGCCTGCCCGGCGGGACCGTCCTGGTCGACGCCGGAGGTCCGCACGCCGGGACGGCGCCGCTCGGCGTCCGCGCCTCACCCTCGGACCGCCTGGCCGACCGACAGCGCAAGGGAGCGGCGCCGCCGGCCGACCTCACCGTGCTCGAGGACACCGATCCCGACGGGGAGTGGCGCCTGCTCATCGCCGACGATCGCCAGGGCCGGCGCGGTCGACTCGGGTCCTGGGCCCTCATCCTCGGCTAAGCGAGGGAGCGCCAGGACCGCCGAGCGAAGCAGCTAGAACGGTCCCGGTGCGCGGGACGATCCATCCCTGGAACCACGACTTCACGTGGTCGGTGCCCGGCACGCCGCCGACGACGCTGACCGCGGCGCAGAAGGCGGCGTACGACCGCGACGGGTTCGTGCTGCTCCCCGACGTGGTCGCCCCCGACCTGCTCGCCGAGGTGATGGCCGACCTCGATCGGTACGAGGCGTCGGTCGACCGGTTCCTCGCCGGCCAGGAGGGCGAGCGTCTCAACATCGCCGAGCGCGGCGCCATCACCTTCGCGCCCCATGCCGTGCTGCGCTCGGAGGCCTCGCGGCGCCTCGCTCGCCACCCGGCCCTCGTCGGAGCGGCCGGCGACCTGCTCGGGTCCGACGTCAACCTCTACTGGGACCAGGCCGTGTACAAGAAGCCGGAGAAGCCCCGCCGGTTCCCGTGGCACCAGGACACCGGGTACACGTTCGTCGAGCCCCAGGGCTACCTCACGTGCTGGGTGGCGCTCACGGACGCGACGCGTGACAACGGTTGTCCCTGGCTGCTGCCCGGCGTGCACCGGGGCGGGACGCTTCTGCACCGCTGGGTCGACCCCATCGGCTGGGAGTGCCTCAGCGAACCCGACGGCGCCGTGCTCGTCGAGGCCGGCGCCGGGTCGGTCGTCGTGTTCTCCTCGCTGACGCCGCACCTGACGGGGCCGAACACCACGGCCGGCGTACGCAAGGCCTACATCCTCCAGTACGCCATCGCCGGCACGTGCACACTCGAGGGGGACTGGCAAGAGGGCAGCGAGCCGACGGGACGGGCGACCTGCGACGACCCCGACCGCCAGTTCCCGGTGCTCCGCGGCGGCGTGCCCGTCGAGCCGTGACCGTCGATCTCGAGCCCTCGGACTTCGACCGCCCGTTCGAGCTCGATCCGGCGCTCCCGGTCGAGTTCCGGCGCAACGGGCACGTGTGCGTCCGCGGCCTGGCGTCGGCCGGCGAGGTGGCCGCCGTCCGGCCGGCGATCGAGGCGGCTGCCGCTCGGCGCACGAGTGGCGTGGCGCCGATCGAGGAGCGCGACACCTACGGCAAGGCCTTCCTCCAGGCGATGAACCTGTGGCGCCTCGACGAGACGGTGCGGAGCTTCGTGTTCGGCCGCCGGTTCGCCGCCGTCGCCGCCGCGCTCCTCGGCGTCGACGGCGTGCGGCTGTACCACGACCAGGCGCTCATCAAGGAGCCCGGTGGTGGGCACACGCCGTGGCACCAGGACCAGACGTACTGGCCGCTCGACACGGCGGCGACGATCACGATGTGGATGCCGCTCGCCGACGTCGGTGCCGACATCGGGACCATGACCTTCGCCTCCGGGAGCCACGCCCTCGGCGACCTCCGCACGCCGGGCATCTCCGACGCCACCGAGGCCGCCTTCGACGCGGCCGTGCGCGAGCAGGGCCTCGCCGCCGCCACCCACGGCGCCCTCGCCGCCGGCGACGCCACGTTCCACGCCGGCTGGACGCTGCATCGAGCGCCGCCGAACCCGACGGCGCGGCTCCGCCCGGTCATGACCGTCATCTACTTCGCCGACGGCGCGCGCGTCGCCGAGCCGGCCGACGACTTCCAGCGCTTCGACCTGGCGCTGTGGCTCAAGGGCCTGGCGCCGGGCGACTTCGCCGCGTCGGAGCGCAACCCGCTCCTCTTCCCCTAGCGCGGCTCCCGGCGCTGGCGTCGCGGTGCCGTTAGCGTCACCTCGGTGACGGGAGCGAGCTCGTGACCACCACCGCACCGGTCGACCGGGAGGCCTGGGCGACGGCTGCCCGCGCCGGCATGGGCGTCGCCTACGCCGCCGCCCGGCGACCCGAGCACCCGGCCGTCGTCGCCCGGTCGGGCAGCCGGACCTTCGACGAGCTGAACGGGAACGCCAACCGGCTCGTACGGGCGCTCCGGCGCCGCGGCTTCGCTCCGGGCGACAGCGTCGCCATCCTGTGCTCCAACCGGGCGGAGTTCGTCGAGACCTGGGCGGCCTGCACCCGCGCCGGCTTCCGGCTCACCACCGTCAACTGGCACCTCACGCCGGATGAAGCCGCCTACATCGTCGACGACTGTCGGGCCCGGGCCTTCGTCGCCGACGCCACCCACGGCGAGGCGCTGCCGAGGGCGCTCGGCACCGAGCTGCGCATCGCCGTCGGCGGCGAGCTCGAGGATCACGTGCGCTGGGAGGAACTGCTCGAGGGGGAGGACCCCGCCGACATCGACGACCCGACCCTGGGCACGGCGATGCTCTACACGTCGGGCACGACCGGCTACCCGAAGGGCGTGCGCAAGCCGCCCGACCCCGACGGCCTCGTCCTCGGTGTGGCCATCTACGGCCTCGTCGACGACGACGTGCACCTCTGCACCGGCCCGCTGTACCACGCCGCGCCGTTCACGATCTCCATGGTCGTGCCGCTGACCGCCGGCGTCCCCGTCGTGCTCATGGAGCGATGGGACCCGGTCGAGACCCTGGCGCTCATCGAGGAGCACCGGATCACCCACAGCCACCTCGTCCCGACGATGTTCCACCGCCTGCTCTCGCTGCCGGACGACGTCAAGGCCCGCTTCGACGTCTCGAGCCTCAAGGGGGTGCTGCACGGCGCCGCCCCCTGTCCGATCGACGTGAAGCAGCGGATGATCGAGTGGTGGGGCCCCGTGCTCGTCGAGTACTACGCCGCCACCGAAGGCGCCGGGACCGTGGTCGACAGCACGACGTGGTTGCGCAAGCCCGGGACCGTGGGGCTCGCCGATCCGGACAAGGTCTTCGTCGGCGACGAGCAGGGCCTCCGGCTGCCGGCGGGGGAGGAGGGCCTCGTGTGGCTCCAGGGCGCCGGCGTCGGCCGCTTCGAGTACTTCGGCGACGAGGACAAGACCTCGAGCAGCTACCGAGGCGACCACTTCACCCTCGGCGACATCGGCCGCGTCGACGACGACGGCTTCCTCTTCCTCACCGACCGCAGCGCCAACCTCATCATCTCGGGCGGGGTGAACATCTACCCGGCGGAGGTCGACGCCGTGCTGCTCGGTCACCCCGCCGTCGCCGACGTCGCGACGATCGGCGTGCCCGACGAGGAGTGGGGCGAGATCGTGCTCGCCGTCGTCGAGCCCAGGCCGGGCGCGGAGGCGACGGAACCGGAGCTGATCGAGTGGTGCCGGGCGAGGCTGGCGACGTTCAAGTGCCCGAGAGCGGTGGACTTCGTCGAGCACCTGCCCCGGGACGACAACGGCAAGCTCTACAAGCGCCGGCTGCGGGACCAGTACCGGGCCCGATGAACGTCAGGATCCGTCCCACGTTCGGGGAAGCGGGGTTCCTGGTGCAGGAGGCCGTCCTCGACCGCGACGAGGTGGAGCGGCTCCGCACCGTCGTCGAGGACGTCGCCGGGCGCGTCGCCACACGGGCGCGGCGGGAGGGCGCGGGGCCGGAGGCCCGGATGGCCAACGGCGCCCGGATCCAGTTCTCGTCGCACACGAACATCCAGTGGGAGTGGGCCCACGGGTCAGAGCAGATCCGCCTGCTCGAGCCGTGCGACCACCTCGACCCCGCCATCGCCGAGCTGTTCGACGACGAGCGGCTCGTCGGTCCGGCGCGCACGGCGCTCGGCCTCGACGCCGTGGCGCCGTTCACGTCGAAGCTCAACCTGAAGCGCGCCCACGAGGGCAGCGAGTTCCCCTGGCACCAGGACTATCCGTACTGGTACGCCGCCTGCCGGGAGGACGCCGCCGACATGGTCACGGCCATCGTGTTCCTCGACGACGCCGACGCCGGCAACGGCGCGCTCCGGGTCCTGCCGGGCTCGCACCTCGGCGGTCCGGCCCGGCGGGACCGCGCCGAGCCGACGCAGTTCCTCGCCGACGCCGCCGCCCTCGACACCGCACGCGAGGTCGTCGTCGAGGTCCCGGCCGGGTCGGTGATCTGGTTCGGCTCGTTCCTCGTGCACCGTTCGTCGCCCAACACCAGCGGCCGGCACCGGCGGGCGCTGCTACCCACGTGGCAGCCACCTGGGCGGCCGCGCCTGTTCGAGCGCGGGTACCGGCGGGAGCTCGTCGAGGAGCTCCCGTAGCCGGAACTACTCGATGCCGTGCTCGACGGCGTAGCGGACCAGTTCCTGGCGCCGGTTGAGGTGGAGCTTGCCGAGGATGTTCCGCACGTGGTTCTCGACCGTCTTCTCGGCGATGAAGAGCTGCTCGCCGATCTCGCGGTAGGTGTGGCCACGGGCGACGTACTGGAGCACCTCCCGCTCCCGGTCCGACAGCGGCTGCACGGGCCCGGACGCCTTCGCCATGCGGCGGAACTCGCCCAGCACGAGGGCGGCGAGCTGGGGGCTGAAGACCGGCTCGCCCTCGGCTGCCCTCCGTAGCGCGCGGGCGAGCTCGTCGGGCGGCGTCGTCTTCACGAGGTAGCCGACGGCCCCGGCCGAGACGGCATCGAGCAGGTCGCGCTCGGCCTCGGACACCGTGAGCATGACGACCGGCACCTTCGTGCCGACGGCCTTGGCGACCGCGATCCCGCCGCCGTCGGGCATGTGGAGGTCGCACACGACGAGGTCGGGCTTGTGCCGTTCGACGGCGGCGATGGCCTCGGTCGCGTTCCCGGCCTCGTCGACGACCCAGAAGCCTTCGCCGAGCTCGGCCCGCAGCCCCGAGCGCCAGATGGCGTGGTCGTCGGCGATGACCAGCTTCACCTTCGCGCCGACGGCCACGCCGATCAGGCTAGGTGCCTGGAGCGCACGGGCTCGGCGTCAGGGAGCGGCGGAGATCGCCTCCACGAGATCGCCGACCTTGTCCTCCGGGAGGTTGGTGGCGATGTCGCCCTGGCTCACCATGCCGACCACCTCGTGACCGTCGACGACCGGCAGCCTGCGGACCTTGTGCTCCTTCATCGTCCGTAGCGCCTCCTCGACCGAGTCGTCGGCGTCGATGGTCACCACGTCCGTGTCGTGGACGACCGCGCCCACCTTCGTCGTGGCCGGGTCCTTCCCGGCGGCCACCACGTTCACAACGATGTCGCGGTCGGTGAGCATCCCCAGCAGCCGGCCCTCGAAGTCGCGGACGGGCAGCGCGCCGATGTCGTACTTCGCCATCTTCGCGGCGGCGTCCACCATCGTGGCGTCGACGTCGACGTACTCGACGCCCGGGGTCATGATCTCTCGTGCCTTCGTCATCCTGCGCTCCTGGCACCGGTCGGGCCCGCGCCTCCCGCCTACCCGAGGACGGCCGGAGCGATGCGTAGGTGGCCCGCCCTCGCTACACCCAGAGGCGGACCTCGGTCCCGTGGCCTGGGTTTCCGTCGACTTCGACGCGACCGCCGACCTCGTCGATCCGGGCCCGGATCGAGCGGCCCAGGCCGATCCCTTCGGTCGTCGCGTCGGGGTCGAACCCGTTGCCGTCGTCCTTCACCGAGACGAACGCGCCGTCGCCCTCGGGCGCCGCGTACACCGTCGCCCGGCGTGCCGTTCCGTGCTTGGCCGCGTTCGTGAGCGCCTCGCCGACGGCACCGGCGATGGCTGCGACCGCCTCCGGCCGCAGCGTGGGTACGTCGTCGGGCACGGCGACGACTTCGACGCGCAGTCCGTGGCGGTCCTCGGCGCGCGCGGCCGCGGCACGGAGGGCGGCGGCGAGGTCGGTCGGCGGCGGCCCGCCTGGCAGCGCGCCGGCGCCGAACAGCCACTCGCGCAGCTCCCGCTCCTGTTCGCGCGCCAGGCGGGCGAGGTCGGCGTCGGGGCTGCGGCGTTGGACGACGGCGAGGGTCTGCAGGACCCCGTCGTGCAGGGTGCGGGCGACGTCCTCCCGGGCCTGGGCCGCGGCGAGCTCGCGCTCGGCTCGACGCAGGCGTTCGACCACGAACCCCGTGAGGGCACCGGCGAGCACGTAGAACACGGCGCTCGAGACGAGCGAGATGGCGGCGGCGCCGTCGCTGCCGACCCAGCGGGCCAGGCCGAGCGCGGCTCCCGCACCGGCACCGCCGGCCGGCCCCCACGCCAGCCCGGCCGCGATCGGTCCGACGAGGGGCCAGGCGCCGCCGAAGGTCTGCGAGTGGGGGGCGTCGTAGACGAGGCGATCGGCGGCCAGGAGGGCGGCGCTGACGGCGATGTCGCCGAGCGGCACCGGTCGAGGGATCGCCGTCGCCACGACCGACCAGGCGAGGGTGACGGCGATCAGCGCCCAGGCGAGGCCAGGGCGTCCGAGGTCGTCGCGCTGGACGAGGGTCACGATGGCGAGCCACACCCACAGACCGAGGCGGAGAGCGGCGAGCCCCGCCTGCAACCCGCGGTCAAGTCCGGTCATCGGCCCGCCCCGTCATCCCGCTCGTGCGATCCAGTCGTCGATCATGCGGCGGGCGATGCTCATGCCGGGCGGGATCGGCGGCAGGTCGTCCGGCGTGCACCACCTGGCGTCGAGGATCTCGGTCTCGTCGAGCACGAGATCCCCGCCGTCGTAGCGGGCGGTGAAGCCGAGCATCAGCGAGTGCGGGAACGGCCAGGGCTGGCTGGCCCAGTAGGCGACGTCGCGCACGGCGATGCCGACCTCCTCCCTGACCTCGCGATGGACCGCCTCCTCGCACGTCTCACCCGGCTCCACGAAGCCGGCGAGGCACGAGTACATCGGGATCGGGAAGCGGGTGCCGCGCGCGAGCAGGGCCCGGCCGTCGTCGTCGGTGACCAGGACGATCATCGCCGGGGCCAGCCGCGGGAAGGCGAGGAGCCCGCACGCCGGGCATCGCAGGGCCCGCTCGACACCACCGGCGGGAACCGTCGGCGTCGCGCACCGGCCGCAGAACCGATGGGTGCGGGTCCACTCGACGAGTTGCACAGCGCGCCCGGCCAGGGTCCACGTGGTGTCGTCGACCGATCCGTACAGGGCCATGAGCGGCGCGCCGCCTTCGGGCTCGCCCTCGACAGCCACGGCCCAGGCCCCGGCGTGGACCGGCGAGAGGTCGAGGGCTTCGGGCGGTGGCTCGCCGTCGAGGTCGGCGATGACGACGGTCGAGACCCCGACGAGGACGAGCACGGGCCCGACAGTACGGGCCGCTCGGGCGTCAGACCTTGAGGGCGGCCTTGTCGACGAGGGCGTTGGTCGTCGCCGCCAGCCAGGCACCCGCTTCGGTGTCGGCGGCGTCACCGAGGGCGGCGAGGGCCCGGTCGGCGTGCTCGCGGGCGGCGTCGAGGGCCGCGGGGATGGCGCCGTTGGAGCGGACGAGCTCGCGGGCCGCGATGCGCTCGGCGTCGGTGAGCGGCTTGCCCAGCAGCGCCCGCAGCGCCTCGCCTTCGGGGCTGGCGAGGACGCGCAGCACGGGAAGCGTGTACGTGCCTTCCACGAGGTCGTGGCCCGACGGCTTGCCGAGCTCCTCCGCCGACGCCACCACATCGAGGACGTCGTCGACGATCTGGAAGGCCATGCCGTAGGCAGCCCCGAAGGCGGTCATGGCGTCGATCCGGTCGCGATCGAGGTCGCCCACGATGGCGCCGATGCGGCAGGCGGTGGAGAACAGCGCCGCCGTCTTGCCGGCGATCGAGCGGAAGTACCGATCCTCGGTGCGGGCCGCGTTGAACGTGTCCTGGAGCTCGGTGAGCTGCCCCTCGCAGAGGCGGCCGATCGTCGCGGCGAGGAGGGCGGCGACCTCGGTCCCGAGCGAGGCGGCGATCTCCGACGCCTTGGCCAGGAGGTAGTCACCGGCGAGGATGGCCTGGAGGTTGCCCCAGCGGGCGTTGACGCTCTCGACGAAGTGCCGGGTCGTGGCCTCGTCCATCACGTCGTCGTGGTAGAGCGAGCCGAGGTGCACGAGCTCGCACGGCGACCCCGCCGAGCATGACGTCGCGGGTCACCGGGCCGGCCTCCGGGGTCGCGGTGAGCGCCGCGGCCATGGCGAACGCCGGGCGCTGGCGCTTGCCGCCGGCCTTGATCAGGTGGCCGGCGACCTCGGTCAGGAAGGCGTCCTCGGCGGCGACGGCGTCGAGGAGCGCGCCCTGGACGCGCTCGAGCCCCTCGGCCAAGGGCGGGGGCGGGGCGGCAGCAGTTCCACCGGAGGGCGCCACGCGGGGAAGGCTATGGGAGCCGCAGCGCGACGCCCCAACCCAGGGGCGTAGCGTCGGTCGCAGTGTTCGAGCGGTTCACCACGAACAGCCGCAGGGTCATCGTGCTCGCCCAGGAGGAAGCGCGGCGGCTCCACCACGACTACATCGGCACCGAGCACGAGCTGCTCGGGCTGCTCAGCGTGGACGACCCCGTCGTGCAGGCGGCGGTCGGCGACCTCCTGACGCGCGACCGGGCGCGGGTCGCGGTCGAGGAGATCATCGGCCGTGGCGAAGGGGTGCCGAGCGGCCACATCCCGTTCACGCCGCGGGCCAAGAAGGTGCTCGAGCTGTCCCTGCGCGAGGCGCTGCGTCTGCGCCATCGGTCGATACATCCCGGCCACGTCTTCCTCGGCCTCCTCCGCGAGGGTGAA
The DNA here is from genome assembly GCA_963840695.1 of uncultured Acidimicrobiia bacterium. Lineage (GTDB taxonomy): Bacteria > Actinomycetota > Acidimicrobiia > Acidimicrobiales > JACDCH01 > JACDCH01. Next base: position 70,028 of record CAWIZW010000009.1, read on the forward strand.
GGTGTCGGCGCCCAGGTCCTGGCCCAGGCCGGCGTCGACTTCGAGAAGACCAGCGCCCGCATCGTCGCCGACCTCGAGCGCGGCCCCGACGAGCCGGCGCCGGAGGCCGAGGCCCCGACGTTCGAGACCGATCCGGAGCGGGTCATCACCTCCCTCGAGGACATGGTCACCGACGCAGCCGCGGCCGCGATCGAGCGTGCGAACGCTGCGGGCACGCCGCCGACGCCGTGGTCGCTCCTCGTGGCCATCGCCAGCGGTGAAGGTCCGGCCGCCGAGCTCCTGGCGGGGCTCGATCCGACGGCGACGGCGCCAGCGGCGCCGCCGGACCCCGTCGGCCGCCCGTTCCTCGCCGTGTTCGGTCGCGCCCGAGGTCTCGCGGGGGCGCTGGGTCCCGAACCGGTTCGGGTCGACGTCCTCCACCTCCTCGCCGTCCTGCTCAGCCCAGGCGAGGGGAGCGTCGCCGCCGAGCTCGAAGCCCGCGGAACCGACCCCGCAGCCCTGCGCCACCAGGCCCTTGCGCTGCTGTGACCGCGGGCCGCCAGGCCGTCCAACCGTGTCAAACGCCTCATCCTGCGACCGTGGTTGGCCGATGGGGCAGGGGTACACTCGCCAAACCCTCAGTTCGCCAACCCATCCCTCTCGGGGGGAGGCACACCTTGTTCGAACGGTTCACCGACCGGGCCCGCCGTGTGGTGGTCCTGGCGCAAGAGGAGGCCCGCCTCCTCAACCACTCCTACATCGGCACCGAGCACATCCTGCTCGGGTTGATCCACGAGGGCGAAGGCGTCGCCGCCAAGGCCCTCGAGAGCCTCGGGATCTCGCTCGAGGCCGTGCGCTCCCAGGTCGAGGAGATCATCGGGCAGGGCGGCACCGCGCCGTCCGGGCACATCCCGTTCACGCCACGCGCCAAGAAGGTCCTCGAGCTCTCCCTCCGCGAGGCGCTCCAGCTCGGCCACAACTACATCGGCACCGAGCACATCCTCCTCGGGCTCATCCGCGAAGGTGAGGGCGTCGCCGCCCAGGTCCTCGTGAAGCTCGGCGCCGACCTGTCCCGCGTGCGCCAGCAGGTCATCCAGCTGCTCTCCGGCTACACCGGTCCCGGTGGCGGCCAGGAGAAGGCCGGCCAGGCCGCCGGCCCCGGCAACCCGACCGGCGAGAACCAGCCGTCCGGCTCGCTCGTGCTCGACCAGTTCGGCCGCAACCTGACGCAGCAGGCCCGGGAGAAGAAGCTCGACCCGGTCATCGGCCGGCACCGCGAGATCGAGCGGGTCATGCAGGTGCTGTCGCGCCGCACCAAGAACAACCCCGTCCTCGTCGGCGAGCCCGGCGTCGGCAAGACGGCGATCGTCGAGGGCCTCGCCCAGAAGATCGTCGCCAACGACGTCCCCGAGACGCTCAAGGGCAAGCAGCTCTACACGCTCGACCTCGGCGCCCTCGTCGCCGGCAGCCGCTACCGCGGCGACTTCGAGGAGCGCCTGAAGAAGGTCCTCAAGGAGATCCGCACCCGCGGCGACATCATCCTGTTCATCGACGAGCTGCACACGCTCGTCGGTGCCGGTGCCGCCGAGGGCGCCATCGACGCCGCCTCGATCCTCAAGCCGATGCTCGCCCGTGGCGAGCTGCAGACGATCGGCGCGACGACGCTCGACGAGTACCGCAAGCACCTCGAGAAGGACGCCGCCCTCGAGCGGCGGTTCCAGAAGATCGTCGTCGACGAGCCCACCGTGGCGCACACGATCGAGATCCTCAAGGGTCTGCGCGACCGCTACGAGGCCCACCACCGGGTCACGATCACCGACCAGGCCCTCGTCGCCGCGGCCAACCTCGCCGACCGGTACATCTCCGACCGGCACCTGCCCGACAAGGCCATCGACCTCATCGACGAGGCCGGCAGCCGCCTGCGCATCAAGCGCATGGAGGTCCCGCCCGACTTCAAGGACCTCGAGAACGAGATCGCCCGCGTCCAGCAGCAGAAGAAGGACGCGGTCGAGGCCCAGCGGTTCGAGGAGGCGGGCAAGCTCCGCGACTCCGAGAAGGAGCTGCTCGGCCGGCGCGAGACGATGGAGGCCGAGGTCAAGGCGTCGGGCGTCGACCTCTTCGACGAGGTCGACGAGGAAGCGATCGCCGAGGTCCTCTCGGTCTGGACCGGCATCCCGGTCTACAAGCTGACCGAGGAGGAGACCGAGAAGCTCCTCCGCATGGAGGACGAGCTCCACAAGCGGGTCATCGGCCAGGAGGACGCCATCAGGGCGGTCAGCCAGGCCGTGCGCCGCACACGCTCGGGTCTCAAGGACCCGCGGCGCCCCAGCGGCTCCTACATCTTCCTCGGCCCCTCCGGCGTCGGGAAGACCGAGCTGGCCAAGACCCTCGCCGAGTTCCTCTTCGGCGACGAGCAGGCGCTCATCAGCCTCGACATGTCCGAGTACATGGAGAAGCACACGGTCAGCCGGCTCGTCGGCTCGCCCCCGGGCTACGTGGGCTACGAGGAGGGCGGTCAGCTCACCGAGGCCGTCCGGCGCAAGCCGTTCTCGGTCGTGCTGTTCGACGAGATCGAGAAGGCCCACCCCGACGTGTTCAACACGCTGCTCCAGATCCTGGAGGAGGGGCGCCTCACCGACGCCCAGGGCCGCTCGGTCGACTTCCGCAACACCGTGCTGATCATGACCTCCAACCTCGGGACGGCCGACCTGCGCAAGGCCACGGTCGGCTTCGGCAAGGCCGACGAGGCCGTCTCCTACGAGAAGATGAAGGAGAAGGTCAACGACGCCCTGAAGCAGCACTTCCGGCCGGAGTTCCTGAACCGCATCGACGAGGTCATCGTCTTCCACGAGCTGTCGAAGGAGGAGGTGACGCAGATCGTCGATCTGCTGATCCGCCGGACCCAGAAGCAGCTCGAGGGCCAGGGACTCGGGATCGAGCTCACCCCCGAGGCGAAGATCTTCCTCGCCGAGCGGGGCTACGACCCGACCCTCGGTGCCCGTCCGCTGCGTCGTGCCATCCAGCGCATGGTCGAGGATCCGCTGTCCGAGCGGCTCCTCCACAAGGAGTTCCGCGCCGGACACGTCATCATCGTCGACGTCGAGGACGACCCGGAGAGCACGACCGGCGACAAGCGCCTGTCGTTCCGGGCCGTCGAGGCCGCGCCGCCGGCCGACGCCGAAACGATCGAGCCCGTCGTGGCGGGCGGACCGGCCCCGGAGGACGCTCCGTAGGGACTCGCCGCCGAGATCGCAGTCGAGCTCGACCGAACCCCACCCGAAGCGGTGGGGTTCGGTCGCGTTTTGAGTACCACCTACTCATGCTGCCGCCCCCGCCTTGGATGACGATCGGAGGCGTTCCCGGGCGGCGGATCGATCGGAGCGCACCCCTGTACCGCACGGGTGCGCTCCGATCTGTTCCCACGCCGGGTCGAGTACCTTCCGCCTCGATGTACCAGAAGATCCTGGTCGGCACCGACGGTTCGAAGCCGGCGGCCACGGCCGTCGACCGAGCCGTCATCGTCAAGACGACGTGAGGCGCGCCCTCCTCGGGCTGGTACTGGTCCTGGCCCTGTCGGCGTGCGAGGTGCGGACGGACGTGGCGGTGGAGGTGCACGAGGACGGATCGGGGTTCGTCACCGTCTCGGGCGGTCTCGATGCCGACGCCCTCCGGCGCGTCCCGGGCATCGCCGAGGAGCTGCGGCTCGACGACCTCGCGGCCACCGGTTGGGAGGTCCAGCCACCGACCCTCGAGGACGACGGCCTCACCTGGATCCGGGTGCGCAAGCCGTTCGGCACGCCAGAGGAGGCCGAGCAGGTGCTCGCCGAGATCGCCGGCGAGCGGGGTCCGCTGCGGGACTTCGTGATCACACGCGAGCGGTCGTTGGCGCGAACGGAGTACGGGTTCGGGGCGACGGTCGACTTCCGTGGCGGCATCGAGTCCTTCGCCGACGAGGCGCTCGCGGAGGCCCTCGACGGCGAGCCCCTCGGTGAGGACGTCGCCGCCATCGAGGAGCGCATCGGGGCGGCCATCGACGAGGTGTTCACGTTCCGGGTCGCGGTCCGGCTGCCGGGCGACGTGGAGTCGAACGCGCCGACCCAGGTCGACAACGGCGCCGTGTGGCGGCCGACGCTCGCCGAACCGGGACCGATCAACCTGGTGGCGTCGAGCGAGGTCGTGCGATGGCGCACCTACGCGTTCGTCGCCGTCGCCGTGCTGGCGGCGCTCGCCGCCGTGGTCGTGGCGCTCCTGGGCCTGCGCCACAGATCACGAACCGGCCGCCACGCCCCCAGGTTGAGCGCTGCCCGAACCTCGACACACCCCGTCGGCATGATCTCGGCGTGGCGAAGCGACGGACGGTCCATCGATGCAGCGAGTGCGGGGCGACCGCGCCGTCGTGGGTCGGGCGGTGCCCCATGTGCGACGCCTGGGGCACGCTCGCCGAGGAGGCCGAGTCGGTCGCGGCCGGTCGTCGTCGACGCCACCGACCGGCCGACGCCGATCGGTCTGGTCGACCCCCTCGCCGCGGGGGCGAGGACCACCGGGGTGGCCGAGCTCGACCGGGTCCTCGGCGGCGGCCTGGTCCCCGGGTCGGTCACGCTGCTCGGGGGCGAGCCCGGCATCGGGAAGTCGACGCTGCTGACCCAGGTCGGCGCCGCCGTGGCCCGCGGTGGTGGGCGCGCGCTCTACGTGTCGGCCGAGGAGTCACGACACCAGGTCCGGCTGCGGGCGGAGCGGCTGGGCGCCGTCGCCGACGGCTTGTGGCTCCTGGCCGAGACGAGCCTGCCGGCGATGCTGGCGGCGTTCGACGAGGTGCAACCCGACCTCGTGCTCGTCGACTCCATCCAGACCGTCGAGGATCCCGAGCTCGGCTCGGCTCCGGGATCGGTGAACCAGGTCCGGGGCTGCACCCACCGGCTCGTGCGTGAGGCGAAGGTCGCGCGGCCTCGCCATCGTGCTCGTCGGCCACGTCACCAAGGACGGCGCCCTGGCCGGGCCGCGGGTGCTCGAGCACGTCGTCGACACCGTGGTCGCCTTCGAGGGCGACCGCCACCACGCGCTCCGGCTCGTGCGCACCGTCAAGCACCGCTTCGGCGCGTCGGGCGAGCTCGGCGTCTTCGAGATGACCGACGCCGGGCTCGTCGAAGTGCCCGACGCCGGCGCCCTGTTCCTCGCCGACCGGCGGCCCGGAACGCCGGGCTCCGCGGTCGTCCCGGCCATGGAGGGCACCCGCCCGGTGCTCGTGGAGATCCAGGGCCTGGTGTCGGGCCACGACATCGCCCAGCCCCGCCGCTCGGCGCAGGGCGTCGACGCCGGCCGGCTCGCGGTCGTGCTCGCCGTGCTCGAAGAGCGCGCTGGCGTGCGGCTCCGCGACGCCGACGTGTTCGCCGTCGCCTCCGGTGGCGTCCGCGTCGGTGAACCAGCCGCGGATCTGGCCATCGCCTTCGCCGTGGTGTCGTCGCGCTTCGGCATCCCGCTGCCGGCCGACATCGTCGCCTGCGGCGAGATCGGCCTCGGCGGCGAGCTGCGCCAGGTCGCCCACACGAAGCGACGGCTGGCGGAGGCGGCGCGGCTCGGGTTCGGTCGGGCCCTCGTGCCGTCGTCGGCGCCCGACGGGCCTCGAGGCGTCGACGTGATCCGAGCCGAGACGCTCGCCGACGCCATGGACCGCGTCTTCCTCGACGCCATCGATCCCGGCAACCCGACGCAGGTGCTGACCGCCGACTGAACGGTCCCGGAAGGCGGCGGCTGGGCCGTCACCGCGGAGGCGCCAGTACGATGACCGGCCATGCCCGTCCGGCGCAGCGTCGCCCTGCTCGACGCGCTCGCCGCCGTCGCACCCGGCACGGCGCTCCGCGAAGGCCTTGACCGGATCCTCCAGGCGTCGATGGGCGCGCTCATCGTCGTCGGCGACGGGCCCGAGGTGCTGAACATCTGCTCGGGTGGCTTCCTGCTCGACGCCGCCTTCAGCCCCCAACGCCTGTCGGAGCTGGCGAAGATGGACGGCGCCATCATCCTCGCCGGCGACGCCAGCCGCATCGCCCGCGCCAACGTCCACCTCGTGCCGAACCCGAACGTACCGACCTCGGAGACCGGCACCCGTCACCGCACCGCCGAGCGCGTCGCCCGTTCGATCGCCGTGCCCGTCGTCTCGGTGTCCGAGGACATGCAGGTGATCAACGTCTACGTCGGCGAGGACAAGTACCCGCTCGAAGCGATCCCCCGGCTGCTCAACAAGGCGAACCAGGCGCTGTCCACCCTCGAGCGCTACCGCTCACGGCTCGACACCGTGCAGGCCGGGCTGTCGGCGCTCGAGGTCGAGGACCTCGTCACGCTGCGCGACGTGGTGACCGTCCTCCAGCGCACCGAGATGGTGCGCCGCATCGCCGAGGAGCTGTCGCTCACGATCATCGAGCTCGGCGACGACGGTCGCTTGGTGCGGCTGCAGCTCGAGGAGCTCATGGGCGGTGTCGGCGACGACCGCAGGCTCGTGATCCGGGACTACTTCCACGAGGACAAGGAGTTCCACCTCGAGGAGGCCCTCGGGGCCCTCGCCGAGCTCGACACCGACGACCTGCTCGACCTGAAGGCGGTGGCGGCGTCGCTCCACCTCGGCAGCGGCACGCTCGATCTCGACACCGGACTGCAGCCGCGCGGCTACCGGCTGCTGGCCCGGATCCCTCGCCTGCCCGAGGCCGTCGTCGAACGGATCATCGAGCGGTTCGGCAACCTCCAGAAGATCATGCGGGCCACGATCGACGACCTCGACGATGTCGAGGGTGTCGGCGAGGCGAGGGCCCGGGCGATCAAGGAAGGCCTGTCCCGGCTGGCCGAGACGTCGATCCTCGATCGCTACACGTGAGCGAGCCCGCACGGGCGAGCGCCGTCGCTTCCCGGTTCCACGCCCGCTGGCTCGCTCTCGTCGCCGGGCAACCCGGCAACCCCTGCGGCGTCGAGGTGCGCTGGTTCGCCGTCGACCTCGTCGCCACCGTCGCCGTCGACGAACCGGCGCTGCGATGGGTGCAGCACGTCTCCGGGTTCGGCGAGCGGCACCTCGACCTGCTCGACGAGATCCTGGCCTGGTACGGCTCGAGGGCGATCCCGTGCCGCTTCGAGGCCAGCGATGCCGTCGCCGTCGCCGCCGTCGTCGACCGCGGCGGCGTCGAGGCCGGGCCGATCGATCTCCTCGTCGGAACCTCGTTCGCGCCCGCGACCCCCGACGACGGCGTCCTGGTCGAGGAGGTCGCCGCCGCCGACGCGGACCGGTTCGCCGCACTGCTCCTCGCCGGTCACGAGGTGACCGATCCGTCGCCGCCGCACGTCGCCGCCCTGGCCGGCTTCGTCGGCGCGCCCGGCGTCCAGTGCTTCGTGGCGTCGGTCGACGGGCGCCCGGCAGGCGCCGGCGTGCTCGTCGTGGACGACGGCGTCGGGTACGTCGCCAACGCCTCGACGACACCGGCGGCGCGGGGCCGCGGCGTGCAGACGGCCCTCATCAGGGCGCGGATGCTCGCCGCCGAGCGAGCCGGGTGCGAGGTGCTCGCCTCGCTCGCCATCCCCGGCCAGTCGAGCCACCGCAACCTGATGCGGGCCGGACTCGAACCCGTCCAGCACCGCCAGATGGTCCACGTGGGCTGACAGGTCCTGTCGACGTTGGGCGCGACGCTGCGGCCATGGGGCTCGATGCCGTGCCGTGGTCGGAATTCGTCGCTGCCGCGCCGGAGTTGGCCGCCGTCGCCGACGACCTGTGGGGGAGCGTCCTGCGACTCGACTCGGCCGCTCCGCCGGCCGGCGGCCCGACCTTTGTGATCGCCTACCTGGCGACGGTCCGCCCCGACGGCGGCCCTCGCCTCCACCCCTTCTGCCCGATCGTCGCCGGCGGGCGCCTCTTCGCCGCCATCCCACCGCCGTCGCCCAAGGGACGGGATCTGCGTCGCGACCGCCGGTGCGTGATCCACGCGATGCCCGGCGCCGACGACACCGAGCTGTGCATCCGGGCCCAGGCGCGTGAGGTATTCGACGACGACACCCGCAGGCTCGTCGTCGACACGATCGCGCGCAGCGGTGTCACCGGGATGGTGGCGACGACACGCGACCACCCGCTCTTCGAGTTCCACCTCGAACGGGTCGACACCGCCCGATGGCTCGACGTCGGACAGGAGGGAACGAGAGCCGTCCGTTCGCAGTGGGCCACCGCGATCTGATCACGCGGGCGAGACTGCGCCGATGCGCACCACGCTGCCGTCCGGCACCCCTGTCGAGGTCGCCCGTCCCGCCAACGGCACCACGCCGTCACGCGGTCTGGTGGTCGCGCCCGACATCATGGGCCTGCGACCGCTCTTCGACGAGCTGGCGGCTCGGCTCGCCCGTGAGCACGGGTGGGCCGTCGCCGCCGTCGAGCCGTTCCCGGGCGACGAGGACCTCCCGCTCGAGACGCGCGTGGCTGCGGTCGGCGAGCTGCACGACACCGACAAGCTCGCCGACCTCGTGGCGGCCGCCGATCTGCTCGACGTCGAGCCCGTCGGGATCATCGGGTTCTGCATGGGCGGGATGCTGACGCTCAAGGCCGCGTCGACCCTGCGCTTCGACCATGCGGTGGCGTTCTACGGGATGATCCGGAACCCGGAGGCGTGGCGCACCGAGACGAACCAGGACGCCATCGACCTGCTGAAGTCGACGCCGGGCGCGGCCGAGACGCGTCCTGGCCATCATCGGCACCGCCGACCCCTACACACCGCAGGAGCAGGTCGACGAGCTCGAGGCCGCCGGCGCGACCGTCGTCCGCTACGAGGGCGCCGAGCACGGCTTCGTCCACGACCCCACCCGCCCCGCCCACCGCCCCGACGACGCCGACCGACGCGTGGCAGCCGAGTCGTGGACTGGCTCAGCGGGCGCGGATCTCCATCTGCTGGCGGTTCGTGATCGTGTAGCGGCGCTCGTTCTGGTCGATCCAACCGAGCCGCACGAACTGGGCGATCGCCTTGTTGACGCGCTCCCGCGACGCGCCGACCATCCCGGCCAGCTCCTCCTGGGTCACGGGCAGCGTGAACTCGTCGGACTCGCCGGCCAGCTCGAGCAGGCGCTTGGCCGTGCGTCCGGTCACGTCGAGGAAGACGGCGTCGGCGAGGGCCCCGTCCATGTTGTGCAGCCGCTCGGCGAGCAGGGACACGACGCCCCAGAGCAGCTCGGGCCGGTTCTCGTAGGTGGCCCGGATCGGTCCGTACGGGCATGGCGAGCACCTCGGACGGCTCGAGGGCTCGAGCCTCGGCGGTGCGGCCTCGTTCGAGGAACAGGCCCATCTCGCCGAACGCCTCGCCCCGCTCCATCAGCGCGACGACCGATTCGCGGCCGTCGATGGACCGGTTGGCGATGGCGAGGCGGCCGGAGACGACCACGAACAGCTCCGACGGCGAGCTGCCCTCGGTGATGAGGACGTCGCCGCGACGGAGCGACCGGGTCTGGCAGGTCTCGCCGATCGCGGCGAGCTCGGCCTCGTTGAAGTCTCCGAAGAGGTCGACATCAGCGAGCAGGTCGGCGTGCGCCACGACGAGCAAGCTACTTGCCAGCCGTACCTCGTACGAGTTGTCGGCACCCCAGTCCTTCCCTACCCTCTGCCCGGCTCGCCCGGTCCGCACCCCAGGAGACCCTGTGACCTTCGACGTCGGCGACAAGGTCGTCTATCCGCACCACGGTGCCGCGACGATCGAGAAGCGCGAGAAGATGGTGGCCTTCGGCGAGGAGCGCGAGTACCTCGTCCTGCGGCTGGCCTACGGCGACCTGACCTTGAAGGTGCCGGCCGACAACACCGACTCCGTCGGGCTCCGCGACGTCATCAACGACGAGGAGGTCGAGGAGGTGTTCGCCGTCCTCCGCAAGAAGGAGGCGCGGATGCCGACGAACTGGTCCCGCCGCTTCAAGAACCACGTCGAGAAGCTGAAGAGCGGCGACATCTACCAGGTCGCCGAGGTGGTGCAGGAACCTGTCGATCCGCGACAAGGACAAGGGTCTCTCGGCCGGCGAGAAGCGCATGCTGGCGAAGGCCAGGCAGATCCTCACCTCGGAGCTCACGTTCGCCCTCAACGTGAACGAGGAGGAGGCCGAGCAGCGGCTCGACGACGCGCTGGCATGATCGACGCATGAGTGCGTGGGCCGTCATCGTGGCGGCCGGGAGCGGCGACGCGGTTCGGCGCGCCCGAAGCAGTACGAGCCCCTCGGCGGGCGGCGGGTGCTCGACTGGTCGCTCGGGCTGGCGCGCGAGGCCTGCGACGGCGTCGTCCTCGTCGTGCCCCGTCCCGATGCCGCGGACTTCGAGCCGGGCGCCGACGTCCTCGTCGCCGGCGGTCCGACCCGGAGCGCCTCGGTCCGCGCCGGCCTGGCGGTCCTGCCGCCCGAGGCGGATCTCGTGCTCGTGCACGACGCCGCCCGACCGCTGGGCCAGCCTCGACCTCTGGGAACGGGTGATCTCGGCGCTCGAGATGGGCGCCGAAGCCGTCGTCCCGGCGGTGCCCGTCGTCGACACGCTGCGGCTCCGCGGCGGAGGTACGGCCGACCGGTCGGAGTTCCTCGCCGTGCAGACGCCGCAGGGCTTCACCGTCGACGGCGCTGCGCCGGGCCCACGCCGGCGGCGCCGAAGGCAGCGACGATGCGTCGCTGTTCGAGGCCGTCGGCGGGACGGTCGTCGTCGTCGACGGCGAACCCGAGAACATCAAGATCACGACCGCCCACGACCTGAAGGTCATGCGAGGGTTGGCCTGGTGAGTCGGGCCGGCGACGCGATGCGGGTCGGCAACGGCTTCGACGTCCACCCCTGGAGCGACGACCCTGGGCGCGTCCTCGTGCTCGGTGGGGTGACCTTCGCCGGCGAACGGGGCCTCGCCGGCCACACCGACGCCGACGTCGTGGCGCACGCCTGCACCGATGCCCTCCTCGGCGCGGCCGGCCTCGGCGACATCGGCTCGTTGTTCCCCGACACCGACGACGCGTGGCGTGACGCCGACTCCGTCGGTCTCCTCGCCGAGGCGGCGCGCCAGGTGCGGGCCGCCGGGTGGGACCCCCAGAACGTCGACTGCACCGTCGTGCTCGACGCGCCGAAGCTGGCGCCGGCGCGCGAGGAGATGCAACGCCGCCTCGCGGAAGCGGTCGGCGCGCCGGTCACCGTGAAGGGCAAGCGGACCGAGGGCGTCGGCGCCCTCGGGCGCGGAGAGGGGATCGTGGCATGGGCCGTCGCCCTGGTCGCCCAGCGAAGCGCATGAAGAACAGCCCAGCGAAGCGTATGAAGGACAGCACAGCGAAGCGCGTAAGCAGCAAGCCGACAGGGGGCAGCCAGCCCGCCGCCGCGCCGCGCCGCGGCCCCGCCGCCGCGTCGCCAGGCCGCGCCGAAGGGGCTCGGCGGCGACCAGGTCGAGGGCCGGCAGGCCGTGCGGGAGCTGCTCCTCGCCGGCCGCCGCAAGGTGCGCGAGATCCTGCTGGCGCCCGGCGAGGACGGCCACCTCGACGGCCCGCTGGCCGATCTCGTCGAGCTGGCCGAGGACCTGCGGGTTCCGGTGAAGGTCGTCGGCCGCTCCAAGCTCGACGCTGCCGCCCGCACCGAGGCCCCGCAGGGTGTCGTCGCCTTCGCCGCCGCGCTCCCCGAGGCCGACCTCGACGACCTGATCCGTCCCGGTGCGGACGGCACGCCCCCCTTCCTCGTCGCCGTCGACGGTGTCACCGACCCCGGCAACCTCGGCGCGTTGCTGCGCAGTGCGGAGTGCGCGGGGGTCACGGGCTTCGTGCTGCCCCGCCACCGCGCCGTCCACGTCACGGCCGCGGTCACCAAGGCGGCCGCGGGCGCCGTCGAGCACATGCCGATCGCCCTCGTCGGCGGCCTGCCGGCCACGCTGGAGCGGCTCAAGAAGGCAGGCCTGTGGGTCGTCGGCCTCGACGGTTCCGGCGACACGCCGCTGCACGCCCTGCCCTTCGCCGCCGACCCCGTCGTCCTCGTGCTCGGTGCCGAAGGTTCGGGTTTGTCGCGATTGGTCCGGCAACGATGCGACGTCGTCGCCGCCATCCCCCTGCGCGGCCGGCTGGCGTCGCTGAACGTCGCCGCCGCCGGGGCCATCGCCACCTACGAGGTGGCGCGGGCCCGTTCCTGACGCCCGATTGTCCCAGGAGCGGGCGGTTTCGCGAACGTTCGGCCGCGGCCGAAACCTGCGCGCTTCCTGCGTCGTGACCATTGACACATAGGCCGGTGGCCATGCTTCAAACTGACTAGTCACTTCGGGCGAGACCCGACCGACGAGCCCCAGATCGCACGCTCGCTACACCACAGAGGATCGGATCACCGTGCGCAGCGAACCTGACCGAAGCCCCCGACGACGAACTGGCCGCCCGCTCCCAGGAAGGCGATCGCCAGGCCCTCGAGACCCTGATCGACCGCTACCGGCGGTTCGCCCGGGCCAAGGGCCGTGGCTACTTCCTCGTCGGCGGCGACGCCGACGACATCGAGCAGGAGGCGCTGATCGGCCTGTACAAGGCGGCCCGCGACTTCCGCCCCGAGCACCAGGCCAGCTTCCGGGCCTTCGCCGAGCTGTGCATCACCCGCCAGATCATCACCGCCATCAAGACGGCGACCCGCCAGAAGCACCAGCCGCTCAACCAGTACGTCTCGATCAGCGGCGTGCGGGGCTCCGACGATCCGGGCGAGCGCACGCGTCGAGGACCTCCTGATCGCCACTACGGTCGCCGACCCGGCCGACCGGGTGGTGTCCGACGAGCGCATGGGCGCCCTCCGGGCGTCGATGGCAGGAGCTGCTGTCGGGCCTCGAGGTCGACGTGCTGCGCCTCTACGTCGAGGGCAAGAGCTACCAGGAGATCGGCGAGCAGCTCGGGCGCCACGTGAAGTCGATCGACAACGCCCTGCAGCGCATCAAGCGCAAGCTCGACTCGCGCCTCGCCGCCGACGACCTCCTGTTCGCCGCGGTGTAGCACCCGCAGCGCCCGCCGAGCCGTCGTGGCAGGCTCGCTGCATGCGTGTGCCTCTGACGGTGGCGGATTTCCTGGATCGAGCGGTCAGCGTCTACGGCGACCGCGTGGCGGTCGTCGACGAGCCTGACCAACCGGCGGAGTCCTGGGGCGAGCCGACCTGGAGGCGCGTGGGCGAGCTCGCCCGCGCCCAGGCCGCCGGGCTCGACGCCCTCGGCGTCGGCCACGGCGAGCGGGTGGCGATCGTCAGCCACAACTCGGCCCGGCTCCTCACGTCCTTCTTCGGCGTCTCCGCCTACGGCCGGATCCTCGTCCCGATCAACTTCCGCTTGAACGCCGAGGAGGTCGCCTACATCGTCGAGCACTCGGGCGCGTCGGTGCTGCTCGTCGACCCCGAGCTGGAAGGCGACTCGGCGGTGTCGACGGCGTCAAGCACCGGTTCACCATCGGCGCCGAGGCCGACGAGGCGTTGCTCCGGTTCGACGCCGAGCCCGAGCCGTGGGCCGAGCCCGACGAGGACGCGACGGCGACGATCAACTACACGAGCGGCACGACGGCGCGGCCGAAGGGCGTGCAGCTGACGCACCGCAACGTGTGGCTCAACGCCGTGACGTTCGCGCTGCACCTCCAGGTCTCCGACCGCGACGTGTACCTGCACACGCTGCCGATGTTCCACTGCAACGGGTGGGGGATGACCTACGGCGTCACCGGGCTCGGCGGCGAGCACATCGTCCTGCGCAAGGTCGACGGCGCCGAGATCCTGCGCCGTGTCGAGCGCCACGGCGTCACGCTGCTCTGCGGCGCCCCCGCCGTCGTGGCGGCCGTGCTCGACGCCGCCGCCGCGTGGGACGGCCCGATCCCGGGTCGGGGCACGACGCGCATCGTCGTCGCCGGGGCGCCCCCGCCCACCCGCACGATCGAGCGGGTCGAGACCGAGCTCGGCTGGCAGTTCAACCAGATCTACGGGCTGACCGAGACGTCGCCGCTCGTCACGATCAACCGCGGCCGCGCCGAGTGGGACGACCTGACGCCGGCCGATCGGGCGGTGAAGCTCTCACGCGCCGGCGCGCCGGCGCTCGGCGTCCGTGTCGACGTCGACGGCCAGGGCGAGGTGCTGACTCGCTGCAACCACGTGCTCGAGGGCTATTGGGAGCAGCCCGATGCCACGGCCGACGCCATCGTCGACGGCTGGTTCCACACCGGCGACGGTGGCAGCCTCGACGACGAGGGCTACGTCACGATCTCGGACCGCAAGAAGGACGTGATCATCTCCGGCGGCGAGAACGTGTCGTCGATCGAGGTCGAGGACTGCCTCTTCTCGCACCCGGCCGTGGCCGAGGTCGCCGTCATCGGCGTGCCCCACGACAAGTGGGGCGAGACGGTGAAGGCGCTGGTGGTCCTGGCTCCCGGCGCGTCGGTCACCGAGGAGCAGCTGATCGAGCACTGCCGGTCGAAGCTCGCCCACTACAAGTGCCCGACGAGCGTCGAGCTGCGTGACGCGCTGGCCCGTACCGCGACCGGGAAGCTCCAGAAGTTCAAGCTGCGCTCGCCGTACTGGGAAGGGCGCGAGAAGCAGGTGAACTGACCGCCTCGGCCGGAGAACGCGGTGTTCGCGCGATAGCCGGTCGAATTGCCGGTGAGGGAGCGACTATGAAGGACCCGGCGCCGGGTTAGCTCAGCTGGTAGAGCGCTTCTCTTGTAAAGAAGATGTCGTCGGTTCGAGTCCGACACCCGGCTCACACGAACGCCGCGGCGTCACCCGACGGGCCCGTGACCTTGGCGAGATCACCGGCCTCGATCGGGTGTTCGACGTCGATCCCTGAGCGCTTCGCGCTCGCCGCCCCCTCGCTTCCCGCCCAGCGAGGGGGGCGGTTCCTCGCCCACGACGACCTCCCCGGATCCCTGGCCGTGGACGACCATCCTTGGTTGGCCAGGACGAAGCGGCAAGGATGGACGATGTGCCGCTCACCGATCGAGACAAGGGCATCCTCGACTTCGAGCGCTCGTGGTGGAGCGAGCCGGGACCGAAGGAGGCGGCCATCCGCGACCGCTTCGAACTGTCGCCGACGCGCTATTACGAGATCCTCAACCAGCTCCTGGAGGATCCCGACGCCATGAACTACGACCCCCTCGTCGTCCGTCGACTCCGCCGGCTGCGTGACCGTCGCCGCCGCCAACGCTACGAGGGCAGGACGATCGAGCAGCCCGGCCGATGACGGCGACGCGGAGGCGCGCCGTCGAGCGGTGACGCCGGAGGCGACGGCGGTGGATCCACGTTCCGAGGCGCGCTGCTGATCGGCGTCGCCGTGATCGTCGGCGTCGTCCTGCTCGGCAAGGGTTTCGAGTCGGGCGTCCTGTCGTCGGACTCCAGCACCCCGTCCGAGGAAGAGGCCTCGGGCGACAACGGCGACGGCGGCGACGACGACGACCACCAGCACGACCGTCACGCCGACGACGCACGCCACCGCGCAGGTGCGCGTGATCGTGCTCAACGGTGGCGGCCCGCCCGGCAGCGCGGGAGCGACGCGCACGACCCTCTCGGCGGCCGGCTACACGACCCTCGACGCCACCGACACCGAGCCCGATGTCGCGGCGTCGGTCGTGTACTACACCCCAGGGTTCGAGGCCGACGCCGCCGCCATCGCCGCCGCCATCGGCATCACGGCTGCCCCGCAGCCGATGCCCGAGCCGCCGCCGCAGAACACGCCGGTCGGCCAGGTCGACGTCGTGGTGGTCCTCGGGCCCGACTTCACCCCGCCCGGGTGACGCTCGAGCGGACCTCGACCGACAACGTCCCCTCGTAGGGATCGCCGGCGCCGCCCTCGGGCGGCCCGAGCAGCAACCGGAACCGGCCGACGGTGAAGGCGGTGGCGCGCCGCAGGCCGCCGTCGTCGAGGTCGTAGGTGGCGGTGACCTCGCTGGTCTGGGTGCCGACGAGCGTGCGGGTGCCGGTCGTAGAAGCCGCCGTCGTGTCCACGGCAAGCCGGGTGTGGCTCGTCACGGTGGCGGTCTCCTCGCCGTCCTCGACCCCGAGCTCGACGAGTCGCCCTGCCCCGCGAGGTGGGTCGGGGCGCCGCTCTCCTCGAGCAGCACCTCGTCGTCGATGACCCAGCGCTCGCCCGGCGCGAGCGGCCGGTCCGGCGGGGCGCCGGCGGCCGCGGGGAAGATCTCCGAGAGCCCGAGGTCGCCGAGCGCGGCCGCGGGGATGCCCTCGACCTCCTCGACCGTCGTGAGCTGCGCGGCCCGGTCGAGGCGGACGACGAAGGTGCGGGTGCCGATCCCGGGGCGGGTCAGGGCCACCTCGACCCGCACGCCGTCGTCGCTGACGTCGAGCACCCGCTGCGTCGTTCGGAGGCGCGTCTGGTCGGTCTCGGTCACGGCGGGCGTGCCCGGGAGGTCGGTGACGGTGGTCGACTCGACGACCGTCTCGTACGCCTCCTCGGCGCCCTCCTCCGGCTCGAAGGCGAGGGTGACCCGTCCGTCGTCGGCAGAGCACCCGGTCCCGCCGGCGACGACGGCGAGGGCGAGCGCGGCGGCGGACCATCCCTTCGGCACGGGCTGCGAAAGTACCGTCCAGGGACCGTGACCGAAGATCTCGCCGCCCTGCTCGAACCGTTGCGAGCCGACCCGTCGACGGCCGGCGTGCTGAGCGACTTCGACGGCACCCTGAGCGCCATCGTCGACGACCCGGCGGCAGCGCGGCCGCTGGCGGGGGCCCGAGCCGCCCTTGATGCGCTCGTGGAGCGGTACGCCGTCGTCGCCGTCCTGTCGGGCCGTCCGGCCGACTTCCTCGACGGCCAGCTGCCGCCCGACGTCATCGTCTCGGGGCTGTACGGCCTCGAGCGGGTGCGCAACGGCGTCCGCGCCGACCACCCGACGGCCGGTGCATGGCGGGAGGTCGTGGCCGACGTCGCCGCTGCCGGGCGGGCGTCGGCACCGGCGGGGACGCTCATCGAGGCGAAGGGGCTCTCGCTGACCATCCACTACCGCACGAAGCCGGAGGCGGCGGCCGAGGTCCACGCCTGGGCCGAACGGCAGGCGGCGCGGACGGGGCTCGAGGTGCGCCCGGCGAAGATGTCGATCGAGCTCCACCCGCCGATCCGGGTCGACAAGGGCACGGCGCTGCTGGAGCTGGTCTCCGGTCTGGAGGCGGTCTGCTTCCTCGGTGACGACGTCGGCGACCTCCCGGCGTTCGAGGCGCTCGGCCGGTTGCGCGCCGAGGGTGTGCGGACCGTGGGGATCGCCGTCCGCACGGGCGAGACGCCGGCCGAGGTCCAGGCCGCCGCCGACGCCGTCGTCGAGGGCCCCGGCGGCGCCCTCGAGGTCCTGCGGGCGCTCGCCTCCTGACTGCCTCTAGCAGCGCCGTGGCGCCCCGGAGTCGCGCGACCTGTTTGCGGAGCGCCATGGATGGCGCGGAGCGAACCGAGACAGCAACGCGAACCGGCTACTCCGCGAGGGCGAGCTGGTCGGCGAGCCAGTCGGCGGGGCCGCGGGCGGCGACGGCGGCGCGCAGCGAGGCGGCGCGCCGGGCGCGCTCGTCCCGCGGCATCGCCAGCGCCTCGTGGATGGCGTCGGCCGTGGCCGCGACGTCGAAGGGGTTGATCGGGATCGCGCCGGCGGCGCCGATCTCGTCCCAGGCGCCGGCCTCGGTGGAGAGCACGAGCACCCCGTCGCGCTCGTTGACGAGCACCCCTTCCTTCGCCACCAGGTTCAACCCGTCGCGGATCGGGTTGACGACGAGCACGTCGGCTCGTTGCAGCGCGGCGACCGACCGCGGGAAGTCGTCGCCGGGGTCATAGACGATCGGCGTCCAGGCCGGCGTGGCCCACCGGGCGTTGATCCGGCTGACGAGCGCCTCGATCTCGTTGCGGTAGGCGAGGTACTCGGGCAGGCCCTCCCGCGACGGGTAGACGAAGGCGGCGAACACGACCTGCTCGCGCCACTCGGGTCGCTCCTCGAGGAGCGTGTCGTAGGCGTGGAAGCCGCGCAGGAGGTTCTTCGAGAGCTCGACCCGGTCGACCCGGACGATGACCTGGCGGTCGCCGAAGGAGGCGTCGAGGTCGGCGCGAGCAGCGGCGCAGGCCTCCGAGCGCGCCGTCTCCACGAGGTCCTGGGCGTCGGCGGCCAGCGGGTGACACGCCCGTGGCCGGCGGGGTGACACCGGCGGCGCGGCAGCACGCCGTGAAGGCGTCGGCCCACCGTTGGGTGTGGAACGTGCAGCCGTGGTTGGCGGCGAGCCCCTCGAGCAGCTCGACGGCGGCGTCGTCGGGCAGCGCCCTGAGCCATTCGGGCGTGGCGAAGGGGGTGTGGCTGAAGTGCACGAGGCGCAGGTCGGGCCGGGCGGCCCGGAGCCGGGGGGCGACGAGGCACAGGTGGTAGTCCTGCACCAGGACGGCGGCACCGTCGGGAGCGGTCTCGGCGGCCGCGTCGGCGAAGGCCTCGTTGACCTCGCGGTACGACGCCCACGCCGAGCGCCAGCGGCGGTCGAGGCGGGGCCGCCGAGCGGCGTCGAAGAGACCGTGGTGGGCGAACCAGAGCGTGGCGTTGCACACGACGTCATAGGCGGCGCGGTAGGCGTCGGGATCGAGCGCCAGCAGCCGCACCCGCAGACCCTCGGCCACCACGACGCCTCGGTCGGCGGCGGCCCGGTCCCCGTCGGACATGGCCGCCGCGATCCAGACCGCGTCGGTGCCGTCGACGAGGGGGGACAGGCCGGACACGAGGCCGCCGGCGCCGCGTCGGGCGACGAGCTCGCCGCCGTCGTCGATCGCTGAACGCGAGGGGCCCCGGTTGGACAGCAGCACGACCGGTCTGGGGGTAGGTGCTGGCACGGGCGGCGAAGATAGGCGACGTGCGCGTCGTGGCCGCTCCGGACACCCTGCGGGGGACCCTTTCGGCGCCGGCGTTCGCCGCTGCCGTCGGCCGCGTCGCGTGGGAGCACGGGTGGGACTGCGACGAGGTGCCGATGTCCGACGGGGGCGAGGGGTTCCTCGACGCGCTCGGCGGGGCCAACCGGACCGCGTCGTGACCGGGCCCCTCGGTGACCCCGTCACCGCCGCCTGGCGCCTCGACGGACGCCGGGCCGTCGTCGAGATGGCGCAGGCGTCGGGGCTGCTCCTCGTCGGCGGCGCCGACGGCAACGACCCGGTGGCGGCCTCGACGTACGGCACCGGCGAGCTGATCGGCGCGGCCATGGACGCCGGCGCGCGCCGTGTCCTCGTCGGCGTCGGTGGCTCAGCCTCGACCGACGGCGGCCTCGGGGCGCTGCGGGCGCTGCACCCGCCGGCCCGGCTCAAGGCGATCGAGCTCGTCGTCGCCTGCGACGTCCGCACCACGTTCGTCGACGCCGCCGACGTGTTCGCGCCCCAGAAAGGGGCCACCGCGGCCCAGGTCGAGCTCCTGCGCCGGCGGCTCGAGCGGCTGGCGCAGGTCTACGCCGAGGAGCACGGCGTCGACGTGTCCGGCGTCGCCGGCGGCGGCGCCGCCGGGGGTCTGGCGGGCGGGCTGGCGGCGGCCGGCGGCGAGCTGGTCGAGGGCTTCGAGGTGGTCGCCGACGAGGTCGACCTGTGGGCGCGGATCGAGGGCGCCGACCTCGTCGTCACGGGCGAGGGGTTCCTCGACGCCCAGAGCTTCGAGGGCAAGGTCGTCGGCGGCGTCGCCGCCATGGCCGAGGAGGCCGGTGTCCGCCTCGTCGCCATCGCCGGGGACGTGTTCGACGACGCCGGTCACCGGATCGAGGCGGTGAGCCTCGTCGAGCGCTTCGGTCAGGAGCGGGCCCTGACCGACACCGCCCGCTGCGTCGAGGAGGTCGTGGTCGCCCTCCTCACCCGCTGAGTTTCACTCGTCGTCGTCGGACGTGAACTTGCCCCAGAGCCACAGGGCGCCGCCGATGAGGCCGCCGATCACGATGATGCGGATGGCGAACACGATCGTCCCGATGACGATGCCCACGAGCCACCAGAGCACGAGGGCGGCGAGGATCCCGCCCCCGATCGCCAGCACGGGCGACGTCCCCGACCGCGAGCGCTCTTCCTCCACGGCGAGCACACTACGACCATGACCGACGTCCTCGACCTCGACGCCTGCGGCCAGGCGGATCGTGTCCGGAGCGGCGAGATCTCGCCCGTCGAGCTCGTCGAGGCGGCGATCGCCAGGGCCGAGGCGGTCAACCCGACCCTGAACGCGATCATCCACGAGCGCTACGACCGGGCCCGGGCCGAGGCGGCGTCGCCCGCGGTCCCCGACGGCCCGTTCCGCGGCGTGCCGATCGTGCTCAAGGACCTCGACGGCACCATGGCCGGTGAGCCGTACCACGCCGGCACCCGGTTCCTGCAGCGCCACGGCTACGTGGCCACCGAGGACACCGAGCTCGTGCGCCGGTTCCGGGCGGCCGGGTTCGTCGTGCTCGGGCGGACGAACACCCCCGAGCTCGGGCTGCAGCCGACCACCGAACCGGCGGCCTACGGCGCCACCCGGAACCCCTGGGCCCCCGATCGCTCGACCGGCGGTTCCTCGGGTGGGTCCGCCGCGGCGGTCGCCGCCGGGATCTGCGCCGTCGGCCACGCCGGCGACGGTGGCGGCTCGATCCGCATCCCGGCCTCGATGTGCGGGCTCGTCGGCCTGAAGCCGTCGCGGGGCCGCATCACGCTGGCCCCCGCGGGCGAGGCGTGGGCCGGGGCCGTCGCCCGCCTCGTGGTCACTCGCACCGTGCGCGACACGGCGGCCGTGCTCGACGCCGTCGGCGGTCCTGCGCCCGGCGACCCGTACGTCGCGCCCCCGCCGGCACGGCGCTACGTCGACGAGCTCGCCCACGACCCCGAGCGCCTCCGGGTCGGCTGGTCGACGGCGGTGCCGAACGGCGTGTGCAGCACCCACCCGGAGGTGGCCGCGGTCGTGAGCGACGTCGCCGCGCTGCTCGACGAGCTCGGCCACGACGTCGCCGAGGCGGCGCCGGCGTGGGACGACGCGAGCGTCACCGACGCCTTCGTCCCGTGCTACGGCGTGTGGACCGCCCGTGAGCTCGACGACCTCGGCCGCCTCGTCGGTGAGCCCGTCACGGCGGCCGACGTCGAACCGGCGACGTGGGCCATCGGCGAGTTGGGACGGACCGTGACGGGCATCGCCTACCACGAGTCGCTGGACGCCTTGCACGCCTTCAGCCGGCGCCTGGCCGCCTTCTGGGCCGACGAGGGCAGCGGCTACGACGTCCTGCTGTGCCCCACGGTGCCCGAGCCCGCACCTCCGCTCGGCTCCTTCGACGGCGGTCCCGACAACCCGCTGCACGGCCTGTTCCGCTCGACGGAGATCGTGCCGTTCACGCTCCCGTTCAACGTGACCGGCCAACCCGCCCTCAGCCTCCCGCTCGGCACGACACCCGACGGACTGCCCGTCGGCGTCCAGCTCGTCGCCGCCGCCGGGCGGGAGGACGTGCTGCTGGGCGTCGCCGCGCAGCTCGAGCGGGCCCGTCCGTGGACCGCGACCGCTCCCCCGTCGTCCTAGCCTGACCAGCTCATGGGGGAACGGATCCGCGCGGCCGGTGCGGTTGCGTGGGGCGTGGTCGGTCTGGCCGCCGTCGTCGCCCTGCTCTTCGCGGTGGCCTGGTACTTCCGGGTCATCTTCCCGCCGCTGTTCCTCGCCGGCGCCATCGTCTTCATCCTCAACCCCATCGTCACCTACCTCCAGCGGCGCCACATCCCCCGGGCCGTGGGCACGGGCCTGAGCTACCTCGGGGTCGTCGGCATCACCGTCCTCGCCGGCTTCCTGATCGCCCCGCTCGCCCAGCGCCAGGCCGACGACCTCGCCGACCAGTGGCCCGAGCTGCGCGCCGACATCGAGGACCAGATCGACGAGTGGGCCGAGAGGTCCCAGGAGGACGACTGGCCGATCCAGATCCCGTCGGTGGCCGACCTCGAGGACCAGTTCAGCAGCAACGACCAGACCTTCGACGAGCAGCTGCAGACCGTCCGCGAGGTCGGGCTCAGGGTCTTCCACGTCGCCCTGATCTTCATCCTGGCGCCGATCATCGCCTTCTACCTGCTGGTCGACCTCCCGCACCTCCGGCAGGTGGCGGAGTCACTCGTGCCCGAGCGCAACCGAGCCGAGGTGCAGGTGGTCGCCCACCGGCTCAACCGCGCCATCGGCGGGTTCTTCCGGGGTCAGCTGGTCGTCGCGCTGATCGTCGGCACGATGGTCTCGATCGGCCTCGCCATCCTCGGGCTGCCGTTCTGGCTGCTCGTCGGCATGATCGCCGGGATCTTCAACATGATCCCGCTCATCGGCCCGTACATCGGGGCGATCCCGGGCATCATCATCGCCCTCACCACCCGCGACGTCGGCACGGCCGTCTGGGTCGTCGTGATCATGGTGGTGGCCCAGCAGATCGACAACCACCTGATCACCCCGAACGTCATGCAGCGGGTGGTCAAGCTGCACCCGGCGGCCGTGATGCTCGCCCTGCTCGCCGGCGGCACGATCGCCGGCTTCCTCGGTCTGCTGCTGGCCGTGCCCACGGCCGCGGTGCTGAAGATCCTCGGCTCGCACCTGTGGCGGACCTACGTCCTGGGCGAACCGATCGAGGAGATCGCGGCAGAGGACGAGGCCGAGGACGCCGGTGGCGGCGTGGTCAAGGACGTCGTCGACGTCCACCCCCACAAGGCGGCGGAGCGGGCGCCGAGCTAGCGACGAGCTAGCGACGAGTGGAGCCGACCGGTGCCCGCTCGCGCAGGTCGATCCGCGGGCGCACCCGCACGAGCGCCGCGGCGACGAGGCCGAGCCGGCCGTCGTGGTCCGCCGGTGCGGACTCGGGCGCCGCCTGCCGGATGGCGTCGATGGCGGCGTCCGGCGCGCAATCGCTCAGGTGGACGACGAGCTCGGCCAACCGGGCACGCACGAGGTCGAGCGGCGCGGGCACCGGCACGTCGGGGATGTCCTTCGTGCTTCCGCTGACTTCCATGGGGGTCGTCCTTCTGATCAGCTGCCCGCTGCACCTAACGCCACGTAAGGTGACATCCGGATCACGGTGAGTATCGGCCTCTCGCTCGGCAACCTGTAGGCCGTTCGACCTACTTTTGCTCGCTTTCTCCTCGGTATGGTGCCCGGATGCCCACCGGGCCAGCCCATCATCGCGCCGGTTCATTCGATCGGGTGATCCTCGAGCGTCGGACCGCGTCGGTGGCGGCGGTGCTCGTGGCTCGCAACGAGGCCGCGACCATCGCCGACGCCGTCGAGCCGTTGCGGGACCTCGTCGACCGCGGGCTGCTCGACCGGGTCGTCGTCGTCGACGGCGGCTCCACCGACGGCACCGTCGCCATCGCCGCCGACGAAGGCGCCGACGTCGTCGACGCGGCCTCCGTCCTCCCGCGGTTCGGCCCGGTCCTCGGCAAGGGCGACTCGATGTGGCGGGCCCTCGCCGCCGTCGACGTCGACGTCGTCGCCTTCCTCGACGCCGACCTCAAGGGCCGCTACGACGAGTACCTGATCGGGCTCGTCGGGCCGCTGCTCAGCTACCCGGGAGCCCGGTTCGTGAAGGGCTGCTTCCGGCGCATCCGTTCCGGCGAGGAGGGGCCCCGGCACTTCGACGGGGGGCGGGTGACCGAGCTCGTCGCGCGGCCGCTGCTGAACCTGCTCCGTCCCGACCTCGCCCGCTTCTACCAGCCCCTGGGCGGTCAGGTGGCCGGGCGGACGACCGACCTGCGCTCGCTCCACGTGCTGACCGGCTACGCCGTCGAGATCGCCATGCTGGCCGAGGCGGTCGACCGCTTCGGCCCCGACGCCGTCGTCGAGTCCGACCTCGGCGTGGTCGTCAACCGGGAGCGGACCTTCGAAGAGCTCGTGCCGATGTCCCAGGAGGTGCTGTTCGGGCTGCTGCGCCGGACCGAGCTCGGGCTCCGGTGGGTCCCGTACACGCGGCCGCTCGTGGAAGGCGGTGGTGTGTCACCGCCCGACGACCACACCGTCGTGGTCCGCCCACCCATCGACACGCTCGACAGTTCGCACTAGCCGAGCGTCAGGATGGCGCGGAGCGAACCATCAGAACGGTTCTCTTCGTAGGGACATCGGAAGCTCGTAGTCGGCCGCCACGTCGGCCCGACCGGTCAGCACGTCGATGACGGCGAGGACGTCGCGGGTGGCGGCGACGTCGTGGACGCGGACGATGTTGCCGGGGACGGCGGCGATGTGCGCCACCGCGGCCATCGTCCCCGCCAGGCGCTGGAGCGGCGCCTTCAGCAGGATGGCGCCGAGGAAGTCCTTGCGCGACAGGGCCAGCAGGAGCGGGCGGCCGAAGCGGCGGACGGCGTCGAGGTTCCGGAGGACCTCGACGGTCTGGGCCGGTGTCTTGGCGAAGTCGGGGCCGGGGTCGAGCACGAGGGCGTCCTTGGCCAGCCCGTGGACCACGGCCTCGTCGATCCGTTCCCGCAGGAAGGCGACGACGTCGGCGACGACGTCGTCGTAGAAGGCCGGCTCGACCAGTCGCTCCTTCGGCTTCGACCTCGTGTGCATCAGCACGAGGGCGGCCCCGGCGTCGGCGCACAGCCCGGCGACCTCGGGGTAGCGCAGCCCGCTGACGTCGTTGACCATCGAGGCGCCGGCGGCGAGGGCGGCCGCGACGACCGGCGGCTTGTAGCTGTCGATGCTCACGAGCACGTCGGGGAAGCGGGCGCGGATGGCCTCGATGACCGGCACGACCCGCTCGGCCTCCTCGCCCGGGTCCACCTCAGGCACGCCGGTGATGCCCGACTGCCCCCCGACGTCGAGGATGTCGGCGCCGTCGTCGACGAGCTGGGCGGCGAGCTCGAGGCGGTCCTCGAGCGTGCGGTAGCGCCCGGCATCGGAGAAGGAGTCGGGGCTCGCGTTGACGACGCCCATCACGAGCGTCCCGTCGACCTCGAGCTCGCGATCGCCGATGCGGAGGGTCGGTCCGGGCATGGGACGAAGTTAACGAGCCGGATAACGTCGCCAGCCATGGCCAAGGTCCGGATCCCCACCACGCTGCGCTCCCTCACCGGCAGGGGCCTCGGAGGTCGAGGTCGACGGCGCGACCGTCGGCGACGTGCTCAAGGCGCTCGACACCGCGCACCCGGGGTTCACCGACCGCCTCGTCGACGACGACGGCAACCTGCGGCGGTTCGTCAACGTGTTCGTCGCCGACGACGACGTGCGCTTCCTCCAGGGCCTCGACACGCCGGTGCCCGAGGGCGAGACCGTCGCCATCATCCCGGCCGTCGCCGGCGGATGAGGCGCCTCGCCGGCCTGGCCGGCGCCGGCCTGCTCCTGCTGGCCGCCTGCGGCGACGACGACGACGACGCCGATGCCACGACCACGACGACCGAGGCCGAGACCACGACCACGACCGAGGCCGGCCGACACGACGACCACGACGGCGGCCGAGTCCGACCTCCTCGTGCTGTTCCCGGCCGACGACGTCGAATCCACGCCGGAGGGTGCGGCCGCCGGGTTCATGGCTCGCTACTTCCCCGACGCGTCGGTGACCTTGGGTGAGTTCGCCGAGGGCGACGGCGAGTCGGGCGAGATCGAGATCCTCGGCGGTGGCGAGGGCGGCGGGGCCGCTCTCCTGCGGTCGACGCTGCTGCTCCGCCAGGTCGACGAGGGCTGGTTCGTGATCGCGGCCGTGAACCCGAACGTGGCGATCACCTCGCCGGAGGCGCAGTCCGCCGTCGGCGTCGGTCAGCCGCTCACCATCGAGGGCGTCGGGCGCGGGTTCGAGGCGTCCATCCACGTCCGGGTCGAGGCCATCGACGGCAGCGCAGCCTTCGACACGCTCGGGGCCGGTGGCTCCGGGGAGACACCAGAGCCGTTCTCCGTCGAGGTCGAGATCCCCGGCAGCGTCCAGCCCGGCACGACGCTGGCGATCATCGCTCAGGGCGGCACCGGGCTCGAGGACGACCCCGGTGAGTTCTCCGCCATCCCCGTGGTCGCCGCCATCGTCGACTGACCAGCCGGCCGGTCGTTGGCACTCGGCGGTTGCGAGTGCCAATCCGAGGGTCTACGGTTAGCACTCGACTGAGTCGAGTGCTAACGCCCAACGGAGGGACGCATGCCGAAGATCATCTCTTTCGACGAGGAGGCTCGTCGATCGCTCGAGTCCGGGATGAACAAGCTCGCTGACGCGGTGCGGGTCACCCTCGGGCCGAAGGGCCGCAACGTGGTCCTGGAGAAGAAGTGGGGCGCGCCCACGATCACCAAGGACGGCGTCTCTGTCGCCAAGGAGATCGAGCTCGAGGACCCGTTCGAGAAGATCGGCGCCGAGCTGGTCAAGGAAGTCGCCAAGAAGACCGACGACGTCGCCGGCGACGGCACGACGACCGCCACCGTGCTGGCGTGGGCCATGGTCCACGAGGGCCTGCGCAACGTCGCCGCCGGGGCCAACCCGATGTCGCTGAAGCGGGGCATCGAGGTCGCCGTCGAGGCGGCCGTCAGCCACCTCACGTCGCTCTCGCGCGACGTCGAGGACAAGTCGCAGATCGCCCAGGTCGCCGCCATCTCGGCCAACAACGACTACGAGATCGGCGAGCTCATCGCCGACGCCATCGACAAGGTCGGCAAGGACGGCGTCGTCACCGTCGAGGAGTCGAACACCTTCGGCATGGAGCTCGAGTTCACCGAGGGCATGCGCTTCGACAAGGGCTACATCTCGCCCTACTTCGTGACCGACCCCGAGCGGATGGAGGCCGTCCTCGAGGACCCGTACATCCTGATCGTCGGCTCGAAGATCTCCTCCGTACGCGACCTCCTGCCGCTGCTCGAGAAGGTCATGCAGTCGGGCAAGCCGCTCGTGATCATCGCCGAGGACGTCGAGGGCGAGGCGCTCGCCACCCTGGTCGTGAACAAGATCCGGGGCACGTTCAAGTCGGTCGCCGTGAAGGCCCCCGGCTTCGGTGAGCGGCGCAAGGCCATGCTCCAGGACATCGCCATCCTCACCGGCGGCCAGGTCATCACCGAGGAGGTCGGCCTCAAGCTCGAGAACACGACCCTCGACCTGCTCGGCCGGGCCCGCAAGGTCGTCGTCACCAAGGACGAGACGACCATCGTCGAGGGCGCCGGTTCCGAGGACGACATCAAGGGCCGCATCAACCAGATCAAGTCCGAGATCGACAACACCGACTCCGACTACGACCGCGAGAAGCTCCAGGAGCGCCTCGCCAAGCTGTCGGGCGGCGTCGCCGTCCTCAAGGTCGGTGCGGCCACCGAGGTGGAGCTCAAGGAGAAGAAGCACCGCATCGAGGACGCCGTGTCGACCACGAAGGCCGCGGTCGAGGAGGGCGTCGTCCCCGGGGGCGGCATCGCCCTGCTCCGGTCCCAGAGCGCCATCCTCGACGCCGCCGCCAAGCTCGAGGGCGACGAGTCGACCGGTGCGAAGATCGTCGCCAAGGCCGTCGAGGAGCCGATCAAGCAGATCGCCCTCAACGCCGGCCTCGAAGGCGGCGTCGTCGTCCAGAAGGCCAAGGAGCTCGAGGGCGCCGTCGGCCTCAACGCCGCCACCGGCGACTACGAGGACCTGTTCAAGGCCGGCGTCATCGATGCCACCAAGGTGACCCGATCGGCGCTCCAGAACGCGGCGTCGATCGCGGCGCTGTTCCTGACGACCGAGGCGGTCATCGTCGACAAGCCCGAGAAGGAAGCGGCCGGCGCCGGCATGCCCGGCGGCATGGACGACTTCTAGGCAGCTCATGAACCGGCCGCCCAACGGGGGCGGCCGGTACGACTGAAAGACACCAGCTCCCCCCGTTCGTCAATCGGTCACAGAACGGGGGGATGTGGCCTTCCTTCGCCAGCCAGCGGAGGGCGTCTTCGACGGTCTCCTCCACCGGGCGCAGCGTGACGCCGAGCGAGGCCAGCGAGGGCCCGTCGTCGGTCGGGACCGTCGTGACCATGATCTCGGCGGCGTCGCGGGTGAGCGGGTAGGCGATCGGCCGGACCTTGCGGAGGACGTCGAGCGCCGACCCCGCCGCCAGGAGCACGGCGCGGGGGAAGCGGATGCGGCGGGCCCTGACGCCGGTGATGCGGTCGGTGAGGTCGCCGAGCGCGGGCCACGTCAGGAAGTGCCCGCCGGCGAGGAGCCGCCGCGGCCCCTGCCCGGGCGCGACTGCGGCGGCGAGGATCTCGGCGAGGTCGCGGACGTCGACGAGGCAGACCCCGCCGGGCGTGATGGGCCAGCCGGAGCGACGGGCGCCGGCGATGCCCTCGAGCGTCGCGTCGAGGTGCGGTTGGTCGGGACCGAGCACGCCGCCCGGGTAGACGACGGCGATCGGGGCGCCGTCGGCCTGGAGCCGTCGCACGGTCCGCTCGGCCTCGACCTTGGAGCGCCCGTACTCGTTGCGCGGTGACGCCAGGGGCGCAGTGGTCGTGATGACCGGGGCGTGCGGCGGCACGAACACGGCGATCGTCGACACGTGGACCACGGGGTCGAGGCCGGCGGCGACGGCGCCGCCGACGACGTGGGCGGTTCCGGCCACGTTCTGCTCGTGCACGCTGACCGCCCCGCCGCTCGTGATGCCGATGGCGGCAGCGGCGTGGACGGCGGCGTCGCACCCGTCGATGGCGCGCTCGACCGCGGCGGCATCGAGCATGTCCCCGACGGCCACCTCGATCCGCGACGCCCCGACGTCGACGCCGCGGCGGGCGAGCACGGTCTCGGCCTTCGCCGGGTCGCGCACGAGGACCCGCACGTCGTGCCCGCGGGCGAGGAGCGCGGGCACGGTGAACGAGCCGACGAAGCCGGTCGACCCGGTCAGGAGCACGCGCACGGCGGCATCGTCGCGTACGTTCCCGAGCATGCCGCGCCGGGCCGCCGTGGTCGCCGTCACTGCCTGGTGCCTCGTCGTGCCGTTGTCGGCGTGCGACAACGGACCGTCGATCGACCCCGACGCCGACGAGGACGCTGATCGAGGACGCCCTCCTGAGCGCCGACGACCTCCCGGAGGGCTTCGAGGAGGTCGACGTCGACGACGACGAGAGCAGCCTCGGTGCCGCCTGCAACGACGAGGTCCTCGGCATCGACGGCGATGCGCTCGACGACCAGACCTCGGCCGAGGCCGGTCCGGTCCAGTTCGACGACACCACCCTCGACGTCTCGGTGCGGGCCGAGATCACGGCGTACGAGCGCGACGACGAGATCACCCGCGTCATCGAGGCGATCGAGGACGACGACTACATCGACTGCCTCGCCGAGAACCTCGAGGACGAGCTCGACCAGGGCACGACGCTCGTCGACCTCGAGGCGATCGACTCGCCGTTCGACGAGCGCGACACGGTCGTGGGCGCCATCGGGGTGCTCCTGGAGGTCAACTCGCCGGCCACGAGCGGCATCGTCGTCGACATCGAGTCCCAGCAGCACGGCGTCGTGCTCGATCGCTTCGCCATCACCCTCCAGGTGACGGCGGAGGAGGGCGGGATCGACGACCGCCTCGTCGAGGACCTCCTCGACGCGATGGTCGAGCGGCTCCAGGACGGTCTCGAGGACTCCTGAGCGCGAGCCGAGGTCGTGCTCCTCGTGCCCGGGTACCGTCCCGAGTGATGCCCAGGGGTCGCACGGAGCGGGTGCTCGTCCACCGCTTCGAGGACGGTCGCCTCGCGCGGCGCCCCGACGAGCTGATCGTCGAGGAGCCGCTCGAGATCCGGCTCGACGGGACCCTCGTGGCGACGACGATGCGGACGCCCGGCCACGACTTCGAGCTCGCCGCCGGGTTCTGCCACACCGAGGGCCTGCTCGGGGGGGCCGAGGTACGAACGTGCCGGTACTGCGCCATCGGCTCGGCGGTCGAGACCGAGTTCAACCAGGTCGAGGTCGACACGGGCGGCCTGGCGCCCGCGCCCCGGCCCCGACTCACGGCGACGACGTCGAGCTGTGGGATGTGCGGCGCCGTCGCCCTCGACGACCTGCGGGAGCGCCTCCATCCCCTCCCGCCCGGTCCCCGCTTCGACCTCGAGGCGCTGGCTTCGATCCCGGCCGCGGTCGCCGGCGCCGAGACGCTGTTCGGGCGGACGGGCGGGGTCCACGCCGCGGCCGCCTGTCGGCGCGACGGCACTCCTGCCCACGTGAGGGAGGACATCGGGCGCCACAACGCCGTCGACAAGGTGGTGGGCCGGCTGCTGCTCGACGGTGACCTCCCGGCCGGCGACCTCGCCCTCTATGCCAGCGGCCGGGCGAGCTTCGAGATCGTGCAGAAGGCGTGGGCCGCGGGCATGACCGCCGTGGTGGCCGTCTCGGCCCCGTCGGCCCTCGCCGTCGCCGCCGCGGAGGTGGCCGGGATCACCCTTTGCGGCTTCGCGCGCAGCGGCGCCATGAACGTGTACACCCACCCCGACTAGGAGCCGAGCCGACAGGCGAGGCGACCCATGAGCACAGTGGTCTGTCTCGACCGGCACCGCCGGGCGAGACGAACCGTTGCCCGGTAAAACGGTGACGTCCTTGACCCCGGTCTGAGGGATTTCGGCGCTCGCGGTGGGATCCGCGCGCCTGCGAGAATGCCGCATGAACTCCCGGCGGCTGGGAGCCATCGTCGGAGGCGTCGTGGTCCTCTGTGGCCTCCTCGCGTGCAGTGGGCCGCGGACAACGCGTACATCGAGAACAACGACGCCGGTGTGTTCGCCCGGCTGCCGGTCGATTGGACGGTGTTCCCGGCGGAGGACGACAACCCCGTGGCCAACCCCGCCATCGACCTCGACGCGGGCGTGTGGCGGGTGCTCGTCGACGCGTCCGAACGTCCGCTGCGGAGCCACATCGAGGAGGACGCCCCCGACGCCCCGGTGGGCTACGCGCTCGTCGCACCGCTCGAGGGCACGCAGGTCCAGGCGACGCAGATGGGGCTCCGATCGCTGGCGACGGCCGACGGGAGCGACCCCATGGCGGGCGGGGCGCAGGGGCTCGAGGTCGACAGCTACGACGAGATCGACTTCGGCCACGCGTGGGGCAACCAGATCACGATCACCTATGAGCAACCCAGCGGTGCCCTGCTCAAGATCACCCAGCTCGCCTTCATCGACGACGGATCGAACCGGCTGACGCTGTTCACCCTCGGTTGCTCCGCCGACTGCTACGAGGACAACGCTGACGAGATCGGCAGCGTCATCGCCTCATTCACACTCGAGGACCGCTGATGGCTGCGATCGTCCCCGCCACCGACGTGCACGAACCCGAGCCGGCGAAGGGACGACCGACCCGGCGCAAGCTGATGTTCTTCGAGCGCGCCCGGATCCTGTCGTTGCTCCTCATCGTCTGGGGGGTGCTGTTCTGGCGGGAGATCGATTCCAACCCGCTCGAGTCCACGAGCGACGCCCTCCGCGAACTCTCGCACCGGTACTGGTGGCTCGAGGCCCTGTTCGTGGTGGAGATCCTCCGCCAGCTCCACTACCTCGTGTCCGAACGGTCGCCGCGTTGGCACCACTTCGTGACCGTGACGATCTTCGGGCGGTGGGACCGCTTCGTCGAACGACGCAACGACTGGACCCGCTATCGCGCCGGACGTCTCTCGAAGCTCGCGCTGTTCATCGTCGTGGTCGGTTTCGTGTTCGGCGCCATCTGGCACGTCCCGCCCTGGCAAGCAGCCCTCGAGGCACCGTCGCGACTGTTCGACTTCCTGTTCTCGGTCGGCGGGCAGCTGCCGTTCATCCTGCAGATCGCCATGAGCATGGTCGTCCTCATCGGCCAGTTCGTCCTGTTGTTCTGGTTCCTGTCGCGGGGCGGCGTCGAGGTCTTCCGCCCGGAGGAGATCAGGGAGCGGTTCACCGACGTCAAGGGTCAGGAGCCCGTGCTCCGCGAGGTCACCGAGTGCGTGCGGTTCCTGGAGCACCCGCGCGAGATCGAGGACGCGGGGCGGGCGAGTGCCCAAGGGCATCCTGCTCTGGGGCCCGCCGGGCACCGGCAAGACGCTCATGGCCAAGGCGGTCGCCGGCGAGACGAGCAAGCCGTTCGTGTTCGTCGAGCCGGGCGCCTTCATCAACATGTTCCTCGGGATCGGCGTGATCAAGGTCAAGAGCCTCTACCGCAAGATCCGCAAGCTCGCCCTGCGCTACGGCGGCGTGATCGTCTTCTTCGACGAGGCCGACGCCCTCGGAAGCCGAGGCGGTTCGGTCGCGAACGCCGACGCCGGCCTCACACCGGGGATGTCCCGGTTCGATCTCGGGTGTGCCCACTGGGTCGGGGCCGGATCGCAACGCATCCTCCGCGACGATCTCCTGAGCGCCCCGTCACGCGTCGATGGCGTGGAGACCCACGGTGGGATCCGCGGGATCATCATGGGCGGGATGAACGGCGGCGGCGGGATGGGCACCGTCCAGGCCCTCCTCACCGAGATGGACGGCCTCAACAAGCCGCGAGGCTGGGTGAACCGTCACGTCCGGCGGGCGCTGACGATGACGCCGAAGCCGCCGCTCAAGTACCGGATCCTCCACATGATGGCGACGAACCTCCCCGACGCCCTCGACCCCGCCTTCCTGCGGCCCGGGCCGGATCGACCGCATCTACCACGTCGGCCGGCCCCGGTCGCAGGGGCGGCGAGCAGACGTACCGCTGCTACCTGGCGAAGATCCGCCACTGCCTCACCGACGAGAGATCCACCGAGCTCGCCGTCATCAGCGACCAACGGCACGGGCGCGTCGATCGCCGACATCGTCAACGAGTCGGTCATCGTCGCCATGCGCAACAAGCACGACATCGTCACCTACCAGGACGTCCTCCGCGCCCGCTACCTCAAGGAGCACGGGCCGGCCGACGACTTCGGTTACACCGACTGGGAGGGTCACGCCGTCGCCATCCACGAGGCCTGCCACGCCATGGCGATGTACCGGTTGCTGAAGCGGGACATGATCGACGTCGCGACGATCGAGCGGCGGGGCGACATCGGCGGTTTCGTCGCCCCGGTCCCGCTCGAGGAGCAGTTCGTCAGCTGGCGCGAGCGAGCTGGAGGGCGACGTCGTCACGTTCCTGGCCTCGTTGGCCGGCGAGCGGATGTTCTTCGGTGAGGACAACTCCCAGGGCGTCGGCGGCGACCTGCGAGCCTCGACGATGATCGTGCTGCGGTCGATGGCCTACCACGGCATGGGGGAGACCATCGTCTCGAACGGCGGTGTCCCTCGGCGGGCTCAAAGGCATCCGCCAGCGGCGAGGACGGGACCGACCGGCAGTTGCTCGAGACCGATCTCGGTCGATCGCGTCGACGCCAAGCTGCAGCAGCTGCTGGCTCGGGCCCGGACGCTCCTCGAGGCCGACAGGCACAACGTGCTCGCGGTCGCCCACGCGCTCGAGACCCACAAGACGATCTCGGGCGAGGACATCATCGCCATCATCGAGGGCACCCTCGGACCGACCGTCGACGGTGCGCTCTACGACGATCCCGTGATCCGCGCCGAGCTCGAGACCTACCACGCCGCGGTCGCTGCTGCGCCATGCAGGAGCAGGGTCGCGTCCTGCACCCGCTCCCTGTCGTCTCGCCCGTCGTGACACTGGCGGCGGCCCAGTTGCCGGTCGTCACGAACGGCGCCAACGGTTCGGGCAACGGCTCGGGCAACGGCTCGGGCAACGGGCCCGATCCGTACGGCTATCCCGCCGGCCCGCCCACGGCGCCGGGTGGCGTCGTCTTCCCGCCGCCGAAGGTCCCGCCGACACCGCCCCCTGCCGCGAGGCCCGCGCCTCCTGCGGCCGAGGACGCCGAGGAAGGTCCCGCCGAAACCGCTGGGTAGCCTCGGCTCCCATGCCCGAAGCCCTCGAGCCCACCGTCGGATGGGGCGTCCTGCACCTGTTCTGCGTCCCCGGACCCGACGCCGACCGCGACGCGGTCCTCGCCGCCATCAAGGCGATGGAGGCCGACGACCATCAGGTGGTCACCGTCGCCGTGCTCGGCCACAAGGCCGACATCGGGTTCATGGCGCTCGGCCCCGACCAGTGGCGGCTCCGCCGCTTCCAGACCGAGCTCGTCGCCGCCGGGCTCGAGATCGTCGACAGCTTCGTCTCCCTCACCGAGATCAGCGAGTACGCCGCCGGCGTGCCCGATGAGCTCAAGGAGATGCGCCTGCACCCGCGCCTGCCGCCAGAGGGCAAGCGGGCCTTCTGCTTCTACCCGATGTCCAAGCGTCGGGTTCCGGGCCAGAACTGGTTCACGCTCCCGTTCGAGGAGCGCAAGGACCTCATGTACGCCCACGGCAAGTCCGGGCGCACCTTCGCCGGCCGCGTGCTCCAGGTCGTCACCGGCGCCACCGGCATCGACGACTGGGAGTGGGGCGTGACGCTGTTCGCCGTCCATCCCGACGACCTCAAGGAGGTCGTCTACACGATGCGCTTCGACGAGGCGTCGGCCATCTATGCCGAATTCGGTCCATTCATCTCCGGCATGGTCGCGACGGCCGAACAGGCGCTCGACGAGGTCGGCGTCGGGCGGGCGTCGTAGCCCCCGTACCACAGCTGGTTCGCCTATCGTCCCGTCCTTAGATGGGGGCGCGACGGGTCGTTCTGCTGATACTGGTGGCGTTCGCCCTCGTGGGCGTGGCCCCGAGCATCGCCGCCGCCCAAGAGGACTCCGGCGGCGAGTCGGTACGGGGGACCCTCGAGGACGCCAAGGGCACGCGCGAGCAGGACGACGACGAGCCCGTCGAGGGGGCCGAGATCACCGTCACCACCGTCGACGGCGAAGCGGTGGGGACGGCCACGACCGACGAGGAGGGCCAGTTCGAGCTCGAGCTACCCGGCCCGGGCCAGTACGTGGCCGAGCTCGACACCGACACGCTCCCTGACGGCGTCGGCCTCGCCGAGGGCGCCGAGGTGATCGAGTTCACCGTCAGACCGAACCAGTCCCGGCCGCTCATCTTCGACCTCGGTGCGCGGGAGCGCACCACGACGTCCCGCCTCGATCAGTTCCCCCAGCTCGTCTTCGAGGGCTTCCAGTTCGGCCTCATCATCGCCATCTGCGCCGTCGGCCTCTCGCTCGTCTTCGGCACGACCGGGCTCGTGAACTTCGCCCATGGCGAGCTGTGCACCTGGGGCGCCATGGTCGCCTGGTTCCTCAACGTCGACCACGGCATCCACCTCGTGCCGGCGGTCGGCCTCGCCCTGGTCGTCGGCGCGGCCACCGGCGCGATCCTCGAGACCGGACTGTGGAAGCCCTTGCGCAACCGGGGCGTGAGCCTGGTGGCCATGATGATCGTCTCGATCGGGCTCAGCCTCGCCGCCCGCAACTTCTTCCAGCTGCTCTTCGGCGAGAGCACGAAGCCGTACCGTGACTACAACATCCAGCGCGGGACCGACCTCGGCCCGATCACGCTCGCGCCGAAGGACGTGTGGGTCGTCGTGATCGCCCTGGGGGCGCTCCTCGCCGTTGCGTCGGCGCTCACCTACACGCGCATCGGCAAGGCGACTCGTGCCGTGTCCGACAACCCCGACCTGGCGGCGTCGTCGGGCATCAACGTCGACCGTGTGATCCGGTTCGTGTGGGGTTCGGCGGGTGCGCTCGCCGCGCTGGGCGGCGTCCTCTTCGCGGTGAACCAGCGGGTGCAGTTCGACATGGGCTTCAAGCTCCTGCTGCTGATGTTCGCCGGCATCACCCTCGGCGGGTTGGGGACGGCCTACGGCGCGCTCGTCGGGTCGCTCGTCGTCGGCATGTTCATCCAGCTCTCGACCGCTGTTCATCCCGACGGAGCTGAAGAACGTCGGCGCGCTGGTGATCCTGATCGTCGTGCTGATGATCCGGCCCCAGGGCATCATCGGGCGCGCCGAGCGGGTCGGATAGGGGCGCCATCGTGGACTGGAAGCTGATCTTCGACGCCGCGCTCACCACCGCCTTCGGTCGGGCAGGCGGTGGTCTTCGCCCTGGCGGCCATCGGCCTGAACGTCCACTTCGGCTACACCGGCCTGCTCAACTTCGGCCAGGTCGCCTTCCTCGCCGTCGGCGCGTACTCGATCGCCATGGGCGTCGACACCTTCGGCCTCAACCTCTGGCTGTGCGTCTTCCTCGGGATCCTGGCTTCGGTGGTCCTCGCCCTGTTCCTCGGGCATCCCGACGCTCCGACTGCGCGCCGACTACCTGGCGATCGTCACGATCGCCGCCGGCGAGATCATCCGGCTGACGCTGCGAGCGGCGCACTTCCGCGAGACGACCGGCGGCGCCGCCGGCATCCAGAACTTCGCCGACGCCTTCTTCGACATCAACCCGTTCAACAAGGGCCACGGGATCGGCTTCGTCGACTACTCGACCAGTGACATGTGGGTCCTGACCGTCGGCTGGTCGATCGTCGCCCTCTCCTGCCTGATCGTGTGGCTGCTCATGCGCAGCCCGTGGGGCCGGGTCGTGAAGGCGATCCGCGAGGACGAGGACGCGGTCAGGAGCCTCGGGAAGAACGTGTACGTCTACAAGCTGCAGGCGCTGGCCCTGGGCGGCGTGATCGGCGCCCTCGGCGGCATGCTCTTCGCCATCGACCGGCAGTCGATCGTCCCCGACAGCCTCGGCACCGCCCTGACGTTCTTCGCCTACACCGCCCTGATCCTCGGTGGCGCCGGCCGGGTGCTCGGGCCCGTCGTCGGTACGGTCATCTTCTTCTTCCTCCGGGCGTTCGCCGACGTCGCCCTCCGGCAGGCCATCGACGCCGGCCACATCAGCTTCCTGTCCGGCAACGAGGTCGGCATCACCGTCAACATCCTCGTCGGCGTCGGGCTGATGCTGCTGCTGATCTTCCGACCCAGGGGATCTTCGGTGACAAGCGGGAGGTGGCGATCAGTGTCCGTCGTTGACCGGGCGACCCTCACCGCTGCGCTCCACGAAGTCGATCCCGAACCGGGAGCGCCCAAGCCCGACCGATCCTCGTCGCCGACGGCGTCACCCGGAAGTTCGGCGGGCTCGTCGCCGTCGAGGTCGACCACCTCGAGGTGCAGCGGGGGGCGATCACCGGCGTTGATCGGGCCCAACGGCGCCGGGAAGACGACGCTGTTCAACCTGCTGACGGGGTTCGACAAGGCCGACAGAGGTGAGTGG
Organism: uncultured Acidimicrobiia bacterium; assembly: GCA_963840695.1. Lineage (GTDB taxonomy): Bacteria > Actinomycetota > Acidimicrobiia > Acidimicrobiales > JACDCH01 > JACDCH01. Next base: position 106,939 of record CAWIZW010000009.1, read on the forward strand.
CGCTTCGGCGGCGAGCGGATGGCCGGGATGCCCGCCTACCAGGTCGCCCGGAAGGGGATGGTGCGCACCTTCCAGCTGACCAAGTCCCTCGCCCGGCTGACGGTGCTCGAGAACATGAAGCTCGGCGCCATCGCGCAGCGCGGCGAAGGGTTCTTCGCCAGCCTGGTCCGCCCGCTGTGGTCGGCGCAGGAGAAGGCCATCGAGGCTCGGGCCGATGAGCTCCTCACCCGGTTCAAGCTCGCCCAAATGCGCGACGAGTTCGCCGGGGAGCTGTCCGGCGGCCAGCGCAAGCTGCTCGAGATGGCGAGGGCGTTGATGGTGGAGCCTCAGCTGGTCATGCTCGACGAGCCGATGGCGGGGGTGAACCCGGCGCTCACCCAGTCGCTGCTGGAGCACGTGAAGGGACTGCGCGACGAGGGGATGACCGTGCTCTTCGTCGAGCACGACATGGACGTCGTCCACGACATCAGCGACTGGGTGGTGGTCATGGGCGAGGGCCGCATCATCGCCGAGGGGACCGCCGATCAGATCAGCACCAACCCCGCCGTCATCGACGCCTACCTCGGCGTCCACCACGACGCCCCCCGCTCCGAGCAGGAGGAGGCCGAGCAGCTCGCGGCCGCGGAGGCGCTGATCGCGCAGGAGGAGCAACAGCAGGCGCAGTCGGCGGAGGAGGCGGCGAGCACCGATGGCTGATCCCGACCTCGAGCTCGAGCCCCTCGCCGAGGACACCTGGGACGGCCCGCTCCTGGAGGCGACGGCGATCGTCGCCGGCTACGTGCCCGAGGTGAACATCCTCAACGGCTGCGCCCTCGACCTGTTCAAGGGCGAGCTGGTCGGCATCATCGGCCCGAACGGCGCCGGCAAGTCGACGCTGATCAAGGCGCTGTTCGGGCTGGTGCCGGTTCGCTCCGGCGCCGTCAAGCTCCGCGGGCTCGACATCACCGGCACGAAGGCGCATGCGCTGGTGGCCATGGGCCTCGGGTACGTGCCGCAGAACCAACAACGTGTTCCCCCGGCTGACCGTCGAGGAGAACCTCCAGATGGGGGCCTACCAGCAGCCCGGTGAGTTCGGCGAGCGCTTCGAGGAGGTGTGCGGGCTCTTCCCGATGCTCGGCGCCCGGCGCAAGCAGCGGGCGGGTTCGCTCTCCGGCGGTGAGCGCCAGATGGTGGCGATGGGGCGGGCGCTGATGATGCGGCCCTCGGTGCTGCTGCTCGACGAGCCGTCCGCCGGGCTCTCGCCGGCGTACCAGGACGAGGTCTTCATCCGGTGCCGGCAGATCAACGACACGGGCGTCTCGATCGTCATGGTCGAGCAGAACGCCCGCCGGTGCCTGCAGATCTGCCACCGGGGCTACGTGCTCGACCAGGGCCGCAACGCCTACACCGGCAGCGGCATGGAGCTCATGCACGACCCGAAGGTCATCGAGCTCTACCTCGGCACCCTCGCCAAGGCCGTAGGCACGCGAAACGGGGGCGGCCGCTCGGCCGCCCCCGTCCCGACTCGGATCGTGCTATTCGCCGCTGTCGAAGCGCTCGCCCAGGGCGTTGCCGATGTTGCCGTCGACGAGGTACGTCGGGACATCATTCGGACCGAAGCCCTGCTCGACGAGGGCGGCCAGCACCCGGCTGCTCTCCTCGAACCCGATGAGGGCCAGAGCATCGGCGTCGGTGGCAGCCGCTTGGCCGACCTCAGCGTCGAAGGTCTGTGCCTGCGGGTCGTAGGTGATCGTGTCGAGCACCTCACCACCTGACTCGGTGAACGACGCGGCGAAGTCCTCGGCGAGGCCGTTGCCGTAGTCGTCGTCGAAGTTCAGGATGACCACGGTCCCGTTGCCGTCGTCGGCGACGACCTCGGCCAGCACCTGGCCCTGCAGGATGTCGGACGGGCCGAGACGGAAGTACAGGCCTTCGTCGGGGTAGTCCGAGAACTGCTTCGAGGTGTTCGCCGGCGAGAACTGCGTGACGCCGGCCTCGGTGATCTGGTCGATCACGCTCGCCGACACGCTCGAGGACGCCGCGCCGACGATGGCGTCGGCGCCCTGGGCCAGCTCACGGGTGACGGTCTGCACCGCGGTGTCGGTCGTCGTGTCACCGGAGTCGCCTTCGACGAGCACCACGGGCTGGCCGTTGAAGCCACCGGCGGCGTTGATGTCCTCGATCGCCAGGTGCACACCGGCGATCTCGGGTGGGCCGAGGAAGGCGAGGTTGCCCGTCTCCGGCAGCAGGGTGCCGATCGTGAGCACGCCGTCGCCGGCCCGCTCGACGGTCACCGGATCATTCGGCATGGCCTGGAATTCCTCGACTCGCCTCGGCCGTGCGGAACTCCGTGAGGCTCTCGTCGATCCGGTTGTCGGGGCCGTAGCTCAGGATCGAGTACGAACCGATGAGCGGCTCGCCGTTGCCCGACATGTCGGTCGCACCGGAGGCGCCGTCGTAGTCGATGTCGGTGCCGGCTGCGAGCAGTGCCACGCAGTCGGCGTAGGTCGTGCACTTCTCGCCGCCCTTCGTCACGTTGACGATCTCGCTGGCGTGGGCGCTGCCGTCGTCGCCGGCGGCGGTTGCGGCCAGGGCGATGATGACGATCGAGTCGTAGGACTCGGGGCCGTAGCTGTAGTCCTCGAGGTTCGGGTCGGACTCGTCCATCCGGGCCCGGAACGCCGTGACGGCGTCGGTCGTCTCCGGCGCCGGGGTCGTGCCCTTCGCGCCCTCGAGCTCGCCGCCGCCTCCGCCGCCTCCGCCTCCGGTGGTGGTGGTCTCGTCCGCCGGCGGCGGTCGTGTCGGTCGTGGCCGTCGTCGTCGTCGTCGCCGCACGCGGCGAGAACGAGCGCAAGACCAGCGAACACGGACGCCGCTCGGACCAGGCGTCGTTTCCTCATATGCCCATCGCCTCCCAAATCACGGATGTGAAGGGCGGGACACTAACCCGAGCAGGTGCCACGGCGCTGTGCAGGGAGCACAATGTCGGCCGTCGATGGCGTACCGATCTGCTGTTCCTCCGAGACGCCCAATTGCGGAGCTTTCGACGCCGATTGTCGTCGGACGTCGACGCCGACGGTCGGCGGGTGGCGCTCGACCGCACCGCCTTCTACGCCACCGGCGGCGGCCAGCCCCACGACACCGGCACCCTGGCCGGCGCTCGCCGTCCTCGACGTGCGCAAGGAGGGCGACCTCGTCTGGCACACCCTCGGCGACGGGGCGCTGCCGGCGGTCGGCGACGCCGTCGCAGGGCGAGATCGACTGGGATCGCCGGCACGCCCTCATGCGCACCCACACCGCGCTGCACGTGCTGTGCGGGGTGATCTGGCAGGAGTGGCGGGTGCCGGTCACCGGCGGGAACATGGAGCCGCTCTCGGCCCGCATGGACTTCGAGCTCGACCCGACGCCCGAGGGCTTCGGCGCCCGCGTCGAGGAGCTCGTGAACGCCGAGCTCGCCGCCGACCGACCGATCGAGGTGACGTTCCTGCCGCGGGCGGAGGCCGTGCTCGACGAGGACCTCATCCGCACGAAGGTGTCGCTGATCCCCGAATCGGTCACCGAGATCCGGGTCGTCGACATCGTCGGCCTCGACAAGCAGGCCGACGGCGGGACCCACGTGCGCTCGACCGGCGAGGTCGGGCGCATCCAAGGTCGTGAAGACCGAGTCGAAGGGCAAGGGCAACAAGCGCATCCGCCTCGAGGTCGTCGACGTGCGTGACGCCCGGTCGCGCCAACCTCGACGTGCTCCGGGGCCGGATCCGCGAGTACGACGGCCTCGTCGTCGCCTACTCCGGCGGCGCCGATTCGGCCTTCCTCGCCGTCGTCGCCCACCAGGCGCTGCGCGACCGCATGGTGGCCGTGACCGCCGTCTCGCCGTCGCTGGCCGCCGCCGAGCGGGCCGACGCCGCCGCGTTCGCGGCCGAGCGTGGCTTCCGCCACCTCGAGGTCGAGACCGGTGGAGATGGAGAACGCGGCCTACCGCGCCAACGACGGCGACCGGTGCTTCTGGTGCAAGGACGCGCTCATGGACGCCCTGGAGCCCGGTGGCGGCCGACCTCGCCCCGTCGGCGGCGGTCGCCCTCGGCGTCAACCTCGACGACCTCGGCGACCACCGGCCCGGTCAGGTCGGCCGCCGCCGGTCGGGGCGCCGTGTTCCCGCTCGTCGACGCCGGCTTCACCAAGGCCGACGTCCGGGCGGCGTCGCGGCGGCTCGGGCTGCGGACCTGGGACAAGCCGGCGGCGCCGTGCCTGGCGTCGCGGGTTCCCTACGGCACGGCCGTCGACGTCGCCGCTCCTGAGCCGGGTCGAGCGGGCCGAGGCGGCGGTGCGCGCCCTCGGCTTCCGCGAGCTGCGAGTGCGCCACGGCGGCGACACGGCCCGGATCGAGGTGCCGGTCGCCGACCTCGACCGGCTGATCGCCGCCGCGGGAGGCGGTCGTGGCCGCGGTGCAGGACGCCGGGTACCGGCGGGTGACCCTCGACCTCGAGGGCCTCCGCTCGGGCAACCTCAACGACGACCTCTAGGCGGGCGGCTGGGCACCAGGGGGGGTCGTGTCGGCGACCGCGGTCCAGGTCGGGAAGGCGACGTGATCGATGCCTTGGCGCTCGACGATCCGGCCGCGGTCACGCAGCCGGTCGAGGCACGGACGGACGACGTCGATCCCGCCGGCGAGGGTGGCGTAGTCGGCGATCGGTCAGCAGCAGCGGCCCGGCGTCGGCGTCGGCGTCGCCCGGGCGGAGGATCGCCTCGACCTCGAGCGTGGGCCGGCACGGCGCCGAGGGGTCGGCGCACCAGCAGTGGTACACGACCCCTTCGAAGACCGAGACGGCCCGGATCCTCACGGTCGCGGCTCACCAGGTGGCGGTGCCCGCCCCGCCCTTGAACGGCCCGACGACGGACGACGAGATCCAGCCGCCGTAGAACGTGCCGTCGTTGCCGGTCACGGGCTCGCCGTCGATCGAGCAGTCGAGGCGCTGCGGCGTAGAAGGCGAGGTGGTCCTGGATCGAGGCGAAGCGCTCGACCGGCCGCTCGTACACCCAGGCGGCGTCGGCGACGACGCGGTCGCCGACCCGCACGCTCCGGTAGGACGCCTGCCCCTTCCACTCGCAGAACGTGTGGTGCAGCGATCCCTCGAGCAGCTCGAGCCTGACGTCGTCGGGCGGGAAGTAGTAGGCGGGCGGCTGGCTCGTCTCGCAGACCCGCCAGCCGCGGACCGTCTCGGCGACGAGGGTGCCGGCCAGCTCGACGCGGAGGTGGCGGGTGTTCGGCTCGAGCGCGCGGCGGCCGCGGGTAGTCCCACACCGATTCCTGGCCCGGGCCGGGCTCGATCCGAACGGGGTCCATCGAGCTGGGAGCATGTCGGGCGTGGCCCTCGACGACAAGCGGGACGAGCAGGACGATCCCGCGATGCCGCCGCCCTCGGCGCCGTGGCGGCGGCCCTGGCCGATGCCGTCGAAGCCGCCCTGCCGGGCTGGGTCGAGCGCTGCGTGACGCGGCTCGCGGGCGCCCACCGCGGCGACGGTCGACCCCGCCGTGGCCGCGGCGGCCGTCGCCGCCGGACGACGAGCAGCCCAGGAGGTCGGGAGCCGAGGTGCGGGCGCTGCTGGCGACCGACGTCGACGAGCAGCGCACCAACCCGCTGGCCGTGCTCCGGTTGGCCGTGCGTTACCCGACCCAGGTGCTGGCGGCGGCCGGGGTCCCACCGGTCGTGCGGGGCGCGTTCGAGGAGCGGGCCTTCCCGGCGGACGTCTACGACCTGGCCCCGGCGACGTGGTCGGACCTCGACCCGAGCCTCCAGGAGCCGGGCATCGTCTGGGGTGCGGCGAAGGCCCACGTCGTCCTCGCCCGCCGCCGCCGGGAGGGCAAGCGATGAGCACCGCGAGCACCGTGAGCGCCTACGTGGTCGACCTGGTCGACCGTTCGAAGTTCCCCGACGGCACGACGTTCGTCCGCCGGGCGTCGGCCCTCGACGCATCGGCGACCGTGGTGGTCGTGGATCTGTCGCGGCCCGACGCCCTCGACGGCGTCCGCGGCGCTGCGGGCGGCCGGCTCGACGGCGCGCATCGTCGGCTACGGCCGCCACACCGAGCGCGACCTGCTCGCCGCCGCCCGCGCCGCCGGCTGCGATCGCGTCCTGGCCCGCAGCGCCTTCTTCGCCGACGTCCCCGGCGGCGATCACGTGACGGTCAGCCGCCGCGAGTTCCTCGCCGGTCTGGCGGCGGCCGCCGCCGTCGCCGGCTGCTCGGGCTCCGACGACGCCGAGGGCGGGACGGCCGGCACCGGAACGACGGGCGACGCCGGGACGACCGGCGACACCGGGACGACGGCGACGCCCACGACCGGCCCGCCGCCGCTCGACGACCGGTTCACGCTGGGCGTCGCCTCCGGCGATCCCGACGCGACGTCGGTGGCCCTGTGGACCCGGCTGCTCGGACGTCGTGCTCGAGGACGACGTGGCCGTCCGGTGGGAGGTGGCGACGCGACGAGTCCTTCGCCGAGATCGTCGCCGACTGGCGACACGGTCGCCGATGCGGCCTTCGGGCACTCGGTGCACGTCGTGGCGGACGGCCTCGACCCGGGGAGCCGGTACCGCTACCGGTTCCTCACCGACGCCGGCAGCTCGCCCGTCGGGTCGACGCGCACCGCGCCGCCGCCGGACGAGGCGACGACGCTCCGGCTCGCCGTGGCCTCGTGCCAGCGCTACGGCGACGGATACTTCGCCGCCCACCGCGACCTCGCCGCGGCCGACGTCGACGTCGTCCTGTTCCTCGGCGACTTCGTGTACGAGTCCGTCGGCGGCGACGTGCGGCCCCTGCCGGGAGGCGCGGCGACGCCCGCCGTCGAGCTGGCCGAGCTACCGCATCGCGCTACGAGGCGGCCCGCTCCGACCCCGATCTGATGTCGTGCGCCGCCGCCCATCCGTGGGTCGTCACGTGGGACGACCACGAGGTGGCGAACAACTACGCCGGCACCAGCGAGTCCGAGGACCGCAGGGCGGCCGGGTACCAGGCGTGGTGGGAGCACCAGCCGACTCGACTGCCGGCCCCGGAGGGCGCATCGCTCGCCGTGCACCGGTCGCTGACGTGGGGATCGACGGCCGAGGTCGTCGTCCTCGACTGCCGCCAGTACCGGGTGCCGGGCGAGACGATGCTGGGAGCGGAGCAGAAGGCGTGGGCGCTGGAGCGGATCGCCGGTGCCGCGGCGGCGTGGACCGTGCTCGCCGGCTCGGTGATCTTCAGCCCCGTCGCCGTCGGGGGAGACGACCAACCCGGATGCCTGGGACGGGTTCGCCGCCGAGCGCGACGAGCTGGCCGCCGCCCTCCGTTCGGGTGACGCGGCGCCGATGGCGCTGGCCGGTGACGTCCACGTCGAGGTCGTGCTCGAGGCCCCAGGGTCGCCCCCGATCCCCGAGCTGGTGTGCCCGTCGATCTCGTCGGGGGTCGGGGAGCCTCGGTCCGTTCGTCGCCCAGCTGCCGTCGCTCGTCCCCAACGTCCATCACGCCAAGGACGTCCGCGGCTGGCTCCGCGTCGACTTCACGCCCGATGCTGCCACCGCCCGCTACCGCGAGGTCGCCGACGTCGACGACGCCGCCAGCCCCGTCGTCGACGGCCCGACCTTCGATTTTCGCACCTGATTGAACGACCAGTACGGGCTACCGCGCCGACCAGGCGTCGGGGTCGGCCAGGAGCTTCTCGACGGGCTCGGGGAGGCGGTTGGCGGCGAGGTCGGCGAGGTGACGGCGTCGAGCACCGAGCGCAGCGCCACCCGGGTCGCCACCCACAGCCGCACGAACGGCTCGGCCACGCCGTCGTCGGGCAGCTCGTGGGGGCGGATGCCCCGCACCGCAGCCAGGGGGCCCTCGACGGCCCGGATGACCTCGGCGACGGTGATCTCCTCGGCCGGCCGGGCCAGCCGCCAGCCCCCCTCGGCGCCTCGCTGGCTGAGTGGGCCAGCCCGCCGTTGCGCAGCGACCGCAGGATGTCGTCGAGGAACGCCGGGGGGATCGACTCGCGCGTCGGCCAGGAGCTCGCGCTTCACCGGCGTACGCCGGGCGCTCGGCGCTCGGCCGCGGCGAGCGCGGTCATGGCGCGGACCGCGTAGTCGGCCTTGTGCGTGATCCTCACGGTGGACGAAGTTTGCAGGATGCCCCGGCAGGCTCGTGGTCATCGGCGGTGACGCCGGCGGGATGGCGGCGGCCACCAACGCCCGCCGGCGCGACCCGACCTCGAGATCGTCGCCCTCGAGCAGGGCACGTGGACGAGCTACTCCGCGTGCGGCATCCCGTACCTCGTCGGCGGCGTCGTCGAGGGCGGTGTCGACGCCCTCGTCGTCGCGCACGCCGCAGCAGTTCCGCGACGACTCCCGCATCGACGTGCGGCTGCGCCACGAGGCCATCGGCATCGACCTCGACGCCGGCAAGGTCGAGGTCCGCAACCACGAGCACCGACGCGCACATCTAGCCTCGGCTTCGACCGCCTCCACATCGGCACCGGTGCCCGCCCGCTCCGACCCGACCTCCCCGGCATCGACCTCCCGTTCGTGCACGGCGTGCAGACCCTCGACGACGCCGAGCGACCTCCTCGCCCACGCCCGCGACACCGACTGCCGCCGGGTCGTCGTGGTCGGGGGCGGCTACATCGGCCTCGAGATGGCCGAGGCGTTCGTGCTCCGCGGCGCCAAGGTCACCCTCGTCGAGGCGAACCCGCACGGTGATGCGGCACCCTCGACCCCGACATGGCCGGCCGGGTCGAGGCGCCATGCGGCGCTTCGGGATCGACCTGCGGACCGGCGTGCGAGGTCACGGCTTCGAGCCCGGGTCGTGCACACCACCGCCGGCCCGATCGGTCGCCGACCTCGTCGTGCTCGGCCTCGGCGTCGTGCCCGAACAGCGAGCTCGCCGCCGACGCCGGCATCGAGACCGGCGCCCGGAACGCCATCAGGGTCGACCGGCGCCAGCGCACCGAGCCACGAGGCCGTGTGGGCGGCCGGCGACTGCTGCGAGTCGTTCCACCTCGTGTCGCGCCGGCACGTGCACGTCGCGCTCGGCACCGTCGCCAACAAGCAGGGCCGGGTCGCCGGCATCAACCTCGGCGGCGGCTACGCCACGTTCCCCGGCGTCGTCGGCACCGCCGTCACCAAGGTCTGCTCGACCGAGGTCGCCCGCACCGGCCTCACCGAGCACGAGTGCCGAGGCGGCCGGGCTTCGGCTTCGTCGCCGCGACCATCGAGTCGACGACGCAGCGCCGGCTACTTCCCCGGGCGCCAAGCCGATCGCGCGTGAAGCTGCTCGCCGAGCGCGGCATCGGGCCGGCTGCTCGGCGGCCAGATCGTGGGCGACGGAGGGCGCGGCCAAGCGCATCGACGTGGTCGCCGTCGCCCTCCACGCCGGGTTCACCGCCCAGGACCTCGTCGACGCCGACCTGGCCTACGCCCCGCCGTTCAGCCCGCTGTGGGACCCGGTCGCCGTCGCCGCCCGCGAGCTGCTCAGCGCTCTGAGCCGTCTGGCTCGACACGCAGCCGCTGACGACGTCGCGTTCACACGGCCGGAAACAACGCGGGAACGGTCGGGAAACCGCGTCGTCGTCAGATCTGTCGCCGACCTGACACCGAACGATGGAAGGAAGCTCACGTGTACGAGATCGACACCGGCGACACCGCCTGGGTGCTCGTGTCCGCAACGCGCTCGTGCTGTTCATGACGCCGGGCCTGGCGTTCTTCTACGGCGGCATGGTCCGGGGCAAGAACGTGCTCGGCATGCTGATGCAGAACTTCTTCTCCATGGGCCTGATCAGCGTGCTGTGGGCCGTCGTCGGCTTCTCGCTCGCCTTCGGCGACGGCGGCGGGTTCATCGGCAACTTCGACTTCGCCTTCATGAAGGACCTCGCACCTCAGTCGACGCCGACGGTGCAGCTCGCTGAACGAGCTGCCCGGGCTCGAGCTTCGCTCGACGATCCCGCCGCTCGTGTTCTTCGCCTTCCAGATGATGTTCGCCATCATCACGCCCGGCCCTGATCACCGGCGCGACCGCCGACCGGCTGAAGTTCAAGTCCTACGCGCGTGTTCCTCGGCCTGTGGTCGGTGCTCGTGTACTCGCCGCGTCGCCCACTGGGTGTTCAGCCCGACGGGCTGGCTGTTCAAGCGGGGCGCGCTCGACTTCGCCGGCGGCACCGCCATCCACATCAACGCCGGCATCGCCGCCCTCGTGCTCGTCGCCGTCATCGGCAAGCGCCGGGGCTACCCCGACACAGCCGATGCCGCCGCACAACCTGCCGCTGACGCTGATCGGCACCGGCATCCTGTGGTTCGGCTGGTTCGGCTTCAACGCCGGCTCGGCCGCTGCCGCCAACGGCCTGGCCGCCCAGGCGCTCGTCAACACCAACCTCGCGGCCGCGGCCGCCATGCTCGGCTGGCTGCTCGTCGAGCGGATCAAGGACGGGCACGCCACGACCCTCGGCGCCGCCTCGGGCGCCGTCGCCGGCCTCGTCGCCATCACGCCGTGCGCCGGCTTCGTCGGCGGCATGGCGCCGATCGTCATCGGCGTCATCGCCGGCGTCGTCTGCTTCCTCGCCATCAGCATCAAGCAGGCGCTGAAGCTCGACGACAGCCTCGACGTCATCGCCGTCCACCTCGTCGGCGGCATCATCGGCTCGCTGCTGCTCGGCTTCTTCGCCGACACGCAGTCAACCGCGCTCGGCTTCGACGGCGTCTTCTTCGGCGGCGGGACCGACCTGCTCGTCGACCAGCTCGTCGCCGTCGGCGCCACGCTGCTGTTCTCGGCGTCGTGACCTTCATCATCGCCAAGGTCGTCGACCTCGTCATCGGCCTGCGGGTCGACGAGGACGCCGAGGACACCGGCCTCGACCTGTCCCAGCACGCCGAGACCGCGTACGCGGCCTGAACGGAGACGAGACGCAGATGAAGCTCATCACCGCCATCATCAAGCCGTTCAAGCTCGACGACGTGAAGGAGGCGCTCAAGGGCGCCGGCGTCCAGGGCATGACCGTCACCGAGGTCCAGGGCTTCGGCCGCCAGCCGGCCACACCGAGGTGTACCGGGGCGCGGAGTACACCGTCGACTTCGTGCCCAAGGTCCGGATCGAGGTGCTCGTCGACGACGGCCGACGCCGAGCGGATCGTCGGGCGTCATCGCCGAGGCCGCCCGGACCGGCAAGATCGGCGACGGCAAGATCTGGATCACCGAGGTCGACGGCGTCGTGCGCATCCGCACCGGCGAGCTCGACGCCGACGCCATCTAGACTTCGGACGCGCATGAAGGACGCGCGCCAGGCGCTGCTCGACGACACAGACGCTCGTCGGGCCGCGCCTGGTGCCACGCCTACTCGGAGCTGATCGACGACTGGCTGCGCCTGCTCCTGCTCGCCGGGCGGCCGGGAGCCCCGCGGCGCACGGCGTCGCCCTCGTCGCCGTCGGCGGCTACGGGCGGGCCGAGCTCGCCCCGCAGTCCGACATCGACGTCCTGCTCGCTCCACGCGGCCGGCCCGACGTCGCCGCAGCTCGCCGAGCGGATCTGGTACCCGATCTGGGACGAGGGCCTGAAGCTCGGCCACGCCGTGCGCACGCCGAAGGAGGCGCTGGCCCTCGCCGAGGACGACCTCGACACCGCCACGTCGCTGCTCTCGGCCCGCCACGTCGCCGGCGACGCCGAGCTCACCGCCCGGCTGTCCGGCGACGCCCGTCGAGCGCTGGCAGAAGCGGAGCAAGCGCTGGCTCGGCGAGCTGGCCCGCTCCGTCGAGGAGCGGCACCAGCGCGCCGGCGAGGTGGCGTTCCTGCTCGAGCCCGACCTCAAGGAGGGCCGGGGCGGGCTGCGCGACGTCCACGCCCTCGGCTGGGCGCAGGCGCGCCAGGCCCTGCTCTTCGACGGCGACGCGGCGCCGCTCGACGCCGTCCTACGCGACGCTGCTCGACGCCCGGGTCGAGCTGCACCGGCGCACCGGGCGGGCCGGCGACGTGCTGCTGCTCCAGGAGCAGGACGGCGTCGCCGCCGCCCTCGGCTTCGCCGACGCCGACGCGCTCATGCACGGCGCTCGCCACCGCGGCGCGGACGATCGCGTGGACGTCCGACGACACCTGGCGGCGCATCAGCTCGGTGCTGCGCGGGCCCGTCGGCCGGCTCGTCGCGCCGCGACCGGCCCGCTGGCCGAGGGTCTCGTGCTCCGCGACGGCGAGGTGCACGTCGCGCCCGACGCCGACCCGGGCGAGGATCCCGCGCTCGTCCTGCGGGCGGCGGCGCTGGCGGCGACCGGCGCGACGACGATCGACCGCGGCTCGCTCGAGCGGCTCGCCGCCGAGGCGCCGGCCCTGCCCGACCCGTGGCCCGCCGAGGCGCGACACCCGACTGGCCGAGCTGCTGCTCGCCGGGCCGCCTGCGGTCCGCGTCATCGAGGCGCTCGACCAGAAGGGCCTGTGGGTGCGGGTCCTGCCCGAGTGGGAGCCGACCCGGAGCCGCCCGCAGCGCAACGCCTACCACCGCTTCACCGTCGACCGGCACCTCGTCGAGGCGGCCGTCGGCGCCGCCGCGCTCGCCGGACGCGTGCAGCGGCCCGACCTGCTCGTGGTCGGCACGCTGCTGCACGACATCGGCAAGGGCTGTCCCGGCGACCACACCGTCGTCGGCATGGAGCTCGTCCGGGCGCATCGGCGCCCGCATGGGGTTCGCCGCCGCGCGACGTCGACACCCTCGTGACCCTGGTCGAGCACCACCTGCTGCTGCCCGACGTCGCCACCCGGCGCGACCTCGACGACCCGGCACGATCGACCTCGTCGCCAAGGCCGTCGGCGACCAGACCACCCTCGAGCTGCTCGCCGCCCTCACCGAGGCCGACTCGCTGGCGACCGGGCCGGCGGCGTGGGGCGGCTGGAAGGCGGGCCTCGTCGCCGAGCTCGTCGACCGGACCGCCCACGTCCTCGCCGGCGGACGTCTGCGAGGACGTGCCGCCGCGACGAGTTCCCGTCGGCCGACCACCTGGCCCGCATGGCGGCGGGCGAGCAGATCCTCGACGGCCGCGACGACACGCTGACGGTCGTCACCGCCGACCGGCCCGGCGTGTTCTCGAAGGTGGCCGGGGTCCTCGCCCTGCACGGCCTCGACGTGCTCGCCGCCAACGCCTGGTCCTCCGACGACGGCATGGCCCTGGCGCGGTTCAAGGTCGAGTCCAGCTTCGGGCCGGTCGTGCCCTGGGAGCGCGTGAAGGTCGACCTCGAGCGGGCCTTCGCCGGGCGGCTCGCCCTCACCGCCCGCCTCGACGACCGGGCCCGGACCTACGGCGGGCGGCGGGCCGCGGCGGCGACGCCGGTGCGGACCGGGGTCGTCGTTCGACAACCGCGCGTCGGAGTCGGCCACGGTCGTCGACGTGCAGGCCGCCGACTCGGTCGGCCTGCTCCACCGCATCACCCGGGCCCTCGCCGAGCTCGACCTCGACATCCGCAAGGCGCTCGTGACCACGGTCGGCCCGCAGGTCGTCGACGCGTTCTACGTCCGCGACGCCGCCGGCGGGAAGATCACCGACGAGCGACCTGCTCGCCGAGATCGAGCGGGCGGTCCTGCACGCGGCGCGGAGCGGCCTCGGGTAGGGCCGATAGGGTCGGCGCCCGTGCCGGCAGGGGACGACGAGGAGCGCCCGACGCCGGACGACACGGTCACGCAGGCCGACCTGCTGCGCTGGAGCGAGGCGCTGGCCGGCATCGCCCGCACCGGGCTCGGCTTCACCGAGAGCCTCTACGAGCAGGAGCGCTTCGAGGAGGTGCTCGCGGTCGCCGCCGACATCCGCGTGGCCGCCGGGCTCGACCTCGACGCCGGCGACGTCGTCGACGAGTGGCTGCGCCAGGTCGGCGAGGGCGTCGCCGGCTACGTCACGCCGAAGGTCGCCGTCGCCGCCGTCGTCGGCAACGACGACGGCGAGATCCTGCTCGTGCAGCGGGCCGACTCGGGCGTGTGGCTCTACCCGACGGGCTGGGCCGACGTCGGCTACTCGGCGTCGGAGGTCGTGGTGAAGGAGGTGCACGAGGAGACGGGCATCGAGTGCGAGCCGGTCCGCCTGATCGCCGTGCTCGACGGCCTGCGCCTCGGCTTCACCCGCGTCCCGATGTACCTGCTGGTGTTCCACTGCGCGCGCCACCGGCGGCGAGCTCCGCCGCCACCCGCTCGAGTGCGCGGCCGTGGGCTGGTTCGCCGAGGACAACCTGCCGTGGCCCCTCGCCGGCGCCGGCTTCTGGACCGCCCTGGCCTTCGCCGCCCTGCGCGGCGAGGAGGTCGACGTCCACTTCGACCCGCCGCGGAAGCGCCCCTGGAGGGAGTAGCCGTCGGGTCAGGTGCCGAGCTGCTCGAACAGCGCCTCGATGATCGAGTGATCGCCCTCGGCCTTCTCCCACGCGTCGCCGATCGCGTCGTGGTCGACGAGGCCGGTGGCGTCGGGGGCGATCCCGAGCGCCTCGGTGCACGCGGCGGCGAGCACGGCGGGCTCGAGCTCGCGCGTCGGCGTCGATCGGGAACGCCTCGAGCCCCTCCCACAGCGTCTCGGGCGGGGCCGGCGGCGTGGCGCCCGTCGCGAGGGCGAGGGCCACCGCCGGGAACACCTCGTCGGTGGCGACGCCGTCGGGCTTGCGGTAGCCGGGGACGGGATGGAGCCGCCACTCGAAGGTCATGCCGCCGGGGCCGTCGTCGCGCAGCCAGACCTGCGACCCGTTGACGTAGGCGTCGACGGGCTCGCCGAAGCGCGGTGTCGAGGGCGACCACGAGCTCCTCGGAGATCCGCCACACACAGGTCGGGGTCCGGCGCACCGCGCTGCGCAGCCCTGAACGAGCTCCGCCACGGCCGGGGCGCAGCGTGGGGGCTGCGACGATGGAGCGGTGAGCCGACTCGCTGCTGTCGTCGTCGCCGCCGGCTTGGTGGCGGCATGCGGCAGCGGGCAGGACCCGACCGTGCCGGAGGCGGCGCCGACGACCACGACGGCGCCGGCCACACCGACGACGGCGCCGCCGACGAGCCACGACCACGACGGCGCCACCGGTGACGGCCCCGACGCTGCCGCCGCCGTCGCCGGGGGTGTGCCCGGCGACGCCGACGCCCGCGCCGAGCCCGACCCGAAGCGGCCCGTGCACGACGCTGGTGGCGAGCATCGACGTCCCGGGCGGCGTCGTCGACGGCACGCTCACGACGCGGTTCACGCCGGACCTCCCGACCGACGTCGTCGTCTTCCGCCTCTGGCCGAACGGGCCGCGCCCGGCCGGCCACCTCACGACCGGTGAGGTGATCGACGCGGCTTCCGGCGGCCCGCTCCCGTCGACGCTCGTCGATGCCACGACCCTCGAGATCGCCGTCCCCCACCTCGCGGCCGGCGACACGGTCACCCTGCGGATCCCGTTCCGGCTCCAGCTGTCCGGGAGCGCCAGCGACCGCATCAGCCACAGCGGCGACACCTTGCGCCTCGGCTCGTTCCTGCCGATGCTGGCCTGGGAGCCGGGCGTCGGCTGGGCGCGGGAACCGGCGACCGCCGCCTTCGCCGAGGCGGCCACGTCGGCCACCGCCGACTGGACCGTCCGGCTCGACGTGACGCCCGGCTACGACGTCCTCGCCTCGGGGCGGCGCCAGCCCGACGGCTCGTGGCGGGCGTCCTCGCACCGGGACTTCGCCGTCTCGATCGGCCACTTCGCCGTCGCCCAGGCGACCGAGGTGCTCCCGGGGGCGACGGTGCCGACCGAGGTCACCGTCGGCGTCGACGCCGGCGTCGGCGAGGATCCGAACGCCTACCTCGGACCTGTCCTCGACGCGCTGCGCGGACTTCAGCACCCGGTTCGGGCCCTACGCCTGGGACTCGTTCACCTTGGCGATCACGCCGGGGCTCGACGGCGGCATCGAGTTCCCCGGCCACGTGATGCAGGGCCCCGGCACCGTCGGCCGCACGACACCGCACGAGGTCGCCCACCAGTGGTTCTACGGCCTCGTCGGCGACGACCAGGGCCGCGATCCGTGGCTCGACGAGGGCCTGGCCAGCTACGCCGAGTTCCGGCACGAGGGCGCCGTCGACGCGGCGCGCGCCCGTGACATCCCCGGCGACGCCGAGGGCCAGGCCGCGGCCCCGATGACGTACTGGGAGGCCCGGCAGTCGAGCTACTACCGAGGCGTCTACGTGCAGGGCGCCAACGCGGTCGCGTCCCTCGGCGACGGCGTGCCCGGCGGGCTCGACCTCGTCGACTGCGCGCTGCGGCTCTACGTCGCCGTCGGCGCCCACGGCATCGCCACCCCCGGCGAGCTCGAGGCGGCCCTCGCCGTCGTCTTCCCCGACGCCGCCGCCCGCATGGCCCCCTACACCGGCCGCTGAAGCTCGGGAGGCTGTCCGGTGCGGCCTGGCGCGCCATCCTGGCGCGGCCCCCACTAGCTTCCGCCGTATGGGGGAGACCGAGACCTTTCCGGCGTGGCCGCCCGTCGTCGAGCTGGCGGACTCGGTCCGTCGCGGCGAGCGCAAGGCCACCGAGCTGCTCGACGAGGCACTCGAGCGGATCGCCGCCGGCAACGAGCGCCTGAACGCCTTCGTCCACCTCGACGAGGGCATCGCCCGGGCCGCCGCCTCCGCGGTCGACACCGCCGTCGCCCGCGGCGAGGACCCCGGACCGCTGGCCGGCGTCCCGCTCGGCGTGAAGGACCTGCACGACTGCGCCGGGATGCCGACCTCGCACGGCTCGCTCTGGTTCAAGGGCGGCCCGCCCGCCGAGCGCGACGACGTCGACGTCGCCCGCCTCCGGGGCGCCGGCGCCGTGCCCGTGGGCAAGACGGCCGCGCCCGAGTTCGGGATCCTCAACTTCGCCCGCACCAAGGCGTGGGGCGTCACCCGCAACCCGTGGAACCCGGAGCGCACACCGGGCGGGTCGTCGTCGGGGTCCGCCGCCGCGGTCGCGGCCGGGATCATCCCGCTGGCGACGGCGAGCGACGGCGGCGGATCCATCCGGATCCCGGCCGCCTTCTGCGGCCTCGTCGGTCACAAGCCGAGCCACGGCCGTGTGCCCCACCCCGGTCCGATGCACTCCCAGACCAGCGTCGTCGGCGTCGTCGCCACGACCGTGGCCGACGCCGCCCGGTGCCTCGACGTGCAAGCCGGGCCCGACGAGCGCGACCGCCTCTCGCTGCCGCCGTCGGGGGTCCGCTACGAGGAGGAGATCGAGCGGCTCGACGTCGGCGGGCTCCGAGCGCGGTGGTCGCTCGACCTCGGGTTCGTCGAGCACGTCGACCCGGAGGTCGCCGAGCTGTCGCGGGCTGCCGCCGAGACGCTGGCCGAGGCCGCCGGGCTCGTCCTCGACGACGAGCCCGTGCACCTCGCCGACGCCACGCGGGTGTGGACGTCCTCGGGCGTCCTGTCGTCCTGGACGGAGGAGGGGGTCGGCGAGCGCTGGCCCTCGCGGGCCGAGGAGCTGATGCCCTACACCCGACAGGGCTTCGAGACCTCGCAGGGCATCACCGCCGAGCGGATCGGCCGGATGCACCGCCGGCGCTACGAGTTCGAGCTGTCGGTCGCCGCGCTGTTCGACGAGATCGACGTGCTGCTGCTGCCGAGCACCGCCGTCCCGGCCTTCGCCGCCGCGGGCCCGCCGCCCGGCGGAGCGATGAGCACGCCGTTCACGATGCTCGCCAACCTGTGCTGGAACCCGGCCACGCAGATCCCGGCCGGGCTCACCTCCGACGGCCTGCCGGTCGGCGTGCAGGTCGTCGCCCGCCGCCACCGCGACGACATCTGCCTGCGCCTGGCACGAATCCTCGAGCAGGCCCAGCCCGTGGCCAAGAGTTGTTCCGAGCCGAACGACCATCTGACCGAGGTGAAGGGCGGCGCAGCCGCTGGGGGTCTGGGGGCGGAGCCCCCAGGGATCGCCGCAGGCGGCTCCGCCGCCGAGGACGTCACGTGGCGGCCGCAGGCCGCCGCCGCCAAGGTTCGGAGCCGAACCTCCGGTTCGGCGACGGCTATTGGTCGCGGAGGTAGCGCTCGACTTCCTCGATGAGACGGCCGGGGTCGGGGACCTCGGCGTTGGCCTCTTCGAGCGAGTCGTCGTCGTAGGCGGACTCGAGGCGGGCGAGGAACTCCCGGAGGTCGTCGTCGTCGGCGACGACCTCGTCGAGCCGGCGGGCGTACTCGAGGGACTCCTCCTCGAGCTCGCTGACGTCGAACGGCACGCCGAGGAGGTCGACCACGCGGCGGACGAGGGCGAGCGCCGCCGCCGGCGACGCCGGGCCCGACACGTACGTCGGCACGGCCGCCCACAGCGACGCCGAGGGGACGCCGCGCCGGCGAAGCGCCTCGTGCAGCGTCCCGACGATGCCCGTCGGGCCCTCGTAGGTCGAGCGGCGCAGTCGCAGCCGCTGGATGAGCCCGTCGTCCTCCGCGGTACCGATGACGCGCACCGGCCGGGTGTGCGGCACCTCGGCGAGGAGGGCGCCGAGGGTCACGACCATGCGGGCGTCGACCCCGCGCACCACCTCGACGACCTGCTCGCAGAACGTCCGCCACTTGAGGCCGGGCTCGTGGCCGAGCAGCAGCACGACGTCGACCTCCGACCCCTCGATCGTCGTCGCCGAGAACGTGTTCGTCGGCCATTCGATCGATCGGGTCTTGCCGTCGATCAACCGCACCAGCGGGCGCGTGGCGGTGAAGTCGTAGAACTCCTCGGGATCGATGTCGGCGAAGGGGTCGGCGTGCCAGGCCTCCAGCAGCGTCCGCACGGCACCGGAGGCGCCGTCGCCGGCGTCGTTCCAGCCCTCGAAGGCGGCGATCAGGACCGGCGACCGAAGCGCCGGACGACGCGACCAGCGCACGTGGTCGGTCAACAGCTCACCCAGGCACCCGCTCGCCGCCGTCGGCGGGCTCGAAGGCGAGCGAGCACGAGTTGATGCAGTAGCGCTCGCCCGTGGGCTGCGGGCCGTCGGGGAACACGTGGCCGAGGTGGCCACCGCACCGGGCGCAGGTCACCTCGATGCGCCGCATGCCGTGGCTGAGGTCCTCGTGGGTCTCGACGTTGTCGGCCACCGCCGGCTCGTAGAAGCTGGGCCAGCCCGACCCCGAGTCGTACTTGGTGTCGGAGGCGAACAGCTCCGCACCACAGGCGCCGCAGACGTACATGCCGCTGGCCTTGTTGTGGGTGAACTTGCCGGTGAACGCCGGCTCGGTGCCCTTCTGCCGCAGGACCTCGTACTGCGCAGGGGTGAGCTCCTCGGCCCACTCCGATTCCGGCTTCTCGACCTTGTCGACCATGGAGGACAGGCTACGGCCGGAGGGCGCCGTCGGCGCCTCGCGGGTGTGGCCGGCGCTACGCGGCCGCAGTGACCCGGGGGCCGACCGGCGCCCGAGCCATGGTGGCGGCCAGCGCCTCGACCGCGAGGCCCTCCCGGCTGCGCTCGTCGAGCAGCACCCGGGCGTTCCGGGCGGCGCCCTCGGCGCCGAGCGACCGGAGGAAGGCGACGAGGCGGGACATGCCGAGGACGGTACGACCGCCGGGTTTCAGCGCGATCGAGGACGAGGTCAACACCGGATCACGATCGGCTGAACCCTTTGTGTGCTGCGCCCGTCGAGCAGGATGCGGGTCGTGCCCTCCGCGGTCCTGATCACCTCGAGCCCGGACCGACCCGGCCTGGTCGCCGGGATCGCCGGCGCCGTGACGGCTGCCGGCCTCAACATCCTCGACGTCGACAGCCACCTCGAGCACGGCTGGTTCCACCAACGCGTCGAGGCCGAGCTCATCGGCGATGGCGACCCCGTCGAGGCGCTGCGGCGCGCAGCCGCGGCGGCCGCGCTCGACCTCGGTCGCACCCGGATCCGTGCCCATCCCGGCCCACCGCGTGCCGACGGCGCTGCTCGTGTCGCGCGCCCCGCACTGCGCCGCCGACCTCCTCGCCCGCGCCGAGGCCGGCTCGCTGCCGGTCGACATCCGCGTCGTCGTCGGCAGCGCCGCCGATCTCGAGCCCCTGGCCCGCCGGTGGGAGGTCCCGTTCGTGCTCGCCGAGGACGAGGCCGCCGTCGTCGATGCCGTCGACGGCTCCGGTGCCGACCTCGTCGTCCTGGCGCGGTACATGCGGGTGCTGTCGGCCGAGGTGTGCGAGCGCTGGGCCGGGCGCGCCATCAACATCCACCACAGCTTCCTGCCGGCGTTCGTCGGCGCCGACCCGTACCGGCGGGCGCACGAGCGGGGCGTGAAGATGATCGGCGCCACCGCCCACTACGTCACCGCCGAGCTCGACGCCGGGCCGATCATCGCCCAGGACACCGCTCGTGTCTCCCACCGCGACACCGTCGAGGAGCTGCGCCGCCGAGGCGCGGAGCTCGAGCGCCGGGTGCTCGCCGACGCCGTCCGCCTCCACGTCGACGACCGCGTCGTCGATCGCCGGCGACCGCACCGTCGTCTTCGACCACTGAAGGGCTCGTCTCGGCGACGCGATTTCCAGGACGGGCGGACCTAGCCTTTCCTCCCCATGGCGGATGACGTACCGAAGGTTCCGGCGGTTGGTGAGTTGATGAGCGCGCCGGTGGCCACCGCGCTGCCCGACGAGACCGTCGCCGAGGCCGCGACCCGGATGCGCGACCGCAAGGTCGGATCCGTCGTCGTCGTCGACGGCGAGCGGCCCATCGGGATCCTCACCGAGCGCGACCTCGTGCGCTGGGGCGCGGCCGGGGTCGACCCCGGCGCGTCGAAGGTCGCCGAGTGGATGACAGCCGACCCCGACTGCGTCGCACCCGACCTCGGCGTGCAGGAGGCGTACGACTCGCTCCGGGCCCACGGCTACCGCCACATCCCGGTGGTCGAGGGCGACCGGCTCGTCGGGATCGTGTCGATCCGCGATCTGCTCCGCATCGCATCGATCCAGCCCGTCGTGCACCCGTCGACGATCGAGGCGCCGCCGGGCCTCGAGGGCGTGATCGTCGCCGAGACGTCCGTCGGCGACGTCCGCGGGCTCGAGGGCTTCTACCACTACCGCCAGTACTCGGCGGTCGAGCTCGCCGGCAAGCGGCGCCTCGAGGACGTGTGGTTCCTCCTCTTCGAGGGCCACCTGCCCTCGCCCGTCGAGCGCGACGCGTTCCTCCGAGGAGATCCACGAGCACCAAGGCCTCCCGGCCCGTGGTGACCGCCGCGCTGCCCGTCATCGCCGACGGGTCGACGACGGTGATGGAAGGCGTGCGTACCGCCGTGTCGCTGCTCGGCGCGGCCGAGGGGTACCGCCCCACCCTCGACATCGACCACGCCGAGCGGCGGCGCAACGCCCTGCAGGTGTGCGCCGCGGTGCCCACGCTCATCACGTCGATCTACCGGCTGAAGGCCGGCCTCGAGCCCGTCGCCCCGCGCCCCGACCTCGGCTACGGGGAGAACTACCTGTGGACGATGTCGGGCGAGGAACCGGATCCCGAGCTCGGCCGCGCCGTCGAGCAGTACCAGATGACGACGATCGACCACGGGTTCAACGCGTCGACGTTCACCGCCCGAGTCATCTGCTCGACCGGCGCCGACGTCGCCGCCGCCGTCGTCGGCGGGATCGGTGCGCTGTCGGGCCCGCTCCACGGCGGCGCCCCGTCGCGGGCGCTCGACCTCCTCGACGCCATCGGCACCGTCGAGAACGCCCGCCCGTACCTGGTCGACGCCGTCACCAAGGGCGAACGGATCATGGGGTTCGGCCACCGCGTCTACAAGACCGACGACCCGCGGTCGGTGTTCCTCCGCGGGGTCGCCGAACGGATCGGCGCCGAGAAGATCGAGTTCGCCAAGGTCGTCGAGCAGACCGTCGTCGACGTGCTCGCCGAGCTGAAGCCGGGCCGGAACCTCTACGCCAACGTCGAGTTCTACGCCGGCGTGGTCATGGACCACTGCGGCCTGCCGCGCGAGCTCTTCACGCCGACGTTCGCGTCGAGCCGCGTGATCGGCTGGTGCGCCAACGTCCTCGAGCAGGCCGCCGACAACCGGATCATCCGACCGTCGGCCCGCTACATCGGACCGCCGCCGCCCCAACCCGTCCCCGACGAGTAGAGCTCGCCGGGTGCACGACGAGCTCCTCGCCGTCGCGGCGCGGCGGGCCCGCACCTGGCTGGTCGTCATCGCCCTGCTCGGCGCGACGGGACCGGCGATCGTCGCCGGCGTCCTCACCGGTCTCGCCGGTGCCGCGGTCACCTACGCGGTCGTCGCACTCGCCGGGATCGCCTGGTTCCTCGCCGGCGCGCCCGGCATCCGCCGGGCACCGTGGCCGCAGGCGGGCGTCGCGCCGGCAGGCACCGAGGTCACCGGCATCGCCGAGGGCATCGCCCTGGCCACCGGGTCGACGCCGGCGCAGGCGTGGGAGGTCGCCCACCCCGCACCGAACGTGGCCGGGTTCGTCGGCTCCGACGGGCGCGTCCTGCTGGTGACCGAGGGCGCGAGGGGCCTGCTGACCCGCGACCAGCTCGAGGCCGTGTGCGCGACCCAGCTCGCCATCGGCGCCGACCCGACCTGCCGGCGCCTGCTGGGCGCCGTGGCGGCCATCCAGGTGGCCCGGATCGGTGGCTTCCTCGCCGTCGTCACCCTCGGGTTCACCATCCCGTTCGTCTTCCCGATCGGGATCCTCGCCCTCAGCACCATCCCCGGCACGGCGGCGGCCTGGCTGCTCGGCGGACGGGTGCGGTGGTGGTCGCGGGTGGCGGTCGACGGCGTGTGCGTCCGCACGACCCGGCACCCCGAGGCGCTCGTGCAGGCCCTCCCCGCCTTGGCCCGTTGGAGCGGCGAACAGGTGCCGATCGGACTGCTGTCGCGGCTGCTCGGGGCGGGCGGCTCGCAGTGGGCGATCGAGCTGGGCTTCCCGTGGACGTCGCACACGACCGTCAACGGGCGGCTCGTCGACCAGCGGACCTCGGCGATGGTCGACGACGCGCGGCTCCTGCTGCGCGCCGGTCTCGTGCGCCGGGTGTGCCTCGAGGGCGCCGACGCATCGGTCGCGTCGTACCAGGAGGTCGCCGCGAACATCCGGCGCGCCGGCCGGGCCGCGGCGACGGGCGGCGCCGCCGAGATCGAGGGGGAGCTCGTCGGCCTGGAGGGCGTCGTGATGGCGGATGGCGTGGCCCCGGCCGGATGGCACCCCGATCCCCTCGGGCGGGCGCGCCTGCGCTGGTGGGATGGCGCCTCCTGGACCGACCGCACGTCGGCCTAGAGCGAGGTCGCGTCCTCCCCGATCACGCTGGTCCGGTCTTCTTCGAGCGCGATGACCGCGACATGCACGGCGTGGCTGACCTCGACGAGCCGGGTCACCTCGTCGAACTCGCCGCGGTCGAGCGCCGCCGACCACAGCGTCCTGAGGTCGGACGCGAGGGTGTCGAGCGTCGCCCTCACCTCGTCCATGGCGACGCGTTCGTCACGGAGATCGATCGGCACCTGGCTCGTCATCTGGTGAACCTCCACCTTCGGTAGGCCGGCATGGTAGGGGCGAAGGTCACAATCCGGCGATCCCGCGATCGCGTCGTTCGGCGGCTGCCTACGCTCGGACCGTGCCCATGACCGTCTCGACCGCGACCGCGGACGACGCCGAGGAGCTGACTGCCGCGCTCGAACGCCTCGTGCCCCAGCTCTCCGCGTCGAGCCCGCCGCCGACGCGGGAAGAGGTCGAGGAGGTGCTCGGGCTCCCGACCAGCACGCAGTTCATCGCCCGAGACGACATCGGGACGATCGTCGGGGTCGCCACCCTCGTCGTGTTCCGGATCCCGACGGGCCTGCGGGCGTGGATCGAGGACGTGATCGTCGACGAGGCCGCCGGCGGGCAGGGTCTCGGCACCCTCCTCACCGAGGCGATGCTCGACCGGGCGCGCCAGCTCGGCTGCAAGACCGTCGATCTGACCTCCCGCCCGAGCCGGGAGGCGGCGAATCACCTCTACCGCAAGGTCGGCTTCGAGCGACGAGACACGAACGTCTACCGCTTCGAGCTCTGATTCGGTTCGTACGCGCGGCGGAGCGCGGAACACGCGGGCGAGGTGGTCGTCGATCGTGGTCACCGCCTCGTCGATCGACAGCACGCCGGCGAGCGCAGCCAGGATCAGCCCCGTGTTGCCGAACAGGATCAGGCGGGCCGCGTGCTCGGGGTCGAGGCTCGGGTCGGCCTCGCCGCGCACCTGCGCCTCCCGGATCCAACCTGTGAAGAACCCGCCGATGAACCGCTGTGACTGGACCAGCTGCGTCTCGGCCATCGACTCGTCGGTGAGCGCGGCGATGAAGAACATGAAGAACAACACGAGGTCATGGCGGGTCGACGCGTCGATCGGTCGAGAGCCTTCGAGCGCGGCGCGCAGCAGCGTCTCGGGCGACGCGTCGGGTCCCGCGGCCTGCTGGAGCGCCACGCCTCGCCCAACGACCCGCTGGCCGAGGTGCAGCATCGCGGCGTCGAGCAGCTCGGTCTTGGTCGGGAAGTAGTACTGCACGCGGGGGGCCGGCACGCCCGCCTCCGTGGCGACGGCACGGACGCTGGCCGCGGCCAGGCCGTCGCGGGTGGCGACGCGGAACAAGGCCTCGATGATCTCTCGCCGCCGCTCCTCGTGATCGACCTGCCTCGGCACCTCGACAATCGTAACCATACGAGCGTATGGTTACGAGGATGATCGAGGTCGACGGGCTCACGAAGTCCTTCGGGACGACGGCCGCGCTCGCCGGGGTGTCCTTCGGCGTGGGCCCGGGGGAGATCGTCGGGTTGCTCGGCCCGAACGGGGCAGGCAAGACGACCACGGTCCGTGTGTTGGCCACGCTCCTTCGCCCCGACGGTGGCTCGGCGCGCGTCGGAGGCGTGTCGGTGACCGAGGAGCCGCGCCGCGTGCGCCAGCTGATCGGTCTCGCCGGCCAAGCAGCCGCCGTCGACGAACTGCTGTCCGGGAGGGAGAACATCGAGCTCGTTGCCGGCCTGTACGGGCTCCCCAAGCGCGAGCGACAAGCCCGTGCAGCCGAGGTCCTCGAGCGGTTTGACCTCGTCGGCGTCGCCGATCGCCGCGCCGGCACCCGCTCGTCTACGTCAGCGGTGTGTGGATCCCTGTCGAGTCGATGTCCGGGCGTCTCCAGGTGTTCGCTCGCAACCAGCCGGTCAACGTGCTGGTCGAGGCCGTGCGAGAACTCGTCAACGGCGAGCCGGCCGGGCCGCGGGTCGGGCAGGTGATCGCGTGGTCAGCGGGCCTCCTCGCGATGGCAGTGCCACTGGCCGTGCGGCAGTACCGCGGCGACGGCGGCCGCTGACCGTCAGCGTCACTGCGGGAGGTCCACTTCTCGTCTTCCTCGAGAGACAAACGTCTACCGCTTCGAGCTGGACGTCTGAGGCGGCGTCTCGCTCCCCCCGCCGCTCAGGGCCGGTTGCGGCCGAGCCGGTCGTGGCTCGACACCCAGTCGCCGGCGATGATGGCGCTCGACAGCGACGTCTCGCCGGCGAGCACGACCGCGGCGCAGATCTCGGCGAACTTGCGCGACCTTGCCCTTGCCGTAGCAGTCGAGCATCTCCAGACACTCCCGCTGCGTCGGCAGCCCGGTACCTCCGCCGTAGGTGGCGACGATCAGGGCGGGGAGCGTGATCGACCAGTAGTAGTCGCCGTTGTCGAGCAGCTGCGTGTAGACGATCGCGGCGTGGGACTCGGCCACGTTGGCGACGTCCTGGCCGGTCGCGATGAACAGGGCGGTGAGCCCGTTGGCGGCATGGGCGCCGTTGTTCGCCGCGCCCGGAGAAGAAGGCACCGGCGTTGGAGATCTGCCGGTGCCCAGAACAGCGTCTCGGTGTCGACGCCCATGATGCGACTGCAGCGCCTGCTTGTCGATCGACGGCCTCGGCGACGACCCGCCGGCCGCGGGTGGCGATCATGTTGATCTGCGAGTGCTTCTTGTCGGTGTCGACGTTGCCGGAGAGGATGAACTCGCGGGTGATCCGGGTGGTGCCGCCTTGATCCACTCGCATGCCGCCAACGTCGCCTTGCCCGTCATGTTCTGGCCGGCGGCGTCACCGGTCGTGTAGTTGAACCGCAGGTAGCGCAGCGGCCCGACGGCGTACTGCCGGATGTCCTGCAGCTTGCCACCGACGTCGTGGACTCCGCCACCTCGGTGATCTCCCGGACGTGCTCGTCGACCCATGCGCCGAACTCCCGAGCGGCCAGTGCGTGGGCCAGGATGAACACCGGCGCCCGTTGCATCGACTCCCCGGTGACGACCGTCCGCACGCCGCCGCTCTCGGTCAGCAGCCGCATCCCTCGGCTGTAGCTGGCGACGAGGGTGCCCTCGGTGGTCGCCATCGGTACGTAGAAGTCGCCGCGGCGTGTTCGCCGTTGATCCGCAGCGGGCCGGCGAGGCCGATCGGGACCTGGGCGACGCCGAGGAAGTTCTCGACGTTCCCCGCCAGGGTCGCCGGGTCGATCGAGTGGTGGCTGAGGTGGGCGAGCTCGGCGCCGGTTCGCTCGGCGACGAACGCCCGCCGCCGCTCGGCCATCTCGGCGGTGTAGTCGTCCTCCCGGCTCCTCGGGATCGGGACTCGTGCCTCGTCGATCGCGCCGGTTGCCATGGCGACCTCCCCCCGGGCGCCGGTGCCGAGTCGCGACGGCGCTCCGTACGTCGCGTTCTAGCGCGAGCCGCGGCGCTTCGTGTCCGTCGCTGCCTACGCTCCGGACCGGTGTGGGACATGGCGGACCTGGTGACGCCGATGGCGGTACGCGTCGCGGCCACCCTCCGGGTCGCCGACCACATCGCCGCGGGGGTGCGCACGGCGGAGGGGTTGGCGGAGGCGGCCGGGGCCGACACCGGCGCCCTCGACCGACTGCTGCGCCACCTCGTCACCGTTGCGGTGCTCACCCGCGACGACGAGGGACGGTACGCGCTGACCGCTCGAGGCGAGGCGCTGCGTGACGACCACCCGTCGAGGGTTCGCAGCATGCTGGCGACCGACAGCGCCATCGGACGAGGCGATCTGGCCTTCGCCCACCTGCTGCACTCGGTGATGACCGGCGAGGCCGCCTTCGACGTGGTCTTCGGGCGCCCGTTCTGGGACGACCTGGCGGCGGACCCGGCGCGGACGGCGTCCTACGACGAGCAGATGGGGGTCGACGTCGCGGCGTGGGCACCCCCGGTCATCGCCGCCTACGACTGGGGTGCGCTCGGCCATGTCGTCGACGTCGGCGGCGGCAACGGCACCCTGCTGGCGGCGCTGCTCGAGGCGTTCCCCGACCTGCGCGGCACGGTGCTCGACCAACCGGCGACGGCCGCCGCGGCGCGGACGAACCTCGCGGCCGCCGGCCTGTCCGCCCGCGGCGATGCGGTGGCCGGCAGCTTCTTCGACCCCCTGCCGGCCGGCGCCGGTGGCTACGTCCTCTGTGCCGTGCTCCACGACTGGGACGACCGTGCTGCGGCCGCCATCCTGCGTCGCTGCCGTGACGCCGCCGGTACCGCCGGTCGGGTGCTCGTCATCGAGAAGACCGGCGTCGGTGGCGAGTCCCCACGCACGGCCATGGACCTTCGGGTGCTCGTCTACTTCGGTGGCCGCGAACGGGGCGTGCACGACCTGGTGGCCCTCGCCGCCGACGCCGGCCTGCGTCACGTCGCCACCCACGACGCCGGCGACCTCGCCGTCGTCGAGCTCGCCAGCCGAACGTCTGAAAAGGCGAGCTGACCTGCAGAAACGGCGGATGAAGGCGACCACGAACCAAGCACGACACGCAGGGGACGGTTCCGGCCAGGGAAGGCCGCCCCTAACGGCAGATCGGTATCGAACGTGTCGGCTGAGCGTGTTCGTTTCCGGCAGCGCTGAGCCGACACGTTGCTCCAGCCGGGCATCGCGTCGGCTGAGCGTCATCGTTTTCGGCACGCTCAGCCGACACGTTGCAGCGGCGCGACCGAATGCCCGCTCTGGTGCGCTCACCGCACACCAACACAGGTCCCTCCGGAGGACCCCCGCCACCCCAAACGCACTCGACGCTCCGACTCGGAGGCGCCGGTCGACCACGACGCGGCATGAGCACGAACCCTTCCCTTCGATGCATCCTGACCTCGTGCCTCGCTGGACCTGCCCCGACTGCCGGCGCCAGTTCGGCCGGGCCGGCCAGGGCCACGAGTGCGCCCCGGCGATGCCGCTGGAGGAGTACCTGGCGGGGGGACCGCCCCACGAGCGGGCGATCGTCGAGGCCGTCCTGGCGCTGCTCGACGGCGCCGTCGGACCCGTCCACATCGAACCGGTCTCGGTCGGGGTGTTCCTGAAGCGGTCGTGGACCTTCGCCGAGCTGCGGCCGATGACCAAGTGGGAGGCGCTGTCGTTCTCCCTGCCACGGCGCGTCGACCACCCGCGCATCGCCCGCAAGGTCGAGGGCTCGGGCAGCCGCCTGCATCACGTGGTGAACCTGCGGACGCCGGCCGAGGTCGACGAGCAGGTGCGGGACTGGCTGGCCGAGGCGTACCTCAGCTGTCCCGAGTGAGCGGCCTGGTCGGCCCCGAGGGGCGGCGAAGTGCCATGGTGGCGAGATGCCCTTCGTCGGTGACGACGCCCTCGTCGTCGAGCAGGTCGGTGAGTCGGACTGGGAGCTGCGGCGGACGCTCCGCTACGAGGGTCGCCAGGAGTGCTTCGTCGTGCCGGAAGGGTCGCGCACCGACTTCGCGTCGGTGCCGCGGCCCCTGGTGTGGCTGATCCCGCGCTACGGGCGGTACACACGCGCCGCGGTGCTCCACGACTTCCTCTGGCGCACCGGTGCCACGTCGAAGGCCGACGCCGACGGGATCTTCCGTCGCGCCCTGCGCGAGCTCGGCACGTCGGTGGCGCGCCGCTGGCTCATGTGGGCCGCGGTCCGGACCGCGTCGACGTTCGCCGACCTCGGCGCGGCCGGGCGCCACCCGGCGACGCTCCTGAAGCTCCTCGCCGTCGTCATCCCCGGCGTCGTCTTCGTCGCCGTGCCGTTCACGGTCGTGTCGGCCTGGCTGGTCCTCTTCTACGTCGTCGACGCCGTGGTGTTCGTGCTCGCGTGGGCCGTCAACCACCTCAAGCACGTCGACGACCGGCGCCAGCCCAACGCGCCCGACCTCGCCTGGAAGCTGTCGTAGCGCCAGGACAGGGCGGAGCGAGACAGCCCGCTACGCGTCGTCGACGGTGACGGAGTGGTAGGCGTAGTTCGTCGTCGTGCTCTGCTCGTTGTGGTCGATGTCGACCCAGAGCTCGATCGAGTACCCGATGCCACGCTCGCGAGGGCGCCGACAGCGTCGTCGTGCGGTGCGCGGCCTCGTTGGTGTCGAGCGGCGTGCACTCGACGCTGATGTCGTCGATCACCTGGTCGTCGTTCTTGAACACGACCCGGGCGTTGTACACGTCCTCGGTGTGCTTCCCGCCGACGTTGATCTCGTCCCAGTAGTACTCGATCGGCGTCCCGACGACGGGGAACTTGGGCTCGAAGCCCGCCTCACCCGTCAGGATCACCAGCGGCGGCGCCGGCGGTGCCTCCTGGCCCTCGGTCTCTTGTCCTTCGTCCTCTTCGCTCATGGTCCGATCCTCACCCGTGCAGCATCCCGGCGAAAGCGTCACCGAGCGTCCGATCGGGCCGTTCCGGCTGCCCGATCGTGTGACCTGTGCAAGGGTCGTGCCGTGGAGTTCTGGACCGTGCGCATCCCCGAGACGGGCACGGCGGAGGCGGTCGCCGGCCGGGCCGAGGCCGCCGGATGGGACGGGGTCGCCTTCACGGACTCGCAGAACCTGATCGGCGATCCGTTCGTCGCCGTCGCCCTCGCGGCCAGGGCGACCGACCGGCTCCAGTTCGCGACGGGCGTCAGCAACGTCGCCACCCGCGACCCGGCCGCCCTGGCGACGGTGGCGGCGACGGTGCAGGAGGCCGCCGGCGGCCGCTTCGTCCTCGGCATCGGCCGGGGCGACACGGCCCTGTTCCACCTCGGCCGCAAGCCCCAGCCCGTCGCCGAGTTCGTGGAACGGGCGACCCAGCTGCACACCTACCTGGGCGGCGGGACCGTCGACCGCGCCGGGTTCGACAGCCGGCTGCGCTGGCTCGACCGGGCCACGCAGCGCCGGGTGCCGGTCGATGTCGCCGCCTCGGGGCCGAAGGTGATCGCCTTCGCCGCGTCGCATGATGGAGCGGGTGACCTTGGCCGTCGGCGCTGACCCCGAGCGGCTGGCGTGGGCGCTCGACCAGGCTCGGGCCGCCATGGCCCAGGCGGGCCGCGCCCTCGATGCCGTCTCCTTCGGCGCCTACCTCACCGTGAGCTGCCATCCCGACCGCGACGTGGCCCGCGAGCTGGTCAGGGGCAGTGTCGCGGCGTTCGCCCACTTCTCCTCCATGCCGGGCTCGACCGGGGCCGGCCTGGCCGAGCAGGACCGCGCCGTCGTGGCCGAGGTCGGTCGCAGCTACGACAGCAACCTGCACCTGGTGAACACCGCTCCGCATGCGAGCGCCATGCCGGCGGACGTTCGTCGACCGGTTCGCCGTCGTGGGCCCGCCCGGAGGAGTGCGTGCGGCGGCTGGCGGAGCTCCAGCCCTCGGGCTCGAGCGGTTCGTGCTCACCGGCCCGTCCTTCGGTGCCGACCGGGCCGAGGCGAAGCGATCGACCGAGCTGCTCGTCCGAGAGGTCGTCCCGGCGTTCCGCTGAGCTGCGTCTCGGATCAGGTGCGGTCGAAGCGGCGGGTGGCCCGGCAGAGGGGGATGGCGACGGCGGCCGGGGCCAGGATCCAGAGCGGACGCTGGAGCCACCAGTCGGCGGTGATCTCGCCGGGGACGGGGACGCCGATGGCGCGGATGGCGAGGTAAGCCGCCACCCAGGCGGCGAGGTGCCAGACGAACACCGTCATCGACCACGCCGCCGCCGCCTCGACCAGCCGGCGCCGCCGTTGGGCGAAGCGGGCCAGCGGGGCGGCGGCGAGGGCGAGCAGGCCGAGCTGGGCGACGCCGAGGAACACGACGGCGGCGTCGGGCGGGCCCATGTTGGAGACCTTCGCCCCGGCGACGCCGACCATCGAGGCCGGGTAGCCGAGCGCGGTCACGCACAGACCGAGGCCGGCGTAGCCGGCGGCGGTGACGGCGAGCTTCGTGCCCACCCGGGCGGCGCGGAGCGAGGTCCACGCGAAGCCGAGCTGGTGGACGGCGGCCCAGATCACGACGAAGGACAGCAGCACGAACGCCGGGTGGTCCCAGCCGGCGAGGAAGCGTCCGAGATCGACGGCGACGACGGCGGCGGCGAGGGCGACGGGCGTGCCGACCGGCCAGCGTCGTTGTGCCCGCCAGGCCGTCGGGGCGATGAGGACGAGGATCGAGTACGTCGCCGCGAACCACAGCGGCGAGACGACCAGCACGATGCCGCGGGCGAGGGCGTGGTTGTCGAACGACGTGGCGGTGAACCACAGCAGCGCCGCCGGCGCCAGCAGCGGGAGCGCAGGCAGCAGGAGCCGCCGCAGCCGGCGGCTGACGAACCCGGCCGACCCCCGGGCTTCGAGGGCGGCGGCGTGCACGGCGCCGCCGACGAGGAAGAACAGCGGCATGACCTGGGCGACCCAGGTCAGGGCCCACAGACCGGGGACGACGCCGACGGGGTTGCCGACGTGCGGCCCGCTGCCGTCGATCGCCACGGTCGAGAACACCCAGTGCCAGAGCACGACGACGACGAGGGCGCCGGCTCGGGCGACGTCGAGGGTGCGGTCGCGTCGGCTCGGTCTGCCGCCGCGCGGCAGGAACGGTGGTCGTCTCCATGCCGGCAGTGTCCGACGAGCCGGTGGCCCCGCTCATCGGGGCCTGCCCCCAAAGCGGCCTGGGGAGGGCGGCTCCCTACTGGGGGTGCTCGGCCAGCCAGTCGGCGACGGGGATGCGCTCGGTCGACTCGTAGCCGGTCGGGAGCACGACGTCGCCCACGACGGTGCGGTACACGATCTGCCAGGCGTGGAAGCCCCGGAACACCAGCGGGTCCTCGCTCGAGGAGCTCGGCGTAGGCCAGCACGCGCGGCGACGTAGTGGTCGGAGTGGTTGTAGTGCCGCAGCGCGTTGGCGAGCCCCTCGGCGGTGCCGTCGCCCCCGCCGTTGGCCGCCAGGTAGTTGGCGGCGCCGAGGATGGCGTCGTGGGGATCCCAGACGTCGCCGCCGAGCCCGTACGCGTCCCAGGTCGCCTGCATGAACTGCATCGGCCCGAGGGCGCCCGCGGTCGACAGCCCGACGATCCGGCCGAGCCCGGTCTCGACCAGGTTGACGGCCGCGAGCACGTCCCACGGGCACGCCGAAGCGGGCCTCGGCCTCGTGGTAGTGCGCCCGCAGCTCCTCGGCGGGTGGCGGCTCGACGATCCGCCAGGCCGGCAGCGTGTCGGTCAGCTGCGTGACGAGCGCGCGGAGCTCGCCGACGGGCCGTGGCATGGCGCCGGACGGCGTCGCGGCAGCGCCGGCGGGGACGGCGGCGACGACGGCCTCGTCCCACTCCGGGTGCTCGCCGAGCCGGCGGTAGGCGACCTGCTGGAGCCGGCCGGCGGCGTCGACGACCTCGGGCGGGGTCGCCGGGTCGCGGATCGCCTGCTCGGCATCGACGATCTGGGCGGCGAGCGCGGCCGGGTCCTCGGCGGCTCGCGGCCGGCTCGCCGGCGAGCACCGGCGCCAGCGAGGCGGCCACCGGGCGCCGTCGTCGTCGGGGCCGGCGGTGCCGTCGTCGACACCTCCGCCACCGGCGCGGTGGTCGTCGTCGCGATCACCGGGTCGTCGGCGATCGCCTCGCTCCCGTCG
Source organism: uncultured Acidimicrobiia bacterium (assembly GCA_963840695.1). Classification (GTDB taxonomy): domain Bacteria; phylum Actinomycetota; class Acidimicrobiia; order Acidimicrobiales; family JACDCH01; genus JACDCH01. The sequence goes on from CAWIZW010000009.1 coordinate 139,611, forward strand.
CGCCCGCCGTCGTCGCCGCAGGCGCCGAGCACGAGGACGACGACGGCGAGGGCCGATGTCCCCGCCGCCCTCACGCCGGCACGATCCGGTACACCGGCCCGGCGAGCGACAGGACGTAGAGCTCGCCGTCGGTGTCCTCGCCGAAGGACGACGGGCTCGTGACCGACACCCCGAGGGACCCTTCGGCCACGCCCTCGCCGTCGCGCTGGACGAAGCCGCGGATGTCGCCCACGCAGTAGTCGGCGAACAGGTAGGCGCCGACGAGCGCGGGGATGGCCGCGCCCCGGTACACGTAGCCGCCGGTGACCGAGCACTCGCCGCCGTCGTGGCCGTAGGCGTAGACGGGCGCGACGGCGCCGTCGGGCGCGGCGTCGGCGTCGAACGGGGCGTTGCCCTCGACGTCGGACCAGCCGAGGTTGGCGCCTCGTCCCGCCCCGGTACCGCCGGTGGCCGGGAGGAAGTCGATCTCCTCCACGGTGCCCTGGCCGACGTCGGCGATCCAGAGGTCACCGGTCTCCCGGTCGAAGGTGAACCGCCACGGGTTGCGGAGCCCGTAGGCCCACACCTCGGGCGCCCCGCCGCCGTCGCGGAACGGGTTGCCGTCGGGGATGGAGTAGGCAGCCGTCGTCGCTGGCCTCGGGGGCGACGTCGGGATCGATCCGCAGGATGCGAGCCGAGCAGGTCGCCGGGGTTCTGGCCGCTGTCGCTGGGGTCGCCGGAGCCGCCGCCGTCGCCCATGCCCCAGTACAGGAAGCCGTCGGGCCCGAACGCGATCTGGCCGCCGTTGTGGTTCGGGGCGAAGTCGTCGATGACGAGCAGCTCGCGCCGGGAGCCGCCGCTGACGCGGTCGGTGCCCATCTCGTACTCGTCGAGGTGCTGGCGGTCGTCGGTGCCGGTGTAGGCGACGTAGAGGCGGTTGCCGTCGGTCGAGAACGTCAGCCCGAGCAGGCCCCGCTCGCCGTCGTTGATGACGTCGTCGGAGATGTCGAGGACGGGGGTGCGCTCGAGGTCGAACTCCTGGCTCTCGTCGTCCTCGTCGGTCGTGATCTCGATGCGGCGGACGACGCCGCCCTGCTGCGCGATGTAGAGCGAGGGGTCACCGGCCCGGACCGCGAGGGCGGTGGGCTGGTCGAGGTCGGCGATCTCCTGGAGGTCGATCTGCACGGCCCCGAGGTCGACCGGCGCCGATCGTGGTCGTCGTCGCCGCCGGGTCGGAACCCGGCACCGGCGCGACCGTGGTGGTCGCTCCGGCATCGACGGTCGCGGGCGGCTCGTCCTTCACCGTCGTGCAGGCGGCCGCGCCGAGGAGCGCCGTGATGGCCGCCGCGGCCGCGACGGCCCGGCGACGGCGCGTCAACCGATCCTCCGGATGAGGCCCTCTTGCACCACCGACGCGACGAGGACGCCGCCGGCGGTGAAGACCAGGCCGCGCGCCATGCCCCGGGAGCCCGAGGCCGACGGCGAGTCCTGCGCGTACAGCAGCCACTCGTCGGCCCGGAACGGGCGGTGGAACCACATGGCGTGATCGAGGCTGGCCATCATCAGCTTCGCCTCGTCGTACTCGCCACCGTGGGGGAGCAGCGTGGTGTCGAGCAGGGTCATGTCCGACGCGTACGTGAGCACGCAGGTGTGCACGACCGGGTCGTCGGGGAGCCGGCCCGACGGCCCGCAGCCACACGTGCTGCTGCGGGGGGAGCGGCCGGCGCCGGTCGGCTGGGCTCCAGTCGACCCTGCGTGTCGATCGGGCGGGTGCGGGTGTACCGATCGCCGAGCTCCTCGGCGTGCGGCGCCCAGCGCTCGTGGAACGTCGGCAGGGTCTCGGGCGGCGGCACGCCCTCGGGCATCGGGAACCTGGTGCTCGAGGCCCTCCTCCTGCTTCTGGAACGAGGCCGCCAGGTTGAAGATGGCCTTGCCGTGCTGGATGGCGACGACGCGCCGGGTGGTGAAGGAACGGCCGTCGCGGATGCGGTCGACCTCGTAGATGATCGGGATCGACGGGTCGCCGGGGCGCAGGAAGTAGGCGTGCATGCGAGTGCACGACACCGTGCTCGGGATCGACGGTGCGGGCGGCGGCGACGAGCGCCTGCCCGGCGACCTGCCCGCCGAAGACGCGCTGCTGCTTCACCGGCGGGCTGACGCCGCGGAACAGGTTGACCTCGAGGGGCTCCAGGTCGAGCAGCGCGACGAGTGCGTCGACGGCCTCCTGGTCGACGGTCGGACCCCGATCCCAGGCGGTGGAGGTCAGGTCGGTCACGACCGCCATCTTGGCCCACTACCTTCCCGGCGCATGTCTCAGGCCTTCCCCGACGGGTTCCGATGGGGGACCGCCACCGCCGCCCACCAGATCGAGGGCGGGAACTGGAACAACGACTGGTGGGCGTGGGAGCACACCGAGGGATCCGGCTGCGTCGAGCCGTCGGGCGATGCCTGCGACTCGTGGCACCGCTGGCCCGAGGACGTCGCCCTGTGCGCCGACCTCGGGCTCGACGACTACCGGTTCTCGATCGAGTGGAGCCGCATCGAGCCCGAGGAGGGCGAGTGGTCGCCGGCCGCCGTCGACCACTACCGGCGCCAGTGCGAGGCGCTGCTCGCCGCCGGCCTCGACCCGGTCGTCACCTTCCACCACTTCACCACGCCGCGGTGGGTGGCCGCCGAGGGCGGGTGGACCGACCCCGCGACCGCCGACCGCTTCGCCGCCTTCTGCCGGCGGGCGGCCGAGGAGCTCGCGCCCGTGCTGCGCCGGGCGTGCACGATCAACGAGCCGAACGTCGTCTCGACCATCGGGCACCTCCTCGGCGCCTTCCCGCCGGGCGCCCGCGACGTCGAGCTCCGTCGCAAGGTCAACGGGATCTTCTGCGACGCCCACCGCAAGGCCGTCGAGGCGATCCGCGCCAGCGCGCCCGAGTGTGCCGGTCGGGATCACGCTGTCGATGACCGACTACCAGGCCGTGGGCGACCGGCGCCGAGGCTCGACGCGACCGCATCCGCCACCGGATGGAGGACGAGTTCCTCGACGCCACCGAGGGCGACGACTTCGTCGGCGTGCAGACCTACAGCCGCGACCGGATCGGACCCGACGGGATGCTCGGACCCGAGGAGGGCGTGGAGACGCTTCCCATGGGCTACGAGTTCTGGCCGCAGGCGCTCGAGGCGACGATCCGCCGGGCGTGGGAGGTCACCGGCGGCGAGGTGCCGATCCTCGTCACCGAGAACGGCATCGGCACCTACGACGACGAGCAGCGGATCCGCTACGTCCGCGCCGCCCTCGAGGGCGTCCTCGCCGCCATCGCCGACGGGATCGACGTGCGCGGCTACACGTACTGGTCGCTGCTCGACAACTTCGAGTGGGCCTTCGGGTACCGCCCTCGGTTCGGTCTCGTCGAGGTCGACCGGACGACGTTCGAGCGCCGCCCGAAGCCGAGCGCGGCCTGGTACGGGTCGGTGGCGAGAGCCAACGACCTCTCCCCGACTGACCGTCAGCCGTGGGCGATCGGGAGCTCGAGGCGCACCCGTGTGCCGCCGAGCGGTGAGCGCCCGAGGCTGAGGGCGCCGCTCGCCCCCTCGACCGCCTGGCGGGCGATGTCAAGGCCGAGCCCGCTGGTGCCGGCGCCGGTCACGCCGCGCCGCAACGCCGCCTCGGGATCGGGCAGCCCCGGCCCGGCGTCGTCGACCTCGACCCGGACGAGGCCGTCGCTGACCTGCAGGCCGAGCCGGTACGCGGTGCCGTCGGCTGTGTGGGCGAACACGTTGCCGACGAGGGCGTCGACGGCAGCGGCGGCCTCCTCGGCGGTCAGGTCGACGGTGGCCGTGACGCCGTCGTCCACGTCGAGGCTCCACGGGCGTTCGTCGTCGGCGGCGAGGGCGGCCCAGAACGCCGACCGTTCGCGCAGCACCGCGGCCAGGTCGCAGTGGGCCGCGACCGGGCTCTCGTGCAGCGGGCGCCGCGCCGCGCGCACCAGCTCGGTCACCGCCGCCTGCAGCCGGTCGACGTCTTCGACCAGCTCGGGGTCACCGGCGGCCTCGGCGTCGAGCCGGAGCGCGGTCAGCGGCGTTCGCAGGCGGTGCGACAGGTCGGCGACCCGTTCCCGCTCCGCCACCCTGAGCTCGTCGATGCGGTCGGCCAGGAGGTTGAGCGCGCGCGCCGCGTCGGCCAGCTCGGGCGTGTCGCCCACGGCGACACGTGCTGCGCCGTCGCCGCCGGCGATCTGGCGCGCCGTGTGGGCCAGCGCCGTCGCGTCGCTCGTCAAGGACCGGGCCAGGCGGTCGGCGAGCAACCCGGCCGCGGCGATGAGCACCACCGCCACGCCGCCGAGCGCGAACCAGGCGCGGGTCACGCCCGCCCGCAGGAGGTCGTCGGGGAGGCGGGCCCGCAGCACCGACACGTCGCCGGTACCGGTGACGACGGGCGCGTACAGGACGAGCTCGCCACCGCGCTCCTCGCTGAAGGCCACCTGTTGCTCACGGGCGAGGGCGAAGGAGTCGGCGTCGACCGGCGTCTGGTCGCCGAGCTGGGAGCCGTCGGGCGGCCACACGGTGAGGCGGCCGTCGGCGCCCGTGGCGGTCCGCTCGACGGCCGCGGTCAGCAGACCGGGGTCGGTCGTCAGGGCGAGGGCGGGGGACAGGGCGGCGATGTCCCGTTCCGCCCCGGCGATGGCACGGTCGCGGCCGACCGAGCGGACCAGGGCGCCGAGCGGGATGGCGAAGGCGATCACCACGAGGCTGGTGGTGGCGAGGGTGACCAGGAGCAGGCGTCGCCTCACGTCGCACCGGCGGGCGGCTGGAGCTTCACGCCGACGCCTCGCAGCGTGTGGAGGTAGCGGGGGACCGACGCCGTCTCCCCGAGCTTGCGGCGCAGCCACGACAGGTGCACGTCGACGGTCTTGTCGGCCCCGCCGTAGGGCTGGCGCCAGACCTCGGCCAGGAGCTCGCGCCGGCTGACGACCTCGGGGCTGCGTCGGGCCAGGTGCGCCAGGAGGTCGAACTCGAGGCGGCTGAGGTCGAGGGCGACGCCGTCGAGGGTGGCGGACCGGCGGGCCGTGTCGATCTCGAGCCCGCCGAGCCGGATCGGGCCGGTGGCGCCGGCGGTGCCAGCGGCTCCCCGCCGGAGCACGGCGCGGATGCGGGCCTCGATCTGCGCCGCGGTGTACGGCTTCACGACGTAGTCGTCGGCCCCGGCGTCGAGGAGGCGCACGATCTCCGCCTCGTCGTCGCGCGCCGTCGCCACGATGACGGGCACGGCCGACACGCCACGCAGCATCTTCAGGACGTCGCCGCCGTCGAGATCGGGCAGCCCCAGGTCGAGCACGACGACGTCGGGCGCCCAGTCGACCGCCGCCGCGAGCCCGGCCGCAGCCGACGCCTCGCCGCGGGCGGCATGGCCGGCGGCGGTCAGGCCCCGGACGAGCGCCGCCCGGATCCGCTGGTCGTCCTCGATCACCAGCACCGACACCACGGCCCCACGCTAGGAGGGCGAGTCGGCCCGGCGAGCCCCGCCGCGCTCGGGGAAGCCTTCCTTAACCTGCCCTTAGGGTCCGCTTGGCGACGCGCTAGGGCGGCGGGCGGGATCATGGCCGGATGCGGCGCGCGGTCACGTTCGGGATCGCCTGGCTCACCGCGGCCGCCATCGCGGCCGTGATCGCCTGGCAGGGCGTCGGCGTCGTCGGCGAACAGGTCACCGACGACCGCCCGGCGCCACTGCAGGCGTCGGAGGTGTCGGCGGCGCTGGCGGAGGCGACGACCTCGACGGCGCCGGCCACCGAGCCGCCCGCCGGCGGCCCCGGCACGTCGACGACGCTCCCGGGCGGCGCCATCGCGACCGTCGGCTCGACGCCGTCGGCCGCACCCACGACGACGGCACCGACCCCCGCGCCCGCCGCGGTCTCACCGGCGCCGACCACGACGGTGCCGGTGTCGGCGCCCGCCGCAGCCGAGACCCGGACCTACAACCTCGTGGGCGGATCGGCGGCCCTGCGGTTCGACGCCGGGACCGTCACCGTCGTGTGGGCCACACCGAACGCCGGGTTCACCGTCGACACCGGGAACGAGGGCAGCGGCGTCCGCGTCGAGTTCGAGAGCGACGCGCATCGGAGCCGGGTCGACGGCTGGTGGGACGACGGGCCGCGCGACGAGGTGCGCGAAGAGCCTCGCTGACTTATCCCGGCCTTAGGGCGGCCCGGAGGCCGGCTTAGGCGGCGCCAGCGGAACCTGAGCGGAGCTCACCCCCCACAGGAGGACCCTCCATGAAGCTCCCTCGTTCCGCCGCCGGCCTCGGCATCGCCGCCGGTGTCCTCGGCGGGCTCACCGGCGTCGCCGTCGTCAGCGGTGTCGCGCCGGCGCCCTCGTTCTTCCAGCTGGCTTCCTCCTCCGACGACGGTCCCGGCGACATCAGCGGCCCGTGCGACGAGGCCGAGCACGCCGATGATCCGCGCTGCGCCGGCACGCCGACGACGCCGACCACGCCCACCACGCCCGACCACGCCCACGACCACGCCCACGACGCCGACGACCGTCGGCGACGACGCGGTACCGCCGGCGGCCGACGGCACCCACCGCCTCGCCGCTGCCGACGCCGGGATCGTGACCTACCAGGTGGCGGGCGGGACCTTGACGCTCGTCAGCGCCACCCCCAACGCCGGCTGGCGAGTCGAGATCGAGCAGGGCACGGGCCGCGAGATCGAGGTCGACTTCCGCGCCGGCACCCGCCGCGTGCAGGTCAACGTGGAGCTCGAGGACGGCCAGGTCCGTGAGCGGGTCAGGGTGCGCGACGACGCCGACGGCTCGGAGACCCGCATCGAGAACGGCCAGATCGTCCGCCAGGACGACGGCGTCGACGACGACAACTCCGGCCCGGGCTCCGGTGACGACGACGGCGACGACGACAACTCCGGCCCCGGCTCCGGTAGCGACGACGGTTCCGATGACAACTCCGGCAGCGGCAGCGGAGGCCACGGCGGCGACGACTGACCGACCGAGCCGACCGGGCCGACCGAACCCGAACCGAAGGCGCGGGGCCGAAGGTGCGGGGGCGCTCGCTCCTAAGGTCTGCCGCCGTGACCGAACTGCTGGACCTCGACCCCGACGAGCTGCTCTCGACGACCCGAGCCGTGCGCAAGCGCCTCGACCTCGAGCGGCCGGTCCCGCTCGACGTCGTCAAGGAGTGCATCGCCGTCGCCCAGCAGGCGCCGACGGGGTCGAACCGCCAGGGCTGGTCGTTCCTCGTCGTCACCGACGAGGAGAAGAAGGCGGCGCTGGGTGCGATCTACGCCCGGGCGTTCGACATCTACCGGAACATGCCGGGAGCGGAGTACGACGACCCGGCTCGGGCCGCCACGCAGGAACGGGTCGTGAGCTCGGCCGTCTACCTCGCCGAGGTCATGGGCCGGGCGCCCGTGCTCGTGATCCCCTGCATCAGGGGGCGGGTCGACAACGCCCCGAACGTCACCGCGTCGTCGCTCCTGGGGTCGATCATCCCGGCGGCGTGGAGCTTCTGCCTCGCCGCCCGGGCCCGCGGACTGGGGACGTCGTGGACGACGTTGCACCTCATGTTCGAGGAGGAGGCGGCGGAGTTGCTCGGCATCCCCTTCGAGAAGGTCAGTCAGGTGGCGTTGATCCCCGTCGCCTACACGAAGGGCACCGACTTCAAGGTCGCGCCGCGCGAGCCGGTCGAGACCGTGCTCCACGTCGACACCTGGTGAGGGCGCGTCGGTGATGGACGAGGTGCTGCGGCGGGCCGCCGAGGCGGCGCGCGGCTTCATGCCCCCGGACGAAGGGGTGGCCCTGCACGATGCCGCCGCGGCCGTCGACCCCGGGGTCGGCGGGCCCTTCCTCGAGGTCGGCTCGTACTGCGGCAAGTCCGCCGTGTACCTCGGCGCCGCCGCCCGAGCCGCCGGGCGGGTGCTGTTCTCCGTCGACCACCACCGTGGCTCGGAGGAGAACCAGCCCGGGTGGGAGTGGCACGAACCCGACCTCGTCGATCCCGATGTCGGCCGCATGGACACGCTCCCGCGGTTCCGCCGCACGGTGTTCGACGCCGGCCTGGAGGACGTCGTCGTGGCCGTCGTCGGTCCCTCGCCCGTCGTCGCCGCCCACTGGTCGACGCCGCTCGCCTTCCTGTTCATCGACGGCGGCCACGGTGTCGAGCCCGCCCGCGCCGACTACGCCGGCTGGACCCCCCACGTCGCGCCGGGCGGCCTGCTCGCCATCCACGACGTGTTCCCCGACCCCGCCGACGGCGGCCGTCCGCCGTACGAGGACATCTACCTCCCCGCGCTCGCGGCGGGCTTCGAGGAGATCAGTGCGACCGGTTCTCTCCGTGTCCTGAGACGTTGATCAGCTCCGGGAGGACTTGGTCGTGGGCGGTGAACAGGGCGCTGGCGGGGGAGCCGCCGGCCAGCGCGTCGGCGGCCAGCACCACCGACGCCGCCGTGTAGGTCGACCGCTCGCCGGCCGGGAACCTCACGGTGCTGTCGGGCGGGGGCCCCGACCCCTTCGCCTCGTCGGGGTACACGGTGCCCGTCCAGTAGCGACCGTCGTCGTGGCGGTACTGGCGGGTCCACGAGAACAGCTCCTCGGCCAGCTCCCGCTCGCCGACGGCGAGGTGGGCCAGCGCGCACTCGCACGTCTCGGCGACGGTGATCCACGGCCGGTCGTTCACGCAGCGGACCCCATGGCCGTCGTCGACGAACCGGTCGAACCGTGCCGCCAGGCGATCTCGACCAGGCTCGCCGAGCACGACGCCGGAGAGCACCGGGTAGTACCAGTCCATCGCCCACCGGTGCTTCGGCGCGAAGGCATCGGGGTTGTTGGCGATGACGTCGGCCAGGCTGGCGGCCGACAGCTCCCAGTCGGGCCGCTCGTGACCGAGCCGCTCGGCGAGCGCGATGGCGCAGCGCAGCGAGTGGCAGATCGAGCTCGACCCGGTGAGCAGCGCGAACGACCACGGTGTCCCGTCGGCGTGGCGGGCCCAGAGGATCTCGCCCCGCGGCGTCTGCAGGTCGAGCACGAAGTCGATGGCCTTCTCGACCACCGGCCACATGGCCTCGGCGAACCCGTCGTCGTCGAAGAGCAGGACGTGGTGCCAGACCCCGGCGGCGACGTAGGCGCACACGTTGGCGTCGAGCTTGTCCTGCTCGACCCTGGTCTGCTCGGCGGCGTCGGCGACGTAGTACTGGTGCCACGCCCCGTCGGGCCGCTGGAGCGGGACGAGCCACTCGTAGGCCCGCTCGGCTTCGGCCCGCCGGCCGCCCAGGGCCAGCGCCATGGCCGCCTCGACGTGGTTCCACGGGTCGGCGTGGCCGCCGGGGAACCACGGGCACCATGCCCGACGGGTACTGCCACTCGGCGATGGCGTCGACGGTCGCCGCCAGCTCCGTGGCGGACACCGCCCCCTCGACGTCGTTCAGGAAGGTCACGCCGCCCGCCCGTCCTCGGGCTTGTCGGCGTAGACGACGAGCGACTTGCCGATCACCGGGTTGCCGACGCGGTCGAGGAGCCGGGTCACCCGGGCCATGGGCTGGCGCCCGCCGATGTCCCACAGCAGGACCTCGTGGTAGGCCCGGACGAGCGGGTGCGTGTCGTTCGTCGGTCCGACCGCGCACTTCAGCCACCAGTACGGGCTGTGGAGGGCGTGGGCGTGGTGCGCCGCGCCGGGCCGCAGGCCGGCGGCGCGGAGCTGGGCCCTGAGCTCGCGCTCCTTGTAGATCCGGACGTGCCCACCCTCGACGAACGGGGCGTGGAACTCCTCCGACAGCGCCCAGCAGATCCGCTCGGGCAGCCACGCCGGCACGGTGACGGCGAGCCGGCCGCCGGGCCGCAGCACCCGCGCCAGCTCGGCGAAGGCGGCGCTGTCGTCGGGGATGTGCTCGAGCACCTCGCTGGCGATGATCTTGTCGAAGGCGCCGTCGGTGAACGGGAGCCGGGTGGCGTCGCCGTTGGTCGCCGCGCCCGACGCCTCGGCCGGGAGGGTGCCGGCCTCGACGTCGGCGATGGCCTTGAACATCCCGGTGACGTCCTTCAGCTCGGCCAGCGAGAAGTCGCAGGCCACGACCTCGGCTCCCCGCCGCATCGACTCGTAGGCGTGGCGGCCGAAGCCGCAGCCGAGGTCGAGGACCCGATCGCCGGGGCGCACGCCCAGGGCGTCGTAGCGCACCGTGAGCACTGCCTACCCCTACGCCCGAGCCCGGCGGTGGCGGTCCTCGTCGAGGAGGATCCGGTACTGCTCGACGGTGCGCTCGGCGGTGTGGCGCCACGACCAGCTGTCGATCACCCGCTGGCGGCCGGCGGCGCCGATCCGGGCCCGGAGCTCGGGGTCGTCGAGGGCCGTGGCGATCCGCACGGCGAGGGCCTCGGCGTCGCCGGGCGGCACCAGCAGGGCCGTCTCGTTGTCGTCGCCGACGACCTCGGGCAGCGCCCCGCCCGTCGTGGCCACGAGCGGCACCCCGCACGACATCGCCTCGATGGCCGGGAGGGAGAAGCCCTCGTACAGCGACGGCACGACCGCCAGCTCGGCCTCGCTGTAGAGCTCGTAGATGCGCTCGTCGGTGACGCCGGAGACGAACTCGACGCAGCCGTTCAGCCCGAGCCGCTCGATCGCCTCGGCGGCGCGGCCGCCCGGCTTCGGCTTGCCGATGACGACGAGGGTCACGTCGCGCTCGGTGCGCAGCTTGGCCAGCGCCTCGAGCAGGAACGACAGCCCCTTCATCGTCACGTCGGCCGAGGCCGTGGTGATCAGGCGGCCGGGGATGCGCTCAACGCCCGGCTGGGGCTTGAAGAGGTCGGGGTCGACGCCGACCGGGACGATCGCCATCTTGGCGGGGGAGACGCCGTGGTCGTGGGCGATGTCGGCGAAGCTGTTCTCCGACACGGTCACGACCCGCCCGACCTGACGGGCGACGCCGCGACTGCATGTTCGTGAACGAGTACCAGCGGCGCAGGGTGATGCGCTGGTAGCGGCTGCGGGCGTGCTCGAGCTCGAGCCGCCGGTCGACGGTGATGGGGTGGTGGATCGTGGCCAGCAGGGGGAAGTCGCGCTGGATGCCGAGGAGCCCGTAGCCGAGGCACTGGTTGTCGTGGACGAGGTCGAAGTCACCGACCCGGTGCCGGAGCCGGTCCCACGCCCGCAGCGAGAAGGCCAGGGGCTCGGGGAACTGGCCGAGCGAGAAGCTCGTGACCTCGACGAAGTCGGTCCAGTGCTTGAGCTCCCAGATGCCGGGCATCCGCATCGGGAAGTGGTCGTTGTAGATGTCGAGGCTCTGCAGCTCGTGCAGCGGGACCCGCTCGTCGAGCACGGGGTAGGGGTTGCCGCCGAACACCTCGACGTGGTGACCGAGGTCGACCAGCGCCTTGGTCAGGTGCCGGGTGTACACGCCCTGCCCGCCCACGTGGGGCTTGCCCCGGTAGGCGAGGTACGCGAGGCGCAGGGGGCGGTCGTCCGGATGCATGAGGTACCAGCCTCCCACGGACCCTGACCGTTCGGTCAAGCCGCCCGAAACGGGCGGTGTCGACGGGGTGAACCGCAGGTCAGCGGGTCGCGCCGATGGAGACCGGGTCGCCGACGGCGACGACGCCGGGGCCGGTGACGTTCCCGTAGACGCCGAGGTTGAGGCCGTGGTGGTCGCGGAGCGCCCGGGCCACGTCGACGTCGCGAGGCAGACCGGGCTGGGCCCGGGTCGGCATCGAGCACCGGCCCGTCGGCATGAACGGCTCGATCGTCACCCCACCGAGCCTGACCTGCCGCGCCGATCCAGCCGTCCTCGACGAAGCCGTCGCCCTCGACGTCGAGCAGGGCGAGCGGCCGGAACCGGCGGACGTCCCAGGCGCCGTCGGGGTGCAGCGCGGCCGCGGCCCGGAGGCTCGCCGTCGTCAGCAGGTGGGCCTGGGCCAGGTCGACCCACCGACCGGGCGGGCCGGGCCACTCGAAGACGTCGGACGCGTCGTCGGTCGGGTCGGTGTGCATCTCGAAGGGGAGGGCGTCGTCGCCGGCCCTGGCGAGCGCGACCGGGTGGTCGAGCCAGTCCGACAGGGCCGCGTCGGTGGCGGGGTCGCCGGCCTCGTGGTCGCGGCCGTCGGGGAGGGTGACGACGACCGAGCCGGTCGCATCGTCACGGGTGGCGCTCGCCAGGAGCAGGTCGGGCCAGCGCTTGGCCGAGAGGACCCGGCCGGCCGCGGGGTCGACGACGCCCCACTCCCGGTCGCCGTCCGCCCCCGTGGCGTCGACCGCGATGGACTCGACCGCGGCACCCTGCATCGACTTCACCGGGAACCGCCACAGCTCTGCCACCCGCATCGCCGGAACCGTAGGCCCTACCGTCCGCGCCGATGCGAGCGGTGGTGCAGCGGGTGAGCCGGGCGTCGGTCGAGGTGGACGGTGCCCGCGTCGGCGAGATCGGCGCCGGGCTGCTCGCCCTCGTCGGCGTCACCCACGACGACGGGCCCGAGGAGGCCGCGAAGCTGGCCGGGAAGATCGCGCACCTGCGGGTGTTCGACGACGAGGCCGGCGTGATGAACCGGTCGGCGCTCGAGGTCGGCGGCGAGGTGCTCGTCGTCAGCCAGTTCACGCTGTACGGCGACACGGTCAAGGGCCGGCGCCCGTCCTGGATCGCCGCGGCCCGACCGGAGCACGCCGAGCCCCTCGTTTCGGCGGTCGTCGCCGAGCTGGAGGCGCTCGGCCTCGCCGTCGCCACCGGCCGCTTCCGCGCCGAGATGGCCGTCGAGCTCGTCAACGACGGCCCCGTCACCGTCCTCCTCGAGGTCTGACACCCCGAATCGGCGGTGGTTGTTCGGCGAATGCGCCGGTAGCCAACGCCAGTTCGGGGGTTCGGATCGGGCGGCGGCGGAGCTCGAGCCACCAGCCGGCGGCCAGCGACGCGCCGGCGAGGGCGATCGGGAGGGCGTCGCCCACCGAGAGGGCCCAGGTGCGACCGGTGCGGGCCTCGACCGTGCCCTCGAGCACCGCCTGCTCGCTGATGCCGGTGCGGGCGACGACGTCGCCGCCCGGCGTGACGATCGCCGAGAAGCCGGTCGGCGCCGCCTGCACGACCCAGCGGCCCGTCTCGATGGCCCGGCAGCTGGCTCGACGCCACCTGCTGGCCCTGGACCTGGGTGCCCGTGAAGCTCGAGCCGTTCGTGGGGTTGAGCAGCACCTCGCCGCCGTGGCCGATGGCGTCCCGGGCCCGGTCGGGGAAGAACACCTCCCAGCTGATGACGACGCCGACGGGACCGACCGGCGGCGGCAGGTCGAGGACGGGGTCGCCGGTGCCGGTGGCGGCGTCGCGAGCCGGGAGCGAGTCGGGCGCCAGCGGCTCGATCAGGCTCCGGAACGGCACGAACTCACCGAAGGGCACGCGCCGCTCCTTCTCCACCTCGTCGACGATCACCCCGTCGGCGTCGAAGGCGACCGCCACGTTGCGGAACTCGTCGTCGTCGCCCTCGATCACCCCGGCGACGAGGACGGCGTCGAGCTCCCGCGCCAGCGCCGCCAGCTCGTCGCCCTCCTGCGACTCGACGACCGGGCCCTCGACGTCGACGACGTCCTCGGGCCAGAGGACGAGGTCGACCGGGCCCTCGACGAGCTCCGACGCCGCCAGGTGCCGTTCGAACACCTCGCGCTCGTCGGTGTCGATCGCGCTCGTGCCCTGGGGGCCGCCGCCCTGCACGGCGGCGACGTCGATGAACCGCCCGGTCGGGTCACCGTCGGGCGCCACCGCCGCGAGACCGACGGCGACGAGCACGACCGCGGCGGCAGCCGCCCCCGCGACCCAGGCGCGTCGCATCGACGCCGCCAGCGCCACCGCGACCGCCACCGTCACGCCACCGACCAGCAGCGATCCGCCGACACGGGCGACGCCGGCGAGCGAGCTGTCCACCTGGCCGACGGCGAGGGTCGACAGCGGCACACCACCGAAGGGCCACCGCCCCTTCACCGCCTCGAACAGGATCCACGCTCCCGGCAGCGCCAGCCACCGGCCGATCGACGGCGGCGTCGCCGCCAGCGCCCCGCCGAGCAGGGCGGCGAGGATGAGCGAGGCGAAGATCCATCCCGGCAGGGTCAGGTCGTGCATCCACCAGTTCGTCGGGGCGAGCAGGGCCACACCGGCGAGCCAGCCCCGCCGGAACCGCGACCGCGCGCGAGCACCCGGCGATCGCCAGGTCGACGAGCGCCAGGCCGACGAACGCCAGGGGCCAGAAGCCGATCGGCGGCAACGAGGCGCCGATCAGCAGGCCGCCGGCGACGGCCGTCGCCCCCGCCACCCGGGGGTCGGCGACGGTGGTCGTCATGAGCTCACTGTTCCGGCAGCGGCGCCGTCGGCCGCGCGACGCATCACCGCGATGGTTCCACCAGGAGGCGCCCCGACGCCTGTCGCCCCTGGCGGATGCAGGCGGGGATGCCGATCCCACGGTAGGCGGCGCCGGCGAGGGCGACGCCGGGGAGGTGCTCGGCGACGTCGGCCTCGACGGCGTCGACCCGGTCGAGGTGACCGGGCTCGTACTGGGGGAACCCGTCGGTCCACCGGCTGATGCGCACGCCGACGGGGTCGCCCGCCAGGCCGAGGAGGTCGTCGAGCTCGGCGAGCAGGGTCTCGAGGAGGGCGTCGTCGTCGAGCTCGGCGGCGCGCTCGTCGCCGTAGCGGCCGGCCGAGGCTCGCAGCACGACGGTCGCCGGGTCGGCGGCGCCGAGGTGGGCCCACTTCGTCGTGGCGAACGAGCAGGCGGTGAGGAGCCGGCGCTCGCTCCTCGGCACGAGGAAGCCGGAGGCGTCGAGGGGGTGGCCGACATCGGCCCGCCGGAACGACAACGTCGTCAGCACCGGGGACGAGTGCCCGAGCCCGTCGAGGAGCGCGGCGGCGTGCGCGGCGCCCGCCCGCCGCACGATCGCGGCAGTGGCCGCGGCCGGCGTCGCCACGACGACACCGTCGGCGCCGAGATCGCGCGCGTCGGCCACCGCTTCGCTCGGTGAACCGCACGCCGGCCTCGGCGAGCGCGCCGACGAGGGCGTCGACCAGCGCGGCCATGCCGCCGGGCAAGGCCCAGAACACCGGCGCCGTCGGGTCGTCGACCGGGGGTGCGGCCCGCAGCCCCTCGACGATCGAGGCCGACCGCGCCGCGGCCGCCGCCAGCTGCGGGGCGGCCGCCCGCACCGACAGCCGGTCGCTGTCGCCGGCGTTGATGCCGCCGAGCAGCGGGTCGACGAGGTGCTCGAGGACGTCGTCGCCGAACCGGCGCCGGATCGAGCGCGCCGACGCTCGGGTCGTCGTGCTCGGCGAGCGGCTCGCCGGGCAGGGCCGGCTCGGCGGCGACGCGCTCGGCGGCCTCGGCGCCCAGCAGCGGCGACCCCCGGAGGGCGTCGGCATCGGTGGGGACGCCGAGCACGAGCCCGGCGGGCAGGCGGTGGAGCCCGTCGCCGGCGGCGACGTAGGCGACCGGCGTCGCCGGCGACACCAGCTCGCGGCCGAGGCCGAGCTCGTCGCAGAGCTGGCGGCCCTCGGGGACGCGGGCGAGGAAGGCGTCGGCACCCTCGTCGACGAGCCGCCCGGCGAACGCCGTCGTGCGGAGCTTGCCGCCGAGGACGCCGGGCTCGTGCACGACGATCTCGTCGCCGGGGGCGCGGCGGGCCAGCTCCCACGCCGCCGCCAGGCCCGTGATCCCGCCCCCGACGACGGCATACCGGCGAGTGGTCACCGGCGGCACGTCACGGCGGTTCGGCGAGGAGGCGCACCCGCTCGGCCAGGGCGGTGAGGACCGTCTCGTCGTCGTTGAGGCTGCGGGTGCGGGCGAAGGCGAGGCCGAGCTCGGCGGCGCGGGCGGCCGCCTGCTGGTCGAGGTCGTAGAGGACCTCGAGGTGGTCGGCGACGAAGCCCTGCGGGCAGACGAGCACGCCGTCGGCTCGGCCGGTGCCGGCGAGGTCGGTGAGCACCTCGAGGATGTCGGGGCCGCGCCAGGCGTCGGCGGTGCGGCCGGCCGACTGCCACGCGATCGTCCAACCCGCCCACCGGTCGAGCCCGGCCGCCTCGCGCGACCGCGGCGGCGGACTGCGCGGAGCTCGTCGGGGTACGGGTCGTCGTCGGCCAGCACCCGTTCGGGCAGGGAGTGGGCGGTGAAGACGACCTTCGTCCGCGACGGCAGACGGGCCAGGCCGTCGCGGACGGCGTCGACGAGGAACGCCCGGTACTCCGGTAGGTCCTGCCAGGACTCGACCGCCTGCCACGGCAGGCCGTGCGCGTCCGCGGCGGCGGCCAGCCGCTCGAGGTACTGGCCGACCGAGCCCGGCTGTAGTGGGGCGCCAGGGTGACGCCCACGACCCGCTCGGCCCCGCCACCTGCCAGTCCGCGACCGCGTCCTCGATGAACGGGGGCGCGTGCTTCATGGCCCGTCGCCACGACGAAGCCGTCACCCAGGGCGGCGCTGATGCGCGCCGCTTGCGCCTCGGTGATGGCCCGGAACGGCGACGTCCCGCCGAGGGACCGGTACCGGTCCTGGAGCTCGGCGAGCAGGTGCGGCTCGGGAGCCCGGCCCCGGCGGATGTGGGTGTAGTACGCCTCGACGTCGGTCCAGCGACGCCGGCGTCCCGTACGCCATCACCACGACGCCGGTCTTCCGCCACGTTCACGACCGGACGGTCACCTTGCCCTCGCGGTGCACGAGGTCGACGACCCGCTCGAGCACCGACGGGTCGGTCTCCGGCAGCACACCGTGGCCGAGGTTGAAGACGTGGCCGGGGTGACCGCCGTTCTCGGCGAGCACGGCCCGCACCTCGGCCTCGACCGCTTCCCACGGGCCGAGGCACACGGCGGGGTCGAGGTTGCCCTGGAGAGCACGTCCGGCGCCGACCCGCGCCCGGGCCACCGAGAGCGGCGTGCGCCAGTCGACGCCGACGACGTCGGCGCCCGGCGTCGCCGAGCAGGCCCGAGCAGCTCGCCGGTGTTCACGCCGAAGTGGATCCCGGGCACGCCGAGGTCCGCCGAGCGCGATCGAACACGGTGCGGCTGTGGGGGAGCACGTGGTGCTCGTACTGGGCCGGGGTCAGGGCGCCGGCCCACGAGTCGAAGAGCTGGAAGGCGCGGGCACCGGCGGCGACCTGCGAGGCGATCGAGTCGGCGGCGAGGTGGGCGAGCCGGTCGAGCAGGTGCCCGAACAGCGCCGGGTTCGCCGAGGAGCATCGCCTTCGTCTTCCCGTAGGTGCGCGACGGGCCGCCCTCGACCAGGTAGCTGGCCACGGTGAACGGCGCACCGGCGAACCCGATGACGGGCACCGACGCCGGTAGCTCCTCCACGAGCGTGCGGACGGTCTCGAGGACGTACGGCGTGTCGACCTCGGGCTCCAGCGGGCGCAGCCGCTCCAGGTCGGCGGCGCCCTGCGAAGCGGCTCGGGCGACGACCGGCCCGGTGCCCGGCGCGACGTCGACGCCGAACCCGATGGCGGCGACGGGCACGACGATGTCGGAGTAGAGGATGGCGGCGTCGACGCCGTAGCGGCGGACCGGCTGGAGGCTGATCTCGGCGGCGACGTCGGGCTTGGCGATGGCGTCGAGGATCGATCCGTCACCGCGGACGGCGCGGTACTCGGGCAGGGACCGCCCCGCCTGTCGCATGAACCAGACCGGCACCGTGGCGTGGGGCTCGCCACGGCAGGCGGCGAGGAACGGCGGGGTCGAGCCGGTGTCTTCCATCGCGGCAAGGATCGTGGCATGCGGCGCTCGATCGACGACCACCCGGCGGCCCTCGACGACCTGCCGCCGGGCGACGAGGGCGAGTTCCAGCGGGTGTCGTGGGCGGTCGCCGTGAGCGACGACTACGACGACGCCGAGCCCCGGGTCGTGCTCACGGTCGAGGAGGTGGGCCGGGCCGGCACCGGGCTGATCGCCCACCTGACGCCGGACCTGGCCCGCCGCCTCCGGCTCGCCCTGCGCGACGGCCTCCGCGAGCTCGGCGAGGACCCGGGCGCCTGACTACCCGGCTCTGAGGACCTCGACGAGCGTCGGCGACCGCGGGCTTCTCCAGGATCTCCAGCGCCGTGGCCTTGGCCCGGGTCGCCACCGGCTTGCGGGAGGCGGGGTCCATCGAGCGGCCGTCCATGACCGGGGTGTCGGCCGGCCCCGGCTGCAGGACGAGCACCTCCGTCCCCGAGCGCCGGAGCGCCGCGACACCTCGCGGTCGAGCGCCACGCCGGGCGCCGGTCCGGGCCAGGGCGGACGGGTGCGCCCGCAGCGAGCGCCAGGTCCCGGCCATGGGGGCCGAGACGACCACGAGGTCGAAGCCGCCGTCGCGGAGCAGGTCGGCGTTCGTGGGTGAG
Organism: uncultured Acidimicrobiia bacterium; assembly: GCA_963840695.1. Lineage (GTDB taxonomy): Bacteria > Actinomycetota > Acidimicrobiia > Acidimicrobiales > JACDCH01 > JACDCH01. The sequence continues at coordinate 157,897 of CAWIZW010000009.1, forward strand.
TGCACCCCGCCGTCGACGTAGCGGGTTCCCGCCGATCGTCGACGGGGGCGAAGAAGCCGGGGATCGCCGACGACGCGGCGACCGCCGCGCCGAGGCCAACGTGGCCCGCCACCTCGTCGCGGCCGAACACGACCCGCCGGCCGTCGGCGAGGCGGACGGCGACGATCCACAACGGCCTCGCCGGCCAGGCCGTGCCGCCGTCGAGCTCCTCGACCCGGCGGGAGATCATCGTCGTGTCGATGGTGCCGGCGGGGAGCAGGCCGGCGAGGGCGACGCCGGGCCGGGGATCGAGCGACGCCAGCGTCTTGACCACGAGCGATGGGTTCGACGGACGCGGCGACGCGGGCGCCCATCGGGCGGAACCCGTCGGTCGAGCGCACCCGTCCGAGGAGCGCCGCTCCCTCGGCGGACACGGCGCCGCCGACGGCACCGGCATGGAGGTCGCGTGGCGGCACGCCGGCGCGCAGTGCGGCGCCGGTGATCGATCCCGCCGACGTGCCCACGATCACGCCCGCCGACCGGGCGTCCCAGCCCGTCGCCTCGACGATGCCCGCGAGCACCCCGGCGTGCCACGCCCCGCCGGCCACGCCGCCCGCCCCCAGCACCAGCCCGACGCGTGTCATGCGAGCCACCCGGCGGGGCATGCGCGATGCGGCGTCATGCGCGGAGGGTGGCGAGGACGCCGTAGTGGTCGCTCGGGACGATGTCGCCGACGGGCTCGACGCCGACGACCTCGACGTCGAGGACCTGGCCCCGCCCCCCGCCTTCGGCCAGCCGACGAAGACGTAGTCGATGCGCCGGTCGGGCTCGAGGTCGAAGCACGGCGTAGGGGTTGTCGTTCGACCACGTGAGGCCCGGTCGCCGACGCCGGCCACCTCCCAGGCGTCGTGGAACACGAGCTTCGGCACCGGCACGGCCGCCCGGCCGGTCAGCATCCGCATCTCGTCGCTGTCGGGCGCCGCGTTCATGTCGCCGCACAGGATCGGGGGGAACGTGCGGGGCGGCGAGCCGGCGATGAACTCGCAGATGGCCCCGACCTGCTCCTGGCGGATCGCCGACTGGTCGAAGCGCCAGTTGAGGTGGGTCGAGAAGACCTGCAGCGGCCCGTGGGGCGAGTCGATGTCGGCCCGCACGCACGTGCGCAGCTCGTCGGCGTCGTCGGGCGCCGGAAGGGCGAGCACGTCGCCGCCGGTGATCGGCCACCTGCGACACGACGGCGTTGCCGAACCCGATGCCGTCGAGGTCGAGCCGGTGGCCCCCCGGTGCTCGGCGCCGAGGGCGCTCGCCGACGAGCCGGCGGCCGAGGACTCGTCGCCCTCGAGGTCGATCCACACCTCCTGGAGGCAGGCGATGTCGGGATCGAGCGCGCTTGACGGTGTCGACGATCGCCGGCGAGCCGGGCCTCCCAGGGCCCGAAGCGCCACCAGAGGTTCCAGGACAGGACCCGGACCTGCGGCACCGACCAGCGGCCCGTACGCGGTCGCCGTCCCCGCCGCCAGGAACCGGTCCGACCCCGGGTCTGTCGATTGCGTGACCACCGCCCGCTAGCATGACCCATCCCCCTCCCGGGGGACGGATGAACCCTCAGCCAGTGACCGCTCACCCCGATCTCGAGGCCGAACAGGCGTACATCGACCACGCCTACGACTGCCTCGTGCAGGCTCGCACGCAGCGCAGCCCGGCTCGAGCAGATGGTCGAGGTGGGCCGGGGCGGCACCGAGCAGGCCCGGTTCGAGCGCGACGTGATCTGGGACACCGTCGCCTCCCGGCTCCGGGAGCTCGACCTGGGCGACGCCGCCCTGGTGTTCGGCCGGATCGACCTCGAGCACGCCCCGGGGACGACGCCAGCGGCCCGCAACGGTGACCAGGCCGACCAGGACCGGGCCGACGACGAGCCGGACGACGACAGCGCCCGTGCCTTCTACATCGGGCGGGTGGCGGTCGCCGACGAGAACCGTGAGCCGGTCGTCGTCGACTGGCGGGCCCCGATCGCCGAGCCCTTCTACCGGGCGACCGGCCGCGAGCCCATGGGCCTGGCCCGCCGCCGCCACTTCGCCACCCGGGGCCGCACCCTCCTCGGCATCGAGGACGAGCTGTTCGGCGACGCCGCCACGGCCCTCGGCAACGGCAGCGGCGCCGCCGTCGACGAGCGGCGCATCACCGGCCACGGCGCGCTCATCGCCGCCCTCGAGACCCGCCGCACCGGCCGCCTCACCGACATCGTCGCCACCATCCAGGGCGAGCAGGACGAGATCATCCGGGCCGAGCTGCCCGGCATCCTCGTCGTGCAGGGCGGGCCGGGCACCGGCAAGACCGTCGTCGCCCTGCACCGCGCCGCCTACCTCCTCTACACCCACCGGTTCCCGCTCGAGGGCCAGGGCGTGCTCGTCGTCGGCCCCAACCGGCTCTTCCTCGGCTACATCGAGCAGGTGCTGCCGTCCCTCGGCGAGGCCGGCGTCGAGCTGGCCGTGCTCGCCGACCTGCTCACCGAGCCGCCGCCGATCCGCGGCTACGACGTCGCCCGTCACGGCCCGCATCAAGGGCGACGTCCGCATGGCCGACGTGCTCGCCAAGGCCGTCCGCGACCGGCGCCGGCCGCTGCGCGACGACCTGTCGGTCGGCTACGGCGTCGCAGATCCTGCGGGTCCCGGCGGCGCACGACCCAGCGCATCGTCGCCGACGCCCGCCGCCGGGCCCGCACCCACAACGCCGGCCGCAAGTTCGTCGAGGTCGGGCCTGTTCGAGGCGCTCGCCGCCAGCTCCCGCCTCGAGGTCGACGCCGGCCGAGGTCCGCGACCGCCTCCGCCACGACCCGACGTGTGCGCGAGGCGCTCGAGCGCATGTGGCCGGTGCTGACGCCGGCCGCAGCTCCTCCACGACCTCTTCGGTTCGAAGCCGCTGCTCCGCCTGGCCGCCGGCGACGCTCCTCACCGACGGCGAGGTCGACGCCCTGCTACCGCCCGCGCAGCGAGTCGGTCGCACGACGTCGCGTTCACCAGCGACGACGTCCCGCTGCTCGACGAGGCCCGGGCCCTGCTCGGGCCGCGGCCCCGGCGGCGGCAGAACGGGCGCAACGGGTCCGACCACGACGACGAGGTGCGCACCTACGGCCACATCATCGTCGACGAGGCCCAGGACCTCTCGCCGATGCAGCTGCGGATGCTCGCCCGCCGCTCGCTGAACGGGTCGATGACGATCGTCGGCGACATCGCCCAGGCCACCGGCGCCTGGGCCCACGCCGACTGGGACGAGATCCTCGAGCGCCTCCCGACCGAGCGCCGGGCGCCCCGGCGGGCCGAGCTCACCATCGGCTACCGGATCCCGGCGCCCAACATGGCGCTGGCGGCGCGGGTGCTCGAGCGTCGCCGCGCCCGACCTCCGGCCGCCGACGCTCGGTGCGCGAGGACGGCGACCCGCCGCGGATCGTCCGCGCCGCCGCCGGCGGCGAGGCGCTGGCGGCCGCCGCGGCCGCGGCCGTGGTCGACGAGCGCGACGCCGTCGGCGCTCGGCAACGTCGCCGTGATCTGCCCCTCGTCGCTGGTCGAGCCGCTCGCCCTCGCCCTCGAGGCAGGCCGGCCTCGAGTTCGGCATCGCCCCCCGCTCCGGCCTCGACATGCAGGTCACCGTCGTGCCGGTCGGCCTGGTGAAGGGCCTCGAGGTCGACGCGTCGGTCGTGGTCGAGCCGGCCGGCATCGTCGCCGAGGAGGCCCAGGGCCACCGGGCCCTCTACGTGGCCCTCACCCGGTCGCACGAAGCGCCTGGCCATCGTCCACGGCGCCGCCCCTCCCCGAGGTCCTCCGCTGAACATCGGGTGAATCCCGCCGACCTTGGCGTACCACGTCAGGGTTGCGGGGTACAAGGCGCTCCGTGGCCGATCGATTCGAGACCGTGCGGGCGCGCACCGAGGCCCTCGCCGCGCCGCTCGGGCCCGAGGACCAGGTCGTGCAGTCGATGCCCGACTGCTCGCCGACGAAGTGGCACCGGGCCCACACCACCTGGTTCTTCGACGAGTTCGTGCTCGGGCGACCCCGACCCGTCGATGCCGCTTCCTCTGGAACAGCTACTACGAGGCGGTCGGGCCCCGGCACCCGCGCCACCACCGCGGCCTGCTGACCCGCCCGACCTGCGACGAGGTCGCCGCCTACCGCCGCGCCGTCGACGAGCGGGTCGTCGCCGCCCACCCCGACCTCGACGAGGCCGGTCGCGCCCTGGTCGAGCTCGGGCTGCCACCACGAGGAGCAGCACCAGGAGCTGCTGCTCATGGACGCCAAGCACCTCCTGGCCCAGAACCCGCTCCGCCCCGCCTACACCGACGACCCGGACGGTGACGGTCGCCGCACCGACCGCTCGCGTCGGGCTGGGTCGCCCACGCCGGCGGTGTCGTCGAGATCGGCCACGACGGCCGCGGCTTCGCCTTCGACAACGAGGCGCCCCGCCACGACGTCGCTCCTGCAGCCGTTCGCCCTCGCCGACCGCCTCGTCGACTGCGGCGACTGGCTCGAGTTCATCGCCGACGGCGGCTACCACCGGCCCGACCTGTGGATGTCCGACGGCTGGGCGACCGTGCAGGCCGAAGGGTGGGAGGCGCCGCTGTACTGGGAGCGGACCGATCCCGGCGAGCGCACCGAGGCCGGCTGGACGGTCTTCACCCTCGGCGGCCTCCGGCCCGTCGACGCCGGCCGAGCCGGTCGTCCACGTGAGCTGGTACGAGGCCGACGCCTACGCCCGCTGGGCCGGCCACCGCCTGCCCACCGAGCAGGAGTGGGAGGCCGTCGCCCACCCGCTTCGGCGCCGAGGGGCTGCGGAGGGTCGTTCCTCGACCACCGGCCGTCGCTGCATCCCCGGCCGCCGGGCCCCACCGCCACGGCGGGCCGCCGCCGCGCAGCTGTTCGGCGAGGTGTGGCAGTGGACGGCGCAGCCCGTACCTGCCGTACCCGGGCTTCCAGCCCGGCCGCCGGCGCCGTCGGTGAGTACAACGGCAAGTTCATGGTCGAACCAGCACGTCCTGCGGGGCGGCTGCTGCGCCACGCCCGCGCGGCCACGCCCGCACGACCTACCGCAACTTCTTCCCGCCGGCGGCCCGCTGGGCGTTCAGCGGCGTGCGCCTCGCCCGCGACGCCTGAGCAGAGGGCCCCCCGCCATGCCCGACACCTGCCGTCCTGCCCGTCACCGTCGACGTCCACCTCGACCCCGCCGACTGGGCGACCCACCTCGCCGAGGAGACCGCGGCGGGGCCTGCTCGACGTCGCCGCCGTGGACGCCGCCGGTGTGGTTCTACGACGACGTCGGCTCGGAGCTGTTCGACGAGATCACCCGGCTGCCGGAGTACTACCCGACCCGCGCCGAGCGCGCGATCCTCGCCGCCCGCGCCGGCGAGATCGCCGCGCTCACCGGTGCCGAGACGCTCGTCGAGCTCGGCTCGGGCACGTCGGAGAAGACCCGGCTGCTGCTCGACGCCTTCGCGGGCGCGGGGACGCTGCAGCGGTTCGTGCCCTTCGACGTGTCGGAGGCGACGCTTGCGCGTCGGCGGCCGAGGCGATCGCCGCCGAGCGCCCGGGGCTCGAGGTCCACGCCGTCGTCGGCGACTTCCACCGCCACCTCGGCGAGCTGCCCCGCGGCGGCCGGCGGCTGCTCGCGTTCCTCGGCGGCACCATCGGCAACCTCGACCCGGCGCAGCGGGCCCGGTTCCTCTTCGACGTCGACGCCATCCTCGACCACGACGACCACTTCCTGCTCGGCACCGACCTCGTGAAGGACCCGGCCCGGCTCGTCGCCGCCTACGACGACGCCGCCGGCGTCACCGCCGCGTTCAACCGCAACGCGCTCGGTGGTGATGAACCGCGAGCTGGGCGCCGACTTCGACCCCGACGCCTACGACCACGTCGCCGACTGGGACGAGGCCGAGGCGTGGATCGAGATGCGCCTCGTGGCCCGGACGAACGCAGGTCGTGCGGGTGCCGGCGCTCGACGACCTCGAGCGTGCGCTTCGCGGCCGGCGACTGGCTGCGCACCGAGATCAGCGCCAAGTTCACCGCCGACGGGGTCGAGGACGAGCTGTGGCAGGCGGGGCTCGTGGTCGACGAGCAGTGGACCGACGACGCCGGCGACTTCCTCCTCACGCTGGCGCACCCGTACTGCTGACCCAGTCCGGCAGCGCGCGTCTGAGGACAGCCTCACACGGGGCGATCGGTAGCCTTCGCTTCACATGGCCGCCACCGGCGTCACCGCCACCGGGATCGGCAAGCGCTTCGGCGCCGTCGAGGTGCTGCACGGCGTCGACCTCGACGTGGCGCCGGGCACGGTCGTGGCCCTGCTCGGGCCGTCGGGCTGCGGCAAGACGACGCTGCTGCGGATCATCGCCGGGCTCGAGCGACCCGACGCCGGCGAGGTGCGCCTCGGACGAGCGGGTCGTGACCGGGCCGGCGGCCGTGGGTGCCGCCGGAGAAGCGCCGGGTCGGGATGGTGTTCCAGGACTGGGCGCTGTTCCCGCACATGACCGTCGAGCGCAACGTCGGCTACGGCATCGGCCGGCGCGAGCCCGACCGCGACCGCCGCGTCGACGAGGCCCTCGCCCTCGTCGGGCTCGACGGCCTCGGCGACCGGCTGCCGGGCACGCTGTCGGGCGGCCAGCAGCAGCGGGTGGCGCTCGCCCGGGCGCTGGCGCCGCGCCCGACCGTGCTGCTGCTCGACGAGCCGTTCTCCAACCTCGACACCGCGCTGCGGGTCCAGGTGCGGGCCGAGGTGCACGCCCTGCTCGCCGACCTCGGCATCACGACCGTGTTCGTCACCCACGACCAGGACGAGGCGTTCGTGCTCGGCGACCAGGTCGCGGTCATGTCCGGCGGTCGCATCGTCCAGGCCGCGACGCCGGCCGAGCTCTACGCCCGGCCCGTGTCGCCGTGGGTGGCCGCCTTCGTCGGCGACGCCAACCTCGTCGCCGGCGACGCCATCGGGCGACCGGGCCGGCGACGCCGCTCGGCGTCGTCCCGCTCGCCGACGCCGGCCGTCGGGACCGGTGCAGGTGCTCGTGCGACCCGAGGCGGTCGACATCGCGCCGGGCGACGGCGGCACGTCGTCGAGCTCACCGAGTACTACGGCCACGACACGCTCTACGTCGTGCGCACCGACGCCGGCGCTGCGGTCCGGGTCCGGGCGGCCGCCGCCCCGAGCGCTCCGGCGCGGCGACCGCGTCGTCGCTCCGCTACGCCGGCCCCCCGACCGTCGCCTTCGCCACCACCCCCGTCGAGCGTGACCCGGACCGTGATCGTCGTCGTCGGGGCGGGGCCGGCGGGCCTCGCCGCGGCCTGGTACGCGGCGCGGGCCGGGCACGAGGTCACCGTCGTCGACCGGGCCGACCGTCGTCGGCGGGATGGCGGCGAGCCGCACCGTCGCCGGGCTGCGGGTCGACCACGGCAGCCACCGGCTGCACCCGGCCGCCGACCCCGCCGTGCTCGCCGACCTGCGCGGCCTGCTCGGCGACGACCTCCAGGTGCGGCCGCGCCACGGCCGCATCAGGCTCGCCGGCCGCTGGGTCGGCTTCCCGCTCCGCACCGGCGACCTGGTGCGCAACCTGCCGCCCGGCTTCGCCGCCGGCGCCGCCGTCGACGCCGCTCACGAGCCCGCTCCGCCGCGCCGCGGGCCGACACCTTCGCCGAGGTCGCTGCGGGCCGGCCTCGGCCCGACCGTCGTCGACGCCTTCTACGGGCCGTACGCCCGCAAGCTCTGGGACGCCGACCCCGACCGAGCTCGCCGGCGACCTCGCCCGCAAGCGGGTCTCGGCGTCGTCGCCGGCCGACCATCGCCCGCCGGCTCGTGCGGGGCGCCCGTCCCGACGGGACGGACGTTCCTCTACCCCCGCCGGGGCTTCGGCCAGATCGCCGAGGCCATCGCCGACGCCGCCGTCGCCGCCGGCGTCGACCATCCGCCTCGGCACCGGCGTCACCGAGCGTCGACCTCGCCGGCGGCGACGCCGTCGCGTCGCCCTCGACGACGGCACCGACGCTCGAGGCCACCGCCCTCGCTGTCGACCATGCCGGTCACGCGCCCTCGCCGCGGCCGCCGGCGGTCCGGTCGTCCGAGCTGCGCCACCGGGCGATGCTGCTCGTCTGGCTCGTGCTCGACCGGCGCGCCGTGGACCGAGTTCGACGCCCACTACCTCCCCGACCCCGCCCACCCGGTCGCCCGGCTGTCGGAGCCCCGGAACTACCGCGACGTCGGCCGAGGACCCGGCCGGACCGACGGTCCTGTGCGCCGAGGTGCCGTGCTGGGCCGGCGACGCCACCTGGGAGGCGGCGCCCGACGCCCTCGGCGACCGCCTCGTCGCCGCGCCTCGCCGCCGAGGGCCTGCCGCCGATCGAGCCCGGTCGCGGTCGAGGTGGCCCGCCTGCCGCGCGGTGTATCCCGTCTACCGCCCGGGTGCCGATGGGAACTGGCCCGGGCGGAGTCGTGGCTGGCCGACGCCGGCGGGTGCCGCCGGCGGGTCGTCACCCTCGGCCGCCAGGGCCTGTTCGTCCCCGACAACACCCACCACGTCCTCGCCATGGGCCGGGCGGCGGCCCAGGCGCTGCGCCGCGACGGCACCGTCGACCCGGCGCGCTGGCAGGCGGCGCGGGCCGCCTTCCGCGCCAACGTCGTCGAGGACTGAATTCGGCGGCAGCAGATCGCACTATGGGCGAACGGCTACCGCCAGTTCGGGAGTTGGTCGGCGCCGCGGAGCTCCGCTCGCACCGCGGGGACGACCTGCCGGAGGTAGGGGAGCAGGCGGACGAAGGAGCGGCCGGTCGTGCGGAAGCGGTAGGTGATCGGCACCTCGGCGTAGCGGTAGCCCTTGGCCAGCAGGTCGAGGGTGAGCACCTGGGCGTAGTTGAAGTCGTGGACGACCTCGGCGTCGGCGGCGGCCGCCGGCCGACAGCGCCCGGTAGCCGGACTGGCCGTCGGTGACGCCCGCGCACGCCGAAGCGGCGCCGGGCGATGCCCGGCCACCCACCACGTCAGCGCCCGGTTGCCGGCCCAGCGGTGCGGGCGCATCCGCGCGGCGACCGCCGGCGAACCGCGACCCGACGACGTAGTCGGCGTCGCCGGCGAGGATCGGGCCGACCAGGTCGGTCGAGCTCCTCGGGGTCGTACTCGCCGTCGGCGTCGCAGAAGGCGACGGCGACCGCGCCCGCGGCCGACGCCGGCGGCGAGGCCGGCTCGCACGGCGGCGCCGAGGCCCCGGTTCGTCGCCGAGCGGCACGACCTCGGCGCCGGCGGCCGCCGGCCACCGCGGCGGTGCGCGTCGGTCGAGCCGTCGTCGACCACGAGGCAGCGCACCGGGTGGCCGAGCGACCGTGGCCGGCACCCGCGCCACGACGGCGGCGACGGCGGCCGCCTCGTCGTGAGCGGGGAGGAACAGCACGACTGCGGGGCGGTGCTCGATCAGGCATGTAAGGCAACCTTTACACACGCGGACAGGCATCGCTAGCTTGCGCGCCCGATGCGCCGGACTCGCCGCTGCTCGCCCTCGCTCGCCGCTCGTCGCGCCCTGCTCGCTCCTGCCGGCCTGCGGCGGCGACGGCGACGAGCTCACCGATCTACTCCGGCCGCGAGCTCGACCTCATCCAGCCGATCCTCGAGCAGTTCGCCGAGGAGACCGGGCATCGACATCGAGGTCCGCGACGGCACGACCGCCGACCTCGCCCTGCTGATCGACGACGAGGGCGACCGGTCGCCGGCCGACGTCTTCCTCTCGCAGAGCCCGGGCGCGGTCGGCTACCTCGACGAGCCTCGGCCGGCTCGCCGCCGCTGCCCGACGACGCTGCTCGACGCCGTCCCCGCCGAGGACCACGCCCCCGACGGCCACTGGGTCGGGCTCACCGGCCGGGTCCGCACGCTCGTCTACAACCCCGAGCTCGATCGACGAGGCCGACCTGCCGGCCTCGGTGCTCGACCTCACCGACCCCCGCTACGACGGCCTGCTCGGCGTCGCGCCCGGCAACGCGCTCGTTCCAGGACTTCGTCACCGGCATGCGCGGCGAGCTCGGCGACGACGCCGCCCTCGAGTTCCTCGACGGGCATCGCCGCCAACGACGCCGACGACCTACCCCAACAACGTCGCCATCCTCGACGCCGTCAACCGGGGCGAGATCGCCATGGGCCTGATCAACCACTACTACTGGTTCGAGGCCGCCGTCGAGGACCCCGACCAGCCGAGCCGCGCTCCACTTCTTCGACGACGGGCGACCTCGGCTCGATGCTGCTCGTCACCGCGGCGAGCGTGCTCGACACGAGCGACGCACGCCGAGCGAGGCGCACCAGCTCGTCGAGTTCCTGCTCGGCGAGACAGGCCCAGACGCTACTTCGCCGAGGAGACGCTCGAGTACCCGCTGGCCGCCGGCGTCGAGCCGGTCGAGGGCCTGTTCCCGCTCGACGAGCATCGTGTCGGTCCGGCATCGACTTCGACGCCCTCGGCGACCTCGACCGCGACCATCGCCATGATCGACGAGAGCGGGTTGCAGGACCAATGACGACGGTCGCCGTCGAGCGGCTCGTCCCGGTCGCCGAAGCGCCGGCGCCGGACCGGGCGCCCGTCGGCGGGCGGTCGAGCGCGGCCCGGACGCGGCCTCCTCGTCGTCGGCGTCGCCGTCGCCGTCGTCTTCGCCGGCCCCCTCGCCTACCTCGTCTCGCGGTTCGTCGGAGGTCGACGACGTCGTCGACATCCTCACGGCGCGCGACACGCTGCGTCCCGCTGCGCTCGACGGTCACCCTCGCCGTCGCCGTCGCCGGCGTCGAGCGCCGTGGTCGGCACCGGCCTGGCCTGGCTGACGACCCGCACCGACCTCCCGTGCCGCCGGGTCTGGGCGGTCGCCGCGCCGCTGCCGCTCGTCTACCCGAGCTTCATCGGCGCCGCCGCCCTGCTCGCCGCGGTCGCGCCCGGCGGCCTCGTCGACGAGCGTGGTGCCGGGGATCGACGCCGGCTCGCTCCCGACGATCGAGGGCTTCTGGCGGGGCGTGGTTCGTCCTCACGCTGTTCACCTACCCCTACGTCTACCTGCCGGTGGCCGCCCGCCTCGGCGTCGCTGCCGCCGTCCCTCGAGGAGTCGGCGCCGGCTGCTCGGGCAGGTCGCCGCTCGAGGTCGTTCCGCTCCGTCGTGCTGCCCGCAGATCGCCGGCGCCGTCTGGGCCGGCACGCTGCTCGTCTTCCTCTACGTCGTGTCCGACTTCGGCGCCGTCGCCCAGCTCCGGTACCGGACCCTGACGGTCGAGATCTACGAGTCCCGCGTCTTCGACCAGGACCGGGCCCTCGTGCTCGGCGTCGCTGCTCGGCGTCGCTCGCCGTCGCCGTCGTCGGCGTCGAGCGGGCCGTCAACCGCCGCCGCGGCCGCCGATCGAGGGGGTGCGGTCGAAGCGGCCGCTGCAGGTGCCGCTCGGGCGGTGGCGGTGGCCGGCGTTCGCCGCCGTCGCCTTCCTCGCCGCCAACGCCCTCCTCGGCCCGCTCGTCCGTGCTCGGCTACTGGGCCGTCCGGGGCCTCACCGAGACCGGCCGCCTCGGCGGCGCCGATCTCGCCGACCTCGCCGAGCCGACGGTCACGACCGCCGCGCTGTCGGTCGCCGCCGCCGTCGCTCGCCATCGCCGTCGTGCTGCCCGGTCGCCTACCTCACGGCCCGCCACCGGAGCCGGGCCGGCGGCGTCGTCAACGCCGCCGTCGTGGGCGGCTTCGCCCTGCCCGGGCTCCTCGTCGCCCTCGCCCTCGTGTTCTGGACGCTGTCGGGCCCGGCGTGGACGGGGCAGCTGTACCAGACGGTGCCGTTGCTGCATCGCCGCCTACGTCGTGCACTTCGGCGCCCAGGCGATGCGGGCCGTCGCAGGTGGCGGTGTCGGGCGGTGCCCCGCCGCCTCGACGACGCCGCCCGCACGCTCGGCGCCGACCGCTGGCGCCGGCTCCGGTCGGTCGAGCTGCCGCTGATGCTGCCGGGCCTCGTCGCCGGCGCCGGCCTCGTGCTGCTGTCGACGATGAAGGAGCTGCCGGCCACGCTGCTGCTCCGCCCCACCGGCGATCGACACCCTCGCCCTCCACATCTGGCGGGCCCGTGAGACGGCGCAGCTGGGCCGAGACCGGCCTGGCCTCCCTCGTGCTCGTGGCGCTGTCGGCCGTGCTCACCTGGTGCCTCGTCCTCCGCCGCGCCGAGCGCCTCGACTGATGGTCGCCGGCGACCGGTTGCTCGTCCGACCTGCGTCCTCGTCGGCGTTGCTGGCGGCGGCGTGGGCCTGCGTCGCCCTCCCGGCGCGGGCGACCTACGGCGCCCGCACGACCGCCGACGAGCCGCAGTACCTGCTGTCGGCGCTGTCGCTGTGGGAGGACGGCGACCTCGACATCGCCGACGAGCTCGCCGCCGAGCGCTGGCGCGACTTCCACGAGGCGCAGCTGCCCGTGCAGACCGAGCCGCTCGAGCCGACGGCCGGCGGTGTCAGCCCGCACGACCCGCTGCTGCCGGTGCTCCTCGCCGTGCCGGTCGGCCTCGCCGGATGGGCCGGCGCCAAGGCGACGCTCGCCGTCGCTCGCCGGGGTGCTCGCCGCGACTCCTCGTGTGGACCGCCCACCGGCGCTTCGCCGTGCCGCTGCGCGCCGGCGGCGATCGTCGTCGGCGCCTTCGCGCTCGAGCGCGCCGCTCGCCGCCTACGGCGACCCAGGTCTACCCCGAGCTGCCCGCCGCGCTCGCCGTGACGGTCGCCGTGGCCGCGGCCACCGGGCCGCTCGACCGCCGGGGCCAGCTGGCTGTTCGGCCTCGCCGTCGTCGCCCTGCCGTGGCTGGCGGTGAAGTACGTCCCGGTCGCCGCCGCGCTCGCCGCCGTCGGCCGTGTGGCGGCTGCGGCGACCGGCGGCGGCGGCTCGGCGCGTCGCCGGTGCTCGCCGGCCGCCGGGCGTCGCCTACGTCGTCGCCCACCGCGTGCTCTACGGCGGCTGGACGGTGTACGCCGCCGGCGACCACTTCGTCGGCGGCGAGCACACGGTCGTCGGCCACCACGCCGACTACGTCGGCCGCAGCCGCCGGCTGCTCGGCCTGCTCGTCGACCGCGGCTTCGGCCTCGCCGCCTGGGCGCCGGTCTGGCTCCTCGCCGTTCCCGCCCTCGCCGCCCTCGCCCGCCGCCGGCCGCCGGGCTGGGCGCTCCTCGCCGTCCCGCTCGCCGCCGGCTGGGCCACCGCCACCTGGGTCGCCCTCACCATGCACGGCTGGTGGTGGCCGGGGCGCCAGGTCGTCGTCGTCGCTGCCGCTCGTCGTGCTCGCCGTCGCCTGGTGGGTCGGCGCAACGTCCCTCGGGTCGTCGCCGCTCGTCGTCGGCGCTCGGCGTCGCCGGCGCTCGTCGCTGTGGGGCTGGCTCGTCGTCGAGGTCCTCGCCGGCGACCTCCGCCTCGTCATCGACTTCGAGGCGACCGCCGAACCCGCTCGCCCGGGCGTGGCGCCTCGCCCTTCCCGAGCTGCGCTCGCCCACCGCCGGCGACTGGCTCCGGTACGCCGCCTGGGCTGCCGCCTTCGCGCGTCGCCGCCGCCGTCCGGCTGGCGCTCGGTCGCCCGCCCCCCATGTCCCGATCACCAACCCAGGAGGAACCATGTCCATGCGTCAGTGCCTAGGAAGCTCGTCGCCGCCGCCCTGCTCGTCGTCGTGAGCCGGCCTCGTCGCCTGCGGCGACGACGACGGCGGCGGCGTCCGCGACCTCAGCGAGGACGACGGGTCCGCGGCTCGGGCAGCGGCTCGGCCAGCGGCTCAGCGGTTCCGGCAGCGTCGGGCTCGGCCAGCGGCACCGAGGAGGCGACGTGCAGCCCCGTCGGCGAGGAGCTCGAGGCCGACGCCACCGAGACCGTCGAGATCACGCTCGCCGAGTACGCAGTTCGACCCGTCCGTCGATCACGGTCGCCGCCGGCGTCGTCACCTTCGCCGCCACGAACGAGGGCACGGAGAACCACGAGCTCGCCTTCCTCCCCGGCGGCGGCGAGATCCCGCTGACCGCCGACGGCGCCCCCGACGAGGACGCCCTCGCCGCGGCCGGCGCCTTCGAGCTCGAGGCGTTCGGCCCCGGGCAGACCTGCAACGCCACCTACGAGCTCGAGGCCGGGACCTACACGCTGTTCTGCATCGTCGAGGCCGCCGACGGCGAGACCCACGCCAGCAAGGGCATGGTCGGCGAGCTCACCGTCGAGTAGTCGGTGCGTCGGCCTCCGGGCGACGATCACGCCGGTCGGTGCACGAGGATGCGGGCGGCGGCGAAGGCGCCGATGCCGACGTGGTGGCCGTCGATCTCGACGGTGGTGGTGCCGTCGGGCGACGCCGCCGTGACCGTGCCGTTGCGTCCGGGCAGGATCTCGCGAGCCCTCGAGGAACTCGAGCAGCCCGGGGGTGAACTCGAGCTCCTCGGGGATGCGGGTCGACGGTGAACGCCGACGCCGACCGGCAGCTCGCCGAGCGCCACGGCGTCGGGCGCCTGGTAGCTCGGAGCCGGGGATCGGGTTGCCGTGCGGGCACGTCGTCGGGTCGCCGAGCACGCGGACGATGGCCGCCTCGACCTCGTCGGAGATCACGTGCTCCCACTTGCCGGCTTCCTTGTGGGCGACCGCCCACGAGAGGCCGAGCATGTCGGTGAGGAACCGCTCGGCCAGCCGGTGCCGGCGCACGACCCGCTCGGCCAGCTTCCGGCCGGCGGCGGTGAGGTCGATGCGGGTGGCCGTCGAGGGCGACGAGGCCCTCGACCTCCATGCGCTTGATCATCTCCGACACGGCCGGCCGGGACACCCGAGGCGCTCGGCGATGCGGGCCTGGATGACGTCGACGTCGTCCTCGCGCAGCTCGAAGATCGTCTCGCAGTACTCCTCGAAGGCGGGATGCCACTCGGGAGACTGGTACTCGGCCACGGCGCCGAGCACTACCGGCGGACCGAACCTCGGACAGCCGGCCTCGGCACGTCACGGTCCCGGTAGAACTGGTCGCGAGTCATGGCGCTGCCCGCTGTTCTCCGCGCCCGTCCGGACGTGGTTCGAGACCACCTTCGGCGACGCCCACCGCCGGCCCAGGCCCAGGGCTGGCCGGCCATCGCCGCCGGCCAGCACACCCTGATCCTGGCCCCCACCGGCTCGGGCAAGACCCTGGCCGCGTTCCTGTGGGGCATCGACCGGCTGATGACCGAGCCCGTCCCCGACGACCGCACGGCCGCGCACCCGGCTGCTCTACGTCTCGCCGCTGCGGGCCCTCGCCGTCGACGTCGAGAAGAACCTGCGGGCGCCGCTCGCCGGCATCCGCCTCGCCGCCGAGCGCCTCGGGCGACGACGGTGCACGAGCCGACCGTCGGCATCCGCACCGGCGACACCTCGGCCGAGGAGCGCCGCCGCCTCGTCCGCCACCCGCCCGACCTGCTCATCACCACGCCCGAGTCGCTCTACCTCATGCTCACCTCGCAGGCCCGGGAGACGCTGCGCGGCGTGCAGGCCGTGATCGTCGACGAGATCCACGCCATGGCCGCCACCAAGCGGGGCGCCCACCTGTCGCTCACCCTCGAGCGGCTCGAGCACCTCGTGACGGGCGCCGGCAACCCGGCGCCGCAGCGCATCGGCCTGTCGGCCACCCAGCGCCCGCTCGAGGAGATCGCCCGCTTCCTCGGCGGCTTCGACGGCCGGCGCGCCCGCGGCCGGTCACGATCGTCGACGCCGGCGTGCGCAAGGCGCTCGAGGTCGAGGTCGTCGTGCCCGATCGAGGACATGGGCGAGCTCGGCAGCGTCGTCGAGGAGCCGGTGAGCGGGCCGGCCGCCGGCCGGTCCGGTGCGGCGCTCGATCTGGCCGGCGATGCACCCCCGGCTGCTCGAGCTCGATCGAGGCGCACCGCTCGACGCTCGATCTTCGTCAACGCCCGCCGCCTGGCCGAGCGCCTGGCCACCCGCCTCAACGAGCTCGCCGCCGAGGGCGAGACCGACGGCGGCGACGGCGTCGGCGGCGAGCAGACCGGCACGCCGCCGCCGGGCGTCGAGCTGGTGAAGGCCCACCACGGGTCGCTGTCGCGGGAGCGGCGGCTCCAGATCGAGGACGAGCTGAAGTCGGGCCGCCTCAAGGGGCTCGTGGGCACGTCGAGCCTCGAGCTCGGCATCGACATGGGCGCCGTCGACCTCGTCGTGCAGGTCGAGTCGCCCCGCTCGGTCGCCGCCGGCCTCCAGCGCATCGGCCGGGCCGGCCACCAGGTCGGCGAGCCGAGCCGGGGCAAGCTGTTCCCGAAGCACCGGGCCGACCTCGTCGAGGCCGCCGTCGTCGTCGAGCGCATGCACCAGGGCCTCGTCGAGCGCACCCGCTACCCCCGCAACCCGCTCGACGTGCTGGCCCAGCAGATCGTGGCCATGGTCGCCTGCCGCTCGACGACGTGGGTGCCGCTCGACGAGCTCGCCGCCCTCGTCCGCGCGGTCGGCCAACTTCGCCGAGCTCACCGACGACGTGCTCGCCGCCGTGCTCGACCTGCTCGCCGGCCGCTACCCGTCCGAGGAGTTCGGCGAGCTGCGGCCCCGCATCGTGTGGGACCGGGTCGCCGGCGTCCTCCGGGGCCGGGCCGGCGCCCAGCGCCTCGCCGTCACCAACGCCGGCACCATCCCCGACCGCGGCCTGTTCGGCGTCTTCCTGCCCGACGGCACCCGGGTCGGCGAGCTCGACGAGGAGATGGTCTACGAGTCCCGGCCGGGCGAGACGTTCCTGCTCGGCGCGTCGACGTGGCGGATCGAGGACATCACCCACGACCGGGTCGTCGTCACGCCCGCGCCCGGGCCAGCCCGGGAAGATGCCGTTCTGGCACGGCGACGGGCCCGGCCGGCCGCTCGAGCTCGGGCCGGGCCGTGGGCGAGTTCGTGCGCGAGGTGCGCCACGCCACGCCGGCGGCCGCCTTCGACCGGCTCCGCGAGCGCCACGGCCTCGACGACCTCGCCGCCCGCAACCTCCTGCAGTACCTCGACGAGCAGGCCGAGGCCACCGGCGCCGTGCCCGACGACCGCACGATCGTCGTCGAGCGCTTCCGCGACGAGATCGGCGACTGGCGGGTCGTGCGTCCTCTCGCCGTTCGGCGCCCAGGTGCACGCGCCGTGGGCCATGGCGCTGCAGGCCCGCCTGGCCGAGCGGTGGGGCCTCGACGTCGAGCTGATGTGGAGCGACGACGGCATCGTGCTGCGCCTGCCCGAGGCGATCGACGAGCTGCCGATCGACGAGCTCGCCATCGACCCCGACGAGATCGACGAGCTCGTCGTCGTCGGCGCTGCCGAGCACGGCGATGTTCGCCTCCCGGTTCCGCGAGTGCGCGCGCCCGGGCCCTGCTGCTGCCCCGCCGCCGGCCCGACCGGCGCACGCCGCTGTGGCAGCAGCGCCAGAAGGCGGCCGACCTGCTCGCCGTCGCCGCCAAGTACCCGACGTTCCCGATCCTGCTCGAGGCCACCCGCGAGTGCGTCAACGACGTGTTCGACCTGCCGGCGCTGCGCGAGGTGCTGCGCGACCTCCGCAGCCGCAAGGTGCGCATCGTCGCCGTCGACACGCCGCGGGCGTCGCCGTTGGCGCAGTCGCTGCTGTTCGGCTGGATCGCCGTCTACATGTACGAGGGCGACGCCCCGCTGGCCGAGCGCCGGGCCGCCGCGCTCGCCCTCGACCGCGACCTGCTGCGCGACCTGCTCGGCGCCGAGGAGCTGCGCGAGCTGCTCGACCCCGACGTGCTCGCCGACCTCGAGCTCGAGCTGCAGCGCCTCGTCGACGGCCGCCGGGCCCGCGACGCCGACGAGCTGCACGACCTGCTGCGCCGGCTCGGCCCGCTCACGCGGACCGACCTCGAGCTCGCGCTCGGTCGCCGACCTCGACCTCGCCGCCGCCGTCGGATCGCTGCGTGCGCCGAGCGGCGCGCCATCCGGGTCGTCCTCCCGGGTCAGGCGTAGGGTGGGGCCCCCGCCGAGGCACAGCGAGCGCTTCGCCGCGGCCGAGGACGCCGCCCGCCTGCGCGACGCCCTCGGGTGTCGCCCTGCCGGTCGGCCTGCCGGCCGCGTTCACCGATCCGGTCGAGCGCCCGCTCGACGACCTCGTCGCCCGCTTCGCCCGCACCCACGGCCCGTTCCTCACCGAGCAGGTCGGCCGGCGCCCTCGGGCTCGCCGGCCGAGCGGGTGCGCGCCGGTGCTCGAGCGGCTCGAGGCCGAGGGCCGGGTCGTGCGGGGCGAGTTCCGGCCCGACGGCGTCGCGCGCGAGTGGTGCGACGACGACGTGCTGCGCCAGCTGCGCCGGCGGTCGCTCGCCGCGCTGCGCCAGGAGGTCGAGCCGGTCGACGAGGCCGCCCTCGGCCGCTTCCTGCCGGCGTGGCAGGGCGTCGGGCTCGCCGCCGCGGCGCGGGCCTCGACGGCCTGGTCGAGGTGCTCGGCCTGCTCCAGGGGGCGGCGCTGCCGGCGTCGGTGCTCGAGGCCGACGTCCTCCCGGCCCGCCTCGCGAGTACCGGCCGGCCGACCTCGACGCGCTGTGCACCGCCGGCGAGGTGGTGTGGGTCGGCGCCGGCGGCCTCGGCGCCGCCGACGGGCGGGTGCGCCTCGCCTTCCGCGACCAGGCCGGCGCTGCTCCTGCCGACCGCCCGGCGACGGCTTCGAGCCCGGCCCCGCACCACGAGGCGCTGCTCGACCACCTGCACGGCGGCGGGCGCGTCGTTCTGGCCCGAGCTGGTGCGGCGCCGTCGCCGCCGCCGACCTGCCCTACGACGACGCCGAGGTGCTCGCCGCCCTCTGGGACCTGGTGTGGGCCGGCCTCGTCACCAACGACTCGCTCGCTCCGCTGCGCGCGCTCGGCGTCCCGGCCGGCGCAGCGCCGGCGACCGGCCGAGCCCGCGGACGCCGAGCGGGCCGCGCCTGGCGCGGCTCAGCCGGCTCGGCCCGCCGGCCGGCGCCGGCCGGTGGTCGCTGGTCGCGCCGCTGCTCGCGCCGGCCGCCGACGCCCACCGAGGCCGCCCACGCCCGGGCCGAGCCAGCTGCTCGAGCGCTACGGCGTGCTCACCCGCGAGGCGGCGCTGGGCGAGGGCGATCGAGGGCGGCTTCGCCGGCGTCTACCCGGTGCTCAAGGCGCTCGAGGAGCGGGGCCGGGTGCGGCGCGGCTACTTCGTCGCCGGCCTCGGCGCCGCCCAGTTCGCCCTGCCCGGCGCCGTCGACCGGCTGCGCTCGTTCCGCACCGGGCCCGAGGGCGGCGACGCCGAGGCGCCCTGTCGTCGTGCTGTCGGCCGTCGACCCGGCCCAGCCCTACGGCGCCGCGCTGCGGTGGCCCGAGCGCGACCGGCCGGCCCAGCCGGTCCGCCGGCGCCCACGTGGTGCTGCCGACGGCGACCCGGTCGCCTTCCTCGAGCGGGGCGGCCACGCCGTGACGACCTTCCCGGCCGCCGCCGACCGCCCCGACTGGCCGACTGGCCTGGTGGCGCTGCTCGACCGGGGCCGCTACCGCAGCATCGAGATCCGCACCGTCGACGGGGTCCCGATCCGTGAGGAGGAGTCGGTGGCGGCGGCGCTTGCGAGCGGCAGGCTGGATCGACAGCTACAAGGGCCTCGTCCGCCGGGCCTGACCGCGACGCCGCCGTCAGGCGCCGACGCGAGCCGCGTATTCCGGGCTCGACAGCACACTGGCGGCGAACTCGGTGCGGATGTAGAGGACCGACTCGGCGTTGCCGTCGATCGTCGCCGCCCCCGCGCGCCATCGCGGTAGCGCTGATCCCGAGCGTCGCCACCGAGGCGACGATGACGAGGGCCCCCACGATCCGTCGCAGGGCGCGTTCGTGCGGGCATGGCGAGAGGAATCGGACAACCAGGGGGCGAGCTTTGGCAGCCGACCTCGAGCGGCGACCCGGCAGACTGCCGTCGTGCCCGAGGGCGACACCATCCACCGGGCCGCCAACCGGCTCCGGCCGGCCCTCGTCGGCCAGCCGCTCGTGCGCCTCGAAGCGCCGCGGGCGACCGCCTCGCTGGTCGCCCGGAGCCGGGCACCGAGGTCGCCGGCGTCGAAGCCGTCGGCAAGCACCTGCTGATCCGCTTCGCCGACGGCGCCCTGCTGCGCACCCACCTGCGCATGACCGGGATCGTGGCACCTCTACCGAACCGGCGAGCGGTGGCAGAGGCCGGCCCACCTGCTCCGGGCGGTGGTCGAGGTGCCCGGCTGGGTGGCGGTGTGCTTCGCCGCGCCCGTCGTGGCCCTCGAGCACGACGCCCTCGGCGGCCGCCCCGATGCCGTCGCCCACCTCGGCCCCGACCTCACCGCGCCGACCTCACCGACGCCGACCTCGACGCCTGCGTCGAGCGCATGGCCACCCTCGCCGAGCCCGACGCCGAGATCGGCGTCGGTGCTGCTCGACCAGCGCATCGCCTGCGGCGTCGGCAACGTGTACAAGAGCGAGGTGCTGTGGGCCTGCGGGGTCGACCCGTTCGCGCCGGTCGGCGCACTCGACGCCGACACCCGCCGCCGGCTCGTCGCGACCGCAGCCGAAGCTGCTCCGGGCCAACGTCGCCGCCGGCGGGCCTCGGGCGACCCACGCCCGGCGGCCTGGCCGTGTACGGCCGCGCCGGGCCAGCCGTGCCGGCGCTGCGGGACACCGGTCCGCCTGCGCCGCGCAGGGCGAGCAGGCCCGAGCACCTACTGGTGCCCCGACCTGCCAGCCGACCGCGGGAGGCGCGTGACGCCGGCGCCGTGAGCCGCACGAGAGGTCGTCGTCGTCGGCGCCGGGTTCGGCGGGCTGGCCGTCGCCCGCCGCCTCGCCAAGGCGCCCGTCGAGGTCACCCTCGTCGACCGCAACAACTTCCACACGTTCCTGCCGCTGCTGTACCAGGTGGCCACCGCCGGCCTGAACGCCGCCGACGTCGCCTACGCCGTGCGCGGCATCGTCCGCGGCCAGCCCAACGTCGCCTTCCGCCAGGGCACCGTCACCGGCGTCGACTGGGAGCGACGCGCTCGTCGCGCCTCGACGACGGCGACCGAGCTGCCGTTCGACCACCTCGTCGTCGCCGCCGGCGCGACCGCCGAGTTCTTCGGCGTCCCCGGCGCCGCCGAGCACGCCCTGCCGCTCTACACGCTCGAGCGACGCCGCCGCCCTGCGCAACCACGTCCTCGCCCGCTTCGAGGCGGCCGACGCCGATCCCGCGCTCATCGACGACGGCGCCCTCACCTTCGTCGTCGTCGGCGGCGGGCCGACCGGCGTCGAGGTGGCCGGCGCCCTGGCCGAGCTGTTCGACGGTCGTGCTGCGGCGGGACTTCCCCCGCCTCGACATCGGCCGGGCCCGGATCGTGCTGGTCGAGATGGGCGCCGAGCTGCTGCCGCCGTTCTCGCCGTCCAGCCGGCGCCGACGCCCGCCGCCGCCCTGGAGCGCCGCGGCGTCGAGGTGCGCACCGGAGACGGCCGTCGCCGAGGTCGACGCCGACCCGGGTGCGCTTCGGCGACGGCGAGGAGCTCGCCGGCGCACACGCTCGATCTGGGCCGCCGGCGTGCGGGCCAGCCCGCTGGCCGACGCCCTCGGCGTGGCGACGGCGCGGCGGGCGGATCGTCGTCGGCCCCGACCTCCGCATCCCTGGTCATCCCGAGGCCTTCGCCATCGGCGACATCGCCGCACACCGACGACGGCAACGGCGGCGCCCCTGCCCGGCGTCGCCCAGGTCGCCATCCAGGGCGGGCGCCACGTCGCCGGCGAGATCCGGCGCGCCCTCGCCGGCGCCGACGCCGGCGCGCCGTTCCGCTACCACGACAAGGGCATCGATGGCCACGATCGGGCGGCGGGCGGCCGTCGCCGAGATCCCGCTGCCCGGTCGGCACGAGCCCTGCGGCTGCACGGGGTCGCCGGGTGGCTCGCGTGGCTCGGGCTCCACCTCGTGTACCTGATCGGGTTCCGCAACCGGCTGTCGGTGCTCCTCAACTGGGCGTGGAACTACCTCACCTGGGACCGCGGCCCCCGGCTCATCTTCGGCCGGAAGCCCGAGCGGCCCGCTCGCCGGCACGGCGCTCGGTCCGCCAGCAGAGCCGCAGGCCCGACCACACGTCGTCGATGGCGCACACCTTCGTGTCGACCAGGCCGAGCGGCAGCCAGACCTCGCGCTGCACGTCCTCGGTCAGGTCGGTCGGCACGCTTCGACGCCTTCTTCGGCCACGCCATCCAGAGCCCGCCGTCGACGTCGAGCACCTTGAGCAGCGTCGGGATGCGCCGCTCCAGCTCGGCCCGCTCGGTGTGGAAGCTGACGATCGACGTCGAAGGTGCCGCGCGCCGCGGTCGAGACGGTGACGCCGTCGGGCAGCGGCTCGAGCGACGCGCGGTCGAACGTTGCGGGCGCCCGAACAACCCGACCCGGTGCCCTTCCTTGATCATGAGCTTCTTCGCCAGCGGCGTCCCCGAGTACCCGGCCATGGCGCCTCATCCTGGCTCAGGTCGGCGTCGGGTCCGTGGTCGAGCTACTCCGTGGCGATGGCCTGGAGGATGTCGAGCTTCGCGGCCGCGGTGCGCCGGCAGGAGCGACGCCAGCACGCCGAGGATCGCGGCGAGGACCACGATGAACGACCAGCTCCCGACCGGGACGGCGAACGTGCGCAGCCCGAAGCCCTTCGAGCGCCTTCACCATGGCGTAGCTGAGGACCAGGCCGAGCACGAGCCCGACGACGTGCCGAGCACGGAGATCAGCACCGCCTCCCACCGGATCGCCGAGCGCAGCTGGCCGCGGGTCATGCCCGACGGCGCGCAGCAGGCCGAGCTCGCGGGTGCGCTCGTGGATCGAGAGCGAGAGCGTGTTGGCGATGCCGATCATGGCGATGATGATCGACAGGGCGAGCAGCCCGTAGATGACGTTGACGAGGCTCGGTGAGCTGGGCGGCGAGGTCGCCGACGAAGCCGTCGCTGGTCGAGCACCTCGATGCGACGGGAACGCGCGCCACCGCCTCCTCGACCGTCGGCCTGCACGGCGTCGACGTCGGCGCCCGTCGCCGACCTTGGCGAACACCTGGAAGTCGAGGTCCTCGGGCGACGACTCGCGTCGAAGGTCGTCGCGGGTGATCGTCCAGTAGCCCGAGGACGACCGTGGTCGTCGCTGATCGCCCTGGATCGTGAGCTCGGCAGTCGGCCGCCGCCGTGGCACGACGATCTCGACCATGTCGCCGATGTCGAGGTCGTTGTCCTCGGCGACCTGGCGGTCGACGACGATGCCGTCGTCGGTGAGGTCGGTCGAGTCGCCCTCGCTCCATCCGCGGCGTGAGCACCTCGGCGATCGGTCGTCGGGATCGACGGTCGCCGACGAAGCTGTCGGCGGTGTCGCCGTCGGGGTAGGTGAGCTGCGCCTGCGCCGAAGCCGACCGGCGACACGACGTCGACGCCGTCGGACGCCGCCGACGGTCTCGGCGACCTGCGGGCGGGAAGCCGGACGGCGGCCCGAAGCCGCACGTCGGCCTGCACGACGAGGTCGGCCTTGAAGCCGCGGTCGACCTCGGACGCCACCGACTCCTTGGCCGACGCCGCGAACACGGTGATGAAGCCCGACGAGGGCGACGCCGATGAGCAGCGCCGACGCGGTCGCCGACGTGCGCTTCGGGCTCCGCGCCGCGTTCTCGATGGCGAGCCGGCCGGTGACGCCCTCGCAGCCGCGGCAGCAGCGCGCCGAGCAGCCGGACCGTCGGCCCGGCGAGCACCGGGCCGATGCACGATGGCGCCGACGATCACCAGCAGCGCGCCGAGCCCGACGGTCGGCACGGCGTCGGTGTCGCCGTCGGACGTCCACGCCCGCGACAGGTTGAAGACGCCGAAGGCGAGCACGACGACGCCGAGCACGAGGCGGATCCGTCGACGCGCCCGAGCGGTCGATGGCGACGTCGCGCAGGGCGGCGAGCGGCGGCACCCGCGTGGCCTGGATCGCCGGGATGATGGCGGCGACGACGGTCACGACGAGCGCCGATCGACGAAGGCCGAGCGACGATCGTCTCGGGCTGACACGACGAGCGCGCTCGACGGGAGGTCGACGCCGACGCCGTCGAGGACGGCGTTGACGCCGAGCGGCCAGCGCCGATGCCGGCGAGCAGGCCGAGCACGGCGGCGATGACGCCGATCGACGACCGCCTCGAGCAGCACCGAGCCGCAGCACCTGGCCGCGGCTGGCGCCCGACGGCCCGGAGCAGCGCCAGCTCCCGCGTCCGCTGGGCCACGAGGATCGAGAACGTGTTGGAGATGATGAAGGTGCCGACGAGCAGGGCGATGGCGGCGAAGATCGCGAGGATGTAGCGTGAAGAAGGCGAAGCCCTCCTGCACCGAGTCGGCGGTCTGCTCGGCCGCCTCCTCGCCGGTGATCACCTCGGCGCTCGGCGGGCAGCACCGGCGCGATCCGCTCGACGAGCTCCTCCTGGCGCGACGCCCGTCGCTCGGCGTCGACGAGGATCGTGCTGCACCTGGCCGTCGGCGCCCGGCCAGGCGCTGCGCCTCGGCGAGCGTGAAGTCGGCCGAGACGGCGCCGGCGGCGCTGTCCGGCGTCGCCGAAGGTGAACGTGCCGACGAGCGTGTACTCGCTGCTGGCCGAACTGCGAGTCGACGCGCACCGTGTCGCCGAGCTGCGAACTCGCCGTCGTCGGCGGCGGCGACGTTGAGGGCGATCTCGTCGTCGGCCTCGGGGGCGCGGCTGCCGTCGGTGAGCTCGTAGGGGTTGAGCTCGTCGTCGTCGACCCACGACTCGAGGAGCGTCGGCGGCCCGTTGTTGGCGCCGACGGGGTCGCCCTCGGCGTCGAGGACGCGGTTGGTGGCGCCGAAGCCGAAGGCTGACGACGAGCGGCGCGGCCGCGGCGACGCCGTCGACGTCGGCGACGCGGTCGACGAGCGCCTCGTCGAGGAGCTGGCGCTGGTCGCCGCCGCCGAAGTCCGAGCTGAACAGCTCCTCGCCCTGCACCTGGGCGTCGACGTCCTCGTTGACCTCGGCGAAGAGGTCGTCGAAGACCTTGTCGAGCGTGTCGGCGAACACGAACGTGCCCGACATGAAGGCGACGCCGAGCAGCGACGGCGACGACCGTCGAGATGAGCCGGCGCTTGTGCTCCCACAGCGAGCGGAGGGTGACCTTGCGCATCGCGCTCAGTCCTCGCCGAACTGCTTCATCCGGTCGAGCACCTTCTCGGCGGTGGGTTCGGCCATCTCGTCGACGATCCGGCCGTCGGCGAGGAACACGACGTGGTCGGCGTACGACGGCGGCCACCGGGTCGTGGGTGACCATCACGATCGTCTGGCCGAGCTCGTCGCACCGCCCGGCGCATGAACTCGAGGATCTCGCGCGCTGGCGCGCGAGTCGAGGTTGCCGGTCGGCTCGTCGGCGAAGATGATCGCCGGCCGGCTGGCGAGGGCCCGGGCCACCGCGACCCGCTGCTGCTGGCCGCCCGACAGCTCCGACGGCCGGTGCTTGAGCCGGTCGCCGAGCCCGACGGTGCGCGACGACCTCGTCGATCCACGCCTGGTCGGGCTTGCCGCCGGCGAGGTCGATCGGCAGGGTGATGTTCTCGCTCGGCGTTCAGCGTCGGGCAGCAGGTTGAACGACTGGAACACGAAGCCGACCCGCTCGCGGCGCAGCACGGTGAGCTCCTTGTCGCTCGAGCGAGCCGAGCTCGACGCCGTCGATGAACACCTGGCCGGAGGTGAGCGAGTCGAGGCCGGCGACGCAGTGCATCAGCGTCGACTTGCCCGAGCCCGACGGGCCCATGATGGCGGTGTACCGACCGGCGGTCGAAGTCGACGGTGACGTCGTCGAGGGCGACGGACCTGCGGTGTCGCCCGAGCCGTAGACCTTGCGTGGCGTGCACGGCGCGTGCGACAGCGCGTGCCGACGGGGAGCTGTCAGGGGCGGCTTCGAGGCATTCGCACGACCCTACGGCGGGATGCGGTCCGGAACGTCGTGAACGCCCTCCTCGTAGACTGCTCGGCGTGTCGGACGGCGGATGACCACGGGGCCGAGCGTGCGGTAGCTGCGGCGCCGTCGGCGCCGCGCCGGCGCCCGCTTCTGCGCCTCGTGCGGCGCACGCCCTCGACGGCCCGGGCCGACGAGCGCCGCGTCGTCACCGTCCTGTTCGCCGACCTCGTCGGGTTCACCGACCTCGCCGAGACACGCGACCCCGAGCAGGTCAAGAACCTGGTCGACCGCTGCTTCGAGCGGCTCGCCGCCGACATCGCCGACTTCGGCGGCCGGGTCGACAAGATCGTCGGCGACGCCATCCTCGCCCTCTTCGGCGCGCCGGTCGCCCACGAGGACGACGCCGAGCGCGCCGTGCGCGCCGGCCTGCGCATGCAGCAGACGCTGGCGGACTGGCGCGCCGAGGTCCGGCGCCGCCGACCTGCGCATGCGCGTCGGCGTCAACACCGGCGAGGTGCTCGTCGGCGGCCTGCGGGCCGGCGGCGACTGGACGGCGATGGGCGACGTGGTGAACACCGCCAGCCGGCTGCAGACCCTGGCCGAGCCCGGCACCGTCGTCGTCGGCGCCGAGACCTACGCCGCCACCGCCGATGGCCGTCCGCTACACGACCGCTCGGCGCCCTCGTCGCCCAGGGCCGCGAGGAGCCGGTCGAGGCGTGGGTCGCCGAGGAGGCGGTCGTCCCGCCGGGCCGGCGCACCCGCCGCGTCGACGTGCCGCTCGTCGGCCGCGACGACGAGCTCGCGCTCCTCAACGGCGTCGTCGACGCCGCCGTGCGCCGCCGCCGCGCCGCGACCGTCGTCGTGGTCGGCGAGGCGGGCATGGGCAAGACCCGCCTCGTCGAGGAGGTCGCCGAGCGCGCCGCGTGCGACCACGGCGCCGCCGTGCTCGAGGGGCGCGTGCGTGCCCTACGGCGAGGCCAACGTGTGGTGGCCGGTCGCCGAGGCGCTGCGCACGAGCTTCGGCGCACCGGTCGGGCACCGACGGCCGACGAGGCCCGCCGCGCCTGTCGTCGACCGGGTCCGCCTCGCCCTGCCCGAGCGCCGAGGAGGCCGAGATCGACCGCGTCGTCCGACGGCCTGCTCCACCTCCTCGGCGAGCCGGGCCCGCTCGAGGGCATCGACCCGACCCGCGCCCGCGAGGA
The DNA here is from genome assembly GCA_963840695.1 of uncultured Acidimicrobiia bacterium. Lineage (GTDB taxonomy): Bacteria > Actinomycetota > Acidimicrobiia > Acidimicrobiales > JACDCH01 > JACDCH01. The sequence goes on from CAWIZW010000009.1 coordinate 184,938, forward strand.
GGTCACCCGCTCGCTGATCGCCTACGTCGAGGGCTGGGCCAAGCAGCGTCCGGTCGTCGTCGTGCTCTCCGACCTGCACTGGGCCGACGACGCCGTGCTCGCCCTCGGCGACGCCCTGGCCGAGCGGTCGGCCGGGCTGCCGTTCGTGCTGCTGGCCACGGCGCCGGTCGGCGCTGCTCGAGCGCTGGCGCCCGCCGGTCGGTCGCCACAACCAGCTGGTGCTCCACCTCGACCCGCTCGACCGCGAGGCCGCCGCCGAGCTGCTCGACCACCTCGCGCCGCGACGTCCCCGACGACCTGCGCGAGCTGGTGCTCGACCGCAGCGGCGGCAACCCGTTCTTCCTCGAGGAGCTGGTGTCGCTGCTCGGCGAGGGCGGCGGCCGCACCGGCGTGCCCGCACACGCTGCGGGGCCTCGTCGCCGCCCGGCTCGACGGCTCTCGCCACGCTCGAGCGGCAGATCCTCGACGACGCCGCCATCCTCGGCCGCCGGTTCAGCGGCCTTCGCCATCGAGATGATGCCGAGAAGGCCCACGGACCTCGGCCGCAGGCGGTCGACCGAGGCCCTCGACGGCCTCGTCGCCAAGGACCTCCTCGCCGTCGACGGCGAGCATCTACACGTTCCGCTCCGACCTGGTCCGCGAGGTCGCCTACGGCACGCTCACCAAGGCGGCGCGGATCAAGGGCCACTACGGCGTGGCCAACTGGATCGAGACGCACCCGTCGAGGAACGCCGCCGACAGCGACCGCATGGCCCACCACTACGCCACCGCGGCCACGCTGGCCGCCGAGCTCGGCCCGGTCGACGGCGTGCCCGCCGACCTGGCCGATCCGGGCGGTCGGAGGCCCTCGACCGCGCCGTCGACCGGCGCCGACGCCGCCGAGCTCCACCGCGTCGCGCGCCGGCTCGGCGACCCAGGCCCTCGAGCTCGCCGCCGCCGCCCTCGATCCCGCCTGACCAGCGCCTCCGGTTCCTGCTCGCGCGGCGCAAGTCGGCCGTCGCCCTGCGCGACCTCGACGAGGCCGAGGCCGACCTCGCTCGTCGGCGACGGCGCTGGCCGAGCGATCGGCGACGCCGTGCTGGCGGGCAAGGTGCTCGTCGTGCAGGGCGACCTCGAGCAGAAGCGCGGCGACCTCGACGCCGTCGGCGGCGCTGCTCGGCGAGGCCATCGACCTGTTCCGCGGGGCCGGCGACGTGCGCGAGGCACGGCCGAGGCCCTGCTCCTCGCTCGGGACCGGCCACATCTTCGCCGGCGACAACGACGCCGCCACCGGCCGCGCTCGACGAGGCCCTCGACGCCTTCCGCTCCCTCGGCGACCGCCGGGGCGAGGGCTGGGCCCTGCAGAACCTGGCGTGGGTGGCCTTCTCCGCCGGCCGCATCACCGAGGCCGACGCCCGCTGCGAGGAGTCCATCGCCATCTTCGAGGAGCTCGGCGACCGTGGCGGCCTGGCGTGGGCGACGCGGCATGCTCGCCTACGTCCGCTACCACCAGGCCCGCTTCGAGGAGGCCGAGGCGCTGTCCGAGCGAGATCCTCGACGAGGCCGAGGACCGCGCCGAGCCGTGGGCGATCGGCGATGATGCTCGGCGCTGCGGGCGTCGTTGCGGCTGTGGACGGGCCGGGCGCCGAGTCCGCCATCGAGCCGGCCGAGGAGGCCACGGCCCGGTTCCGCGGCATGGGCGACTGGTACGGCCAGCTCCTCGGCCTCGGGATGCTCGGCCCGTTCGCTGGTCGCCCTCGGCCGGGTCGACGAGGCGATGCAGCGCTTCGAGGAGGCCATGGTCGTCGGCCGCGAGACGACGAGCGTGGTGGCGCCGCTGATGGCCGCCGCCCACCTGATCTGCGGGGCGGCCCAGGCGGGCCGGCCCGACCTCGCCGATGGCGTCTCGTGCGTCGACGAGGAGCGGGCCGGGGAGGCCGGCTTCCACGACGGCAGCGTCGGCGAGGCCCTCTGCGACGCTCCAGCGCGGTGATGCCGAGAAGGCCCTCGTCATCCTGGAGCCGATGGCCGAGGCGCTGGGCGAGGGCGCCAGCGGCTACCTCGGCGCCGGCCTGGGCTTCGCCCGGGCCGCCACCGGCGACCTCGACGGCGCGCTGCGGGCCGCGGAGCTCGTCGCCGGGATGTCCTCGGCCACCTACCTCGACCGCGCCACCGCGGCGACGGTGTGCCTGCTCGTGCACGCCCGCCAGGGCGACGCCGCCCGCGCCGACCTCGCCACCGCCCAGGTGCGCGGCGCGGTGGCCGACACCGACGACCGCCTCGCCCGCCGCCTCGGCCTGCTGGCGTCGGTCATCGCCGACCAGGCGCTCGGGCGGCGCGTGGCGGAGACCGCGGCGATGGAGGCGGCCACGGTCTCGCGAGCCCCCGGTTGGGACACCGCCTACCGCCTCGCCGCCGGCCTCTGAGAACGGCTCGCTAGCCGGGCTGCTTGACGTAGCGCAGGTAGGGCTTCTCGGCGCGGAAGTCGCCGTGCTGGGCCTTGGCGTCCTCGTCGGACACCGCCGGACGACGATGACCTCCTCGCCCTGCTGCCAGTTCACCGGCGTGGCCACCTTGTGGTTCGCCGTCAGCTGGAGCGAGTCGATCACCCGCAGTCGTCGCCCAGCCGCAGCGCCATGGTTCGCTCCTCGTCGTGGATCTGCTGGTAGGGGCTCCAACCCTAGAGGTAATCCCGACCGTTGCGGTCGGGATTGGACATCCGTCACGTCCCGTTTGCTTGACACAGCTAGCACTTGCTTGCAATAGTTAGCACATGCCCGCCATCGACATCGACAGCATCCAGTCCCAGGTCCAGGAGCTCCAGACCAAGGCGCTCACCTACGTCAAGGACGTCCAGGGTCCCGTCGTGGAGTACGTCTCCAAGGCCGCCGAGACCGTCGCCGCCCGCCTGCCCGAGGAGCGCCCCGATGCGCTCGTCGCCGGCCTCGGCTTCCAGGTCGACTTCGCCAAGAAGGTCCTCGACACCCAGGTCGCCTTCGCCAAGTCGGTCATCGACGCCGCCACCAAGCCGCTGCTTCCCACCCCGGTGAAGAAGAGCTCCGTCAAGGCCGCCTGACGATCCCCCCTCGTCAAGGCGTGACGCCGGCCCCTCCCCCGGGGGCCGGCGTCTGCGCGTCCGGGACCACGTCGCGCGACACGTCGGGCTCGAGGTAGATCGGGTCGGCCGTCGGCACCTCGGCGCGGATGGCGCCTTCGACGCGGTCCACGACGTCGGCCAGCTCCCGACCCGACAGCGCAGGGGCGAACTCGACCTTGCCGGCCACGAGGATCTCGTCGGGCCCGATGTGCTCGGTGCGGAAGTGGATCAGGCGCAGCACGTCGTCGTCGGATCTCGATCGCCCGCTGGATCCGGGCCTGGACCTCGGGGTCGGCCGCCTCGCCGATCAGCAGGCTCTTCATCTCGATGGCGAGGATGATGGCGATGACGCCGAGCAGCAGACCGATGATCAACGTGCCGACGCCGTCCCACTTCGGCTCGCCGGTGGCTTCGGAGACGGCGATGGCGCCGAAGGCGATGAGGAGACCGGCGAGGGCGCCGAGATCCTCGAGCAGCACCACGGGCAGCTCCGGGGTCTTCGCCCGGCGGACGAACTGGGGCCACGTGTTCGACCCCTTCACCTTCCGCGACTCGACGATGGCGGTCCGGAGCGAGAAGCTCTCCAGCAGGATCGACACGCCGAGGATGGCGTAGGCGACGCCCAGCGACTCGAGCGGCTCGGGGTGCTGGAGCTTGTGGATGCCCTCGTAGAATGGCGAATGCCGACCCGAGGGTGAACAGCACGAGGGCGACGACGAAGGACCAGAAGTAGCGCTCCCGCCCGAACCCGAACGGGTGCAGCGGCGTCGCCTCCTTGCGGGCCCGGCGGCCGCCGAGCAGGAGCAGCGACTGGTTCCCCGTGTCGGCGACGGAGTGGATCGCCTCGGCCAGCATCGACGCCGACCCGGTGATGGCCCAGCCGATGAACTTCGAGATGGCGATCCCGAGGTTGGCGAAGAAGGCGGCGATGATCGCCCTGGTCCCGTGTGCGTGTCCCTCGCCCCCAGCCATGGGTCGCGGCATCGTAACTACGGTGAGGGCCATGACCACGATGGGTGCCCGATCCGAGGCCCGATCCGACGAGCAGGTACGCCGCGACGACCGGGCGCACGTCTTCCACTCCTGGTCCGCACAAGGCCTGATCGACCCGCTCCCGATCGCCGGGGCCGAGGGCTGCTGGTTCTGGGACTACGACGGCAACCGGTACCTCGACTTCTCCTCGCAGCTGGTCAACACGAACATCGGCCACCAGCACCCCAAGGTCGTCGCCGCCATCCAGGAGCAGGCCGCCGCGCCTGTGCACCGTCGCGCCCGTCTTCGCCAACGACCAGCGCAGCGAGGCGGCCCGGCTCATCGCCGAGGTGGCGCCGGGCGACCTCGACGTCGTCTTCTTCACCAACGGCGGCGCCGAGGCCACCGAGAACGCCATCCGGATGGCGCGCCTGCACACCGGCCGCCACAAGGTCCTCACCACCTACCGCAGCTACCACGGCTCGACCTCCGGCGCGATCACGATGACCGGCGACCCGCGCCGCTGGCCGTCCGACCAGCGGGCGCTCCCCGGCGTCGTGCACTTCTTCGGGCCGTACCCCTACCGCTCGTCGTTCGGCGCCACCACCGACGCCGAGGAGGGCGCCGCGCGCGCTGCGCCACCTCGAGGAGGTGCTCACCCTCGAAGGCCCCGGCACCGTCGCCGCCATCGTGCTCGAGACCGTCGTCGGCACGAACGGCATCCTCGTCCCGCCCGACGGCTACCTCGCCGGTGTCCGCCAGCTGTGCGACACCCACGGCATCGTGATGATCTGCGACGAGGTGATGTGCGGGTTCGGCCGCTGCGGCGAGTGGTTCGCCGTCGACCGCTGGGGCGTCACGCCCGACCTGATCGCCTTCGCCAAGGGCGTGAACTCCGGCTACGTGCCCGCTCGGCGGCGTGATCATCAGCGCCGCCATCGCCGAGACCTTCCGCGAACGGCCCTACCCCGGCGGGCTCACGTACTCCGGGCACCCGCTGGCGTGCGCCGAGCGCGGTCGCGTCGATCAACGCCTTCAAGGAGGAGGGCTCATCGAGCGGGCCCGCTGCGCTCGGCGAGGAGGTCATCGGCCCCGCACTCCGCGACCTCGCCGAGCGCCACCCCTCCGTCGGCGAGGTGCGGGGGCTCGGCTGCTTCTGGGCCATCGAGCTCGTGCGGGACCAGGCGACACGCGCGAGATGCTCGTGCCGTACAACGCCGCCGGGGCGGCGGCGGCGCCGATGGCCGAGCTGGCGGCGGCGTGCAAGGAGCGCGGCGTGTGGCCCTTCACGCACTTCAACCGCATGCACGTCGTGCCGCCGATCGTCATCAGCGACGACGAGGCCCGCCAGGGCATCGCCGCCATCGACGAGGCCCTCGCCGTGACGGACCGCTACGCGGTCAGCTACCTCGTCGAAGAGCGCATGAGGCGCCTGCTGGCCGGTGCCAGTCGTCCGGGTGCCTCAGCCCGTTCCGCAACGAGTGTGCATCGACCGCCGGTATCCGATGGTCGCTGCACGATCGTCGTGTCGCCGGTGGACGAGTGTGCATCGACCGCCGGTTTCCGATGGTCGCTGCACGATCGTTGGAGGCGCGGCGCGCTGACCGGTCGGCCCGCTACTTCTTCGCGACGACGTGGTCGGCGACGGCGGGGAGGACGTGCTCGCCGTAGGCGTGGAGCGTGGGCTCCTTGGCGTCGTGCTGGAGGTAGACGGCGAACTGGTCGACGCCGAGGTCGCGCAGCTCGAGGAGCCGCTCGACGTGCCGCTCCACCGGGCCGAGCACGCAGAAGCGGTCGATCACGTCGTCGGGCACGAAGTCGGCGTGGACGTTCCCGGCCCGGCCGTGCTGGTTGTAGTCGTAGCCCTGGCGGCCCTCGATGTACGACGTGAGCGCGGCGGGCACCGAGCCCGAGTCGCCGTAGCGGGCGACGAGGTCGGCGACGTGGTTGCCGACCATGCCGCCGAACCACCGCGTACTGGTCGCGGGCATGGGTCAGGTCGTCGGACACGTAGGCGGGCGCGGCGACGCAGATCGTGATGGCGTCGGGGTCGCGCCCGGCGTCGGCGGCCGCCTTGCGCACCGCCTTGATCGTCCACGCCGCGATGTCGGGGTCGGCCAGCTGGAGGATGTAGCCGTCGGCCACCTCGCCGGTCAGCGCCAGCGCCTTGGGGCCGTAGGCGGCGACCCACACCTCGAGCGTGCTGCCGTGGCTCCACGGGAACCGCAGGGTCGATCCCTTGTACGCCACCTCCCGCCCGTTGGCGAGCTCGCGGATCACCTCGATCGACTCGCGCAACGTGGCGAGGGTCGCCGGCGCGCCGTTCGTGACCCGCACCGCGGAGTCGCCCCGGCCGATGCCGCACACCGTGCGGTTGCCGAACATCTCGTTGAGCGTGGCGAACAGCGACGCCGTGACCGTCCAGTCGCGCGTCGCCGGGTTCGTCACCATCGGCCCGACGACGACCTTGCGGGTCTCGGCGAGGATCTGGCTGTAGATGACGAACGGCTCCTCCCACAGCAGGTGCGAGTCGAAGGTCCAGACGTGGCTGAACCCCAGCCGCTCGGCCTGGCGCGCCAGGTCGACGACCCGCGACGCGGGTGGGTTGGTCTGGAGGACGACGCCGACGTCCATCGCCCGATCCCTCAGCGGGTCCGCGGGAAGCCGAGGTCGACCGCCGAGGTGGCGGGGTCGGGCCAGCGCGACGTCACGACCTTGGCCCGTGTGTAGAACTGGATGCCCTCGGGCCCGTACATGTGGGTGTCGCCGAACAGCGACGCCTTCCAGCCGCCGAAGCTGTAGTAGGCGACCGGCACCGGGATGGGGACGTTGATGCCGACCATGCCGCACACGGCGTCGAACTGGAACTGGCGGGCCGCACCGCCGTCGCGGGTGAAGATCGCCGTGCCGTTGCCGTAGGGGTTGTCGTTGACGAGCCGCAGCGCGTCGTCGTAGGTCGGCACCCGCACGACCGACAGCACGGGGCCGAAGATCTCGTCGCGGTACACGTCCATGTCGGGCGTGACGTTGTCGACGAGGGACACGCCGAGGAAGAACCCCGGCTCGTCGCGGCGTCGCGTCGCGACCGTCGGTCACCACGGTCGCGCCCGCCTCGGCGGCGATGTCGAGGTAGGAGGCGACCTTGTCGCGGTGCTCGCCGGTGATGAGCGGGCCCATCTCGCTGTCGGGCTCGCTGCCGGGCCCGACCTTGATGTTCGGGAGCCGGGCCTGGATCGCCGCCACCAGGTCGTCGGCCACGTCGCCGACGGCGACGACCACCGAGATGGCCATGCAGCGCTCGCCGGCCGAGCCGTAGCCGGCCGACACGGCGGCGTCGGCGGCCATGTCGATGTCGGCGTCGGGCAGCACGACCATGTGGTTCTTGGCGCCGCCGAGGGCCTGGCACCGCTTGCCGCTCGCCGTGCCCGCTCGTAGATCGTAGCGGGCGATCGGCGTCGAGCCCACGAAGCTGACGGCCGCGATGTCGGGGTGCTCGAGGATGCGGTCGACGGCGACCTGTCGCCCTGCACGACGTTGAACACGCCGTCGGGCAGGCCCGCCTCGGAGAGCAGGTCGGCCATGAGGAGCGAGGCCGACGGGTCCTTCTCCGACGGCTTGAGCACGAAGGTGTTCCCGCAGGCGATGGCGTTGGCGAACATCCACATCGGGACCATGGCCGGGAAGTTGAACGGCGTGATGCCGGCGACGACGCCGAGGGGCTGGCGGATCGAGTACACGTCGACGCCGGTCGCGGCCTGCTCGGTGAAGCCGCCCTTCAGCAGGTGGGGGACCCCGCAGGCGAACTCGATGTTCTCGAGGCCGCGGGCGACCTCGCCCATGGCGTCGGACAGGACCTTGCCGTGCTCGCTCGTGAGCAGGGCGGCGATGTCGGCGCGGTGCTCGTCGACGAGGTCGCGGAAGTGGAACATGACCTCGGACCGTCGCGACAGCGGTGTCGACCGCCACGCCGGGAAGGCCTCGGTGGCGGCGGCGACGGCGGCGTCGACCTCCTCGACCGAGGCGAAGTCGACCTCGGCCTGCTGCTCGCCGGTGGCGGGGTCGTAGACCGGGCCGGTGCGGCCCGACTCGCCGGGACGTGCTTGCCGCCGATGAAGTGGCTGATGCGGCGCATGGCTGACGTCCTTCCGTCCGTGCTGTGGCTAGCGCAGGAGATCCGAGATCCCCCGCTTGAGGTACCGCCCGTGGCCCTTGGTCCCCGAGTACTCGCCGCCGTCGACGATGACCGATCCCGCGGGACAGCACGGTGTCGACCTTGCCGTCGACGACGGTGCCCTCGTAGGCGGAGTGGTCCATGTTCATGTGGTGGGTGTCGACGCCGATGCGGGTCGTGCCGGCCGGGTCGTAGACGACGATGTCGGCGTCGGCGCCCGGCGCGATGACGCCCTTGCGGGGGTAGAGGCCGAACATGCGGGCCGGCGTGGTGGCGCAGATCTCGACCCAGCGGCTGAGGCTGATCTCGCCGTCGACGACGCCCTGGTAGATGAGGTCCATGCGGTGCTCGACGCCGCCGATGCCGTTGGGGATCTTCGAGAAGTCGCCGACGCCCAGCTCCTTCTGCTCCTTGAAGCAGAACGGGCAGTGGTCGGTGGACACGACCGAGAGGTCGTTGGTGCGCAGGAAGCGCCACAGGTCGCGCTGGTGGCCCTCGCTGCCCGCGAGCGCACCGGCGTCGAGCACACGTACTTGGCGCCCTCGAACCCGGGCGCGCTCAGGTGCTCCTCGAGGGAGAGGTACAGGTACTGCGGGCAGGTCTCGCCGAACACGTTGGCGCCGAGGCCGCGGGCGCCGCGCACCGCCTCCACCGCTTCCTGCGCCGACATGTGCACGATGTAGAGCGGGGCACTCGGCCACCTTCGCCAGCATGATCGCCCGGTGCGTGGCCTCCTCCTCCATCTCCGACGGGGCGGGTGAGGCTGTGGAACCGGGGATCGGTCTCGCCCCGGGCCAGCGCCTGGGCGACGAGCACGTCGATGGCGATGCCGTTCTCGGCGTGCATCATGATCATCGAGCCGTTCGTCGGCCGACTTCTGCATGGCCCGCAGGATCTGGCCGTCGTCGCTGTAGAAGACGCCGGGGTAGGCCATGAACAGCTTGAAGCTGGTGATGCCCTCGTGGTCGACGAGCTAGTCCATGGCCTTCAGCGACTCGTCGTCGACGCCGCCGACGATCATGTGGAAGCCGTAGTCGATGGCGCAGTTGCCGTCGGCCTTGCGGTGCCAGGCGGCGAGGCCGTCCTGCACGCGCTCGCCGGTGCGCTGCACGGCGAAGTCGATGATCGTCGTCGTGCCGCCCCACGCCGCGGCGCGGGTGCCGGTCTCGAAGGTGTCGGACGCGAACGTGCCGCCGAAGGGCAGCTCCATGTGCGTGTGGACGTCGACGCCGCCGGGCATGACGTACTTGCCGGTGGCGTCGATCACCCGGTCGGCCGACGCGGCCAGGTCGGAGCCGAGCGCGTCGAACCGGGCTGGACAGGGCGGCGATCTGCTCGCCGTCGACGAGCACGTCCATGGGGGCGGCGCCGGTGGCGCTGACCACCGTGCCGCCCTCGATGAGGATCTTCATACGGCGGTTCCTCCCAGCGGCGTGGCTAGTGCCGCGTGAGGTCGCCGTACATGTCGGGCCGGCGGTCGCGGTAGAAGGCCCAGCGGTTGCGGACCTCGGCGAGCAGGTCGAGGTCGAGGTCGCGCACGACGAGCTCGGCGTTGTGGGCGTCGGCGGGCTCGCCGACGAACTTGCCCTCGGGGTCGACGAAGTAGCTCGTCCCGTAGAAGTCGTTGTCGCCGAGGTCCTCGATGCCGACGCGGTTGATGGCGCCGACGAAGTACTCGTTGGCGACCGCCGACGCCGGCTGCTCGAGCTTCCACAGGTAGGCCGACAGGCCGCGGTGCGTCGCCGACGGGTTGAACACGATCTGGGCGCCGTTGAGGCCGAGCGCCCGCCAGCCCTCGGGGAAGTGGCGGTCGTAGCAGATGTAGACGCCGACCTTGCCGACCGCGGTGTCGAACACCGGGTACCCGAGGTTGCCGGGCCGGAAGTAGAACTTCTCCCAGAAGCCCTTCACCTGCGGGATGTGCGTCTTGCGGTACTTGCCGAGGTACGTGCCGTCGGCGTCGATGACGGCGGCGGTGTTGTAGAGGACGCCCGCCTGCTCCTCCTCGTACATCGGGAGGACCATCACCATCCCGAGCTCGGCCGCGAGGGCCTGGAACCGCTCGGTCGTCGGGCCCGGGATCGACTCGGCGTAGTCGTAGAACTGGGCGTCCTGCACCTGGCAGAAGTACGGCCCGTAGAAGAGCTCCTGGAAGCAGATGACCCGGGCCCCCTGGGCGGCTGCCTCCCGGGCGTACTCCTCGTGCGCCTTGATCATCGACTCCTTGTCGCCGGTCCAGGTCGTCTGGACGAGCGCAGCACGAACGACGTTGCTCATACGGCGGAGCGTAGTGACGAACCCGCCGCTCCGGTCAGGGTTCCTCGACGGGACGGGCGAAGCCGACGAACCCGGTGCCGGCGAGGTCCGGCGGGCCGAGGGCGAGCAGCGCCTTCGCCGCCGCCTGGGCCACCGAGGCGTCGAGGCGAGCGGCGATGACGACGGGCTGGACGGGGTAGGGGCCCCACACCTCGGCGACGGCGCACCCGTCGGGCAGACCGGCGGCGAGTCGTGTGTTGGAGTCGATCACGATGGCGTCGACGTAGCCGGCGCGGAGCGCGGCGAGCGACGCGTGATGGGAGCCGGTGAACACGCGCTCGACGGCGATCGGTTCATGCGAGCCGGTCGAGCGCCTCGGTCAGGGCGACGCTGCCCGACTGCGACTCGGGGTCGTTGCACCCGACCCGGGCGCCGCCGAGGTCGCGCAACGACGTGCCCGTCGCCGCTGGGCCGCGTGACGAGCTCGGCGAAGTACACCGGACGCCCCTCGCAGCGGGGATCGGCGGACACGGCCGCGGCATCGACGAGCCGGATCGGCGACGGCGCCGTCGCCGCCAGCCGCCGGTACGACGGCAGGCACAGGAACCCGAGGTCGCAGTCGCCGGTCGTGAACGGGTCGGGGCGGCCGGCCGGCGGTCCCGACGTCGCCGTCTCCGAGCGGAGGGTGACCGGCACGCCGGCGGCCGTCCCGATCGCCGCGCACGCCACCTCGAACAGCCGCAGCGGCAGCCCCGGCGCCAGCCACGTCGTCGCCCGCAACCCCTGCCCCACGCCAGCACTCTGTCGCGTTCGCGGCGGGTGCCGCGGCGGACCGGTTCTGAACGCCTCCGAACGGGTAGAGGGGCCAGACCCCGTCCTGAGGAGGACAACGCGGATGAGCCCGACCCAGCCCGACCCGTGACCCAAGCTCTCGGGGTCAGAGGGTCCTCGGCGCACCGGTGCTAGACCGCCCGCTTCGTGGACACGACCTTGGACGGACCCATCGAGCTGACCCTTCCCGCCGACAGTCGGCTGCTCCGTCTGGTCCGGCTCGTGGCGAGCGGCCTGGCTTCTTCCACCGCCGGCTTCGACGTCGACCAGCTCGACGACCTCCGCATCGGGGTCGACGAGGCCGTGGCTGCCCTCCTCGAGGGCGGCGACGGGTCCCGGCTCGAGCTGCGCTTCGAGGTCGACGACCACGCCGTGTCGATGTCCGGACAGACACCGTCCAACCGGACCGGCCTCGACGGCGGTCGCCTCGAGCTGTCACGGCAGATCCTCGCCGCCGTCTGCGACGACCACGAGCTCGCCGCCGACGGCGAGGTCATCCGCGTTCGCATCGTCAAGCGACACGGTTGAGGCGCCGGTGTCCGAAGGCACGACCGACACATCCCGAGAGCGCGATCGGGAAGGCGAGATGGAGCGCTTCCGCGAGCTCGCTCGCACCGGCGACGTCGCCCTCCGCAACGCCCTCATCGAGGAGTTCAGCTGGGTCGCCCGGCACTGCGCCCGCCGCTTCGCCGATCGGGGCGAGCCCTTCGACGACCTGATCCAGGTGGGGATGCTCGGCGTCCTCAAGGCCGTCGAGCGCTTCGACCCCGAGCACGGCTCGTCGTTCGTCAGCTTCGCCCTCCCGACCGTCCTCGGCGAGCTGCGCCGGCACTTCCGCGACGCCACCTGGGCCGTACGCGTGCCGCGGCGGCTCAAGGACCTCCACGTCGAGGTCGGCGCCACCATCGACTTCCTCGGCACGCAGAACGGCCGCCCCCCGACGCCCGACCAGGTCGCCGCCCACCTCGGCATCCCGGTCGAGCACGTCCTCGAGGCGCTCGACGCCGGCGCCGCCTACCGCTCGACGCCGCTCAACCTGAGCGGTGAGCGGACCGACGACGACGGCCCGAGCGGCGTGCTGCTGGGCGTCGAAGACGCCGAGCTCGAACGGGCCGACGACCGCGTCCTGCTCCGCGAGGCGATCGCCGAGCTCCCGCCCCGGGAGCGGCGCATCCTCGAGCTCCGATTCGGCGAAGGCCTGTCGCAGAGCGAGATCGCCGACCTCGTCGGCGTGTCCCAGGTGCACGTCTCGCGGCTCCTGCGCAAGAGCATCCGGATGATGCAGCAACACCTCGGCCATGGGGGTGATCGCTCGCCATGGACGACGAGGAGGACGACGAGGAGGCTTGACCGCGTCCGCGACGGGTACTCCGGCCGCAACCACCCAACTGCGGGCGACGCGGTCGCTCGGAAAGCGAGGCTGCCGTGATCGGCTTCATCATCTGGATGCTCGTGCTCGGACTCATCGCCGGAGCCGTAGCCCGGCTGCTCGTGCCCGGTGACGACCCCATGGGCATCGCCGGCACCATCCTGCTCGGCATCGTCGGTTCGTTCGTCGGCGGCTTCCTCGCCAACGCGCTGTTCGAGCCCGGCGATCAGGAGGGCTTCGGCCCCGCTGGGATCATCGGCTCGATCCTCGGAGCCATCATCGTCCTGCTCCTGTACCGCTGGGGCCGAGGACGTTCCGGTCGCCGGACCTACGTCTGACCGACCGCTTCGGCTGAGCGGCGGGATCAGCTGAAGAGCTCGAGGAGCCCGGTGACCGAGAGGACTCGTTCCACGGCAGCCGTGGATGCCCTCGATGCTGACGTTCCCGCCGGCCTCCACCGCTCGCTCCCGGGCGACGACGAGCACCTGGATGCCGGAGGAGTCACAGAAGCGGAGCGCAGCGGCGTCGACCACGATCGTGGTGGCGCCGCTGGCGCGTACCCGCTCGAGCGCCTCGGCCAGGGAGGGCGCGGTGTGCACGTCGAGCTCGCCCTCGAGGCGCACCCGGGTGTGGTCGTCCTTCTCGGAGACCTCGATCTGAAGGTGGTCGGACCCCTCGGCCATGACCGGCGACCCTAGCGGTACTGGTCGGGCTCACCCCACCTGGCGGCGGTCCCTGTCACCCGGAACGGTCGTTTCTGGCGTCTGTCCGACGTGCGCACCGCCAACCTCGTCGTGTCCGGGCTCGCCGTTGCGGCCGTCGTGGTGGCGGCCGTCGTCGCCTGGCGCGGCCGTCGCCTCGAGCGGATTCCGGACACCGGCCCGCCGGCCACGCCGGGGGAAGCGGCCCTCACCGCCGTGCGGACCCTCGGGATCGGCCTGAGCGCCGGGATCGCCGCCGGGTTCCTCGTCGTCGGTCTCGGCGGACGCCTCGTGATGCGCGTCCTTGCCGCCACCTCGGGCGACCTCGCCCAGGGGCGGACCACGGAGGCCGAGGAGCTCGTCGGCGAGATCACCGTCGACGGGACCATCGGCTTCATCCTCTTCGTCGGGTTGGGCGGTGGGGTGGCGGCGTCGCTGTTGTACCTGCTGACGCGGCGGGTGCTCCCCCGAGCCGCAGGTCCCGCCGGGCTCGTCCTGGGCGTGCTGCTGGTCGGCACCCTCGGCGTACAGGACCCGCTCTCACCCGACAACCGCGACTTCGCCATCCTGGAGCCGCTGTGGCTCGCCGTCGCTGCTGATCGTCGCCACCGCGCTCCTGTTCGGCGCCACGTTCACCGCCGTGGCGGCCCGCCTCGAGGCACGCGCCGCGGCCGGGCGGCTCTCGCCCGCCGTGTCGTTCCTGCCCGCGCTCCTGCTCGTCGTCCCGACCCTCGCGCTCGCTGATGCTCGTCTACGTCGGCGGCTGCGCCCTGCTGCGGGGGCGGGCCGCGGCCGCGCTCGCCACCCCCGCCCCGCTGCTCGCCTTGCGTGTCCTGCTCGGGGTGGCCGTCGTGGCGACCGGCACGTTCGTGGCCGGCGCCTCGATCGACATCCTGGGCTGACCGGGCGGGCGCGGCGCTCAGGCCACGGTCGCCTCGGGCGAACCGGTCGCCCGGGCGAGGACGTCGCCGAAGATGCGCAGCGCCTCGAGGCCGGGCAGGCGCGAGAAGCGGTTGTCCATCCGCTCGACGACCGCGGCGTCGTCGCCTCGGGCCAGGTGCAGCATCACCTGCTCGAACTCCTCGGGCCGCTTGAAGTCGTCGCCGACGCCGACCGGCGTCCACGAGTTGCGCATGAGGCGGGGCACGACGGCCCGGCGCCGTGCGGCTCGCCGCCAGCCGCCACTCGGCCTGCAGCAGGTAGAAGCTGTAGTGGCGGGCCTCCTGGTCGGCGATGCGGTTCAGCAGCTCGGCCAGCAGCGGGTGGTCGCAGCGCCGCGCCAGGATGCGGTAGCCGTTGAGGGTCAGGAGCTCGTTCGCAGCTCCCCATGCCATGTGCGACGCGGTCACGGTGTCGGCGATCGGGCCACCGATGTGGACCAGCGCCCGCTCCATCCGGGTCGGCTCGGCCGGCGGTGTGGGCTGCCGGGCGGGCACGGCGACGCCCCGGTCGGCGGCGTAGGTGTCGAGGAACCGGGCGAGCACCGTGGCGTGGCCGTGCTCCTCGGCCCGCCACACGTCGAGGAACCGGCCGATCAGCGGGTCGCCGACGGTGTTGGGATGACCGGGCAGGCCGACGAGCTCGCGGTCGACGAAGGCCTCGACGTCGCGCATGTAGACGAGGCAGCCGATGGCGTCGGCGTCGAGGTCGTAGGACGCGACCCGCGCCCAGTCGACGTCGGATCCGTCCATCGGCTCGGCACCCTCGAGGATCCGCTCGCACCGCTTCTCGTTCCGGTCCCGCACGACCTGCCACGCTCTGGCCACCGTCTGCCCCTTTCGCGCCGTTCGATTTTCTTGTGTACGGCTGCTCTTCGTCACCGGGGCACCGCTTGGACGACAGGCGTAGGTTGGGGCTCCGAACGGAGGGGGTTCCACAATGCCGAAGTACCTGCTCGAGGTCAGCTACACGCTCGACGGCGTCAAGGGCGTTCTCGCCAAGGGAGGATCGGCCCGGCGGGCCGCGGCCAAGGCGGCGGCGGAGAGCGCCGGGGGGTCGCTGGAGAGCATCTACTTCGCGTTCGGCGGGACCGACGTGTTCGCCGTCGTCGACATGCCCGACAACAAGGCCGCCGCCGCGCTGGCGCTCACCGTCTCCGCCGGCGGCGGGGCGAACGTGAACACGGTCGTGCTCCTCACGCCCGAGGAGATCGACGGCGCCACGAACACGTCGGTGCTCTACACGCCGCCCGGAGGCTGATCAGCTCTCGACGACGAAGACGCCGTCCAGGCTGGTGATGACCAGCAGGTCGCGGAGCTGCCTGGACGTCTTCCGCAGGACGAGGCCGGCGCCTGCCTCCTGCGCGGCCTTGAGCGCCGTGACCAGCGACGTCAGCCCCGACGAGTCGACGAAGGTCACCGCGCTCATGTCGAGGACCACGGTGGTCACGCCGGTCTCGAACGCGCCCACGAGCAAGGCGCTGAGCGCCTCCTCGGTCTGGAGGTCGAGCTCGCCTTCCAACGCGAGGACGACCGAACCCGGTTCGTCGATGTCTTCGTTCACGACCAGAGCGGACAACGAGCCCCCAATGCATCCATCCCCAGGCTCGCCCACTGTTTCGAGCACGCCGACCCTGAGTATGGCAGCCGCTTCGTACTGTGGGGGGCGTGGCCCGGAGGATCCAGGTGGCGATCGACTGCGCCGACCCCGAGCGGCTGGCCCGATTCTGGACGAACGTGCTCGGCTACCGGCTGCGTGAGCCGCCGGCGGGCCACGCCAGCTGGTCCGCCTACTCCCTCGCCGTGGGCACCCGTCCGGACGAAGCGTGGACGATGATCGTGGACCCCGACGGCGATGGACCGTCGGTGCTCTTCCACAAGGTGCCCGAGGCGAAGGTCGTGAAGAACCGGGTCCACCTCGACGTCTTCCTCGCCCCGGGCGAGCCGGTCGAGGTGCGGCGGCCCCTCGTCGCCCCTGAGGTCGCCCGCCTGGTCGGGTTGGGCGCCACCCACGTCCGCACCGACGACGACGGCGAGGACTACTACGCCGTGCTCCAGGATCCGGAGGGCAACGAGTTCTGTGTCGGCTGACGGCGCCGATCCTCAGGCGGAGCGGATGTCCCGTCGCTCCACCGCGGTCGTGCCCAGCACCACGAGCCCGGCCGACACCGCGACGAGCAGCCCGAGCAGGCCCGGCTTCAGGCCATCGCTCACCGGTTGGGTGCCGATGGCCCAGTACCACGGCGACGCCTTGGCCCCACCGGCGAGGGCGTCGGACAGCGGCAGCAGGAAGTCGATCACGTAGCCGGCCACGAGGACGACGACGGCCACGCCGGCCGACGGGCCCCGTGACAGCCCGAAGCCCCCGGCGGCGTAGCCGACGGCGGCGTGGAAGGCGGCGAGCAGGGCGCAGGCGAAGGTGGCGGCGACCACCCGGCCGACGCCGACCTCGAGCGAGAAGACACCGAGCGAGACGGCCACCAGGGCGGCGGTGACGCCGGCGACGATGCCGAGCACGGCGAGCGACGACGTGTAGCGCGACAGCCAGACCGCCCGCCGGCTGACCGGGAGGGCGAGGAGCAGCTCGAGGCGCCCGGCGTCCTCGTCGCCGGAGGTGATCGCCGTGATCCCGGCGATCGCCATGCCCGAGAGCAGCAGGGGCAGCAGGAGGGCGTACATCTGGCCGTCGAGGTAGCCCGCCGGCGTGGCCATGTTCTGCGCGCCGAACGCCTCGAGGAGCCCCTGCGACATGTCCTCGAGGCTCTGCAGGGCGTCGCTGCCCTCGAGGCTCGGCCAGAACGAGAGGTTCAGGAGCGCGAAGCAGACGATCCCGAGCCCCCACCACAGCGACGAGCGACGCAGCGCGCTCGATGCCGCGGGCGAGGAGCTCGGTCACCGGGCCGCTCATGTCGCGGTCCCGTCGGTCCCGGCGGCCCCGGCGTCGTCCTCGGCCGGTTCGTCCTTCGCGTAGAAGCGCAGGAAGGCGTCCTCGAGGTCGGGCTCGGGCAGCAGCAGGTGCACGACCTCGTCGCGGGCGAGGGTGGCGAGCAACGCCTTCGGCGGACCCTCGATGATCCCGGAGACCTCGTTGCCGCGGACCTCGACACCGGTGACGCCGCGCGTCGCCCGCAGCTCGTCGACCGGTGGCGCGGCGGCGAACCACGCCGTGAAGCGCTGCCGGGCGGCGTGTCGCAGCTCCTCGACCGAACCGGTGGCCACGACCCGGCCGGCTCGGAGCACGATCACGTCGTCGGCGACCCGCTGCACCTCGCTCAGCACGTGCGATGACAGGAACACGGTCCGACCCTCGTCGCGCACCTCCTCGACCAGGGACAGGAACTCGGCCTGCATCAACGGATCGAGCCCGCCGGTCGGTTCGTCGAGCACGAGCAGCTCCGGCCGGGCCATGAACGCGCCCACCAGGCCGACCTTGCGGCGGTTGCCGCTCGAGAGGCCCTTGGTCTCCCGACCCGGATCGAGGTCGAAGCGCTCGCACAGGCGGGTGAGGTCGACCGGGTCGACGGGCGTGCCCCGGAGGCGCTCCCAGGACCGCAGCGTCTCCGCCACGCTCAGCCGCTCGTCCAGCCGCAGCTCGCCGGGGAGGTAGCCGATGCGGCGTCGCAAGCGGTGCGCCGGCGGCGCGGGGATCGGCGCCGAGCACGCGGACCTCGCCGGCGTTGGCGCGGGCGAGGTCGAGCAGGATCCGGATCGTCGTGGACTTCCCGGCGCCGTTCGGCCCGAGGTACCCGGTGACCTTGCCGGAGGGGACCGACAGGTCGAGGCGGTCGAGGGCGACGACCGGGCCGAACCGCTTGGTGACGCCGTCGCAACGGATGGCGGCGTCGCCGGCGACGGGGCTCACAGCCCCCAGACGCTACGGCGCCGCGAACCGAACGGCTGCCGGCCGGCGTACTCGGCCCTGGTCAGAAGTGATTTCGGCGGATGCGAGAACCGGATTGGCGGCATCGCCGTACCGATGAGGTGAACACATCCTCGGCGGTGGCGGACCCGGTGGGCCCGCTGGGCATGTCCAGGTGTCCAGCGGGCCGTCCGGCCCGTGGATCTCTCGATCGGGTCGAGAAGGACCCGATGAACGCACTCTTCCGGCGAGCCTTCGTGCTGGCTGCGCTGCCGGCCCAGCCGTGGAGCGTGACGAGTGGTCGTTTCGACGGCAATCAGTGAGTCGACGGCGGACGCCCCGCATGCCAACGACGCCATGCGGGGCGTTCGCCCTACCGTCTTGGGTGGTGGATGTCGCGACGATCGAGGCCTTCCGGCGCCGGGAGGAGGGTGCGGTACGGGCGATGTACCGCGAGTACGGGAACCTCGTCTACGCCGTCGCCCATCGGGTGCTCGGCCGGAACGAGCTCGCCGAGGAGGCGGCCCAGCAGACGTTCGTACAGGCGTGGCAGGCCGCCGACCGCATCGACGTCGACCGCGAGCCGGCGTCGTGGTTGGCGACCATCGCCAAGCGGGCGGCGATCGACATCTACCGGCGCGAGGCGCGGCGGCCCACCGATCCCCTCGCCGGTGTTGCGGAGCACGATCGGGCGGTGGTGACGCTGCCGCCGGAGCTCGACACGCTCGACGCCGTCTGGCGGGTCCGCCAGGCGATCGACGAGCTGCCGGCCGACGAGGCCTCGGTCGTCCGGCTCCAGCACCTCGACGGCATGACCCACAACGAGATCGCCGAGAAGCTGGGCATCCCGGTGGGGACCGTGAAGTCTCGATCGCACCGTGCCCACCGGACGCTGGCGGGCATGCTCGGTCACTTGAGGGGTGAGGGGAATGGCTGACCGCCCGACGAACCAAGAGCGCGAGGAACTGATCGTCGGCGATCGCGCCGGCCTCGACCCCGACGAAGCGGCCGACCTGACGCTGCTCGCCGAGCTGCTCGGCGACCCGTCGACCTGGGTCGAGCCGCCGGTCGCGCTCGAGGACGCCGTCGTGCACGCCGTCGCCGCCGCCGAGCCCGGCGCGGCGCGGGCGGACCACGGCAAGCGCCACACCGCCGTCGCCCGGCCGCGGCGCCTCATCTTCGCGGTGGCGGCCGCAGCCGCCGTGGTCGTGGTCGCCGCCGGCGCCTTGGTGGCCTTCGCCGGGCGCGGTGGGTCCGGTCCGGACTTCGAGGGCGAGCTGGCCGCGGCCGCGGAGGCTCCTGGCGCCTCGGGGACGGTCGACGTCACCCAGAACGACTCCGGCTTCCGGATCACGCTCGACGCCGAAGGGCTACCCGACCTGCTGGCCGGCGAGTTCTACCAAGGGTGGTTGAAGAACTCGGTGGGCACGCTCGTGCCGATCGGCACGTTCAGCTCGGGCGACGACCGCGTCACGCTCTGGTCCGGGGTGTCCCCTGCGGACTTCCCGATCCTCACCGTGACGATCGAGACGGCCGACAACAACCAGGACTCGTCGGGCCGGCTCGTCCTCGCCGGCGAGGTGCACGAAGGCTGACGCTCGCCCGGCAACTCAGCCCGGGGATGCGCGTCGGCGACGGGAGAGCGACGTCGCCGCGCTCGGCGACTTCGGTGAGAACGGCGTACCAGTCGACGAACCTCCCCGAGTGCCTCGAGACGGCGCCGAACGTGTCCTCCACCAACGTGGCGACGTTCGTCCGCTGTTCGGAACCCATACCGCGCCACCCTCCCGACACCAGGTCCTCGATGGTTCCCAGCCGGTACCGCTCAGGCATGCCGTAGACGAACGGACGGATCGTTCCGTCCTCACCGATCACGAGTGGATTGACGAGGTCGCTCAACGACGCAGTGCTCGCGTCGCCATCGAGCAGCGGGAACTGCGCCGGTCCCGCAGTGAGGAGCTGGCCGGTGGGCGCCAGGTCGCACTGCACGAATGGCGGTTCTGCAGTGTCGCCGAGCAGGGCGGCGACGATGGCGAGGCGCTCGGCGTCCTCGGCATCGAGCGCGGCGTCGTCCAGTCCCGTCGCGCCCCGCCCGGTGAGGGCAAGCGGTCGGAGCTGTAGGAGGCTGGCGCCCTCCGTTCGGGCGAGCTCGTACAGCCACGGCACGTCGGGGAGGCTCGTTCTCGTGACGCAGGTGATGAACCCGAACGGGATCCCGGCCCTGCGGAGCCGGTGGGCACCCCGCAACGCCAGCGCGAATGAACCGACCTTGCCGCGGATCGCGTCATGGTGTTCCGGCCGACCGTCGAGGCTCACGGCCGCGGTGCTCACCGTCTCGGCCAGGGCGGCCGCCTTGGCCGGGGAGACAGGCGCGCCGTTGGTGACCACCGTGACGCGAAAGCCGAGCTCTCGGGCCGCCGCGGCCACGTCGACGAGCGGCGCGTACAGGAAGGGTTCGCCGCCCGACACGCTGAGGATCTCGTATCCGAGGTCGCCGAGCACCCGGAGCGCTCGGATCACCGTCGCCGGATCGAGCGCAGTGGTCAGTCCGGGCGCGGACGAGCTGTAGCAGTGCGCGGATGCCAGGTTGCATGCCGTCGACGGGTGGAGCTGCACCACCCGTTCCGGAAGCAGACAGGTCAACTGTTCACACGGCGCGGCGACGGCGTGGTGGAGGCCTAGTGCCCGATGTGCAGTTCGGCGTCAGGGATGCCCTCGAACTGCTGCTCGATCCGGACGTGGAACAGGTCAGGCCACGGGATCCCCCAGGGGAACACCGTGAGCTCGCGGATCCGGCCCACCTCGAGCGCCTTGCCCAACAGCTCGTTGATCTCGGGCTTCTCGACGAAGAAGTCGAGACAGATCCCGTAGATGCACGGGTTTATCCCGCGGATCTTGTACTCGTACTTGTTCAACTTCGCGGCCACGGAGTCGAGCGCCTTGGCGTCGATCTCGCGGCCAGCGACGGCTCGAGCTAGCGCGACTCTTCAGGTCGCGGTCGGTCCTCGCCATTCGGCCTCCTCGCGTCTGCGTGCCCGCAAACCCCGCGCCGTTCGCAACGTACCACGGACGCCGCCGGATCTCGCCCAGGTGAAGCCGGGCGATGACCAGGGACGTCACGGTTAGGCTCGTCCGCCCCTGCCCCCGTAGCTCAGGGGATAGAGCGTCGGTTTCCTAAACCGTGCGTCGCAGGTTCGAATCCTGCCGGGGGCGCTCGCTACTCGGTCGGCTCGGTCCCGACGATGGAGACGAAGCTCACGCACTCGCCGGGCGCGCCGCCGAGGTTGTGGGTGAGGCCGAGCTTCCGGCCGCCGCTCGACGCTGGCTGATCTGCCGCTCCGGCGGCGCCTCGCCGCGCAGCTGCAGCCAGCACTCGAACAGCATCCGCAGGCCGGACGCGCCGATGGGGTGGCCGAAGGACTTCAGGCCGCCGTCGGGGTTGACCGGCAGCTCGCCGTCGAGGTCGAAGGTGCCGGCCAGCACCTCCTTCCAGGCGAAGCCCCGCTCGGCGAAGCCGAGGTCCTCCATGAGGACGAGCTCGGTGGGCGTGAAGCAGTCGTGGACCTCGGCCATGGCCAGCTCGGCCCGCGGGTCGGTGACGCCGGCCTGCTCGTAGGCGTCGGCCGCCGAGCGCACGACCTCGGTGAAGGTGGTGTAGTCGTAGCTCGGGTCGATCGGGCCCGGCGGCCGGGCCGGCGGCGAACGACAGCGCCTTCACGTAGAGCGGGCTTGTCGGTGTAGCGGTGGGCGTCCTCGGCCCGCACGATGATGGCGGCGGCCGAGCCGTCGGACACCCCGGAGCAGTCGAAGATGCCGAGCGGGCCGGCCACGAGCGGCGACGCGCAGATCGTCTCCTTCGCCACTTCCTTGCGGAACTGGGCCCGGGGGTTGCGGGCGCCGTTGTAGTGGTTCTTCCAGGCGATGCGGGTGAGGACGTCCTTCATCTCGTCGTCGTCGACGCCGTACTTCTTGGCGTAGGCGGGGGCGAGCAGCGAGAACATGGCCGGCGCGGTCATGGTGGCGGCCGTGCCGTCGCCGGGCGGCGCCGCTCATCGGCGAGCCCGGAGAAGCCGGAGTCCTTGAGCTTCTCGACGCCGATCGCCATGACCATGTCGTAGGCGCCGGAGGCGACGGCGTAGCAGGCGTTGCGGAACGCCTCGGAGCCGGTGGCGCACAAGTTCTCGACGCGGGTGACCGGCTTGTAGTCGATCTTCAGCGGCCGCGACAGCGTGAGCCCGGAGATGCCCGAGCCCATCGTGCCGAGCCAGAAGGCGTCGACGTCGTCCTTGGGGATGCCCGAGGTCGTGAACGCCTCGGTCGCGGCGTCGATGAGGAGGTCGTCGACGGTCTTGTCCCAGTGCTCGCCGAAGGGGGTGCAGCCCATCCCGACGATGGCGACCCGGTCGCGGATGCCGTTGCTCGCCATCGTCAGCGCTCCCTCTCGCCGCTCGCAGCGGTCGGGCCTTCCAGAAGTAATTGTGGACGCCGTCGGCGGTGAACAGCCGGCGGAACGTCATCTCGACCCGGTCGCCGATGCGCACGGTCGCCGGGTCGACGTCGGTCATCTCGCACTGGAACCGGCCGCCGCCGTCGAAGTCGATGACGGCCGACGACGACCGGCGGGTTGAGCGAGAAGGCGAGGCGGTCGACGGTGTAGGTGGCGATCGTGCCGCTGACGTCGGCGAGGCGCTCGCGCGTCATCTGGTCGACGGCCTCGCAGCTGGACGCACACCCGCGCGGGCGGCAGGTGGCGGGTGCCGCAGGCCTCGCAGCGGCTGGCGGTGAAGCCGAACTTCCAGGCCTCCCGCCGCAGCGACGGCGGCGCCGGCCGGCGGCACCGGGTCGGGCCGGCGGGGCGGCTCGCGGTGCAGCAGGCCCCGCCACGTGAGGAACGTCGCGTAGCCGAGGGAGTCGTCGCCGGCGGCGACCTGCTCGGCGACGGTGGCTGCCCGCACGGGTGCGGATGCGCGGCAAGGTGCTCGGTGGTGCGCAGCACGACGGCGTCGGCGCCGTCGGCCAGGACGACCAGCAGCGATCACTGCGCCCGGCCTCGGCCCGGTCGAGGGCGTCGGCGAGCAGCAGGCCGGGGTGGGCGGCGCCGGTGTTGCCGATCGATTCCGCCAGGTCGTCGACGAGCGCCTCGGGCCGGGCGCCGACGGTCTTGGCGACGCGGCGCGCGGCCCGGGGGTGCACGCCGGCGACGATCAGGTGGTCGACCTCGGCGGCATCGACGCCGGCCCGCTTCAGGGCGTCGGTCACGGCCGCCTCGGCGAGCGGCACGTAGGCCGTCTCGCCGAAGCGCTCCTCCCACCGGCGCGACGCCGGCTCGCCGGGCACCCGCCAGCGGTCGAGGAACTCCTCGCTCGTGGCGCCCGAGGCGAGGATCTCGGCGACCGCGTCATCGTCGCCGGTGCCGCCGCCGAACAGGAAGGCGGCGGCACCGTCGCCGCCGTCGAGCTCGTCGCCGCCGCCCGGCAGCCCGGTGCGCACGTCGGCGAGCACGACGAGCGCCCCGTCGGCGGCGGAAGCGCCGGCGTGGAAGGCGCCGATGGCCGAGCGCACGGACCCGACCATGTCGTAGGCACCGGTGTGGCGGCCGAGGGCGAGGGCGGCGTGGAGGGCGGTGGCGTTCGTCTTGTCGAGGTAGGCCGGCGACGTCGTGGCGAACAGCACCCGGCCGGGCTCGAACCCCGGCGGGCCGGCCCGCAGCGCCAGCCGGGCCGCCTCGACGCCCATCGACGTGCTGTCCTCGTCGTAGGAGGCGACGGCCCGGGTGCCCTTGCCCCCTGCCGTCCCGAGGGCGGCGGCGACCGCGTCGCGGCGCAGCCGGGCCCGGGGCAGGTAGGTCCCGTAGCTCACGATCCCGTTCACCTGCCCTCCGATCATGCGAGGTCCTCCGGCGGGCCGAACGACGTGGCGAAGAGGTTGTCGAAGGCGAGACCCCAGGGCGGCCGCAGGAAGCCCAGCGCCCGCACGTCCTCGAACCAGTGCGAGAACGGCGACCGCCGGCTGAAGGTGCCGCCGCCCAGCACGCGGGTCAGGCGGCGCAACGTGTCCTCGGCGAGGTCGGCGACGGCCTGCTTGGCCCGCAGGGCGCCGTGGAGGGCGACGAACGGGTCGTCGCCCGCCGCGGCGCGCAGCCCCCCTTCGTAGGCCTGCACCGCCACCCAGTGGTCCTGCTCCGCCCGCGACCACTCGACCTGTTCGAAGGAGCGCAGCTGGTCGACCTTGCCCGCCAGCTGCTGGCGGGCCAGGGCCACCGCTTCGTCGACGATGCCGAGCACCACCGCGGTGAACAGCGAGGCGATGAGCGGTCCCGCAGCACGCGTGATCGGCTCGAGCCTGCCGGCCCACGCCAGGCGCACCGACGGCGCGCCCTCGAGGCGCATGGCGTGGCTCTGCGTCGCGGCCATGCCCATCCCGTCCCACTCGGCGGTCAGCGAGAGCCCCGCCGTCCCGTCCCACGGGCGATCGCGCACGTCGAGCACGAAGATGGTCGGGTCGGGCTCACCGTCGGGGACCGCCGTCGTCATCATGCGGTCGGTGATCCCCGACCCGCTCCCGAAGTGCTTGTCGCCGGTCACCGCGTACGACCGACCGATGAGGAACGGCTCGTCGTCGATGGGCGTGGCCACCGAGCGCGTCCTCGTGATGTCGCCCCCGCTCCCGGGCTCGGAGGTGATCGTCCCCCACTGCTCACCCGCGGCCGCGCTGTCGAACACCGCCTGCCGTTGCGCCTCCCAGTCCGGCTGCGACGGGTCGGGGCTGGCGAGCCAGAAGGCGATCACGGCCGGGTGCATCGACGACACGAGGGCGACCGACGGGTCGCCGGCGGCGAGCGCTCGGTAGATCTCGCACATGGGCCGCACCGATGTCGCCCTGTCCTGCCACAGCCCGCCCGTCCCGACCGGCGCCGGCAGGAGGAGCAGCCCGGCGGCGCGCAACTCCTCGAAGTCGGAGCGTTCGAGGTGTCGCCGCCCCTGCCGTACTGACCGATCGCCGCGCCACTTCGCCGCGATCTCCGAGACCGAGGCCGCCACCTCGGCGATGCTGGCCGCCATGGCTGCAGCGTAGAGGTGCGCCGTAGCCTGGCGCCTTGACCGCCCCGACCCGCACCGCCCGCATCAACCGGGCCGAGGCGGTGGCGTTCATCGGCGGCGCCCTCGCCCTGGCCACCAGCTGGGTCGTCGTGGCGGCGCAGGACACGGTGCCAGGGGCCGAGGTCCGGGTCTTCGAGCTGCTCAACGGGCTGCCCGGGTTCCTGTGGCCGGTGGTCTGGTTGCCGATGCAGGCCGGGAGCCTCCTCGGTTCGCTCGTCATCGTCGCCGTCGCCGCGGTGTTGACCCGCGACTCGGCGCGTGACGCTCGCCGCGTTCGTCGCCAGCCAGGCCGCGTTCTGGATCGCCAAGGTGGTGAAGTCGATCGTGTCGCGCGGGCGCCCGACGGTGTTCCTCAGCGACATCCACGTCCGCGAGCGGGCCGACGGCTTCGGGTACGTCTCGGGGCACACCGCCGTCGCCTTCGCCCTCGGCGCCGCGCTGGCGCCGTCGGTGCCGCGCCGGGTTCGACCCGCGGTCTGGGCCGCGGCCGTCGTGGTCGGGTTCGGCCGGATCTACGGCGGCGTCCACCTCCCCCTCGACGTGGTCGGCGGTGCCGGCATCGGCCTGCTCCTCGGGACGTTGACGAGGTGGGCGCTCGGCCTCGGCGGCGAGGGCCTCCCCACCCGCCCCTTGGACGGCGACGCCTCGAACCCTCTAGATGAGGTTGCGGCTAGATGAGGTTGCGGCGCTCGAGGGCGTGGAAGCTGATCCAGCCGGGGAGGATCGGCAGCCAGTAGGTCACGAGGCGGTAGCTCAGGACGGCGGCGACGGCGACGCCGGGGTCGAGGCCGACACCGGTGAACCCGGCGACGAGCCCGGCTTCGAGGGCACCGAGGCCGCCGGGGGTCGGCGCGGCGGCCGCGATCATCGACGCCCCGAGGTAGACGGCGCCGATCTCGGCGAAGGTGACGTCGCCGTTGAAGGCCGCCACCGACGCCGCGAGCGCACAGACGTAGGCGAGGGTCACGCCGACCGAACCCCGCACGAGCTGCAGCAGCTTCGCCGGCGAGCGGGAGAGCACCCGGATGTTCGTCCACGACCGCTTGAAGAAACCGACGACGTGCATCCGCATGATCTTCCGGCCCCACCGGGTGGCGGCGACGATGCCGATGACGGCCATGAGGACGGCGATGACGACGAGCGTCTTGCTCCCGACGGGGATCTTGAAGGCGCCGGCGCCGCTCCGGCCGGCCCAGGCGAAGAAGACCACGAGCAGGAGGACGTGCACGATCCCGCCGACGATGACGTTGAGCCCCATGCCCGTCACCGCCGCCGCCGGCTCGACCCCGGCCTTCTGCATGAACCGGACGTTGAGCGCCATGCCCCCGACGTTGGCCGGCGTGACCCGGTTGACGAACGACGACGCCATCTGCGTCAGCACCGTCGGCCCGAACGGCAGCCGGTCCGGGATCCCGCCGACGAGCCCGATGGCCGAGGCGATGTAGGTGACGATCGACAGGGCGGCGGCGAGCGAGGAGCCACCACCAGTTCGCCGACCCCATCGCCTCGAAGCTGTCGTCGACGCTGGCGAGCTGGGGCAGCATCACGTAGAAGGCGCCGGCGAGGGCGGCGATGGTGAGCAGCGTCTTGGGCTTCACCCGCACGAGGCGCTCGAGCGGTGGCAGCTCGACGTCGGTCGCCGCCGCCACGTCCTCGCGAAGCGACTTCAGTTGCGCCTTGGAGAAGCCGTGCCGCGTCGACGCCGACAGGCCCAGGGGTTGGAGGAAGCCGAGGGTGGTGGCGAGGTCGGACGGACCGATGGTGCGCAGCGCGGACGCGATCGCCGGTGCCGGGCCGACGAGCTTGGCGAGCGACGCCAGCAGCTCGGCGCGGTCCATCGCCTGGAGCCGCGGGCTCGCCGACTCCTGGGCGGCGCCGAAGTCGATGAGGACCGGGCCGCGCTCGCCCACGACGATGTTGCTGGGATGCAGGGCGCGATGGGCGAGCCGGCCGGCGTGGAGCCGCCCGACCTCGCCCCAGACGGCGTCGAGGAGGTCGGCGTCGAGCTCGGCGGTGTCGAGCTCGTCGAGCCGGCGCCCGTCGACGTGCTCGAGGGCCAGCGCCATCGAGCCGTCCGGCAGCTCCACGAGGGCTTCGACGGAGGGGCACGTCACCCCCGCCCTCGCCGCCAGCATGAGGAGGAAGGCCTGGTGCTCGACGTCGTGGGTGAGCGACGAGGTCGACCAGTCGTCGCCGGCGTCGCGGAGGACGATCGTCCGGTAGCCGCGGAACAGCAGATCGGCGTCGCGGCTGTCCTGGGCGTACACCTTGACGAAGCCTGGGCCGGCGGCGCCGGTGGTCAGGTACAGCTGCGACCGGCCACCCTCGGCCCGGGCGAGCGTCAAGCCGTCGAGCTCGACACCAGCGCTCGACCAGTGCGGCGCGGACGTCGGCCGGCGCCGGCCGGCGGTTCGGTGAACCGAACACGACGAGCAAGGCGGTGCCGGCGGTGGCGCCGGCGGCCAACGCCAGCAGCAGCTCGGGGACGCCGGCGGTGCCGCCGATCGCCATGGCCAGCACGAGCACGAGCAGCGCCCGATCGGCGGCGCGCCGCCACGGGCGCGCCAGCCACGGCTTGCCGACGGCCGCGGCGGCGGCCACCGCCGAGACGTAGGCGAGCGACGGGAACCGCGGCGAGGCGACCCAGGTGCCGGTCGTCACCGCACCGGGCAAGGCGTCGGACAGGTCGAAGGCGGTGTCGAGGGCCCAGAAGACCGCCGCCCCGAGCGGCGGCCGCGCCGGCGGCGATCGCCGAGCCGGCGCCAGCGCCGGGTCACGACGAGCCCGGCGACGACGGCGGCGGGCACGCCGATGGCGGCCACCTGGACCAGCGCGAGCAGCAGCTCGCGGGCGGTGCCCGGTAGCTGATCGGCGGCCCGCCCGAGGTCGGAGGTGACCCCTTCGCTCGTGCCCGTCGCAACGCCGATCGACCACCGCCAGCACGATCGCCGCCGCCCCCCACAGGACGAGGCGCACGACGTCGCCCGGATGCCGGAAGTAGCGCTCGCCGGGCGGCGCGAGCTCGGACGGGCTCGGGCAGCTCGATGTCCACGGGCGCGCTGGGTCTGTGTCATGTCGTCCCGTCCCGAGCAACCGCGGCGACGACGCGCAGGAGCAGCACCGCACCGACGAGGAGACCGCCGAAGCCGAACACCTCGAACAGCCCCGTGTCGGCGGCGACATCGGGGCCTTCGTCCTCCGCGACGAGGAGGACGGCCGAGACGAGGAGGAAGGCCGACCCGACGGCGGCGAGCAGCGACCGGTTCACCAGCGTCCGCAGGATCCGGTGGTGGTCCTCGTCGACGATGCTGCGGACGCGGAGGTCGCCGCGCCCGGCGAGGGTCAGGATCCGGTCGACGCGATCGGGGAGACGGCGGAGGTGGGGGAGCGCGGCCTCGAGCTCGGCCCGCACGAACGCCTCGGGTTCGATGATCGGCGGCGTGGCCGAGCGAGGTGATCATCTCGGTGGCGGCGGCGACGAGCGACATGCCGGGCGCGAGCACGCGGATGGTGCCGTCGAGCGGTGACGAGGGCGCGGGAGAGCACGACGAGGTCGCCCGGCAGCCGCACACCGAACCGCGTCAGCATGGCGACGAGGTCCTGCATGATGGTCGGGTCGATGGCGCCGTTGGGCCGGATGTGGTCGGCGAGGAGGCGGGCGAGGGCCCGTTCGAGGTGCTCGGGCGAGCCGGCCTCGGTGACTTCGGCCACCCGCTCGATGCCGTCGCGCAGCAGGCTGACGTCGTTCCGGGTCGAGGGCGGCGAGCATGTCGACGACCGCGGCCTGCTGGATCGAGTCGAGGCGCCCGACGGCGCCGAAGTCGATGAGGCCGAGGGTGCCGTCGGGGAAGGCGAAGACGTTGCCGGGATGCGGGTCGGCGTGGAAGAAGCCGGCCCGGAGGACCTGGTCGAGCATCGAGTGCAGCAGCAGCCGGGCCAGGGCCTTTCGGTCGACGCCCCAGTCGTCGAGCTGCGCGGTGTCGGTCAGGGTGCAGCCGTCGAACCGCTCCTGCACGAGCAGCCGGCGGGTGAGCAGCTCGCGGTGCACCCGGGGGATGCGCACCGGCGACCGGTCGGCGAGGAGGGTCTGCATCTCCTCCATGGCGTCGGCCTCGCGGCGGAAGTCGAGCTCGGCCCGCAGGCTGATCGCGAACTGGGCGACCATCTCGCCCGAGCGCATGCCCTGCCCGAATGCCGTGCGGCGCTGGGCGACGTCGGCGAGGAGCGAGAGGGCGGCGATGTCGCGCTCCATGACGTCCTCGATGCCGGGGCGCTGGATCTTCACGACGACCCGTTCGCCCGTACGCAGCCGGGCGACGTGGGTCTGGCCGATCGAGGCGGCGGCGAGCGGCTCCCAGTCGAACTCGGCGAACACCTCCTCGACCGGCGCGCCCAGCTCGGCCTCGAGCACGGCCTGGATCGCCTCGCGCGGCTCGGGTGGGACCTGGTTCTGGAGGTGGGCCAGCGCGTCGGCGACGTCGGGGGGCACCAGGTCGACGCGAGTGGCCGCGATCTGACCGAGCTTGATGTAGACGCCGCCCGCTTCCTCGAGCACCGTGCGCAGGCGGATCCCCGGCTCGGTCGTCGACGACCCTGCCGCGCGGCCGAACCCCTCGCGCCGGAGCAGACCGACCAGCTCGCGGTAGCGGCGGATCACCGCGATGCGGCGGCGGATCGAGCGCAGGGCCTCGGCGCCACGACGAGCCCGGCTTGCTCGCCCATGGCCAGCGAGCCCGGCCGGGCGACCAGGTCGAGCAGGACGGCCGTCGCCATGGTGGCGGGGACGGCGATGGCGAGGGTGTGCAGGAGGAGGCCGTCGGCCCCCCAGTCCCAGTCGGACAGGCCGAGGGCGACGATGCCGCCGACGACCCAGCCCATGATCCCGGCCGCGGCGGCCTTGGACCATCCCCGCCGGACGCCGAGGAGGCGCAGGGACACGATCGTCGTCACGCACGCGAGCACGAGCGTGGCGATCACCCAGAACAGCGCGACGACGACGTCGTCCATCACGGACCGCCCGGACGCACTCGGGGGCGCCGGCGCCGCAGAGGCTGAGGCCGGTCTCGTCGTCGACCCTCTCGACCAGCTCGCGCGCGGGCTGGAACGCCAGCGCCCGATCGACGTCGAAGAGGAGGTCGGCCGAGGCGTCGTCGTCGAAGTCGAAGTCGTAGGTGACGCAGCCGCCCTCGAACACGTAGGTGCGCGTCGTGCGCAGGCCCGGCGGCAGGGCCTCGGGTCGCTCGTAGCGGCGGGTGCCGACCTCGTCGCTCGGCACCTCGGTGGCGCCGTCGATGCTGCACTCGCCCTCGGGGCGCAACGTCGCCTCGACGGCCCGGGAGCCGGCGAGGTCCGAGTGCAGCCAGAACGATCCCTCGCCCTCCCGGATGAAGGCCCCGCCGAGGTCCCATCCGGCCGGAAGCGAGTCGAGGCACGGCACGAACGTTGCTTCGGGCACGGCCTGCGCCATGAGGATCATGGTGTTGCTCGTCCCGCAGCTCGGGGTCTTGTAGACGCCGAGGTCATGCGTCGGAGAGAAGAGCTGCCAGGTCTGCGCGCCGATGAACACCGCGCCGAGCAGCAGCAGCGCGGCGAGGGCGACGCGCCGGAAGGACCACCGCTGGAGCGAGATCGGGCGGCGGGCCGGCGCGAGGGCCCGGAACTGGGCCAGGAGGTCGCGGCCGTCGCTCTTGAGGGCCGAGCGGAGCTGGGACGGGCTGGCGATGCCGCGGGCGGCGGCGAACGCCTCGGCGATCTCGTCCTCGGAGAAGAACTGCAGCGCCCGGCTGTACACCCGCTCGGGGTCGGTGCGCACGGCGAGGACCAGCATCATGTTGGCGAGGTCGATCGCCTCCCGCCACGGCGACGGCCGCATCTGGACGAAGGCGACGTCGATGACGACGAGCTCGCCGTCGCGGACGAGCAGGTTGGCCGGTTTGATGTCGCGGTGGGCGAGCCCGTTGTCCCAGAGCTGGCGCACGAGGCGCAGGCCCTGGTCGATGACGCTGTCGTCGATGTCGGCGTCGCCGATCTCGACGGCGCCGTCGAAGAACTCGGTGACGAGCATGTACTCGCGCTCTGGGGTCATCTCGACGATCCCGTACGGCGCCGCGGTGCGGATGCCGAGGTCCTGCATCACCCGCAGCGCGTAGTCCTCGTACTGCACGAGCCGGCGCACGGAGCTGTACGGGGCCTCGTCCTCGAGGCGCCCGTACACGAGCATCCGGCCGAGCTTGTACCAGCGGTCGGCGCGGACGTGGCTCATCGCGTAGAGCTTCCCGAACAGCTTCGTGTCGGGATCGCCGGCGACGGTGATGAGCAACGGCGTCGATCCGCCCGAGCCGGCGAGGCCGATCGGCCGGACGTCGAGGACGGTCAACCCGAGCTGGTCCCGCACCGCCCGGCGGATCGCCTCGCCCTCGGCGCCCGGTCACGTCGAGGTGCGCGGTCTTGCCCCGCTTGTAGGTGACCGGGAACGTCTCG
The DNA here is from genome assembly GCA_963840695.1 of uncultured Acidimicrobiia bacterium. Lineage (GTDB taxonomy): Bacteria > Actinomycetota > Acidimicrobiia > Acidimicrobiales > JACDCH01 > JACDCH01. The sequence goes on from CAWIZW010000009.1 coordinate 216,691, forward strand.
TTGGGCGTGAAGTACCGGAAGGCGTTGACGAGGACGGCGGTCGAGATCCCGACGCCGACGGCGATGTCGGACGGGTGCAACGTGCCGAGGTACATCGCGGCGAAGGCGAAGACGCTCACCGTTGCGATCGTCACGATCTTGGCGGTCTGGCGCGCTCGGCCCGCCGGGACGAGCGAGTAGGTGATGGCGATGGCGAACATGGCGGCGACGGCGATGGGCGCGGCCGGCATCGAGAAGCCGGCCCAGCGTCCGATGGTCGTCACGTCGAAGGGACGGGGACGGGCGAAGACCTCGTAGATGATCTCGCCGCCGATGAACGCGACGACCATGAGCCCGACGAAGAACGTGAAGAGGTGGCGCCAGCGCCGCAGAGCGATGAGGGCGACGAGGAGTCCGAGGCCGACAGAGCTCAGGATCCAACCCGAAGGCACCCGGTCGATCGCCCGCATGACGTCGTTGAGCCATTCCGTCCGCAAACGGGCGAACTGGCGGAGGATCGGCGGCGTCGCCGCGGGCGGTGGCGCGCTTCGCCCACGCGGAGTTGTGCACGACGATGAGCCAGACGAGCATCAGCGCGGCGGCGACGAGCCAGCTCTTGCCGGAGAACCCGATGTCGCGTGGGCAGCGGCGGCTTGGCACCCGTCGGGCGCCGTCGACGCCCGGTCCGCTTGATCGTGCGCGGGCTCGGAGGCGCCACGGCGCTCATCGATGCGCTCATGCGAGGCCCTCGGCGTCGAGCCAGCGGGCGGCGATCGTGGCGATGTCGTCCTCGCCCGACGCGACCTGTTCGTTCAGCTCGCGCAGGGCGGCCGTCGTAAGGTGGGCGGAGGTCGAGTTGACGACGGCGACGAGCCGGTCGCCGAGGCGCTCCACCACGTCGCGACGGACCAGCGGGGTGATGTTCTCGGCCGGCTGGAGGCCGCGGTCGTCGGTCGAGCTCGACGAGCCCGGGGCTGTCGAGCCGGGGATCGGTCGTGAAGAGGAGGGCCACGTCGATGCCGCCCCGGTCGAGGGCCTGGCGCGGTGAGCGGCCCGCCGGCATCGAGGGAGACCACCTCGCCGAAGGTGATCCCGTACACCCGGTCGAGCCCCTCGAGGCAGAGCGGGCGGCTGGGGCACTCGGGCGGGCCGCCGAAGACGAGCGAGCCGGCGACGGTCGTGAGGTCGCTGAGGTTCTCGAGCCCGTACTCCGCGGCCGTGGCCCGGTCGACGACGAAGGCGTTGGCGTCCTGCGCCGGCGCGGGAGCGAGGGCGCGAACCGGGAGATCGTCGACCGTCGCTCGCAGGGCGCCGTTGGTCGCCGCCGCGTCGGCCTCGGCCGTGCGGTGCCCGGCGCTCAGGAACTGCAGGGCGGTGCCGGCGTACTCGGGGACGAAGTCGACCAGCCCGTTGACGAGCGCAGGCAGCACCAGCTCGCGGGGCCGATGTTGAACGACCGCTCGACGGCGAAACCGTCGGCCTCGAGGGTCTGGCTGTAGATCTCGCCGAGCAGCTCGCTCTCGGGGAAGGCGAACGAGGCGACGACGACGGCGTCGCGGACGTCCGGAACGGTGGCATCCGTGCCCGACCCGGAGCTGCACGCCGCGACCGCCAGCATCACAGCGACGACTGCGGGCACGACCATCCGAGGTCGGCCCATGGTTTTCCGCCCTCTCCTCGAGCAGTTGCGCGAGCCTCGCGCAAGTCCTCGAGCGAGGGAAGCGGAACGCAGATGGGTCAAGTGCGCGTACGCCGCCAATCGGACCTGCGTCGCCGCGGCGGGGGGTCTGGTCGTGCTCGGCCTCGGGCATGCTCGCCGTCCGCGACAGCGACGTGTCCGATCTCGAGGAGAGCGCCTTCCGCGCCGTGAACGACCTCCCCGGCTTCCTCTATCCCGTGCTGTGGCCGTTCTCGCAGCTGGGCGTCATCGTCGTCGGACCGATCGTCGCCGTGATCGCCCTCGTGCTGCGGAAATGGTGGCTCGCGCTCGCGGCCCTGCTGGCGACGGCGGCGAAGCTCTCCGGCGAACGGGTCGTCAAGGCGATGGTCTCGCGCCAACGGCCCGGGACGTCGGTCGGCGACATCCACGCCCGCGGCGACGTGTCACTGCAGGGCGAGAGCTTCGTCTCGGGCCACGCCGTGCTCGCCGGCGCCCTCGCCTGCCTGATCGCCCCCTACCTCCGCGGTCGCTGGCGGCTGGTCCCGTGGGTCGGCCTCGCCCTCGTGATGATCGGCCGGGTGTACGTCGGCGCCCACAACCCCCTCGACGTCATCTGCGGCGCCGGCCTCGGCGTCGCCATCGGGTCGGTCCTGAACCTCGCCATCGGCGTCCCGGCCCACGAAGGGGACGACGTCAGTCGCGATCGGCGTCGGGCAGCAGCTCGGTGAGGGCGGGGTGCGCCCCGATCGGGAGCTCGTGGGCGGCGGCGACGCGCTGGAGCAGGCCCAGCAGCTGCTGGCGCTCGGCGAAGTCGAGGTTGGCGAGCAGCTCCTCCTGCCAGGTCACCCCGGCCTGACTCGCCTGGCCCAGCAGGCCCCGGCCCTTCGTCGTCAGGTGCAGCTCGTTGACGCGCCGGTCCTTGTGGTGGCGGCGGCGCTCGACGAGGCCCTTGCCCTCGAGGTCGTCGACGAGGGCGACCATCCGGCTCGGCGGGATCCCGAGCGCCTCGCCCAGGGCCTGTTGGGAGTTCGGCCCGGACACCTCGATGATGCGCATGAGCCCGAAGTGGCCCGGGTTGATGCCGAACGGGGCCAGCGCCGCCGTGAACCGCGACGAGGTGAGGAACCCCAGCTTGGACAGCAGGAAGCCGATGCTGCCGGCGAGGACGGTCTCGGGGCCCTGGTCGCCATCCGCCATCCGACGATCCTATAACAGTACCTGGTGTGAATCATTTCACCCTTGAACTGTTCTGCTCCTGATGCTGTACTTGGCCCCGTGGCATCACCGCAGGCAACGACGCAGCAGCACCCGCTGACCCCCGTCCACCACCCCTCCGCCCTGGTGCGCCTGGCCGACTGGTGCTACCGGCGCCGGCGGACCGTGCTCGTGGCGTGGGTCGTGATCCTCGTCGGCACGATCACGCTGGGCTCGACGCTCGGCGGCGAGAACGACTTCACGTTCTCGACGCCCGGTTCGGAGTCCCAGGAGGCCCTCGACCTGCTCGAGTCCCGCTTCCCGGCGCACGCCGGCGACGAGATCGACGTGGTCTTCCGCGCCGATGCCGGCATCGACACCCCCGAGGCGCGCGCCGCGATCGACCGCGTCCTCGCCGGTTTCGCCGGCGCGCCGCACGTGGAGGCGGTCGAGTCGCCATTCGACGGCTTCGGGCGCATCGCCCCCAGCGGCGACATCGCCTACGCCACCTTGCGCCTCGACGTCACGGTCAGCGACTACTCCGTCGAGGACGGCAAGGCGCTGATCGCGCAGCGGGCGGCCATCGACGAGCCCGGCCTCCAGGTCGAGCTCGGCGGGTTCGCGCTGCAGGGCGCCGAGCAGACGGAGTTCAGCTCCGAGGGCATCGGCCTCCTCGTCGCCCTCGTCATCCTGCTCGTCAGCTTCGGCTCCGTCCTCGCCGCCGGCCTCCCGATCCTCATCGCCCTGTTCGGCCTCGGCGTCGGGCTCAGCAGCGTCGCCCTGCTCGCCAACGTGCTCGAGGTCCCCGACTTCGCCCCGCAGGTGGCGGCGATGATCGGCATCGGCGTCGGCATCGACTACGTGCTGTTCATCGTCACCCGCTACCGGACGGCCCTGCACCAGGGCCTCGAGCCGCGGGCGGCGGTCATCACCGCCATCGACACGTCCGGCCGCGCCGTGCTCTTCGCCGGGTGCACGGTCATCATCTCGCTGCTCGGGCTGTTCGTGATGAACCTCGGCTTCCTGCGCGGCCTCGCCGTCGGCGCGTCGACGGTGGTGCTCGTGGTGATGCTCGCCGCCATCACGCTGCTGCCGGCCGTGCTCGGCTTCGTCGGTAGCACGATCGACCGGCTCCACGTCCCCGGGGTCGGCCGTCGCCTCGCCGGCGACCGCCGCTCGCTGTCGTACCGCTGGAGCCGCGTCGTCCAGCGCCGCCCGTGGCCGGCCGTCGTGCTGTGCCTCGGCGGTCTGATCGCCCTCGCCCTGCCCGCGTTGCACATGGACTTCGGGTTCCCCGACGCCGGCAACTCCTCGCCCGACTTCACCACCCGCCGCGCCTACGACCTGCTCGAGCGAGGGCTTCGGTCCCGGCTTCAACGGGCCGCTCCTGCTCGTCGTCGACGCCGGCGACGGGGGCGACGCCGCCACCGCGGCGGCGGGCGTCCGGGACGCGGTCGTCGCCGACGGCGGCGTGGCCTTCGTCAGCCCGCCGCAGCCCAACGACACCGGCGACGTCGCCCTGCTCGTGACCATCCCGAAGACGTCGCCGCAGGACCAGGCGACCGAGGACCTCGTCGACCGCCTCCGCGACGACGTGCTGCCGGCGGCGATCGCGCAGCCGAGTGGGCTCTGACACCGCGTGCGCTCGTCGGTGGCGTCACCGGCTCCAGCATCGACGCCACCGAGCTACGTCGCCGACCGCCTGCCCATCTTCATCGGCGCCGTGATCGTGCTGTCGTTCCTGCTGCTGATGGTGGTGTTCCGCTCGGTGCTCGTCCCGCTCAAGGCGGCGGTGATGAACCTGCTGTCGGTCGGCGCCGCCTACGGCGTGGTGGCGGTCATGGTCGAGGGCGGCTGGTTCGGCGGGCTGTTCGGCATCGACGAGCCCGTCCCGGTGCCGAGCTTCATCCCGATGATGATGTTCGCCATCCTCTTCGGGCTGTCGATGGACTACGAGGTGTTCCTGCTGTCGCGGATCCGCGAGGAGTACACCAAGAGCGGCGACAACGCCGCCGCCGTGGCCGACGGGCTGGCCCACACCGCGCGGGTCATCACCGCGGCGGCCGCGATCATGATCTCGGTCTTCCTCGCCTTCGTCCTCGCCGACGAGGTGTTCCTGAAGATGATCGGCGTCGGCCTGGCGACCGCGATCCTCGTCGACGCCACCGTCGTCCGCATGGTGCTCGTGCCGGCGACCATGGAGCTGCTCGGCGACGCCAACTGGTGGCTGCCGCGCTGGCTGGCCCGGGTGCTCCCGAGGGTCCACGTCGAGGGCGAGACGGGCACGACCCTCGAAGCCGAGCTGTCCGAGCTCCTCGAGACCGAGAGGGCCGAGACCGTCCCCGACCGCGGGTAGCCGGCCGGCCCGGTCGTACACGGCGCGCACCTACTGTGCCGCGCCGTGTACGAGCCGACGACCGGGAAGCTGTTCCTCGGCGAGACGGTCGACCCCTCCACCCACGAGCGCTCCGGCGAACCGGTCCTGCTGCCGACCAAGGACCTCACCACCCACGGCGTGATCGTCGGCATGACCGGCTCGGGCAAGACCGGGCTCGGGATCGGCCTCGTCGAGGAGGCGCTCCTGCAGGGCATCCCCGTCCTCGCCCTCGACCCGAAGGGCGACCTCGGCAACCTGCTGCTGACCTTCCCGGCCTTGCGGCCCGAGGACTTCGCCCCGTGGGTCGAGGGCGGCGACGGCGAGGCGGCGGCGCGCCCAGTGGAGGACCGGTCTCGAGTCCTGGGGCATCGACGGCTCCCGCATCCAGGCGCTGCGCGACGCCGCCGACCTGACGATCTACACCCCGGGGTCCTCCGCCGGTGTGCCCCTCAACGTGCTCGGCGCTCTGCGGCGGCCGGCCGACGGCGCCGACGACGAGACCGTGCTCGACGAGGTGTCCGGGTTCGTCTCCGGGCTGCTCGGGCTCATCGGCATCGACGCCGACCCGCTGGCGAGCCGCGAGCACATCCTGCTCGTCCAACCTGATCGTCAACGCCTGGGCGACCGGCGTCGACCTCGACCTCGCCGGGCTCGTCGGCCAGGTCCAGGCGCCGCCGCTGCGCAAGCTCGGCGTGCTCGAGCTCGACACCTTCTTCCCCGCCGACGACCGCGTCGACCTCGCCGTCCGCCTCAACGGCCTGCTGGCATCCCCGTCGTTCGCGGCGTGGTCGGCGGGCGTGGACCTCGACATCGACGCGCTCCTTCGTCCCGAGGCGGTCCGACGGCAGCCCGGGAGCAAGGCCGGCTGCGCCATCGTCGCCCTGGCCCACCTCAGCGACGAGGAGCGCCAGCTCGTCGTGACCGCCGTGCTGTCCAAGCTCGTGACGTGGATGCGCCGCCAGCCCGGCACCGACGACCTGCGGGTGCTCGTCTACTTCGACGAGGTCGTCGGCTTCGTGCCGCCGACCGCGGCGCCGCCGGCGAAGAAGCCGATCCTCACGCTGCTCAAGCAGGCGCGGGCGTTCGGCGTCGGCATCGTCCTCGCCACCCAGAACCCCGTCGACGTCGACTACAAGGCGCTCGCCAACGCCGGCACGTGGATGATCGGCCGCCTCCAGACCGAGCAGGACAAGGCTCGCCTGCTCGACGGGCATGGCCGCGGCCGCCGGCGGGGTCGACGTCGGCGCGCTCGGCGACACCATCGCCGGGCTGGCCAAGCGGGAGTTCGTGCTGCGCCGGGCGGGCACCGACGCCCCGACGACCTTCACGACGCGCTGGGCCATGTCGTACCTGCGCGGTCCGCTCACCCGTGAGCAGATCGCCACGCTCATGGCGGCCAAGACGCGCGCCGAGCCGGCGCCGGCGGCCGACGCCGATCCCGGCGCCGGCGCGGAGCCGACGACTCGGTGGCCGTCGCCCCTCGCGTCGCCGATGGCATCGCCGTGGCCTGGCTCGGCGCCGTCGGCGCCGTGGGCCGCATCGATCGGCGCGTCACCGACGAGCACGCGGTTCGCGCCGGCCCTCGCGGTGCGGGCGTCGCTGCTGTTCGACGACGCCGCCGCCGACTTCCGCCACACCGAGGAATGGGAGGCCGTCCTCTTCCCGCTCGGAGCCGATCGTCGACGCCGGAGCCGCCACCCTCGTCGACCACGACGAACGGGACTTCGCCCCGAGCGCGCCGGCCGGCGCGACCTACGTGCTCTCCGGCGCGCCGCTCGACCGCACCACCGCCTCGAGCAAGAAGGCCTTCTTCACCGACGCCACCAAGGCGGTGACGGCCCATCTCCGGCGGTCCCGCGAGCGTGACGATGCACCGCAACCGGAGCTCAAGCTCGGCCTCGCGGCCCGGGCGAGACGGCAGAGCAGTTCGCCGCCCGCTGTGTCGAAGCGGCCACGGCCGAAGCCGACAGGGACGAGGTCGCGCTGCGAGCGAAGTTCGCCGACCGCATCGCCCGCGCCCGGGATGCCATCGACGTGGCCCGCGACCGCGTCGAGCAGGCCGAGGCGGCGCAGTCGACGCGGCCGCTCCGAGGAGGTGCGTCGGGCGGCGCGGGCTCGATGCTCGACGCCTTCCTCGGCGGCCGGCGCGGCGCCCGCAGGCTCGCCCGCGCCGCTCGGCGGCGCGGCGTCGAGGCGAGGCCGGGCGGCCGAGGCCGCCAAGCGGGTCGACACGGCCGAGAACCGCGTGCAGGACAAGGTCGAGGCCCTCGCCGACCTCGAAGCCGACCTCGCCGATGCGCTCGTCGCCATCGACGACGAGTGGGACGACCAAGGCCGCCGACATCGAGGCCGTCGACGTCCCCCTCGAGAAGGGCGACATCGAGGTGACCGCGTTGACGCTGGTGTGGGTGCCGGTGGCGTGACGCCGGCCGCCCACCCGGTGACCTCCGGCCCTACCGGAGGTCCGCCGGGAAGGCGGCACTGTCACCGCATGGAGGCGAAAGAACCGACGATCCTCATCGATGTGAGCCCTGGTGAGGGGGCCGAGTTCGACCGCTCGTTCCTCGAGCGGGAAGGCCACGAGGTCCTCATGTGCCATGGGCCGGCCCGCGGCGCCACCTGCCCCTTGCTCGTCGGCACCGGCTGCGAGCTCGTCGACCGCGCCCACGGGATCATCTTCGTCCTCGACCTCGACCGCCCCCAGCACCGGTGGATCCTCGAGCGCTACCGCCAGGTGACGCTCCCGAGCGTCCCGATCCGCGCCGTGGTGCGACCGGGGCAGCGCGGCAGTACGCCGACCTGCTCGCCGACTTCGAGGTGTGGGAGCACGAACCGAACGCCGCCGACCTCGACGGCTTCTCCGCCGAGGTCGAGGCCGCCGAGCGTCTCCGCTGACCTGACCGCCCTCCACCGGTTCTCCAGGTGATGTCCATGACCGGCGGCACCGCGGGAACGCATCATCGGCCCATGGACCAGAACGAGACGCGCCCCGGCCGCACGCTCCTGGGCGTGTGGGCCCACCCCGACGACGAGACGTACCTGAGCGCGGGGCTGATGCAGCGCGTCGTCCGCAGCGGCGGGCGGGTCGTCTGCATCACCGCCACCCACGGCGAGCACGGCACCGACGACCCCGACCGGTGGCCGCCGGCCCGCCTGGCCGCGCACCGGGCCGTCGAGCTCGAGGCCGCCCTCGCCCATCTCGGCGTGCACGAGCACTGGTTCCTCGACTACGCCGACGGCGGCTGCGCGACCGTCCCGCCGGCGCCGGCCGTCGCCGCCATCGCCGCGGCGATCGACGAAGTGCGACCCGACCTCGTCGTCACGTTCGGTCCCGACGGCATCACCGGGCATCCCGACCACGTCGCCGTGAGCCGCTGGACGACCGACGCGTGGGTGGAGAGCGGGCAACCGGGCTCGCTCGTCTACGCCACCACGACCGGCGCCTTCGTCCGCCGCCACGCGGTCCTCCATGAGCGACTCGGGCTGTTCCCGCCCGGCTACCCACGTCCGGCCGGCGACGACGAGCTCCACCTCGAGGTCCAGCTCGACGTTGACGAGCTGCGCCGCAAGCGGGCGGCGCTGGCTGCCCACGCCAGCCAGACCGATCCCCTCGCGCTGGCGATGGGCGAACCGGCCTTCACCCAGTGGTGGGCCACCGAGTCCTTCCGCCGGCCGCGCCCGGCCGAGCTCGCCCTGGCGGAGGCGTCGTAACCCCCGCGACGCCCCACGCTCTATCGTGAACGCCCCGACGGCGAGGGCGGTGGTGATCTACTCGTTCGGAGCATTCGACCTCGACACGGACCTGTTCGAGCTGCGCCGGGCCGGCGCGCCCGTGGCCATGGAGCCGCAGGTCTTCAACGTCCTCGCCTACCTGGTCGAGCACCGCGACCGGGTCGTGACCAAGAACGAGCTCCTCGACAACGTCTGGGGCGACCGCTTCGTCAGCGAGTCGGCCCTCACGACCCGAATCAAGGCCGCCCGGCGCGCCATCGGCGACGACGGCCAGCAGCAGCGCCTCATCAAGACCGTCCACGGCCGCGGCTACCGCTTCGCTGCGCCCGTGCGCGACGACGAGGTCCGCGGCCCGGCGGATCGGGCGGCGGCGCCGGCGCGGGAACAGGCGTCGCCGCCGAGCCGATGTTCGGCTCGGCGTGGCCGCTGGTCGGGCGCGGCCGCGAGCTCGAGACGCTCGCCGCCGTGGTTCCGGGGCGAGGACACCGGTGGCGTCCTCCTCACCGGCGGCGCCGGGGTCGGCAAGACCCGGCTGGCCGACAAGGTCCTCGAGCTCGCCGAAGCGGCCGAACTGCCGAGCGCCCGCGCCGCCGGGCACCCCGAGGGCCAGTCGATCCCCCTCGCCGCGTCTCGCCCACCTGCTGCCGTCCGACGTGGCCGTCACCGGCCGGATCCGACGACCTCGACCGGGCCTGGGTCTTCCACCGGGCGCGGGCGGCGCTGCGCGACCAGGCCGGCGACCAGCGCCTGCTGCTGCTCATCGACGACGGCGATCAGCTCGACGACCTGTCGCGGGCGCTGGTGGCGTCGCTGGTGCAGTCACGCGCCGTCTTCGCCGTCCTCACCATGCGCACGATCGCGGGCCCGACACCGTTCGACCACCTCGTCAAGGACGGCCACCTGCGCCGGCTCACGGTGGAGCCGCTGTCGGAGGCGAGCATCGAGACGATCCTGCACCGGGTCCTCGGCGGGCCCTCGTGGCCGAGTCGCTGGCGCGGCTGCGCGACCTGGCCATGGGCAACCCCGGTGTGCTGCGCCAGCTCGTCGAGTCGGCCCGGGAGGCCGGGACGTTGCTCGAGCACGACGGCGTCTGGCGCCTCGTCGGCCCGCTCCGCCCGACGCCGTCGTTCGAGGACCTCGTCGCCGACCGCCTCCGTGGCCTCGACGACGCCCACCAGCCACGCCGCCGAGCTGCTCGCCGTGGCCGGCGAGATCGCCCTCGACACCGTCGCCCCCATCGCCGGCCACGACGTCCTCGAGAACCTGGAGCACCGAGGGCTGCTGACGGTCCGCTCCTCGGGGCGGCGGGCGTCGGTGTCGCTCGCCCATCCCGCTGTTCGCCGAGGTCCTCCTCCGCCAGCTGCCGGGCGCTGCGGGGCCGCCGCCTGCGCCGCCAGCTGGCCGACGCGGTCGAGGCGGTCGGGGCCCGCCGGCGGGACGACAAGGTGCGACTCGTCGCCTGGCGGGTCGACGCCGGCGGCGACGTCGACCCCGAGCACGTCCTCAACGCCGCCCGCCTCGCCCTCGTCGACGGCGACGATGTGATCGCCGAGCGCCTCATCGAGCGAGCGGTCGCGGCCCGAGTCGGCGCTCGCGCCAGCGAGCTCCTCGCCGAGCTCCACTTCCGCCGCGACGAACCCGAGCAGCTCGAGGCGGTGCTCGCCCGCATCGACCTGTCCGAGCTCGACGAGGCCGACGCGGGTGCGAGTCGTCCGCCGCCGCTCGGCCAACCGGTTCTACGCGATGACCGACACCGAAGGGGCGCTCGCCGTGCTCGACGAGAGCGCCGGCGCCTTCACCGACCCCGACGCCATCGGAGCCATCGCCGCCCAGCGGGTGATGATCCTGTCCATGGTGGGCCGCATCGACGAAGCGCTGGCCTGCAGCGAGCCGCTCCTGGACAACGTCGGTGACCGGCTGCGCTTCGCGGTGATCCGGGCCCGGTCGCACGCCCTCGCCGCCGCCGGGCGCGGCGAGCGACGCGCTCGCCCTCGTCGGCGAAGGAGCGCAGCTGCACGACCAGTTCGATCGCGACCTCAGCCGGCCGGGGCGATCGATCCTGCTGTTCACCGAGCTCTTCGCCCTGACCGAGCTGGGCCGGCTCGACGAAGCCCGCGCGCATCGGCGACGCGGCCGCAGCCGAGGGCGCCATCGGTGGCCGCGACAGTTGGCTGGCGTTCGCCCGGCCGCGGGTCGAGCTCCTCGCCGGCGACGCCGCGGCCGCCCTCGCCATGAGCGAGCCCTACGCCCTCGAGGTGCGGGCCCGTGGCGCCTTCGGCGCCGAGCGCTGGGTGCTGTCGCTCGTCGGCATGGCCCGACTCCTCGGCGGCGATGCCGAGGGCGGGAGACGCGACATCGATCGCGTCGCGGCGCTCTGGCCCCAGGACCACGGCCTGTTCCGGAGCGACCGCGACCGAGCCCTCGGCTGGCTCGCCGCCCAGCGGGGCGGCCCCGACGCCGCCCTCGAGGTGCTGACCGCGGGCGCGGCCAACGCCAGGGACCGCGGGGCGTTCGCGCTCGAGGCGATGCTGCTGCACGATGCCGTCCGCTTCGGACGCGCCCGAGCGGTGGCCGACCGGCTCGTCGAGCTGGCGACGTGTCGTCCAGGGTGCGCTCGCCGTCGCCCGGGCCGATCACGCCGCCGGGATCGTCGCCGCCGACCCCGGCCGGTTGGCGGCGGCCGTCGACGCCTTCGAGCGGATCGGCTCGCCGTTGCTCGCGGCGGAGGCCGCCCTCGACCTCGCCGACGTCGACGGCCGCGGCGTGGCGACCACGACGCCGCCGACGCCGCCGTCGAGCGGTCGCGCCAACTGCGCGATCGCCTCGACGCGCGCCGTGGTGACGCCGCGCCTCAGTCGGACGCGGTGAACAGGCCGCCCTCGGCGCCCTCGAGCATCGCCTCGGAGATGAGGACGTACATGCGCCGCCACGCCGCCTCGGCCAGGGCGGTCCAGCCGTCACCGGTCACCTCGGCGACGGCGGTGACGAGGGCGTCGCCGACGAAGGGGTAGTCGTCGGCGTGGACGCCGTAGCCCTGGTGGCGGGCGCCGAGCTGCCGGGCCCGTTCGAGGAAGCGCCGGCAGGTCGCCGGCGGCGTCCACCAGGCGCAGGATCTCGTCGACCAGCCTGCTCCGCTGGACCCGCAGGTCCTCGGGGAACAGGCAGCGGGCCGACGGGCGGCCGGCGAAGAGGTGGCCGTAGAAGCGCACGGCGAAGTCGTCGCCGGCCTGCTCCACCACGGCCGCGGTCCGCCGCACGATCGCCACCTGCTCCGGGGTCATGGCGCGACCGCGGCGTTCACCGCGAGGTCCTCCCGCCACACGAGGGCGGTGCCTTCGACGGCGACGACGCCGTCGCCCCGCGTGACCGTCGTGCGCAGCGTCGTGATCGGCTTGTCGGACCGGGCCTCGAGCACCTCGACCTCGGCGGTGATGTCGTCGCCGGGCCGGACGGGCGCCCGGAACGACCAGTCGACCTTGAGGAAGACGCTGCCGGGTCCGGGGAGGTCCTCGGCGACGACCGCGTTGAGCAGCCCGGTGGTGACCCCGCCCTGCACGATGATCTCGCCGAAGCGGGACCGCCGGGCGGCGTCGTCGTCGTAGTGCAGGGGGTTGCGGTCGCCGCTGAGCTCGGTGAAGAGCTCGATGTCGTGCGCCGTGACGGTGCGGGTCCGGCGGGCGGTCTGTCCGATTTCAGGCTGGTCCACGGGGCAGGCCTCCTCGGTGGTCAACCTGTTACCGCGAGCAGCAGCCACAGGGTCGGCATGCCGGCGAGCATGGCGGCGCGGGAGTTGCCGGTCCAGCGGACGGCGACCACGCCGACCGCCACGGCGGCGAGGGCGGGGATGGCGTCGGCGCCCCCCGCCGTCGCCAGACCGGCGACCGACGTGGCCGCCAGGGCGGCGAAGGCGACGGGCACGGCGAAGCGGGCGGCCCGCTCGAGGACGGCGGGCACCTCGGCGCGGGCGGCGACGAGGAGCATGCTGATGCGGAGCAGGTAGCTCCCGGCACCGGCGAGGACGACGACGACCCAGGCGCTCATGGCGCTGCCACCTGCCCGACTCGGAGGCGGTCGGCACGCAGACCCACGCCCACGCCCGGCCGCGATGGCGAGGACCGGTCCGAGGTGCAGCGGCACCGGGACGGCGACGACGGCGAGCGTGGCGACCACGCCGGCGGCGGCGGCGGCTTGCGTTGCGGCCCGTGACGTGAGGCGGGAGGCGACCTCGCCGGCGAGGAACAGCGGGATGACGAGCTCGAGGTGCAGGGCGGCGGGGAGGCGGGCGCCGAGGGTGGCGCCGGCGGCGATGGCGGCGAGCCACGCCACCCACAGCAGGGCGGCGGCGCCGAGGTAGTGGCGGTGGCCGCGGTGGCGGTCGGTGTCTCGCTCGTAGCCGTCGACACCGACACGCGAGGGTCGGGTCGATGAGCAGGTAGGCGGCGAGGGCCTGGAACCAGGTCGGGGTGCCCCGCCAGTGGGGGGCCATCGTGGCCGAGTAGAGGACCAGACGGAGGTTGACGGCGAGGGCGGCGACGACGACCACCGCCGGCGTGGCCCCGGCGTCGAGCAGGTCGATCACGACCACCTGGGCGCTGCCGCCGAAGAGCAGCGGGCCGGTCAGCCACCCGGCGAAGGTGGGGATGCCGGCCTGGGCGGCGTGCACCCCGATCACGAGCCCGAACGGGACGATGCCCGCCAGCCACGGCGCCATGGCGCGGGCACCGGCGAGCACGTCGCGGCGGCGCTGGCGGGCATCGCGCTGCGACGAGGACGGGGCGAGGGCGGGGCGGGCGGTCGAGTCATGCATGGGAGGATCCAGGAGGAGGTCGGCCCGGTGGCCGGGAGAGTGACCACCGGGCCGAGGGCTCAACCGGCGTTGACCTCGATCGAGACCGGGACGCCGTTCGTGAGCACGTCGAACACGGCGGAGCGGGCCCGCGACTGCTCGACGAGCGCGCGCAGCTTCTCCGCGGGGGCGTCGCCCTTCACGTCGAAGGACACCCGGACGGCCTGGAACCCGTTGCGGACCTCCGGGTCGAGCCCGAGGATGCCGTTGAGGTCGATGTCGCCCTCGACGGTGGAGGTGACCTCGGTCAGCTCGATGCCGCGGGCGGCGGCGATGTTCGCCAACCCGGCCGTGAGGCACCCGGCCAGGCCGACGAGCAGGTACTCGACCGGGGTCGGGCCGAGGTCGGCGCCGACGAGCACGGTCGGGTGGTCGATGTCGTGGGTGAAGACGTGGTCGTGGCTGCGCTCCTCGCCCACGCCGAAGTACCCGTGGATCGTGCTCTGGCTGTGGGTGCCGGACATCCAGCGGTTCGACGCCCGGAACTGGAACTGGGCCGCCGCCGGCGCCGCCTTCACGGCGTCGAGGGTGGCGAACAGGGTGGTGGTGTCGACGCCGTTGCGGACGCTGTGGTCAATCGTGGTCACTGTGGTTTCCTTCTCTGTGGGTGTGTGGTTGTGGTTGTGTGGGGCTGGTCGGGTGGGAGTGCACGGCTCGGGTGCTCATGCCGCGACGGAGCAGAGCTGGGGGAGCGGCGGCAGCGCGGCGAGCTCGGCGGCCTCGGCGTCGATGAAGGTGCTGAGGCGCTTCTGGAGCTCGATGAACTGCTCGACCGGCGGGAACTGCGCCAGCTGGTCGGTGACGTCGAAGATCGGGAGGAGGGCGCGGTCGCGGTCAGCCGCGTAGCCGGCGAGGGCGACGGCCTCGGCGATCTCGCCGGCGAGGGCGGGCCCGAGGCGCCGGGCGAGGAGCTCGGCGTCGCGGAAGGCATCGGTGATCCCGTGGCCCGTGATCGGGTCGCGGTGGTAGCCGGCGTCGCCGACGAGCGCCCAGCCGGGGCCGGCGGCGGTCAGCACGTGGTTCGGGAGCCCGGAGGCGGTGCGCACCGGCGAGGTGATCCGGGCCGACCGCACCCGCTCGGCGAGCGACGGTGAGGCCGACGCGAGCGCCTCGAGGAACGACTCGGTGCGGTCGCCGGCGTCAGGCACGGCGGCACCGACCGGCCGGCAGACCCAGACGTTGGCCTCGCCACCGTGGGTCGGGAACACGCCGGCGAAGGACCGATCGCCGAGGTGGAACTCGAAGCCGTCGGTGTCGAGGCCGGCGACGTAGGCATAGGCGACGGATCCGCCGGGGGCGCGCTCGTCGACGGGGCGGGCGCCGACGCTGCGGGCGATGCGGGAGCGGATCCCGTCGGCGCCGACGACGAAGCGGGCGTGCAGTGGCCGTGTCGTCCCGTCGTCGGTCCGCAGGCCGACACCGGTGACCCGCCCGCTCGCGTCGGTGAGGGTGCCGGTGACCGCGACGCCCGTGCGCACGGTCGCGCCGGCCTCCACGGCGGCCTCGAGCAGGATGGCGTCGAGGATGTGCCGGCGGGGGGCGAGGAGGTGGTCGACCCCGTTGCGGTCCTTGACCGCGTTGACGAGGTGGCCGTCGGGGAGGTGGAAGGAGACGGTGCGGATGGGCGGGGCGCCGCTGTCGAGGACGGCGTCGAGCAGCCCCCAGCGCGCCAGCTGCACGACCCCGCCGCGGGCGATGGCGTGGGTCGACAGCGTGTCGCTCGGGAGCGTGGCGCGGTCGACGACGACGACGTCGAGGCCCTGGCGGGCCAGCAGCATGGCGGTGGCGGCACCGGCGCACCGGGCGCCGACGACCACGACGTCGTGGTTCGCATCGGTTCGAGGGTCGTTGTGCCGATCCATGGCGACACCATCGGGCATCCGGGCCGTCTCACACTTGGAGAGGGTCTGAAGAGCACCTGGAGAGCCCGTGCCATCGGTCACTTCCATGGCACCATGGGGCTCGTGGGCAACGGCGCCGGCTCCCTCGGCCCCCTCGCGGCACGCTGACGGCATGCGGCGGGCGCTGTTCCTGGTGAGCCTGGCCCTGCTGGCCGGCGGCTGCGGAGAGAAGAAGCTCGAGAGCGACGCCGTGGAGGCGCCGGTGACGTCGGACTCGTCGGGGTCGTCGACGTCGTCGGCGACATCGGCGACATCGGTGTCGTCGACCCTGCCGGGCGGGGAGATCGGCGACTGCCCCCAGCGACCGGAGGGCAGCAGCCCGTCGATCTTCGACGCCGCCGCCGGGACCTACGCCGCCCACCTGACCGCGGTCGACGCCGCCTCGCCCTCCGTCAGCTTCGACGTCGTGCAATGGCTCACCGGTACCGACGCCGTCGACGCCTATCACGTCGACAACCCCGCGGATCCCGACGGACCGCCGAACGACTACTACGTCGTGAACGCCAACACCGAGGTCCGGACGGCATCGGTGGGCGCCGGCGCGACGGTGCTGCTCGTCCGCCTCGCCTCCGACGGGACGTCGGCGGTGAGCCCCGCCACCGTCGACGAGCTCCCGGCCTACCTCGACCTCGCCTTCCCTGACGACGTGTACTGGCTCACGTTCGACGCCGGCGAGATCGTCGAGATCTGCGAGCAGTACCGGCCGTAGGCCCACCGGGCCTACGGCCGGCCTTAGAACGGGCTGCCGTCGACGAAGAGCTGGATGACGCCGGGCGGCAGCTGCGAGTCCACGACGTCGTCGCCGTCGAGGGTGTTGATGTCGAGCCGGTCGAAGGCCGGTTCGCCCCCGGCGACGGACACGGCGGCGGTGAGGCCGGTGACCTGGGCGGTGGCGCCGGTGGCGGCGATGGTGATGGTGTCGGGGGCGGGGGTGCCTTCGATGGTGATCTGGTCGGCTTGGCCGTCGCCTTGGGCGCCGCCGAAGGCGGCGAGGTCGGCGCTGACGTTGGTGACGCCGGTGCCGGTCAGGTCGTGCACGGTGATGGTGTCGGTGCCGCCCAGGGCCCGCAGGGCGATGTCTTCCACGGTGGCGACATCGAGGGTGATGGTGGCGATGTCGCGCTGGAGGCGCAGCCGGGTCCCGTTGGGTCCCACGTTGGCCCCCAGGTCGAGGGTCTCGCCGATGTTGCTGCCGTTGAACTGGAGGCGGTCGGTGCCGTCCTGGCCCTCCACGGTGTCGTTGCTGTCACCGGGATCCCACACGAACACATCGGCCCCCGCCCCCAGCAGGGCCAGGTCGGTGCCCTGGTTGCCGTCGACGGTGTCGGCGCCGGGTCCACCCAGGAGGGTGTCGGCGCCGTTGCCGCCCAGGAGGGTGTCGGCGCCGTCGCCGCCGTCGAGGGTGAGGGCGGTGAGGGAGGCGAGGTTGCCGGTGGCGGTGATGGTGTCGGCGCCGTCGCCGCCGTTGATGGCGACGGCTTCGGCGCTCGCCTCGTAGAAGGCGCCGTTGGGGGTGCTGACCGCGACCCGGGTGCCGGTGGCGATGACGGCGTAGGTGTCGGGGTTGGCTGGTGCCGGTGGTGGTGACGGTGTCGGCGCCGTCGGCGCCGTCGGCGATGGTCTTGATGGCGGCCCCGACGGCCGGGTCGGCGGCGAAGCGGTCGGCGTCGCCCAGGGCGGTCACCGTCATGGTGTCCAGGGCCGGTTCGCCTCCGGCGACGGACACGGCGGCGGTGAGGCCGGTGACCTGGGCGGTGGCGCCGGTGGCGGCGATGGTGATGGTGTCGGGGGCGGGGGTGCCTTCGATGGTGATCTGGTCGGCTTGGCCGTCGCCTTGGGCGCCGCCGAAGGCGGCGAGGTCGGCGCTGACGTTGGTGACGCCGGTGCCGGTCAGGTCGTGCACGGTGATGGTGTCGGTGCCGCCCAGGGCCCGCAGGGCGATGTCTTCCACGGTGGCGACATCGAGGGTGATGGCGGCGATGTCGCGCTGGAGGCGCAGCCGGGTCCCGTTGGGTCCCACGTTGGCCGCCAGGTCGAGGGTCTCGCCGATGTTGCTGCCGTTGAACTGGAGGCGGTCGGTGCCGTCCTGGCCCTCCACGGTGTCGTTGCTGTCACCGGGATCCCACACGAACACATCGGCCCCCGCCCCCAGCAGGGCCAGCGTCGGGCCCTGGTTGCCGTCGACGGTGTCGGCGCCGGCGTCCACCCAGGAGGGTGTCGGCGCCGTTGCCGCCCAGGAGGGTGTCGGCGCCGTCGCCGCCGTCGAGGGTCAGGGCGGTGAGGGAGGCGAGGTTGCCGGTGGCGGTGATGGTGTCGGCGCCGTCGCCGCCGTTGATGGCGACGGCTTCGGCGCTCGCCTCGTAGAAGGCGCCGTTGGGGGTGCTGACCGCGACCCGGGTGCCGGTGGCGATGACGGCGTAGGTGTCGGGGTTGGCTGGTGCCGGTGGTGGTGACGGTGTCGGCGCCGTCGGCGCCGTCGGCGATGGTCTTGATGGCGGCCCCGACGGCCGGGTCGGCGGCGAAGCGGTCGGCATCGCCCAGGGCGGTCACCGTCATGGTGTCCAAGGCCGGTTCGCCTCCGGCGACGGACACGGCGGCGGTGAGGCCGGTGACCTGGGCGGTGGCGCCGGTGGCGGCGATGGTGATGGTGTCGGGGGCGGGGGTGCCTTCGATGGTGATCTGGTCGGCTTGGCTGTCGCCTTGGGCGCCGCCGAAGGCGGCGAGGTCGGCGCTGACGTTGGTGACGCCGGTGCCGGTCAGGTCGTGCACGGTGATGGTGTCGGTGCCGCCCAGGGCCCGCAGGGCGATGTCTTCCACGGTGGCGACATCGAGGGTGATGGCGGCGATGTCGCGCTGGAGGCGCAGCCGGGTCCCGTTGGGTCCCACGTTGGCCCCCAGGTCGAGGGTCTCGCCGATGTTGCTGCCGTTGAACTGGAGGCGGTCGGTGCCGTCCTGGCCCTCCACGGTGTCGTTGCTGTCACCGGGATCCCACACGAACACATCGGCCCCCGCCCCCAGCAGGGCCACGTCCAGCCCCATGTTCCCGTCGACGGTGTCGGCACCCGTGCCGCCGAGCAAGACCTCGGGCCCGCGCCCGCCGAGCACGACGTCGTCGCCGGACCCGCCGTCGAGCGTCGTGGCCTCCGTGTCGGTGAAGAGCCCGCCGCTGTCGTCGATCCGTACGAAGTCGGCGCCGCCCGCCAGGTCGACCTCGATGGCGGTGAACCGGCTGCGGCTGAAGGAGAACTCCGCCGAGCCGTCGTCGCCGGCATCGACCTCGAGCACCGAAGCATCGCCGGGGCGGAGCCGCAGGGCGATCCGGTCGGCCCCGCTCGTGCCGGTGACGGTCAGGACGTTGCGCTTGACCGTCGCCGAGAGCTTGGACGGGGCGCCGACGGCGTCGCCGAGCCCCACGCCGAGCACGACGGCTCCCACGATCCCGGCGAGGAGGAGTTGGCCGGCGCGGGTCGCCCGGGTGGTCGTGCCGGTCAAAGGCCGGGCGAAGGGTCTCGTGCGCATCGGGCGATCATCCGGACGAGCGCCCCCCCGGGCATGAAGATGGGGTGGAGAACGTCCGGAGATCGGTGCCTCGAGGACCTCAGGCCGCCAGGGCGGCGAACAGCCGGGCGATGGCCGCGTGCGTCTTCGGGCCGACGACGCCGTCGGCCGTCACGCCGAGTTGACGCTGGAGCTGCATGGTCGCGGCTTCGGTCTTCGGTCCGAACACGCCGTCGGCGGTTCCCGCGGGGAGGAGCCCGGCGCCGATGAGCACCTTCTGGAGCCCGCTGACGTCGCTGCCCTTCATGCCCCGCTTCAGCGTTCGCGGCTCGCTGGTCGGGGGCGCCGCCAGCGCCGCCGGCGCCAGCACGGCGTTGGCGATGCCCCAGGGCGTCGTGTCGTCGTACGGCGTTCCCGGTGCGCTGTCCGGGCCCGCACCCACGGCGAAGTGCGCGTGCCGGGTGTGCTTGTTCGAGCCCGTGTAGGCGTGCCACTGCCACCCGGTCGACCGCCCGGCGACCCGGCCGTTGGAGATGATGTACGCCAGGTTCGGATGCGGATGGGACCGCACCTGCTCGGCGATGACGTGGATCGGGCACCCGCCGGCCGGGTCGTCGGTCACGTCGAGGGCGCAGACGACGCCGGCGCCGTTCGGGTTGTGCCGGCTCGCCCGGCTCGCATGCGCCTGGTCGCCGATGGTCCCGTCGCTCACGGTCGAGCGGTGCGGTGCGAGCGTGTTGATCTCGCTGCGCAGTTGCGAGAGCGAGTCAGCGAGGCGCCAGGCCATGGTCGCCTCCCTTGTCGATCTCGCCGCTGTCGATGAGGCTGAGGTAGTCGCCGAGCGGCGCGCCGATGGCCAGCTCGACCTCGTCGTCCTCGGCCTCGGTGGCCACGTCGTGGTCCGGTTCGTGGTCGGTGAGCGCCGTCGCCGTCATGACCCGACCCCCGCCGTCGTGAGGATCCCCGACGCCGGGGGCGGCTCGTCGTGCGGCGTCTGCGTCGACGACACGGGGGAGACCTGCTGCCGGAGCAGGACCGAGGTCGCCGCCGCGGCGACGGCCACGATCGCCCCCACCTGCTCGACGCTCATGTCGAGGCCGAAGCTGACCGCGAGGGCGAGCACCGCCTGCACGAACCCGACGATCAGCGCCGGCTCGTTCTTGAGTTTCATCGTCCGTTCCTTCCGTTCGAGGGTTCGATCCGCCCGCGGTCAGGGTGCGACGATCGCCCCACTACGGACTGCGCGAACTGACGCACAGAACGTGTGCCTTCGGTCATGCATCCCCGGGGCTGGGTACGGTGGTCAACCAGGGCCAGCACTTCCAGCGGGCGGCGGAGGCGTAGGCCTGCTACGGAGGACGCCGATGACGCTTCCCACCCGCAACCTCGGCCCGCTCACCGTCTCCGCCCAGGGGCTCGGCTGCATGGGCATGAGCTTCGCCTACGGCCCGATCGACGCCGACGAGGCCGAGGCCACCCTCGCCCGGGCCCACGAGCTCGGCGTCACCTTCCTCGACACGGCCGACGCCTACGGGCTCGGCGCCAACGAGGAGCTCGTCGGCCGGGCCATCGCCGGCTACCGCGACGAGGTCGTGCTGGCCACGAAGTTCGGCATCAGGGTCCGCGACATCCGAACGCGCGCCCGCGAGATCGATGGCAGCCCCGCCTACGTCCACGCGGCCTGCGACGCGTCGCTCGACCGGCTCGGCGTCGAGACGATCGACCTCTACTACCTGCACCGGCCCGACACGAACGTGCCCATCGAGGACACCTTCGGGGCCATGGCCGAGCTCGTCGCCGCCGGGAAGGTCCGCCACCTCGGCATCTCCGAGGCCTCGGCCGAGACGATCCGCCGGGCCCACGCCGTGCATCCCATCGCCGCCCTCCAGAGCGAGTGGTCGCTCTTCTCCCGCGACCTCGAGGCCGACATCGTCCCGACCTGCCGGGAGCTCGGCATCGGCATCGTCCCGTACAGCCCGCTCGGCCGGGGCTTCCTCACCGGTGCGGTCAGCAACGTCGAGCGACCTGGCCGACGACGACTTCCGCCGCACCGTCCCCCTGTTCTCCGAGGCGAACCTCGACGCCAACCTCGCCCTCGTCGGCGTCGTCGGCGAGATCGCCGCCGAGCGCGGCTGCACCCAGGGCCAGGTCGCCCTGGCGTGGCTCCAGGCCCAGGGCGACGACGTCGTCGCCATCCCCGGCACGAAGCGCCGGAAGTACCTCGAGGAGAACGTCGCGGCCGTCGCTCTCACCCTCGACGCCGCCGAGCTCGCCCGCCTCGATGCCCTCCGCCCCACCGGCGACCGCTCCGCCGACATGAGCTGGGTCGCCCGCGACACCCCGACCCCCTCGTAGCCCCTGGTAGCAGCCCTTGCGCACCGGGGGCGGGAGGACGAGGCTCGTGTCCCAGCCCACGACGAGGAGGACGAAAATGTTCGTACAGATCATCGAGGGGCGGACCAAGGACGGGAAGGCGCTGGCGGAGCGGGGCGAGTCCTGGCAGAAGGAGCTGAAGCCGGGCGCCGAAGGGCTACCTCGGGGTCACCGCTGGCACCACCGCCGACGGGCGAGCCATCACCATCGTCCGCTTCGAGTCCGAAAAGGCGGCCCGGGCCAACAGCGAGCGACCCGAGCAGGGTGAGTGGTGGGCCGAGACGGCCAAGCTCTACGACGGCGAGCCGACCTTCACCGAGTCGAGCGACGTCACCGAGTGGATGGGCGGCGGCTCGAACGACGCCGGCTTCGTGCAGGTCATGAAGTCGACCGGCGCCAATCGGGCCAAGCTCGAGGAGATGGACAAGGCGTTCGAGCCCCACATGGGCTCCCGCCCCGACATCCTGGGCGGACTCCGCATCTGGACGGGCAAGGACAGCTGCGTCGACGTCGCCTACTTCACGAGCGAGGCCGAGGCCCGCAAGGGTGAGAAGGCCGAGATCCCCGCCGAGCTGCAGGAGCTGATGGCCGGCATGCAGGAGGGCATGGGTCAGGTCGAGTACTTCGACCTCACCGAGCCGCAGCTGCGCTGAGCAGCGGAGCGCCAGGCGAGAATCGCGGGGTGCGCAACCTCGTCCGGGCCGCGGCCGCGGTCGGCGTCGGCGGCCTCGCCTTCCGGCTCCTCGTCGGTGGCGAGCTGACCCTCGACACCGGCGTCGGACGTCGGGTGCAGCCGCTCGGGCCACTCACCGTCACCATCCGGGCGCCCCGCGAGACGGTGTTCGACGTCATCGCCGCGCCCTACCTCGGGCGGACGCCGCGCGCCATGGCCGCCAAGATCGAGGTCCTCGAGCGGGGCACCGACATGGTGCTCGCCGCCCACCACACGCCCGTCGGGTGGGGGATGGTCACCACGACGGTGGAGACGGTGCGGTTCGAACGTCCCGAGCGCGTCAGCTTCCGGCTCGTGCGGGGTCCGGTTCCCCATGTGGTGGAGACGTTCACCCTGTCCGACGACGCCGGCTCGACCCGCCTCGACTACGAAGGCGAGCTCGGCACCGACTTCGGCGAGCTCGGTCGCCGGTGGGGGAACCGGGTGGCGCGCTCGTGGGTGGCGACGGTCGGTGCTTCGTTCGCCGGCATCGCCGAGGAGGCCGAGCGCCGGACTCCGGAGTGACGCGCAACGGACCGAGCAGGTGGCTGCTGATCGTGGCGATGGCGGCCCTCGCCGCGTCGGCGTGTGCCGACGACCAGGCCGCGGCGCCGGCAGCGCCGACGACGAGCGCGCCCGTCACCACCGCCCGGCCCGCGGCCACCACGGCCACGACGCGCGACGGTGTCCGAGAGCGCCGCGGTCGTGATCTCGTTGCGGATCGAGCGCCGGACGGCCGACCCCGCCACTGCCGACCTCGACGCCGTCGTGCGCTCGACGCTGACCGATCCACGGGGCTGGCAGCAGGCCGGCTTCGCCTTCCGGTTCGACGATGCCGCCGCGCCCTACGTCCTCGTGCTGGCCGAGGCCGACGAGGTCGACGCCCTCTGCGCGCCGTACGACACCGGCGGCCGGTACTCGTGCCAGAACGGCCCGGTCGTCGCCCTCAACGCCGACCGGTGGCGCACCGCCACACCCGAGTGGACCGGCGACCTCGACACCTACCGGCAGATGCTCGTCAACCACGAGGTCGGCCACCTCCTCGGCCGGCACCACCCGCCGGCCCCGCAGTGCCCCGAGCCGGGGCGGCGCGCCCTCGTGATGTCGCAGCAGTCGACCGAGCTCGGCGGCTGCCTGCCCAATGCCTGGCCCCTCCCCGAGGAGCTCGCCGCGGCCGCGCTCCACGACGAGCCGCTGGCCCCGCCCTACGAGGGCTGATCGCCACGCCGTCAGCTCCGTGGGATGCGGAGGTACGAGGTGAACAGGTCGGTGAGCTCGTCGACGAGGGCGTCGTCGTCGAGGGGGAGGAGGCCGGGCCCGTGGATCGCCTCCTGCAGCAGCGCCCCGCGGACGACGTGGGCGCCGACGGCGACGGCGGTCGCCGGATCGGGGTGCCCGACCGACCTTCGTGCCGGCCCGCTCCACCGCCTCGGCCAGCGCCTCGGGCCCTGCGCCTCGACGAGGTCGCGCATGGGCCCGCCGGCTGCACCTGGGCGGCCGGGTGGGTCGCCTCGTAGTGGACGACGGCCCGGATCAGACCGGCGTTGTGGCGGAAGATGCCGACGCCCTGAGGCCGATGTAGGCCCGCAGCAGCTCGACGCCGCCGAGCTCCGGCGCCCGGTTGTTGAGTTCGGCCGTCGTCGCCGCCACCTCGGCGAGGAAGTCGTCGCGCACGGCGGCGAAGAAGGCGTCCTTGTCGGCGAAGCGGGAGTAGAAGACCCCGACCGAGCACCCGGCCCGCTCGACGACGTCGCCGATGCGGGTCCCGTCGAAGCCTGCGCGGCGAACAGCTCCCGCCCGGCCCGCAGGAGGCGCTCGAGCTTGGCCTGGCTGCGGGCCTGCTTCGGTGCCCCGCGGTCCGCTGGGTGAACACGAATGTGAATTCTAGTTAGAGGGGCCTGGCTGGTCGACGCTGCGTACGGCAGCGGACGTACACCCGGAGGGGGATTCGCCCGGTGGCCTGCCTCGGTACGGTTCGACAGTGGGCCCGCTCGGACCGGATGTCCCGACGCCGCGCCAGCGTGCTCGTCGACGCCGGACATCGCACTCGCGGCCACCGCCCTCAGCTGGAGCATCCTCGGCGGGTCTCGACGAGCGCGTCGGCCCCGATGGCTGGGTGGTGGCGACCGTCCACACCACCGCGATCGCCCTCGCGGCGCGCCGGCTGGCGCCGAGAGCGAGCTTCGCCGTCGGCTCCGTCGCCGGCATCGCGTACATCGCCACCGGGTGGCCGATGGTCGGCCTCGGGCCGGCGGCGGTCGTGGCCATGTACTCCCTGGCGGCCTACAGCACGCGGCGCGACTCCCTCGTCGGTCTCGTCGCCGTCGAGGTCGCGCTCCCCGTCGCCGTGCTCATTCGGGGAGACTCGACCGACCTCAGCACCGTCGTCGGCAACGAGGTCGTCCTGGCGGCGCGTGGCTGCTCGGCGACGGGACCCGCGGCGCCGCGAGCTCGCCGCCCTCTACCGCCAGCGGGCCGTCGCCCTGGAGGAGGCGCAGACCGAGCTGGCCCGCCAGGCCGTCACCCTCGAGCGCCTCCGCATCGCCCGGGAGCTGCACGACATCGTCGCCCACTCGATGAGCGTCATCGCCGTGCAGGCCGGCACCGGGCGCCTCGTGGTCGACGACGATCCCGGCCCAGGCCCGTGTGGCGCTCGAGGCCATCGAGCACCTCAGCCGAGAAGCCATGGACGAGATGCGCCGGCTGCTCGGCGTGCTCCGCGACGAGCGGACCGACACGATGCCCGCTCGAGCCGATGCCGTCGCTCGCCGACCTCGACCGGCTCGTCGCGCGGCGGCCGCGGCCGGCGACGACGGTCGACGTCAGGGTCGACCGGCACCCGCCGCCCCCTCGTGCCGGGAGCCGAGCTCGCCGCCTACCGGATCGTGCAGGAGGCGCTCACGAACGTCCGGCGTCACGCGCCGGGCGCGACCGCGCACGTCGAGCTCGCGTTCGGCGACCGAGGACGTGAACCTCACCGTCGCCAACGACCTGCACGCGAGCGGCGGCGGTCCCGGTGGTGTTCGGGTCGAGGGCGGGCCGGGCGGCGGTCTCGGGATCGTCGGCATGCGGGAGCGGGCGGCCGTGTACGGCGGCGTCGGTCGAGGCGGCGCCCCGGCCCGACGGCACCTTCCGCGTGGCCGCCCGCCTGCCTCGGCGGGAGCTCGTCGTGACGATCCGCGTGGCCGTCGCCGACGACCAGCCGCTCGTCCGCACCGGCTTCGCGACGATCGTGAGCCGCGCCGACGACCTCGAGCTCGTCGGCGAGGCGGCCGACGGGAGGAGGCCGTGCGCCTCGCCGGCGCCCCACCCGACGTCTTCCTCATGGACGTGCGGATGCCCGGCCTCGACGGCATCGAGGCGACCCGCCGCATCACCGGCTGACCCGACACCGCCGGGATCCGGGTCGTCATCCTCACGACCTTCGACGTCGACGAGTACGTGTTTCGGCGCTCTCGGGCCGGCGCCAGCGGCTTCCTCCTCAAGGACGTCGCCCCCGAAGCCCTCGCTCGACGCCATCAGGGTCGTCGCCGGCGGCGAGGCGCTCCTGGCGCCGCGGGTCACCCGTCACCTCGTCGAGGCGTTCACCCGGCGCCCGGAGGTCGGCGTGACCGACGACTCGATGCTCCGCGCCCTCACCGGGCGGGAGCGGGAGGTCCTCGCCTAGGTCGGCGCGCGGGCTCTCGAACACCGAGATCGCCGAGCGGCTGTACATGAGCCCGGCGACGGCGAAGACGCACGTCGTCCGGATCCTCTCGAAGCTCCACGCCCGCGACCGGGCCCAACTCGTCGTCGCTGGCCTACGAGACCGGGCTGGTCACGCCCGGCGGCTGAGTGCACCGCCCGGTGTAGGCGTCTGCACCGGAGGTTGTAGGCGAGATCGAACCCGTCGGCCGACGACGGCGGCGGTCGTGCCGCACGTCGACGGCATGGACGCCATGGATGCCATCGCCGTCGAGCACCTCACGAAGCGCTACCGCGACGTCGTCGCCGTCGACGACCTCAGCTTCGCCATCCCGCCGGGCCGGATCACCGGGTTCCTCGGCCGAACGGCGCCGGCAAGACCACGACCCTGCGGGCGCTGCTCGGCCTCGTCCGCCCGACCGCGGGCGCGGCGACTTCGCCGGCGTCCCCTACGCCGAGCTGGCCGCACCCGCCCGCACCGTCGGTGCCGTCCTCGAAGGCGTCGTTCCACCCCGCCCGCCGCGCCCGCGACCACCTCCGCATCCTCGCCACCGCCGGCGGCCTGCCGCCGGCGCGGGTCGACGACGTCCTCGGCCTCGTCGATCTCGAGGGCGCCGCCGACCGGCGGGTCGGGGCTTCTCCCTCGGCATGCGCCAGCGCCTCGGGCTCGGCGGCCGCCCTCCTCGGCGATCCCGAGGTCCTCGTGCTCGACGAGCCGACCAACGGGCTCGACCCCGACGGCGTGCGCTGGCTGCGCGACATGCTGCGCGGGTTCGCCGCCGAGGGCCGCACCGTCCTCGTCTCCAGCCACCTCCTCGCCGAGGTGGCCCAGACCGTCGACGAGGTCGTCGTGATCGCCGGCGGCCGCCTCGTCACCCATCGCCGGCTCGACGAGCTCGCCGCCGCTGCCGCCGTCGATGGCCGCGGACCGGCCGTCCGTGTCCGCACGCCGCAGGCCGGCGAGCTGCGCGGCTGCGCTCGCCGAGCGTGGACTCGCCGCGTCGGTCGATCCCTCCGGAGCGGTGCTGATCGACGGCGCCTCGCCCGAGGAGGTCGGGCGGACGATCGCCGGGGCCGGCATCGTCGTCTACGAGATGCAGGCCGTCGCTCATGGTCCCGCCCACAGCTCGAGGACGTCTTCCTCGAGCTCACCCATCCCGAAGGGAGCCCCCGATGACCGCCCTGCTCCGCGCCGAGGCCCGCAAGCTCGTGACGACCCGCTCGTCGCTCGCACTCGTCGCCGTCGGTGTCGTCTACGGCGCCCTCGGCGTTGCCGCGGCGGCGTTCGCCCCCGAGGCGGAGCGCCCGATGATCGACGGCGACACGATCCTCCAGATCGTCCGCGGCGTCGCCGACCTCGCCGCGCCGGTCGCCCTCCTCCTCGGCATCCTCGCCACGGCCGGCGAGTACCGCCACGGGACGATCGTGCCGACCCTGCTCGTGACGCCGAGCCGGGGCCGCCTGCTGGCGGCGAAGCTCGGGTTCCAAGCGGCCCTCGGTGCCGCCATCGGCCTCGCCGGCAGCGTGGTGGCCCTCGTCGCCGGCGCCGCCTACCTGCAGAGCGAGGACGCCGTCGCCCAGGCGGCCGGCGGCGACATCGCGCTGGCGGTCGTGGGTGTCACGGTCGTCGCCGCGGTCTACGGCGCCCTCGGTGCCTCGATCGGCACGCTCGTCCGGAACCAGACCGGGGCGGTCACCGCCGGGCTGGTGTGGTTGCTGGTCGTCGAGGAGATGGTGCCGATCGTCCTGCGGGCGCCCTCGCTGCGGAACTGGCTCCTCGACGGCGCCGCTACTCGCGTGCTTCACCTGCCCGATCCGGGGCCGGGCGCCATCCCGTTGTGGGCGGCGGCCGCCGTCCTCCTCGGGGCCCTCGTGGCCCTGACCGTTCCCGCCGCCGTGCGCGCCGTGCGCGGCGACGTCGCATGAGAGCCATCCACCACTGCCCGGAACGGCGGCCGGCCGCCGCGTCGGCACTCGACACGCCGGGCGATCGAGGCGCTGGCCGCGGTCGCCGGCCTCGTCACCGCCGCGGCCCTCGCCGCTCAGTGGACCGACCGAGGCGACGCCACCTGCACCGCCCTGTACCGCGCCGACCGTGCGAACTACTGGTTCAGGGGCGACTGCACCGAGGTGATGGCGCCCCGCCTCGGCTTCGTCATCCTCCTCGTCGCCACCGCCACGATCCTCGCCATCGACGCCGGCCGGCGTCGCCCATCGGCCCGGCGTCAGTCGGCCGAGCCGGTGCCGACCGCATACGACAGCTGAGGCCCACTTCACGACGAGGTGCGATGGGATGTGCCACCAAGGCTGCCCGGGATGGACGGCGAGCCGGAAGCTGCGGATATTCTCGTCGTCGCACGCGAACCAGTCGACGAGGTGGATGCCGTGCGCGGCGGCGATCCGCGTCGCCTGGCCGAAGCGGCGAGCCGTGTCGGGCGGCGCCGGCCCCATCGCCACCGGTTCGTCGCAGTAGGCGATCGCAGCAGCGGCGCCGAGGCCAGCATGGAGGATGCAGGGTTCGAGGGCGAGCTCGGGCGGGTCGGTCCGGCGGGCGTAGGCGAGGCTCCGGAACCGCCCTGACCGCGACGCGAAGGCAACGAGGAGCCGGCGGGGCCCGAACACCCGCTGGTCGAGGACGAAGCTCCACCACTCGTCGCGGAGGTTGGTGTCGTCGGCCGGCGTCGCCCACGTAGGCGTCGACGACGACGAGGGGGCTCTCCATCGGGTGTTCCTCCAGCGCTGCGGGCGGAGCGGTGCGGACCGGTGAGGTCGAGTTGTCGACTGGCGACACGCGCGGGCCCGGGGGCCAACCCCGGGGCCCGATCAAGGCGGAGCTCGCTTCTGGCGTCGGGCGGACGCGACCCGGCCGTCGAGGAGGCCGGCGAGCCGGTCGAGCTCGGTCTTGTCGCGGTGGTGGTTCCAGCATCGCGGTTTGAGGTTGGCGAAGCTGGTGGGCCCGTGGTTGGCGACGGGGTCGACGTGGTCCCACTCGAGCCCGTAGCGCCGCCCGCATCCCGGCTCGACGCACTCGACGCCGTCGAAGTCCGGCGCCGGGCCGAGCTCGAGGGCGGTGCGGAGCTCGGCGGGGATGTGCCGGCCGAAGTGGGCGACGGTGTGGATGGCGACACCGTCGTGCAGGACGGCCTTGACGAAGGCGTCGGCGGCGAGGTCGCGGGCGACCGTCGACCGGGATCGGCCCGCCGCCGAGGATCGAGCACGGTTCGCCGTCGTGGGCGTGGCCGCGCCGGAAGGCGTGCAGGTCGACGACCACGACGAGATCGGCCCGGGTCGCGTGCCGCTTGCCCTCGCCGGCGACCATGCGGGCCAGGGCGTCGGCGGCGTAGGCGTCGCGCCGCTCGAGCGGCCGCCCGGCGGCTCCGCGCCTGGCGCCGGACGCGGTCGGTCTCGGCGTCGAGCCGGTTCACGAACGGGATGCCGACCTCCGGCGGCAGCTCGAAGGTGCCGGCCACGTTGCCGATCTCGGTGCGCCAGTGGCGCACGTGGCGGGCCTCGTGGCGCAGGCGGTGCAGCCGCTGGACATCCATCGCCTCCTGACGCCGGCCGCGGGCCCGGTTCCGCAACGTCGGGAGCCCGCCCGTGGCGGCCACCGCCAGGAGCTCAGCTTCGGAGCCGGGCCGGGCCTGCTCGGTCCGCACGATCTCGCCGGCCTGCTCGAGCGACAAGGACCCCTCCCGCAGCGCCTCCTTGGTCCGCTCGCACGACTCGACCTGCGTCGCCGTCTCCAACGCGGCGCGGGCGGCGCCGACCGAGGTCCCGCCCTCCCGGGCCAGCCAGTCCCCGGCGTCGGCGAACCCGGCGGTGCGGTGGGCGCCGCAGGACGCCGCCCGGGCCGCGGCCAGCGCCTTGGCCGCCGCGCACGCCTTCTCCACGCGAGGCGAGCTCGGTCACGACCGTCGCGCAGTCGGCGCCCGCCAGCGACCGCAGGGTCGAACGAGGCGAGGAGGCCGCGCAGCTCGCGGGCCCGTTCGACGAGCACGGCGATCGACACGCGGCACCTCCTCCACGACACGCACGAAGCTGACGATCCGGGAGGAGGTCGTTTCGAGAGGCCCGACCTCGAGGCGCTGGCGCAACCCTAGCCGAACATACGTACGTACGTCAACGGGATGAGGACAGATTTTGGTCGGCCGGGCGCGCCGCCGACTCCCGAAGGTCAGGCCGTCGACGCCGTCCGGCCGTAGGCCCGCAGCCGGGCGACCCGCTCCTCGGTCGTCGGGTGGGTCCGGAACAGGTTGGCGAACTGCACCTTGCGGCCGCCGAACGGGTTGACGATGAACAGCTGGGCCTGCGGCGGCGGGACGGCCATCGGGACCCGCTGGGCGTACACCTCGAGCTTCTCGAGGGCCCGGGCGAGCGGCTCGCCGGTCCCGATCAGCTCGGCGCCGGTCCGGTCGGCCTCGAACTCCCGGCTGCGCGACAGCGCCATCTGCAGGAGCCCGGCGGCGATGGGGGCGAGGATGGCGGCGGCGAGGAGGGCGATCGGGCTGCCGCGGTCGTCGTCGTCCCGACCGCCGCCCAGCATGGCCCCCCACATCGCCATGTTGGCGATGAAGGAGATGCCGGTGGCGATGGCGGCGGCGACCGAGCCGATGAGGATGTCGCGGTTGCGCACGTGCGACAGCTCGTGGGCGAGCACGCCGCGGATCTCGTCCCAGGTGCAGGCGGCGAGCAGCCCCTCGGTGACGGCGACGGCCGCGTGCTGGGGGTTGCGGCCGGTGGCGAAGGCGTTGGGCTGCTGCTCGGGCGAGACGTACAGCCGGGGCATCGGCATCCCCGTCCGGGCCGACAGGTCCCGCATGACGCGGTAGTACTCGGGATAGGCGGCTTCGTCGGCGGGCACGGCCCGGGCGGCGCGGATGGCCAGGGCGTCGCTCTTCCAGTACGAGAAGCCGACGATGGCGAGGCCGAGCACGAGCCCGATGACGGCCCCGCCCCGGCCGAACAGCGAGCCGATCCCGACCATCAGGCCGCCGAGGGCGGCGAGCAGGACAGCGGTCTTCAGGGTGTTGCGGAACATCGGTTTTCAGACTCCTTCGGCGATCGAAGCTACCCACGCCCAGCCGGAACCGACCCCCGCTCTAGCGTTGGCGCGTGGCGAGCGGGGCGCGACTGCAGATCGACGTCCTGGGCCCGATCCGCGCCCGGGTCGACGGCCGCGACGTCACGCCCGACGGACCCCTCCAGCGCCGCCTCCTCGCCCTGCTCGTCCTCCACCGCGGCGCGACGGTCACCGCCGACGCCGCCGTCGACGCGCTGTGGCCCATCGACCCGCCGCGCGACCCCGGCGCCGCCCTGCAGACCCACCTGTACCGGCTGCGCCGGTCGCTGCCCGAGGGCGTCATCGACTCGACGGCGTCGGGCTACCGGCTCGACCCCGCCCTCGTCGACCTCGACGCCGACCGTCTCGCCGACGCCGTCCACGCCGCACCGCCGATGGCGACGCCGCGGCCCTCACCGAGATCGACGAGCGGCTCGACCGGTGGAACGGCCCCGCCTACCCCGAGCTCGTCGACGTCGACGACGGCCGGGCCGAGGCCGCCCGCCTCGAGGAGCTGCGCACCACCGCCGCCGAGGCCCGCGCCGAGGCGCGGCTCAAGGCCGGCGCCACCGACGGGCTCGTCGCCGACATCGCCACCCTCGTCGACGCCCACCCCCTGAACGAGCGCCCGCGGGCGCTGCTCATCGACGCCCTCGCCGCCACCGGCCGGCGGGTCGAGGCGCTCCGGGCCTACGACGACTTCCGGCGCCTCCTCGCCGACGAGCTCGGCATCGAACCGTCGCCGGTGCTCGCCGCCCGCCACGCCGCGCTGCTCGCCGGCGAGGGCCTCGGGAGGGCGGACGGGGGCGAGGAGCCGTCGACGTGGTCGCCGCCGCACCGGCTCCCGGCCGCCGTCACCAGCCTCGTCGGCCGCGACGAGCTCGTCGCCGAGGCCCTGGAGCTCGCCGACCGGCACCGGCTCGTCACCCTGCTCGGCACCGGCGGCGTCGGGAAGACGCGGTCGCTGCTCGAGATCGGCCGACGGCTGCGGGAGCGCCGGCCCGAGCGCGCCGTCGTCCTGTGCGAGCTGGCCGCCGCCACCCCCGACTCGGCCGTCGACGCCGTCGCCGCCGCCCTCGCCGTCGAGGGCCGGCCCGGGGTCGGCCTGGTCGAGCGGCTCGTCACCGTGCTGCGCGATGCCGAGGTGGTGCTGCTGCTCGACAACTGCGAGCACGTCCTCGACCCCGTCGCCGAGCTGGCCGAGGCGCTGCTCGCCGGCTGCCCCGGCGTCCGGATCGTCACCACGACGCGCGAGCGGCTGCGCATCGGCGGCGAGCAGCTGTGCCCGGTCCCGCCGCTCCCGCTGGCCGCCGAGGACGCGCCGGCCGAGCGCCTCTTCGTCGAGCGGGCCCGGGCCGTCGTCGCCGGGTTCGATCCCGACGAGGAGGAGCGGCTCCTCGTCGCCGAGCTCGTGCGCCGGCTCGACGGGTTGCCGCTCGCCATCGAGCTGGCGGCGGCCCGCCTGCACACCATGTCGGTGGCCGAGGTCCTGGCCGGGCTCGACCGCCGCTTCCGGATGCTGGCCGCCGGCTCGCGGACGTCGACCCGCCACCGGTCCTTCGGTGCCGCCGTCGAGTGGTCGGTCGCCGCTCTCGACGACGCCCTGCGCCGCACCTTCACCGACGTCTCGACCTTCGCCGGCCCGTTCGGTGTCGACGCCGCCGCCGCCGTGTGCGACCGGCCGGTGGCCGACGTCGCCGACGACCTCACCGAGCTCACCGAGCGCTCCCTCGTCATGCGGGCGCCCGGCGGGCGCTACGTGCTGCTCGAGACCCTGCGGGCCTACGGCCTCGAGCGACTCGAGCAGGAGGGCCGGCTCGGCGAGGTCCGCGACCGTCACGCCCGGCACTGGGTCGAGTGGGCCGAGGCGGCCGACCGGCGCGCGCCCGAGCCGGGCGGCGAGGACGCCTTCTTCCTGATCGACGAGGCGTTGCCCGAGCTGCGCGGCGCCCTCGGCTGGCTTCTCGACTCACGCCCCGAGCCCCAGGACGTCGTGCTCGCCGGCCGGCTCGTCGTCGCCCTCGAGAACTACGGCTTCCTCCGGCTCCGGCCCGACGTCCTCGGCTGGGCCGAGCGGGTGGCCGCCGCCGATCCCGACGACCGCAGCCCCGCTCGCCGCCACGGTCCACGCCGTCTGCGGCGTCGCCGCGTGGATGGCCGGCGACCTCGCCCGCTACGGCGCCTGCGTCGCGCGCGCCGCTGCGCTGCCGGGCGGGGCCACCAACGCGACGGTCGCCACCGGGCCAGGGCAGCATGGCCCTGTTCGAGGGCCGCCTCGCCGACGCTGCCGCTGCCTACCGAAGGGGCGCCGACATTGCCGGCGACGACCGCGCCGCCTTTCTGATCAACCGGTGCTGCGTCGTCCTGTCCCTCGGCTACGCCGGCGATCCGACCGCGGCCGCCGAGGCCGACGCGCTCCTCGCCCACGTCGGCGACACGCAGACCGCCTACGCCGCCTACGCCTGGTACGTCGCCGGAGAGGTCGACCTCGACAGTGACGTCGACCGGGCCCGCGCCCGGTACGAGCGGGCGATCGAGCTGGCCGAGCGGTCCGGCGCCGCCTTCGTCACCGGCGTCGCCGGGGCGTCGAAGGCGTCGCTCGAGGCCCGCCACGGTGACCCTGCGGTCGCCGCCGCCGAGTACACCCAACTACTCCTGCACTGGCGGCGGGCCGGCATGTGGTCGACGCAGTGGACGATGCTGCGCTCGGTCGCGGTCCTTCTGGAGGTGCTGGGTCGCCACCGCGAGGCCGCCGTCCTGGTCGGGGCCATCCGCACCACGCCGTCGGGGCACCGCATCTTCGGCGCCGACGAGCTCGCCCTCGCCGACCTCGAGGACCGGCTGCGGCGCGCCCTCGGCGACGACGCCTACGGCCTGGCGGTGACGGCCGGGGCCGTGCTCGACGACGACGCCGCCGTCGAGCACGCCCTCCGGTCGCTCTGACCGCCGGTCGACGTCACCGCATCACCAGCGGGGCTGCTCGTCGATGATGCCGAGCACGTTCTTGCCGACCATCTCGTGGGTGATGGCGTCGGTGCCCGGGTGGAACCCGCCGCAGCGGACGTCGCGGTAGAGGCGCTCGAGCTCGTTGCCCTTGAAGATGGCGCCGCCGCCGGCGACCTCGAGGGCGACGTCGACGACCCGCTTGGCCGCCTCGACCGCCCGCCACTTCATCGAGAAGACCCTCGCCGCCCACAGCTCGCTCATGTCCACGCCCGCCAGCCAGTCCTCGACGAACCGGTCGACGGTCGCACCCGCGGCGTCGAGCTCCAGGTACATCTGGGAGACCTGGTGCTGGACCATCGGGTTGTAGGCGTACGCACCCCGCGGGATGGCGATCGAGGTCTTCTTGCGGGCGCTGGCGACGGCCAGCTCGAGGGCCCGGTCGGCGATGCCGAGGTACACGTTGGCGATCACCGCCAGGGCCCAGACGTTCATGCCGACGATGAACAGGTCGGTCCCGTCGCCGGCGGGGACGACGCGGCCGATGCGCTCGTCGGGGACGAAGACATGGTCGAGCACGGTGTCGTGGCTCTGGGTCGGCCGCATGCCGATGGTGTCCCACGTCTCGACGACGGTGACGCCCGGGCTCGTGCGCTCCACGAAGGCGTGCACGATCTGCGGGCCCTCCGGGTCCTCCATGTCGATGGCGTGGCAGTTCAGCCAGCGCCACACCGGGCCGTTCGACCCGAACTGCTTGCGCCCGGTGAGCCGGTAGCCGCCGTCCACCTTCACGGCCTCGCAGGTCGAGAGGAGCACGGAGATGTCGTTGCCGGCCTCGGCGTGCCCGGCGGCGAAGACCTCGCCGTCGACGGCCGCGTCGAGCACCCAGCGCAGGGACGTGTCGCCCGCCCGCTCGAGCTCGGCGGCGATGCCGATCCAGTAGTGGTGCATGGTCGTGGCCAGCGCCGTGGCCGGCGCGTACCGGGCCAGGCGCCGCTGGCTGCGGGCCAGCTCGCCGACGTCCCAGCCCCAGCCACCGAGGTGCTCGGGCACGGCGGCGGCGAGGTAGCCGAGCTCACGGAGCTCCGCCAGGTCGTCGTGGAAGTACCGGTTCTCCCGGTCGAGCTCGCCCGCTCGGGCCCGGAAGCCCTCGAGGAGGTCGGTCGGCAGCTCCGCCAGGCGGGGCCGCCGGGTCGTGGTCGGTGCCGATGGGGACGCAGTCGTGATGCTCATGCCCGGACCGTGAACCCCCCGGCTCGCGCCCCACTCGCGTGCGCTCGCGTGTCGTCGGCCGGCGGCGTGAGCGGCTGTGAGCGCGGTGTCGACGACCGCGCTCATCGTCCCCGGCATGTACCTGCGCATCGTCACCTTCCGCCTCGACGGCCCCTCCCACGACGCCTACGTCGCCCAGGCCAACGCCATCGCCGACGCCTTCGCCGCCTGGCCCGGCCTGTGCTCGAAGGTCTGGCTCGCCGACGAGGAGTCCGGCCGCTACGGCGGCGTCTACGTCTTCGCCTCGAAGGCCGACGCCGACGCCTCCCGCCAGACCCCCGAGTTCCTCTCGCTCGTCAGCCTGCCGACCTTCCGCGACGTCACGGTCGAAGAGTTCGACATCCTCGACGGGCCCACCGCGGTCACGGGCGGGCCCTTGGCCGCATAGTCCCCTTTTCCAGGCGCCGC
The DNA here is from genome assembly GCA_963840695.1 of uncultured Acidimicrobiia bacterium. GTDB lineage: Bacteria > Actinomycetota > Acidimicrobiia > Acidimicrobiales > JACDCH01 > JACDCH01. The sequence goes on from CAWIZW010000009.1 coordinate 252,329, forward strand.
CGAACCGGCGCGAACATGTCTCGGCGGCGGGCCACCGGTGCACAGGCGGGAGGTACAGCTCCGACCGGCCTGAGTTCGACCACATGCCCGGCGGCAGGGGGGCGGCGACATGACCCGGCAAGTGGACATCTTCGTGCTCGGCGGGTTCCGGTGCGGTGGTCGACGGCGTCGAGGTTCCGGCCGACGCCTGGTCGCAGCGACACGCTCGTGACCTCGTCAAGCTGCTCGCCCTCGCGCCCCGACGACGGATGCATCGGGAGCAAGTGATCGACGCGCTGTGGCCCGAGCTCTCCCGCCGGTCGCCGGCGGCGGCAACCTCCGCAAGGCAGTCCACTTCGCCCGTCGCGCCCTCGGCTGGGAGGAGGCGGTGGTGATCGCCGACGGGATGGTCGAGCTGGCGCCCGGCGCCACGGTCGTCGTCGACAGCGAGCTGTTCGAGCGGGAGGCGCTCTCGGCGCAGCGCAGCTGCAACGCCAGCCAGTTCATGGAGGCCGCCGAGCTGTACACGGGCGATCTCCTGCCCGAGGACCTGTACGAGCCGTGGGCCGAGGAGGCGCGGGCGAGCCTGCGTCGCAAGTACGGCCAGGTGCTACGGGCGGGCATGCAGTGGGAGCGACTCGTGGAGGTCGACCCCCTCGACGAGGCCGCCCACCGGGCGCTGATCCGCCAGCACCTCGTCGCCGGCGACCGCGCCAGCGCGCTCCAGTGCTACGAGCGACTGACCACGATCCTCGACCAGGAGCTGGGCATCGTTCCCGACGGCGAGTCGGAGGCGCTGTACCGCGAGGCCCTCGCCCACGCCGACGGCACGCCGTCGACCATCGAGCAGCGGGCCTCGGTGCTGCTCGGCTCGGCGTTGCTGTGCACGCATCGCGGGTTGCTCGATCAGGCCGAGACGGAAGCCAGCCAGGCCCGCCAGCTCGCCGCCCAAGGCGGGCTCGGCCGCCAGCTCGGCGAGGCCGACCGCGCTGCTCGGCATGGTCGCCCACATGCGCGGCCGGTGGCGGGACCTGTTCCTCGGCGAGTTCCTCGACACGGTGCAGCGCCCGCCGAGCGTGGCCTCGCACGTGTTCGACGCCCATCTGTGTCTCGCCGAGGTGTGGGTCTACGGCGGCGGTGGCGTCGCCGACGGTCAGGCCTTCGCCTCCGAGCTCTTCGCCATCGCCGACAAGTACGACTCGGTGCACGGCCGTGCCCTCGCCAACCTGGTGCGCGGTGAGGCGTCGCTCCTGTCGGGCGACCTCGACAGCGGCCAACACCGACCTCGTGAATGCCGTCGCCCTGCACCAAGCCGCCGGCGCGGAGTCCGGCTACGCGCTGTCGATGGCCCGGCTCGCCGAGGTCGCCCTCGCGATGGGCGATCACCGCCGGGCCGACCAGCTCGCCAACCGGGCCCTCGAGCTCGCCCGGACTGCACCGATCGCCTCCCACCTCGTCGTACGCATCCTCGGCATCAAGATCGACCTGGCCCGGTCGCTCCGGGAGGCGGTCAGTGCCGTGCAGGAAGGGGAGGAGCAGCTCGCTGGCCATGAAGCCTGCGGGCCGTGCTCGATGCCGTTCCGCGTCGCCGCGGCGATCACCTTCGCCCGGACCGGCGACCTCGACGCCGCCGCCAGCTACGTCGACGCCGCCCGCAGCGTGGCAGGCATGTGGCCGGGCAGTCCGTGGGAGGCCGCCGAATGGGAGGCACGCGCCGCGTTGCGGCTGGCCGAGGGGCGTCACGAGCAGGCCGCCGCGCTGCTGCGGGAGGCGTCCGACGTCTTCGCCAAGTCGGGGCACGCCCTCGCCGAGGTCCGATGCCGCCAGCGGGCGACCGAAGCGGTGCCGGCCTAGGCGCGGAGGCCAGGTCGCGGGCCCAAACGCCGATCCCGCCGCGGGCGAGATCCAGGAACGGTTTGGGAACGCCCGACCCGTCTACTCGCTTCGACGACGGTGTCGAGTGCGAAGGGGTACGACGTGCTGCGAGAGCGGGTCGGTCCTGGGGGGCCAGCAAGTCGCACGGCGGTGCAATGCCGCGCCGACCGCGGCGAGCGAGCGGGAACGATCTCTCGGCAGTGTGGGGTCCGAACCTCCCGGCGAGCAGGAACCCTCGGGTTCTGGGGCTGTTCGCCCATCCCGACGACGAGGTGTTCTGTGTCGGCGGGACGATCGCCCGATGCGTCGAGGCCGGCGCCGACACGGCGATCGTCTCGCTCACGAGGGGCGAGGCGGGCCAGATCCGCGACCCAGCGGCGGGCACCAGGCGGACGCTCGGGGTCGTGCGGGAGACCGAGCTGGCCCAGGCCGCCGAGGCCCTCGGGGTGCGACGAGGTGACCTGCCTCGACATGGGCGATGGGCGCCTCGCCGAGCAGGAGCCCGACGAGCTCGCAGCCACGGTCCGGACGATCATCGAGGACTTCGAGCCCGATGTCGTCGTCACCTTCGGGCCCGACGGCGCGTTCGGTCATCCCGATCACGTCACGTCATGCCTGGCGACCGTCCAGGCCGTCGGCTCGATCGCCGAGCCGCCGCGCCTGCTCCACGCCCGGTTCCCACGGGCGCGAGCAGTTGCTGCTCGACGTGATCGTCGAGTGGCTCACGTCGCGAGATCGGGGGTTCAACGGCTCGGCCCGATTCGGCCACGCCCTCAGGCTGTTCGCCGACGGGAGCTCGATGCTGGGGCTCGCAGCCGACTACATCGACATCGAGTGGTTCCCGGCCGGCTCGTTCATCGTCGAGCAGGGCGAACGTCCGACCGGCCTGTACTGCATCCTGTCGGGGTCGGCCGACGTCGTGGTCGAGCGGCGAGGACGGCCGCCTCCACCGGCGTGGCCGCCGTCTTCCCCGGAAGCTTCATCGGCGAGGACGTGCTCGCATCAGGTCCCCGCTGCGGGAAGGACCACGCCATCGCCCGCGAGGACGTGACCTGTCTCGTGCTCGCCCCGCACGGACCGAGCCGCTGGGCGGGTCGGGGCGAAGCGGCCGCCGTCGGACCGGTTGCAGCCCGGACGGGCAGACGATTCCCTCGGCAGTCGCGGTCGACCCACGGCGACACGCTCGTTCGAGGTCGACGTGCGACCGGCTCTGGAGCGGAAGGTGGCGGCGTTGGCCGCGCACCGATCGCAGTACGCGATGGAGCCCGACCTGTTCCCGAGCTCGATCCTCGAACGCCTGCTCGGCATCGAGTACTTCACCGTCGCCGGGGATCGGCGCGCGTTGATCGATCGAGGCTCCTCCCCACCAACGGCTGACGAGCCCGACGGGCCTCGCCGGCCGCCGAGCCGCGCGTTCGCGGCCCGGTTCCCCCACTTCGACCCCGCCGGCACCTTCTCCGAGCTGCGGCGGTCGGAGTACGGCCGCCTCGACGACGAGCGATCACATCTACCTCGACTACACCGGCGGCGGGCTGCACGCGGCGAGCCAGGTCGACGCCCACGCCGAGCTGCTCCGCACCCATCGTGCTCGGCAACCCGCACTCGAACAACCCGACGTCGCTGGCCGTCGACCGAGCTCGTGGAGCGGGCCCGGCGGGCCGTGTGCGAGTTCTTCAACGCGCCGCCCGGACGAGTACCTGTGCGTCTTCACCGCCAACGCCAGCGCCGCGCTCCGGCTGGTCGGCGAGTCGTACCGGTTCGCAGCCCGGCGGCACCTTCGCGCCTCACCTTCGACAACCACAACTCGGTCAACGGCATCCGGGAGTTCGCCCGCCGCAAGGGCGCCGCGATCGCCTACGTCCCGGTCGTGGCACCGGAGCTGCGCCTCGATCGAGCGGCGATGTACCGGACGCTCGCCGGCCGGCGACCCATCGGCCCGCAACCTGCTCGCCTTCCCTGCCCAGTCGAACTTCTCCGGCGTCCAGCACCCGCTCGACCTGGTCGACGAGGCCCACGCCGCGGGATGGGACGTGCTCGTCGACGCGGCCGCCTTCGCGCCGACCAACCGGCTCGACCTCGCCCAGCATCCGGCCCGACTTCGTGACCCTCTCCTTCTACAAGATGCTTCGGCTTCCCGACCGGCGTCGGCTGCCTGCTGATGCGACGCGACCGGTTCGACGCCCTCGAGCGGCCGTGGTTCGCCGGCGGCACGGTCACGATCGCCTCCGTGCAGGGCGACGGCCACTACCTCCACCCCGACGAGGCCGGCGTTCGAGGACGGCACCGTCGACTACCTCAACCTGCCCGCCGTCGACGACCGGGCTGCGAGCACCTCGAGCGGGTCGGGCGTCGACGCGATCCACGACCGGGTCGGCTGCCTCGACGGCGTGGCTGCTCGAAGCGCTCACCGGCCTCCGCCACTCGCAACGGTCGTCCGGTCGTCGAGATCCACGGGCCGACCGACATCGTCGCAGCGCGGCGGCACGGTGACGTTCCAGCTGCGCGACCCGTGACGGTCGCCCGATCGACGACCGCCGGGTCGAGCAGCTGGCCAACGAGGCCGAACATCTCGCTGCGGACCGGTTGCTTCTGCAACCCCGGCGCCGGCGAGATCGCCCACGGCCTCGGCGCGCGCGAGATGACGGAAGTGGTTCGAGCGCGACGAGCCGATGTCGTTCCTCGAGCTCCGCGACCGACCTGCTGGCGCGAGCACGACGTCGCTCGTCGGCGCCGTCCGGATCTCGGTCGGCGTCGCCACGAACTTCGCCGACGTGTACCGGTTCATGTCCTTCATGCAGCGGTTTCGTCGACCGCACGCGTCGACGAGATCGGCGGCCTCGCCGTCCGCGTCCGGCCACGGCCGGGTCGCAGCGCGAGTCGGCCTGACCACTCGACCACGACAACCCACAGACGAGGCGGGACCGTCCATGATAGCAGACTGGACGTACGGCGAGATCGTCGAGGGCCTCACCATCGACGGGCGAGACGGTGCGCGCGCCCGTGTTCAACGAGAACCAGGTCCGCGCGGCCGCCGGCCTGACGATGGCCCTCGGCGCCGTCGCCTTCGCCTACGCCAACTTCGCCAAGGTGTTCATGCCGATCCAGGTCGTCACGACGTTCTTCTTCGTCGACTTCCTGATCCGGGTCACGGTCGGGATCAAGTACAGCCCCGACGGGCGTGGTCGCCGGCTGGCTGACGAGGCGCCAGGAGCCGCTGTGGGTGTCGGCCAAGCCCAAGCGCTTCGCGTGGACGCTCGGCCTGATGATGTCGCTCGGCCATGACGATCATCACGAACAGCGACATCCACGGCGACCTGCCCCGCACGATCTGCCTGATCTGCCTGGCGCTGATGTGGCTGGAGGCGGTGCTCGGCATGTGCCTCGGCTGCGAGATGCACGGCCTGCTGGTGCGGCGAGGCTGGACGAAGAAGGACGAGGCCTTCGAGGTCTGCGCGAACGGTGCCTGCGACTACGTCCCCGGGCGCCGGTCGCCGGCGATCGACGGCGTGCTCGCCCGAGTGTGAGAGCCAGGAGCGGGTGTTGTGCCGGCCAGGTCGCAGGCGAGGTCGAGTCAGCGTCTTGGCCGAGGCGCCAGATCAGGAGGTAGGGCAGCCCCTCGAAGGCCTGCCGGCTGGCCTCGGGGTAGAAGGCGAAGCTCGGCAGCGCCCGCAGCTGGACCTCGCCGATGGTCGGCTCGACGCACTCGAGGACCGACAGGCCGGCCGCCGCGAAGGCAGCGAGGTAGGAGCTGATCGGGTGGGTCCGGTTCACGACGAAGGGGATCCCCTGGGTGATGTCCTCGCCCGGGAAGCCGGCGAGCCGCCCGCCGAGCAGCGTGTTCGACGGGTGGATGTCCGACAGCACGGCGGTCCCACCGGGGCGGAGCACCCGCCCGAACTCGCGGAGCACCGGCGCGAGGTCGGGCACGTGGGTGAGGGCGAGCGCGCAGGTGACGACGTCGACGGACTCGTCCTCGAGAGGCAGGTCCTCCAGGGCACCTCGCCGGAAGTCGGCGTCGGGCACCTTGGCCCGCGCCACCTCGAGCATGGCGTCGGTCGTGTCGACGCCGATCACGCGGTGGCCGAGGGCGGCCAGCTCCGCTGCGTGGCGGCCGGTCCCGCAGGCCGCGTCGAGCGCGTCGCCCACCGGCAGGGCGGCGAGCATGGCGTGCACGACGGGCTCTTCCCCGGCGATGGCTGGGTTCGGACTGTCGTACCGCGGCGCCCACTGCGTGTAGCCCTCCTCGACGTCGTGCTCGAGCAGCGGGATGGCGAGGGAGTGCGGGAACTCGTCGAGCTCGGCGGCGATCGTGCGGATGGCGTCGGCGTGCGGCGCGGCCGCGTCGGTGCCCTCGAAGAGCGTGCGCAGCAACGCCAGCCCGTGCACGGCGAGGAAGTAGTGACCGGCGAGCAGCGTGTCGGTACGTCGAGGCATCGGCACATTCTCGACCCGCGGACCGTTGCTCGACGTGCCGAATCGAGGGCGGTCGCTCCTCCCGCCCGACAGCGCCTGCTCTGACGCGTGCCCGGCCGATGATCGGAGAGCCATGGCACCGCCTCGAGCAGCTCGAGGCGGGCTCGTGTTCGCTCCTCGCCGGTGCCGACCGTGTGAGCGTCGGTCAAGGCGTCCGCCCGAGGAAGGCGACGAGCCGCGCCGTCGGCGACGCGCCGGCGGGCACGGGCTGCTCGGGTCCGAAGCGGCCGGTGCGGATCTCCGGGCTCACGATCTGCTCACTCGCCTCGAGCGCGGCGGTGGCGACGGGCTCGGGCAGCTCGGCCGGCTGGCCGGTGGCGGTGGCCAGGTCCCAGGTGTGGGTGGCGGTGTCGAGCAGGTTGATGCCCGCGACGACGTGACCGGGCATGGATCCGGCGGGGATGTCGACGATGCCGGTCGAGCACGCCCGGGGCTGCGCCAGGCGGCGAGGGCGGCGGCGGCCGCCTCGTCGAACTGCGCCGCCGGGTCGGCGCCGAGCACGAACTCCGCGGGCGGGTTCCCGGCCGCGGCGGCGCCGAGGCCGGCGACGACGCCGATCATGTGCTCGAGCAACTGCCGCACGGTCCACTCGCGGCACGGGGTCGGGTCGTCGAGCTGGTCGGCCTTCACGCCGGCGACCACGCCGCTGGTGTGGGTGAAGGTCTGCTCGAGGGCGGCAGTCACGTTCATGTGCGTGTCCGATCTATGTAAGCTAGTGCTTACACACTCGCGGAGGATCGGGAGGAACGCAAGTGCCGCAGGGAGACGTGCTGATCGACGACTCGCTGCGAGCGGTCGCTGACGGCACGCGCCGCGCCATCCTGCGCCTCGTGCGCGAGAGGGAGCTGCCCGGCCGGCGAGATCGCCACCCACTTCCCGGCGATCAGCCGGCCGGCCGTGTCCCAGCACCTCCGGGTGCTCGCCGACGCGGGGCTCGTCGAGGTCAGGCCCGACGGCAACCGCCGCCTCTACCGGTGGCGGCGCGAGGGACTGCGCGACGCTGCGGCCTTCGTCGAGGAGATGTGGTCCGACCGGCTCGCCCGGCTCAAGCAGGCGGCCGAGCGCGAGGAGTGGCCCGAGCGCACCCGAGCCGCGCGGCAGTCGAAGCGAACGGAGAAGCGACGTTGACCGAAGCCGACACGAGCGTCGTCGAGCAGACGCTGCGCATCGCCGCCCGACCCGAGACGGTGTGGCGCTACTGGACCGACCCCGAGCGCATGTGCGCGTGGTGGGGTGCGGCCGCCGAAGTCGACCCCCGGCCCGGCGGGGTCTGCGTCGTCGAGATGGGCGGCGAGGGGCCGGTCATGCGGGGCGAGTACGTCGAGCTCGTGCCCCACGAGCGGATCGTGTTCACCTTCGGCTGGGATCCCTCCCACACCGACTTCGGCGTCCCGCCGGGGTCGAGCCGCGTCGAGATCACCCTCACGCCCGACGGCGACGACACGATCCTTGCGCTGCGTCACACTGGTCTGCCGCCTGCCGCGGCCGCCGAGCACCGTGGCGGATGGGGCCACTTCCTCCCGCTCCTCGCCGCCGCAGCCGCCGCTGCCGGCGGGAAGGATGGTGCGCCGTGAAGATCCCGAAGCCCACCGAGGACGACCGTGCCCGCTTCGCCGGGCTCGTGCCCGACGCGCCGGGCGTGGAGACCAAGCCGATGTTCGGCAACCTCGGTGCCTTCGTGAACGGGCACATGTTCATGGGCCTGTTCGGCTCCGACATCGGCATCAAGCTGCCCGACGGCCCGCGCGAGAAGCTCCTCGCCCAGCCCGGCGCCGGACCGTTCGGCCCACCGGAGCGGCCCATGGGCGGCTACGTGACGCTCCCGGCGGCGTGGACGGCGCGCAAGGCGGCGCGCTGGATCGACGAGGCGCTCGCCGCGGCGGCCGCGCTGCCGCCCAAGGCGGCGAAGAAGAAGGCGGCGAAGAAGAAGGCGGGCGGCTGAGCGTCGACGTCGGCGAACCCGCAGTCCGACATCTCTCGCCCGCGGCTGCGCCGCCCCGACGGGTCGCTATCGTCGCCGGACACGTCGGCCGGAGGTAGGGATGCCGCGCGGTGCCAGGAGTCGACTCGTCGCCGGGGCCATCCTCGCCGTTGGCGCGGTCGTGGTCGGCGGTCTCGCCTGGTACGCCGTCGTCGTCCTCGGCGAGGACGAGGAAGGGCCCGAGGCGACGGTCGAGGCGTTCGCGGCGGCGTGGTCCTCGGGTGACGGGGAAGCCGTGCGTGCGCTCGTCGCCGAGCCCGCGACGGTCGACGCCATGGACCCCGTCGCCATCGGGACCGACCTCGGGGCGACGGCGACGGCGATCGAGCTGGGGCTGATCGACGACGACGGCGACGAGGGTCGGGCGCGGTTCACCGCCACGTTGACGCTCGGCGACATCGGCGAGGTCTCGTGGGGCGGCGAGCTGCCGCTCGTCGAGGTCGAGGACGTCGGGTGGCGCGTCGCCTGGAGCGAGACGGCGATGCACCCGCTGCTCCAGCCGGGCGGGTCGATCACACGGACGACGACGTGGGCGGCCCGGGCGCCGATCCTCGGGGCGGACGGCCGGCAGGTCGTCGGCGAGGTCGAGCGGGTGCGCATCGGCATCGAGCCGCAGACGGTTCGACCGCGCCGCGTCGATCCCGATCCTCGCCCAGCAGCTCGAGCTCGACCCGGCCGCCATCGAGGAGGCGCTCGACCAGCCCTGGGTCGAGCCCGATCACTTCGTGCAGATCGCCGAGCTCACCGCCGAGGAGTTCGAGGAGGTCCGCGACGTGATCTTCCCGATCCTCGGGGTCACGTTCCCGCGCGACACCGGCGGCCGCGGCGGCCTGACCCGGGACTTCGCCCGCCACCTCGTCGGTCGGTACGGCGAGGTCACCGCGGAGCGGCTCGAGGAGCTCGGCCCGCCCTACGCCGTCGGCGATCTCGTCGGGCTCGACGGGCTCGAGGCGCAGTACGAGCGTCAGCTCGCCGGGCGGCCGGCGGTGGACGTGCGCCTGCTCGATGCTGCCGGCGAGACCGTCGAGGAGCTGGGCTCGTTCCCGGGGGTGGACCCCGTGGCCCTGCGGACGACGCTCGACCCGGACGTCCAGCGGGCGGCCGAGCTCGCGCTCGCCGACGTGGCCGTGCCCGCCGCGCTGGTGGCCGTCGACGCCGCCACCGGCGAGGTTCGGGCGGTCGTCTCCCGACCGCTCGACGAGGCCTTCGACCGGGCGATCGGCGGCGCCTACCCGCCGGGGTCCACGTTCAAGGTCGTGACCGCCTACGCCCTCCTCACCAACGGCCTCCAGCCGACCTCGACCGTCGAGTGCCCCGGCGAGCTCGACGTCGACGGCCGCCGGTTCCGGAACTTCGAGGGCGGCGCCGCCGGCACGATCCCGTTCGCTCGGGCCTTCGCCGACTCGTGCAACACGGCGATGATCGGCGCGGCGGGCGGCCTGCCCGAGTCGGCGCTGGCCGACGCCGCCGCCACCTTCGGCTTCGGCGCCGACTACTCGCTCGGGCCCACGACGCTCGGTGGGTCGTTCCCGGCGCCGGCGACCGAGGTCGAGCGGGCCGCCGCCGCCATCGGCCAGGCCCAGGTGACCGCCAGCCCGCTGCACATGGCAACCGTGGCCGCAGCCGTCCTCGACGGCACGTGGCGCACCCCGGTGCTGCTGCCCGACGAGGCGGGCGACCGCCCGACCCGGCCGCTCGATCCGACCGCCCGGTCCCAGCTCGCCGAGCTCATGCGCCTGGTCGTGACCGACGGGAGCGGCACGGCGGCGAACGTGCCCGGGCTCGACGTGATCGGCAAGACCGGCACCGCCGAGTTCGGGAGCGGCGATCCGCTGCCGACGCACGCCTGGTTCATCGGGGGCTGGAACGGCCTCGGCTTCGCCGTCGTGCTCGAGGGCGGCGGGGTCGGCGGGCGGGACGCGGCGCCGATCGCGGCGCGGTTCCTCCAGGGACTCCCGGGCGGGTAGGACGACGGTCGCTACTCGCCGGCGTAGGTGCCGAAGCTCCAGAGGTTGCCCTCGGGGTCGCGGACGGTGAAGCCCCGTGAGCCGTAGTCCTCGTCCTTGAGGCCGCGGACGACCTCGGCGCCGGCGGCGGTGGCCCGCTCGAACAGCGCATCGGGGTCGTCGCACACGACGTAGACGCTGTCGTTGCCCGGCACCCGCTGACCGAACGGCGTGTCGTCCTTCTCGGCGGTGCCGAACATGATCCCGCCGCCGAGCGGCCAGCGCATCTCGGCGTGCTCGACGATCGACGGGTCGTCGTCACGGGCGTAGCAGGCGGTCTCCTCGAAGCCGAAGGCCTTGGCGAGGAAGTCGAGGGCGGCGCGGGCGTCGCGGTAGGAGAGGCAGGGCCAGACAGACGGATGGGTTGTGGTCATGCGGTCGACGATCACACGACCGGGGCGGCGTCGTCTTGGAAGGATGGAACCTCCTCCTCGGCCATCCACGTGCGTGGGCGAGCAGCCGGCGAGCTCGGCGAAGTCGCGGTCGAGGTGGGCCTGGTCGTAGTAGCCGCAGGCGGCGGCGACCTGGGCGATGGTGACGAACGACGGGACCGACTGCAGCATGTGCCGCGCCCGTTCGAAGCGGACGACTCGGGCGGCGAGCTTCGGGGCGAGACCGAACTCGTCGCCGAAGCGGCGGGCGAGGTGCTGGCGGGTCCAGCCGAGCTCGGTCGCCAGTGCGGCGATCGGCGCGTTGCCGCCCGAGCGCACGAGGGTCTGCCACGTGTGCTGCAGCTCGGCGGCCACCGTGAGGTCGGGGTCGGCGAGGCGGATGAGGATCTCGTCGCAGATGGCGAACCGCTGGGCCCAGCCCGTCGTGCCCTGCAGCCGCTCCCACAGCTCGGCCCCGGCGCCGCCGGCGACGTCGACGCACTCGAGCGAGGTGTTCCACAGCGCCCGTGACGGCATGCCGAACAGCGCCCGGCACCCGAGCGGCGTCAGCTCGATGGCGACGCCCTCCTGGTGACCGGTGTGCTCGATCAGCGCCGAGCTCGCCTGCAACCCGCCGAGCACCGTGCGATAGCTCGCCGGTGCCTGGGTCGGATCGGTCTGGCCGACGACGTCGATCGCCGGACCGATGCTCACGATGAACGTCAGGTGCCGCGACGGCAACCCACGGTGCAGGCCGGGTTCGAAGCCGGTGAGCCGGTAGCCGGCGTAGCCGTCGATGAACGGTCGCAGCCGCGGCGCCGGCAGGGCTGTCGCGAACTCGGTCTGCGACTCCATCGACGCAACGCTACGGGCACGACGATCTCCCGGCACCGCTGGGCCGAGTCGAGCGGCGACGTCAGGTCCGGATCGCGATCGGCCGGGCATCCGGATCCGGCGGTTCCAGGCACGACCACGTCGGCGCGCGGTTGAAATCGTCCCGGCGAAGCCACCGTTGTCCCATCATGACGATGCACTCACCCCCCGACGACCGCCCCGTCCTCGTCACCGGCGCCACCGGCTACGTCGGCGGGCGCCTCGTGCCGGCGCTCCTCGAGGCTGGTCACCGCGTGCGCTGCCTGGCCCGGTCGCCGCAGAAGCTCTCGGGCATGCCGTGGATCGGCGACGTCGAGGTCGTGCAGGCCGACCTCGCCGACCCGGCCACGCTCGGGTCTGCCCTCGACGGGGTGCGGGCGGCCTACTACCTGGTGCACGGCATGGAAGGCGGCGCCGGCTTCGCCGAGCGGGACGCTCAGGCGGCGGCGAGCTTCCGGGACGCGGCCGCCGAGGCCGGGCTCGAGCAGATCGTCTACCTCGGCGGTCTGGGCGACGACGACGACCCGACCCTGTCGGCCCACCTGCGCAGCCGTCACGAGGTCGGGCGCGTCCTCGCCGCCGGGTCCGTGCCGGTCACCGAGCTCCGCGCCGCCGTGATCATCGGCTCCGGCAGCGCGTCGTTCGAGATGCTGCGTCACCTCGTCGAGGTGCTCCCGGTCATGGTCACGCCGCGGTGGGTCCGCACCCGCTGCCAGCCCGTCGCCATCAGCGACGTCCTGCACTGGCTCGTCGCCGCGCTCGACGAGCCGGCCGCCCGCGGCCGGGTGCTCGAGATCGGCGGGCCCGACGTCTGCACCTACGAGGAGATGATGCGGGTCTACGCCGACGCCGCCGGCCTGCGCCGCCGCGCCGTGCTCTCGGTCCCGCTGCTGACCCCGAGGCTGTCGTCGCTGTGGATCGGGCTCGTCACGCCCCTGCCGTCATCGATCGCCCGCCCGCTGGTCGACGGGCTCAGCAACGAGGTCGTGGTGCGGGACCGGCCCGCGACCGACGTGCTGCCCCACGAGCCCATCGGCTTCCGCGCCGCGGTCGAGACCGCCTTGCGCCGGGTCGAGGGCCTCGACGTGGCGACGTGGTGGGCGAGCGCCGGCACGACCCCGTCCTCGCCGGCGGACCCGGCGCCCTGGGACCCCGACTGGGCCGGCGGCACGCTGTTGACCGACGAGAAGCGGGTCGAGACGACGGCGTCCGCCGAGGCGCTGTTCCGCACGCGTCAGCGGCGTCGGCGGCCTGCGGGGCTGGTACGCCTCGGACTGGTTGTGGGAGGTGCGGGGTCTGCTCGATCGCGCCGTGGGCGGCATCGGCCTGCGCCGGGGACGCCGCCACCCCGACGAGCTGCGCATCGGCGACGCCCTCGACTTCTGGCGGGTCGACGCCTACGAGCCGCCGCGACTGCTCCGGCTGCGGGCCGAGATGCGCCTCCCCGGCCGCGCCTGGTTGGAGTGGCGGGTCGAGGACGGCGGCGCCGGCTCGACGGTCCTCGAGCAGCGGGCGCTCTACCACCCGAGGGGCCTGTGGGGCCGGGCCTACTGGTTGGCGCTGCTGCCCTTCCACGCCGTGATCTTCGGGCGCCTGGCCCGCGCCCTGGTGGCCGCGGCCGAAGCGGCTACCAGCGGGGCGGGCCCGACGTCGTCGCCGAGCCCGCTCGACGGCGGCAGCCAGCTCGAGCCAACCGACGTCACGATCTCACGTGGGCGATGGCCGGGTTCCGCCGGGCCTCCCGGGCCGCTGAGCGCGTCCCGGCTGCGGCCGCCCTTTCAGCAGTGGTTGAGCCCGGCGAACGCGTCGGCCATGGTGGCGTTCGTCAATGTGAAGCGAAGCCTGGTGCCGCTGCGGGTCCGCTTCACGCGGAAGCGGATCGATCCGACGATCTGCTTGTAGGCGGGCTTGAGGTCGGACGGGACGCCGACGGTGCCGAGCCAGCCGCTCCCCGGGGTCGACCCGGGGACGACGCCGCAGTCGCGCAGGACCCACTCGCACCGGAGGCACACGGCGACCGAGAGCCCGAGCTTCGTGCGACCGCTCGGATCGTCGCCGACGACGTGCATCGAGCCGTACGCGGCGCCCGATCCGCAGGCGCAGCACCGCTCCGGGAGCCGCAGACCCTCGAGCGCCACCCACGGCATCTGGTAGCGACCTTCGGCCGGCAGCACCGGCACTCGCGACGCGGCGACGTGCTCGTCGACCCCGTCGCGGATGTCGATCACCTGCGGAACGTGCAGGTGTGCGATGCCGGCCGCGTTCCCGTCCTTGGTTCGACTCATGTCCGCCCTTTCCCCAGCTGACGCGCTGCTCGCCCGCGCGTTCGGTGGTGAGTGTACGGATGACCGGTGCCGCCGACTAGAGGGTCGTTGCGCAGCTCACGGACCGTATTGGGGTCCGCGCGGAACGGCGCCGAGTTCGTTGACACACCCCCTGGGGATGATGCCGGAATGGCGATCTGCGACCTGTGCTCCCAGGAGATGAAGACCGCATCCAGCTGCACCGTCGACGTGCTGCACCACGCAGGCACGGCCTTTCCGCTCCTCCGGTACGGGCAGGAGCGAGGCTGGAAGCGGGGCCCCGCCCGCTGCGGAGACTGCGGCGTTCGACGCGGCGGCCTCCACCACGTCGGGTGTGACGTACAGCGCTGCCCCGGGTGCCGGGGCCAGCTCATCTCGTGCGACTGCTCCTGGGACGAGCTGCCGTCGGACGACCTCGACGAGGAGTTCGACGACGACTTCGCCGACAGCGCGTTCGATGACCACACGCTCGACGGGGTCGCGCCAGTGCTCGACGATCGGCCCGACCGCGTCCCCAGGACCAGCGCCGACGTTCCTTCCCATCGCTGTCGCTGCCGCGCCGGCACGGGCGCGGCATCGGGAGGCGCTGCGGCGCGTCGGCGAGTGGTCGCTCGCGCACGGTCGCGCCTGCGACCTCGACGTCGCCGCGATGTGCCTGGAGGCGCTCGAGCGCTACCGGTTCTCGACTGGCATCCGTCTCGATCGTCCGACCGTCCAAGGGGTGCTGTACGCCGACGTCCGGAACTCGGCATCCACGCTCGGCACCGTCCTCCCCGAGGACTGGCACGTCCATCTCTGGACGGTCGTCAACTGGGTGCACGACGACGGGCGGCTCTGTCCGGAGAGCGATCCGCTCCCGGCGCTGCTCGAGCCGCTGCGGTGCTACGGCGGCCTCGGGGCTGACGGCTACCCGATGCCAGAGGGGACCGACGTCGACTTCCCCTGCCAGTGCCACCTGCCCTACGACCCGACGTGTCCACCCGGTCTGGCCCAGCACATCGTCGGGCGCGACCCCGACACCTGGAACGACTTCGTCGTCCGCGGCCACATCCGCCCGCGATCGGAAGATCCTGCCCTCTCGGCCTACGTGCCGTTGTTCGCCATCGCCCGGCGCCTCCGCGAGACCGGCAGCCCGATCCAGGTCCACGCTGACGAGTTCATCTACATCGGGCGGATCGATTCGGAGCGCGCCACGCCGGAGCTGTGGCTCTACAGCCACGCGCCGACGAGTCGACGCGGGTTCGACGATCTCGTCGTCGACGCCGACGGGCAGGCGTGGGCGCCGAAGCCCGACGGGCGACGCGCCGCTGGGTTCCGATGGGTCCGAATCGACGAAGGCGCCGCCGTCATCAGGTGCGGCGTCGCCTCCGCCGCCTTCGTGTCGTGAGACGTCGCGTCGGCGCGCACCACGTCACTTCGCGTGCCGCTTGTCACAGGTCCGCGAGCGGGCCGGCGAGAACCGCCCAGCGCTCTTGAACGTACAACCCAGTATCCGGACGTTCCGCCGGTCGAACCCCCCATATCACCTGGAGATCCCCGTGAACCTCACGCGACGTTCCCTCGCGCTCGTCGCCGTCGGCCTCGGTGCCGTCGGCACGCTCGGCCTCACCGCCTGTGGCGACGACGACGACGCCACGGCGGCGCCGGCTGCCGAGTCGCCCTCCGACCCCTACGGCGGCAGCGACGCCGCCGTGCCGGCGGGGAGCAGCGACGCCGTGACGACCGCTGACACGCCGCTCGGCACGATCCTCGTCGACACCGGAGGTAACACGCTCTACGCGTTCGTGCCCGACGACAAGGGCCCGAGCACGTGCGTCGACGAGTGCCTGGCGGCGTGGCCGGCCCTCGCCGGTCCGGTCATCGGCGACGGCGCCGTCGACAGCAGCCTGTTCGGCACCGCCGCCCGGCCCGACGACGGCTCGGCCCAGGCGACCTACAACGACTGGCCGCTGTACTACTTCGGCGGTGACGCCGAGCCCGGCGACATGAACGGCCAGGGTCTCAGCGACATCTGGTTCGTCGTCGGCGCCGACGGCTCGCTCGTCCGCAACGTCGCTGGCTGAGCGCTTGCCAAACCCCCACGGCAATGCGCTCGGGTCGTCGTGGACGCCGGTTCGACCACCGGCGTCCACGACGATGGGTTTCTGGCCGGCCGACGAACACGGGTCAGATGCCCGGGAGGCCACGTCGGGTGGCAGGATGCACAGGCGCGCGGGCGAACCCCACGAGAAGCGCGCGACGGCTCGTACACACCGGGGTGGTGTGTGACAACGACTGGAAAGGATCCCCCCATGCCCGACTTCCCTGCCCTCACCCACGTGGCACTCACCGTCAAGGACCTCTCGGTCAGTGTCCCGTGGTACGAGGCGCTCTTCGATTCGAAGCCCGTGCTCGACGAGGACACGGATCCCGACTTCCACCACACCGTGTACCTCCTCGGCAACAGCCTCGTCGGACTGCACCAGCACGGCACGCCCGCACCCGACGAGGTCTTCAGCGAGCATCGTGTCGGTCTCGACCACGTGGCGTTCGGCTGCGCGAACCGAGCCGAGCTCGAGGAGTGGGTGGCGCGCCTGGACGAGCTGGGCATCGCGCACGGTGGCATCAAGGACGCGACCTACGGCTCCGGTGTGAGCTTCCGCGATCCCGACGGCATCGCGCTCGAGTTCTTCGCGCCGCCGGGCTGATCAGCCCGGCCACGCCCTTCTCCTCAGCAAAGGGCGCGGAGGGCGGCGTAGGCGGCGGTGGCGATCGTGCGCTTCGCCTCCTCCGGTGTCGTCGTCGTCGTGCCGCGGAGCCAGGAGCCGGCCCAGTGGCGGCAGGGGCCGAACACGATCGCCCAGCGGATCGTGGGATCGAGGTCGGGCAGCTCGCCGGCGGCGACGCGGTCTGCGAGCCACTGCGCGGCGCGGTCGTGGACGTCCTCGTTGAGATCGGCGATCGTCGCCTCCCGGCCGTCGAGGAACGGCGCGTGGCGCATGGCGAACAGGAACCGCGCCATCGCCGGGTGGCCGACGACCCAGTCGATGTACGCGCCGACCTGGGCGGCGATCCCGGTGCGGGCCGTCCTCGTGCGAAGGAGCGCCGCCAGCCCTGCCTCCTGCGTCTCGCGCACGCCGTCGAGGTAGAGCGTCGCCGCGATCTGCTCCTTCGAGCCGAAGTGGTGGTAGATGCTGCCGGTGCTCGCCCCTGCCTTGGCGCGGATGTCGGCGAGGGTCGTCTGGTCGTAGCCGATCGTCGAGAAGCACTCGAGCGCGGCCGTCGAGGATCGCCTGGCGGCGCTGTCGGGTCGCGTCGGCGCGTGGGCGGGTGCCGGTCGAAGGAGGCATCGGGGACTCGGGAGCGTACGTCGGATGTCACAGCCGAACGATGTTGACTAGAGCAAGATTCTAGAACAAAGCTCTAGAACCGTGCGGCAACTGACCTGTACGGCGCCCGGCGTCGTCGAGTGGTGCGAAGTGCCGGAGCCCGAGATCGTCGAGGCGACCGACGCGCTCGTCCGACCCGTCGCCGTCGCCCGATGCGAGATCGATCCGCTGCTCGTCGGGATCGGCCCGACCCGTGCCGACCGCTTCGCGCTCGGGCACGAGGCCGTCGTCGAGGTCGTGGCGATCGGCGACGACGTCACGGCGTGTCGAGGTCGGCGCGCTCGCCTTCCCGTCGTTCCAGGTCAGCTGCGGGACCTGTGACCGCTGCCGGAGTGGGAAGTCGGCGATCTGCACGACGTACCCGACGCTGTCCGACTACGGCATGGAGCCGCTGTCGGGCGTCGAGTACGGCGGGATGCTCTCCGACCTCGTCCGCGTCCCCCATGCCGACACGATGCTCACGCCCGCTGCCGGCCGGTCTCGACCCCGTCGCGGTGGCGAGCGTCCCCGACAACGTCCTCGACGGCTACCGCTCCGTCGCGCCGCACCTCGCGGCGCAACCGGGCCTCGACGTCCTCGTGGCGATCCACGGCATGCCGAGCATCGGCCTGTACGCCGACCCAGACCGCCGTCGCCCTCGGCGCGGAGAGCGTCACCGTCGCGAGTGCGGACGACGCCGTCCTGGCGCTGGCGGAGCGCGTCGGCGCGACGCCGGTCCGGGTCGACTTCGGCGAGCGCCCGCCGGGCACCTGGCCCCTCGTCGTCGACTGCGGGCCCGACCCGGCCGGGCTCAGCTGGGCGATCCGCGCCACCGAGCCCGAAGGCGTTCTCCAGTGCGTCGCCAGCCTCGAGGCGGAGGTGGCCCTGCCGCTGCTGCGCCTCTACACGCTGGGCATCGCGCTCCACTTCGGACGCGCCCACTCTGCGTCGCTGCTGCCCAGAGGTCGCGGCGCTCGTCGGCAGCGGCCGGCTGCGGCCCGAGCTCGTCACGACCGACGTCGTCGACTGGGACGACGCGCCGAAGCGGTTCCTCGAACCGACGGTGAAGCTGATCATCCAACGACCGCAGGAGGCACGATGAACCCGATCCAGTACGCCGTCGCCGACCGCGTCGCGACGATCACCATGGACGACGGCAAGGCCAACGCGCCTGTCGCCGTCGATGCTCGCCGCCCTCGGCGACGCCCTCGATCGGGCCGAGAAGGACGACGTCGTCTCCGTGGTGCTCGCCGGCCGACCGGGCCGCTTCTCGGGCGGGTTCGACCTCGGTGTCCTCGGCGCCGGAGGTCCCGAGGCGGAGGCCATGGTGCGGGGCGGCTTCGAGCTCGCCGAGCGGCTGCTCGGCTTCCCGCGCCCGGTCGTGATCGCCTGCACCGGGCACGCCGTCGCCATGGGTTCGTTCCTGCTCCTCGCCGCCGACTACCGCGTCGGGGCCGCCGGCGAGTTCAAGATCCAGGCCAACGAGGTCGCGATCGGCCTCACCATGCCGTACTCAGCCCTGGCGCTGCTCCGCTACCGGCTCACGCCGGCCGCCTTCGACCGGGCTGTCGGTCTGTCGGCGTTGTTCCGTCCGGCCGACGCCGTGGCCGCCGGCTGGCTCGACGAGGTCGTCGAGCCCGAGGCCGTCGTGCCGACCGCGCAGGCGGTCGCGGCGTCCTTTGCCGGGCTCGACTCCGACGCCCACGCCGGGTCGAAGCTGCGGGCCCGTGCGGTCGTGCTCGCCGAGGTCCGCCGCGGCATCGAGTCGGGCGACGGCGCTGCTCTGTCGTAGGCGCCGCCCCGGCGGCAGCATGGCGTCGTGACGCGCGACGAGGTGACCTGTCCGAAGGCTGGCGCAGCTGGGCTCGCCGCCACCTCGACCGGCACGGGAATGCCGGCTCGGCCGACTGATCCGCCGGCCGTCGTGCAGACAACCCATTGACGTCGTCCGCTCGCCGTGGTTTAGTCAACCTACTTAGTCAGTCGTCTAAGTCAAGATGACGAAGCAGGCGATCGGGGGAGCTCGTGGCGATTTCTGCGGCGCGAGCCGAGACCGAGGAGGCGTTCCTCGACGCAGCCGAGCGCCTGCTCGTGAGCGCGGGATACGCAGGGGTGAGCGTGCGGCGCCTCGCCGAGGAAGCCGGCGCCAACCATGGCCTCGTTCACTACTACTTCGGCTCGATGGAGGAGCTGTTCCTCCGGGTGCTGGAGCGGTTCACGGGTCGGCTCATCGAGCGCCAGAAGGAGATGTACGCGGCCGACGTGCCGTTCATCCAGAAGTGGCGCACGTGCGATGCGATTCCTCGACGAGGACCTGGCGGCCGGCTACCCCAAGATCTGGTTCGAGCTCCAAGCGATGGCCTGGAACCACCCCGAGATGCGCGAGCGGGTGGCGACGGTCAACGCGCAGTGGCGCGCCGTGCTCACCGACGCGTTCCGCGCCGCGTTCGACGAGTACGGGCTCGATCGGACCCAGGTACCGGTGAGCGCCGTCGTCTCACTGGTCATGACGTTCAACGAGGGGATCATGCTCGAGCGTCTGTCGGGCGTGTCCCAGGGCCACCGGCAGCTGCTGCGGGTCATCGACTCGTGGCTCCAGACGCTCGAGGACGACGAAGGGAGGCGCGGCGATGAGGGCGTGCGAGCCTGACCACGACGGCTACGTCGAACGTGACGGGGTGAAGCTGTTCTACGAGGTCTTCGGTGACGCCGAGCCGACGATCCTCCTCCTGCCGACCTGGTCGATCGTCCACTCGCGGCACTGGAAGGCGCAGGTGCCCTACCTCAGCCGCCACTTCCGCGTCGTGACCTTCGACGGGCGCGGCAACGGCCGCTCCGACGCGCCGACGACGGCGGCGTCGTACTCACCCATCGAGTTCGCCGACGACGCGGTGGCGGTGATGGACGCGGTCGGCGTCGACCGGGCGATGCTGGTGTCGCTGTCCCTCGGCGCCAACTGGGCGCTCCTCATGGCGGCCGGCCACCCTGAACGAGTCGCGGGCGCCGTCTTCATCGCGCCCGCCACCCCGTTCGGGCCCGGGCATCGTCGTTCGCGCCCTCTACGGCTTCGACGACGTCCTCGACACCGACGAGGGATGGGCCAAGTACAACCGCCACTACTGGAAGCGGGACTACCGGGGCTTCCTCGAGTTCTTCTGGTCACAGGCGCTGCCCGAGCCGCACTCCACCAAGCAGATCGAGGACTGCACGGAGTGGGGCCTGGAGACGACTCCGGAGACGCTCATGCTGACCGTCGAGGCGCATGAACGCAGCTCGGCGCCTCCCGAGACGGTCCAGCAGCTGCTCCGGGCACTGTGCGAGAACGTGGCCTGCCCGGTGCTGGTGATCTCCGGCGACGACGACAACATCACGCCCCACGCCTGGGCGGTCGAGCTGGCGGAGCGCACGAACGGCACACTCGTCGCCCTCGAGGGCTCCGGCCACCTTCCCCACGCCCGCGACCCGGTCAAGGTCAACCTTCTGCTCCGGCAGTTCGGCGAATCGCTCCGATCGCGGCGACGCCGAACGCCGCGGCGGTGGGCTCGCGGCAAGTCCCGGCCGAAGCGCGCGCTCTACATCTCCTCGCCGATCGGGCTGGGCCACGCGCAGCGTGACGTGGCGATCGCCGACGAGCTGCGTCGCCTGCATCCCGATCTCCAGATCGACTGGCTCGCGCAGCATCCCGTCACCGCGGTGCTCGAGGCGAACGGTGAGCGCATCCACCCGGCCAGCGCGTTCCTCGCCAACGAGTCGCGCCACATCGAGTCGGAGTCGGCCGAGCACGACCTGCACTGCTTCCAGGCGTGGCGGCGGATGGACGAGATCCTCGTCGCCAACTTCATGGTGTTCGACGACCTCGTCAACGACGAGCACTACGACCTGTGGATCGGCGACGAGGCCTGGGAGCTCGACTACTACCTCCACGAGAACCCCGAGCAGAAGCGGGCGGCCTACTGCCTGGCTCACCGACTTCGTCGGCTGGCTGCCCGATGCCCGATGGCGAGGACCGCGAGGCGTTCCTCACCGCTGACTACAACGCCGAGATGATCGAGCACATCGCCCGGTACCCGCGGCTCCGCGACCGCGCCATCTACGTGGGCAGCGCCGACGACATCGTGCCGGCCGCCTTCGGCCCCGACCTGCCGCTGATCCGGGACTGGACCGAGGAGCACTTCGACTTCGCCGGCTACATCACCGGCTTCGACCCCGCCGACGTTCGCCGACCGGGAGGCGCTGCGGGCGGAGCTCGGCTATCGCCCCGACGAGCAGGTCTGCATCGTCACGGTGGGCGGCTCCGGCGTCGGCGGCCACCTGCTCCGCCGGGTGATCGCCGCTTACCCCGAGGCCAAGGCGCGGGTGCCGGGCCTGCGGATGGTCGTGGTCGCCGGACCCCGGATCGATCCGGCATCGCTGCCACAGCACGACGGGCTCGAGGTGCGCGCCTACGTCCACCACCTCTACCGGCACCTGGCGGCGTGCGACCTCGCCGTCGTCCAGGGTGGCCTGACCACGACGATGGAGCTCACCGCCAACAGCCGGCCCTTCCTCTACTTCCCGCTCCGGCACCACTTCGAGCAGAACTTCCACGTCCGCCACCGGCTCGAGCGCTACGGGGCAGGACGGTGCATGGACTTCGACGAGTCGACGCCCGAGGTCATCGCCGCCGCCATCGCCGAGGAGATCGGCCGTCCCGTCGCCTACCGACCGGTGGAGACCGACGGGGCGGCGCGCGCCGCGGCGCGCATCGCCGAGCTGCTCTGACCCCACCGCGATCTCTCCGCGACCCCGTAACACCGAACGACGGTCCGCAGACCGACAACCCAGCACCCACACACACATCAACACGAGGAGAACACAGCGATGACCACGATCGAGACCCCAGTCGACAACGGTGTCAACGTCGAAGCACTGCTCGGTGCCCGCGAGGCGCTCACCGCGGCGCCCGAGGCCGCCGCCTTCAAGTGGCGGGCCACCTGCGAATGGCAGCACGGGACCCACAGCCGGTCGGAGGTCGAGGGCTTCTTCGGACTCGGCGAGGAGCAGCACCACCGGACCCGCTACGCCTTCGACGTCGACCACCCCGAGATCTTCGCCTCCGAGGACAACGGCGCCACCCCGGTCGAGCTCGTGCTCGTGGGCCTCGCCGGCTGCCTGACCGCAGGCGTGGCCGCCGTCGCCCAGAACCGGCAGATCCAGCTGCACAGCGTCACCGCCACGCTCGAGGGCGACATGGACGTCCAGGGCATCCTCGGCATCGACAGCGACGTGCGCAACGGCTTCAGCGACATCAAGGTCACCTACGACATCGACGCCGACGCGTCGCCCGACGAGATCCGCGCCCTGGTCGCGCAGTCGCAGAAGCGCTCGGCGGTCTACGACATCATCACCAACCCGACCAACGTGACCGTCGAGGTCCGCTGACCCGGCGCCGTCGAGCCCGAGCGGAAGCGAGTCCCATGCGCACCACGACCGTGGTCATCGGCGCGGGTCAGAGCGGACTCGCGCTGAGCCGCTGCCTCACCGACCGCTCGATCGACCACGTGGTCCTCGAGCGGCGGGAGGTGGCCAACTCGTGGAGCACCGAACGCTGGGACTCGCTTCGGTTGTTGACGCCGAACTGGCAGTGCCAGCTGCCCGGCTCCGTGTACGACGGCGACGACCCCGACGGCTTCATGACGATGCCCGAGGTCGTCTCCTTCCTCACGGGGTACGCGCGGGCGATCGCCGCGCCCGTGCAGGCGGGCACGACGGTCACATCGGTGCGTCACACCGACGGCGGGTACCGCGTGACGACGGACCAGGGTGAGTGGGAGTGCCGCACCGTGGTCCTCGCGACCGGCGCCTTCAACCGGCCGTCCGTGCCCGGGTTCGCCGGCGAGGTGCCGCCCGCGGTGACGACGCTCACGCCCATGGAGTACCGCAACCCGGCCCAGCTGGCCGACGGCGGCGTGCTCGTCGTCGGCGCGTCGGCCACCGGCGTCCAGATCGCCCACGAGCTCCAGCGGTCCGGTCGACCGGTCACCTTGGCGGTGGGCGAGCACGTCCGCGGGCCTCGGACCTACCGGGGCATGGACATCCACTGGTGGATGCAGGCGGCCGGCGTCCTCGACGAGCGCTACGACGAGGTCGACGACATCGGGCGGGCGCGCCGGCTCCCGTCGATGCAGCTCGTCGGCTCGACCGACAAGGCGACGATCGACCTCAACGCCCTCTCCGCCATCGGCGTGCGGCTCGTCGGCCGCCTCGCCGGCATCAACCACGGTCACGCGCAGTTCTCGGGCTCGCTGCGCAACGTGTGTGCGCTCGCCGACCTCAAGCTCGGCCGCCTCCTCGACACCGTCGACGAGTGGGCCAGCGCCAACGGCATGGACGACGAACTGCCCGAGCCGTACCGGCTGCCGGCGACGACCGTCCCGCCGTCGCCGCCCCTCGGCCTGGACCTGGCCAGCGGCGAGATCCGGACGGTCATCTGGGCGACCGGCTTCCGGCCCGACTACTCCTGGCTCGACGTGCCGGTCCTCGACCGCAAGGGACGGATCCGCCACGACGGCGGCGTCGTGGAGTCACCGGGCATGTACGTGATCGGCCTGCCCTTCCTGCGCCGGCGGAAGTCGAGCTTCATCCACGGCGCCGGTGACGACGCCCGGGATCTCGTGCGCGAGCTGGCCGGCTTCCTCGACCGACAGGCGTCACCGGCGGCGCGGTGAAGGGGGCGTGGACTGCGATCGCGAGGACTTCTTCGCCCGCGCCGCTCCCGTGTAGAAACGTCGCCAACGCCGACGGCGCCGGTATCCGCGGCCAGCCGACTTCGGCGCGGGATCATCGACTTCGGGCGCGGAACCCTGCGCCCGTACGGGCGAGGAGCGAGAGCGGGTGGTGAAGGGCAAGCACGCCAAGGGCACGTCGACGAGTCGGCGCACGATCGGGGTCGGTGCTTCGGCCGCCGGGCGTGGCCGTGATCGCCGGGCTGGGCTTCGTCGTCTTCGGTGGCGGGAGCGATCCGAGCGGAGCCGGCGACCACCACGACGCCGCCGACGACCGCGGCGGCCACCACGGTGATCACCGAGCCGCCGCCGCCTCCGCCGACGTGGCCGCTCACCGGGCTCGAGGTCGCCGATGCCGGCGCGCGACTCGACCGCCCGGCCCTCGTCGTGAAGATCGACAACGCCGACCAGGCGGCCCGGCCCGCAGGTCGGCATCAACCAGGCCGACGTCGTCTACGAGGAGCGGGTCGAGGGCGGGGTCACCCGGTTCCTCGCCGTGTTCCACTCGCACGGACGCCCAGCCGATCGGTCCGGTGCGGTCCGGCCGCTCGACCGACATCCCGATCTTCTCGGCGCTCAACCGGCCGATGTTCGCGTGGTCGGGCTCCAACGAGTTCATGGCCGCGGAGATCCGGGCCTCGAACATCGTCGACGTCGGGCACACGCCCGGCCGTCGACCAGTACTTCCGCGACGGCAGCCGGCGGGCGCCGCACAACCTCTTCATCAACGGCTACCTGCCGATGGTCGACACCCACCGCGCCGATGCCGGCCTGCCGCCGGCGCTGTTCGCCTACCGGGCGCCCGGGCGTCGCGCCGGTCGGCGATCCCGTCGCCCACGTCGACCTCGGCTTCGGCGGTCGGGAGCCGTGCCGGTGGCCTACGACTGGGACGGCTCGGGCTGGGCCCGCAGCCAGAACGGCTCGCCCGCACGTCGACGCCGCCGGGGTGCAGGTGGCGCCGCCCAACGTCGTGGTCCAGTTCGTCGAGTACGTCGGCTACTCCACGGACCCGCACATCCCGGTCGGCCAGACCGTCGGCGAGGGCGAGGTCTGGGTGCTCACCGACGGCGTGCGCGTCGTCGGTCGCTGGGTCAAGCCCGACGCCCGACGCCGTGACGCAGTACCTCCTGCCCGACGGGACGCCGATCGGACTGACCCCGGGTCGCACGTGGGTCGCGCTCGTCCCGCCGGGCGGCGCGACCGTCACCTGACCGGAACGGTCACTGGTACTCGTTGTACGGGTTGTGGAAGTCGATCCCCGACTGGCCCTTGTAGGACGCGAAGAACATCTCGAGGAGCGCCGCTCGCTGCTCTGCCGTCGGAGTCGCCGACGACTCGAGGAACATGGCGATGTTGGTCAGCGCGGTCTGGTGGTCACCGAGGTGGTGGGCGCACATGGCGACGTCGGCGATGCAGCTGTCGTAGCCCTTCTGCGAGCAGTCGGGCATCGTCATGACCTGTTCGAACAGCGGTCGGGCCTCAGCCCAGTTGGACGACTCCATGAGTGCCACCGCCCGCAGGAAGATGTCGTGCGCTGACTCCTGGGTTGCCTGGTCATCGTCAGCCATGGCGGCAGACGGTACTCGCACGTGCTGCTCACGTTCGGGGCCCACGGTGGGCGGCCCCGGGGCTGTTGCGAGTCCACGCTGCCTCGGTCTGACAACGTGGGCCACGCAGACTCGTCTCTGCGCTCTCGAAACTTCGGTTGACGCTTTACAAAGCAGCTGCTTTACCAGCCGCGATGAACGCAACCACGCTCCAACAGGCCTGCGCCTCCACGGATCGAATCGTCGAGCGGATCACCGACGACCAACTCGGCCTGCCCACTCCGTGTGAGGACTGGGACGTCCGGGCGCTGCTCAACCACGTGCTCGGCACTCTCGCGCTCGGCCGGGCCCGGCTCGCGGACATCGCGCCGGCGGCGAAATGGGCCCGGGCGACCTGCCACCCGCCGACCTCGTCGGCGACGAGCCGCTGAAGGCCTACCGCGTCGGCGTCGAGGCCCTCGCTCGCGGCGCCGCCGACGACGCCATCACCCGCACCCACGAAACGCCGTTCGGCGCGATGCCGGGGGCCGTGCTCGGCGGGTTCACGACGGTCGACATCCTGGTCCACGGCTGGGACCTCGCAAAGGCGACCGGCCAGGACCCGACGCTCGATGCGAGCCTGGCGGAGCAGATGCTCGGCTTCGCCCACCAGACGCTCAGCGACGGACGCACGCGCACCGCGCATCGGGCCGGAGGTCGCCGTGGAGGCAGGCGCCGGAGCGACCGATCGGCTCGTCGGGTACTTCGGCCGCCACCCGTGAACGCCAGACGCGGTGCTGCGGGCGCTCGCGGATCCGCAGCGCCGTCGCATCCTGGCCGTGGTGCGCGACGGCGAGTTGCCCGCCGGCGAGATCGCCGAGCACTTCGAGATCACCCACCAGGCGGTGTCCCAGCACCTGCGCGTGCTGAAGGAGGCCGGGGTGCTGGGCGAGCGGCGGGAGGGCACCCGTCGCCTCTACGCCATCCGCCCGGAGGCCATCGAGTCGGTGCGCACCTTTTCGACGACCTGTGGCCGTCGTCGCTGGCCCGCCTCAAGGAGACCGTCGAGCGTGACCGGCGGGCGGGCCGTCCGACGGGCCCATGACCGCCGACACCTACAGCACGACGATGCGCATCGCCGCGTCGCCCGCCGAGGTGTTCCCCTATCTCACCGAAGCCGATCTGATGTGCCGGTGGATGGGCGAGTGGGCCGACCTGCGACCCGCCACCGGCGGCACGTTCGACGGTCGACATCAACGGCGTCCCCATCCGGGGCGACTACGTCGTCGTGGAACCGCCTCACCGTGTCGTCTTCACCTGGGGCGCCGCAGGCAACGACATCCTGCCGCCGGGATCGACGACCGTCGAGATCACGCTGCGACCCGACGGCCACGAGACCGTGCTCGAGCTGGCGCACCGCGACCTGCCGCCCGACGAGGTCCCTCAGCACGGTGTCGGGTGGACCACTTCCTCGACCGCCTCGCCGTCGCCGCCACCGGCCGGGACGCCGGCCCGGACCCGTGGGCGGCAGAGAACGGGTGAGTCAGCGGACGTCGGCGGGCGCGGGAGCCCGATCGGCACGCTCCCCATCCTGCACCGTCCTCGACGCGAGGAGTCAGCCCGGCGGCACGTCGGCGTCGGCGAACCAGGGCTTGATGTCGAGCACCGCCGTCCCGTCGAGCAGGTCGACGCCGGCGAACTCGACGAGGTTGCCGTGTACGCCCCGGTTGCGGACGAGGCTCAGGCCGATCGGGTTCGGCCGCGCCGGCGCCCGCGACGAACACACCTTGCACCTCCCCGGTCGCCTCGGTCGCCCGTGGCACCAGCTGCAACGGTGGGTGCTGGGTCGTGATCGGCTCCTCGCCGAGCCACGTGAGGAGCCAGAGGTGCTCGTACCGGTCGAGGCCGAGCAGGGCGTCGATGAGGTCGTCGCGCACGACGACGGTCCCCGTGGCGTCGAGATTGTCGAGACTCTGCGAGGGGAGGACGCCCCTGTCGGCGTAGCCGCTGCGCACGTGCCCGACCGGTACGACTCCTGTCATGGAAGGTCCTCCTCGCCCACCCATTCTCGAGTGTGAGCGTCTCGGAAAGCGCAACCCTGGCACTCGAGAACGGGGAGGGCTATCCCCGCTGCCGCGATCCGGCACGACGACTGTCGCTAATGGTGCACACCACGGTGAACACGGCGAGCAGCGTGACGGCGTGGCCCCCCCGACGGCCCAGCGCTCGGCGAACACGAGGAACTGGTCGTGGTCTCGATGGACAGACCCCATACGAACGGCTACGACAGAAGACCACGACCCCGGCCGCAAGCCCCGACCGTCAGTCGCACAACCAGGAGGCGGCGTCGCGCCGTGAGGCCAGCTATCGTCCGACGCGGAGGCCGCCGCTCGCCGTCGTGAGAGGCCGTCATCTAGCCAGGCGTGATCCAGGGGTCACAGATGGGTTCGGACTCGAAGATGTCAACGGTCAATCGGCATCGTCGGAGCACAGGCGAATGGGGTCGCCTTCCTCGTGGTGTTGCCACGCACAGCGCGGACCCTGGTGTCCGCCATGGCCTGGACCTTGAGCGGAAGTTCGTAACCGGCGCGTCGGTGTAGTGCCGGCATTAGCACCTGTTGTCTGAAAGTGCCGATGCTGCATACGACCGCCGACTCTCGGTGGTCACGTACCCTCAGCTCCGAATGGCACGAGCTCGCGTGCCGGCTGACTGGGCGTTCGACCGTAAGCATGCGCGACGGTCGGAGGAAGCAGTCTTGGCGGCACTGGAGGCGCATGCTCTCGTCTCGCATGTCAGCGACTTCACCGAGGAGCTCGACGAGGCTGGTATTCGTTTCCGTCTTGACGGCCGTGAGGTTGATATCGAGGTCAAGGCCAAAGGCCAGCAGTACGGCTCGGAGTACCTCGCACTTTGGGCTGAAGTGCCGGAGGCTGACCTATTCATCCTCGACGAACTCTCCTACCGCCGCCGTGCGGGGAAGGACTCGGGTTTGTGCTCATCGATGATCGGCCGACCGGCCGATGGCATGTCCTCGGACCGTGGAGCTCTGTCTCGGGCCCCGCCCACGGTTCCAGCGTCGAGGCGACCGTGGCGCCGGCGAGTTCTTGAAGGGAAAGCTTCTCCTCGACCTGCGGACCTCGGCTGTGACGACGGCCGTTCTCTCCATCGACGCCCTCGTCGAGGCGATCCGCGTCAGTTGGCGCGACCTCACGCGAGTGGAGGCAGTCCGGGTTCGCGGGCGTGCCCAGCTCCCGCTCGTGCCGAAGGAACTCGAACGTGCCGCCGCGGGCTACATCTGACCCGACTCGAGCCCGTACCCGACGTGGCTGTCGAGGTCGACGCCGATCCAACGTGGTGTGGCTTGGCGCCAGACCTTGTCGACCGGGTCAAGAGCGCGTTCGGCTGGCGCGCTCCCACCGACGTACAAAGGCTCGCCTTCCCACCGATCCTCAGGGGCGAGAACGTTCTCGTGCTCGCGCCGACCGCCGGTGGCAAGACGGAGGCCGGTCTGTTGCCCATGCTCGATCGGTACCGTTCGGCCGCCGGCCGCGCTCCCGTGGTGCTGGCCGTTAGTCCGCTCAAGGCGCTGCTCGATGATCAACTCGTTCGTTACCAGCGCCTCGCAGGACTCCTCGGGTTCACGGCGTTCGCCTGGCACGGCGACGTCGCATGGGACGACAAGCGTCAGTTCCTGGACAACCCGTCGACGATCCTGCTCACGACCCCGGAGAGCCTCGAGACGCTGCTCACCTCGCCGCAGCGCGATCACGTTCGACTGTTCGCCGGACTTCAGGCGGTCGTCGTCGACGAGGTTCACGCCTTCGCTGGTACTCCTCGGGGGCGCGGAGCTGGCAAGCCTTCTCGAGCGGATCGACCGGTTCGTCGACGCAGATCTGCAGCGGGTCGCCTGCTGCTGACCGTCGGAAACCCGGAGGAGGTGCTGGCGTGGATGCGCGGGGTCTGACGTGATCGCCGTCGGAAGAGTTGTGGACGCCCAGCCGAGGCTTCGGGGTGAGCAGATACGCATCGACACGTACGTCGACCTCCCAGGGGCCATCTCACTGATCGCGGACGTCGTTCGGGACACGACCGCGTGGCTCGTCTTCACCCGGTCTCGCCGGAGGGCCGAGGAACTCGGTCTCGGTTTGGGCGCACCGGTCCACCACGGCTCTGTGTCCGGTCGACGCCGCGCTGAATCAGTGGACCAGCTGGCGTCAGGGGCCGCGAAGTGCGTCGTCGCTGACGGCGAGCCTCGAGCTCGGCATCGACCTTGGCGAGCTGGACCTCGTCGTTCACGATGGCGCTCCAACCGGCCCAGGGAGCTACCTACAGCGGCTCGGTCGGGCGGGCCGCCGCACCGGTCTCCGCAGGATGGTTTTCACCGCCGGTGAGCCGGAGGAGCTCCTTCTCACCCTCGGGGTTCTGCTCGTGTTCGGCGCGGCGATCTCGAGCGTCTGCCGCCGCGGCGAGGAGCCCGCCTCGTCCTTGGCGAGCAGGCCGTTGCTCTCGCCTTCGAACGGACGGTGATGCGTCGTCGAGAACTGGCCGACGCCCTTCGGCGGGCCCCGGCCTTCGCCGCCTCGGTCGGCGATGTCGACGCGACCATCGAACACCTCGTCCGAGGTGGATGGCTACTGAACGTGGAGGACAGGGTCGTCGTCGGAAAGCAGGCGAACGCTTCCTTCGGTGGCAATCGGCTGCGCGAGTTGGCCGCGACGTTCGGCGAGGCCGCGAGCGCTCGGGTTGTTGATGATACGGGTGAGCACGTTGGCGGGGTCGACTGGGCCCAGGTCAGCGAGCAGGCCTTGGCGCGGTCCGAGAAAACGCCATCGTGCTTGCGGGTCGCCCGTGGGAGGTGCTGAGTGTGGACCGATCGGGGGGAACCGTCGTGGTGCGCCCCGCCAGCAGCGGACGGGCAGTGAGTTGGCGAGGACCGCTGGTCGACGTCGACCGTGCGTCCTGGCATGCAGTCAAGGAGGTGTTGGACGACACCGAGATTCCGGTCGCTATGGACCGACGGGGCGAATCCTGGTTGACGGCCCAGCGGGCGCAATGGCGTGACCGGCTGGCCAATCCCGTCCGACAGGAGGGCGATCAGCTCGTAGTCGACGGTTTCGGTGGGCGCGGCCGTGCACCGTGCTCGCCGCTGTACTCGATGCAACGGGACCGCCGGCGGGCCGACGCTGACCGCAACGATGCCGCAGGGGGTGGCGCAGTCGCGGGCCAGGGACTCTCTTATGGCGCTCGACGCGGTCCTCGCCAGAGAGGCAGAACGCGGTCCGCGCCTTCCGTTGCGGTCCGCCATCCCCAGCTCTTGCCGCCGAGCCTCGTCGTCGCCGAGCGTGGAGTTCTATGTCGACGCACAGGGCATCGAGCACATTCTCGCTCGAATCGTGCAGGTCGAGTAAATGGCCTTCCTGATCCCAGAGACGCTCCGCACGTGCCGAGACGTCCCTCCCGGTGTGAATCGCCTCGCAAGGGCGCTCCAGGAGTCGATCGACGACGCCGCGACGGTCTGGTACGAGCCGCTGTTCGATCCTTCCGGCGACCGGCCGGACGTCGTGCTCTTGATCCCTGATCTCGGGGTGCTCGTTCTCGAGGTTCTGGAGTCGAAGGCGAACGCCGTGACCGCGGCAGTGCGCGACGGCCGGCTCGTAATCGAGCGGGACGGCGCCTCGCTGGAGACGGAGCATCCGCTCCGTCGCGCCGCTTCGTGGACGGGTTCCGTGCGAGAGTCGCGGAGTCCTCGCTGTTGAGTGTCGACGACGAACTTCCCGTCGCCCCGGCGGGCGTCTTTCCGTACTTGTCGTGGACCCTGCCGAGGCCCAGGACCGCCAGGTCGGTGACGCAGTGGAGCTCGCTGCCTGCCTCTTCCGTGACGACCTGGATCCGGGTGCGGAGGAGGCCGCGCAGCCCTGCGAAGGACGATCGTGGGGATGCTGAAGGCTCCGCTGCACGACGTGCTGTCGGAGGAAGCCGAGAAGGTGTACCGGGCGCTCATCCACCCCGACACCGTTATCGGCCGCCAACTCCCGTTGCCGTCGCTCGATCCGCAGCTAGCAGCCACTGACCTCAAGGTTCTCGACCGTCGTCAGGAGGCGTTGGCCAAGAACTTGGGTGAGGGACACCGTGTTATTCGTGGGGTGGCCGGAAGCGGTAAGACCCTCGTCCTGGCCTACCGCGCTCGACTGCTTGCCGAGAACTTCCCTCGTCAGTCGGTCCTAGTCACCTGCTTCACGAAGTCTTGCAGCGGCCCTCAAGGCCCGGCTTCCGCAGCGAAACGTCACCGTGACGACGTGTCCGACTCCCTCGACGAACAATGCTCGGCGTGCTGCTGGGCACCCGTTCCCTCAAGTTCAAAGATGTCGACCGTGATGAGCAGGCGCAGCTCGCCCTCGACGCGCTCGACCAAGCATCCGAGTGCCGTACTCGCGGTTGAACGTGCTGATCGACGAGGCCCAGGATTTCCCGACGCCGCGCTCCAGTTCGTGGTGCGGCTCCTGCGGGACGCTGTCCGATTCCCTGCTCGTCGTCGCCGATGCAGCGCAGAACATCTTCCGAGCCAAGTTCACCTGGCGGGCCGCCGGCATCAACGCCCAGGGTCGACGCGAAAACTCGATATCAGCTACCGGAGCACGAAGGAGATCCTCGACTACGCCTGGTCCTTCGTGCTAGCCGGACAGGAGTTCCGTCCCGAGGCGACGCCCGATGTCGAGGACGAGATGGCGGTGATCGAACCCCAGACGTCGCCTCGGTCGGGGCCACTGCCGCTCTGGCTGCGCCTCGACACTCCACAAGCCGAGGTCACCGAGATCGCTCGATACGTGCGAGAGCGGATTGCAGGTGGGCTGGGTCCCGGCGACATCGCGGTCCTGTACGGCGCACGGTACGCCGGTGGATTCGACTGGCCTGGCAACCTGGTTCGAGCGTTCGGTGAGTTCGGCGTCCCGTGCCAGTGGGTCAACAGCAACGACTTTCAAGCCGGGCACTAAGGCCTTGGGAGCGCCTCGAGAATGGGTCGCGATCTCGACGATCGCTAGCGCCAAGGGGCTGGAGTTCCCGTACGTGATTCTGTGCGGCTACCTGCAGAAGGAGCCCGCATCGGCCGACGGAGCGGACAATCGCCGGCTTGTGTACGTAGGAATGACCAGGGCGACGCACCAGCTCGTACTGACAGCCAGCGGTGAGCATCCGTACATCGCCGATCTCGAGATTCGTTAGCCGCGGCCTGAGAGGCGACAACGATCGCCAGGTGGCCAACGAGCCTGGTCGTCGGCGTATCCGACAAAGCCGGCATCGCCGTCTGCTTATGGGCGAGCCGGCTGGCTCTGGATTGTACGGGACCTCTCGGTGTGCTCAGCTGAGGCACGTGCCGATCGACCTGGGCCGCGGTCCATCGCTCCAGAACCTTCAATCCGTCCTCGAAGCCGTTCCCGCGGTATGCGCGGTTCAACCGGACGCTGTCGCGCTTCTCGCGAGGTCGACGGCGAGATCGACCCCAGCCGAGCGGATCACGCGGCGGGCCTCCGGCGATGGTTGAACGCGTGGGGATGCCGTATTGCATATCCGACCACGTCGACCGACGTCTTCGTCGTGTCTGTGATGGGTGGTGGGCCCGTTGGACGTCGCTCCTGCCAGCTCCGACCGTAGAGCTCGCCGACCTGTCTGACGCCGAACTGGCGGTCTACGGGATGGCCTTCACCGAGCTGAACGTTCTGCCGGCGGCTACGTCTGCTCGGGGACACACGGCGCACGTTCGGCCCGACGGCGGCGTCGAAAGCCATTTGGGTTCTGCGACCGGCATCCGTGGCGCCGTGGGGACTATCGCATCGCCACGGCCACCGCTGGCGGAATCGGCGGGACGGGGTCGGGTACGAGGAGCACCAGCAGGCTTTCTTCGCCGATGGTGTCGGAATATCCGAGAACTCAACCCCAACGTCGACATTCCGGCGTCGGTCGGGCGGGGAGGGCTCGAGCGTCGCACGGATCCTCGACGAGTGGTGCTATCTCACCTTCACTATGCCGAGGTGAGCTCGGTGCACGCGGGTCGGCCACGTGGCCGATCATGTGCGCAGCGTTCGTGACGTTGTGACATGTTGCCCCTACCCCGACGGCCCCTGCGCCGACGGCGCGACGTAGGGCTGCTCCGGGTCGGCGCCCTGGAGCTGCCAGACCTCGTGGCCGTACTGGTGCCGAACACGAGGGACTGGTCGGGTCCGGGGTCCTTCGTGTCGCCGCGGTGGAGGATGTAGGCGAGCTGGTCGGCGCCGTCGGCGAGGTCGATGCGGAACACGACGCCGAACACGTCGGTCGCCGATCGGGCGCAGCGGGTCGGTCCACACGGTCTCGGTCGCCGCGCCGGTCCAGACGTGCAGGCCCCAGAAGTCGGTGAAGTCGGTGCTGGTCGGGTCGCCGTAGTCGCCGGCGGGGCGGCGGTAGTGGATCGTGGCGAAGTCCTCGGCCGCGCCGCGTGACGGGTACACGATCTGGTCGCCGGCCTGGAACCACGCCGTCGGCATGTCGGCGGGCGTGAACGTGGCGCCGTCGACGACGGTCGAGCCGCCGTCGGTGATCGTCACCGTCAGCGGCGCCGCCAGGTCCGCGGGGCCGCCAGCGGCACGTGCCATAGTCGCCGCCGAAGTCGTGCGCACGCGCCAGCAGGTGGGCGCGCCGGTCCGAACGCGTCGACCGTGACCGCCGACGCCGTCGCAGGCGTAGTGGACCGTCGCGTACCCAGCGCGTCGGCCTGGGACGTGTAGATGGTCGCGTCGCCCTGGCGCAGCCAGATCTCCGGCGTCGCCGCCGGGACGAAGGCCCGGTCGGGGCTGTTGTCGGGGTCCTTGGTGTCGCCGCGGTGGACGATGAAGTTCACCGGGACGGTGTCGTCGGTCAGCTGCACGAAGGCGAAGCGGCCGTACTCGTCCTCGCCGAGGAACGGCTTCGGCGACCGTCCAGTCGGTCAGGTCTCGGCGCGGCGATGGCGTCGCCCCACAGGTGCAGGCCCCAGAAGTCGTTGAAGTTGCCGGTGGTGTGGTCGCCGTAGTCGCCGGCGGGCCGGTTGTAGTGGATCACCGCGTACGGCGTCGCCGGGCCCACCGGGCTCGGGGAACTCGACGGCGATGTTGACGACCTGGTCGGACGCCAGGTGGCCGTGCAGGTCGTTGACGATCGCCCGGAACGTCAACGGCGGCGGCGTGTCGTCGCCCTGCATCCACGCAGGCGTCGTAGAAGACCCGGTACGGCGGCGTTGTCGTCGGTGCCGATCGGCACGTACTCGCCGTCGCCGACCCGCACCGCGAACGTCACCTCGGCGTAGGCGTCGGTGTCGAGCGTCGGCGGCCGACCTCGACGCGGTCGACGACCTGCGTGGCCGTCCATCGATCGTTGGTCTCGAGCGGCGACCGTCTCGCCGTGCTGGAGAGCTCGTGATGTCGATGCCGGGGGCGGCCGTGCTCGGCGGCACCGCCGCGTCGGCCCGGTAGACGACGAGCCGACAGCGGCGGCACCGGTGACGTGCAGGTTGCCGCCGGCGCCGGCGGTGAGGTTCGACGCCGCCGATCCCGGTGACGAGGCCTCGGTTCGACGCAGCCGGAAGCCAGCGCCCTCGGGCCGAGAACGTCGGCACCGAGGCGGTGGCAGCGCGCCTCGCTGTTGTTGAGGGCGACGACGTACTCGATGCGCTCGTCGCGGTCGATGCGGGAGAAGGCGTAGACGCCCGGGCCCGTCGGCGGCAGAAGCGGTGGATCTGGGCGCCGCGTGCGCAGCGCCGGGTGCTCGCGCGTAGAGCTCGTTCCAGTCCTGGATCGTCCGGTACAGCGGGTGGTTGCGGTCGAAGTTGTCGTCGGAGGTCGTCTCGTCGGTGCCGATGAGGTCGTTGTCCTCGTAGACGGCGACCTCGTTGGCGAACATGTCCTCGCGGGCGTCCTTGTCGCCGCCGTCGCCGGTGAAGCCCTGCTCGTCGCCGTAGTAGATGACCGGCTGGCCCCGGGCGAAGAACATCAGGGCGTGGGCCAGCTGCGAGCGGGCCAGCAGCTCGGCGTCGGTCGCCCCGGCCTGGTCGACCCGCTGGAGGAAGTAGCCGATGCGGCCCATGTCGTGGTTCCCGAGGAACGTCGGCATGGCGTAGGCGTTGCTGTCGGCGTCGGTGTACCAGTCGTCGCTCGGCGAAGAAGTCGCGCAGGCCGTCGGTCGGCGTCGCTCTGCGAGGCGAAGCCGCGGGCCGCCAGCTGGAAGGC
The DNA here is from genome assembly GCA_963840695.1 of uncultured Acidimicrobiia bacterium. GTDB lineage: Bacteria > Actinomycetota > Acidimicrobiia > Acidimicrobiales > JACDCH01 > JACDCH01. The sequence continues at coordinate 288,063 of CAWIZW010000009.1, forward strand.
GAAGTCGATCGTCGACTGCAGCTGCCCGCGGGTGGAGAACTCGCTCATGAACTGCGGGCCGAACTGCTGGTCGAACACCTCGCCGAAGGCGAAGAAGTCGTCGATGCCCCGCGCGTCGGCGGCGGCGAGGATGTCGGGCCCGAACTCCTGCCAGAACTCCATGTTCACGTGCTTGGTGGTGTCGATGCGGAACCCGTCGACGCCGAACTCCTCGATCCAGAACGAGTAGATGTCGACCATCCCCTCGACCACCTCGCGGCGCTCGGTCCACAGGTCGTCGAGGCCGAAGAAGTCGCCGTAGAGCGAGTTCTCACCGGTGAAGCTGGTGTTGCCGCGGTTGTGGTACAGCAGCGGGTCGTTGAGCCACGCCGGGTTCTTCACGCCCTCCTCGCCGGGCGGCACCGTGGGCGTGTACGGGAACGACGGACGGTCGACCTCGGGGAACGTGTAGTCGGGCTGCCCGGCGTAGGCGTAGTCGCAGTCGTCGAACGGCTGACGCCGTTCGACGTCGGGGTACGGGAACGTCGTCTTGTTGCGGTAGCCGGCGTTGCCCTCGAGCTGGATGACGTCGGCGGTGTGGTTGGTGACGATGTCCATGAACACCTTGATGCCGCGCCGGTGGGCGGCGTCGACGAGGTCGCGCGAACTCCTCGTTGGTGCCGAGGTGCGGGTCGACCCGCAGGAAGTCCTCGATCCAGTAGCCGTGGTAGCCGGACGAGTGGCCGTAGAGGTTGGTCGTGTCGGACTGGACCGGCTTGTTGGCGTAGATCGGCCCGACCCAGATGGCGGTGATGCCGAGCTGGTCGAGGTAGGGCAGCCGCCGCCGGAGGCCGTCGAGGTCGCCGCCGTGGTAGTAGCCCTTGTCGCGTCGGCAGGTAGCCGTGGGTGAGCACGTTCTCCTGCGTGTCGTCGGCGACGCACGCGCCGGCGTAGTCGCCGCAGTTGTTGTGCCGGTCGCCGTCGGCGAACCGGTCGGGGATGGCGAAGTAGAGGACCTCGTCGACGAACGGGTGGCGCACCGGGTCGCGCACGAGGGCGGCGTCGTCGACCGGCACGTCGGGCGTGACGGTGATGTCGAGGACGTGGCTGGCCTGGTCGTAGACGAACTCGACGACGTCGCCGATGCCGGTGACGGTGAAGGCGATGTTGGCGCCGTCGCGCACGCCGCCGGCGCCGTAGTTCTCGTCCCAGGCCTCGTCGATGGCGACCTTGGCCTCGTAGGTGCCGGGCGGGATGCGCGGCGGTGGAGAAGCGTGCCGACGCCGTCGCCGTCGGGATCCTGCAGCCACGACCGCAGGCAGCCCGGGTCCCAGTCGGCGGCGCAGCCGAGCTCGCTCTGGAAGCTGCCGGGCACGGTGGCGATGACCGAGTTCACGTCGTCGGTGACCCAGTGGGTGTCGTCGTCGTAGAAGAACTTGACCGTGGCGGTCGGGTCGGCGACGGTCGAGCGCGATGTTGGGGCCGTCGCGCACGGCGCCGGCGCCGTAGTTCTCGTCCCAGGTGCCGTCGAGGGCGGCCTTGTACTCCCAGGTGCCGGCGGGCAGGGGGAACGTCGCCTGCCACACGCCGTCGTCGGCGTCGAAGGTGAGGTGGGTCGGCGGCGCACGTCGGGCTGCCAGTCGCCCGGGCAGCCCAGCTCGTACTGGAGGCTGCCGGCGATCGTCACCGACGCCGGCTCGGCGCCGCGCCGGACGCCACCGGAAGGATCGCTCCGGTGGTGGCCGCCGCCAGGCCCAGGACCACCATGACCACGAGCGTGCGCGGGCTCTTCATCCGCGGTCCCCCCAACATTGGCCCGGCGCGGCGGGAGCATAGGACCCGCCATGTGCAGCTGTCTCCGGTCGCAGGTGCGCACGCTGCCTCGTCGTCGCTGTCTGCGATCGGCGCCGCCGAGCAACATGGGGGCGTGACGCGAGACGAGGTGATGCGCTGGGTCGATCGCTACGAGCAGGCGTGGCGCGACATGGACCTCGACGCCGTCGAGGAGCTGTTCACCGCCGACGGGGTCTATCGGCGCTCACCGTACGACGACCCCATCGTCGGGATCGACGCCATCAAGGCCTTCTGGGCCGAGGACGACCCCGAGGACTTCGCCATGACGGCGGCGCCGGTCGCGGTCGAGGGCCGGGCGGCGGTCGTGCAGGCCGAGGTCCGCTACGGCGAGCCGCTACGCCAGGAGTACCGCGACCTCTGGTTGCTCCGCTTCGCTGACGACGGTCGGGTCGAGGAGTTCGAGGAGTGGGCCTACTGGCCGGGCAGGTCGTACATCGCTCCGTCGGACGAGGCCCCGTAGCGCCAAGCCGCCACACCATCCCCCCGACAGCCCCCCGGCCCTGCCTATCGTCGGCCATCCGGCTCGTCGCAATCCTGGTCGTGGCATCGGTCGCCCTGGTCGGGGCGAACCCTGCGCAGCCGGCCAGCGCCGCCCCGCCGCCCGGTTCGGTCACCGCCGTGTTCGAGGCCATCAACGCCGAACGGACGGCACGGGGCCTGCCTCGCGTCACCTTCGACGGCGGTACAGGCGCACAGTGCGCCGCCGACGCGATGGCGGCGCAGAACCGCCTCTTCCATTCGACGACGTGCGGCGCAGTGGAGTCCGAGGTGGCCGCCTCGGCCTGGGACACGAACGAGGTGGTGTCGCTCTGGATGCGATCGGACCTCCACCGTCGGATCCTCATGAACCCCGGCGCGGTCTCGATCCAGGTGGGGATCACCTGCGGCGCCGGCAGCGTCATGTTCGTGGCCGTCCGGGCCGACCTCGCGTTCGACCGCTGGGACAACGCCATCCGCGCCGCGAATCCGGTCGTCACGCCGGGCTCCGGGAGATCGCTCTGCCCGATCCCCCGGTACGTCGACTTCGTGTACGTCGGTCTGTTGCACCGTCATGCCGACCAGTCCGGCGTCCGGTACTGGTCCGGGCGACTCGACGCCGGCGTGAGCCGCTCCGAATTCGCCAACCAGATCGCCCACTCGCTCGAATGGACCCGCGTGGTGGCCCAGGATCTGTACCGCCTCGCCTTGGGTCGCATCCCCGACCCCGCCGGGCTCGACTACTGGGCCACGCAGGTGTCTCACGGGCTTCCGACCACGGCGGTAGCGGCGTCGTTGTTCGGGTCGCCCGAGGCCTGGAACCTGGGGGGCGGCACGCCCGAAGGCGCCGTCGACCGCACGTACCGCCTGCTCCTCGGTCGTCCGGCCGATGCCGTCGGGCTGGCGTACTGGTCCGGCGAGCTCCGGCGTGGCGTCCCGTTCACCACGCTGGCGTTCGCGCTGTACCAGTCCTGGGAGAACCGCATGTTCCGGGTCGCACACCTCTACCGGGTGCTGCTGGAGCGGAACCCCGATGGTGCGGGCCAGGCGTTCTGGGCCGATCAGCTCCTCCGCCAAGACGACGTTGGCGCTCGCCGCGCTGTTGGTCGCCTCCGACGAGTACTTCAACCGGGCCCAGACTCGCTGAGCCGCAGACGCCCGGCCGCGCGCGCCCTACGGCTGGATGTCGTACGTGACGCCGCTCGGCTTCCAACGGTTGCCGCAGTTGTTGCAGTGCATCTCGGCCGTCTCGGTGCCCACGTTCATCATGCGGATGTCGGAGGCGGTGGCCACAACGGTGGTGTCGTCCATCGACGTGATGCCGAGCATCGCCTCGATGGGGCGGCAGTAGACCGCCAGGTTGTCGTTGGTGTTGCAGCTGGGGCATTCCATCCGGCGCACGCTAGGCACCTCGTGCGCCGAGCGCCCTCGGCTCAGCGCTTCTTCGGCGAAGACGGCGCCTTGATCGGGAGCACCTGGTCGACCAGGGCGGGGACGAGGCTCGGAGGGTAGGTCTGGCCCATCATCAGGCGGCGCAGCACGATCGGGCCGACCAGCGCGTCGGCCAGGAGCTCGGGGTCGGCGGTGGCGGGGAGCTCGCCGCCCTTCACGCCGTCGCGCAGCAGCTCGACGAGCACCGCCCGCCGCTCGGCGCTGAAGCGGTTGTGGAACGTCGCGCACGCTGGGGGTCGCGCTCGGCGGCGTCGATGAGCGCGGGCATGCAGGCCGAGTAGGTGGACTCGCACGACGAGGGCGGCGACCTGCTCGAGGTAGCCGACGACCCGCTCGCGGAACGAGCCGTCCTCGGGGACGGCGGCCGTGCGCCTTCAGCGTCCGGAAGGCGTCCTCGACCAGCTCGAGCTTTCCGCCCCAGTGCCGGTAGATCGTGCTCTTGCCGACCCCGGCCCGGGCGGCGACGCCCTCGATGGTGAGGGCGCCGTAGCCGACCTCGCCGAGCTCCTCGAGCACCGCCTCGAGGATGACGCGGCGGGAGCGCTCGACCCTGGGGTCGAGCTCGACCCCGGGACTCTCCGCTCTCGCCGCGCCGGCCATCAGGTCATTCTCACACGTCGCCGACGCCGACACCGGCGGGCTCGAGGTCGAAGAGCTCGGTCGCCTCGTCGAGCGTCGGGCTCGGGCTCGACGTCCCGGCGCCGCGACCAGGCGAGGACGCCGGCCGCGGCGGCCACGGCGATGGCGACGGCCACGCCGTTGGCCACGTTGAAGGCGTCGGTGAAGGCCGACGCCGCCCGGGCGACGACGGCGCCGCCGTCGGGGAGCGGTGCGGGCGACGGCGGAGGCGGCGCCGATCGACTCGCCGGCGGCGTCGGGCGGCATCGGCGGGCAGCCCGAGGCCGCCGAAGTCGACGCTGGAGCGGTAGGCGGAGTTGGCGACGCTGCCGAGCAGGGCGATGCCGAGGGCGCCGCCGAGCTCGCGGGTCGTGTCGTTCACGGCCGACCCGACGCCGGCCTTCGACAGCGGCACCGACGTCATGATCTCGCCCGTCGCCGGCGCCGCCGTGATGCTCATGCCGGCGCCGAGGATGGCGAACGCCGCCGCGATCACGAGGTAGGGCGTGTCGGTCGTCAGCGTGGTGAGCACGCCGAAGCCGACGGCCACGATCGCCGAGCCCGAGCGGCCATGACGCGTGGGGCGCCGTACCGCTCGGCCAGCGCCGCGCTGCGGGGCGAGACCGCCACGAACGTCAGCGCCAGCGGCAGGCTCGCCAGCCCGGCCTCCAGCGGCGAGTAGCCGCGGCCGAACTGCAGGTACTGGGTCATGAGGAAGAAGAAGCCGAACATCACGAAGAAGGCGGCGGTGATGACGCCGCTCCCGACGCTGAAGCGGCGGTCGCGGAACAGGTCGAGCGGCAGCATCGGGTGCGTCGCTGCGCCGCTCCCACCAGACGAACAGCGACAACGCCGACGCCGGCCGCCAGGAAGGCGGCGAGCACGGGCACGCTCGTCCAGCCGTCCTCGGGGCCCTGGATGATCCCGAAGATCAGCGCGCTCAGCCCGACCAGCGACAGCACGGCGCCGACCGGGATCGAGGGGCGTGTGGGTGTCGTCCCGCGAGTCGGGGGCGAACACCCACACCGCGGCGATGACGGCCAGGGCGATCGGGCACGTTCACGAGCAGGGTCGAGCCCCACCAGAAGCCCTCGAGCAGACCGCCGGTGACGATCGGGCCGAGCGAGGCGCCGGCGCCCGCGAAGCCGGCCCAGATGGCGATGGCCTTGCCCCGCTCGTGGGGCGGGAAGATCGACGTGATGATCGACAGCGTCGCCGGCATGATGAACGCGGCGCCGATGCCCATGAGCGCCCGGCTGGCGATCACCTGCGTGGCGTCCGGTCGCCAGCCCGCCGAGCAGGGCGCCGACGGCGAACACGACGAGCCCGCCGATGAGCGCCCGCTTCCGGCCGAAGCGGTCGCCGAGGGCGCCGGCGGTCAGCAGCAGCCCGGCGAACAGCGACGGCGTAGGCGTCGACGATCCACTGCAGCTCCGACGCCGAGGCGCTCGAGGTCCTGCTGCATGGTCGGCAGCGCGGTGTTGAGGCCCGACACCGACATCACGACCAGCACGAGCGACAGGCACATGATCCCGAGCAGGAACCACCGGCGGGCGTGGATCTCCGGTTGCTCGTGGAGGGGTGTGTCCGGGAGGGTGGCGAGAGATGTGGCCATCGTGCGCTCCTGTCGGTTCGACCGACGCCCGCTGTTGGTTTCGAGACGGTCTCGTCCCGAAGCGAAACGTAAGCGTCTCTGGAGCGAGACGCCAACGTCTCGTTGTGTGGCATGCGTCACGGGGGACCCCGCCGGCGCGAGGCCGTGCCACGTCATGGCACACCTCTGGCACGCCTTCTGTGCAGTCAGGACATACGGAAGGAAGGTGCCGTGGGAGACGACGACAAGAAGGTCTCGGACCACGTCGATGTCACGTACCCCGAGGGGCGCAACGTGCCCGTCGATCGCCCGCCCAACCGCAGCCCGTACGGCATGCCGGCCGAGGGCTGGCTCACCGCGTCGAACGTGCGCCACCAGCTCAGCGGGCTCTACTGCCACATCTGGGCCGACCTCACCAACACGTCCGACCTCCCGTACGAGGCGGGCGAGCTCCTGTTCACGATCTCCGCCGAGGGCAACCGCCGGGACTACCACTCTGGCCACGTCGTCGGGGAGCAGGCGCACTCGGCCGAGAAGGTGGAGCACTACAGCGAGGCCGCCGTCCCGGCCAAGGGCTCGGTCACCGTCCTGCTCGGGACGATCGGCCTCGATCCGGGCTACTACGAGGTCCAGGTCCAGATCCAGGACGCCAAGACCAGGGACGACGCTGCCCGCGACCCGGCCATGCTCTACGTCGACATGCCCGGCGAACGCCAGCAGCCCGAGTTCGGCTCCTCGTACCCGATGAACTCCGGGGGGATCGGACCCAACGACGTGCGGGTCCAGATCACCCAGGTCGTCGACCTCGGCGCCGCCCAGGACGGCAACCACGAGTACGGGATCCACTTCAAGCTCGACGTCATGTCCGCCGACGAGCAGGACCGGCCGACGCGGCAGCCCAACGCGCTCGAGGCCACGCTCCGCGCCTCGAGCAACCAGGGGTTGAAGGCCGAGGAGAGCCACTGGATCAACAACCCCGTGCCCGAGGGGGCGTGGGAGGCCTACCACCAGTTGGATCTCATGCTCCAGCCCCACTCGGAGTGGGACATCACCATCGACCTCGGCCTCGACGGCAACAAGATCGTCGACCACCGGGTCCAGGTGATGCTCGGCATCGAGGGCGACGTCCTCGGGATCACGAGCTACGGCTGAGGGCCACGCCCGATCGGCTCGTCGGCCTTCTCGGGCTACGACTCCCGGCGGCGGGCCACGAACACGGGGATGCGGCGCTCGGTCCGCCGCTGGTAGTCGGCGTAGGGCGGGTAGGCGGCGACGGCCCGCTCCCACCACTGCGCCCGCTCGTCGCCGTCGATCTCCCGCACCGTGGCGTCGAAGGGCTCGGGGCCGTCCTGGATCATCACCGCGTCGGGGTCGGCCCGCAGGTTGTGGACCCACACCGGGTGCTTCGGTGCCCCGCCCATCGACCCGACCAGCGCGTACTCGCCGTCGTGCTCGACCCGCATGAGCGCCAGCTTGCGGATCTTGCCGCTCTTGTTGCCCCTGGTCGTGACGACGATGATCGGCAGCCCGGTGTCCCGCAGCGTGTTGGCCTCGGCGCCGCCCGAGCGCTCGTAGGCCTCGACCTGGTCACGGACCCACTGGGCGGCGCTCGGCTCGTACTCACCTGTCAACGGCATGGCATCACGCTACGGAGGCCGATCCGTTGCGCCGCCCGGGTCTAGGTATCCCGCCGCCTACCTACGCGGCGCGACCTCGGGAAATACGCATCGACTGCCGATGTGGCGACCCCCTTCAGAGGCGGACGATGACCTCGTCAAACGACCCCGAAGGAGGCCGAGATGTTCGACCACCAGCAGATGCTCAGCACGATGGCCTCGCAGCGCCGGATCGCCCTGACGGCCAGCGCCGACCGGTGGCGGCTGCTCGCTCGCTTCCGCTCCGGCCGGAGGGGGTGAACGCCGTGTTCGACGTCTACTGCCCTGGCCACGGCGCCCGCGTCCTGCTCGGGCCCCGCCGCATCGAGCGGGTGCAGACCGTGACCCACGGCGTCCACCTGCACTGGCGGTGCTACTGCGGGACCTGTGGCGTCCTGCTCCTCGTCGACGCCCCCGACGCCGACGTGGCCGTCGCCGCCTGAGCGCCTGACCCGCGCGTCGTGGCACCGACCCCAGAATGGGTCGGTGCCGCAGCGGATCCAGCTCCGACGGACCAAGGGGTGGCGCAAGCCGCCCGGGGTGATCGTCGTCGCCCGGCCGAGCCGCTGGGGCAACCCGTTCCGCCTCGGCGTCGACGGCGACCGCGCCACCTGCGTGGCTCGCTACCGCGCCGCCCTCGAGCGGGGCGAGCTCGGCTTCACCGTCGCCGACGTCCGCGCCGAGCTCGCCGGGCGCGACCTCGCCTGCTGGTGCCCCCTCGGCGAGGCGTGCCACGCCGATGTGCTCCTCGCCGTGGCCAATCGCGCGCTGACGACGCCCCGCTGATCCTCAGTGGCTGGGAGGCTCGCCGCCGGTGTGAGCGAAGGTCTTGGTGACGATCTTCCACGTCCCGTCGATGCGGACGAGGGAGAAGTAGTCGACGAAGGATCGACGGTGCCCCACGTGCCCTCCTCGACGATCGTCGCCGCGGCGGCGTCGCCGGCCTGCTCGACGGAGACGACCCGGACCTGGTAGCTCCCGTCGACGTCGGCGGGCCCGCTGTCGACGAGCTCGAACAACGCGCCGATCGGCACGTCGTACCGGGCGCCGGCGAGCTCGCCGAACATCCGGGCGTCGGGATGGAAGGCCTCCTTCAGCGGGCCGGCGTCGCCGCGCCGCATGCCGTCCACGTAGAGCTCCACCACACCGATGATCTGGTCGTAGTCCGAGATCGTCTCAGCCATGCCCGCCCCCTTGGTCGTCGAACCTGATCGAGGTGCCAGCCTGTCCGGGCACGGCATGGTCCGCCATGGCCCATCCGGGTCATTCTCGGCATGCGCCATCGACCGTTCGCGGCGGCGCTGGACTCAGGCCCAGATCGCCACGGCGCCGGCGTCGGCGCCGGCGGGATGGCAGTCGGCGGTGCCGGCGGCGACGCGACGGGCCGTCCACGCCACCGCAGCGGCGTCGAGCACGTCGTCGACCGCGGCGTTGGCCCCGGCGACGCCGAGCGGGCCGTCGAGCACGATGCCGGCGCGCGTCAGCGCGTCGCGGCGCTCGACCATGCCCGCCCACGTCTTCTTCGAGTGCGTCGCGGGGTGACCGAGCATCGTCGTGAACGTCACCTCGGGATGGACCTCCACGACCCGGCACGGCGCCGCCGGCAGCCACCGCTCGACTTCGAAGATCTTGGCGGCGAGTCCGTACGCCTGGCGGCTGATGCCGTGACCCGTCAGCTCGATCGAGAGCTGGTTGGCGGCGGCGTACGGCGTCGCCGCCAGGACGTCGCGCAGCGGGGTGAGGAACACCGAGCTGCGTCGCGGTCCGAGCACCAGGCGGGCCGCAGCGTCGGCCGCCCTCGGCATGGTCGCGGAGAAGCCGATGGGGATGTCGATGCCGATCACCTCGGCGTCGGCGACGACCTCGCCGACGGCGTCGATCGTCGGGAGGTGGTGGGCCTCGGGTCGGGCGGCGACCGGCCCGGCGTCGCGGAGCACGACGGCGATCCAGCCGGACTTGCAGCCGTCGATCCCGACCACCGCCACGGTCGTCAGCGCCTCTCGCCCACGCCCTTGAAGAACGTGTAGCAGAACGTCCCGTCGGCCTCGGTGGTGCGGTGGAGGTCGCCGATGCCGGCGTCGAAGCGGTCGGGGTCGATGAGCCCGGCGGCGATGGCTGGCTCCCGGACGCCCTCGATCATCGCGGTGAACGTCTTGCGGGTGAAGCCGTCGACGAGGTCGGGCCGGCTGGCGTCGACGTACACCATGCGGGCCGACACGTGGACGGCGTCGAAGCCGGCATCGACGAGCAGCGGGTAGACCCGCCGGCCGATCAGGGCGTCGCCGCCGGCGCGCCGCTGCAGCTCGACCAGGCACCCGATGGCGTCGTGGGCGGCGGCGCTGTCGGGGTGGAAGTAGGCCGATCCGTGGTCGCCCTCGATGACGGTGATCGTGCCGCCCGGGCGCAGCACGGTCCCGAGGTGGGTCAGCGCATCGGCCGGGCGGGTCAGGTGCTCGAGCACGAAGCACACGAAGACGTGGTCGAAGGACTCGGCGCCGAACGGCAGGTCGAAGATGTCGGCCGGCCGGAGCTCGACGTTCGTGCACCCGGCCTCGTCGACCCGGCGCCGGGCCTCGGCGAGCGACGCCTCGGACACGTCGACCGACACGAAGCGGGCGCCCGGGCTCCGCTGCGCCAGCGTCACGGTCTGGGCGCCGACCCCGCAGCCGGCCTCGAGGACGAGGGCGCCGTCGGGGTAGGCGGTGTCGGCGTGGAGGAGGTCGACGAGGGTGCCGGCCTGGTCGTGCAGGCGCTCGTTCTCCCGGCGGTCGTAGCCGTGGACGTAGGCGTCGCTCACGCGTCGCGGATCCGCTCGACGGTCTGCGCGATGCGCCGTGCTCGGGTCTCCGGCTTCTTCGCCTCGTCGATCCAGGCGACGTACTCCCGCCGGTGCGAGAAGCTCAGCCGGTCGAACGCCTCGCGCTCGCCCGCCTGCACCAGCGCCGAGGCGAGATCGTCGGGGACGTCGACCCGCCGCTCCTCGTCGTCGCGCTCGAGCTCGACGGTGAGCCGGTCGCCGGGCGCCTTGGCGAGCTGCTTCCTGATGGCCTTGAGCACGCCGAGCACCTTGGCGTCGCCCATCGTCACGACCGAGCCGCGGTAGTCGACGCCGTCGAAGCGGGCCCTGACCTTGATGCGACCGCCGCCGCCGAGCGCGGCGACGACCTCGGGCGGCACCTCGACGAAGGCACCGCCGCCGTCGACCTCGACCAACGTGGCCACGAACTGCTCCACGGCCGCGACCGTACGTCGGCGATGAACGGGAGCACCCTCAGGTCGGGTCGGCGACGAACATGCGGGCGGTCGGCGACCAGGGCGGCGGCCGCGTCGTCGCCGGGAGGCGCCCGGCGGCAGGGACGAGCTGGCGCAGGCGGGCTCGGCATCTTCGGTGTTGCCGCTCGATCTCCGCGTCGGTCTCCGGCGGATCGACGTCGTCGTGGTCGACATCGACCGCCGGTGGATCCGCCTCGCCGGGCCACGGCTGCCGGTTGCGCCCACGGTTGTGGGTGCCGCAGCCCAACCGGCCGTTCTCCTGGGTGGTGAGCCCGCCCTTGGCGTACTCGACCACATGGTCGACCTCGCACCGATGGGCGGGCACGGTGCAGCCGGGGAACTGGCAGTGCCGATCCCGCAGCTGGATGGCCCGCCGCAGCCCGCCGGTGAAGAAGCGGTCGCGCTCGCCGAGCTCGATGACGCGGTTGCGAGGGCCGAACACGATGCGCTCGATGTCGGCCCGGGTCGAAGACCGGCAGCAGCTGGCCGGGCGTGATGGGCACGCCGCTGGCGAGCTCGCACAGCCGACCGGTGACGGTCTCGTAGTCGACGTACACGGTCACGAGCGGATCGGGTCGCTTCCCGTCGGCCGGCGCAGTCCGCGACCGGTAGGCCATCTCCACGAGGGCGTCGAGCCGGCGCTGCGCGTTCGTGCGCCGGAGGTCGCTGGACTTGACGTCGTCGCCATGGATCAGCCTGGCCTCGGCCCAGTCGTCCTCGAAGAACTGACGCTCGAGCCGCCCGAGCTCGGCGAGGAAGGCCTCGGCGCCGATCGCATCCATGAGACCGCTCTGGAAGAGCAGGGCACCGTCGGGCCGGTGGTGGAGGATGAGGTGCCCGCGTCATGGACCGCGTCGGCTCGGCGGTCGGCGCCGTCGGGATCGACGGCGTCGCGCCAGCGCCGCGCACACCCGTACGAAGTCGCGCCACCGCAGGACCTGTGCGTAGTGGAGCAGCTCCTCCTCGGCCTCGCCGAAGACGTCGGGCTTGAACCGCAGGCAGCTCGCCAACTCGCGGGCCTGTTCGATGCCGATGTCTCCCGCGGCGAGGGCCGCCTCGACCCGGGGCATCTGCCCCAATGTCTGGCCGAAGCGCAACGCCCCGCTCGCCCGGGCACGGGAGCCGTTGCGCTTCCGGGCCAGCCATGCCGCGCACGACCGCGACCCGTCGGCCGCCCACGTCCGCCGCGCCTCGACGGCGGCGAGGATGCGGGCGTGCTCGGCCGTCAGGCGAGCCAGCTGCCGGTCGACCCCGACGGCGAGGTCCTCGATCTCGGCGTCGGTGAGCTCGCCGAGATCGACGCCGTGGAGCTCGTCGACGACCCTCTCGAGCTCGGCAACCGAACGCACGTTCGTAGGTTACACCCCTGTCGTTCCCCTGGTCAAGGGGCAAATCGGGGCGCACGAACGCCGTCGCTGTGGTCGTGATCGCCGGCGTGACATCGTGGCTCGGGTGCGGTCGACGCGGTTCTTCGTCGCCATCGCGGTGGCGGGCGTCGCCCTCGTCCTCTTCGTCGTCGCCCGGGAGATCGACGCGGCCGAGCGGCAGGACTACGCCGAGATCATCGCCGAGCAGCCGGGCCGTCCGGCCACCGTCACCCGGCTGATGCACACGAAGCAGTTCGAGACGATCGTGCGGGTGTCCATCGGCGGCGTGGAGCACGACATCGGGATCCGGCGAGGCGCGGACGGGGTCGACTTCGGCGCCACCGTCATGGTGCACGCCGACCCGGCCGATCCGGGCGAGCTCGCCATCGCCGGCACGGAGAAGTTCACGTGGTGGGGGGCGATGACCTCGGTGTTCGTCGCCGCCGGCGTCGTGGCCCTGCTGGCGGCGGCATGGTTCGGCGGGATCGCGCCGACCGGCGCCGGGCGGTCGGCGTCGACCGCCTCCGATCCGTAGCCCGTCGTCAGCGTCGGAGCACGAGCGTGTACACCGGCGGCCCGTTCGGGCCCTGATCGATCACCGCCTGGGGAAGCATCCCGTTGGTGACGGCGAGCGCGGTGAGCGCCTCCAGGTTGCGGTTGTGGTTGACCGGCAGGCCGACTGCCGGCTTCGCCGGGATCGGACACGCCCTGGCACCCCGCGGGCCCTGAGCTGCACGAGAAGTAGAGCGTCTGCAGGAACACGGGCTGGAAGCTGGCGATGTTGTAGGGGTCGGACTGCCCCGGGCCCCAGATCGTCTGGTGGAACCGGGGTACCCACACCAGCCGCGGCGACCGGAGGAGGTCGGGTCCGGCGACGCCGTCGAGGTCGGCGTCGAACAGCACGCCCGTGAAGCCGCCGGCGCTTGTAGGCGTCGAGGCACGTCGCCATCTGCGCCTTGGTCGTGATCGTCGTGACGCTGGGCCGGCACTCGGGCGGAGCCTCCGTGTCGGTCAGGCCCGGGTCGAGGAAGGCCCACAGCGGCTTGTCATCGATCCGCGGGGAGCCACTGCGGACGTTGGCCGTCGCCCACGGGCCTCTGCTCAGACGGCCCTCGATCGGATGGCCGTCGAGGCTCAGGCCGTCGATCAGCCCGAAGTCGAGGGTGTGGGTGCGGAGGCCGGTGATGCCGTCGAGTTGGTTCGGGTGGATGGCGAGGTCCGGACAGGCGACCTCCTCGTGGGTCGGCGTCCCGGACACGTAGGTGCTCATCAGGTGGTCGATGCCGAGGGCGATGTTGACCTCGAGCCGCGTGTTCGGGTAGCCGGTGCAGGCCGACGGCGTGCCGAGCACGGGGTTGCCGTAGAAGTTGATGTCGACGGTGCCGAAGTTGCCGGTGATGGGACCGTCGCACGGGGGCAAGGTCGGCTGCGAGCCGCTCTTGAGGCACACCTCGCTCTGGCTGTTCCCGGCGAGCAGCCCGAAGGGCAGCACACCGCCCGCGTTCGACGGCACCAGCTCGACCTCGGCCTCGGCGTGCACGCGCAGCGTGTCGATGCCGATCACCGTGGCGAAGAACGTCGACAGGTTCAGGTCGGGGAGGCGGACCCGCACCCGTGTCATGGCGCTGTTGAACGAGATGCAGTCGCTCACGGTCGACGGGGTGGGGAACCGGGCGACGTTGCGGTCGGGGTCGGTGCACGACTCGAACCGGGTGCGCCACTGCGCCGGTGTCAACGACCCGGCGTCGGTCATCGATCCGTCGCCCGTGAGGTTGCTGTAGGTCACGGCGATGACCTCGTCGGCAATGGCTGCCGCGGTCGTGCCCGTGAGCGTGCCGGTCTCGGTCACGAGGAGCTGCCCACCACCCAGCGCGCCGCCGTCGACCGTCCCCTGGCTCTTGCGGCGGGCCGTCCGCGCCGCCCCGAGGTCGATGGCGAAGGCGGCGAAGATCATGAGCACCGTCAGCGCCAGGGCGACGACCACCAGGACCACGCCGCCTTCTCGGTCGCGCCGCCTCACATCGTGCATGTCGACGACCCCCACGCCGGGGCGGTCGTACCGCCGGAGCTGAACGTGGCGATCTGCTCCATGCGCATGACGGCTCTCGTCGACAGATCGCCGGACATGAATTGCGCCGACAGCCCGCTCAGCGACCGCAGCGGGTAGCGGATGCAGACGACCACGCTCTCGCCCCGCTCGCCGAAGTCGCCGTCGCCGTCGTCGTCCTGGAGGGCGATGAAGATGGCGGTCTCGCTGTCGTTGAGCTGGGTGGCGCGCTCCTGGATCTGGGCGAGCAGATCGGTGCGGCGGGCCGCCGGGTCGGCGCCCGTGCCGGCGTTGACGGCGGCCAGCCTGCTGCCCTCCCGCGCTGCGTGCTTGAGGTCGACGTTCTGGCTGAACGCCCAGCCGAAGTCGATGATGCCGAACAGGAGCAGGATCAACAGGGGCGCGATGAGGGCGAACTCCACGAGGGTTGCGCCCCCCTCGACGTCCCCACGGCGTCGGCCCACCACGCCTCCCAGCAGTCACCGGCACCCGACGGATGATTCTCGGCTGGGGCGCCGGTTTCGCCAGTGGCTCCCTGCGAGTTGAGGCGACCAAGTGACGCTCGCAGATCAAAGCTTCGCCCGCTATCGGTGACCACGGTACGTGTTCGTCGAGGTACAGACAAGTCCTGTCGCACGGTTGTCGGCGACGTCCCGACTTCGCCGGTTCGCCGGGTTGGCGACCGATTCTCGGGGCCTCGAGGCACGAGTGTCCGAGTTCACCCTTCGTGGTGACCTCGCTCGGTCATCACGGACGGTCCTCGACCCGGCCGGCTTCACCGGCGCTACGGTCGGCGCGGCGCGGGCCTCACCACGAGGTGACCACATGCGAAACGTCGGTCCCAGCCGCCTGCTCGCCGCGGCCGTGCTCCTCATCGGCGTGGCCGTCGCCGTACCCGCTGCCGCCGACGTCGGCGGCACCGGCGCCGGGCCAGGCGCCGGCGGAGGTGCGCTTCGCCACCTTCAACGCCTCCCTCAACCGCAACTTCGCCGGCCAGCTGATCACCGACCTGTCGACGCCGAACAACGCCCAGGCGGCGACGGTGGCCGAGATCATCCAGCGGGTGCGGCCCGACGTGCTGCTGATCAACGAGTTCGACTTCTACGCCGACGAAGAGGCAGCCGACCTGTTCCAGGACAACTACCTCGTCGGTGCCGCACAACGGCGCCGCCGCCATCGAGTACCCGTACCGGTTCGTCGCGCCGTCGAACACCGGCATCCCGTCGGGCTTCGACCTCAACAACAACGGCGCCATCGGCGGGCCCGACGACGCCTTCGGCTTCGGGTTCTTCCCCGGCCAGTTCGGGATGGCCGTGTACTCGATGTACCCGATCGACGTCGACGACGTCCGGACCTTCCAGCTGTTCCGCTGGGCCGACATGCCCGGCGCCCTGCTGCCCGACGATCCCGCCACTCCGGCGCCCGCCGACTGGTACTCGCCCGCCGAGCTCGAGGTCTTCCGCCTGTCGTCGAAGTCGCACTGGGACCTGCCCATCGACGTCGACGGCCGCACCGTGCACTTCCTGGTCAGCCACCCGACGCCGCCGGTGTTCGACGGCCCCGAGGACCGCAACGGCACCCGGAACTTCGACGAGATCCGGTTCTGGGCCGACTACGTCACGCCCGGGCCGACGTCCGCCTACATCTACGACGACGAAGGCGGCCGCGGCGGGCTGGCCCGCGGGCGCCCGGTTCGTCATCGCCGGCGACCAGAACTCCGACCCCCTCGACGGCGACAGCATCCCCGGCGCCATCCAGCAGCTCATCGAGCATCCGCGGGTGAACACGTCGGTGACGCCGGAGAGCGAGGGCGCCGTCGACGCCCCGAGCGCCAGGGCGGCATCAACCTCGAGCACCGGAGCGACCCCGCGCTTCGACACCGCCGACTTCGCCGACAGCCGGCGCCGGGAACCTGCGCGCCGACTACGTGCTGCCGTCGAGGCCACTGCGGATCCTCGACAGCGCCGTGTTCTGGCCGATCGCAGGCGGATCCGCTCTTCCGCCTCGTGGGCGACTTCCCGTTCCCGAGCTCTGACCACCGCCTGGTGTGGGTGGACGTCGCCGTGCCCGGCGGCCCACCGCAGTAGGACCACCGGCGACGCACGGTGCTACACACACCCTCCGAATCCGGAGGGTGGTGCATGGTTGGCGGAGCGGAAGCAGACCGGCTCGAGGAGGCCCGGAGCGGGGTCCCGTGGCAGCGATGGGGCCCGTACCTGAGCGAGCGCCAGTGGGGCACCGTCCGCGAGGACTACAGCGACAACGGCGACGCGTGGAGCTACTTCACGCCACGACCAGGCCCGGTCCCGGGCCTACAAGTGGGGCGAGGACGGCATCGCCGGGCTCTGCGACGACCACCAGCGCCTGTGCTTCGCGGTCGCCGCTGTGGAACGGCGTCGACCCGATCCTCAAGGAGCGGATGTTCGGCCTGACCAACGCCGAGGGCAACCACGGCGAGGACGTGAAGGAGTACTACTTCTACCTCGACGCCACGCCGACGAGCTCGTACCTGAAGTACCGCTACCGCTACCCGCTGGCCGAGTTCCCCTACGACGACCTCGTGGCCACGAACCGGGCCCGCGGCCGGCTCGACTTGGAGTACGAGCTGCTCGACACCGGCGTGTTCGACGACGACCGCTACGTCGACGTCGACGTCGAGTACGCCAAGGCCGCGCCCGACGACATCCTCGTGCGCATCACGCTCGCCAACCGCGGCGCCGACGCCGGCGACGGTCCACCTGCTGCCGACGCTGTGGTTCCGCAACACGTGGTGGATGGGCGAGCCCAAGGGCGTCGCTGCAGGCCGCCGCCGACGGCCGCGGACGGCCATCGCCGCCGAGCACCCCGACCTCGGCGACGCTGCGAGCTGCGCTGCGACGGGCGACCCGACGCTGCTGTTCACCGAGAACGAGACGAACAGCGAGCGGCTCTGGGGCACGCCCAACGCGACGCCGTACGTGAAGGACGCGTTCCACGACTACGTCGTCACGGCCGCGCCGACGCGGTGAACCCGGCGCGCACCGGCACCAAGGCGGCCGCGCTACTACGTGCTCGACGTGCCGCGCCGGGCGGCGCCAGGTCGTGCACCTGCGGCTGTGCCGCGCCGGACGCGCCGCCGCTCGACTCGGCGCGACGTCGACGACGTGTTCGCCGCGCGCGTCGCCGAGGCCGACGAGTTCTACGCCGTCGATCACGCCCGCGGCGACGACGCCCGACGAGGCCGACGGTGATGCGCCAGGCGCTGGCCGGGATGCTGTGGAGCAAGCAGCACTACTTCTTCGACCTCGACCGCTGGCTGGAGGAGCACCACGTCCACCCGCTGCGCGACGGCGAGCGGCCGCGACGTCCGCAACCGCGAGCTGGTTCCACATGGTCAACGACGACGTCATCTCGATGCCCGACACGTGGGAGTACCCGTGGTACGCGTCGTGGGACCTCGCCTTCCACACCGTGGCGCTGGCGATGGTCGACATCGACTTCGCCAAGGCCCAGCTCGAGCTGATGCTGCGCGAGCTGTACCTGCACCCGAGCGGTCAGCTGCCGGCGTACGAGTGGAACTTCAGCGACGTGAACCCGCCGGTGCACGCCTGGGCCACGCTGCTCGTCTACGAGACCGAGCTCGAGCAGCGCGGCGCGGGCGACGTCGCCTGGCTGAAGAGCGCGTTCCAGAAGCTGCTCGTCAACTTCACGTGGTGGGTCAACCGCAAGGACCCGACCGGTCGCAACGTGTTCGAGGGCGGCTTCCTCGGCCTCGACAACATCGGCGTGTTCGACCGCAGCGCCGCCGCTGCCCGACCGGCGGGCAGCCTCGAGCAGTCCGACGGCACGGCGTGGATGGCGTTCTTCGCCCAGTGCATGCTCGGCATCGCCCTCGAGCTGTCCCAGCACGACCCGCTGTACGAGGACATGGTGCTCAAGTTCGCCGAGCACTTCCTGTTCATCGCCGCGGCGATGGACCGCATCGGCGACAACCAGGACGAGCTGTGGGACGAGGAGGACGGCTTCTTCTACGACGTGCTGCGGCTGCCCGACGGCCAGGCGCAGCGGCTCAAGGTGCGCTCGATGGTCGGGCTGCTGCCGCTGTGCGCGACGACGGTCCTGCCCATCGAGGGCGACCGAGGTCAGCGACGAGCTCGCTGGCCCGGCTGCGCCGCCGGATCGAGGCCATGCCCGAGCTGCTCGCCACCATCCACGACGCCCGCCGTGCCCGGGCGTCAACGGCCGGCGGATGCTGGCCGTGCTCGACGAGACCAAGCTGCGCCGCGTCCTCGCCCGCATGCTCGACGAGGACGAGTTCCTCAGCCCGCACGGCCTGCGGGCGCTGTCGCCGCTACCACGCCGACCACCCGTACCGCCTCGACGTCCACGGCCAGCGCTACGAGGTCGGCTACCTGCCGGCCGAGTCCGACACCGGGATGTTCGGCGGCAACTCGAACTGGCGCGGCCCGGTGTGGTTCCCGGTCAACTACCTCGTGCTGCGCGGCCTGCTGCACCTGTACGCGTACTACGGCGACGACTTCACGGTCGAGTGCCCGACCGGCTCGGGCCGCCAGTGCACGCTGTTCGAGGTGGCGACGGAGATCGGCCGGCGGCTCGTCGTCGATCTTCCTGCCCGACGCCGACGGCCGCCGGCCCGTGTACGGCGGCACCGAGCGGTTCCAGACCGACCCGCACTGGAAGGACCTGCTCCTGTTCTACGAGTACTTCCACGGCGACAACGGCGCCGGCCTCGGCGCCAGCCACCAGACCGGGCTGGACCGGGCTCGTCGCCCGGATCATCCAGGTGCTCGGCTACCTGCAGCCCGAGGACCTGCTGGCCGACGGGCCGCGCGGGAACGTCGCTGTTCATCGAGGACCGAGCGCGTGAGCGGGCCGTGGCCGGCGCACCCGGTCATCTACGAGCTCAACACCGCGGCCTGGCTCCACGACGTCGGCGCCAGCGCGCGGGGCGCGCGCGACGACGCTGGCCGACGTGCCCGACGCCGAGTGGGACGCGGTGACCCCGCCCGGCGTCGACGCCGTGTGGCTGATGGGCGTGTGGGAGCGCAGCCCGGCCGGCGTGCGGCTGGCGCTCGACACGCCCGAGCAGATGGCGTCGTTCCGCGCCGCGCTGCCCGACCTCACCGAGGCCGACGTCATCGGCTCGGCCTACTGCATCCGCCGGCTACGAGGTCGACCCGCGCTTCGGCGGCCGCGCCGGCCTGGCCGCCGCCCGGGCCGCGCTCGCCGAGCGCGGGCGTGCGCCTCGCTCGTCGACTTCGTGCCGAACCACGTCGCCCCCGACCACCCCTGGCTCACCGAGCACCCCGAGTACTTCGTCCAGGGCACGCGCCGACGACCTCGCCGGCGATCCCGGCGGCGTTCCTCGCCGTCGGCGACGCGGTCATCGCCCGCGGCCGCGACCCGTACTTCCCGCCGTGGCCCGACGTCGCCCAGCTCGAACGCCTTCGCCCCCGGGCTGCGCGCGGGCCGCGGCCGACACGCTGATCGACATCGGCGACCAGGCCGACGGCGTGCGCTGCGACATGGCGATGCTGCTGCTCAACGACGTGTTCGCCCGCACCTGGGGCGACGGGCCGGCGCCGCCGCCCGACCGAGGAGTACTGGACCGAGGTGATCGGCGCCGTCCGCGCCGTCCACCCCGACTTCCTCTTCGTCGCCGAGGCCTACTGGGACCTGGAGTGGCGACCTCCAGCAGCTCGGCTTCGACCACTGCTACGACAAGCGCCTCTACGACCGGCTCGCTCCACGAGGGCCCGGCCGCGGTCCGCGGCCACCTCGACGCCGACCTCGACTACCAGCGCCGGCCTCGTGCGCTTCATCGAGAACCACGACGAGCCGCGGGCCGCGGCCGAGCTCGCGCCCGCAGCCGGAGCGGGCCGCCGCGGTCGCCGTCGCCACGCTGCCCGGCGCCACGCTGTGGCACGAGGGCCAGTTCGAGGGCTGGCGGGTGCGGCTGCCGGTGTTCCTCGGCCGCCGGCCCGGTCGAGCCGGTCGACGAGCGACCTGCGCGCCTTCCACCTGCGGCTGATCGCCGCCGCCGCGCCCGGTGCGGCGCGGGCGACTGGGCGCTGTGCGACGGCGAGCGGCTGGCCGGACGACCAGAGCTGCGAGCAGCTGCTGACGTGGTGCTGGACGGACGACGGACGCGCGACCGCTCGTCGTCGTCAACCACGCCGACGCGCCGGCCGCGGCGCCGCGGTCCACCTGCCGTGGGCCGACCTCGCCGGGCCGACGTGGCGGCTCGACGACCTGCTCTCCGGCGACGAGTTCGAGCGCGACGGCGACGAGATCGCCGGCGAAGGGCTCTACGTCCAGCTCCCGCCGTGGGGCTTCCACGTCCTCGACGTCGGGAGGGCGGCCGGGGGCTAGCGGGGCCGTGGCCGTTGTCGTCGCTCGACGAACGCGGCGACGTCGGATGCGAAGCGCGCCGGGTCCTCCCACCGCGGCGTGTGGCCGACGCCGGCGTACACGAGCAGCTCGGCGTCGGGCAGGCGTCGCGTCAGCTCGTCCTGCATCTCCCGGCCGACCAGCGCGTCGGCGTCGCCCCAGATCAACAGCGTCGGCGCCGTGATGCGACCGAGCTCGGCGGTGTCGTCGTACCGCAGCAGCCCGGCGAACGTCTCGTGCCACACCCGCGCCGGGACCTTGAGGAGCTCGCCCACCAGCCGGTCGAGCAGCTCGGGCGCGAGCTCGTCGGTGGACGTGTCGACCACGACGGACCGTGCGAATGCGGCGTCGATCGGGTCGCGCAGCTCGGACGCGATCGACGCCACGAACGCCTCGAGCCCCGGGTCGCCCGCGAGCGTGGTCGGTGAGGCTTCGAGCACCAGGCCGGTGACCCGCTCCGGTGCGTCGATGGCGACACGGCGGGCGACCAGGCACGAGCCCGAATGCCCGGCCAGCACCGCCCGCTCGATGCCGAGGGCGTCGAGCAGGGGCACGACGTCACCCGCGAAGTCCTCGATTCGGTAGCCGGTCGCCGGCTTCTCGGAGTCGCCGTGGCCGCGGTGGGAGACGGCGACGGTCCGGATCGACGGCGGGAGCCGCTCGAGCACCGGCCCGTAGGACCACCACGAATCGGTCGGCCCCGGCAGCAGCACCAGCGCCGGACCCGAGGGGTCGCCCTGCACCGCGTACGACAACGTCGGTCCGCTCCCCAGGGCGACGGTCGCGACGTCCATCCTCGTCGTGGTCGCCTCAGATCGCCGTCGGGTGCCTCGGCTCGTAGAGCATCACCTCGAGCTCGCCCGGGAGGACGACGGTGGTGGTGATGCCGAAGCCCTCGTCGACCGGTTCGCCGCGCACCTCGATGCCGCGGCCGCGGAGGTCGGCGACGGTAGCGGCGATGTCGTCGCACATCAGCGCGATCTGATGGCGGACGCCGCTCTCGAACGTCGGGCCCTCGCTGGGGTGGACGCCGAGCTCGGCCGGCGGCAGGGCGAAGATCAGCCAGCCCTCACCGGCATCGACGTGCTTCCAGCCGAACACGTCCCGGAGGATGGTGCGCACGGCCTCCGGCTCGGGGGTGTACAGGAGGGCATGGACGCCGGTGATCGCCATGCCCGAATCCTGCCAGCCGGTCAGAACCGGCGGTGCCTTTCGTTGTGATCACGACGGTTCTCCCCGCCCATCCGGAAGTTCATGGCGGCGGCGTTGCCAGCCGGCGAGCTGCCAGCCGAGCTCGAGCAGCCCGACGGCGATGGCGGCGATGCCGATGGCGGCGAGCACGAGCACGGTCGAGGGCAGGCCGAGCTCGAAGAACTCCCGGATGCCGGGCGTCGCCAGGACGACGACGAAGAGCGCCGCCATCGACGCAGCGAGCATTGCCTTCCACTCGTTGAAGGGCCGGGCGAGGATCACCAGCACCCACGGACGCCACCAGGAACAGGACGATGACGGCCACCGTCCGCTCCTGGACGAGGCTCGTCTTCGTCTCGTCCCCGGCGACGGCGTAGGCGGCGAAGGTGGCGATGGCGGCGACGGCGCCGGCCGGGATGGCGAAGCGCAGCGACCCGGCCGAGGAAGCCCGGGCCGGCTGCGCTCGCTCGTTCGGGGCGAGGGCGAGGAAGAACGCCGGGATGCCGATGGTGAGGCTCGCAGATGATCGTGAGGTGGCGGGGGAAGAACGGGAACGGGCTGCTGGCCGATGCCGACGGCGACGGCGAGGAACATGGCGTAGAACGTCTTGGTGAGGAACAGGTTCGCCACCCGCTCGACGTTGGCGATGACCCGGCGGCCCTCGGCCACGACCGACGGGAACGAGGCGAAGGAGTTGTCGAGGAGCACGAACCGGGCGACGGCGCGGCGCGCCGCCGCTGCCCGAGCCCATGGCCACGCCGATGTCGGCGTCCTTCAGCGCGAGCACGTCGTTGACGCCGTCGCCGGTCATGGCGACCACGTGGCCGCGGCGACTGGAGGGCGTGCACCATGGCCCGCTTCTGGTGCGGCGTGACCCGCCCGAACACCGAGTGCTCCTCGAGCACGTCGGCCAGCTCGTCCTGGTCCTCGGGCAGCGTGCGGGCGTCGACCGGGCGGTCGGCGCTCGGGCACGCCGACCTCTCCGCCACCGCGCCGACCGTCATGGGGTTGTCGCCGGAGATGATCTTCACCGCCACGCCCTGGGCGGCGAAGTAGGCGATGCGTGTCGGCGGCGTCGGGACGGATGCGCTCCTCGAGGCAGCACGAGGGCGGCCGGCGTCGAGCGCGGCGGGGAGGCTCCTCGCCGACCGGGCCGTCGGCCGACGGCGAGCAGGATGACCCGGCAGCCCGTGGCGGCGAGCGCCTCGACGCCGCTCGCGGCAGCGGGTCGCTCGTCGGTCGAGCAGGACGTCGGGCGCGCCGAGGAACCAGGTCCCTCGGCCGTCGAAGGTGGCCGCGCTCCACTTGCGGGCCGACGAGAACGGCACGGCGTCGGTCGAGCGTCCACCGCGGGGTCGCGGCTGACCGCGGCGATGGCCCGCAGGCTCGGCGTTCGGGCTGGGTCGGCGGCCGCGAGCGCACCGAGGGCGTCGATCACGTCGTCGCCGGCCGGCGCGCCGTCGGGCCGCTCGATGCCGGTGACGACGAGGGCGCCCTCGGTGAGCGTGCCGGTCTTGTCGAGGCAGACGACGTCGACGCGGGCCAGCACCTCGATCGCCGGCAGCTCCTGCACCAGCACCTGCCGCCGGCCGAGGCGGGTGACGCCGACGGCGAAGGCGACGCTCGTGAGCAGCACGAGGCCCTCGGGGACCATGGCGCCGACGCCCGGCGACCGAGCTGCGAGCGCGTCGCTGAGCTCGTGGGTGCTGCGCACCTGGGAGATGACGAGCAGGACGCCGACGGGCAGCAGCAGCCAGCTGCCGACCCGGAGGATCGTGTTGATGCCGTCGCGCAGCTCCGATCGCACGGGCGTGAACTTCTTCGCCTCCTTCGCCAGCTGCGCGGCGTAGGCGTCGGCGCCCGACCTCGGTGGCCTCGAATGCGGCCGCTGCCGGCGGCGACGAAGCTGCCCGACAGCACCTGTCGCCCGGACGCCTTGTGCACCGGTTCGCTCTCGCCGGTCAGGAGCGACTCGTCGACCTCGAGCCCGGCGGCGGTCAGGACCACGCCGTCGACCGGCATCTGGTCGCCGGGGCCGAGCTCGACCACGTCGCCGAGCCACGACGTCCTCGGTGGCGACCTCGTCGGTGTCGCCGTCGCGGACGACGCGGATGCGCGGCGCGTCTGACGACCTCCAGGCGGTCGAGGGTCTGCTTGGCCCGGAGCTCCTGCACGATGCCGATGAGCGCGTTGGTGACGAGCACGATGCCGAAGAGGGCGTCGCGGTACTCGCCGGCGGCGAGGATGACGACGAGCAGCGTGCCGAGGATGGCGTTGAAGCGGGTGAGGACGTTCGAGCGGACGATGTCGGCGACGGTGCGCCGGGAGTCGTCGGTGACGACGTTGACGAGGCCGCGCTCCCGCCGTTCGGCGACCTCGGCGGTCGTCAACCCCCGCGCCGGGTCGACGCCGGAGCGGATCACCCGCCCGGTGGCCAGGCGACGACGCCGACCTCCTGCACGAAGTCCATCTCGACGTAGTAGCCGAACTTCAGCGTCTGCGACTCGAGCCCCAACTGCCCGGCGAGGTCGTGGGTGTCGAGGTGGTTCACCGTCAGCTGGTGCTCCTGCTCGAGTCCTGCGCCGTGCAGCGCCCGCACCGTCGCCTGCGAGGTGACGACCTCCTGGAGGTCGGCCTGGGTGCCGTCGTGGGCCGAGCGCGACTGCTTGAGGAACACCTCCGGCAGGCCGTGGGCGATGGCGTCGTGCAGCAGGGAGACGTCGAAGCGCCAGCCGTAGTGGACCTCGGGGTCGGGATCCTGGCCGTGGTGGCCGAAGAGGTGGGGCCCGACGTGGCGGGCGATGTCGGCGATGCTGTCGTACTCCTTGCGCTCGCCGGTGGCCGGCCCGATCGGCTCGACGGTGAGCAGGGTGTGCATCGCCGGGCGGCTCGTCGGGCTGTAGTCCATGCCGAACACGTCGAGGGAGAACCGCTGCGGGTCGTCCTGCGACGCCGGCATCGTGGGAACGCCCCACGTCTTGGCCCACCCCGCCCCCTCGCGACCGGTGGCGAAGGACATGGCGTTCGCCAGCCAGATGAACGGCACCCAGAACGACAGGCTGACCGCCGTCGGCCGGCCGCCCTCGTCCTCGACGCGGACCACGGGGACCCAGATGGCGGCCTGGGTCTCGTCGAGCACGCCCATCGAGTGGTAGGGCTCGGGCACCGGCCGCACGTTGGCGATGTCGCCGAAGGTCACCATGACGTACTGGCCGAGGGGTCGGTAGTCGATCGCCCCGCCGGTGGCGCCGGCGAAGACCTCCCGGCACAGGGCGTCGAGCTTGGCGTGGTCGGCCTCGGCGAACCACCCCCACAGCTTCGTCCCGGCGCAGTCGTAGGGGCCGGGGAAGGTGGTCATGCCACCGAAGTCGATGAATCGGTTCAACTGCCCTCCAGGAGCCAGGTGTTCTCGCCGTCGATCACGACCGGTGCGTCGGTGACGCCCGCCTCGCCGAGCACGAAGCGGGCGGCGAGGAGGCCGGAGATGACGGCGGCCTCGACGCAGCCGCCGTCGATGAAGTTGCGGGTCCAGTCGCCGGCGAGGGCCAGGTTCGAGAACCCCGACGCGCCCGGCCACAGGCGCTTCTCGACCGACTTCGGCGGGGTCCGCACGTAGCGCTCGCTCGGCGTCACGTTCGCCCGCCAGTACTGGGACGCGAACCGGGCGGGGCCCGTCCGGTCGTCGCCGGGCCCGGCGAGCAGCCGCCAGTCGAACGACCCGTCGACGCTGGTCTTCGGCCAGGGGACGGCGGCGTCGTCCTGCAGCCAGGCGACGGCGTTGCGCTCGGCCTCGGTGCGCCGGTCGTCGCCGCCGCAGCGCCACGGCTCGGCGTCGGCGAGCACGCCGCAGACGTACCAGATGCTGTTGACCGCGCCCTTCGGCCAGTCCTCGCGGACGAGCAGCTGCGGCATCGGGCAGAGGGTGTCGAGCGGCTCGACGTAGGCCGAAGCCACCGCCTCGACCGGGAACGGCCACCCGAGGTCGGGTTCGGCGGCGGTCGACCACACCTGGAACGCCTGCGTCGCCACCGAGCGGTGCGAGTCGACCATGGCGGCGTAGCCCGCGTTCGCAGCGATGAGCTCGGCGCACAGCTCGCGGTGCGCCGGCGTCGGGATGGCGAGGACGACGACATCGAAGTCGCGGCCCAGCCTCCAGGGTCACGGGCACGTCACCCGGCAGCGGACAGGGCACCTCGAAGTCGACGCCGGCGCCGGCGAGCGCGGGGCCGTCGACCAGCTGCTCCCACAGCGGCTGGTTCGGCCATGACGGCAGCCCGTTGACCGGGTAGAGCGGCTGGTACGGCGGGTGGGCGACCTCGGCCTGGCGGACGAGGTCGACGCCGGCGACGGCGGTGCCCGTGGGGTCGAGGCGCAGGCCGGTCACCCGGTGGAAGAACTGGACGTCGGCTCCGAGCTTCACCGAGAGCCTCGTAGAACGGCCCGAAGACGACGTCGCCCATGCCGGCCTGCATCCGCCACATGATCGAACCCTTGAAGTCGAACCCGATCTTGAGCAGCGCCTGGAGGGCGCGGCCGGCGGCCAGGTCGGGCTGGGCCGTGTCGCCGTCGGCGTAGGCGAAGACGAGGTCGTAGAAGCCGCGGAGGGCGCCGGCACCCTGGTCGCCGGTCCCGACGGTGACGTCGGAGGCGCCGTGCTGGGCCAGCCACCGCTGGAAGTCGCGGTCGTCGATGACCGTAGAAGCCCCGCTCGAAGACGCGCTCGGCGACGATCCCGCACCACGCCGAGGTCACGATGTCGAGCAGCTGGAAGAAGTGGCGGGCCTCGGCGTGGTCGAGGTGGTCCTTGACGTGGTGCCACACGAGGGCGCGGGCGACCTTGAGCGCCTCGGCGATCGCTTCGTCGATCTCGTGGGCCACGAGGTCCTGGCCGGCGCGGCGGCGCGCCGTGTGCGTCTGGACCTCGTCGAAGACCTTGTCGACCGCTTCGACCATGAGACCCACCGCGCCGCCGGCGATCGATCGCCATCGCCCGTCGAGGTAGCGGACGGTCTCGTGGATGATGTGGCCGGGGAGCACGCCGGTGGGCGGCGAGTGGCCCGGCTTGCGGTCGTCGGTCGGCACGTCGAAGTACTCCGAGCTCCACTGCCCGTCGTACCGGTCGTACAGCACGATCTGGTGGCACGGCGCGAACGCCTTCCACAACGTGGCGAGCGGCGCCGTCGGCGGGCGGTCGACGGTGGCGTAGGCGTCGCCCATGACGCGGAAGGCGTTGTCGTAGAAGCCGAACCAGAGGTGCAGGCCGTGCTCCTCGATGCGCTGGCCGCGCTTCTGGTTGCGGCCGCTGGCGCCCTTGCCGCCGAGGCGCCAACCCATCTGGTAGATCGTCACGTCGAGCGCCTGGCGCCGCTCCGGCGTGCGGAGCAGCTCGAACGCCGCAGCCATGGCCCCGGCCCCGCCGCCGAGCACGGCGACCCTCGTCTTGTGACCGGCGCTCATCCCGCCCGCCTCGTGCGACGGCCCTGGCCTCGCGGGCGGCGAGGCCGGCACCGAGGGGCTCGGCGATGGCGATGGCCTTGGCGGCCAGCGCCCGCGCGGCCGCAGGGTCGCCCGACGCGGCGAGGAGGCGCGCCCTCCCGACGAGGGCGTGGGCCTCGTAGATGGGCAGGCCGGCGGCGCGGGCCTGGTCCTCGGCGGCCACGAAGGCGGCCACCGCCTCCTCGGTCCGGCCGAGCGTGCCGAGGAGGAGCCCGACGACGCGGTCGACGGGCCCGGCGCCGGTCGCCCCGTTGTGGACGTGGACGCCGCGGAAGGGGGTGACGAGCGCCAGGATCGACGCCGCGGCGTCGGTGTCGCCCACCGCCGCGGCCGCCTCGCCCCACTCGGCCATGGCGGAGACCCACAGGTTGTCCTCGTGGATCGAGTCGTAGCCGAGCGCGTCCTGGGCCCGCAGCAGCTCGACGGCCCGGGCGCGATCGCCGCTCACGACGTGGAGGTTGGCGAGCGAGCCGCGGAGGGCGGCCAGCGTCTCGTTGGCCGCGGCCACCGCCTCGAGGAGGTCGATGACCTCCTCGCCCCGACCTTGCTCGCGTCGGATGCGCAGCAGGTGGGCGCCGAACATGGCCCGGGCCTCGGGCTGACCGGAGTCGATGCCGACCTGGTGCGTCGCCTCGGCCCAGCTCTCGGCCTTGTCGAGGTCGCCGCCGAGGATGGCCCGGCACGTCCGGTGCATCGACACCATGTAGAGCAGCACGGGACGGGCCAAGGTGCGGGCCAGGCCCTCGGCCTCGTCGAGCAGGCGGTCGATCTCGGCCAGGTCGCCGACCTCGCCGAGGGTGCGGACGCGCTGGTCGATGGCCCAGTAGCGGTCGACGGGCTCTCCGAGGCGGTCGCTGAGGGCGAGCGCCTCGGCCGTCGTCTTCACCCGCTCGGAGAGCGAGCGCGGGCGACTTCACCGCGTTGTGCACGAGGTTGAGGACCCGCAGCAGCGTCTCGTCGCCGGCCCGCCGCGCCCGCGCCACCGCCTCGGCCACCAGCGCGGCCCGGTCGTCGTAGCCCAAGCCGTAGAGCTGCTCGAGGGCGAGGAGGGCGAGCAGGTGGGCGCGGTTGCCGTCGTCGTCGGCCGGTACGGCGTCGAGGGCCCAGCGCAGCACCTCGACCCGGTCGTGGTCGACGGTCCCGAGGCCGCTCTGGATGCCCCGGTTGTTCAACCGGGCCGCCGCGACCAACAGCTCGGTGTCGCCGGCGTCGTGCCCGAGGCGGGCCGCTCGCAGCAGCGTGTCGCGGAAGGCGGGCTGGCCCGCCTGCCGCTGGGCGGCGCCGAGGGCCAGGAGCAGGTCGCCGAGCGTGCGGTCGTCGTCGCCGTCCCGGAGCTCGAGGGCCCGGCCGTACCAGCGGCAGGCCTCGTCGGGCGCCAGTCGTTCCGCGGCCTCGGCGCCGGCCGCCTCGGCCGCGGCCGCGGCGCGGCGCCGGTCGTCGGGGTCGCGGCCGGCGGCGGTGACCATCCAGTGGTGCGCCCGCTCGGCCGTGCGGCTCGTGGGGTGCAGCCCTTCGAGCGCCTCGGCGGCCCGGCGGTGCATCCGGGCCCTGCGGGTGGCCGAGAGCCCGTCGTACAGCGTGTGCTGGACGATGGCGTGGGAGAACGTGAACCAGCCGGGCTGGCCGGGCACCTCGTGGACGAGCAGGGCCGCCTCGGCCCGCTCGAAGGCATCGAGGATGGCGTCGCTGTCGGCGTCGACGAGCGCCTCGAGCAGGCGGAGCTCGACGTCGCGCCCGAGCACGGCGCCGGCGGCCAGGATGCGGGCGACGTCGTCGCCGAGGCGGGCGATGCGATGGGCGACGACGTCGCGGATGTTGTCGGGCAGGTCGAGCTCGGCGTGGGCCTGGACCCACTGCCCGTCCTCGTCGCGCACGACCATCCCCGACTCGGCCAGGTGGCGCAGGAGCTCGACGGCGAAGAAGGGGTTGCCGCCGCTCTCGCGGTGCACGACATCGGAGACGCCGGCGAGGCCGAGGTCATGCCCGGCCGCGGCCTCGACGAGGGCGCGGGTGTCGGCGGACTCGAGCCTCCGCAGCGACAGCCGCTCGACGCCGGAGCGCACGGTGCAGGGTCGGGCCGATCTCGGCCAGCGCCGTCGCCGACACCTCGTCCTCCCGGGCCGTCGTCAGCAGCAGCACGCGGGCGCGGTGCTCGCTGAGCACGAGGTGGCGCAGCAGCAGCATCGTCGGACGGTCGGCCCAGTGCAGGTCGTCGAGGACGAGCGACGATCGGCGCGTACCCGCTGGCGCGGGCGAGGAGGTCGACGGCGGCGGCGAACAGCGCGTCGCGCTCGGCGTCGGGGTCGCGATCGGCCGGGCCCGGCAGCTCCCGCAGGCGGGCCCGCGAGCCGGCGAGGTGGTTGAGGAGGTCGCCACCGTGCCGCTCGACGTGGTCGTCGAGCAGCGCCTGGGGGGCGTGGGTGACGAGGTGGTCGAAGCACTCCACGAACGGTTGGTAGGGGCGGCCGACGTCCTCGTCGCAGCGCCCGTAGAGCACGATCGCCTGCTGCGCCCCTGCGGTGCGGGCCACCTCGCCCACGAGGCTGGTCTTGCCGATGCCGGGCTCGCCGAACAGCATCGCCAGGCGGGCCTCGCCGGCGGTCGCCTCCTCGAGCATGGCCAGGAGCCGGGTCTGCTCGCGCTCGCGCCCGACGAAGGCGTAGCGGACGGGCCGGGCCAGCCGGCCGGGCAGCGGCACGTCGTGGCCGACGACGGCCACCTCCCACGCCACCTCCCACGCCTCGACCGGCTCGCTCAGGCCCTTCAACTCGAGCTCGCCGGCGGGCGAGAGGCGATGGGCCGTCCGGTCGGCGAGCATCCGGATGAGCGTGGTGGTCGAGGATCTGACCGCCGCGGGCGGCGGTGCAGAGCCGGGCCGCCTCCACCACCGGGATCCCGAAGTAGTCGCCGTCCTCGACGAAGGCGTCGCCGGCGGCCACCCCGACCCGGATGGTGACGGACTCGCCACCGGTGCGCGCCGCGGCGTCGACGCCACGCTGGAGCGCGATGGCGCCGTCGAGCGCGCGTCGCGTGCGCTGGCGTAGACGACGAGGAGGCCGTCGCCCATGTTCTTGATCTCGGTGCCGCCGCGTGGCGGCGACCGCGCGCCGGACCGTGGCGAAGTGCTCGCGGCGCAGGGCGTCGTAGCGGTCGGGGCCGAGCCGCTCGGCGAGGGAGGTCGAACCGACGATGTCGGTCACCACCACGCTGATCGTGCTGCTCTGTCGGTGTTCCATCCGCTTTCGTCTGCCTCGGGTCCTCGGTCGGCGCAGTCTGGCATCGCCGGCGACGGCCGGGTCTCACTCGACGGATGCTCAGGCCACCGATGCGGTCGGCCAGTCGGCCGGTACCGGTCAGAACCGGCGGCGCTCAGTCGAGGAACGACCCCACGAACTCGTGGGCCGCGGCGGTGTCGACCCGCCACGAGTAGTCGGCGCCGTGGCAGGTGGCGCTCGGCCCGTACGACACGACGGCGAGGACCTGGTTCGTGTCGTTCACGAACACGGGCCCGCCGGAGTCACCGAAGCACGAGCCGCCCCGCCCGCCGGCGTCGCTCGGGTTGTTCGACGTGTGCAGGTTCCCGCCGGTGGACTGGTTGCCGTTCACCTCGACGATGCGCGAGGTCGACTTGAAGCGGCTCTCGATCTCCATCGGGTGGGGCTGGACCGACTGGATGCCGTAGCCGACCGTCTCGACGGTGGCGGCGTTGCGGCCGCGGCCGGTGGAGCCGGCCAGCGTGTCGGCGGCACCGAGCGGCGCCAGCACGCCGTAGGTCGTGACGGACGCGTCCTCGTCGAGCTCGACGACGCCGACGTCGTGGGTGACGGGGAAGTCGGCGAAGTCGTCGTAGTCGGGGGCGTGGATCGCCGTGCCCTTGGTGTACTCGGGGTTGGCGTTGAGCCACGCGCTGCGGGCGGCGTAGAGGGTCGCCTCGTCCGGGAAGTCGGCCCGGGCCGGCCACCCGGCGAGGGTCTCGGTCTCGTCGAAGGTGACCCAGACGTCGTTGCCGCCGCTCGTCGGGCGCCGTCGGCGCCGTCGAAGCCGACGTCGAAGGTGCAGTGGCCGGCGGTGAGGAAGGTGTCGGCGTCGAGGAGCGTGCCGCTGCAGCTGAACCAGCCCGGTTCGGACGGGACGAAGAAGATCATGAACCCGACGTAGGGGTGCTCCCCGGCGTCGGGCTCCCCGTAGGTGATGGCGCCGGCGGGCGTGGCCGCCAGCGACACCGCGGCGAGGGCGAGCGAGGACGAGGGCGAGCTTCCGCATCCGACCGACGGTAGCGGTCAGAACCGGCGGGGGTTTCGATGTGATCACATCGGAAAACCCCGCAAATTCAGTCAGGAGCGGCGGTCCGCGCCCGATGCGCGGGGTGGGCCTCGGCCAGGAAGTCGACGTAGGCGGTGCTGATGAGGTCCTGGGACTCCGGAGCGAGGGCGACGTGGGGGGCGCCGGGGATCTCGACGTAGCGACCATGCGGCATCCGCGCCACCGCCGCCTTCACGCTGCGCGGGCGGGAAGATCGTGCAGAACTCTGCCGCGATGGCGAGGGCCGGCACGTCGAGCGCGGCCAGCTCGTCGAGGTGGTCGGTCTCGGCCCACGAGAGGTTGGCGTGGTACTGGCCGAGCAGGCCCGACTGATCCGGCGGGAGGAACATGGCGCCCATCGCCAGACCGGCCGCCACGGCGTCGTCGTCGCCCCAGACCGGCGGCGCGAGCAGCGTCGGGGCCATCAGCGCCGCCAGGATCGCGGGCGGCGGATCGCCAGGGCAGCTCGAGCAGCTCGATCAGGGCGCGGATGGTGGCGGCACCGAGGGCGGAGACCCGGCCGACACCCACCATGAAGATCGCCGCGCCTACGAGGTCGGGGCGCCGCAAGGCGACGTTCTGGGCGATCGTCCCGCCGAGCGAGGCGCCGAGCACGGCCACGGGGCCGAGGTCGAGGTGCTCGAGCAGCCCGATGGCGTCGCCGGCCATCTCCTCGACCGTGTACGGCGGCGGCGGGATGTCCGACGGCGCGATGCCGCGGTTGTCGAAGGCGACGACCGAGTAGCCCGCTCCGAGCAGGTGCGGTGTCGCCAGCATCGACCACATCGCCGCCGGCATCCCGGTGCCGGCGATGAGGAGGACGGGCGGACCGTCGCCCTGCATCTCGTACACGAGCCGGACCCCATCGACGACGACGTCTGCCATGCCCCAACCCCCGTGTCGGTCGGTCCGAAGCTAGCGATGAGTCGTGGACGATCGCGGCGTCGAAACGGGTACGACTCCATCCCCTACGCACACCTGGGAGAACCGATGTCCTTTCACCCGTACCTGTTCTTCGGCGGCAACTGCCGCGAGGCGTTCACCCGCTACCAGGAGATCTTCGGCGGCGAGCTCGTCCTGCTCACGATGAAGGACGCGCCCGGCGACGTGCCGCCGGGCCAGGAAGACCTCATCATCCACGCCGCCTTGACGATCGGCGACGACCTGCTGATGGCGTCCGACGACCCGACCGCGGAGGGCTTCGGTCCCGTGCAGGGCATGCAGGTCGACTACGCCACCGACGACGCCGGCGACGCCAAGCGGGTGTTCGACGCGCTGGCCGAGGGCGGCGAGGTGCGGGCGCCGCTGAGCGAGACGTTCTTCTCGCCCGCCTTCGGCATGTGCGTCGACCGGTTCGGCACGCCCTGGATGGTCAACGCCGCGCCGGCCGAATCCGGGTGAACACCCAGCGCCTCCTCGCCGCCTGAGGCGTCGCCGATCGACCGATCTGTCCGGGTTCGGGGGGCCGGGTTGGGCCGCAGCGCTCAAGAACGCCCCCGAATCGGACGATCTGGCATTGGGTGCCCGGGTGGAACAGATCCGGGCCGATGGGAGGCGAACGTGGCGGGCTCCGAGAGCGACCGGGCAGCGACAGCCCGGCGCGCCAGGGGTTGCACCTTCGTGATGGGGACCCTCGGCCAGATCCGACTGGCCGGCGGGGAAACCGACGCGCTCCTCGGGACCCCGCCCGCGAGCTCGCCGGCGCCGACATCGGCGCCTTCCTCAACCCCGTCGACCGCCAGGGCTTCTTCGACGAGCTTCGGGCCATCGACGGGACGAGGGCGAGGCGCATGCGGTGCGAGCTCGTCGGCGCCCGTGGCACGGTCCCGGTCGAGCTGACCATCGAGCCCGAATCGGTCATCACACGACGCGGCGAGCAGTGGGTCGTCCGCTGCGAGGCCGTCGACGACGCCGGCACGACCGACGACCTGCTGTTGTCCTCGCTCGCCGACCCGGCCCCCGTCGGGGTCGAGCCGGCCGGGAGCGGCGTCCGCGACGACCTGGACCTGTCGCCGGCGGCCATCGAACGGGCGCTCCTGAGCGGCGAGTTCGATCTCGACTTCCAGCCCATCGTCGACCTGGCGACGGGCCAGCCCGTGGGCTACGAGGCGCTCGTGCGCTGGGTCCGCCAGGACCTCCGTCGCGTGCCGGCCGGCGTGTTCCTCAGCGCCGTCGAGGACGCCGGGCTCATGCCCAACCTCAGCCGCCACGTGCTCGAGCGGGGCCTCGAACGTCTCGCCGGCTGGGCGGGCGACGCACCCGAGCGGGGGATCACCGTCAACGTCGCCCCCAGCGACCTCGCCCGGCGGGGCTTCGTCCTCGACGTCGTCCGGATCGTCGCCGACGCCAACGTCGACCCGCAGCGCCTCGTGCTGGAGTTCACCGAGGAGGCGCTGCGGCTCGACCCCGACGGGCTGGCGGGGACGCTGACCCGGCTGCGCGACATCGCCGGCGTCCAGCTCGCCCTCGACGACTTCGGGACGGTCCGCTCCTCCCTCGCGGCGCTGACCCTGCCGGTCGACGTCCTCAAGCTCGACCGGAGCGTCACCACCCAGGCGCTGGCGTCGAGCCGCTCACGCGCGGTCCTGTCTCGCCTCATGGACATGAGCGCCGCCACCGGCACCTACGTGATCGGCGAGGGCGTCGAGGACCGCTCCCAGCTCCAGATGCTGGAGGAGGTCGGCTGCCACTACGCGCAGGGGTACCTGCTCGGCCGGCCCGGGCCGACCACGAGCGGTCGGATCGATCAACCGTCGGGCAGCTCCGCCCGGCTGCTCACGCCGACCTTGGCGTAGATCCGGGGTCAGTTCCAGATCGTGACGTAGACGGGCGGGCGGAACTGGCTCGGCGGCACGCCGCGCAGCGGCGCGTGCATGGCGTGGGTCGCCGCCGGCGTGCCGACGAAGCGGTGGAACGCGGCAGCCGCGGTCGTCCGGCGGTCGGCGGCGAGCATCGTCACGTGCCACAGCAGTTCGACCGGCGTGCCCCGCACCGACAGCGGCACGAGGCCGGTGCGGTCCGGGTCGTCGAGGACGACGTGGGCGACGGCGGGGGCGATCCCCTGGTGCTTCTCCGCCGCGGTCAGGGCCGCCGCCTGGTTGGGGAACAGCCGGATGCGCTCCTCGGCGACCTGCAACCGGTCGAGCAGCCCCCGCACCGGCGAGCGCTCGTCGGCCGCGTCGGGCCCCACGAGCCAGGTCTCCCTGGCCAGGGCCCGGGGCTCGATGCCGGCCACCGAGGCGAGGTGGTGATCGGGGCTCGCCACGAAGATGAGCCGGTAGCGGAACAGCGGGCTGCACTCCAGGCGCGGGAAGCCGTCGCTGGCCAGTGACGGCCCGATGGCGACGTCGGCGAGCCGCTCCTGGAGGACGGCGGCCATGTCCTCGGTGGCGCACACGCCGAGGGAGGCCTCGACCGACTTGGCCCTGGCGGAGAACGCCGCGACCAGCGCAGGCCCGACCGATTCGGCGACCTCGCCGGTGGCCACGATCCGCAGGTTCTCGGCCGCCCCGCGGGCCTGGCGGATGGCGGCTTCCGCCTCGACGGCCAGGCCGACCATCTGCGAGGCGATCGGGACCAGCCGCCGGCCGCCCGGGGTCAGCTCCATGCCCGTCGCCGTCCGCTCGACGAGGTTGTCGCCGAGTTGGGTACGCAGCGACGCCAGGGCGCTGGAGACCGCCGGTTCGCTCACACCCAGGCTGCGCGCCGCCGCCTTCACCGAGCCCAGCCGAGCGACCAGGACGAAGGCCTCGAGTTGGGTGAGGGTCACCGCGCCTTTGTACTGCCCGCGATAAGCGATCGCTTATCGGGCCGTTGACCATGGCCATGGGCGGCGCGACGTTGCCCGGGCGGAACCGACCGCGGGAGGGGGACGGGCCGATGCAGGTACCTGCACCAGTCGAGTACGAGCGCGCCACGACCGTCGACGAGGCGATCGCCTTGCTGGAACGGTACGGCTCCGAGGCCCGGCTGATCGCCGGGGGCCACAGCCTGATACCGATGATGAAGCTGCGCCTGGCTCGGCCCGAGGTCCTGATCGACATCAACGACCTCGCCGATCTCGCCTACATCAAGCGCGAGGGCGACGAGCTGCGGATCGGCGCCATGGCCCGGCACCGCGACCTGCTCGAGTCGGCCGTCGCCTTCGAGCACTTCCCGATCTTCCGGGACGCCGAGCGGGTCATCGCCGACCCGATCGTGCGCAACCGGGGGACCGTCGGCGGATCGATCTGCCAGGCCGACCCGTCCGAGGACCTCTCGGCCGTGTTCGCCGCCGTCGGCGCCGAGATGGTGATCCGGTCGTCCTCCGGCGAGCGGACCGTGGCGAGCACCGAGTTCCACGAGGGCCCGTACTCGACCGCGGTCGGCGACGCCGAGATCCTCACCGAGATCCGCGTGCCCATCCGACCCGGCTGCGGCAGCGCCTACGAGAAGGTCGAGCGGCGCGTCGGCGACTGGGCCGTCGCCGCCGCCGGCGCCTGCCTCGTCGTCGAGGGTGGCACGATCACCGACGCCGGCATCGGCCTGGCCGCGGTCGGCGCCCACCAGTTCCGGGCCGCCGCCTCCGAGGACCTCCTCCGGGGCGGGCCGCCGTCCGAGGAGCAGTTCGCGGCGGCGGCTGCGGCCGCCGCCACGAGCTGCGACCCCGTGTCGGACCAACGGGGACCGGAGGACTACAAGCGGCACCTGGCCAAGGAGCTCACGCTGCGGGCCCTGCGCCGCGCCGCTGCTCGAGCGCAGGGACAGGAGGCATGACGATGCAGGTGACCATGACGGTGAACGGCGACGAGGTGACCCGCGACGTCGAGCCCCGGCTGCTGCTCGTCCACTTCATCCGCGACGTGCTCGGCCTCACCGGCACGCACTGGGGCTGCGACACGTCGAACTGCGGCACGTGCGTGGTGTGGATGGACGGCGAGCCGGTGAAGAGCTGCACCGTCCTCACGCCGATGGCGGGCGGCCGGAGCATCCGGACCGTCGAGGACCTCGAGCAGGGTGGCGTGCTCGACCCGATCCAGCAGGGCTTCATCGAGGAGCACGGCCTCCAGTGCGGCTTCTGCACGCCGGGGATGATGCTGACCTGCCGCTGGCTGCTCGACCACGAGCCGAACCCGTCCGACGAGGAGATCCGCGTCGCCATCTCGGGCCAGATCTGCCGCTGCACCGGCTACGAGAACATCGTGCGGGCCACGCAGTGGGCCGCCGCCCATCCCGCGACCGAGGAGGTGCCGGCCTGATGGCGACCGTCGAAGCACCCGCCGATCCCGTCGGCTTCGGCCGGATGCACCGCAAGGAAGACCCCCGCTTCGTGCGGGGCCAGGGCAATTACGTCGACGACATCGTGCTGCCCGGCATGCTCCACGGCGCCGTCCTGCGCAGCCCGTACGCCCACGCCCGGATCCGGAGCATCGACACCAGCGCCGCCGAGGCCCACCCGAAGGTCAAGGCCGTCATCACCGGCGCGGTGCTCGAGACGCTGGGCCTCGCCTGGGCGCCGTCGCTGTCGCACGACGTCATCGCCATCCTCGCCACCGACAAGGTCCGCTACCAGGGCCAGGAGGTCGCCTTCGTCGTCGCCGAGGACCGCTACTCGGCGCGCGACGCGCTCGAGCTGATCGAGGTCGACTACGAGCCGCTGCCTCCGGTGATCGACGCCCGCAAGGCGCTCGACGCCGGCGCCCCGGTCATCCGCGACGACATCGAGGGCAAGACCGACAACCACATCTTCGACTGGGAGGCCGGCAACAAGGAGGAGACCGACGCCGTCTTCGCCAAGGCCGACGTCGTCGTCACCCAGGACGTGCTCTACCCGCGCGTGCACCCGGCGCCGATGGAGACGTGCGGGCAGATCGCCGACATGAACAAGGTCACCGGGAAGCTCACGATCTACTGCACGACGCAGGCGCCGCACGCCCACCGCACCATCTACGCGCTGGTCGCCGGGCTCCCCGAGCACCAGATCCGCGTCTTCAGCCCCGACATCGGCGGCGGCTTCGGCAACAAGGTCGGCATCTACCCCGGCTACGTGCTCACGGTCGTCGGCTCGATCGTCACCGGCAAGCCGGTGAAGTGGATGGAGGACCGCTCCGAGAACCTGATGTCGACGAGCTTCGCCCGCGACTACCACATGCACGGCGAGATCGCCGCCACGCGCGACGGCAAGATCCTCGGCCTCCGGGTGAAGACCCTCGCCGACCACGGGGCGTTCAACAACACGGCGCAGCCGACCAAGTTCCCCGCCGGCTTCTTCCACATCTTCACCGGTTCCTACGACCTCGAAGCCGCCCACTGCGAGGTCACCGGCGTGTACACGAACAAGGCGCCCGGCGGCGTCGCCTACGCCTGCTCCTTCCGCGTCACCGAGGCGGCCTACCTCGTCGAGCGCGTGGTCGACTGCCTCGCCGACGAGCTGGACATGGACCCGGCCGAGCTGCGCATGAAGAACTTCATCCAGCCCGAGCAGTTCCCCTACACGTGCAAGACGGGCTGGGAGTACGACTCCGGCGACTACCCGCGTGCCATGCGCCTGGCCATGGACATCGCCGGCTACGACGAGCTGCGCAAGGAGCAGGCCGAGAAGCGGGCCAGGGGCGAGCTGATGGGCATCGGTGTCTCGTTCTTCACCGAGACCGTCGGCGCCGGGCCCCGCAAGCACATGGACATCCTCGGCCTGGGCATGGCCGACGGCGCCGAGCTGCGGGTGCACCCGACCGGCAAGGCCGTCGTGCGCCTCTCGGTGCAGAGCCAGGGCCAGGGCCACGAGACGACCTTCGCCCAGATCGTCGCCGAGGAGCTCGGCATCCCGGTGGCCGACATCGACGTCGTCCACGGCGACACCGACAACACCCCGTTCGGGCTCGGGACCTACGGCTCGCGCTCGACGCCGGTGTCGGGCGCGGCCGTCGCCGTCGCCACCCGGCGGGTCCGCGACAAGGCGAAGCTGATCGCCGCCGCCATGCTCGAGGTGTCGCCCGACGACCTCGAGTGGGAGAAGGGCAAGTGGTTCGTCAAGGGCGACCCGTCGACGGCCAAGACCATCGCCGAGATCGCCATGGCCGCCCACAGCTCGCTCGAGCTGCCCGAGGGCGTCGAGGGCCACCTCGACGGGTCGGCGGTGTACGACCCGCCCAACCTCACCTATCCGTTCGGGGCCTACATCTGCGTCGTCGACGTCGACGCCCAGACCGGCCAGGTCAAGGTGCGGCGGTTCATCGCCGTCGACGACTGCGGACCCCGCATCAACCCGATGATCGTCGAGGGTCAGGTGCACGGCGGCCTGGCCGACGGCGTCGGCATGGCGCTCATGCAGGTGATCGCCTTCGACGAGGACGGCAACTGCCTCGGCGGATCGTTCATGGACTACCTCCTGCCGACGTCGATGGAGTGCCCGAGCTGGGAGCTCGGCGAGACGGTGACGCCGTCGCCGCACCACCCCCTCGGCGTCAAGGGTGTCGGCGAGTCGGCCACCGTCGGGTCGCCGGCGGCGGTCGTGAACGCGGTGCTCGACGCCATCGGCGTCCGGCACGCCGACATGCCGCTCACGCCGGCACAGGTGTGGCGGGCCATGCAGGGCAGCCCCTTCCGCACCGACCTGGCCATCGAGTAGGCACGGCCGGGTGAACGGGACGGCCGAGGACGTCCGGGAGGCAGCAGAGCGCCTGCGCGTGGAGCGCCGGCCGTTCGTGACGGCCACGGTCGTGCGCGCCGAACGGCCGACTTCGGCGCGCGCCGGCGACAGCGCCCTGGTGCACGACGACGGCACCGTCCTCGGCTTCGTCGGCGGCGACTGCGCCCACACGAGCGTGCAGGTCCAGGCGCTCGCCGCGCTGGACGCGGGCGAGCCGGTCCTGCTGCGGATCAGCCCCGACGCGGCGGCGCCGGGCGC
The DNA here is from genome assembly GCA_963840695.1 of uncultured Acidimicrobiia bacterium. Lineage (GTDB taxonomy): Bacteria > Actinomycetota > Acidimicrobiia > Acidimicrobiales > JACDCH01 > JACDCH01. The sequence goes on from CAWIZW010000009.1 coordinate 327,643, forward strand.
CGGGGCGCAGCCGGCGGAGTCCGGCACCGTCACCGTGCACAACCCGTGCCTCTCCGGCGGGGCGCTGGAGATCTTCCTCGAGCCCTGGGTGCCGCCCTCGTTGGTCGTCGTCCACGGCGATGCGCCCATCGCCCGGGCCATTCGGGAGCTGGCGAGGTGGCTCGGGTTCGACGCCCGTCCCTGGGACGAGGGCCAGGGCGCCGGCGTGCCACCCGACGCCGACGCCGTCGTCGTCGCCTCCCACGGCGGTGGCTCCGAGGGCGCCGTCGTCGAGGCCGCCCTTCGGGCCGGCGTGCCCTACGTCGGGCTGGTCGCCTCACCGCGCCGGGGCGCGGCGGTGCTCGCCGCGCTCGGACTGAACGACACCGATCGCGCCCGCGTCCGAACGCCGGCCGGCATCGACATCGGCGCCCGCACGCCCGAGGAGGTGGCACTGACCGTGCTGGCCGAGATCGTGTCGGTGCGACCGCGTGCCGAACGGCCACCCCGGGTCGCCAGTGAGCCGGCACCCGACGGCCCGACGGCCACCGATCCCGTCTGCGGGATGCTCGTCGCCGCGGTCGAGAGCTCGCTCCACGTCGACCACGACGGCACCCGCTACTGGTTCTGCGGCTCCGGGTGCGTCGACGCCTTCCGGGCCGACCCGGCGGCCTTCGGGGCGCGGTGATCGCGGCGGACGCTGCCGCGCTGCAGGGCCGGCTCGACGAGGTCGACTACCTCGCCGACCTCGGGCTGGCGACGGCGCTGTTCCTCGCCGCCGAGCTGCCCCAACCGATCCTGCTCGAAGGCGAGGCCGGGGTCGGCAAGACCGAGGCGGCCAAGGCGCTGGCCCAGGTGCTCGACACGCCACTGCTGCGGCTGCAGTGCTACGAGGGCATCGACGCCGCCGAAGCGCTCTACGAGTGGAACTACCCGCGCCAGCTGCTGAGCATCAGGCTGGCCGAGGCGGCCGGTGCCTCGATCGCCGAGGACGACCTCTTCGGCCCCGACCACCTCATCGCCCGGCCCCTCCTGCAGGCCATCGAGCATCCCGGGCCCGGTCCGGTCGTCCTGCTGATCGACGAGGTCGATCGGGCCGACGACGAGTTCGAGGCCTTCCTGCTGCAACTGCTCGCCGAGAGCGCGGTCACGATCCCCGAGCTCGGTACCCGCCACGCCGTGCACCCCCCGGTGGTGGTCCTCACGTCGAACCGCACCCGCGATCTCAGCGACGCCCTCAAGCGGCGCTGCCTGTACCACTGGATCGACTACCCGCCGGCGGCCGTCGTCGCCCAGATCGTGCGCCGCCGGGTGCCCGGGGCCAGCACGACGATCGCCGAGCAGGCGGCGGCGGCAACGGCGCGCCTGCGCTCGCTCGACGTGCAGAAGCCGCCCGGGGTCGCCGAGACGATCGACTGGGTCGCCGCGCTCGCCGTCCTCGGTGCCGACCGGCTCGCTCCGGAGGTCGTCGAGGTGACGCTCGGCTCGGTGCTCAAGTACCGCGAGGATCAGGCGTTGGTCCGCGACGCGCGGCCTCGCCTGGGTCGTCGGCGAGTGACCGCCGTCGTCGGCTCGCGCGTCGTCCGCCCGAGCGCCGCCCCATGGCGACGCGCAGCGAGGCGAGGGTGTTCCCGCTCACGAGGGCGTCGCAGTAGGGGAGGGCCGCGGCCATCCCGCCCGCCAGCGGGGCGAACCCGGGCGCCGCGGTCCGCGGGTTGATCCACACCACCCGGTGGGCCAGCCGTCGCAGCCGCGCCATCTGCTCGGCGATCAGTCCCGGGTCGTCGCGGTCCCAACCGTCGGACACGATCACGACGACGGCGCCGCGGGCCAGGCCGCGACGGCCGTAGTCGTCGAGGAAGGTCTTCAGGGCGGCGCCGATGCGGGTGCCGCCCTCCCAGTCGGGAGCGGTCGCCGCCGCGCGCGCCAGCGCCTCGTCGGGGTCGGCGACGGCGAGGGCGCGGGTGAGCCGCGTGAGCCGCGTCGCGAACGTGAAGACCTCGGCTCGCGACCGGCCGGCGGCGGCGTGGAGCAGCTGGATGCAGGCGCGCGAGTAGGGCGCCATCGAACCGGAGATGTCGCACAGCACGACGAGCCGGCGCGGCCGCTCCGTCGCCGCGCCGCGTGAGGTGCTCGATCGGGTCGCCGCCCGTGCGCCGGCTGCGACGCAGCGTCGCCCGCAGGTCGAGCCGGTCGCCGTGGCGGTGGCGGTGGTGCCGCCGGGCCGGGCGGAGGGGCACCGACAGCTCGATCTCGTGCATCAGCGCCCACAGGTCGCGGAGCTCGTCGGCGGTGAGCTCGGCGAAGTCCGTCGTCGCCAGGCGCTCGTCGCGGCTGGACACGGCGATGTCGACGTCGACCTCGCGCTCGGGCGGCACGCCGTCGCTGCGCTCGACCGTCCCGGCGTCGCCGCCGTCGTCGGTCGGTCCCGGCTCGCGGCTCGAGCGGGCCCGGTCGCGGTCGCGCCTATGACGCTCGCTGGCCGGTGGCGAGCTCCCGTCGCCCCGGGCGTCGGCCCAGTCGAAGAGGCCCCGGAAGACCTGGTCGAAGAGGCGGTCGTAGGTGTCGTGGTGGGCCCGGTCGACGACGAGCGTGACGCGTCCGATCCAGTAGAGCTCGTCCAGTGCGGCCGGTCGCAGCAGCCGGGTGCCGGAGATGAACCGGCGCAGCTGGTCGGCCGACATGGGCACACCGGCGCGGTGGAGCAGGTCGCCGAAGGCCACGGCCATCGCGCCCAGGTCGGCGGTGCCGCTCGGGGAGCTGTCGATGTCCGCAGCGTACGCAGCCGGTCAGGACCGGTAGTCGAAGTCGGTCGCGAACGCGGCCTTGCGCTTGCCCCGCACCTCGAAGGAGAGCGACTCGTCGGTGGAGCGGATGTGGTCGGCGTACAGCTCGGTGCCCGGGTGGTCGAAGCCGGGGATCCCGCAACGGACGTCGCCCGGCTCCGACGCTGCCCCTTCGGCTTCGATCCGGAGGTACCCGACCACGTCGATGCGCTTGCGGGGGGCGACGTGCTCGAGGGTGATCCGGGCCGGGCGGACGGCGTGGACCTCGCCGATGGCCGGTCCGTACTGGGCCGCCACCGTGCCGCCCGCTCGCCCGAGGAAGATGTCGCCGAGCGCCTCGACCTGGGCGGCGTCGGCGCCGTCGTCGACGTAGAGGACGACCTCCCACGGCGTGCTCGGCTGCACGTCGTCGCGGTAGCGGATCGACAGGACGGCGCGGCGGTCGGTCAGATCGACGGGTCCGAAGTGGCCGTCGTGGATGTGCCAGGAGACGGCGCCGTAGCAGATGCCGTAGGTCGACGGCCCGCCGGGCTGCCCGCCCACGCTCCGGCACGGGCAGATGGCTTCGCAGTTGCAGGCCTCGAAGTAGGAGCCCGCGCACACGCCACTCGCTCGCCATCACTGCCTCCGCCGGATCTCGGCCCGCACCGGCAAGTGTCGACAGCGCTGCTCCCGACGTCAACCGGCACCATTGCCTCGGCCCGTCGCCGGGACTAGACGTACGAGCCTCAGCAGCGGGGAGGCAACCATGGCGTGGACCCTGGAAGGCACCTACTTCGAGAACTGCTCGTGCGACACGATCTGCCCGTGCACCTGGTCGGCCCTGACGGCCAAGGCGACGAAGGACCGGTGCAAGGCCATGCTCGCCTTCCACATCGACCGCGGCGACGTCGAGGGCGTCGACGTCGGCGGCCTCACCTTCGCCCTGGTCGTGGACTCGCCGCCGGTGATGTCCGACGGCGGTTGGAAGGTCGGCGTGGTCTTGGACGGTGCCGCCGACGAGGCGCAGGCCGGCGCCCTCGGTCGCGTGCTCGGCGGCGAGCTCGGCGGTCCGCCCGCCATGCTCGGCCCCCTCATCGGCGAGATGGTCGGCATCGAGCAGGCCCCGGTCGAGTGGAGCCAGTCCGACGGAAGCCTCTCGGTGCGCTTCGGGGATCTCATCGACGTCGAGGTCGAGGAGTACGTCTCGGGCGAGCTCGCCGAACCGGTGCGCCTCGTCAACGTGTTCCACCCGGCCAGCCACGACGCTGACGGTGTCGCCGGCGACGAAGTCGAAGGTCGACGTCCTCGGCATCAGCTTCGACGGCACGGGGACGAGCGGCTTCACCGCTCCGTACGCCTGGTCGGCGTGACCGCGACGGCGGAGCCGGTCGACCGGCCGGCGCTGCGCCTCACACCGTCGACGATCACCCTGCTGAGCCTCGCCGGCCTCGCCTGGCTCGGGGTCATCGCCTACGCCCGCGACATGGGCAACGGCGCCGGCACCATGGACATGACCGCCGTCGAGTTCGTGCCGATGTGGGGCGTGATGATGGCGGCGATGATGCTGCCGGCGGTCGCGCCGGTGGCGACGCTGTACGCCAGGACGATCGTCGCACCTCGGGGGCGTCGGCTGGCGCTCTTCGTCGGCGGCTACCTCCTGCTCTGGGTGGCGGCCGGCATCCCGGCGTACGCGCTGCTGCGGGTCGTCGACGGGCTCGTCGAGGACAGCGACTCGGCGATGCGGTGGATCGCCGCCGGCGCGCTCGCGGCCGCCGGCCTCTACCAGTTGAGCCCGCTGAAGGCGGTGTGCCTCCGTCACTGCCGGTCCCCGCTGGCGCAGCTCCTGCACTACGGCAACATGAAGGGCCCGCTCCGCGACCTCAAGGTCGCGGTGCACCACGCCGGCTACTGCCTCGGCTGCTGCTGGGCGCTGATGGTGCTGTTCGTCGCCTTCGGCGTGATGAACCTGTGGGCGATGGTCGCGCTGGCGGCGATCGTCGTCGGCGAGAAGGCCCTCGCCCGAGGCGTCGCCCTCGGGCGCATCGCCGGCGTCGCCTTCCTCGTGCTGGCGGTGGGCGTGCTCGCCTCCCCTTCGGTCGCCGATGCGCTCCTGCCCGACACCGGGTCCGAGGACATGACGATGTCGCGATGTGAGCCGCGCCCGAGCCGGCCTCAGCCGGCGGGGTCGTCGGCTGCGGCTCCGGCTCCGGCGCCGGGGTGCCGTGGTCGGCGATCCAGCGGGTCAGCGGGGCGGGCAGCTCGGCGGGGCGGTCGCCCCAGTCGTAGACGACGACCGAACCGGCGAGCACGTCGTGCAGGGCCCGCCGTTCCCGGCCGACGACGATGCCGACCAGGCCGAGGCCGAGGAGCAGCAAGCTCAGCGGGAAGGTGACCACCCGCACGAACGCCGCGCCCGGGGGCAGCGGCCGGCCGTCGCGCCGGACGACCTTCATGCCGATCAGGAGCATGCCGGGCGTTCGGCCGGCGATGGCGAGGCCGACCCAGCAGTAGAGGAAGGCCCAGCCGACCCAGAGCACGAAGGTCCACCAACCCTCGTCGGTGTCGACGGTGACGTCGAAGACGAGGTCGATGAAGTAGGTGGTCACGGCGACGAGGGCGGTGAACAGGGCGGTGATGAGGAAGGCGTCGACGACGTACGCGACCAGCCGGCTGACCGGCCCGGCGAACTCGCCGCTGACTCGGGCGCGGGCGGGCTTCATGGTGCCTCGTCGGCGGTGACGAGCGAGGCGGGGCCCGCGGGCAGCGAGGCCGGGTCGCGGCGCAGCACGCGGTTCACGAACCGGATGGCGACGACGTCGAGCCCGACCAGCTGGCGGCGGAGGAGGTCGAGGGTGTTCTCGGCCACCTGGCCCGTGCTCTGGGAGATGAGGTCGCCGAGGTGGGCCTGGTCGGCGAGCGCCTGGATGTCGACCCGCTGCACCACGGCGTTGACGTCGACCCGGTCCATGAGGGCCTGCACGTCGAGGCGCTCGAGGAACCGGTCGACGTCGAGGCGGTCGAGGAACCGGTCGACGTCGAGGCGGTCGAGGAGACGATTGACGTCGATCCGGTCGAGCAGGGCGTTCACGTCGACGCGGTCGAGCACGCCGTCGACGTCGATCCGCTGGATGAGCTCGTCGGCGTCGACGCTGCGCGTCACGACCGGCACGACGGCGCCGGCGACGCGGTCGATGCCGGCGCCGAGCAGCCCCAGCCGGCGTGGGTGGTTGGGCACGGGATTTGGCACGGGCGCGCCTCCTCAGGTCACGAACGACGCTACGAGACCGCCGAGCACGAGACCCGCACCGAGTCCGGCGGTGACGTCGAGCGGGTTGTGGGCCCCGACGTAGACGCGGCCGAGCATCACCAGCGCGACGAGCACCGTCGGCGCCCACCACCACTCGACCGGCAGGACGGGGAGGACGATGCACCCGACGGCGGCGACGAGGATGACGTGCCCGGACGGGAAGCTCGGCCCCGACTTCGGCACGTCGCCCCGCAGGATCGCCCCGTCCTGGCTGGTCCCGGGCCGCTGCCGCACCGACAGGTAGGCGGCCATCTCGTGCCGGAGGACGCGCTCGACGACGAGCTTGAGCAGCATCGCGGCGACGACCCCAGTGGCGACGGCGAGGTCGCCGTCGAGGAGGGCCACGGCGAGGCCGGCGAGCGTGCCGACGACCAGGTTGCCCAGCTGCATCGGGAGCCAGAGGGGTCGGTACAACCAGTCGGGCAGCCCGTTCAGCGCGTGGAACACCCGCACCTCGGCCGGCGCGATGTCGGACCGGCGGGCGCCCGCCACCGAGAGGCCGAGCAGGACCAGCCCCAGCGCGGCGGCGAGCAACCACCAGGTGTTCATCACCCAGAGCCTCGCGGAAGATCGGCGGGCGAGTGGTGTTGCGCCTACACGGCGAAGGTGAGCGCCAGCGCGATGCCTGCGTCGATGTCGCCGGACATCGTCGGCAGCTGCAAGGAGGCGCCGTCGCTGAAGACCATGTCGGAGTCGAGGGATGTGCGCGCCAGGTTGGTGACGCTCTGGCTGTAGCCCGACGCGCCGGCGTACACGTCGGCGGAGAAGTCCTCGAGGAGGGCGATCTGCGACGTGGCCATGGCGCCGCTCCCGCTCGTGGCGTCGTCGAGGCTCGAGAACACCTCGAAGTGGATGTGGGGCCAGCGGCCCGAGTACGCGCCCGGGTAGATGCTCGTGAACCCGAGCGAGCCGGCGTCGTCGGCCGCCTGCACGCCGCGCAGGTAGTTCTGGTCGGTGACGCCCTGGGAGTACAGCGAGTACCGGCCCTCCCGGTCGCAGTGCCACACGTAGACCGCCGCGCCGGGGAGTGGTTCGCCGCTGCCGGCGCTCACGACCTTCAGGGCGATCGACAGCGGGACGCCTTCGGCCGTGCCGGAGTACGGCCCGAAGCTCGGGCGGATGTCGGTGCGCACGATGCCGCTCTCGGGGAGGACGTTCGGGCCGTTGGAGCCGTCGCCAGGGAACGGGCCTGCGGTCTCCTCGGGGACGGCTTCGGTGACCGTCTCCCCGCTGCTGGCGGCGGTGGTCGCCGTGGTGGCGCCCGTCGTCGCCGACGCGGCCGTGGTCGTCGTCGTGGGCCCGGCGGTCGAGGCGGTCGAGGACTCGGAGCTGTCGTCGCCGCACGCGACGAGGAGCAGGCCGAGGCCGGCCCCACCGAAGATCTGCAGGGCCCGGCGCCGCTCGATGCGGGCCGGCGCCGCGAGGGCCCGGGCCCGGAGCGTCGCCAGGTCGTAGGCCAGGCCGCGGTCGTGGCGGTCGTCGTGCTCGACGTCGTGGGGCATCGCACCAGCTTGGTCACCGGGCCTCGGAGGCTGCTGCACACGAGCTGGGAGTTCCCGGTGAACGGCGAGCGAATGGGGCCGGGGTACGGTTCGACCAGGGGGTGCCGGGGAGTGAGCGCGTTCGGACACTTCGACGACGAGGCGCTCGAGTACGTCGTCACCCGCCCGGACACGCCGCTGCCGTGGATCAACTACCTCGGCAGCGAGGAGTACTTCGGGCTCATCTCCAACACCGCCGGTGGCTACTCCTTCTACCGCGACGCCCGGCTGCGTCGCCTCACCCGGTACCGGTACAACAACGTGCCCACCGACGAGGGCGGGCGCTACCTGTACGTGCGCGACCGCGAGACGGGCGAGGCGTGGTCGCCGTCGTGGCAGCCGACGCGAGCCGACCTCGACGGCTACCGGTGCCGGCACGGCCTCGGGTACACCGTCATCGGGTCGCGCCGCGCCGGCATCGAGGTCGAGACGCTGTACTTCGTCCCCCTCGGGCAGACGCTGGAGATCTGGCGGGCGCGGGTCACGAACCAGCGGGCGACCCCGGCGCCGCTGTCGTTGTTCAGCGCCGTCGAGTTCTGCCTCTGGGACGCGTGGGACGACAGCACGAACTTCCAGCGCAACCTCAACACCGGTGAGGTCGAGGTGCGTGGCAGCGTGGTCCTCCACACCACGGAGTACCGCGAGCGACGAGACCACTTCGCCTACTTCGCCTGCTCCGAGGAGCTGGCGGGGTTCGACACGTCGCGCGACGCCTTCCTCGGCCCGTACCGCGGGTGGGACCGGCCGCTGGTCGTCGAGCGGGGCCGGTCCGGCGACTCGGCGGCCCACGGGTGGTCGCCGATCGGGTCCCACCACGTCGAGCTGGAGCTCGCACCGGGGGAGACGCGCGACGTCGTGTTCGTGCTCGGGTACGCCGAGAACCGGCGCGACGCCAAGTTCGACCCGCCCGGGTCGTCGCGGATCAACACGACGGCCGTCGGTCCCGTCATCGAGCGGAACCTCCGGGCCGACGTCGTCGACGCCGAGCTCGCCCGCCTGCGCGACCACTGGACCGGCCTGCTCGCCGGGCTGCAGGTCGACACGCCGAACGAGCACACCGACCGCATGGTCAACATCTGGAACGCCTACCAGTGCATGGTGACGTTCAACCTCTCCCGCTCGGCGTCGTACTTCGAGTCCGGAATCGGCCGAGGCATGGGCTTCCGCGACTCGAACCAGGACCTGCTCGGGTTCGTCCACATGATCCCGGAGCGGGCTCGGCAACGGATCCTCGACCTCGCCGCCACCCAGTTGCCGGACGGCGGCGCCTACCACCAGTACCAACCGCTCACGAAGCGAGGCAACGACGCCATCGGCTCGGGGTTCAACGACGACCCGCTGTGGCTCGTCCTCGCCGTGGCCGCCTACCTCAAGGAGACCGGCGACCTCGACGTGCTCGACGTGCCGGCGCGCTACGACAACGAGCCCGGGTCGGAGACGCCGCTGTACGAGCACCTCCAGCGAGCCGTCATGTACACCCTCGACCGGCTCGGCCCCCACGGCCTGCCGCTGATCGGCCGGGCCGACTGGAACGACTGCCTCAACCTCAACTGCTTCTCGGAGACGCCCGGCGAGTCGTTCCAGACCACCGAGAACGAGGAGGGCGGGGTCGCCGAGTCGGTCTTCATCGCCGGGCTGTTCGTCATCGCCGCCGACGAGCTGGCTGCCATCGCCGACCGCCGCGGCGAGGCTGACGACGGCGCCGCGCTGCGGGCCTTCGCGCTGGCCATGGAGCGCGACGTCCTCGAGCACGGGTGGGACGGCGAGTGGTTCCGCCGCGCCTACGACCACTTCGGCGCGCCGGTCGGCTCGCACCTCAACGAGGAGGGCCGGATCTACGTCGAGCCCCAGGGCATGTGCGTGATGGCGGGCATCGGCCTCGACGACGGCACGGCCCGGGCCGCGCTCGACGCCGTCGGCCGCCACCTCGCCACGCCGCACGGGATCGTCCTGCTGCACCCGGCCTACACCCGCTACCACCTCGAGCTCGGCGAGATCAGCACCTACCCGCCGGGGTACAAGGAGAACGGCGGGGTCTTCTGCCACACGAACCCCTGGGTGGTGATCGCCGAGACCCGCGCCGGCGACGGCGACCGGGCCTTCGACCACTACCTCCGCATCAACCCGTCGGCCCGCGAGGTGGCGCTGACCGACGTCCACCGGTGCGAGCCGTACGTGTACGCGCAGATGATCGCCGGCCGCGAGGCGCCGACCCACGGCGAGGCGAAGAACTCCTGGCTCACCGGCACGGCGGCGTGGAACTTCGTCGCCGTGACCCAGTGGATCCTCGGGATCCGCCCCGACCACGACGGCCTTCGCATCGACCCGTGCCTGCCCACCGACTGGCCGGGCTTCCAGGCCGTCCGGCGCTACCGCGGGGCGACGTACCGCATCTCGGTGCAGCAGCCCGTCGGCAGTGCGGGCGGGAGGGTCACCCGCCTCGTCGTCGACGGGCGCGACGTCGCCGGCAACGTCGTCCCGATCGCGCCGCCCGGGGCCGAGGTCACCGTCGAGGCGGCCGTCGGTCCGAAGGCGAGGCGCTAGCGGGCGGAACCGCCGGCTCGTGCCGTCGACCTCATGCCGTGTCGACGGCGGCCGCTCGCTCGAGGCCGAGGCGCCGATCGTGCGCCCCGACAACGGGACCGTCGACGCACCGGAGGCATAGGCGAGCTCGGCCATGCCAGAAGGCTCGCACGACCACGCCGTCGGCGCTTCGACCGAACTCCTACAGTGCGGCCTCCCGAGCAAGGAGGCGCGACGGATGAACGACCGTGAGCTGTTCATCGGCGATCTGGCGGACACGCTGGCCGGGGCCGGCACCGCCACGATCGTGGCCGAGGACCCGACCACGATGGCCGTCGGCGAGGAGGGCGACGAGCCCACGACCGAGTTGACCGGCGAGGAGGGCGACGACGAGCCCACGACGATGTTGACCGGCGAGGAGGGCGACGACGGCCCGACGACGATGGCGACCGGCGAAGAGGGCGACGACCAGTAGCCCGGAACGGCGACGTGTCGGCTGAGGCGGCGCGATTCCGGCACGCTGAGCCGACACGATGCGAGCCCGGTCGGATCGACGGCGACGTGTCGGCTGAGGCGGCGCGATTCCGGCGCGCTGAGCCGACACGATGCGGGGGCGGGGTGGCGTGACGAAGCGCGGGATCATCGGGCGGCCGGCTGACCCGCAGGTCGCCGCGGTCGCCGAACGGCTGCGCGGGCGCGCGGCGAGGACCCTGTCGTGCTCGACCTGTCCGCGGTTCCCCGCCGCCCGGCAGCTGAGCATCCGCGACGGTGTGCCGTCGGCGACGCGGGCTCGACCTCGGCGCCGTCCGCGCCTGGTACGTCCGGACGCTGCCCCTCCCGCTGCCGTTCCTCCCGGCCGATCGCACCGACTACGCCGCCGGGCGGGAGCGGCGCTCGTTCGTGGCCGGGTTCGTCAGCGGCGCTCGCCGACGGCGGCGCCGTGCTCGTCAACCCGCCGGCCACGCATGGCCCAGCACTTCCGCAAGCTCGAGCAGCTCGACACCCTCCGGGCCGCCGGCGTGCCGGTCCCGGCGACCCTGGCCACCAACGACCCCGACGCCGTCGCCGCCTTCGCCGGTGAGCTCGACGGCGCCGTCGTCTACAAGCCCCTCGCCGGCGGCGCCCTGTGCCGCCGCTTGGCGCCGGCGGACCTCGAGCCCGAGCGGCTCGCCCTGCTGGCCCGGGCGCCGGTGCTGTTCCAGGAGGAGGTGCCGGGTCGCAACCTCCGGGTCTATGTCGTGGCGGGGGAGGAGGCGGCGAGCTACGAGATCCGCTCCGAGGCGCTCGACTACCGCGGCTCGGAGACCGCGGTCGTCGCCGCCTCGCTCACCGACGAGGAGCGCAAGGCGTGCCGGAAGGCGGCCGAGGCGTGCGGCATGACGCTCGCCGGCATCGACGTGCGCCGCCGCCCCGACGGAACCTTCGCCGTCCTCGAGTGCAACCCGTCACCGATGTTCGCCGCCATCGAGCGCCGTACCGGCGCCACGCCCGTGTCTGCCGCCGTCGCCGAGGCGTTGCTCACCGGATTTCGCACCTGATTTCGGTTGCCCGGACAACCGAATCACGTGCGAAACGCCGGGGGCGGGGTTCGAGGCGTGGTGGGGCGGGCACTCACTCGGGCATGTACGAGGTCTGCGAGGTCGTCCAGGTGCCACCGGAGCGGGTGTGGGAGGTGCTGTCGGACCCGACGACGTACACGAAGTGGCTCGTCGGGGCGCAGGAGATCCGTTGGGTCGACCCCGACTTCCCGGCGCCGGGCACCGAGTTCGGGCACAAGGTCGGTGCGAGCGACGACGTCTCGGTCGCCGACCGGACCACCGCCGTCGCCGTCGAGCCCGGTCGCTGCCTCGTGCTCGAGGTCAAGGCCCGGCCGTTCCTGCGGGGCCGGGTCCGGTTCACGATCAGCTCGCACCCCCAGGGCACCGAGATCCGCTTCGGGGAGGAGCCCATCGGCCCGTGGCGGCTGCTCTCGCCGCTGCTCTGGCCGTTCGTGAAGGGCCGGAACGAGCGCTCACTGCGCAACCTGCGCGAGCTGCTCGACCAGCGCGGGTGACGCCCCTCAGGACGAGGCGACGGGCCCCAGGGCCCGGGCCATCAGCGCCCGCTCGTCGAGCACGGTCGCCTCGCCCGGATGGGTCACCACCGTCACCAGGGTCTCGCCCTCGGCCCAGCGCCGCAGCGTCCGCTCGTGGCGCGCCGCCACGATCCCGTCGCCGAAGGACCAGCGCACCCGCTGGCGCTCACCGTCGCCGACGAGGAGGACGGCGACGTCGCCGCCGATGCGAGAAACCTCTGTGACCAGCATGTCCTGGCTGACGGAGAAGCGCACGAGGATCAATCGGCCACACGTCCGCGACGTTGAGGACTCCCGCGCGTTTGACCCCTTGGAGCGGTGGGTACGACCCGCCGACTACTTGCGCTTTTCGGTCTGACGCTCGGAGGGAACCACTGCTGGACGTTGGCACGCTCAAGGTCGACGCGGCCGTGACCGGCTCCGTCGCGGATGTCCGGTTGGTCGGCGAGCTCGACCTCCGGACCGCTGACGCGCTCCTCGACCTGGTCGACGGCCTCCTCGACCAGGACCTCGGGGCCATCCGCCTCGACGGCTCGGGCCTCACCTTCGTCGACTCGGCCGGGCTGCGGGTGATCGTCCTCGGCCTCGTGCGGGCCACCGACGCCGGCATCACCTACGCGGTCTCCGACGCCTCCGAGCCCCTGGAGCGGGTCCTGTCCATCACCGGGCTCGCCGAGGTCCTCGGGCGCTGAGGGCACCCGGGCCGGCTCCCGTCACGGCTCGACGTCGAACACCGAGGACAGCTCGCTGACCTCGAGCACGCGGCGCACGGCCCGCGACGGGTGCACGAGCGTGAGGTGGGCCGAGTGGGAGGCCACCGCCGCCCGCAGGTCGAGGAGGACGACGAGGCCGGAGGAGTCGACGAAGCTCGTGTCGGACAGGTCGAGCCGGATGGTCGTCGCCCCGGCGACGAGCTCGGCGTCGAAGGCGGCGGTCAGCTCGGCTGCCGACCCGCTGTCGACCTCGCCGACCACGACGAGGGCGCTGACGTCGCCGTCCCGCGTCGCAACCACGCCGAACGAGCACGCGCCCTCGACCATGTCGTCGCGATCCACGTCGAGGACCGTACTCACGCGGGACGAGCGCCGAGACCCACGGAGACGGAAAACCCGCCTTGGGGGTGAGCGTCAGCTGACGGCGTCGTCGTCGTGGCGCAGGAGCACGACCGACCGACCCTCGACCTCGATCTCGTCGCCGGCCTTGGAGGTGGCGGCGTCGACCGGCCCGATGGCGCCGGCGGCGGTGTCGACCTCGACGACCCAGCGCGCCCCCCAGCGCTGGGTCGGGACGGTGAACGACACCGGCTCGTGGTGCCCGTTGAGCAGGACCAGGAAGCGGTCGTCGACCACGCGGCTCGCCGCGGCGGTCGGTGCCGACGTCGTCGCCGTTGAGGAACACCACGAGGGCGCGGGCGTGGGCCTCGTGCCACTGGTCGTCGGTCATCTCCTCGCCGTCGGGGTCGAACCAGGCGATGTCGGGGAGGCCGGGGCCGCTGCCCGGCACCCGGATCGGCGTGCCCTGGAAGAACTTGCGGCGCCGGAAGGCCGGATGGGCGCGCCGGCAGGCGAGATCAGCTCCCGGGTGAAGGCGAGCAGCGGCTCGTCGACCGACGACCAGTCGACCCAGGAGATCTCGTTGTCCTGGCAGTAGGCGTTGTTGTTGCCGCTGCTGGGTCCGGCCGAGCTCGTCGCCGTGCAGGAGCATGGGCACGCCCTGGGACAGGAACAGCGTGGTGAGCAGGTTCCGCCGCTGGCGGGTCGCGGCAGGCGAGCACGGCGGGGTCGTCGGTCGGCCCCTCGACGCCGCAGTTCCAGGACCGGTTGTGCGACTCGCCGTCGTGGTTGCCCTCGCCGTTCGCCTCGTTGTGCTTCTCGTTGTAGGAGACGAGGTCGGCGAGGGGGAACCCGTCGTGGGCGGTCACGAAGTTGATCGACGCGTGCGGGCGCCGGGCGTCGTCCTCGTAGAGGTCCGAGGAGCCCGTCAAGCGGTAGGCGAGCTCGCCGACGCCGGTGTCGGCGCCCCGCCAGAAGTCGCGGACGCTGTCGCGGTACTTGCCGTTCCACTCCGCCCACAGCGGCGGGAAGTTGCCGACCTGGTAGCCGCCCTCGCCGACGTCCCACGGCTCGGCGATGAGCTTGACCTGGCTGATGACCGGGTCCTGCTGGACGAGGTCGAAGAACGCCGACAGCCGGTCGACCTCGTGCAGGCTGCGCGCCAGCGTCGAGGCGAGGTCGAACCGGAACCCGTCGACGTGCATCTCGGTGACCCACCACCGCAGGCTGTCCATGACCAGCTGGAGCGTGTGCGGGTTGCGCATGTTCAGCGTGTTCCCGGTGCCCGTGTAGTCGAAGTAGAAGCGGGGGTCGTCGGCGACCAGGCGGTAGTAGGCCGGGTTGTCGAAGCCCTTGGAACGACAGCGTGGGGCCGAGGTGGTTGCCCTCGGCGGAGTGGTTGTAGACGACGTCGAGGATGACCTCGATGCCGGCGCGGTGCAGCTCCTGCACCATGCTGGCGGAAGCCCTGCACCTGCTCGCCGAGCTGGCCCCTGGCGGCGTACTCGTTGTGGGCGGCGAGGAAGCCGATCGAGTTGTAGCCCCAGTAGTTGCGCAGGCCGCGCTCGACGAGGTGGGCGTCGTGGACGAACTGGTGCACCGGCAGCAGCTCGACGGCGGTGACCCCGAGGCTGCGCAGGTGCTCGACGAAGGCGGGGTGCGACAGGCCGGCGTAGGTGCCCCGCAGCTCCTCGGGGATGTCGGGGTGCAGGATCGTGGCCCCCTTCACGTGCACCTCGTAGATGACGGTGTCCTCCCACGGGGTGCGGAGCTGGCGATCGCCGTCCCAGTCGAAGAACGGGTTGATGACCACGCTGCGGGGCACGAACGGCGCCGAGTCGGCGTCGTTGCGCTCGTCGGGATCGGCCCAGCGGTGGCCGTAGACGGCCTCGTCCCAGCTCGACCTCGCCCTCGATGGCCTTGGCGTACGGGTCGAGCAGGAGCTTGGCCGGGTTGCACCGCAGCCCGGCGCCGGGATCCCAGGGCCCGTGGACGCGGTAGCCGTAGCGCTGGCCGGGCTGGATGTCGGGGAGCTCGCCGTGCCACACGTCGCCGGACCGCTCCGGGAGGGCGAACCGGGTCTCGACGCCTTCGTCGTCGAAGAGGCAGAGCTCGACGGCCTCGGCGATCGACGACACGACGGCGAAGCGCGTCCCGACGCCGTCGAAGGTGGCCCCCAACGGGTAGGGCTCCCCCGGCCAGACCCGCATCGTCCGTGACTTCCCGTTCTGACCGGGCGGCATCCCCGGCCACCGTACGGGGTAGCGCTCGGGCATGCTCATGCTCTTCCGCCGCTTCGCACGGTTCCTGTCAGTGGTTTCGGTGCTGTTCTGGGTCTACCGGGCCCGGTACACCCTCGCCGGTCTGATCCCCTTTGCCCGAACCGTCCCGACCCGGGTGCGGATGGGGCGGGGCAAGGAGCTCGGCCTGGCCACGACGGTCCACTGGGCCCTGCTGCGCGACCCCCGGCTGAAGGGCGCCGACATCCGGGTGGGCTCGATCGAGGGGTCGACGGTCGTGCTGTGCGCCCCGTCGTCCGAGTCGCGGGCGAACCTCGCCCGCGAGATCGTGGCCTCGCTGCCCGGCGTGCGCGACGTCCAGCTGCAGGACCCGGCGGCGCCTCTGCAGCCCGAGCCCGCCGCCGTCCAGCTCGCCGGCTGAAGGAGGAGCCCGTGACCCCCATCGAGCCTCCGAGCCCGAACCCGCCGATGCCCGAGCCGATGCCGGGGCATCCGCCGGGACCCGACCCGATGCCGACGCCGGGGGACCCCGGCCCGACCCCGCCCACCCAACCCCGACCGCAGGCGGGGCACCGGCGACGATGAGCTCGCACCGCCGGACGGTGCGGGGGCCGGCGGGGGTGTTGGCCCTCAGCGACCACTACCCGGGGGATCCGCCGGCTTCCGACGAGGTGACCCGCGTCCTCGCCGCGGCGATCGACGTCCTCGACGCCGACGGCGTCGGGTTCCTCGTCATGGGCGGCCTTGGCGGCCCACGCCTACGCCCGGCCCCGCACGACCGAGGACATCGACCTGTTCGTGAGGCCCGAGGACGCCAACCGGGCCCTCGACGCCCTCTCGGCCGCCGGGTTCGAGGTCGAGGAGACCGACCCGATGTGGCTGTACAAGGCGTGGCTCGACGGCGTCCTCGTCGACCTCATCTTCCGGTCGTCGGGCGACATCTACCTCGACGACCAGATGATCGAACGGGCCGTCGAGCGGGAGATCCGCGGCTCGATGGTCAAGCTCGTCTCGGCCGAGGACTTCCTCGTCATCAAGGCGGTCGCCACCACCGAGCAGGGCTCGCACCACTGGTACGACGCCCTCGGCCTCATCGCCCGGCACCCCATCGACTGGGCCTACCTCGTCGAGCGGGCCCGGCAGGCCGGCCCGCGCCGGGTGCTGAGCCTGCTGCTCTACGCCGAGTCCAACGACATGGCCGTGCCGGCCGAGGCCGTCGAGCGGCTCTTCACCATCGTCCACCCGCATCCCGAGGCAGGCGCATGACCAGCGACGACGTCGACCCACTCGCCCTACCTGGCCCAGCACGTCCGCGACGCCCTGGCCGGCGCGGAGACCGCGGAGCTCGGCGTCGACGTGGCGGTGACACCCGGCGGCGTGTACCTGACGGGGACGGTCGCCAGCGACGACCACCGCGACGAGATCGGTCGCGTCGCCGCCTCGGCCGCGGAGGGTCTGCCGGTCCACAACGACGTCGTCGTGGTCCACGCCGACCCGGACAACGAGATCGAGGTGCTGTCGTGATCAGGGTGGCCGCCGTCGGCGACGTCCACGTCGGGCTCGAGTGCGCCGGGCAGCTCCGGCCGGGCTTCGACGGGCTCGCGGAGCACGCCGACCTGCTCCTGCTGGCCGGTGACCTGACCCGTTGCGGCGAGCCGGCCGAGATCGACGTGCTGTGCGACGAGCTGACCGACGTCACCGTCCCGGTCGTCGCCGTGCTCGGCAACCACGACCACCATGCCGGGCAACCCGAGGAGATCACCCGCCGCCTCGGCGAGGCCGGGATCCACGTGCTCGAGGGCACCGCGGTCGCGCTCGACGTCGACGGCGTCTCGGTCGGGGTGGCGGGGACCAAGGGGTTCGGGGGCGGGTTCGCCGGGGCGTCGGGATCGGCGTTCGGCGAGGACGAGATGAAGGCGTTCATGGCGTACACGCACCGGCTCGCCGACGGCCTGCGCGACGCCCTGGCCGTGCTCACCACCGACGTCCGGGTGGCGCTGCTGCACTACTCGCCGATCGAGGAGACGCTGCGCGGCGAGCGCATGGAGATCTACCCGTTCCTCGGCAGCTACCTCCTGGCCGAGGCGATCGACGACGCCGGCTGCGACGTCGCCTTCCACGGCCACGCCCACCACGGCACCGAGCGCGGCGTCACCGCCGGTGGCACACGGGTCCGCAACGTCGCCCAGCCCGTGCTCGCCCGCCCCTACCGCGTCTACGGCATCGAGCCGAGGCTCGAGCCGTGGGCCGTGACCACCGCCCTCGCCGAGGCGGTGTAGCGGCGGCACCTAGAGCCGGGGCTCGACCTCGGTGCGGAAGAAGGTGAAGAACGACTCGTCGACGTCGCCGATCTGGCTCACGTACACCTCGTCGAAGCCGGCGTCGATGTAGGCCCGGACCGCCTCGGCGTGGCGCTCGGGATCGGGCCCGCAGGTGAACTTCTCGGCGATGTGCTCGTCGGTGACGAGCTCGGAGGCCTGCTCGAAGTGGGCGGGAACGGCGAGCTCCTGGCTGAGCTCCCCGGGCACCGCGGAGGATCGCCAGAGGCGCCGCGCGACCTCGATCGCCTTCGTCTCGTCGGGTCCGTAGCAGACCTTGACGCCGGCCATGGTCGGGCCCTTGCCGCCCTGCTCCCGGTACGACGCGATGCCGTCGGCGTCGGGAGAGGTGCTGGCGAGGCCGTCGCCGATTCGGGCGGCGACGGCGACGGCCTTGGGGCCGAAGGCCGAGACCGGCACCTGGACCGGCTCGTTCGGGAGCGTGTAGATCCGGGCCCGGTCGACCTCGTAGTGCTCGCCGCGCCAGGTCACCTGGTCGCCGCTCCAGAGCATGCGCATGACCTCCACGGCCTCCTCGAGCATCGACAGGCGGAGGTCGGTGCCCGGCCAGCGGGCCCCGGTCACGTGCTCGTTGAGGTTCTCGCCGCTGCCGACACCGAGCCGGAAGCGGCCCTCGAGCAGCACGGCCGACGTCGCCGCCGCCTGGGCGACGATCACCGGGTGGGTGCGGATCGTCGGGCAGGTCACCGCGGTCGTCACCCGGAGCGAGGTCGCCGCGCCGATGGCGCCGATGGTCGACCACACGAAGGGGCTCTGGCCCTGATCGTCGAGCCAGGGGTGGAAGTGGTCGGAGATCCACACCGAGGAGAAGCCGTTGGCCTCCGCCAGCCGGGCCTGCTGCAGCAGCGCGCCGGGGCCGTGCTCCTCGGAGGACAAGAAGTAGCCGAGCTCGGTCATGGGTGCCCTCTACCCGTGACGAGCGCGGACCGGTCCTCTCCGCCTTACGAGGGCAGGGCGGCGGCGGCGAGCCGGAGATCGTCGACGAGCCCGGCGATGCCGGCGATCCGCTCCTCGCCCTTCAGGCGCACGACGGCGGACGGGTGGACGGTGACGACGGTCGCCCGTACCGGTCCCGTCTCCAGGACGCGGCCACGGAGGTCACCGATGCGGTGGCCGGGGCCGAGCACGGAGCGCACGGCGACGGCACCGAGGAGCACGAGCACCGACGGCTCCATCGCTGCCAGCTCACGATCGAGCCACGGCTTGCAGGCGAGCACCTCGGACACGTTCGGTGTCGCATGGATGCGGCGCTTGCCGCGGGGCGTCCACTTGAAGTGCTTCACGGCGTTCGTGACGTAGACCCGCTCCCGCTCGATCCCGGCCGCTTCGAGGGCGTCGTCGAGCAGGCGGCCGGCGGGCCCCACGAACGGCCGGCCCTGGCGATCCTCCTGGTCGCCGGGCTGCTCGCCCACGAGCGTCATCTCGGCGTCGTCCGGGCCCTCCCCGAAGACGGTCTGGGTGGCGTGGGCCCACAGCGGGCAGGCCCGGCAGTCCGCCGCCTCGGCCGTCAGTGCGGCCAGCCGGCGCGGGACTCGAGGCCGGTCAGCGGGGGGTGAGGGCGGCGACGACTTCGGCATCCTCGACCTCGGCGTCGGGGCCGTAGCGCAGCACCGCCGCCCCGCCGACGCCGCAGACCGGGCACCGCATGGCCACGACGAGGGTCATGTCGGCCGGGTCCGACGCCCCTTCGAGCCGCCGCTCACCCTCGACGGGCAGTCCGGCGGCATCGGCACTGTGCCCGCACGCCCGCCACTGCACGACACCCCCGGCGACGGGGCGCACCTCGTCGGCGAAGCCGAGGTCGGCGAACCGCTCGAGCACGTCGACGAGACCGTCGCCGTCCGCCGGCGCCCCGGTCGTGCCCGCCGTCATGACCGGCGGTCCAGGAAGAGCGTGCCGAACAGCATCGCCGCCACCGTGAGCTGCACGCCGACGATCGACAAGAACGCGATCACGGTCCCTCGCTGCCC
The DNA here is from genome assembly GCA_963840695.1 of uncultured Acidimicrobiia bacterium. GTDB lineage: Bacteria > Actinomycetota > Acidimicrobiia > Acidimicrobiales > JACDCH01 > JACDCH01. The sequence goes on from CAWIZW010000009.1 coordinate 347,436, forward strand.
GTCGAGCCGCTCGGCGAAACCAGGATCAGCCGCGGTTCGGCGCCGTCTCCAGCCAGGCCTCGAGGGCGTTCGCCGAGAGCGGGCCCGAGAACAGCCAGCCCTGGCCCACGGTGCACCCGAGGGCGAGCAACCGGTCGCGCTGCTCGTCGATCTCGACCCCCTCGGCGACGAGCCCGAGCCCGAGGGCGTCGGCCAGGGTGATGGCGACCCGCACGATGGCGTCGGCCACCTTGTCGCGACCGAGCCCGGCGACGAAGGAGAGGTCGATCTTCACCTCGTCCGCCGGGAGGCGGGTGAGGCGGGCGAGGGACGAGTAGCCGGTGCCGAAGTCGTCGATCGACACGCGGACACCGAGGTGGCGGAGCTCGGTCAGGGCGTCGGCCACGGCTCGCTGGTCGAGCACCTCGGTCTCGGTGACCTCGATGATGAGCGCGTCCGGTGGCAGGTCGTGGGCGGCGAGGACGGCGGCGACCCGAGGGGCCAGACCGACCGACGCCAGCTCGCGGGCGGTGAAGTTCACGGCGACGGAGAGGTCGGGCACGAGCCGGCGGACGCGGGCGGTGGTCCGGCAGGCGGCGTCGAGGACGACCCCGGTGATCGCTTCGAGCAGGCCCAGCTCGCTGGCGACGGCGACGAACTCCTCGACCGGCAGGGCGCCGAGCCGGGGATGGACCGGCCGCACGAGCGCCTCCACGCCGACCACGCCGCCGTCGGTCATGCGGACCTGGGGCTGGAAGGCGACCTCGAGCGAGCCCCGGTCGCCGCGTCGCGGACGACCTCCTCGAACTCGAGGCGCGACCGGGCGGCCTCGCGCATCGACACCTCGAAGCGTTCGACCCGGGCCCGCCCGAGCTGCTTGGCGCGGTACATGGCGAGGTCGGCGTCGCGGACGAGGGACTCGGCCTCGGTGTGGGACCCGGGCTCGGTCAGGGCGGCGCCGATGCTGGCGGTGACGATCGCCTCGGCGTACCCGACGGTGAGCGGTGCCGCGACCGCGTCGGCGAGCCGCTGGCCGATGAGCGAAAGCTCCTCGTCGTCGACGTCCTCGAACAGGACGAGGAACTCGTCGCCGCCGACCCGGCCCACGGTGTCGCCGGGCCGCGCCGCCGCTTCGAGGCGGCGGGCCACGGCGATGAGGACCTCGTCGCCGGCCGGATGGCCGCGCTGGTCGTTGATCCGCTTGAACCGGTCGAGGTCGACGAACAGCAGCCCGACGCGCTCGGACCGCCGGGAGGCGCGGGCGAGCGCCTGGTCGAGGCGGTCCACGAACAGGGCGCGGTTGGGCAGGTCGGTGAGGTCGTCGTGGAGGGCCCGCCGCCGCAGCTCGTCGCCCACGAGCTGGCGCTCGATGGCGCTGCCGAGCACGTTGCCGACGGCCTGTACGAAGTCGACGTCGGCGTCGGACCAGGTGCGAACCTCGTCGGCGTAGACCCCGATGGCGCCGATGAGCCCGTCGCGGCCGTCGAGGGCGCACACGACGCCGCTGCGGACGCCGAAGGCGACGAGGTCCTCGGGCATCGGCGCCTCTTCGCCGTCGAAGTCCCCGATGGCGATGGCCCGACCGCTGGCCTGGCTCGCCCGGGTCCACCAGGCGTCCTCGACCCGGCGACTGGTCTTGCCGACGTTGTCGCGGAACGGCCCGACCGCCGCCCGCAGCTCCAGCTGCGTCCCGGTCGCGTCGGTGAGCAGGGCGTGGGCGTGGGCGACGCCGAGGCAGGCGGCCAGGAGCCCGCACGCGTCCTCGAGCAGGTCGCCGACCGGAGCGCCGGCGAGGGCCCGGGCGCCGAGCTCGGCGAGGGCGGCGTGCTCGGCCGACCGCCGTTCGAGCTCCTGGACGGCGATCGCCCCGCTCCGCTGGACCGCCTCGACGAGCCGCCGGTTGGCCTCCTCCGCCCGCACCTGTTGGGTCACCTCGCGGCCGTGCAGCACGAAGCCGGCGATCGACGGCTCGTGGCGGAGGTCGGTCACCGACACGTCGAACACGCGCCACGTGCCGTCGGCGTGCCGGAGCCGGTACTCGCGGGTGAAGCTGCGTCCGTGGCCGGGGTGGGCGATCAGGTCGTCGAGCCCGCCCGGACGGCGTTGGTCGTCGGGATGGGCAAGGAACCGGACGTCGCGGTCGACGAGATCGGCGGTGTCGTAGCCGAGCAGCACCTGGAAGCCGCCGTTGACGAAGCTCGCGTACCCCCGCTCGTCGACGATGGCGACGATCTCCTGGGCGTGGCGGGAGAGCGCGGCCCATCGCTCCTCGGCCCGGTGCAGGGCCGCGACGGCGTCGGCGGTCTGCACCTCGTCACGTCCTTCGGCCTCCGTCATCGCCCCCCCGACTGCACCCCTAGGTCGTGGCGATGAACTCGGCCACCACGTTCGCCAACTCCGGGCCCCGATCCTCCTGCAGGAAGTGCCCGCCTCCCACGATCGTCGTGTGCGGCTGCCCGGCGGCGCCCGGGATCAGCTCGCGGAGGTGGCGGTCGGCGCCGGCGGTGACCGGGTCGCTGTCGCTGAAGGCGCAGAGGAACGGCAGCTTCAGCGTCGACAGCACGGCCCAGGCCTGGCGGTTCGGCTCGGCGGCGGGGTCGTCGGGGGCGGCCGGGACGAGCACGGGGAACTGCCTGGCCCCCTCCTTGTAGGACTCGTCGGGGAACGGGGCCTCGTAGGCGGCCAGCACCTCGGCGCTGAGGTCGGTGGTGCAGCCGCTGTTGATGATGAACCCGGTCGGGAACTCCTCGACGTCCTGGCTGAACCGCCTCCAGTTCTTGAACGCCTCGCCCGGGTCGCGGTCGCCGGTCGGCAGGAACGTGTTGGCGGCCACGACCCGGCGGAACCGGTCGGGGTGCTCGGCGAGCAGGCGGAGCCCGAGGAGCCCGCCCCAGTCCTGGCAGACCAGGGTCACCCCGGTGAGGTCGAGGTGGTCGAACACGACCTCGCGGAGCCAGTCCACGTGGCGCTGGTAGGTGTACTCCGACCGCGGCGTCGGCTTGTCGGAGCGGCCGAAGCCGACCAGGTCGGGGGCCACGCACCGGTGGCCGGCGTCGACGAGCGGCGGGATCATGTGCCGGTACAGGAAGCTCCACGAGGGCTCGCCGTGCAGCAGCAGCACCGTCTCGGCGGCGTCGGCCGGGCCCTCGTCGAGGTGGTGCACCCGCAGGGTGCTGCCCGACCCGTCACCGGCGTCGACCTCGACGTAGTGGGGGGCGAACGGGTAGCCGGGCAGGTCGGCGAACCGGTCATCGGGGGTGCGCAGCACGTCCATCGACGCGGACGGTACCGGTCGGCCGCCCGCCCGGCCGCTTCCGGGTCACGCCCGGGGTCGCGTCCGGGTCGCCGAGCCGGACACACCCCCTCCGTACCATCGGGGCAATGGCTGACGAATGCCGTCGTCGGGCGGGTGCTGGGGACCGAGGACGCCACGCCCGCTCGAGTTCTGGGTCGGCGTGGGGGAGGGGTCGTTCCTGCAGCTCGACGACGTCGTCGCCCTCGAGCGGTCGCTGCCCGGCGGCGAGCCCGTGCGGATCTACGGCGTCGTGTCCCAGGTCCGGGCCCGCCACGAGGGCGCCCGCTTCGACTCCGACGTGTTCCTCATCGAGGACGGGCGTGCTGCCGGCGGAGATCAGCGAGGCGGCCATGGTGTCGTCCACCCGCTTCGAGCCCGAGGTGTTCGTGCCGCCGCTGCCGGGCGACGAGGTGCGCAAGGCCGAGCGGCGAGCTGCGCAACGAGGCCCTGTTCTTCGACACGATGCGGAAGCAGCTGCCGGCCGGCCTGTCCCGCGACGACGAGCCGTTCTTCCTCAACCTCGAGTTCCTCGACGGCACCCGCGGCGCCCACGTCAACATCAGCGGCATCTCGCGGCGTGGCCACCAAGACCACCTACGCCACGTTCCTCCTCTACTCCCTGTTCCACACCGGCGTGCTCGGCGCCGAGGCCGCGCAACACCAAGGCCCTCGTGTTCAACGTGAAGGGCGAGGACCTCCTCTTCCTCGACCACCCCAACACCGCCGCTCGACGCCGCCGAGGCCGAGCGCTACGCGGCCCTCGGCCTCGTCCCCGGGCCGTTCTCGTCGGTCGCGGTGTTCGCGCCGCCGGTGAAGGGCGACGCCGACGCCCGGCCCGACGTCGCCAGCCGGCTCGAGGGCGTGTCGTCGTTCTTCTGGACGATCGAGGAGTTCTGCCGGCAGCGCCTGCTGCCGTTCCTCTTCGCCGACGTCGAGGACGACCGCCAGCAGTACCCGATGGTCGTGCACAACGTCGCCGCCCGGCTGGAGCACGCCGTGCCGGCCGGCGACGGCGGCGTCAACATCGACGGGCAGGTCGTGCGCACCTTCCGCGACCTCGTCGACCTGATCGAGCTGAAGGTCGACCCCGACGGCGGCGACCAGTGGGCCGGCCGGGCCATCGGCTCGGGCACGATCAACGCCTTCGTGCGCCGCCTCTACGGCGCCGTCGACCACGTGCAGCACCTCGTGCGCGGCCGACGTCGCCCGGCCCGAGCGGCCACGCCGTCGACTTCGACCGGGCCCAGGTCACCGTCGTCGACCTCCACAACCTCAACGACCGGGCCAAGCGGTTCGTCGTCGGCGTCATCCTGCGCCAGGCCTTCGAGCGCAAGGAGCGCTCGGGGCAGGCCCGGCCGCTGCAGTTCGTCGTGCTCGACGAGCTCAACAAGTACGCGCCCCGTGAGGGCTCGAGCCCGATCAAGGAGCTGCTGCTCGACGTGGCCGAGCGGGGCCGGTCGCTCGGCATCATCCTCATCGGCGCCCAGCAGACGGCGAGCGAGGTCGAGCGGCGCGTCGTCGCCAACTCGGCGATCCGGGTCGTCGGCCGGCTCGACGCCGGCGAGGCGGCGCGGGGCGAGTACGGCTTCCTCCCGGCCGCCCAGCGCCAGCGGGCGACGATCATCAAGCCGGGGACGATGGTCGTGAGCCAGCCCGAGGTGCCCGATCCCGATCGTCGTGCAGTTCCCGTTCCCGGCGTGGGCGACGCGGGCGTCCGAGGCCGGGACCCACCCCGCGTCCGACCAGCCCGACGACCCCTTCGAGGGGTTCTGAGGTCGGGCGCCATGAAGCTGCTGCACACCTCCGACTGGCACGTCGGCAAGGCGATCCGCGGGCGGAGCCGGGCCGACGAGCACGCCGCCGTGCTCGCCGAGATGGCCGCCGATCGCCGAGCGGGAGGCCGTCGACCTCGTGCTCGTCGTCGGCGACCTGTTCGACGCCGCCGCCCCGCCGCCCGAGGCCGAGCGCATCGTCTACGACGGCGCTGCTGGCGCTGACCGCCGAGCGGCACCCGGCCGGTCGTCGTCATCGCCGGCAACCACGACAGCGCGGCGCGGCTGGCGGCCGTCGCCCCGGTGTTCGCCGCCCACGGCGTGCGGATCCTCGACCCGCCCCACGCCGCCGGGCGACGGCGGCGTCGTCGAGATCGAGACGGGCGGCGGGCACGGCCCGGCTGGCGCTGCTGCCGTTCCCCTCGCAGCGGGCGGTCGTCACCGCCGACGCAGCTCATGACCACGACGCCGCCGAGCACGGGCACGACCTACGCCGAGCGGGTGCGGCGCCTCCTCGACGTCCTCGCCGGCAGCTTCGACGGCCGACGCCGTCAACGTCGTCCTCGCCCACCTCATGGTGATGGGCGGCACCCTGGGCGGCGGCGAGCGGGGCGCCCACACGATCTTCGACTACTGGGTGCCGGCCACGGCCTTCCCGGCCACCGCCGCACTACGCCGCCCTCGGCCACCTGCACCGGGCCCAGCGCATCGACGGGCCCTGCCCGCATCCACTACTGCGGCTCGCCCCTCCAGCTCGACTTCGGCGAGACGGCCAACGACCCGCCGGTCGACGTGGTCACGGCCGAGCCGGCCGGGCCGGCGTCGACGTCCGCGCCGGTGCCGCTCACCGCCGGGCGCCGGCTGCGGGTGCTGCGGGGCACGCCCGAGGAGCTCCGAGGCCCTCGATCCCGACGGCTTCGACGGCGACGACCACCTCAAGCTCGTCGTCGACAGCCCGCCCCGCCCCGGCCTGGCCGACGAGCTGCGGGCCGGTTCCCCACCGCCGTCGAGGTCGTCCTGGCGGCGCGCGAGGTCGACGAACGGCGCGGCGCCGTCGACGAGCCGTCACGCCGCGGTCGGTCGCCGCACGAGCTGTTCGCCGACTACCTCCGCTCCGGCGACGCCGTCGACGACCGCGTGACCGGCGCTGTTCGCCGAGCTCGTCGACCTCGAGTGCAGCCGCCGCATGAGGCCGATCCGGCTCGAGCTCGAGGGGTTCACCGCCTTCCGCGACCGCACCGTCGTCGACTTCGACGGCGCCGACCTGTTCGCCCTGTGCGGGCCGACCGGCGCCGGCAAGACGTAGCTCATCGACGCCATGACCTTCGCCCTCTACGGCTCGGTGCCCCGGCTCGACGAGCGGGCCGTCGCGCCGGTCGTCTCCCAGAACGGGCTCGAGGCGAGGGTCCGGTTCGACTTCACGGTCGGCGGCGAGCCTACGTCGCCGTGCGGGTGGTGCGGGCGACGAAGGCGGGCGGCGCCACGACGAAGGAGGCGCGGCTCGAGGCGGCCGGAGCGGACGGGTGCGCCACACCGTGCTGGCCGGCGACGCCAAGGCGCTGACCGCGGCGGTCACCGAGCCTGCTCGGCCTCGACTTCAGCCAGTTCACGACGTGCGTCTCGCTGCCGCAGGGCGAGTTCGCCCGCTTCCTGCACGCCGAGCCCCGCCACCGCCAGGACCTCCTCGTGCGCCTGCTCGACCTCGGCCTCTACGAGCGGGTCGCCCAGGCGGCCCGCCAGCGGGAGCGCCTCGGTGCCGACCGCGCCGCCGTCGCCGAGGGTCAGCTCACCAAGCTCGAGTTCGCCACCGAGGAGGCGCTCGCGGCCGCCGAGCGACGGGTCGCCGACCTCAGCGGGCTGCGCGACGAGGTCGACGCCGCCGCCCCGGAGCTCGATCGCCTGCGGGAGGCGGCACGCGCCGCCGACGATGCGGCGACGTCGGCGGGCCACGCCGTCGCCCTCTTGGGCGGTGTCGTCGTGCCCGACGGGATCGAGGGCGTGGCCGGCACCGTGGCGCTGGCGGTGGCGGCGCGCACCACGGCCTCGGTGGCGGAGGAGGCGGCCGACGCCGCCGTCGGCGACGCGGAAGCGGCCCTGGCGGCGAAGGCGCCGCGGGCCGAGCTCGAGGCGACGGCTCGCGACCACCTCGAGGTCGAGCGCCTCCGGGGACTGGCGGCCAAGGGCGACCGCGGCGGTGGCGGCGGCGACGGAGGCGGCCCGCGACGCGGGCGACCTCCTCGTGCGAGCCAAGGCCGGCGCCGCCGAGGCCGCCGCCGCCCTGCACCGCCAACGCACCACCCACCTCGCCCACGCGCTCGCCGCCGAGGTCGTCGTCGGCGAGCCGTGCCCGGTGTGCCGGCGCCCGATCACCGACCCGCCGGCGGTGGCGCCCACCGACGTCACGGCGGCGGAGAAGGCGAACGCCGCCGCGGCCCGAGCCGCGGACGAGGCGGCCTCGGCGGCGTCGGCCGCCGCCGCCGAGCAGGCCAGGGTCGAGGCGAAGCTCGCCGGCGTCGCCGAGCAGCTCGACGCGGTGACCGCCCGGCTCGAGCGCGCCGCCACCGCCGAGGAGACGGTCGCCGCCCTGGCCGCCGTGGCCGAAGCGGAGGAGCGGCTGCGCGCCGAGCGCGGCGACGCGGCCGCGGCGGCGCGCCAGGACCGGATCGCAGCCGCGGCTCGCGCCGACGCCGCCGCGGCCGCCGCCGACGGCGCTCGCCGCGCCTTCGATGCCGCCCGCGACCGCGTCGCGGCCCTCGGGCCTCCGGCCGCCGAACGCGCCGACCTCCTCGCCGACTGGGCGGCGCTCGCCGCGCTGGGCGGCGGCGCGCCACCCCGAGCTCCGCCGCCAGCGCGACGAGCACCAGGCCACCGCCGACGGCGGCGCGCTCGGCGCTGGCCGTCCCGCGCCGACGCCATCGCGCAACGGTGCGCCGGCGTGGGTGTCGATGCCGGTGAGCGGCCCCGCGACGCCGTCGTCGACGCCCTCGCTGCCGCCGAGGCCGACCGGCGTCGCGTCGCCGACGCCCTGACCGAGGCGGCCGGCCTCCGGACCGACGGTCGCCGCCGCCCGCGACGCCGCCGCCGTCGCCGGCGTGGTCGCGCACCACCTCCCCGCCGACCGCTTCGAGCGCTGGCTGCTCGAGGAGGCGCTGCGGGAGCTCGTCGCCGGCGCGACCGTGCTCCTGCGGGAGCTGTCCGGCGGCGCCTACTCCCTGACGCTCGACGAGCGCAGCCGCGCCTTCGGCGTCGTCGACCACGTCAACGCCGACACCGTCCGTTCGGCGCGGACGCTGTCGGGCGGCGAGACGTTCCTCGCCAGCCTCGCCCTGGCCCTGGCCCTCGCCGACCAGGTGGCGGCCTCGGCCGCCGGTGCTGCCCGCCTGGAGACGATCCTCCTCGACGAGGGGTTCGGCACCCTCGACCCCGAGACCCTCGACACCGTCGCCGCCGCCCTCGAGGAGCTCGGCGCCCGGGGCCGCATGGTCGGCGTCGTCACCCACGTGCGCGAGCTCGCCGAGCGCCTGCCGGTCCGCTTCGAGCTCCGCAAGGTCGGCGGCGCCGCCACCGTCGAACGGGTCGACACGTGAAGTTCTTCGTCGAGTCGTGGGCACCGGAGTACGGGACGCCGGCCGAGGACGTGCTGGCCGCGTCGACCGCCGAGGTCGACGTCTCGCCCGAGGTCGGCGCCGACCGCTGGGCGCCGGTGACGCCCGATCCGGCGCGGCCCCGCCCGGCGTGCATCGTGTTCGTCGACGGCGTGCGGCGGGTCGATGCCCGGGTGTGGGTCGACGGCGCCCGACGGGCTCCGCCAGGGGGTGTGCGCCAGCTACGCCGCCGGCGCCGTCCGCTGCGACGGCCGAGCCACGCTCGTCGACGCCGTCGTCGAGCGCGGCGTGTTCTGCCCCGGCGCCGGCGTCGACGCCATCGTCACCAGGCACGCCACCTACCACCCGCGACCGGCGACCGGCGAGGCCCCCGAGCAGCTCTGGCTCGCGGTGCAGTCGCGCATGGCCGACCTCGAGGCGAAGGCGGCGATCGCGGCCGGCGTCGGCGCCGACGGCGGTCTCGTGGTCGTCGACGGACCCCTCCGCGACCGCCGGCACGTGCCCGGCGTCGTCGGCTACGTCAAGACCCACCACGTCCGCTACCTCGGCCCCGGCCACGAGGAGGTCGTCGTCGCCCTCCGTGCCGGCCAGCGGACGCCGCTGTTCCACCTCGGCGGCGCGCTTCCCCCGGTGGTCGTGGTACTTCCGGCTGCCCCACGGCACCGGCCACCCGTGGGCCGGGGTCGTCCGCTGCGAGGTCCCGCCCGACCTCGACGTCGGCGCCGCCGCGGCGCTCGCCGACGTGACGACGGCGTCCCTGCCCCGCTTCGCCAGCGAGCCCCACAAGGACCCGCGGGCGCCGCAGAACCTGCACCCCATCGCCGGGCTCGAGCGCGCCCTGCGCCGCCGCCTCGGCGATCCCGCCCTCCTCGAGCGGGCCCTGCGCGTCGCTGCCGCCTGAGTCTCCGGACCGCATGCTCGACCGCGGTGTTGGCATCCTGCCAATGCGTCCGCATCGGGTGAGACGAAAGTCACCCGAAATCCCGTCGGAATCCGTCAGGGACACCGATGAGAATCGCGTGGAGAGCGTGTCAATTCGGTGACGGCGTGAAACGCCTGCCGGCGGCGTGACGACTGACACGCCAAAGGTGGGAACAGTGTCGGCAATGACCTCGTTGCTGGCACCTGTCGATCTTCGATGGGGGGCCTTCGTGAGCGACCTCGAGACGAGAACCGAACCAAGGGTGGGACAGGACCAGGTCATCGACCTGCGCGACGCCGGTGCCGCCGAGCGCCTCGGTCATCGACCTGCGTGACCCCGAAGCGACCGACGTCGGCATCGCCGGCGGGAAGGCCGCTGCCCTCGCCGTGGCCGCCGGCCGCCGGTGTCGACACCCTGCCCGGGATCGTGCTGACGACGGCGTTCTCCGACGCCGTCGACGCCGGCGCCGCCGTCCGTGACCACCCTGCGGTTCGTGCCGCCTTCCACCGCGCCGGCGGCGACGAACGCTCCCTCGTCGCCCGCAGCTCCTCGGTCGTCGAAGACGCCGCGACATCGTCCATGGCCGGGCAATTCGACTCCGTCATCGGAATCGACGGATTCGAGCACTTCGTCGCCTCGGTCGAGACGGTGCTCGGCTCCCGTGTCCGGGCCGGCGCCGCCGACCACCCGATCGCCGTCCTCGTCCAGCCGCTGCTCGATCCGGCCCTCGGCGGCGTGCTCTTCGGCGTCGACCCCGTCTCGGGGCGCTCGGATCGCCGCGTCGTCTCGGCGGTGCGCGGCGGCCCCGAGCCGCTCGTCAGCGGCGAGGTCGACGGTGCCCGCTACGTCCTCGACCCCGCCGGCAAGGTCCTCGAGGTCGCGCCCGCCGACGGCATCGCGCTCTCGGCCTCCGACCTCCGTCGCCTGGCGGACCTCTCGGCGCGGGTCGCCGAGATCTTCGGCGGTCCCCAGGACGTCGAGTGGGCGATCGACGACGACGGTCGACTCTGGCTGCTGCAGTCGCGTCCGGTCACGACCGAGGTCCGCGGTGTCCCCGCCGGACCCGTGTACGGCCCCGGGCCCGTGGCCGAGACCTTCCCGGAGCCCCTCACCGAGCTCGAAGTGGATCTGTGGGTGCCGCCGTTGCGGGAAGCGGTCGCCGAGGCCGTCGTGCTCGCGGGCGCGGCGACGGCCAGGGAAGTGGCCGCGTCGGAGGTCGTGGTCAGCGTCCGCGGTCACGTCGGCATCGACCTCCGCCTCGCCGGCGAGCTCCGCCCCCGCCCCTCGCTGATCCAGAAGCTCGACCCGCGCCCGGCGGCGCGCCGGCTGCGGACCGCCTGGCGCGTCGGTCGGGTGCGCGGCCGCCCTGCCCGGGCTGGCCGAGCACCTGCTCGATCGCGTCGACGCCGATCTCGCGGCCGTCCCCGCCTTCGACGGCCTGACGAACCGCCAGCTCCTCGCCCTCGTGCGCCGGAGCACCGCTGCCCTGCGGGCCCTGCACGCCCACGAGATCCTCATGGGCATGCTCACCGACACCGGCCGCAACCGGTTGACCGGCGCGTCGGTGGCGCTGCGGGTGCTGGCCGAGGGGCGCCGCGACGGGCTCGGCGACGACGAGATCGTCGAACGGAGCCCGGTCGTCCTCGCCCTCACGCCCCCACGCGTGGCGCGCCGCGCCACCCTGCCGTCGGACGTGGCCGCCCTGCACCTCGGCGCCGACGCCGGCAGCGACAACGACAACGGGTTGCTGCGAGAGGCCCTGCGGCTTCGCGTCCGCTGGGTGCTCGAGCTCTCCGGCCGCGCCGCCTGGGAGCTCGGCGAGCGCCTCGCGGCCGCCGGCGACCTGCCCGAACCGGAGGTCGTCCGCCACCTGACCCTCGCCGAGCTCGAGGCGATCGCCACGAAGCGCGCCGCCGTCGTGCCCGCCCTCGTGCAGGCGCACGACCACGACGCCGGGGCGCCGTTGCCGGCGCGCTTCCAGCTGAGCGACCTCGGACGTCCGGTTCGGTTCGCCGCCGCCGGCGAGACGGGCGGGGGCACCGGCGCCGGAGGCGGCGTGGGCCGCGGCCCGGTGACCTACGACACCGAGAACCCGCCGGCGGGATCCGTCCTCGTCACGACGACGCTGACGCCAGGACTCGGGCCGATCCTCGCCCGCCTCAACGGCATCGTCGCCGAGACCGGCTCGGTGCTGTCGCACCTCGCCATCCTCGCCCGCGAGGCCGGCGTGCCGACCGTCGTCGGCTACACGCGGGCCGGCGAGGAGCTCCCGGAGGGCGCCGTGGTCGAGGTCGACGGCGAGACCGGGCGGGTCACCGTCGAGGAAGGAGCCGTGGCATGAAGACCATCGCGTGGCTCGCCGGCATCGGGACCCTCGTCGCCGCCGGGGCGTACATGATCGTGTCGCTCAACCGGTGGGAGTGGAACCGAGCGCTGTTCTTCGGCCTCATCGTGCTCATCGCCGAGGTGGCCCTCGCCACCGGCCTCGTCCTGCGCAAGCTCGGCCAGCTCGAGCGCCGCGCCCGCCCCGACGCCGAGGTGCTCGGGATCCTGCAGGAGAGCCGGCCCGCCGCTCCCGACCGCTTCGGCTGGCTGAAGGACTCGGCCCGAGGTCAGATGAACGTGTTCATCACCTTCCTCGTCGGCGGTGGGGTGATCCTCTCCGCGGCTGGCGTGGGTCGTCGACCGCGTCGCGTCGAAGACCGCCACGCCCGTGGCGGAGTCGCGCCTGGCGCGGCGCCTCGAGCGGATCAGCTACCCGACCGGGGGGCTGCTCGTCGACGACGTCACCGCGCTCGCCCAGGAGGTGCCGGGCGCCGACGACGCGCAGATCCGCAAGCTCCTCCGCCACGCCGGGGCGTCGTGAGGCTCGACCCGGCGCGGATCGTGCTCGGCGTCGTCGGTCTCGCCGTGGGCGCCCTCGCCGTGCTCGCCCTGCGCGAAGCGACGCTCTCGACCCACGACGGCGTCGAACCCGGTTCGCGGATCGAGGTGGTGGTCTCCGCCAGCAGCGAGGGCGGCGAGCACAACCAGACCCTCGACGAGATGGTCGAGGCGCTGATCCTCACGTGCCGGCTGGAGGTGATCTCGGATCTGGCCGGGCCGATCGAGCCGGTCGGCGACGACCGCTTCCGGGCCGTCCTCACCCCGTCACTCGACGAGACGAACCGCCGGCAGTTCCGCGGCTGCATCGAGGACTGGACGATCGATCAGCTCCGGGCCGACGTCGTCTCCCTCACCGAGATCGGCTGAGCGCCGGCGCCGGCTGCCGCCGCCGACCGTGCACAGCCCTGGCCGCCGTGGGTGGCCCTGATGAACCGCTCGGCCCCGGCGACACCGAGCGTGGCGAGGGCGAGCGAGGCGACCACGTCGGAGGTCCAGTGCACGCCGAGCCACACCCGGCTGACCGCCACGAGCACCGCCAGCACCCAGACACTCACGGCGACCGTCCACCAGAGGAGGCGGCGACCGGTGTAGAGCGCCACGACGAGCGGGAGCAGGCCCCAGCTGGCCGCCGTGGCCAGCGGGTGCCCGCTCGGGAACGACGGTCCGCGGCCGCGGACGAGCTGGTCGCCGACGGGCCGGTCCCGCCCGATCAGATCCTTCAGACCGAACTCGATCAGCGGCCGAGCGAGGGCGATGACGACGATCGCCAGCGCGAGCCGGGGGCAGCGCCGGTACGAGGCGAGGGCGGCGAGAGCGGCGACGACGAGGACGACCCGAGTCGACCCGAGGAACGACACCCAGCGGAAGAAGCCGTCGAGCATCGGGGTCCGGGAACCGACGACCCACTCCGTGATCGGCCCGTCCCACGCGAGCGCATTGGCGGTCGCCAGCACGGCGAGGATGGAGAACATGATCGACGCGACGGGCAGCACCCAGCGGTGGACGGCCTGGGCCCGCGCCATCGTCATCGGCGGATCCGTGTGGAGGTCTTGCCGGGCTCCGCTTCGCTCCGACCCGGCTGCGACTTCGACTTGCCGGGCTCCGCTGCGCTCCGACCCGGCTGGGAGTGTCGTCGACCGTCACCAGGCCGGAGATTAGGTGAGCGGGCCCCGAACCCGGACATCGCGTGACAAGGACGCCCGGTAGCGTCGAATGAATGCCCTTGGTGGAGGCTCGGGGGTTGACGAAGCGGTTCGGCACCTTCGTCGCCGTCGACGAGGTCGACTTCGACGTGCAACCGGGCGAGGCGTTCGGCTTCCTGGGCCCCAACGGCGCCGGCAAGAGCTCGACGATGCGCATGATCGCCTGCGTCTCGCCACCGTCGGAGGGCAAGCTCCGCGTCCTCGATCTCGATCCCGGTGCCGACGGCGCCCGGATCCGCGCCCGCATCGGCGTCGTGCCCCAGGAGGACAACCTCGACGCCGAGCTGTCGGTCGAGGAGAACCTCTACATCTACGGCCGCTACTTCGACCTCCCGCGCGACACCATCAAGGAACGCATCGCCGAGCTGCTCGAGTTCGTCCAGCTCACCGACCGACGGGCCGACAAGGTCGACCCGCTGTCGGGCGGGATGAAGCGAAGGCTGACCATCGCCCGATCGCTCATCAACCAACCCGAGCTCCTGCTGCTCGACGAGCCCACCACCGGTCTCGACCCCCAGGCCCGCCACGTGGTGTGGGACCGGCTGTACCGCCTCAAGCAGGCGGGCACGACGCTGCTGCTCACGACGCACTACATGGACGAGGCCGAGCAGCTGTGCGACCGGCTGGTCGTCATGGACCGAGGGCGCATCGTCGCCGAGGGGTCGCCCCGCCAGCTGATCGCCGAGCACTCGAGCCGCGAGGTCGTCGAGCTGCGCTTCAACGTGGGCGAGCACGACGACGTCGCCGCGAAGCTCGAGGGGATCGGCCAGCGCGTCGAGGTGCTCCCCGACCGGATCCTCCTCTACTCCGACGACGGTGATGCCGCCGCCGCCGCCGTGCACGACCGGGGCATCACCCCCGTGTCGGTGCTCGTGCGGCGCAGCTCGCTCGAGGACGTCTTCCTCCGGCTCACCGGCCGGTCGCTGATCGAATGAGGGCACGGTGACCGCCCCCGCCGTGCGGGTCGCAGAGGCGCACGCGGTCGCGTTCCGGCGGACCTACCGGGGCTCCACCTTCTCGACCATCGTCAACCCGATCCTGTTCCTGGCGGCCATGGGCCTGGGCCTCGGGACGCTCGTCGACGGCGGGGTCGGCAGCTCCGACCTCGGGGGCCTCGACTACCTCGAGTTCCTGGCGCCCGGCCTCCTGGCCGCCACGGCGATGCAGACGGCCGCGTTCGAGTGCACCTACCCGATCATGGCCGGGTTCAAGTGGGTCCGGACCTTCGACGCCATGCTCGTGACGCCGATCTCGCCGACCGACGTCGCCGTCGGCACGCTCGCTTGGGCCGGCGTCCGCGTGGCCATGACGTCGGTCGCCTTCGCGGTCGTGGCCGCGCTGTTCGGCGCCCTGGCGTCGCCGCTGGCCGTCCTCGCCGTGCCGGCGGCCGTGCTCACCGGCCTCGCCTTCGCCGGGGTCATCGCGGCGTGGACCGCCGGCAAGGAGTCCGAGTACGCGCTGTCCAACCTGTTCCGGTTCGGCGTGATGCCGCTCTTCCTGTTCTCGGGGACGTTCTTCCCGGTCGACCAGCTCCCGGACTGGCTCGAGCCGGTGGCGTGGGTCGACCCGTTGTGGCACGGCGTGGAGCTGTGCCGACACCTGTGCCTCGGCGTGCCGGAGCTCCTCGACCTCGTCCACGTCGCCTACCTCTGCGCCTGGACGGTGGTCGGGGGCTGGTGGGCGACGCAGCGCTTCCGGCGGAGGATGGTCGTGTGATCGCGACGCAGACCGCGGTCGGGAAGGTCGGCTTCGGCGGGCGCCGGTCGGGCCGCGTCTACGAGCGCAACCTGCGCGTGTACCGGCGCACGTGGCAGATCATCTTCTCCGGGTTCTTCGAGCCCGTCTTCTACCTGCTGTCGATCGGGCTGGGGATCGGCGCGCTCGTCGGGACGGTGGTGGTCGACGGCGTCGAGGTGCCGTACCGCGAATTCGTGGCGCCGGCGCTCCTCGCCACGTCGGCCATGAACGGGGCCGTGTACGAGTCGACGATGAACATCTTCTTCAAGCTGCGCTTCGCCAAGATCTACGACGCCATGCTGGCGACGCCGCTCCAGGTCGGCGACGTCGCCCTCGGCGAGCTGGCGTGGTGCCTCACGCGCTGCGCGTTGTACGCGTTCGGTTTCCTCGTCGTCGTGACGGTGCTCGGTCTGGTCGGCTCGTGGTGGGCGCTGCTCGCCCTCCCGGCGGCGGTGCTCATCGGGTTCGCCTTCGCCGCCGTGGGCATGGCCGCCACGACGTACATGAAGAGCTGGACCGACTTCGACGTCATCCAGATGTTCGTGGTGCCGATGTTCCTGTTCTCGGCCACGTTCTTCCCGCTGTCGACCTACCCGGACGGCCTGCAGTGGGTCGTGCGCTGCACGCCGCTGTACCAGGGGGTCGACCTGCTGCGGTCGCTGCTGCTCGGGACCGTCGGCCTCGATGCCCTGGCCCACGTCGTCTACCTGACGGCGATGGGCGTGGCCGGCCTGCTGGTCGTCCGGCGACGGCTCGCCCTCCTCCTCCTCGCCTAGCTCCCCGAACGTGCGGCCCGGTTCTGACCGTTCAGGCGGAGGCGGCGACGGCGAGCTCGTCGAGGTGGGCGGCGGCGGCGGCGTGGCCGCGCTCGATGAGCTCGGCCGAGCGCGAGAAGTCGTTGCGGCGCAACGAGCCCGGGTCGACGCCGGGCAGGATCGTGAGCTCGACGCGGTCGCCGAAGGTGTCGCGCTCGCTCTCGAAGCGGTGGTTGCGGGCGATGGCGAACGCCTGGAGGAGCACCTCGATCGGGCGTCGCGGCGTCGGCCGGGGCTTGTCGAGGTTCCCCACGTGCAGAACCACGACCCGGTCGGCGCCGAGGGCGACGGCCCTGGCCACCGGCACGTTGTCGACGACGCCGCCGTCGATGAGGACGTCGCCCTCGTAGGTCACCGGCGGCAGGACCGCCGGGAGCGCCGCCGAGGCCAGTACCGCCGGCACCGCCGGTCCCGTCGACAGCCACCGCTCCCTTCCCGTGCGCAACGACGTGGCCACCACGTGCAGCGGGACGCCGAGCTCGTCCAGGTGCCGGGTGCCGAGCCGGTCGTGCAGGATCGCCCGCAGGCGGTCCGAGCCCACCATGGCCGAGCTGCGGCGGAACAGGGCGAAGGGCGTGAGGCGACCGCCGAAGACCTCCCACGTGGTCGGTTCGAGCCAGGTCGCCTCCATGGCGGCGACGCCGTCGAGGTCGGGCGCGCACGCCAGGGCGGCCCCGTTCAGGGCGCCCACCGAGCACCCGACGATCACGTCGGGTTCCCAGCCGCGCTCGAGCAGCGCGCGCAGCATCCCGACCTGCACGGCGCCGAGGTTGCCGCCGCCGCCGAGCACGAAGGCCGTCCGGGGCCGTCGCTGCCGGGGGAGGTAGGTCACGCCCACGAGAAACCGATCGGCACCTCGGCACCGATCCTGAGCCGGTTGGGCCGCCCGCACTACAGGCACTAGAACGCCCGACCCATGGGGCTCGATGGACGCGTGGCGTTGGTGACCGGGGGCGGGCGAGGGATCGGCGCGGCCATCTGCGTCGCCCTCGCCGATGACGGCGCCGACGTCGCCGTGAACTACCGCCGCAGCGCCGACGACGCGGCGGAGGTCGTCGCCGCCGTCGAGGCGCTCGGCCGCCGAGCGATCGCCGTGCCCGCCGCCGGTCGAGGACAGCGACGCCTGTGCCGCCATGGTCGACCGGGTGGTCGGCGAGCTCGGCGGGCTCGTCGATCCTCGTCCACAACGCCGGCATCGCCAGCAGGGGCCGCAGCGTCGCCGACACCGACCCGGCCGAGCCCGGGAGGCTGATCGCCAACCACGCCTCGGGCCCGTTCGCACCTCACCCAGTTCGCGCTGCCGCACCTCCGCGCTGCCGGGGCCGACGGCGGGCGCGCCGACATCGTGTTCATCTCCTCCATCGCCACCGCACCACATGGCCGCGTTCGGCGCGCCCTACAACATGGGCAAGGCGGCGATGGAGGCCCTCGCCTTCACCCTCGCCAAGGAGGAGCGGAAGAACGGCGTCCACGTCAACGTCGTCGCCCCGGGCCTCGTTCGCACCGAGATGGGCCGGCGCCTCGTGAAGGCGTGGGGCGCCGACATCGACGACCTCGACGCCGCGCAGCCCCTTCGGTCGGGTGTGCACGCCCGAGGACGTCGCCGCCGTCGTGCGCTGGCTCGTGTCCGATGGTGCCGGCTACGTCACCGGCGCCGCGCATCTAGGTCGACGGCGGCGGCACCGGCTAACGCTCGAGCTCGGGCTCCGGCTCGGGCTCCGGCACGACTACGGGTTCGGGCTTCTGGCGCCGGAAGCGCGACAGGCCCTTCTTCGCCGCCCCGCCCGCCTGCTTCGCCGTCTCCTTGGCCTTGTCGAGCATCACCTCGGCCCAGGCGAACTCGGTGGCGAGCACGGCGAGGCCGAGGATGATCACGACGAGGCCGGGCCCGGGGACGACGAGCATCACGAGACCGAGGGCGACGAGCGCGAGGCCGACGACGAGCACGGCGATGCGCTTGGCCGACCGCCGATGAACTTGAGCAGCTCCTTGAGCGAGTGCATGCGCTATCGACCCTGGAACTCGGGATCTCGTTTCTCCAGGAACGAGTTGACGCCCTCGGCGAAGTCCTTCGTGCCGAACAGGTGCATCACCTGGAGCAGCACGTGGTGGGTGTGCGACGCGAAGTCCTCGGTCAGGCCGTGGCGGTAGAGGCGCTTCATGGCTTGCACCGCGAGCGGCGCGTTGGCCGCGATCTCCTCGGCCCACGACTGTCGCCGTCGCCAGCAGCTCGTCGTCGTCGACGACGAGGTTCACGAGCCCGAGCCGCTCGGACTCGGCGGCGTCGAGGTCGCGGCCGAGGAAGCCGATCTCGCACGCCTTGGCCCACCCGACGAGGCGGGGCAGGTACCACGTGCCGCCGGACTCGGGAACGACGCCGCGCTTGGCGAAGCCGGGCAGGAGGCGGGCCGACGACGCCATCAGCCGGAGGTCGCAGCCGAGGGCGAGGTCGAGGCCGTAGCCGGCGGCGGCGCCGTTGATGGCGGCGATCACCGGCGTGTCCATCTCGTTGAGCACGACGGTCGGCAGGTCGCGGGTGTTGCCGAGGCCGCCGCCCGCCCGACCCGGCGCCGCCGATGCCCGTGCCGGCGGCGGCGTCCTGGAGGTCGAGACCCGAGCAGAAGCCCTTGCCGGCGCCGGTGACGATCACGCAGCGCACGCCGCGGTCGCGCTCGGCGGCGGTCAGGTGCTCGGTCAGCAGCCCGAGCATCGGCGAAGGAGATGGCGTTGCGGCGGTGCGGGCCGGTTCAGGGTGAGCGTGGCGACGTGACCCTCGACGTCGTAGAGGCAGTCGGGACCCTCGGGTGGCTCGCTCATCCGGCGATCGTACGGTCGATCACCATCAGGTGCTCGGGCCCGTCGCAGCTGACGATGTCGCCGGCGAACCGGAACCCCGCCTTCTCCAGCACCCGCACCGACCGCCGGTTGGCCGGGTCGGGGCCGGCGCACGCGCTGGTCCAGTCCGGGTGCTCGCCGAACACGATCTCGTCGAGGAAGGCGCGGATCATGCGAGCGCCGAGGCCGCGGCCCCGGTCGGCGGGGTCGCCGACGAGGTAGTCGACGCCGGCCAGGCCATCAATGGGCACGCCCGTGGCCGCGATGACCTCGGCGTAGTCGGGGTCATCGTCGATGGCATAGGTCTGGATCCAGCCGACGGGCCTGCCACCGAACCAGGCGATGTACTCGTCGAGCGGTTCCTCCCCGCGGATCGACTTCGTGTGCTCCTCGAGGACGCCCTCCCACGACAGATCCTCACTCGTCCACCACGGCGCGACGCCCGGCTCGTTCAGCCAGGCGTGGAGGAGGCGGAGGTCATCCTCGGTCAGCGGGCGGAAGGCGAAGGCCGCGCCGGTAGCCTCATCTGCCATGTCGTCAGCAGTCGACACCGACCGCACCATCACCATCACCGACCGGGCCCATGCCCAGATCATGGAGCTTCGGGCGGCCGAGGACGACGGGGATTCCCTCGGCCTCCGCATCGAGGTGACCGGCGTCCGTGGCGCCGACTTCACCTACGACCTCGCCTTCGAGCCGCTCGCCGAGGCGGCCGACGACGACCACCGGTACGACGACCGGGGCCTGACCGTCGTCATCCCCGCCGACAGCGTCGCCAACCTCGAAGGGGCGACCCTCGACCTGCCGTCGAGCGCGTCGCAGGGCGGCCTCGTGCTGCGCAACCCGAACCGACCCGAGACGCCGACCCTCGGCGAGGCCATCGAGCTCGAGGGCACGCCCGAGGAGAAGGTGCGCCAGCTGCTCGACCGCCAGGTGAACCCGGCGCTCGCGTCCCACGGCGGCTACGCCACGCTGCTGAAGGTGGAGGGCACGGCCGCCCACGTCTCGATGGGCGGCGGCTGCCAGGGCTGCGCCGTCTCGGCGATGACCCTGCGCGACGGGATCGAGGCGGCGATCCTCGCCAACGTGCCCGAGATCACCGAGGTCGTCGACACCACCGACCACGCCGCCGGCGAGAACCCCTTCTATTCGTAGAAGGTCTGAACCGGCCGCCCAGCGGGGGCGGCCGGTACGACGAAGAAGAGCAGATGGGCGCGTCGAACCTCGGCACGTGGTGTTCCGCGTCTGAACGGGCGTGGGGAGCACGATTGCGCTCGTGGGTGGGGCCGTGACGACCGACGCGACGGTCGCGGTCGAGGCGCTGTTCCGGGCCCAGTACCGACGGCTGGTGGGGTTGGCCCGCCTGCTGGTCGACGACACCGGACAGGCCGAGGAGGTCGTCCAGGACGCCTTCGTCGCCCTGCATCGGCACTGGCCGAGGCTCCGGGAGGAGGACGCCGCGCCGGCGTGGCTGCGGGCGGCCGTCGTCAACGGGGCCAGAGGGACGCTCCGGCGGCGAGCGACGGCGCGGCGCCATCTCCGCGTCGCCGAGCCCGCGCTCGGCGGCGGGCCCGACGAGCGGGCCGAGCTGGCCGACGACCACCGGGCCGTCGCCGCCGCCCTGCGTCGGCTCCCCGACCGGCAGCGGGCGTGCCTCGCCCTGCGCTTCTACGACGACCTGACCGAGGCCGAGATCGCCGCCACCCTCGGCATCTCCGCCGGCTCGGTGAAGACCCACGTGCACCGCGGGATGGCCGCGCTGAGCACGGCCCTGGAGGACCTGCGATGAACGAGTCCGAGCTGCGAACCGCCCTCGGGGCCATCGCCCAGGCCGACCCGGTCGACGAAGCGTCGGGATGGGCGGCGATCACCGCCGCCATCGACGCCGACCGCAGGCGCCGGCGCCGGCACCGGATCGCCCTCGGCGGCAGCGGGCTGGCGGTCGCCGCCGCCGCGGCGGCGGCGTTGGTCGTCGTGGCGCTCGACGACGACCCCCGGCCCGAGGCCCTCGAAGTGGTCCCACCGGCGACGGAGCCGACCACGGCGGCCACGGCGACCACGGCGCCGGCCGAGACCTCGACGACCACGTCGGTACTGGTCGAGGGCGTCGCGCCCGCACCGGTGGCCACGACGGGCCCGGTGCCGGCGCGCCCGCTGCTCGTGCAGCGGAGGGACGACGCCGGCGTCAGCTACCTCGACGTGTACGACGCCGACACCGGCGAGCTCCGGGGCACCCCGGTCGTCGAGGCGAACTTCAGCATCAACGATCCGACGATCGGCCCCGACGGCACGATCTACTTCGACCGCGAGACCGGCGACACGAGCCACGTCGAAGCCCTCGCCTGGGGTTCGGTCGAGCCGTTCGCGCCGTTCGGCATCGGCGACGAGACCAACTCGCCGGCCATGAGCCCCGACGGCTCGACCTTCGCCTACGTCGAGCACGGCGTGACGATCTCGCCGGCCAGCATCGTGCTCGTCGACGTCGCCTCCGGCCAGGAGCGTGGCCGCCTCACGTGGCGGGCGGACGACCCGGACTTCTTCCATACGGCGGGCAGCGTCCGCGACCTGGAGTGGTCGCTCGACGGCACGCGACTGCTGTTCATCTCGAGCTACGAGGGCGCCGAAGCCCTCGTCGTCGACGCCGACGCCGCTTCGCTCAGCGACGCCACGCTGGCGGTCGCGGCCGACGTGCTCAGCGTCGCGTGGTCGGGGCCCGACACGATCCTGGCTCTCGGCTGGTGCTGCTACCCCGAGTACGACGCCGGCCGGGCGGCCTACAGCGGCCCGGTGGGCGTCGCCGAGAACTTCGGCGAGGTCGACTACGAGCACCTCGACGCCGGCGCCGACGGTGCCTGGGTGTCAGTGTCGAGCCGACGGCACCGTGCGCATCGACGACCAGGGTGATCGTCGAAGCCGGGTCAGGCGCCGTCGCCGCAGAGCTGACCTGACTTCAGTGGGGCTGGGGTTTCCATCGTACCGGCCGCCCCGCGTTGGGCGGCCGGTTCGAGAACGGAAAACAGCCCGGGTCCCGTCTCCGGAACCCGGGCTCCCCCTCGTCGTTCCTTGCCCCCGTTGCCGCTCAGCGGCCAGGAGGGTAGGCGCGCCCTGTGGCTCCTGTCACATGGCGGAACGGGCCGAGACCGCCGACCTAGGAACGGTCGACGGCGCCGCTCCTTGCGCCGACGATCCGCCGAGCCTCGGCCGTGATGCCGTCGGCGTCGAGGTGCAACGCGGCGAGGATCTCGTCGGGCTTGCCGTGGGGCAGGAAGCGTGACGGCACGCCGAGCACGCCGACCGGCGGTGGCACCCGACCGTCGTCGACCGCCAGGCGCCCGACGGCGTCGGCGATGGCGGCGCCCACGCCACCGTCGCGGAGGCCGTCCTCGATCGGTGACGACGCCCGGGTGCGCGGCGGCGTCGGCGAGCATCTCGAGGTCGAGCGGCTTGGCGCAGCGCACGTCCCACACGGTCGCGGCGATGCCCTCGGCGGCGAGCGCGTCGGCGGCGGCCTCGGCGTCGGCGAGGAGCTTGCCGACGGCGAGGATGCAGACGTCGGTGCCGCGGCGGACGCACCGCGCCGGCGAGCCCGGCGCCGACCTGATCGTCGGGCACCGAGCGCGCCGCCGTCTTCGGCCAGCGGATGGCGACGGGCCCGTCGGTGATGGCCAGGGCGTCCTCGAGCATGCGGCCGAGCTCCTGGTACGAGCTCGGGGCACAGCACGGTCATGCCCGGCACCTTGGTGAGCAGCACCAGGTCGAGCACGCCGTGGTGCGAGGCGCCGTCGTCGCCGGTGATGCCGGCGCGGTCGATGGCGAACACGACCGGCTGGCGGTGCAGGCCCGACGTCGTAGATCACCTGGTCGATGGCCCGGGTGAGGAACGTCGAGTAGACGGCGACGACGGGCCGGAGCCCGCCCATCGCCATGCCGGCGGCGGCGGTGACGGCGTGCTGCTCGGCGATGCCGACGTCGATCAGCCGGCCCGGGAACCGCTCGCCGAAGGCGAGCAGGCCGGTGGAGTCGGGCATCGCCGCGGTGATGGCGACGAGGTCGGGATGGTCCTCGCCGGCCTTGCAGATCGCCTCGGTGAAGGCGGCGGTGTAGCTGCCCGGCTTCGCCTCGGACGGGCCCATGTCGTGCAGCCGCTTGACGGGGTCGTTCTCGGCCGGCGCGTAGCCACGGCCCTTCTGCGTGAGGACGTGGACGACGATCGGTCCCTCCTCGCTCGGCGGCGTTGCGCAGCGCCCGCTCGAGGCCCGCGATGTCGTGCCCGTCGAACGGGCCCGTGTACCGGACGCCGAGGTCCTCGAAGAAGGCGCGCGGCTCGAAGTACTCGCGCAGCGCCGCCGTCGTCGCCTCGAGGCCCTTGTGCAGCTGGTCGGACATCGGCATGCGGTCGATCAGCTGCTCGAGGCGGGCCCGCTGGCGCCGGTAGTTCGGGTTGACGCGCAGGCGGGCGACCGACTCGGTCAGCTTCGACACCGTCGGGGCGTAGGACCGGCCGTTGTCGTTGAGGATGATGATCGCCTTGCGGCCCGAGTGGCCGAGGTTGTTGAGGCCCTCGAAGGCCATGCCGCCGGTCATCGAGCCGTCGCCGATGACGGCGACGATGCGGCGGTCGGCGAGGTCCTCCGGCGGCACCCCCGGTCGTCGGCGGCACGGCGCCCATCTCGTGCGCGGTGGCGAGGCCGTGGGCGTAGCTGACGATCGTCGAGGCGTGGCTGTTCTCGATCCAGTCGTGCTCGGACTCCGGCCCGGCTCGGGTAGCCCGAGAGGCCGCCGGCCTGGCGGAGGTCGACGAAGTCGTCGCGCCGGCCGGTGACGATCTTGTGGACGTAGGCCTGGTGGCCGGTGTCCCACAGGACGATGTCCGTGGGGGAGTCGAACACCCGGTGGACCGCGAGGGTGAGCTCGACGGCGCCGAGGTTGGAGCCGAGGTGCCCGCCGGTGCGGGTGACGGCGTCGACGATGAACTGGCGGATCTCGACGGCCAGGGTGCTGCAGCTCGGGGTAGGAGAGCCGCCGGACGTCCTCGGGCCGGCTGATCGTCTCGAGCAGCACTGGGCGGCCACGGTAGTGGGCGCCTCGGCCCGGCACCATGCGGCCGAGGGCTGCCGGCGACGTCGTTCGGCTACGTTCGACGGCGATGTCGCTCGCCGACGACGCCCGGCAGCACCGGCACAGGCCGCGGCCAGCCGTCAAGGTCGCGCTGGCCGAGCGGCTGGCCGGCCTGCTCCGGCGCGACCCCGAGCTGGCGGCGACCGCGGTCGAGGTCGGCCTCGTCGACCGGGCCTGGCTGGAGGAGCCCGGCCAGCACCCGTCTCGCACCGCCGGCGCCCTCGACGTCGTCGAGCGGTTCCTCGAGCGGTCGTCGGAGCGCAGGCCTCGATGCTCGCCCGGGTCGGGCTCTCAGCGCCATCCAGGCGCTGTCGTGGCGCTCCGAGGAGCCCGGCGAGGGACGCCGACGACCGAGCTCGCGGTCGTGTTCACCGACCTCGAGGGCTTCACCCGGTTCACCGCCCGGCGCCGGCGACGAGGCGGCCTCCGCGCTGCTCGCCGAGCACCACCGCGCCGTCGGGCCGGTCGTGCGCAGCCGCGGCGGCCGCGTCGTGAAGCGGATCGGCGACGGGCTGATGCTGACGCTTCGCCGAGCCGGCGGCGGCGATCCACGCCGCCGTCGAGCTGCTCGACACGGCGCCTGAGCCGCTGCGGCTGCGGGCCGGGGTGCACGCCGGCGAGGTGGTGGTGCACGCGCGACGACGTCATCGGCCACGTCGTGAACGTCGCGGCCCGGGTGACCGAGGCGGCCAAGGGCGGGCAGGTGCTCGTGACCGGCGGCGGCGGCCGATGCCGCCGGTGAGCTGCGCGGCGTCGAAGGTGCTGCCGGGGCCGCCGACGCACGTTCAAGGGCGTCGACGAGGCCGTCGTCGTCCACCGCGTCGAGCGGGCGTGAAGCGGCGCGACCGCCGGCCGTGGCGTCGCCCGCGGCTGCGTCGAGGCGCTGCAGTTCCAGCGTGTCGGGCTTCGACGCACCGCAGCCTCTCGTCGCCGCTCTACGGCGGCGCTGCTCGACGCGGCCATCGCCGACGTCGGCGCCGGCGGCGCCTGCGCCGAGGTGCTCGACGCACGCCGCCGGCCGACTCGACCCGATCCCCGACGCGCGTCGTGCTGCGGTTCCTCGGCGCGCGTGCACCGCTCGTGCTCGAGGGCCGGGCGCCGGGCCTCGCCGCGCTGGTTCCCGACCGCCGGCGGCACCTTCGACCCGGCCGACGGCCCCGATCCCGGGCCCGACTTCCTCGCGGCGGTGGACGGCGCACCGCGGCGAGCTCGTCGACGGGCTGACGCGGGGCGTGCAGACCAACGAGGTCGGCCGGTGCGCCACCCTGGCCGTCGGCTTCACCGAGCTGCTGCGGCGCTTCGGCCTGCCCCTGCGGCTGCTCGAGATCGGCGCCGTCGGCCGGCCTCAACCTGCGGTGGGACCGCTGGCGCTACGAGTCCGGCGCCACGGCGTGGGGCGACACCGGCGCCGCGCTGCGCTTCGTCACCGACTACCGCGAGCCGCGCCCGACGTCGTCGGCGCCGCTGGGTCCCGGCGACGCCGTCGTCGAGCGCCGGGGCTGCGACCGGGCGCCGATCGACCCGGCGACCGACGACGGGCCGGCTCGCTGCTGCGCGCTTCGTGTGGCCCGACCAGGCCGACCGCCACGCGCGGCTCGACGCCGCCCTCGCCGCCGCCGCCGAGGTGCCGGCGACGGTCGATGCGGGCCGACGCCGGCGACGTGGCTGGCCGACGCAGCTGGCCGAGCCGGCGCCGAGGGCGCCACGACGGTCGTGTACCACTCGATCGTCTGGCAGTACCTGCCCGGGCGACCCGCGGCGGCAGGTGCGGGAGGCGCTCGTCGAGGCCGGCGACCGGGCGTCCGCCGACGCGCCGCTGGCGTGGCTGCGCATGGAACCGGGCGACGAACCCGGCGAGGCGGCCGAGCTACGCCTCCGGGCCTGGCCCGGCGGCGAGGAGCGGCTCCTCGCCCGCTCCGGCTACCACGGCCGACCCGGTCTGGCGGCCTGAGCCGGCAGCCGCGGCGCGGCGCGTCGCCCAGGCGCTCGGTCCGAGCGGCCCGGCCGGCGAGGTAGCCGGCGCCGAGGATGACGAGGCCGCCGACGGCGTCGAGCCAGTAGTGGTTGGCGGTCACGATGATGCAGAACAGCGTGGCCATGGGGTGCAGCCACGACCAGCGACTTCAGCCACCGCCGCCGCACGATCGGGGCAGCAGCACGAGCGCGGCCCACACCGACCAGCCGATGTGCAGGCTCGGCATCGCCGCGTACTGGTTGGAGATGTTCTTGAGCGTCCCGGAGTCGAACGACCAGAACGTCGGGTAGGTGGCGAGGGTGTCGACCATCTCGCCGAAGTCGCCCTCGTCGTCGCGGTGCTCGGCGTTGCAGCTCGGGCGGCGGGCCGAAGCGGTCGAGGCTCTCGTCGAGGAGCCGGGGCGGCATGAGGCTGAAGCTGGCGAAGCCGATGAGGGCGAACACGCGTCGTGAACGCCAGCGTGTTGCGCCACAGCGGGTAGCGCACCTTGTCGGCCCGGTAGAGCCAGATCAGGGCGACGGCGGTGACGATGAAGTGGGCCGTGCCGTAGAAGACGTTCCAGAACCCGATCCACCCGTCGGCCGGCAGGTCGAGGTACCAGCGCTGCAACGGCCGGCTCGAAGTAGAGGTGGAGGCAGCGCTGGATGGCGATGATGTCGAGGGCGTGCCCGTAGGCGATGCCGTTGGCTGGCCCGACGGGCCGCCGGCGGAGCCGAACTGGTTCCGGACCGTCGAGTACACGACGTAGACGGCGAGCGTGTAGATGACCTCGCGCCACCAGCGCAGGCGGGGGCGCGCGGCGCCGACGGCGCGGAGCGACGGACAGGTCGGTCACGTCGTGACGGGAGCGCAGGCCGGGCGCGCCCGCCGAAGGCGAAGGCCGGGGCGCCGAGCAGGCTCACGCCGAGGTTCAGCAGGTAGAGCAGCAGGCCGAGGGCGATCGCCTGCTCGTGGGGCACGCCGAGCGGGTGCGAGGAACAGCACGAACGCACCTTCGCGGATGCCGAGCCCCGAGATGCCGACGGGCAGCACCTGGGCGATGGCGACGGCGGGGAAGAAGGCGAGCAGCGCCGTGGGTCCGACCTCGACGCCCATGCCGACCGCCTTGGCGGCGAACAGGGCGGCGAGCACGAGGACGAGCTGGTAGGCGAAGCCGACGGCGAGCACGTTGGCCGCGGCGCCCGGGTGGTGGCGCAGCCGGTCGAGCCCGAGGTGCACGGCGCCGGCGAACCGCCGCCAGCCCTCGGCGCCGCCGAAGCGGGCGCCGAACCGGTGCGAGGCGACGAGCACCAGCACGACGACGAGCAGCACGAGGGTGCCGGTGGCGAGGGCGAGGGCGACCCTCGTGGCGGTGCCGAGGTGGGCGAGCCCGGGGTTGATGACGAAGCCGATGTAGGTCAGCAGCGGGCAGGACGAGCCAGCCGGTGAGCCGCTCGAGCACGACCGAGGCGAACGACGCCGGCGGCTCGCCGTTCTCCCGCGACAGGCGCGAGACCCGGAGCACGTCGCCGCCGATGGTGGTGGGCAGCACGTTCGAGACGAACTGCCCGGCGAGGTAGTAGTTGAGGAGGTGGCCGAGGTGCGACCGGCACACCGAGGGCGGTGAGCACCGCCTGCCAGCGCATCGACGACAGCACGATGCCGAGCGAACGTGAGCACGGCGGCGCCGAGCAGCCACCAGCCGGTGGACGACGTCCACTCCGGGACGAGCTCGTCGACGTCGAAGTCGGGCAGCCTTCCAGACGAGGACGCCGAGCATGACGGCGCTCCCGGCGATGCGGAGGAGCAGAGGTCTCCATCGTCGGGGCGCGTCGGTGCCATCGACCTCGTCGACTGCTCACCGTCTCGGCCACCGGCTCCTCCCCCAGAGACGTGCAAAGGTCTGGCGAGTCTACGGGGGGAGCGCTCGGCGGTGACACGCAGCATCGAAGGGCACGGCGGCACGCTCGCCATGGCGAGCGCTGGCCGGCTTCGGCGTCACCGAGCTGTTCACGCTGTCCGGCGGGCACATCTTCCCGTTCTACGACGCCGCCGTGAAGCAGCTCGACGCCGCCGGTGCGGATCGTCGACGTGCGCCACGAGCAGACGGCGACCTTCGCGGCCGAGGCGACGGCCAAGCTGACCCGCCGGCCGGGCGTGGCCGTGCTCACCGCCGGTCCCGGCGTCACCAACGGCATCAGCGCCGTCACCACCGCGCACTTCAACGGCTCGCCGCTGGTGGTGCTCGGCGGCCGGGCGCCGCAGGCCCGCTGGGGGGCGGGTCGCCTCCAGGAGTTCGACCACGTCCCCGTCCTCGCGCCGATCACCAAGCTGGCGGCGACGGTGCACGTCGGTCGCGGAGTGCGCCGTCGCGTCGTCCACGAGGCTGGCGACGCCGGCCTTGACGCCCGCACCGCGGCCCGGTGTTCGTCGACTTCCCGCTCGACGTCGTGTTCGCCCACGGGCGCGGCGGAGATCCCCGAGGCCGTCGTGCCCGTGGGCGCCGACGCCCGACCCCGACGAGGTCGCGCGGGCCGCCGAGCTGCTCGCCGGCGCCGAGCGGCCCGGCCATCATCGCCGGCAGCGACGTCTGGTGGGACGGCGCCGCCGAGGCGCTGCGGGCCGCGGTCGAGGCGCTGCGCATGCCCGACCTTCGTCAACGGCCTGGGCCGCGGGCTGCCTGCCGGCCGACCACGAGCTCGCCTTCAGCCGCACCGCGGGGCCTGCTCAAGACCGAGGCCGACGTCGTGTGCGTCGTCGGCACGCCGCTCGACTTCCGGCTGTCGTTCGGCTCCTTCGGCGACGCCCAGGTCGTCCACGTCGTCGACGACGCCGACCGGCGGGCCGCCCACGCCAGCACCGGCGGCGTCGCCGGCCGGCGACCTCACCGCCATCCTCGGCGCGCTTCGCCGACCACGCCGGCGCCCGCGCCGACCACGAGCCGTGGATCGCCCGGCTGCGCGACGCGGAGGCGGCCGGGCCGCCGCCGACGAGCCGCTGCTCGACGCCGACGCCGACGCCGATCAAGCCGACCCGGATCTACGGCGAGCTGCGCCAGCGCCTCGACCGCGACGCGGTCGTCGTGTGCGACGGCGGCGACTTCGTGTCCTACGCCGGCAAGTACGTCGACTCCTACGAGCCCGGCTGCTGGCTCGACCCCGGCCCCTACGGCTGCCTCGGCACCGGCCTGGGCTACGCCATCGCCGCCCGGGTCGCCCACCCCGACCGCCAGGTCGTCGTCCTGCTCGGCGACGGCGCCGCCGGCTTCTCGCTCATGGACGTCGACACGCTCGTCCGCCACGAGCTGCCCGTGGTGATGGTCGTCGGCAACAACGGCATCTGGGGCCTCGAGAAGCACCCGATGCAGATGCTCTACGGCTACGACGTCGCCGCCGACCTGCAGCCCGGCTGCCGCTACGACGAGGTCGTGAAGGCCCTCGGCGGCGCCGGCGAGACGGTCACCGACCCGTCGAGCGATCGGCCCGGCCCTCGACCGCGCCTTCGCCTCCGGCGTCCCCTACCTGGTCAACGTCCTCACCGACCCCGCCGACGCCTACCCGAGGTCGTCGAACCTGGCCTGAGCCGCGGCTGGCCGACTCGCGGCTGGTTCTGCGCAGTGAGCAGCTGGTCAGCGGCACTTGTCGAGGAAGCGCTCGACGTCGACGATCACCCTGGTGACCTTGCCGGCGGCGATCGAGGCCCCGCTCGTCGTCGACCGACACCGTGAAGGTGAGGCGCCGGCCCTCGACCTGCTCGAGGGTGGCCTCGGCGACGACGTGGGAGCCGATCGACGACGGCGAGAGGTGGTCGAGCTGCACCCGCATGCCGACGGTGGTCTCGCCGGGTCGAGCAGGCCGTCGAGGGCGGCGACGGTGGCCTCCTCGGCCAGCGCCACCACCCGGGGCGTGGCCAGCACGGGCACCTCACCCGAATGGAGGGCGATGGCCGTGTCGGCGTCGGCCGACGGTGAGCTTCGCCGTGCCGGCGAGGCCGGGCTTGAGGGGCATCCCGGTACGATGCCGGACTTCCCCGGCCCGCTTCAAGATCTGAGGTCCACCGTGCTCGAAGAGGGCGTGATCCAGCGGACCCTCGGCGCGGCCCTCCGCACCGGCGGCGACTTCGCCGAGGTGTTCGTCGAGGACAAGCGGGCGACGTCGGCCCGGCTCGACGACGGGCAGGGTCGAGGAGCTGACCTCCGGCCGCGACCGCGGCGCCGGCATCCGGGTCGTCTCCGGCGAGACCACCGGCTACGCCCACACCGCCGACCTCTCCGAGGAGGGCCTGCGCGCCGCGGCCGAGGCGGCCGCCGCCGCCGCCCGCGGTGGTGGCGGAGGGCGAGCGCATCGTCGACCTCGACCCGCGTCGACGCGCCGCCGGCCCAACGACGTCGCGGTGCTGCCGGAGACGATCGCCAAGGCGGCCAAGGTCGAGCTGCTGCAGCGGGCCAACGAGGCCGCCCGCGGCCATGTCCGGCGCCATCACGCAGGTGAGCGCCCGGGTCGCCGACAGCCGCCGGCGCATCCTCGTCGCCAACTCCGACGGGCTCCTCGCCGAGGACGACCAGGTCCGCACGCTGTTCTCGGTGCAGACCGTCGCCGCCGGCGACACCGGCATGCAGACCGGCTACGAGACCGTCGGCTACACGATCGGCTGGGAGCTGTTCGACCGCCTCGACGTCGAGGAGCACGCCCGCAAGGTCGCCCAGCAGGCGCTCACCAAGCTCGCCGCCCGGCCGGCGCCCTCGGGCGTCATGCCGGTCGTGATCGGCCCCGGCGGCGGCGGCGTGCTGTTCCACGAGGCGTGCGGCCACGGCCTCGAGGCCGACCTCGTCGGCAAGGGCGCCTCGGTGTTCGCGGGCCGCATCGGCGAGCAGGTCGCCTCGCCGCTCGTCACGATCGTCGACGACGGCACGATGGCCGAGGAGTGGGGCTGCTACGCCATCGACGACGAGGGCAGCCCGGCCCAGCGCAACGTCCTCATCGAGGACGGCGTCCTCACCGACTACATGTGGGACCACCTGCGGGCGCCGCAAGGAGGGCCGGCCCCGGTCGGGCAACGGCCGCCGGCAGAGCTACCAGCACCTGCCGATGGTGCGGATGACCAACACCTACCTCCTCGCCGGCGACGACGACCCCGAGGCGATCGTCGCCGCCACCGAGCGCGGCGTGTACGTGAAGAGCCTCGGCGGCGGGCAGGTCAACACCGCCACCGGCGACTTCGTCTTCGGCATGACCGAGGCGTACCTGATCGAGGACGGCGAGATCACCGAGCCGATCCGCGAGGGCAACCTCATCGGCAACGGCCCCGAGGTGCTCACGAAGATCGACGCCGTCGGCAACGACTTCGCCATGGGCAACCCCGGCATGTGCGGCAAGGACGGCCAGGGCGTGCCCGTCGGCGACGGCGTCCCGACCCTGCGGGTCACCGAGCTCACCATCGGCGGCACCGCGGCATGAGCGAAGGCGCGAGCTGCTCGACATCGCCGAGCGGGTCTGCTCGCTGGGCGCAGCGACGGCGAGCAGGTCGAGGTGATCGTCGGGCGCAGCCGCGACACCGAGATCCGGGTCTACGAGGGCGAGATCGAGCAGCTCCAGTCGGCCGAGTCCGCCGGCATCGGCGTGCGGGTGATCCGCGACCACCGCCAGGGCTTCGCCTACGCCGGCACGCTCGACGACGACGTGCTCGGCCGAGGTGCTCGCCGACGCCCGCGACAACGCCGCCTTCGGCGACCCCGACGACGCCATCGGCCTGGCCGAGCCCGACGGGCGTGCCGTACGCCGACCTCGACCTGTACCGGCCGACCCTCGACGAGCTTCCCGACCGACCGCAAGGTCGACCTCGCCCTCGAGCTCGAGCGGGCGGTGCGCGGCGCCGACCCCCGCATCAGCGGGCATGGAGTCCTGCGACTACGCCGACGGCGTCGCCGAGTCGGCCATCGTCACCACGACCGGCATCCGGGCGACGAGCCGCGGAGACCTTCGCCTACGTGTCCGCCGACGCCCTCGCCACCGACGGCGACGAGACCCAGACCGGCTACTGGTTCTCGGTCGGGCGCGAGCCGACCGAGCTCGACGTCGAGCAGTGCGCGGCCGAGGTCGCCGATCGGGCCACGCGGCTGCTCGGCGCGACCAAGCCGGCGACGACGCGGACGCACGGTCGTGCTCGACCCGTTCGTCACCGCCCAGTTCCTCGGCATCCTCGGCTTCGCCCTCGTCGGGCGAGAACGTGCTGAAGGGCCGGTCGCTCTTCGCCGACCGCGTCGGCGAGGAGGTGGCGGCGCCGCTGGTCACCCTCGTCGACGACCCGACCGACCCGGCCGCCTTCACCGCCACGGCGGCCGACGGCGAGGGGCTCGCCACCCGGCGCACACCGCTCGTCGCCGGCGGCGTGCTCCAGGGCTTCCTGCACAACACCTACACCGGGCGCCGACTGGGCACGGCGTCGACGGGCTCGGCGGTGCGGGGCTTCTCGTCGACGCCCGGCGTCGGCTGCCGCGCCCTCGCGATCGCTCCCGGCGACACGGTCGCCGGCCGAGCTCCTCGCCGGCGTCGACGACGGCGTGCTCGTCCAGTCGGTCACCGGTCTGCACTCTGGCGTCAACCCGATCAGCGGCGACTTCTCGACCGGCGCCGAGGGCCTGCGGATCAAGGGCGGCGAGCTCGGCGCGCCGATCAAGGAGTTCACGATCGCCTCGACGCTGCAGCGGATGCTGCACGACATCCGGGCCGTCGGCTCCGACCTCACCTGGCTCCCGATGTCGGCCGCCGGCGTCACCCTCGTCATCGGCGACGTCACCGTCTCGGGACGTGATCGTCGTCGCCGAAGCGGAGCTTCGGCTCCGAACCTGTTCGGCGGCGGCCTTCGGCCGCCACGCACGTGTCCTCGGAGGCGGAGCCTCCTGCGGCGCACAACTGGGGGCTCCGCCCCCAGACCCCCGGCGCCCCGTCGCTGCGGTCTGACCTTGTACGACGGGGAACCGGAACGGGCGCTGCTCTTGCTCGCTTCGCGGGTCGCGGGGGCCGCCGAACCGGGGGAGCAGCTCGAGGTGTACGTGGCCCGGCGCACGTCGAACACCGTGCGGGCCTTCGGCGGCGAGGTCGAGTCGTTCACGTCGGCCGAGTCATCCGGCATCGGCGTGCGCGTCGTTCCGCGACCGCCGCGTCGGTTTCGCGTCGGCGGGGACGCTCGACGAGGGCGTCGTCGCCGAGGTGCTCGCCGACGCCCGCGACAACGCCCGGTTCGCCGAGCCCGACGAGTGGGCCGGCGTGGCCGAGCCCGACGGCGTCGAGCCCGTGCCCATCGACCTGTGGCGGCCGGCGCTGCTCGAGCGTGCCGGCGACGGCGAAGATCGACCTGGCCCTCGCCCTCGAGCGTGAGGTCCGGGCGGCCGACCCGCGGATCACGCGGCGTCCGCTCGGCGGCCTACGGCGATCGGCTGGGGCGAGGCGGCCGTCGCCACCTCCACCGGCATCGCCGTCTACGACCGCTCGACGGGGTGCAGCCTGTCGACCCTGGCGCTGGCGTCGACGGGACGGCGACGAAGACCGGCGTCGGCACGTCCGTCGGTCGGGAGCCGGCCGAGCTGTCGGTCGACGAGGCCGCCGCCGACGCCGTCGAGCGGGCGACGCGGCTCCTCGGTGCCCGCAAGATCTCGAGCCGGCGCATCCCGCTCGTGCTCGAGCCGCGACTCGCAGCCGTCGTGCTCGGGCATCGTCGCCGGGACGCTCACCGGTGGGCCGGTCGTGAAGGGTCGATCGCCGTTCGCCGACCGCCTGGGCGAGGCGATCGCCTCCCCGCTGCTCACGCTGGTCGACGACCCGACCGACCACCGGTCGCTCGGCGCCGACAGCCACGACGGCGAGGGCCTGGCCACGCGCCGCAACGTGCTCATCGAGGAGGGCGTGCTCCGCGGCTTCCTGCTCGACACCTACACCGGCCGCCGGCTCGGCCGAGGCCTCGACCGGCTCCGCGGTCCGTGGCAGCCGCTCGACGCCGTCTCCCGGCGTGCAGGCCCTCGCCGTCGTGCCGGGCGCGGGTGCTCCCGAGGAGCTGCTGCGCCGCTTCGACGGCGCCCTCGCTCGTGCAGTCGTTGACCGGCCTGCACTCGGGCGTGAACGCGGTGTCGGGCGACTTCTCCGTCGGCGTCGAGGGGCTGCTCGTCGACGGCGGCGAGCTGGGCCAGCCGGTGCGGGAGGTCACGGTGGCGTCGCACGCTGCAGCGGCTGCTGCTCGACATCGCCGCCGTCGGCGCCGACCTCGAGTGGCTCCCGGGCGGCGACGGCATCCCGACCATCGTGATCGGCGAGGTCGCTCTCAGCGGCGCGTGAGCTCGAACTCGTCGACCCCAGCCGACAACGAACGCTCGAGGGCGGTGAGGGCCGTGTGGGCGGCCTCGAAGTAGCGCGCCGGGTAGCGCAGGCGGTGCGACGCCGAGCGCAGGCGGAGGACGCAGCGGTCGGGGCCGAGCTCCCCGACCGCGAGGCGCACCCGGAGCGCGGGCCACGACCACCGCAGGCGGAGCCGGCTCGGGACGCGGTACTCGTGGTTCACGGCGTCGTAGGTGAGGGCGCCGACGTCGCCGTGGAAGGCGAGGTGGGCATCGGCGGAGCGGATGTCGCCGTCGCGGCAGAGCCGGTCGAGCACCTGCGCCGCGGCTCCCGGCACCCGGTGCTCGACGACGCACCGCCGCCGATCCCAGCCCCGATGCGCGCCGATGGTCGCCTCGTACCGCGAGCGCGCCCGCCGGGCGGCTGCGGCCGCGCGCCTCGCCAGGCGCTCGCCGGGCCAGAGGACCTCGACGACCGTCGTCGTGGACAACGTGAGCGCGGGGCGCTCCACGTCGAGGAGGGTAACTCGAAGTCCCGGGTCAGCGGAGCGCGTAGACGAGGAGGATGAGGACGCCGAGGCCGACGCGGTAGATGACGAACGGCATGAAGGTGTGGGTGCGCAGGAAGCGGAGCGTGCCCCACACCGCCACCCAGCCGACGACCGCGGACGTGACGATGCCCCACACGAACGGGGCGACGAAGTCGTCGGGGATGCCGCCCTCGGAGCCGAAGACGTCGACGGCCTTGAACAGCACCGCCCCCGCGGTGATCGGCACGCTCATGAGGAACGCGATCCGCGCGCGGTCGTCGCGGTCGACAGGCCCATGAAGCCGGCCGGCGGTCATGGTCGCGCCGCTGCGGCTCACACCCGGTTGGAGGGCGAGCGCCTGCCCGGCGCCCATGACCGCGAAGTCGCGCGCGCCGATGTCGTCTTCCTTCGGCGTGCCGCCGGCGCGGTCGGCCCACAACAGGACGAGCCCGAACACGATCAGCATGACGGCGATGAGCGGGATGTGGCCGAGCTCGTCCTCGATGAAGTCGTTGAGCAGCGCCCCGGTGATGGCGGCCGGGATCGACGACAGCACCAGGCCCCAGGCGAAGCGACCCTCGCGGCTGCGCGGGCGAGTGAACCCGTCGCGGACGAGGGTCAGGAGGTCGCGCCGGAAGTAGGCGATGAGGGCGACCAGCGTGCCGATGTGGAGGGCGACGTCGAACGCCTTCTCGAGCGACGCGTTGCCGTCGAAGTCGTTCCAGTCGAACAGCCACGGCACGAGCAGGAGGTGTCCCGAGGAGCTGATCGGCAGGAACTCCGAGAGGCCCTGGACGATGCCGAGGACGATGGCGTGCAGGATCGGCATCTAGCCGGTCGACCCTAGGGGAACGGTCAATCGGCGCCGACGATCGCCAGGGCCACCGTGCCCCGGGCGGCGGCGAAGGCGACACGTGGCGCGTCGTCGCGGGGAACGGCAAGCGTCACCGTCGTCGCCTCGACGGCGACCACCGCCACCGCTTCGGTGACGACACCCGCCGGCGGCCCGCTCGGATCGACGACGTCGAAGGTGGCGAGGACGTCGACGCGGTCGCCGACGCGCACCTCGGGCGAGACGGCGCCGAGCGAGCCGTCGACCGGGACGGCGACGGCACGGTGGCCGGCGGGCACGAGGGCGGCGATGCCGGTCAGGCCATCGGGCGCGACCCGCGCGCCGACGACGACCTCACCCGCCGCGATCGGCGAGACGACGACGCGTTCGCAAGGGCATCTCTTCGAGGGCGCCCGCGGGCACGACCGCGCGTGGCCGGGCCTCGAGGGCGACGTCGAGCGCCGACACGACGTGCGCCGACCTCGAGGTCGCGCGCCGCCACCGCCACCTCGACCGACTCGCCCCACGCCGAGCGGGCGTCGGCCGCCGCCCGAGCGGCGTCGAAGGCATGCGACCCGGCCAGTCCGGCCGCGACCGCGGCGACCATCCACCAGGCGGCGGCCGCCCGCCGCGCCCGCCGGAGCGCGGATCGCCACGGGACGTGCGGCAGGACGGTCCGCCGCGGTGAGCGGGCGAGGAGCACGGGACGGCCTCCAGCTCGATCGGGATCGGAGGGGCCGGCGTCGCGGCGAGCCCGTCGAGCGGGTGCGGGAACGCTACCCCTGCCCGATGACGGCGACCAGCACGTCGCGGAGGCGGCCGACGTAGCGGTCGAACTCGGCGAAGACCTCCTCCTGGGTCACCGGCCCCACCGCGTCGTCGCCGTCGATGCCGGTGTCGTGGTCGGTGATCAGGGCGATGCCGGCGTAGGGGAGGTCGAGCTCGCGGGCCAGCGCCGCCTCGGGGTACTGGGTCATGTTGATCACCGACCAGCCCTGGGACCGGTACCAGGCCGACTCGGCGCGGGTGGCGAACCGTGGGCCCTGGATCACGACGACGGTGCCGCCGTCGTGGACGGGCAGGTCGAGCTTCCTGGCGGCGGTGACGAGCGCACGGCGCAGCTCGGCGTCATAGGGGTCGGCGAGGGAGACGTGCACGGGTCCGCCGGTGAAGTCGTCGTGGAAGGTGTCGGGCCGGCCCCAGGTGCGGTCGACGAGCTGGTCGACGACGACGAGGTCGCCGAGCTCCACGCCGGGCGCCAGGGAGCCGGCCGCGAACGGGCCGAACACGGCGGTGGCACCGATCTCCCGCAGCGCCCACAGGTTGGCCCGGTAGGGCACCCGGTGCGGCGCGAAGCGGTGGTCGTGACCGTGGCGGGGCAGGAAGGCGGCGCGGGCGCCGTCGACGTCGCAGACGGTGATGGGGTCGGAGGTCGGACCGTAGGGCGTCTCGACGAGCAGCGTCTCGACCGGCTCGAGGAACCGGGTGAACCCGGTGCCGCCCAGGACGCCGATCACGCGGCGGAGGTGGACGAGCCCGAATCGGTCTTGGCGGAGTCGCTCTTCGTGGTGTCGCTCTTCGTGGTGTCGGACTTCGGCTTGTCGCCCGAGCCGCTGTCGCGACGAGCCGCTGTCTGACGCACTCGAGTCGGACGTGGCACCGTCGGACGACGAGCTCGACGAGCTCGATCTCGACGCCGACCCGGCGCGGCTGTCGGTCTTGTAGAAGCCGGAGCCCTTGAACGTGATGCCGATGCTGCCGAACACCTTGCGCAGCAGTCCGCCGCAGGCGGGGCACTCGGTGAGCGGGTCGTCGGTGAACGACTGGACGGCCTCGAGCTCCTCCCCACAGGACTTGCAGCGGTACTCGTAGGTGGGCACGCATCCCCTCCGCAGGTCGGGGCGCTCGTTAGCACTCGGACAGGACGAGTGCCAACGATACCGCCGAGGTCGGTTCCGTACCATCCCCCACCATCGGCACGATCGCCGCGGTGCTCGCCGCCTACCTGCTCGGGACCTTCCCCAGCGCCGTCGTCGTCGGCCGGCGGTCGGGGTTCGACCCGACGGCGGCCGGCTCGCAGAACCCCGGCGCCACGAACGCGTACCGGCTCGGCGGTCGCCGGGCCGGCGCCCTCGTGCTCGCCCTCGACGCCGCCAAGGGGGCCGTCGCCGCCGGGGCGGGCTGGGCCATCGGCGGTCACTGCCTCGGCGTCGCGTGCGGAGCGGCCGCCGTGGTCGGGCACTGCCTCCCGGTGACCCGGGGCCTGCGCGGCGGCAAGGGCGTCGCCACCGCCGCCGGCGCCGCCGTCGTGCTGGAGCCGGCCGTCAGCCTCGGCGTCGGGATCCTGTTCCTGGTGGTCGCCCGCGTCGGGCGGCGGGCGTCGGTGGCCTCGGTCCTCGCCGCGGTCGCGCTGCCGATCGGCGTGGCCGTGCGCGGCCGGCCCCTGGCGGAGGTGGCGATGTGGGCGGGCGTCGCCGCGCTCGTCGTCGTGCGCCATCGCTCGAACCTGGCCCGGCTCGTGGCCGGCACCGAACCGGCCCTGCCCGAACGAGCCACGGATGACGCCCGGCCAGATGGGAATGGTTGAATCCCGCCATGCCGACCCCCGTGCGCAAGGCCGTCATCCCCGCCGCCGGGCTCGGGACCCGCGTGCTGCCGGCCACGAAGGTCGTGCCGAAGGAGATGCTGCCGATCGTCGACACGCCGGCCATCCAGTACGCCGTCGAGGAGTGCGCCGGCGCCGGCGTCGACGACATCCTGATCGTCACCGGCCGGGGCAAGCGCGCCATCGAGGACCACTTCGACCGGAACCCCGAGCTCGAGGCCGAGCTGGAGGCGAAGGGCAAGACCGCAGAGCTCGAGGCCGTGCGCCGCCCGACCGAGATCGCCCGGGTCCACGCCGTGCGCCAGCTGGCCCCGCTCGGGCTCGGCCACGCCGTGTCGGTCGCGCGCGCCAGCACGTCGGCGACGAACCGTTCTGCGTCCTGCTGCCCGACGAGCTGATGGTCGACGCCACGCCGCTCCGGGCGCTGCTCGCCGCCTTCTCGGCGACGGGCTCGTCGGTGATCGGCGTGACCGAGGTCGCGCCCGAGCTGATCTCCCGCTACGGCGCCGCCGCCGTCGAACCTGGCCCTGAACCCGGCGTGCTGCGGGTCACCGGCGTCGTCGAGAAGCCCACCCCGGAGGAGGCGCCGTCGAACCTGGCGCTCGTCGGCCGATACGTGTTCACCCCGGCGATCTTCGACGCCCTCGACCGGATCACGCCGGGCGCGGGCGGGGAGCTGCAGCTGACCGACGCCATCGTGCTGCTCCTGGCCGAGGCGCCGCTGCACGCCGTCGTGATCACCGAGGGCCGCTTCGACACCGGCAACCGCCTCGACTACCTCAAGGCGAACATCGAGCTCGCCCTGCGCCGCCCCGACCTCGCCCCCGCCCTCGAAGCCCTGGCTCGCCGAGGTCGTCGCCCGAGACCAACCCTGAACTGGCGGTGGTTGTTCGGTCCATACGCCGACAGCCACCGCCAATTCGGGGTCTGGCCCCGTCCCGGTACGCTCGGGGTGATGCTGGTCCCGCTCGAAGAAGCCGCGGCGCACGTGCTGGCGCACTTCCAGGACGCGCTGCCCGCGGAGCGGGTCGCCATCGCCGATGCCGTGGGCCGGGTGGCGGCCGAGACCGTGGTCGCACCCGAGCCCGTCCCCGCCTTCGCCAACAGCGCCATGGACGGCTACGCCGTCCGGGCCGAGGACACCGCCGATGCGCCGGTCGCCCTCCGGGAGGTCGCCCGCACCCTCGCCGGCCAGGCGGCCGCCGATGCCGTCGGGCCGGGCGAGGCCGTCCGGATCATGACGGGGGCGCCGCTGCCCGAGGGCGCCGACGCCGTCGTGCCCGTCGAGCTCGTCCGCACCGGCGACGACGAGGCCGTGCACATCGACGCCGCCGTACCGGTGGGCCAGCACGTTCGTCCCGTCGGCGACGACATCCGGCCCGGCGACGAGATCGTCGGCGCCGGGACGCTGGTCACGCCGGCCCACCTCGCCCTCCTGGCGACGGTCGGGGCAGCCGACGTCGCCGTCCACCGCCGCCCCCGGGTCGGCGTGCTCTCCACCGGCGACGAGCTGGTCGCCGGGCCCGGACCGCTGCTCGCCGGCCAGATCCGGGACTCCAACCGCGGCGCCCTCCTGGCTCTGGTCGCCGCCGCCGGCGCCGAGCCGGTCGACCTCGGGCTCGCCCCCGACGACGCCGAGCTCATCACGAAGGCCGTGCTCGACGGGGTCACGACCTGCGACGCGGTCCTGTCGAGCGGCGGCGTGTCGATGGGCGACGTCGACCTGGTGAAGGAGGTCCTCGACCTGCTCGGCGAGATGCGCTGGATGCAGGTCGCCATCAAGCCGGCCAAGCCCTTCGCCTTCGGTGTCGTCGACGGCATCCCCGTCTTCGGGCTGCCCGGCAACCCGGTGTCGTCGGTGGTCTCCTTCGAGCTGTTCGCCCGGCCGGCCATCCGGCGCCTGCTCGGCTATCGCGACGGCCATCTCGACCGGCCCTGCCCGACCGCGGTGGCCGTCGATGGCCTCCCGAGGCATCCAGACGGCAAGATGCACTTCGTGCGAGTCATCGCGGCGATCGGGGACGACGGCCGGCTGGCGGTCCGCTCGGCCGGCGGCCAGGGCTCGCACCAGCTGTCGGCCCTCGCCGTGGCGAACGGCCTGGCCGTGGTGCCCGACGGCGACGGCATCGCCCCCGGCGACCCCGTCGACGTCCTCCTGACGGGAGAGCTGTGAGCACCAGGACCCACGCCGCTGGTCGACTCGTTCGGGCGCACCCACCGCGACCTGCGGATCTCGGTGACCGACCGCTGCAACTTCCGGTGCACCTACTGCATGCCGGCCGAGGGCATGGAGTGGCTCGACCGCGCCGACGTCCTCACCTTCGAGGAGATCGAGCGGGTGGCCCGCGTGTGCGTCGAACGCTTCGGGTTCGACGCCATCCGCCTGACCGGCGGCGAGCCGACGGTCCGGGCCCACCTCCCCGTGCTCGTCGCCAAGCTGGCGGCGTTGGCCGCCCGCCAGCCCGATGGCAGCGAGCGCAGCGTCGACGTGTCGATGACGACGAACGGGGCCACCCTCGCCCTGGTCGCCGACGACCTCGCCGAAGCGGGCCTCCGCCGGGTGAACATCTCCCTCGACTCGCTCCGCCACGACCGCTTCGCGGCGCTGACCCGACGTGACGCGCTCGACCGGGTGCTCGAGGGCATCGACGCCGCCCTCGCCGCCGGCCTGACCCCGGTGAAGGTGAACGCGGTGATCGTGCGGGGCGAGAACGACGACGAGATCGTCGAGCTGGCCCGGTTCGGTCGCGACCGCGGCGTGGTGCTCCGGTTCATCGAGTACATGCCCCTCGACGCCGACGGACCACTGGCAGTCCGACCAGGTCGTCCCGAGCGCCGAGATCGTCGGGGCCATCGACGAGCACTGGCCGCTCGAGGCCGAGGCGCCCGGCCACGAGCCGGCCCGGCGGTGGCGCTACCGCGACGGCGCCGGGGAGATCGGGGTCATCCCGTCGGTGACCGACGCCTTCTGCTCGTCGTGCGACCGCGTCCGGCTCACCGCCGACGGCGCCCTCCGGGCCTGCCTGTTCGCCGTCGAGGAGACCGACCTGCGGGGGCCGATGCGCGCCGGCGCGACCGACGACGATCTCGCCGCCCTGCTCGCCAGCACCGTCGCCGGCAAGTGGGCCGGCCACGGCATCGGCGAGGTCCACTTCCTGCGCCCCCGCCGCTCGATGTCCCAGATCGGCGGGTGAGGGTCTCCTCCGCCCGGCGGGCGGCGAGGTTCCTGGCGATCGC
This sequence comes from uncultured Acidimicrobiia bacterium, assembly GCA_963840695.1. Taxonomy (GTDB): domain Bacteria; phylum Actinomycetota; class Acidimicrobiia; order Acidimicrobiales; family JACDCH01; genus JACDCH01. The sequence continues at coordinate 389,086 of CAWIZW010000009.1, forward strand.
CGCGGTCGTGGCCATGGCCGGCTGTGGCGCGGAGGACGACGGCGGCGTCGTCGCCGGCGATCCCGACACGCCGGTCACCTCGCCGCCGACCGATGCGACCGACGCAACCGGCGCGCCACCGGCAGGGGGCGCCCGCGTCGTCGAGCCGACGCCCGGGCTCGACAACGTCGTGCCGACCGCCATCGACTCCGCCGTGATCGTCGACGACACCACGATCGAGGTGCGGTTCTACAACGGCGTCGAGCCCTGCTACGGGGTCGACCACGCCACTGTCGAGCAGTCGCCCACCGCGGTGATCGTCGAGGTCGGGGTCGGTTCGAACCCGGCCGCGGGCGGCGTGGCGTGCATCGAGATCGCCGAGCTCCAGGCCGTCAGGCTGACCCTGGCGCAGCCGCTGGGCGACCGTGCGATCGTCGACGCGTCGACCGGGCAACCCGTTCCGGCGACCCAGCGCGGGGTAGGCACCTAGACTCCCCGGCCATGTCCGACCGCGGCCTGACCCACCTCGATCCGCTCGGCCGGGCCCGCATGGTCGACGTGACGCCCAAGGAGGCGAGCCACCGGCGGGCGATCGCCCGCGGCCGGGTCTACATGGCCGCCCGACACCACGTCGCTCATCGCCCGGGGGGCCATCACCAAGGGCGACGTCCTGGCCGTGGCCCGGGTCGCCGGCATCCAGGCCGCCAAGCGGACACCCGACCTCCTGCCCCTGTGCCACCCGCTGCTCGTCGGGGCCGTCCTCATCAACTTCCGGATCGAGGACGCCTTCGTCGAGGTCGAGGCCCAGGTCGACACCGTCGACCGCACCGGCGTCGAGATGGAGGCCCTCACCGCCTGCTCGATCGCCTGCCTGACGATCTACGACATGTGCAAGTCGGCCGACCGCTCGATGACGATCGGCGACGTCACCCTTTGGGAGAAGACCGGTGGACGGTCGGGGACCTACCGCAGGGCCCCTGACCTCGACGACCCCGACCTGCTGCTCTAGGTCGCGGCGCTGGCGTCCGGCCACGTTTCCGTAGTAGAAACGTAACAACCGACGCCGGACCGACATCGACGTCGGTCCTTTGGTGCGCCGAACCACATCGTTCACCGGACCGACACCATCCACCACCGGCGGGTTGGGTGGGGTTACGGTCCCCGAGACCGAAGGCAGGCACGGAGCGTGACCCTCTTGGTGCTCGTGATTCTCGCCGTGATCTGGGCTGCAGTCCTGGTACCGCCGTACCTCCAGAACCGCAGCGACAGCCGGCCGGCCGATTCCATCTCCACCTTCCGCAACCAGCTCAACGTGCTGGAGCGGCGCTCGGGCAACTCCGTGCCGAGCCACCTCGCTCCCGCCCGGCAGCCCCAGGCCACCGCCGTCCGGATCGATCGCAGCCGCGTCGCCCGGGCCGATGTCCGCAAGCGCCGCCGCGACATCCTCGTCACGCTCCTGGCCGCCGCCGGGCTCACCCTGGTCCTCGGGCTGGTCATGACCCCGGTGCTCCTGCTCCACCTCGTCATCGACGTCCTGCTCGTCGCCTACGTCGCCCTGCTCGTCCGCCAGCGCCGCCTCGCCGAGGAGCGCTCGGCCAAGGTCCGCTACCTCGAGCTCCGCCCCGACGACCCGGCGGGCGGCCGAGCCCGCGTACCGGGGCCCGGCACCCGAGCCGGCGCTGGCGCTGCGCCGCTCGGCCAACGGCTGAGCCGTCCGTTCCCGGCGCCGGGTGACCCGTGGGTGACGGCCGCCACGACCAGCTGCTCGCGCTCGTCGACGCGGCCCGGGCCCAGCTCGCCGACGCCAACCGGGCCCGGGAGGTCGGCCTCGCCGCCTGCCGCCGGGTCATCCGCTCCTCGGGCAGCAGCATCCGCGCCGTCCACCAGCGCGACCCCGAGCGGGCCGCCGCCCTCGCCGACGAGGCCGAGGACGGCGCTGCGCGAGGCCCAGGTGGCGCTCCTGCCGTTCCCGGCCGTCGCCCACGCCGGGTTCCTGCACGACGCCGAGAAGGAGTACGTCGAGGCCCGCCTGACCGCCGCCCTCGTCGGCGGGCGAGCCGCTCGCTCGGTCCCGAGGCGCTCGACGTGTTCGAGACGTCGTGGCTGCGGGGTCTCGCCGAGGCGGCCAGCGAGCTGCGCCGCCACCTGCTCGACCGGCTCCGCGCCGGCGAGCTCGAGCGGGCCGAGGACCTCCTGGCGGCGATGGACGACGTCTACGACGCCCTCGTGACCGTCGACTTCCCCGACGCCATCACCGGCGGCCTCCGCCGCACCGTCGACGCTCTGCGCGCCGTGCTGGAGCGCACCCGCGGCGACGTCACGACGACCGTGCTCCAGGAGCGCCTGCGGCCGCGGTCGACCGCGAGATCCGTTCCGGCGGCTGAAACGGCGATTCCGTCGCTGCCGGGTCGGCCGCTAGCCTGAGCGGTCCCTTCGGGGGTGTAGCTCAGCTGGCTAGAGCGCTTCGGTCGCATCGAAGAAGTCGTGGGTTCGAGTCCCATCACCTCCACTCCGTCGACAGGTGAGTGTCGACGTTCGAACCGCCGAGGATGTCCACGAGCCCGGCGTTCGGGACACCTGATCGTCGTTCTGTACGCCCATGCGTCGTGGCAAGTACGCCAGTGCCGGCATTCGGTCGCGCACCGGCAACGTGTCGGCTCAGGCGGCTCGTTTCCGGAGCGCTCAGCCGACACGACGCAGACCGGGCCCATCGTGTCGGCGCAGCGGTACGGGAAACAGCACACGAGGACGTCGAGCTCGACTTCATCGCCGAAACTCGCCCGGGACTGACCGAGCCCCGTTCTCGGTTCAGCCCGCGGCGGCCATCCGGTCGCGCAGCGGGGCGAGGCCGTCGCCGGTCAGGTCGTCGAGGGCTCCGGCCCGGCCCGTCATGGCCAGCAGCAACGGCGCGGCGGGCCCGCTGACCTCCGGACCGGTGCCGTGCGACCAGTCGACGTCGGCGGCGACCAGTCGCAGGCCGGCGATCCGCTTCTTCGTGCCGACCGGGAAGTTCGCCCCCTTGTACATCTCGAGACAGGCGAGGAGCGCTTCCGGGTTGGTGTCGCCCTGCAGGCCGAGCGGGTGCCGGATGTCCTCGCCGTGCACGACGACCTCGCCGAGCATCGTCACCACCGGTGCCGGTGGGTGGTTGGTCGTGCTCGTCGTGGCCCGCAGGCGGTCGATGATCTCCGCCGGCGGGAGCTGCCCGGCCGTGCGGGCGTCGCGATCGATCATGACGTTGAACCGGAAGCCGTTCGTGACCATGTGGCCGAGGAAGCGGCCGGTGGTCTGCTCCGCTCCCGCCAGGATGTGCCCGGCCGCGATCTGCACCGACCACGTCCCGCAGAGCGACGCCGATGCCCACTGCTCCGGCGACAGCGACGCCAGCATGTCGGCCACGGCCGCCCGTTCCGCGTGGATCAGCTTCCAGGTGTCGACGTCGTCCATCGTGTCCTCCGCATCTGTTTCGGGGCTCCGGGCCCGAAGAGCCTGCCGCTACGACGAACGACGCGCCTCCGAATCGACACCGGCACTCGTTCCTGCGCGACGGCGTCGCGATGATTCTCCTGCGGCTCCGTCGTCTGGACCAGCGACGACCACCCACGAACCCGAGGTGCACCCGATGGCATTCGTCGACCTGGAACCGGCAGCCGAGCGGATGGCTGCGCTGATCCGCCACACCCCCGACGACGCGCTCGACGCCGCGACGCCGTGCCCCGACTACGCCCTCGGCGACCTGCTCGACCACGTCGACGGGTTCGTCCAGGCCTTCACTGCGGCGGCGACGAAGAGCACCGGGCCAGCGTCGTCGCAGCGCCCAGGCGACGCGTCGCACCTCGGTGACGACTGGCGGACACGGATTCCCCAGCACCTGAAGACGCTGACCGAGGCGTGGCGGGATCCCGAGGCGCGGAGCGGCATGACCCGGGCCGGCGGGATCGAGATGCCGGGCGAAGTCGCAGCCGTCGTCGCCCTCGAGGAGCTCGTGATCCACGGGTGGGACGTCGCCCGGGCGACGGGCCAGCATTTCGACTGCGACGACTCGACGTTGGAGGTCGTCCGCGGGTTCATCGCCCAGTTCGCCGGACCCGACCAGGCCGAGCTGCGCGGCGACGCCTACGGCGCACCGGTCGACGTGTCCGAGGCCGCACCCTTGCTCGACCGCACCGTCGCCCTCAGCGGCCGCGATCCCGGGTGGTCACCGGGCTGAGCCGAGCGCGGTCACCGGGCCGGCTGCTACGACGGGGCGGTGCGGGTCGACCTCGTCGCCATCCTCGTCGAGGAGTACGACGCCGCCATCGAATTCTTCGTCGAGGCGCTCGGCTTCGACCTCGTCGAGGACTCCCCCGCCGCCACCACCGACGGGCGCCCGAAGCGATGGGTCGTCGTGCGACCCCCCGGCGCCGAGACGGGGATCCTCCTCGCCCGCGCCGACGGCGAGGAGCAGGCCGCAACCGTCGGTGATCAGGTGGCCGGCCGGGTCGGCTTCTTCCTGCGCGTCGACGACTTCGACGTCGCCTATGCACGGATGGTGTCCCGCGGCGTGCAGTTCGTGAGGCCCACCCGCGACGAGCCGTACGGACGCGTCGCCGTGTTCGTCGACATCGCCGGCAACCACTGGGACCTGATCGGCCCCGTCGCGGACTAGACCGACGGCATGAGCCAGCCTGTCCGCCGGGTCGTCACCGGCCACTCCGCCGACGGCAAAGCCGTCTTCGTCTCCGATTCGCTCGTGGACCCGGTCGTGACACCGCTCTCGCCCGGGCTCGCCTTCCATCAGCTGTGGAACGGCGACGGTCCGCCGCACTTCCCCGACGACGGCGGTCGACCGGCGACGTCGACCTACTTCCCGCCGGTCGGCGGCTTCCGCTTCAACCTGTTCACGTTGCCGCCGGCGAACGCGCCGGGTCCGGGCCCGGACGTCGACGCCGCCGCCGCCCTCGCCGACCTCGACGCGTCGCTGCCCGACCTGTTCGCCCACAACGAGGCCGACAACCCCGGCATGCACACGACCGCCACGGTCGACTTCGAGGTCGTGCTGTCGGGCGAGGTGACCCTCGAGCTCGACGATGGCGCCATCGTGCACCTCCGTCCCGGCGACACCGTCGTGCAGAACGGCACTCGCCACCGGTGGGCCAACCCCGGCGACGTGCCCGTCACGATCGCCGTGTTCCTGGTCGGCGCCCACCATGACACGGTTCGCTCCGGCTCATCCTGAGCCTCCGCTCACGTGCCCTACGGCTCGCGAGGGGCGGCTGCGCCGCTTGTCCTCTCGCCTCCGGGCTCGCGCCGAGTGCCGTCGTAACGGGGAGCGGCATCCTGCCGCTTGGTTCGCCGAGCAGACCGCGGCGACGTCAGCCGACGGCGAGCTCGAGTCGCTCGAGGCCGCGGAGGTTGATGCGGCCGTTGTACTCCGGGTCGCCGGCGGCGGCGACGCCGGGGAAGCGCCGGACGAGGGAGCCGATGGCGACCTGGGCCTCCATCCGGGCCAGGGCGGCGCCGAGGCAGAAGTGGGCGCCGCCGCCGAAGGCGAGGTGCTCGCCGGCGGCCGGTCGGCGGAGGTCGAGCTCGGCCGCCGTCGGCCCGAAGTGGGCCTCGTCGCGGTTGGCCGACGCCAGCGCGAGCACGACGAAGCTGCCGGCGTCGATCGTGCGCCCGTGCAGCTCGAGGTCGGTGACGGTGATGCGGCGCGTCATCTGCACCGGGGCGTCGAACCGCAGGAGCTCCTCGACGCCGTTGCCGATCAGCTCCGGGTCGGCGCGCAGCGCCGCCAGCTGATCGGGGTTGCGGAGCAGGGCCAGGGTGCCGTTGCCGATGAGGTTGACGGTCGTCTCGTGCCCGGCGATGAACAGCAGGAGCACCTGGGCGACGAGCTCCTCGTCGGAGAGGACGTCGCCCTCGTCCTCGGCCTCGATGAGGTGGGTGAGGATGCGGTCGTCGGGGTTGGCGCGCTTCCACTCGATGAGCTCGGACACGAGCCCGCTGAGGTTCGTCCCGGCGTCCTCGATCGCCAGGAGCAGCTCGGGATCGGCGACCGGCTCCAGGCCGCGCACGACGACACCCGACCACGCCCGGATCTGCTCGCGATCGGTGTCGGGCAGGCCGAGCATCTCGGAGATGACCTCGAACGGGAGCGGGAAGGCCAGATCGCCGACGAGCTCCATGCCGCCGGCCTCCGCCGCCCGGTCGAGCTTGGCGTCGACCAGCTCCTGCACCCGGCCCCGCAGCTCGCCGATCCGCCTCGGCGTGAAGGCGCGGGAGACGAGCCGGCGCAGCCGCGTGTGGTCGGGCGGATCGCGGTCGAGCATCGACTGGAAGCCGGTCGCGGCCGCGATCCTCGCCGAGGACCTCCTCGCGCATCGCCGTCAGCATCGTCGGCTTGGCGTTGCTGTCCTCGACGCTGAGCGACGGGTCGCGCAGGAGCCGGACGACGTCGTCGTACCGGCTCACGTACCAGACGCCGAACGGCGTGAGGTGCACCGGGTCGTGCTCGCGGAGCTGGGCGAACTGGCGGTACGGGTTCTCGACATAGCCGGCCTCGAAGGGGTTGAACCCCACCACTGCGTCGCTCATCGTGGCCTCAGCTCTTCGGGGCGAGGATCACCAATGGGATCTCTCGCTCGGTCTTCTCCTGGTAGTCGCCGTAGTTCTTGTAGTCCTCGACGACGAGAGGCCAGAGCCGGGCCCGCTCCTCGGGCGAGGCGACCGTCGCCGTCCATGGCTGCTTCGGCTTGCCGCCGATGGCCACCTCGACGTCGGGGTTGTCGCGCAGGTTGAGGAACCAGGCCGGGTGGGTGTCATCGCCGCCGCGGGAGGCCACGACGACGTAGGTGTCGCCCTCCTGCACCGGGGAGGTGAGCAGGACGGTGCGGGGCAGGCCGCTCTTGCGTCCGGTCGTCGTGAGCTCCACGACGGGCATGTTCGCTGCGCTCCACCCGAGCGTGCCGAAGCTCAGCTTCTGGACGCCGCGGTGGACGGCGTTCATCGCTTTGAGGGCGAAGTCGCTCGGCACGTCAGGCCTTCGCGGCCGCTCCGAGCAGGGCGGCGTCGACCCGGGCCTCGGCGTCCTCGTCGCTGACCTGCCAGGAGACGGCCAGCTCGGAGATGAGGATGTGGCGGGCCTTGGCGTACATCGACTTCTCGGCGGTCGAGAGCGTGGCGGTGCGCTGGCGGATGGCCAGGTTGCGCACGACCTCGGCGCACTCGTAGACGTCGCCGGACTTCAGCTTCTCCTGGTGGTTCTTGAACCGGCGCGACCAGTTGGAGGGCACCCGCACGTTGGTGACGGCGAGGACGCTCGAGCACGTCGTCGGCGTCCTCCTCGGAGATGGCGGCCCGGACGCCGAGGTCCTCGGCCCGGTCCTCGGGCAAGCGACACCCTCATGCCGCCGAGCGTGCCCCAGCCCCGCTCCGGCACCGAGAGGACCAGGTAGGTGACGTCCTCGCCGTCGATCGTGCTGGTCTCTCGCGACCGACGATCTCGGCGACGCCGTGCGAGGGGTAGACGACCTTGGTTCCGACCTTGAAGACCACCGATGAACCTCCGAGGTTCAAAGTAGGGGGGCCCGACATTCTGCCAGATCGACGCTGGTTTCCCCCACTCGGCGGCGGTGTCAGACCGGTTTCTCGGTGACCCCGGCGCCGTCGAAGGTCGCCATCTCGGCGAGGACCAGGGCGGCGGCCTCGACCAGGGGCAGGGCGAGGCAGGCGCCGGTGCCCTCGCCCAGGCGCATGCCCAGGTCGAGGAGGGGCTCCAGGCCGAGCTGCTCGAGCACGACGGTGGCACCGGGCTCGGCCGAGCGGTGCCCGGCGACGCAGCGGTCGGCGACCCCGGGGACGATCCGGGCGGCGACGAGCAGGGCGGCGCCGGCGATGACGCCCGTCGACGACGACCGGGACCCCGGCGGCGGCGCCGCCCACGACGAAGCCGGCGAGGGCGGCGATCTCGAGGCCGCCGACCGCGGCCAGCACGTCGACCGGGCCGGCCAGGACGGCCGTGACGTGGCGCGTCAGGGCGGCCTCGACCGCCGCCGACCTTGCGGTCGAAGCCGGCGTCGTCGACGCCGGTGCCCCGCCCGGTGACGGCGGCGGCGGGCAGGCCGGTGAGTGCGGCGATGACGGCGGCGGCGGCCGTGGTGTTGCCGATCCCCATGTCGCCCGGTGACCAGGCACCGCGCCCCGCCGGCGACGAGGTCGGCGGCGACGGTGGCGCCGACGTCGAGCGCCTCGGCCGTCTCGGCGACGGTCATGGCCGGCCCGACGGTGAGGTCGCCGTGCCGGCGCGGACCGGCGCCGCAGGAGGCCGGGGTGGTCGTCGAGCGGTGGAGGCGACGCCGACGTCGACGACGACGACCGACGGCGCCGCACTGGCGGGCCAGCACGTTGATGGCGGCGCCGCCGGCGCAGAAGTTGGCGACCATCTGCGCCGTCACCTCCTGCGGCCACGGCGTCACGCCCTCGGGCGACGACGCCGTGGTCGGCGGCGAACACGGCGACGGCGGCCGGTGCGGGCACGCGGCGGCGGGCAGGCGCCGGCGATGCCGGCCAGACGGGTGCCGAGCGCTTCGAGGCGCCCGAGGGCGCCGGCCGGCTTCGTCAGGCGCGACTGGAGGGCGGTGGCCTCGACGGCTGCCGCGGCGTCGAGCGGCGAGACGGCGGCCGCCGCCGCCTCGAACGGGCGCGGCGAGGTGGCAGCCATGGACGCCGGACCGTAGCGTCGCCCGCCCGTGACCCACCCGCCGCCGTTCGTTGGAACCGAGCACGGCCAATTCCGGCACGTTCGACCCCCGCGGAACGGTCGGCGACCGGGATCGCACCGACCCCGGGGGAGCACGGCGGCGACGGGGCGCGGCTGGCGGCGGCGCTCGGGATCGACGCCTCGGCCGTGCTCGACCTGTCGGCGTCCCTGAACCCGTGCGCGCCCGACGTGATCGGCGCGGTGGCGGGGCAGCTCGAGGCGCTGCGCCGCTACCGGATGCGTCGAGTGCCACGGCGGCGCTCGCCGAGGCGATGGGTGTCGCACCCACTCGCCTCGTGCTGACGAACGGCGGGTCGGAGGCGATCGCCCTCGTCGCCGCCCGACTCGGCGCCGGCTCGATCGACGGCCCCGAGTTCTCGCTGTACGAGTGGCACCTCGGGCCCAGCGACCCCTCGGCCGGGCGGTGGCGGTCGAACCCGAACAACCCGACCGGCCTGCTGGCGCCGGCCGGCCGACCGCGGCGGTGTGGGACGAGGCCTTCTGGCCCCTCGCCGCCGGGACCTGGACGCGGGGCGACGCGGACCGCGGCGCGTACGTCGTCGGCTCGCTCACGAAGCTGTGGGCTTGCCCGGCCTGCGCGTCGGCTACGTCCTCGCGCCCGACGACGAGGCAGCCGGCGCGCTGCGGGCGCGCCAGCCGGCGTGGGCCGTGAACGGTCTGGCTGCCTCCGTCGTGCCGGAGCTGCTCGCCCTCACCGACCTGCCGGGATGGCGCGACCGCATCGCCGCGCTCCGGGCCGACCTCGTCGAGGTACTCGCCGCTGCCGGCTACGACCCGGCCCCGAGCGATGCGCCCTGGGTCCTCGTTCCCGACGCCGGGGACCTGCGCGAGCGCCTCGCCCGCCAGGCCGTCCTCGTGCGCGACTGCGCCTCGTTCGGTCTGCGTGACACCGTCCGCATCGCGGTCCCCGACGACGACGGCCTGGCCCGCGTCGCGGCGGGGCTCGCTTCTCGTACCTGATCTGGTCGTCCTGGCCACCGGGCCAGGTGCGAAAACCGCAGCGTGGGCCTACGGTCCGTCGCATGGCCTCCGTGCTCGTGACCGGTTGCTCGTCGGGGTTCGGGAAGCTGACCGCGCTGCTCTTCGCCCGGCACGGCCACACCGTGTTCGCCACGATCCGCGACCCCGCCAAGGCCGGGCCCATGGCCGAGGTGGCGGCGGAGGAGGGCATCGACGTCCGCGTCCTCGCGCTCGACGTCACCGACACGGCGTCGGTCGAGGCGGCGGTCGCCGAGGCGCAGGCCGCGGTCGGTGGCGCCCTCGACGTCGTCGTGAACAACGCCGGCGTCGAGCTGCGCGGCCCGCTCGAGGAGTGCGGCGACGACGAGCTGCTGGCCCAGTTCGACACGAACGTCTTCGGCGTCCTGCGGGTCGTGCGGGCGGCGGTGCCGGCCATGCGGGAGCGGGGCAGCGGCGTGATCGTCAACGTGTCGTCGATCGCCGGCCTCGTCGCCCGGCCCTACGGCGGCGCCTACTCCGCCAGCAAGCACGCCCTCGAGGCGATCTCCGAGGCGCTGCACCACGAGCTGCGGCCCTTCGGGGTCCGCGTCGCGGTCGTCGAGCCCGGCCAGTTCGAGACGGCTCTGCTCGCCAACGCGACGACGGCCGCCGCGTTCGACGAGTCGTCGCCGTACTGGGAGTCCTCGCAGCGCTTCGACACCGCGGTGCGCAAGCTCGTGCCCGACGGGCGGCCGGCGCCCGCCGAGGTCGTGGCCGAGACGATCGTCGCCGTCGCCCTCGACCCCGATGCCGGCCTCCGTCACCTCGTCGGGCGCCGACGCCGAGCTGGTGATGTCGGTCCGGTCGAGTGGCGACTTCGAGCACTTCGACGCCACCCTGCGAGGCGCCCTCGACTGGAACGGCTAGCGGCGGCGGCGGCTCACGCCCGCGCCGGCCGACGGTTCGGGTCGACGCCGGCGCTGATCAGGCTGAGGCCGACGATGAGCAGCGGGCAGGCCGAGGAACGAGAGGATCCCGAAGGTCCCCACGAGACCGAGGCCGGTCATCCCGAGGGTGATGCCGAGCACGACCAGGCCCATGACCCACCTCCTGGGACGCGACGCCACCGTCGGCCTTCCTGCGTCCCGACAGTGAGACGAACGGTAGGCCGCCCGCGGGTGACACGACTCCGTCGGCGAGCTCAGCGCAGGGCCAGGGCGACCGCCGGTGCCAGGTCGCCCCGGTCGCTGACGACGACGTCGTCGAGGCCGAGCCAGCCGGCCATGAGGACGAGCTCGGCGGCCAGCTCCGACGCGACCCGGTCGTGGTCGACGCCGTCCTCGGCGTAGGCGCCCCGGACGAGCAGGGCACCGCCGGCCCGGTCGGCCTTGAGGTCGACCCGGCCCACGAGGCGGTCGTCGAGCAGGAACGGCAGCACGTAGTAGCCGTAGACCCGCTTCGGTGCCGGCGTGTAGATCTCGATGCGGTAGCGGAAGTCGAAGACGCGCTCGATCCGGTCGCGCTCCCAGGTGAGCGAGTCGAACGGGGCGAGCAGGGCGCGGGCCCGGACCCGGCGGGGCAGCGCCGCCTCGGGGTGCAGGAAGGCGGGGTCCTTCCAGCCCGGCACCTCGACCCGGACGAGCTCGCCGTCGGCCGCCATCGCCGCCACGATCGGGCGGGCCTTGTTGAGGAGCTGGTAGTCGTACTGGGCCAGGTCCTTGGCCGTGGCGACGCCGAGCGCCCGGGCGGCGCGGAGCAGCAACGCCCGCCGGCCCTCCTCCTCGCTCGGCGTCGGGGCCTCGAGCACCTCGGCCGGGCAGCACGCGGTCGAACCGGTCGTAGAAGCGCTGGAACTGGTTGCCGCGCACCGCGGTGATCTCCCCGTAGCTGAACAGCCGCTCCAGCGCGAGCTTCGGCGCGTCCCAGCCCCACCACGGGCCCGTGCGGCGGGGACCGTCGCCGACGTGGAGGTCGGCCGGCGTGATCGGTCCGTCGGCGTCGATCCGCTGCCGGATCTCGTCGAGGTAGGCGGCGTCGTTGCGGCCGAGCTTCCGCCGCGGCGGGCCGGCGGCGTAGCGCCGCCATCTTCCAGCGAAGCACCGGGTGCAGCGGCGCGGGGAAGAAGCAGGCGGCGTGGCCCCAGTACTCGAACACCTCGCCGCTGTCGTGCAGCCAGCGGGCCAGCGCCGTGCGGTCGTACGGACCGAGGCGAGCGAAGAAGGTCAGCTCGTGGGCCCGGCTGATGACGTTCACCGAGTCGATCTGGACGGCGCCGACGGTGTCGAGCACCCGGCGGAAGTGCCGGCGGTCGACGCGGGCGCCGGCCGCGCCCGGACGGCGGGCGGCGAGGCCCTGGGCGGCGACCGCGGCTCGCCGCACCTGCGCCGGTGTCAGCTCCAGCATGGCGGGCGACGCTAGCGAGCGAACGGCTGTTCGTCGTGGATGCGGGACCGGCACTAGGTTCGAGCCCATGAGCGAGCACCGCGAGCGAATCATCGGCACTGTGCTCTCGCCGCGCAGCGGCGATCGCATCCCGGTCGAAGGCGGCCGTCTGATGCGCGTCGTCGTCGACTTCGATCTGTGCGAGAGCAACGCCCTCTGCATGGCCGCCGCCCCCGAGGTGTTCGAGGTGCGCGACGACGACTTCCTGTACGTGCTGCAGGAGAACCCGCCGGAGGAGCTCCGGGCCAAGGTCGAGGAGGCCGCCCGCCGCTGCCCGAAGCAGGCGATCACGATCGAGGAGTGAAGCCCGGGCTCGTCGCGGTCAGAACCGGCCCGCACGTTCGAGTTTCGATCAGTCGTCGGGGGTGATGAGCTCGTCGGCGTCGGGGGCGCCGCCGTCGAGGTAGGTGGCGCACGCGTCCATGCCGTCGAAGAAGCCGTCCCGGAACGACGTGACCCGCTGGAACGGGGTGCCGGAGATGTCGGGGTCGGTGTCCTCACCGAGGGTCAGGAACGCCTGGATGGCCTCGTCGAGGTCGCCGGCCGACAGCTCGAGGGCGGTCTGCGGGTCGGTCGGATCGTCGGGGTTGAACGGGAAGCCCTCCCCGCTCAGCGTGGCGGCGGCGACCGCGCCGGTGTAGGCGCCGGTGATGCAGTCGGCCTGGAGGTTGGAGTCCTGGTCGTCCTCGAAGTTCCCGGCGAGCACCTGGGCGACGAAGGCGTACTGCTTGGCGAGGAGGCTGGCGACGGCGAAGTCGCCGATGCCCTCGTGCAGCTGCGCCGCCAGGTCGGCGTCGAAGGCCACGTAGTCGTCGTCGGGGTCGTCGGGGTCGCCGAAGCAGGTGAAGGCGATCCCGGCGACGTCGGCGGCGGTGATGTCGCTCCCCGGGCACTCGGGCAGCGAGTCGGGATCGTCGGGATCGAAGGCGACGATCTGGTCGTCCTGGAGCAACGGCTCCCACGTGATCTCGAGCGCGGCCGACACGTCGGTGTCGAAGAAGATCTCGAGGGACCCGAGCGTGAGGTCGAAGATGGTCGGCTCGTCGGGCGACGACGCGACCAGCGGGGCGTCGCCCTGGTTCGGGTCGGTCGGATCGAGGGGGATGTCGATCACCGTCGTGCCGCCCCGCTGGAAGATGTCGGGGTACTCGGCGCAGGCCTCGGTGCCGTTGAGGAAGCCGTCCTGGAAGGCGCCGATGCGGTCGAAGCCCGAGCCGTGGGCGCTGGGATCGTTCGACGGGGTGCCGACCTGGTCGCGGATGAAGATGAAGCCGGCGATCGAGGAGTCGAGGTCGTCGACGTCGATCGACGAGGTTCTCGGCGTCACCGTCGGCCACGAACTGGGTGAAGGAGCCGGCGAAGCAGTCGGCCTGCTGCTCGGTGACGATCGTGGGGAACCCGGAGACGGGGATGCGGGACTGGATGGCGTGGCCGTACTCGTGGGCCATGACGATGGCGAGCGTGTACGGGCCGAACTCGCCGAGCAGGTCGTTCGTGAGGTTGTCGGTGTCCCACGCGATCAGGTCGTCGGGTGGGCAGTAGAAGGCGTTCTGGGCGATCTCCTCGTACGACACCCGCCCTCCGCAGTCGGGGAGCTCCCGGTTCGGGCCGTAGGGGAAGAACCCACCCGACACCGGTTCGAAGTCGTCGCCGAAGACCCGCGGGAACTCGTCGGTCCAGAACGCCTCCACATCGGTGATCGTCGCTTCGATGATGGCGTCGTCCTGGTCCTCGACGGGGATGTCGTCGAGGTCGAGGCCGGCGGCGACCTCGGCCGTCGTCGTCGTCTCCTCGCGGTCGATGCGGATGCGGTCGCGACGGCCCTCGGAGTCGTCGCCGCCGCAACCCGCCGCCGCGACCACCGCGACCAGCGCCACTGCGCCGGCCCGCCGGCTCCTCGTCGAAAACGTCACATAGTGCCTCCAGGCCCGACAACGGGTGGCGAAATCTACGCCGGGGGCCCAACGGTCACCGCTCCGAGCCGGTTCCCGGTGCGAGGCTCGGCGCCGTGAACAGCCTCGCCACGCTGCTCGCCGTCGTCTTCCTGGCGGTCGCCGCCCTCGACTGGGCCGCGGTCCACTCGGGGCATCGCCGCCTGCGGTGGGTGACGAAGCCCGGCTGCATGATCGCCCTGATCGCCTCGGCGGCCGCCATGGATCCCGTCGACGAGTCGGCCCGGACCGCGCTCCTCGTCGCCCTCGCCCTGTCGACCCTCGGCGACGTGTTCCTGCTCGGCGACCGGTCGAACCTGTTCGTCGCCGGCCTGGCCAGCTTCCTGCTCGCGCACCTGGCCTACGTCGCCGGGTTCTGGCTCGAGGGGGTCGAGGCCGCGGGCGTGGTCGCCGGGATCCTCCTCGGCGTCGTGCTCGTCGGCACGGTGGGCGCCCGGGTGGCGGCGGCGGCGAAGGCCGGGCCCGAGCCCGGACTGGCGGGGCCGGTACGGGCCTATGTGGTGGTCATCGCCGTGATGGTCGCGTCCGCGGTCGGCACCGGAGACCTGTGGGCGATCGCCGGCGCCGCCCTGTTCGCCACCAGCGATTCCCTCATCGCCTGGGAGCGCTTCATCCGCACCCGCCCGTGGGCCGACCTGGCGATCATCGTGACCTACCACCTCGCCCAACTGCTCCTGGTGATCTCCTTCAGCTGATCGGGCGATCAAGGGAAGCTGGCTACCGGCCGAACATGTCAGTACGGTGACGAGTCGCAGCGGGCGGCTTGCGCCCACTCGCTCATGCGCCGCCTCGCCTGCCTCCTCCTCGTCGCAACCGTCGCCTCCCTGGCGGCGGCGACGGCCGCCCCGCTGGCCACGGCCCAGACGCCGTCGAGCCCGCCGGGGCGGATCTGCTTCCCGGTCGACCCGGCCGTCCGGTCGAGCTGGACCGACACCTTCGGCGCTCCCGCGGTGGCCACACCCACGAAGGCCAGGACATCATGGCGCCGAAGATGACGCGCCTCGTGTCGGCCGTCGACGGCAAGGTGCTCCAGATCGTCTTCCAGAACGACAAGGGCAACCGGGTCGTCGTCCAGGGCGACGACGGCTGGTTCTACGTCTACCTGCACGTGAACAACGACCGGCCGGGGACCGACGACGGCGCCGCGGCGTTCAACGAGGCCTTCGCCCCCGGCCTGACCCAGGGCCAGCGGGTGGCCGTGGCCAGCACATCGCCTACGTCGGGGACTCCGGCAACGCCGAGGAAGCCGGCTCCCACCTGCACTTCGAGACCGCCGCCGCTGCCGGCGGGCACGACGGGCAGGCGTGGTCGTGGTCGTCGGCGACGGCGATCAACCCGCGCCACCGCGCTCCTGAACGCCGAGGCGTGCCGACCGGCTGGGCGCCGTTCCTCACCGTCGAGCGAGCTCGTCGACCCGGCAGTACAAGGACTTCTACGGGCGGGCTCCCGACGCCGGCGGCCTCGCCTACTGGGCCGGCCAGCTGCGCGACTTCCGGCTCACCCCCCACCAGTTCATCGGCAAGCTGCTCGCCGCGCCCGAGTTCGAGCAGCGCATCAGCCCGGTGGCCCGGCTCTACAAGGCGTTCTTCCGCCGCATCGCCCGACACGCGCGGGCTCGACTACTGGGTCACCGAGTACGAGCACGGGGTACGCCCCTCTCGACGATGGCGCAGGTCTTCGCCGAGAGCCCGGAGTTCGTCGCCACCTACGGCTCCCTCGACAACGGCGCCTTCGTCGACCTCGTGTACCGGCAACGTGCTCGGCCGCATCCCGGACCCGGCCGGCCGCGAGTACTGGGTCGCCGAGCGCCTCGACGAGCGGCCGCCACGGCCGCGGCGGCTCATGGTCGGTTTCTCCGAGTCGCCCGAGAACCGGCGCTCACGGCCACGAAGGTCGAAGATCGTGCTCGTCTACGTCGCCATGCTCGACCGCGCCCGACCGACCGGGGCTCGGCCTCTGACCCAACCCGGTCGTGCTCGTCGCCGCTCGGCGCTCCGACAGTCCTCGTCACCGGCGCCTCTACGCCAGCGACGAGCTACCGCCAGCCCGCGATGCGCTGTGCGCCTCCGACCGACGGCATCGCACGCAGTCGTGGACGAGCGCGAGGCGGCGACCAGCGGCCTTGGCCTCGGGCGCGGAGGGCGACGGCGGCCCGCTGGCGCTCGAGGTGCTGGGTCAGCTGCTTGGCGCCCTGGGGCACCTCGTGCTCGGCGAAGAACGCCTGCACGTCGGCGGCCACGGTCTCGTCGGCGAGCGCGGTGATGCCCTCGAGCATGCGCACGATCGAGTTCGACGGGAACCGCTCGTTGACGGCGTCCCAGTTGCGGGCGATGAACGACCACACCCGCGGGCCCTCGGTGCGGTTCGTGCAGGCCGACGCGCAGCAGGTACGGCGCGTTCTGCGTGCGCACCTCGCTCAGGCCAGCTCGCAGAGCCGGTCGATGAGCTCGGGGTCGTGGAAGCGGGCGAGGTTGTAGAGCTCGCGCACCTCCTCCTGCGGCGTCGCCGCCGACCGGTAGCGGGCGAGGGCGGTCTCGAAGTCCTCGGCGCCGCCCGTCTCGGCGACGACGATCGTCGCCACGCCGGCGAACAGCGGCGGGTCGACCGAGGACGGGTCGGCGATGCCGGCCGCGCGGACCCGCCGAGCCTCGGCGACGGCGTCGGGGTCGGCGCCGTACACGGCGGCGACGGCCAGCAGGACGCCGCGCAGCTCCCGCGTGCGGTCGTCGTCGCCGTCGGCGCCGTGGAGCCCGACGCGCCGCAGGGCCGGCCGGCGACGGCCCGGACCGTCGCCTGGAACGCGGCCCGCTCGGCGTCGTCGACGAGCAGCAGGTCGAGCTCGGCGAAGCGTCAGCCGCAGCCGCCTCCACACCGACACGTCGGTCTCGTCGCCGTAGGCGCGCACGAGGTCGAGCAGCTCCGGGAGCGTCATCGGTCCCGGCGACGAGCTGGGCGGCGGCGTCGTCGAGCAGGCCGAAGCGCTCGAGCACCTCGAGGCGCCCGATGCCGGCGTGCACGAGGCGCGTGCGGAGCGTCTCGCCGTGTAGCGGACGCGGTAGAAGCCGGGCCGCCGGCGTTGACGAGCGACCCAGTCGACGTCGCCGCCGAGGTCGACGTCGGTGCTCGCGGTCCCTCGAGCAGGACCCGGCGCTCGACGCACCTCGCCGCCGACCGAGCCGCGGAGCACGACGGGCACGACCCACGTCGTCGCCGAGGCCCTCGACCGTCGGCGCCCGTCGGGGTCGATCGCGGCGCGAGAGGCGGAACCGCTCCTGGCGCAGGCGCAGCACCGACGTCGGCGCCGGCGAGGTCGACCTCGACCATCGGGGTGGCCGCCCTGGTAGGATCCAGCTGTCCATGATCCGGCGCACCGGGCTCGCCCGATGACCTCCTCGATGGCGTCCCACAGGTCGGTCGTGACGGTGTTGCCGTAGGCGTTGTCGGCGCAGGTAGCAGGCGGATGCCGTCGCGGAAGCGGTCCTCGCCGAGGTACTGCTCGAGCATGCGCAGGACGGCGCCGCCCTTCTCGTAGGTGAGGACGTCGAACATGCCCTCGGCCTCCTCCGGCGACACGACCGGGAACTCGATGGGCCGGGTCGAGTCGAGGGCGTCGGTGTCGAAGGCCGTCGGTGCGCGACAGGCCGAACTCGACCCAGCGGTTCCAGTCGGGCCGGAACGCCTCGGTCGCCTTCATCTCCATGAACGTGGCGAAGGCCTCGTTGAGCCAGATGCCCTCCCACCACCCCATCGTCACGAGGTTCCCGAACCACATGTGGGCGATCTCGTGGTTGACGACGTCGGTGAGCATGATGCAGCTCGGGCTGCGTCGGCGGCGGCCGGGTCGACGAGCAGCAGCACCTCGCGGAAGGTGATGCAGCCGTTGTTCTCCATGGCGCCGAAGGCGAAGTCGGGGATGGCGACGAGGTCGATCTTCCCGCCCGGGTAGGGGATGGCGTAGTAGTCGGTGAACCAGCGCAGGCAGGCCTCGGCGACGTCGAGGGCGTACGGCGTGAGGTGCTTCTTGCCCGGCGGGCAGGCGACGCGCAGCGGCGCGCCGCAGCACGTCGACCGGGTCGGTGACCTCGAGCGGGTCCGACGACGAAGGCGACGAGGTAGGTCGACATCACCATCGTGTCGGCGAAGCGTCACGCGCACCCGGCCGTCGCCGAGCGACTCGCGGCCGACCTCGGCGCCGTTCGACAGCGCGGTGAGGCCCTCGGGGACGACGAGACGGACGGCGA
This sequence comes from uncultured Acidimicrobiia bacterium, assembly GCA_963840695.1. Lineage (GTDB taxonomy): Bacteria > Actinomycetota > Acidimicrobiia > Acidimicrobiales > JACDCH01 > JACDCH01. The sequence continues at coordinate 407,397 of CAWIZW010000009.1, forward strand.
AGGTCGCCTTGGCCCGGGCTCGTCCCAGCACGGGAACGCCTTGCGGGCGTACGTCGCCTCCATCTGGGTCGTGGCGATCACCTGCTCGTCGCCGGCGTCGTCGGTGAACGTCGACCGGTAGAAGCCGTTGAGCTTGTCGTTGAGGACGCCGCGGAAGCGGGCGTGCACGACGGCCGGCGCCGGCGGGCGCGGCCGACGCCAGCGCCAGGAAGGCCCGCTCGGTCGGCTCGTCGAGACGGACGGCGGCGTCGAGCCGCGTGCCGTCGGGCAGCTCGACCCAGGCCTCGTCGATGTCGAGCTCGAGGGCGTTGAGCACGATCTCGTCGACCGGCTCGTGGACGTCGACGTCGATGGCGACGGTGCCGGCGAAGGTGGCGGCGGCGAGGTCGGGGGCCAGCTCCAGGTCGTAGCGGCGAGGGCATGACGGTCGTCGGCAGCCGGTACGGGTCGAGCTCGGGCATGGGCATCGACGCTACCACGCATGACGGAGGCGTGGACGGCGGCGAGTACGGTCCGCGCCCCGTGCCCGACGTGCTCGCCATCGGCAACGCCATCGTCGACGTGATCGCCCACGACCGACGACGCCTTCCTCGAGCGCCAGGTCTGGTCAAGGGGTCGATGAGCTCGTCGACGGCGACGCGGGCCGAGTCGATGTACGCCGCCATGGGCCCGGGCATCGAGACGTCGGGCGGCTCGGCGGCCAACACCGCCGCCGGCGTCGCCTCCCTCGGCGGCGACGGCCGCCTTCATCGGCAAGGTGCGCGACGACCAGCTCGGGCGAGGTCTTCCGCCACGACCTCCGCGCCGTCGGCGTCGACTTCGACGTGCCGCCGGCGCCGGCCGACGACCCCGAGCCGACCGGCCGGTCGCTGATCCTCGTGACGCCCGACGCGCAGCGCACGATGAACACCCACCTCGGCATCGCCGCCAGCTGTGCGCGGAGGACGTCGACGCCGACGCTGGTCGCGCGTCGTCGATCGTCTACGCCGAGGGCTACCTGTGGGACAGCGCTCGCCGGGGCGGGCGCCATCGCGACGGCGATGGACCTCGCCCGCGACGCCGGGCGCGCAGGTGTCGCTCACGCTGTCGGACACCGTTCTGCGTCGACCGCCACCGCGACACCTTCCTCGAGCTCGCTCGACACCCGGCGTCGACGTGCTGTTCGCCAACGAGGCCGAGATCACTCGCTCTACGAGGTCGGCGACGTTCGACGAGGCCATCGAGCGGTTCCGGGGCCAGGTGCCGGCTCGGCGTTCCTGACCTGCGGGCGCGCGGGCTCGGTCGTGGTGTCCGACGACGACGTGGTCGCCGTGCCCGCCGAGCCCGTCGACGCCCTCGTCGACACGACCGGCGCCGGCGACATGTACGCCGCCGGCGCGCTCTACGGCCTCGCCCGCGGCATCGACCTCGAGGCCTGCGCCCGCCTCGGCTCGGTCGCCGCCGCCGAGGTGATCAGCCACATCGGCCCTCGCCCCGTCCGCCGACCTCCGCTGCCCTGGCGCTCGACGCGGACGTCGCCGGGCTTCGCGGGCCGCCGCGCCCGGCCTGCAGCCGTGACGGACGGGCTAGACCGGGCCGATAACAACCATTATGATCGACGGGATGTCCGAGCCGAGACGCCACTCGCCAGCGCCTCGTCGCCGCGGCCGCCGAGGTCTTCGCCGAGCGGGGCTACGACGGTGCCGGCGTCCAGGAGATCGCCCGCCGGGCCGGCCTCACCACCGGCGCCATCTACAGCCGCTACACCGGCAAGGCCGAGCTGCTCCGGGACGCCATCGCCGAGCACAGCACCGACGAGCTCGACGAGCTGTTCGCCCAGCACCGCTTCGAGGGCCACGTGTCCGACGTCATCCGCGTCGCCGGGTCCCACCTCGTCGAGCGCACCGCCCAGCAGGCGACCGAGCCCGCGGCCGCCCTGCTGCTCGAGGCCTTCGTCGCCGCCCGCCGCGACCCCGAGATCCGCACGGTCGTCAAGGGCCTGCTCGAGGATCGCGCCGGCCGCCTCGCCGAGATCATCGAGGCGGCCAAGGCCGACGGCTCGGTCGACCCGGCCGTCGACACCGACGCCGCCGTCCGCTTCTGCCACGCCGTGGGCCTCGGCTTCCTGCTCTACGAGGCCCTCGAGCTCGACCTCCCGCTGTCCGAGCCGTGGGAGGCGCTCATCACCCGCCTCGTCGTGGCGCTCGCCGCGGCACCCGACACCGACGACCCCAAGGGGGACTGACCCATCATGGCCACCAACGAAGAGATCCTCGGACGCGACGACGTCAACGACCTCGAGGCGATCCTCGCGATCACCAACAACGACGATCGACGAGGTGATCCACGCCGTCAAGGACAACGCCGACGCCATCTTCACGTGGGACTACGAGAAGGGTCCCCGCCCCGCGCTCAACAAGCTCTACGAGAAGGCGAAGACGTCGCAGTGGAACGGCGAGACCGACCTGCCCTGGGACACGGTCGTCGACCTCGAGCAGGTCGTGGCCAACGCGCCCCGCGACCCCGACGCCGACCCCGTCCTCCTCGCCGCCCGCCGGCCGGGCCAGCCGCTCGCCAACTGGGGCGACAAGGAGTTCGGACCAGCTCCTCATCGAGATGCAGAACTGGACGCTCAGCCAGTTCATGCACGGCGAGCAGGGTGCGCTGCTGTGCACGGCCAAGATCGTCGAGACGGTGCCGTGGATCGACGCCAAGTACTACGCGTCGACCCAGGTGATGGACGAGGCCCGCCACGTCGAGGTGTTCGCCAAGTACCTCGACACGAAGCTGACCGGGCACTACCCGATCAACGCCCACCTGCGGATGCTGCTCGACGACATCATCAACGACAGCCGCTGGGACATGACCTACCTCGGCATGCAGATCATGGTCGAGGGCCTCGCCCTCGCCGCCTTCGGCTTCATGCACATGCTCACCGAGGAGCCGCTGCTCAAGCAGCTGCTGCGCTACGTGATGAGCGACGAGGCCCGCCACGTCGCCTTCGGCGTGCTGTCGCTGAAGGAGTTCTACGAGGGCCTCGTCCGACGCCGAGATGCTCGAGCGCCAGCAGTTCGCCTTCGAGGCCGCCGTGCGCATGCGCGACCGCTTCCTCCAGCAGGAGGTGTGGGAGCGCATGGGCGTCGACGTGCGCACCATGGTCAAGCTCCAGCTCGAGAACGAGGGCGACAAGAACGAGGACCCGTTCCAGCAGCTGCTGTTCTCCAAGATCGTGCCGAACTGCAAGAAGCTCGGCCTGCTCGACCGCAACGACGGCTGGCTGCGCAAGAAGTTCGACGAGCTCAACGTCATCCAGTTCGAGGACTGGGTCGACACCGGCGAGGAGTACGAGCTCCTCGACGAGGTGGCCAAGGACCGCGCCGCCGCCGAGTCGGCCTGACCCCCCTCGTTCTGCCGCCAGACCGGTGCGCTACAGCTGGGTGCGGCCGCGTTCCATGACGCGGCCGCCGGCGCTCCTCGATCGACTCGGCGGAGCCGCCGGCACCGCTGCGGATCCAGTCCGCCGCCGACCCGCGACTCGTGCGGTCCAGGCCTCGTCGCCGGTGACAGCGGCGCCCTCGCGGTAGGTCTGCGTGATCCGCTGCACGCCGGCCTGGTCGTTCGACACGATGTCGGCGGCCAGCGCCGCGGGTGAACGGCAGCAGCTCCTCGTGGGCGACGACGTGGTTCACGAGCCCCCAGGCGAGCGCGGTCGCGGCGTCGAGGAAGTTGCCGGTGGCCGACAGCTCCTTGGCCCGCCGGACGCCGACGGCCTGCGGCGAGCAGCACCGTGAGGCCCCAGCCCGGCTGCACGCCGACGCGGGCGTGGGTGTCGGCGAACGCGGGCCCGCTCCGACGCGACGAGGAAGTCGCAGTTGAGGGCGACCTCGAAGCCGCCGGTCACGGCGACGCCGTTGATGGCGCCGATCACCGGCTTGTCGACGTCCGGGAACGGGCCGCGCCGGTCTGCGCTCGTCGCCGACGGCTCTCGCCGATCCCGGCCGCGCTCGAGCCGAGCTCCTTGAGGTCGAGCCCGGCGCAGAAGGCGGGGTCGGCGCCGGTGAGGACGATCACGTCGACGTCGTCGTCGGCGTCGGCCCGCAGCAGCGCCTCGGGCAGGAGCCGCCGGACCTCCGAGCGAGAGGGCGTTGCGGGCCTCGGGGCGGTTGAGGGTGACGGTGGCGACGCGGTCGGCCACCTCGTACAGCACGACGTCGGGCATGGATCGACTGTGTAGTCCGTCGCTCCGCGCCGGCTCCCGGCGCGGCGCTCAATCGAGCTCGTCGTCTTCCGGGTCGGGGGGCAGGAACTGCAGCTGGAGGTCGCCCAGCTTCACCAGCGTCGAGGCGATCCAGCCGCCCATGGCGGCGAAGTGGGTGTCGAGGGTGGAGCCGTCCTTGAGCGTGGCCTCGTCGAGCTCGTAGCTGCCCTCGTAGGAGACCTCGATGGCGTACTCGTGCGTCGGACAGGTCGCGGCCGTAGATCGTCTCGACCGTCGGGCCGCTGCGCTCGAGCGTCTCGTCGCCGATCGCGCGGGCTCGACTCGGGGAGCGACGGCGAGCACGATCGCGGGGTCGGGCTGCTCCGCCAGGCGCTGGATCCGCAGCACGATCTCGATCTCGATGCGCGGGCCCTCGTCGAACGGCTCGCCGATGTACCACGAGCGGTAGGCCGTCTGGGCCCACGTCGGCCAGTCGAGGGTGATGTCGGCCCGCACCCGCGGCGGCGAGCCCTCGCCCGGCAGCCCGTAGCTCGTCTCCCACGTGAGGTCGCCGAGGAGCACGTCGGCCTGGAACCGCTCCTCGAACGCCAGGCGGTCGAGCAGCGCGTTCTCGAAGGTGTCGCGCAGCGCGCCGATGGCGTCGGTGAAGACGTGGTCGAGCATCGCGACGCGAAGGGTAGTGGGGCCGGCCCAGCGGTCCCGGGGCGCCCGGGCGCCGTTACGCCGAGTCCCGCTCGGGCTCCCTCGACATGAACGCGGTGGGGACCGACAGCCCGAGCTCCTTGTGGCGCAGGGTCGCGATGCGGCGCCCGGGTTGCACGGCGTCCTTGACCCGTCCCAACGACGGCCCGAAGCGGTCGACCAGGGCATCGAGGTCGGCGACGGTGTAGGCGAGCCCGAACCAGCCCGCCGGTCCCTCGCCGGCCGGCTCCAGCGGGCCGATGAGCTCGAAGATCGGCTCGCCGAGGCGGAAGAAGGTCTGGATGCCGTCGAAGCCGTACTGGTCGGTGCCGACCCGGCGCGTCCGTCGGGCCTCGATCCCGGCGGCCTCGGCGGCGGCGACGGTCCGTTCGACGTCCGGGGTGACGACGACGACGTGGTCGATCTCGGTCACGCCGTTGGGGTGCTCGGCCGGCGTGCACGCAGGGCGCTCCGTCGCCTCGGTCGGCAGTCCGTCGAGGTCGGTGCCGAAGCCCGCGGGCAGCCCCCGCAGGGTCCAGCCCATGATGCGCTTGCCGGCATCCCGGCCGACCAGGCGGATCCGGACGGTCCCGACCCGGCAGGTCCCGTCGTCGTCGACCGTGAAACCCGCCGCCGCCCACGTCTCGGGAAGGTCGCCGACGACGAGCTCGTCCAACTCGGGTGCCACGAAGGGTCGACGTTACGCGGAACCCCACCCGCGGGTCAGACGTTGGCTTGCTGCCCATGACCGCGCCCTTCGTCGCCCCCGACACCGTCCCGGTCCTGGGGGGCGGCCGCTACTCGCTGGGCGACGTGCTCGGGCGGGGCGGGATGGCCGTCACCCGGCGGGCCGAGGACCGCAAGCTGTGCCGCCCGGTCGCCATCAAGTCGCTCGTCCCCGACCCCGATCCCGACGTCGCCGCAGCCGCCCGAGCGCGGTTCCTGCGGGAGGCCCGCGCCCTGGCCCGGTTCGACCACCCGGGCATCGTGCGGGTCTACGAGGCCTTCGAGGAGGCGGGCACGGCGCACCTCGTGATGGAGCTGCTCGACGGTCGCTCACTCGGGGCCGAGCTGACGACCAGGGCCCGGCCGCTCGACGTGGCCGAGGCGGTGAGCGTGGCCGCCGGCGCCGGTCGTGCCCTCGGTGTCGTCCACGCCGCCGGGATGCTGCACCGCGACGTCAGCCCGTCGAACATCGTGCTGGTCGGCGCCCGACCCGTGCTGGTCGACTTCGGCCTCGCCCGGGACGTGCTCGACGGGCGGACGAGCGAGGTGTTCACCCGCATGGTGACGCCGGGGTTCGCCCCGCCCGAGCAGTACGAAGGGGACGCCGACCGGGTCGGGCCGCCGACCGACGTGTACGGGCTCGCGGCCACGCTGTACCACGCCCTGGCCGGGCGCCTCCCGGCCTCGGCGGTCCAGCGGGCGGCCGGCGTCCGCCTCGAGCCGCTGCGGCGGCTCCGGCCCGACGCGCCCCGCGTCCTCGTCGACGGCATCCATGACGGCCTCGAGCTCGAGCCGGCCCACCGGCCGCCCACCATGGCCGACTTCCTCGCCCGACTCGGCCTCCCCGCCCCGGTCGCGATCGCCCCGGTGCCCGCCCGCACCCTCGCCCCGCCGCCCCCGCCCGCGCTTTCGCACCTGATTCGGTCGCCCGAGCAACCGAATCAGGTGCGAAAGCCTGAACCGGTTGCCGCGAAGCGGCGGTGGCCCGCGGTCGTTCCCGTGCTCGGGGTCGTGGCGGCGGTCGGGTGGGTGCTGCCGTTGCCGGCGTTCGTCGCGCTGGCGCTCGTCGCCGTGCCGGCCGTTGCCACGGCCGGCGATCGGCTGCACGGCACCCGCAGCGGGGCCCTGCCCGGGCGCTTCGCCCACCACGTCGCCGCCACGGTGCAGACCCTCGCCGCGCCCGGCATCGTGGCCCTCGGTGGCGTCCTGCTCGCCGTGCTGCTCGACCGGCTGGCGCCGGCCAGTGCGGCCGACGCCGTCGTGGCCGGCACGGCCGGGGCGCTGGCGGCCGTCGCCATCGCTCGACCGGCCACGATCGGGCCGCTCGCCGAGCGCTGGGTCGAGCGTTGCCGCGGCCGGACCCTCACCGGTGCGTGGCTGCTGGCGGTGCTCCTTCTCGCCGGCGCCCTCACCTTCGAGCCCGACCTCCTACCCTTCCAGGGGTGAGCGAGCCGTCCGACCTGACCGTCCTGGGCTCGACCGTCCGGGGGCCGATCGACCGGCTCGAGACGTTCCCGGCCCCGGCGACGTGCACGAGGGTGCGGTTCACGACCGACGAGGTCACGTCGATGTGCCCGGTCACCGGCCAGCCCGACTTCTCGTCCGTCGAGATCGACTACGAGCCGGCGGCGCGCTGCATCGAGTCGAAGTCGCTGAAGCTCTACCTGTGGTCGTTCCGCGACCGGCCGATCTTCGCCGAGGGCCTCGCCGCCGCCATCGCCGCCGAGGTCAGCGGGCGGCGGCGCCGCGCCGCGTGCAGGTCGTCGTCACCCAGCACGTGCGCGGCGGCATCGTCACCGAGGCGACCGCGGAGCTGCCGATGAGCGAGCCCTGGCACGTGCGTGGCCGTCGTGTCGGGCGGCCTCGACTCCGCCGTGCTCGCCCACCACCTACGGGCCGAGGGCTGGAGCCTGCGGCTGCTGTCGTTCGACTACGGGCAGCGCCACGCCAAGGAGCTCGACCACGCCCGCCAGCTCGCCGCCGCCCTCGGCGCTCCGCACGACGTCGTCGACCTCCGCTCGGCCGGCGCCCTGCTCGCCGGGCTCGGCGCTCACCGACGCCGCCGTCGAGGTGCCCGAGGGCCACTACACCGACGAGTCGATGCGGGCGACGGTCGTGGCCAACCGCAACGCCATCTTCGTGCAGGTCGCCGTCGGGGTCGCCGTCGCCGAGGGGGCCGCCGCCGTCGGCGCTCGGCATCCACGCCGGCGACCACCCGATCTACCCCGACTGCCGCCCCGCGTTCGTCGAGGCCGCCGAGCAGCTGGCGCTGCGTCGCCAACGAGGGGTTCGTCGCCGACGGCTTCCACCTCCTCGCCCCGTTCCTCGCACTGGACGAAGGCCGACATCGTCCGCCGGGGCGCCGAGCTCGGTGTCGCCTTCGCCGACACGTGGTCCTGCTACGCGCGGCGGCGACCGCCACTGCGGCCGCTGCGGCACGTGCGTCGAGCGGCGGGAGGCCTTCGACCTCGCCGGCGTGCCCGACCCGACCGACTACGAGGAGCGCTGATGTACCGCGTCTCGAAGCGGTTCGGGTTCTCGGCCTCGCACGTGCTCCACGGCCTCGGCGACGACCACCCGTGCTCGCGCCTGCACGGCCACAACTACGAGGTCGAGGTGCTGGCCGAGGCCGACGAGCTCGACGAGCGCGGGCTTCGTCGTCGACTTCGGCGAGCTCGACGACGTCAAGCGGCTGGATCGACGCCACCCTCGACCACCGCCACCTCAACGACGTCATGGAGGGCCAGCCGTCGGCCGAGGCCATCGCCCGCCTCGTCCACGACTGGTGTCGCGCGTGAGCTTCCCGCTCCCGTGGCCGAGCGCATCGCCGGCGTGCGCGTCTGGGAGACGCCGAAGGCCTACGCCGAGTACCGGCCGTGACGACCGTCGAGCCCACGCTGGTCGTGAGCGAGGTGTTCGGCCCCACCTTCCAGGGGGAGGGCCCGACGCTCGGGCCGCCGTGCCGCGTTCGTCCGGCTCGGCCGCTGCAACCTGGACTGCACGCTGGTGCGACACGCCCTACACGTGGGACTGGGACCGGTTCGACCCCGCCGTCGAGCTCGCCGAACGGCCGGTCGACGACGTCGTCGCCGAGGTCGAGGCGATGGGCGTCGACCGCGTCGTGGTCACCGGCGGCGAGCCGCTGCTCCAACAGCGCCGCCTCGTGCCGTTCCTCGAGGCCGCCGCCGCCCGCGGCTGGGCCGTCGAGATCGAGACGAACGGCACGCTCGCCCCGACCGCCGCGACGGTCGCCGGCGGTGGAGCGGTTCAACGTCTCGCCGAAGACTCGCCAACAGCGGCGTCAGCGCCGAGCAGCGCCGATCGTGCCCGGCGGCCCTGGCCGCGCTCCTCGCCACCGGCAAGGCGGCGTTCAAGTTCGTCGCGACCGGCGTCGAGGCCGACCTCGACGAGATCGCACGGCCGCTCGTCGAGCGAGCACGGCCTGACGCCGGTGTACGTCATGCCCGAGGGCGACCGACGCCGCGACGCGTCCTCGACGGGCGGCCGCGACCCTCGCCGACGCCGTCTCCGCTCGCGGCTGGCACCTCACCACCCGCCTCCACATCCTCCTCTGGGGCGACGAACGCGGCCTAGCCGGACGTGGAACGGGGCGGCCCCGAAGGACCGCCCCGCGACGCCTGACGGGCGGGATCGTCAGGCGAACTGGTCAGAGCCTCTGGACGCACGAGGTGCCACATTCGTCAGTAGCCCGAATCGGCTCCAGCGGCCGCATCGAAGAAGGCGAGGACGTCGGCGGCCTCGTCGGCCTGCTTGCCGACGGGCTTGCCGATGCCGTGGCCGGCGCGTGACTCGATGCGTACGAGGATCGGGTGCTCGTCGCCGCACGACGTGGCCGACTGCAGACGGGCGGCGAACTTGCGGGCGTGGAGGGGGTCGACCCTCGTGTCCTCCTCGGCCGTCGTGAACAGCGCCGGCGGGTAGCACGTGCCCGGGACGATCCGGTGGTACGGCGAGTACTCGTGGAGCCAGGCGAAGTCCTCGGGCTCGTCGGGGTCGCCGTACTCGGGGATCCAGAGCCGGGCGATGAGGAAGCGGTGGAACCGCACCATGTCGAGAAGCGGCACGGCGCAGCGCACGGCGGCGGCGAGGTCGGGGCGCTGGGTGATGCACGCGCCCATCAGGAGTCCGCCGTTCGAACCGCCGTTCAGCGCCGAGACCGCCGCGAGTGGTGTACCCGGTGTCGACGAGCCAGTCGGCGGCCTCGAAGAAGTCGTCGAACACCCGCTGCTTGTGCTCCCGCATGCCCGCCCGGTGCCAGGCCTCGCCCTCCTCGGCGCCACCGCGGATGCCGGCGACCGCGAAACGGCCGCCGGACTCGCACCACGCGGTGATGAGCGCCGAGTAGACCGGCGTCTCGGTGATGGCGAACCCGCCGTAGCCGGTGAGGAGCGTTCGGGCGTCGCGCTCTGGCGTCGTGTCGCCGTCGACGATGAACACCGGGATCGCGACGCCGTCGTCGGCCACGTAGTCGCGCTGCACGACGCCGATGCCCCGCAAGTCGGGCGCGCCGGGGAGCGGGGCCCACGGGAGCACCCCCTCCTGAGGCGTCCAGCGGTGCAAGCGGGCCGGCATCGTGAACGACGTGACCGCGAGGACGGCGAGGTCCTCGTCGTCGTCGACGTCGACACCGACGATGTCGGCCACGCCGCCGGGCAGCGCGACGGGCTCGACCGACCCGTCGGTCCCGTCGCCGTCCTCGCGCCACAGCTCGGCGACGCCCCAGCACGTCGTCCGTACGAGCAGGGCGCCCCCGACGAGCGGCAGGGCCCACTCGACGACCCGTCGCTTGTCGTCGTCCTCGGGCGTCATCGTGATCCAGTGCTCGGACTGCGGCGCGTCGAGGTCGGCGGCGACGACGCGGCCCCGGTCGGCGTCGAGCGTCGTCACGCCGACCAGCCGGTGGCGGCGGAGGTCGAAGGTGAGGGCGGTGACGGCCTCGACGCCTTCGATGAGGGTCGTCCACGTCCCGGACGAGCGGTCGAGCAGGCGGACGTCGGTCCGGCTCCAGCCGAGTGACAGCGAGACGAGCACCCAGCGCCCGTCGCGGGACACCTCGACCGAGGGCCACGCCGTCTCGTCGGGGAGGTCGTCGGGGGCGACGACGGTGGCGTCGCCCGCGGGGTCGTCGCCGAGGCGGTGCGAGCGGACGTGGCGGTGGTACTCGTCGCCGGCCGGGTAGCGGGTGTACAGGAAGCCGAGGCCGTCGGGCTCCCACGAGACCGACGCGGCCCGTGTGTCGGGGATCTCGTCGGCGAGCAACGTCGCCGAGTCGGTGTCGAGCACCCGCAGCGTCGACTGCTCGGAGCCGCCGGTCGAGACGCCCACCGCGACGAGGGCGCCGTCGCGGCTCGGCTCGTACCAGTCGATCGTCGCCGTCGGATCGTCGAGCAGGGCGGCGGGGTCGAGGATGACGCGGCCGGTGCCCTCGGTCATCGTCCGCCGCTCCACGAGGACGGCCTGGTCGTGTTCACCCCAGCGGTCGAGGGAGAAGACCCGGTCCCCGACGATGCGCGGCGCGGTCGAGGTGCCGGCCCGGAGCAGCTCGGTGAGCCGGGCATGCCAGCGCGGTCGGGACTCGACGGCGTCGAGGACGGCACGGGTGCGGGCGTTGTGGGCGGCCGCCCACGCCGCGACCTCCTCGCTCTCGCCGTCCTCCAGCCACCGGTAGGGGTCGGCGACCTCGACGCCGTGCAGGACCTCGACGAGGTCCTCGACCCGCGTGGGAGGGGGCGGAGGGATCGCCGCGCTCAGGTCAGCTCCCGCGCTTGCCGGCGTTCGGCTTCGTCCCGTGGTTGGCCTTGGACGTGCGGGCCTTCATCTTCTTCTTGGCGGTCTTCTTCGACATAAGGGGCCGCAGGCTACGTGCCGGAGCGACGGCCGGCCCAGGCGACGAGGTCGTCGGCCGACTTCGTGTTGATCACCTCGTCGGGTGAGATCCCGTGCCGCGCCGCCTTGTCGCACCCGAACGGTTGCCACTCCAGCTGGCCGGGGGCGTGGGCGTCGGTGTCGATGGCGATGTCGCAGTTCCACTCGAGCGCGAGCTCGAGCAGCTCGTCGGGGGGGTCCTGGCGCTCCGGCCGGCAGTTGATCTCCACGGCCGTGCCGAACTGCGAGCAGGCGGCGAAGACGATCTCGGCGTCGAAGCTGGCGCCGACCCGGCCGGCGAAGTCGGACTGGCCGACCGGGCGCATCTTGCCCGGCACCTTGCGCCCGGTGCAGTGGCCGAGCACGTCGACGTGGGGGCTGGAGACGGCGAGCACCATGCGCTTGGTCATCTCCGGCGCCGGCATCGAGAGCTTCGAGTGGACGCTGGCCACGACGACGTCGAGCTCGGCCAGCAGCTCCTCGGGGAGGTCGAGGGAGCCGTCGACGAGGATGTCGACCTCCATGCCGGTGAGGATGCGGAACGGCGCGAGGCGCTCGTTCAACCCGGCGATCTCCTCGAGCTGGGCCCGCAGGCGCTCGGGCGACAGCCCGTGGGCGACGGTGAGTCGGGGCGAGTGGTCGGTCATCACGATCCACTCGTGGCCGAGCGCCATCGCCGCCCGGGCCATCGTCTCGATCGGCGCGCCGCCGTCGGACCAGGTCGAGTGGGTGTGGCAGTCGCCCCGAAGGGCCGCGCGGAGCTGCGGCGGCGGCCGGGTCGCCGGTGGCGATGACGGTCTTGGCCTCGAGCTCCTCGAGGTAGGGGATCGGGCCGCCGTCGAGGGCCTGGGTGATGATCGAGGCCGTCTTCGGCCCGATGCCGGCGAGCTCGGTGAGGGTCCCCTCGCGGTGGCGGCGGTCGAGCTCCTCGGGTTCGAGGGCGCGCACCACCTCGGCGGCGCGCTGGTAGGCCTGCACCCGGTGCGACTCGGCCAGCACCCGGTCGTTGAGGTAGGCCACGCGCTCGAGCGCGGCGACGGGGTCCATGCGGGCGCCGACCCTACCGAGCCTTAACCTGCCCGCGGTCATGGAGAGGTTCGGGTTCGTCGGTCTGCCCAACGCGGGGAAGTCGTCGCTGTACAACGCGCTGGCCGGCGGCGGCGCGCTGGCGGCGCCGTACGCGTTCGCCACGACCGACCCCAACGTCGGCGTGGCCAAGGTGCCCGACTCCCGCCTCGACCGCCTGGCGGTCATGTCCGCCTCCCGCAACGTGGTGCCGGCCAGCGTCCAGTTCGTCGACATCGGCGGCCTGGTCGAAGGGGCGAGCAAGGGCGAGGGCCTCGGCAACCGGTTCCTCGCCCACATCCGCGAGGTCGACGCCGTCGTCTACGTGCTCCGGGCCTTCGCCGACGACGACGTGCCGGGGACGACCGACCCGCTCGAGCACCTCCGGGTCGTCGAGTTGGAGCTGTGCCTCGCCGACCTCGAGACCCTGGAGAAGCAGGTCGAGCGCAAGCGCAAGCACGCCAAGATCGACAAGACCGCGGTCGCCGAGGCCGAGGCGATGCAGCGGGCCTACGAGATCCTCGGCGAGGGCACGCCGCTGTACCGGTCGGCCGCTCTCGCCGGAGGACCGGACGCTGCTCCGTGAACAGTTCCTCCTCACGAACCGTCCGGTCCTGGCGGTCGTGAACATCGACGAGTCGCAGGTCGCCGACCCCGACGCCGTGACCGCGCCGATCCGCGCCGAGCTGGGCGACGGCGCCGAGGTCCTCCCGGTGTGCGTGCAGCTCGAGGCGGAGGCCGCCCAGCTCGACCCCGACGACCGTGCCGAGCTGCTCGAGGGCTACGGGCTCGGCGAGGGCGCGCTGCCCCGTTTCGTGCACGCCGCCTACCACCTGCTCGGCCTGCGGACCTTCCTCACGACGGGCGACAAGGAGAGCCGGGCCTGGACGTTCAAGGCCGGGTGGAAGGCCCCGGCGTGCGCCGGTGTGATCCACACCGACCTGCAGCGCGGCTTCATCCGCGCCGAGGTCATCCGCTGGGACGACCTGCTCGAGATCGGGTCGTGGTCGAAGGCGAGGGAGGCGGGCAAGCTGCGCGTCGAGGGCAAGGACTACGAGGTCCAGGACGGCGACGTCCTCGAGATCCGTCACAACGCCTGATGGCGTGGCTCGTGCGGGAGGGGCAGGTGCTGGCGTCGGTGGAGGTCGCCGAGTCGTTTCGGGGCCGGTTCGTCGGGCTGCTCGGGCGCGACGGCGTCGAGGGCGCGCTGCTCCTGCGGCCGGCGTGGTCGGTCCACACCCTGGGCATGCGGTTCCCGATCGACGTCGCCTTCCTCGACCGGGACCTGCGCGTCCTGCGCACCACCACGATGCGGCCCTGGCGGCTCGGCCGGCCGATGCTCTCGTCGCGGGCCGTGCTCGAGGCCGAGGCCGGGGCGTTCGCGTCGTGGGAGCTCGCCGTCGGCGACGCCCTCGAGCTCCGCGACGGCAGCTCGATGCCACTCGTCCTCGTGGCGACGCCGATCGGGAACCTCGGAGACCTGGCGCCGCGGGCGGCGGCCGCGCTGGCCGACGCCGACTGCATCTGCTGCGAGGACACGAGGCGGACGGGGCGGCTGCTCCAGCTGGCCGGGATCGGCCGCCGCGACGGTGTGCCGCTCGTCCGCGTCGACGACCACACCGAGGCCGGCCGGGTGGCGGAGGTGCTCGACCGGGTGCGGCGGGGCGAGCGCGTCGTCGTCGTGACCGACGCCGGCATGCCCGGGATCGCCGACCCGGGGGAGCGGCTCGTCGCCGCGGCCGCGGCCGAGGGTCTCCCCGTGGAGGTGGTGCCAGGACCGTCGGCGGTCGTCACCGCCCTCGTCGTGTCGGGGCTGTCGACCGCCCGTTTCGTGTTCGAGGGGTTCCTGCCCCGTCAGGGCGCCGATCGGACGAAGCGCCTGGCCGGGGTCGCCGCGGAGCCGCGGACCGTCGTGCTCTACGAGGCCCCGCACCGGCTGGCCCGCACCCTCGCCGACCTCGCCGCCGCCTGCGGCGAGGACCGGCGTGGCGCCGTGGCCCGCGAGCTCACCAAGCTGCACGAGGAGGTGCGGCGGGGCCCGCTGGCGGAGCTGGCGGCCTGGGCGGCGGCGTCGGAACCTCCCGGCGAGTGCGTGATCGTCGTGGAGGGCGCGCCGCCGGCGGCACCGGCCGGTTCCGACGACGTGGCGGCCGCCGTCGCCGAGGCGCTGGCCACGGGCCTGTCGGCGAAGGACGCGGCGGCGTGGGTGGCCGACCGAGCTCGGGGTCCCGAAGCGGGTCGCCTACGACGCCGCCGTGGCCGCCTCGCGCCCCCACCGCGCCTGATCCACAACGCACTCGGAGGTCCGCGGCCCGGCTCGAACGACCGTGCCGCGACCGTCGGAAACCGGTGGTCGATGCACACCGTCGTGATTCGGGGCCCGGCACGCCGTCCCGCCGCGGTCAGCCGCGGACGGCGGCGCGCAGCTCGGTCATGCGCTCCCGGACGGTGGCGCTCGCCTTCTCGACGCTGCCAGAGTCGAACGGGGGCTGGGGGTCGTACTCGATGTAGAGCTGCATCGCCTCGGCCGTGGTGCGGTCGAACAGGAGCTCGGAGAGCCGCAGGGCCATGTCGATCCCCGACGACACCCCGGCGGCGGTGACGATCCGGCGGTCGAGGTGCTCGACGACCCGCTCGGGGACGGGGACGGCGCCGAGGCCGGCGAGGGTCTCGCGGGCGCCCCAGTGCGTCGTCGCCGTCAACCCGTCGAGGAGGCCGGCGGCGGCGAGCAGCAGCGACCCCGTGCAGACCGAGGTGGTGAAGCGGGTGCCGGCGTGCGCCTGCCGTATCCACCCGAGGATCGCCTCGTCCTCGAGCAGCGCCCTGGTCCCCATGCCGCCCGGCACCACGACCACGTCGGGGCTGGGCACCTCGGCGAAGGTGGCGTCGGCGAGGAGGCCGAGGAAACCGTTCTCGGTCCGGACCGGGCCGGTCGCGTGGCCGACGAAGCGGACCTCGGCACCGGGCAGGCGCTGGAGGACCTCGTACGGGCCGATCGCGTCGAGAGCGGTGAGGGCGTCGAAGACCGGGATGGCGATGAGCATCGGCCGCGCACGGTACGACGCGCGGCGCCCGGACGCGGCCGGGGATCCCGAACCTGGACACACCCCGTCCGCATACTCCTCTCATGGTCATCGTCGCCGCCGTGGTCGCCGCCACCCTCGCCGTCGGGGCGATCGTCGCCCTCGTGGTCATCCAGGTCACGACGGCACAGGTCGGTCGCCACCTGGCCGCGGGCGACCGCGCCTCGGGCACCCGCGACGAGTCGCTGCGGCGCCAGTTCGAGGACATGGCCGGCCGGCTCGACCACGTCACGGGCGTCGTCTCCTCCCTCAGGGCCGACCGTGCGGGCCAGCACGGCGAGCTCCTCGAGCGGGTCACCGAGGCGACCCGGGTCACCGAGGCGCTGCGCAGCACGACCGAGGGGCTCCAGCGCGCCCTGGCCAGCCCGCAGGCCCGGGGCCAGTGGGGTGAGCGGATGGCCGAGGACGTGCTGCGGGCCGTCGGGTTCGTCGAGGGCGTCAACTACCAGAAGCAGCGCACCCTGCCCGGTGGCACCCGGCCCGACATCACCTTCCTGCTCCCCGACGAGCGCCTGCTGCACATGGACGTCAAGTTCCCGCTGGCCGGCTACCTGCGCTGGTGCGAGGCGGCGAACGACCGGGAGCGGTCCGAGGCCGTCGCCGGGTTCCTGCGCGACGTCCGGGCCCGGGTCAAGGAGCTGGCCCGGGCCGGGTACGCCGACGAGACGACGGTCGGCTTCACCCTGGCCTTCATCCCGAACGAGGCGGTCTACGGGTTCATCCACGCCAACGACGCCCGCCTCGCCGACGAGGCCATGGCCCAGCGGGTCGTGCTCTGTTCCCCGTTCACGCTGTTCGCCGTGCTCGGCGTGATCCGCCAGGCGGCCGATGCGGTGGCCGTGCAGCGCGGCGCCGACGAGGTGCTCGACGTCCTCGCCGGCTTCACCAAGCAGTGGGACCAGTTCACCGACCGGCTCGACGCCCTGGGCCGGAACCTCCAGACGACCCAGAACGCCTACGAGCAGCTCAACGGGCCCCGGCGACGCCAGCTGGAGCGCCAGCTCGACAAGGTCGAGGCCGTCCGCCAGGGGCGACTGCCGCCGCCGAGCGGCACCGACAACGGTGTGCTGCGCGAGGTGAGCGGCTGGTAACCCGAAAGGCGTAGCGATCACGTCGATTCCTCCGCGGCTGTGCGACGATGAGGGCGTGGCCGCGCCTCGGGAGGGACACGTCCACCTCGCCGGGGACGAACTCGACCCTGGCCGCCCCTCATCGGTCCGGCGGTGGGTGGCCTGGGCATCGGTCGTCGTCGTCGTGGTGGCGTCGTTGGCGAGCGCCGCCGCGTTGCTGATCCGGGAACAGTCCGACCGGGAGGACCGCGAGCAGGCCGCCGCCGACGCGGCGGCCGGTGCCGTCGACGACATGCTGGCCAGCACGACGCAGGCCCTCGCCGGCGCCGCCGGGCTGGTCGACGAGGACGGCACCGTCGCCGAGGACCGCTTCTCGGCGTTCGCCGCCGGTCTCGCCGGCGACAGCCGGCTCTTCGCGCTCGGCTACCTGCCGATCGTCGACGACGCCGATCGGGCCGACTTCGAGGCCCGCACAGGGAGTCGACATCTTCGACCTCGACCCGGAGACTCAGCGCGCGCACGCCGGCGCCCGCGCCGCGACCAGTACGCGCCGAGCCTCTACGTGTACCCCGACACCGAGGAGTTCCGGGACCTACGCGGCTTCGACCTGCTGGCCGATCCCACGCGCGGCGCCGTCGTCGACGAGGCGCGGGCGACGGGCCAGGTGGCGCTCACCCGCGTCGACATCGCCGCCACCGGCGATCCCGGGGTGCTGCTCATCCAGCCCCTCACGGTGCCGGGTCGTGCGGCGGCCACGGGCTTCGTCACGCGCCGCCTACACGATCAGCGACCTGGCCGCGGCCGTTGCGCCCATCGTCCCCGGCGGCACCGACATCGCCATCGTCGACGCCGACGGAGAGGTGCTCGCCTCCTCGACCCCCGAGCAGATCACCGGGTCCCGAGCCGAGGCCGAGGTCGCCGGCCTGCAACTGACGGCGATCGCCCACGACGTCGACGGCGATCTGTGGGTCGGGCCCCTCGCCATCGTGGTCGGCGGTGCCCTGCTCGCCCTGTTCCTCACCCTGGTCTTCAGCCAGAGCTTCCGCTACGAGCGCCGGATCGAAGCCTCGCAGCACCGCACCCTCGAGCTGCTCGAGCTCACGAGCCTGCTCACCCGCTCGTTGTCGTCCGAGGAGGTCGCCGAGGCGGTGCTCGGTCGGGGCCGTCGCCTGCTCGGCGCCCGGGGCGGCGTGCTCGCGATCGTGTCCGACGACGGGCGGCGCCTCGGCGTCCTGCACCACCTCGGTCTGAACGCCGAAGGCGAGGCTGGGCTGGACGGCCTCGGCGTCGTCGACGCCCTGCCGGCCGCGGTGCGGCAGGGCGACGCCATCTGGCTGGCGACCCCGAGCCTCCGCCCCGGCGTCGAACCCTCCCCCACGTCATTCGCCGCCGGCTCCAACGCCGCCGCCCTCGTGCCCGTCATCGCCGACGGCCGTCTCGTCGGCGTCCTCGGCTGGACCTTCGACGAGGTCCCGCGGGCCCGGCGGGGCGAGCGGGTGCTCGCCAGTTCCATGGCCGCCCAGGCCGCCCGGGCCCTCGATCGGGCCAGCCGCCACGACCGCGAGCACGACCTCGCCCTCGAGCTGCAGCGCCGGCTCCTCCCCGTCGACATGCCGAGCATCCCCGCCCTACCGGTCGCCGTCCGGTACCGGGCCGCGGCCCACGGCATCGTCGTCGGTGGCGACTGGTACGACGCCTTCGAGCTGGCCGACGGCTCCGTCGCCTTCGTCGTCGGCGACGTCGTCGGCCGTGGACCCCAGGCCGCCGCGGTGATGGTCCAGCTCCGGAGCGCGCTGAAGGGCTACGTCAACCGCGACCGCGACCCGGCCGCCGCCCTGCGGGCGCTGCACGAGGTGGTGCCGCTCGTCGAGGATGCCCTCTGCTCGACCTGTTGCGTCGTCGTGGCCGATCCCGTGGGCGGGGCGATCACCTACGCCCGCGCCGGGCACCCGTACCCGCTGGTCGTCGGGCCCGACGGGTTCCGGTTCCTGCGGGGCGGGGCCGGCGCTCCCCTCGGGGTCGCCGGGGGCACCGTCCAGACGGCCGACACCGATCACCTGCGGCCGGGCGAGCACCTGCTGCTGTACACCGACGGCGCCGTCGAGCGCCGCGGAGAACACCTCGACGTCGGGCTCGACCGGCTCGGGCGGGCCGCGGTCGCGGCGCTCGACCTCGTCGTCACCGGTCTCGACGGCGCCGGCACCACCGACCCCGACGCCTTCTGCGACCGCCTGCTCGACCAGCTGTTCCCCGACGGCGACCCGGCCGACGACATCGCCCTCCTCGCCGTCGCCTGGGGGGCGAGGGCGACGGTCGTGCCGGAGCCCGCAACCCCCGAGGTCGAGGGGGCACCTGCCTCGTAGGCTCGTTGGTCGTGCCCAGCCGCTTCTACCTGACGACGCCGATCTACTACGTCAACGACGCGCCCCACATCGGGCACGCCTACACGACGGTGATCGCCGATGCCGTCGCCCGCTGGCACCGCCTCGTCGGCGACGACACGTACTTCCTGACCGGCACCGACGAGCACGGGCTGAAGGTGCAACGGGCCGCCGAGGCGAACGGCGTGGCGCCGAAGGAGTGGGCCGACCGCACCGCCGAGCGCTTCCGCGACGCCTGGAAGCTCCTCGGCATCTCGAACGACGACTTCATCCGCACCACCGAACCCCGCCACCACGCCGCCGTCGCCGAGCTGCTGCAGCGGGTCTACGA
The DNA here is from genome assembly GCA_963840695.1 of uncultured Acidimicrobiia bacterium. GTDB lineage: Bacteria > Actinomycetota > Acidimicrobiia > Acidimicrobiales > JACDCH01 > JACDCH01. The sequence goes on from CAWIZW010000009.1 coordinate 426,818, forward strand.
CAACGGCTACATCCACCGGGGCACCTACGAGGGCCTCTACTGCGTGGCCTGCGAGGCCTATTACACCGAGGCCGAATTGGTCGACGGGCTCTGCCCGATCCACGCCCGTCCGGTGGAGCACGTCACCGAGGACAACTACTTCTTCGAGCTGTCGCGCTTCGAGCAACCCCTGCTCGACTGGTACGCCGAGAACCCCGACTTCGTGCGCCCCGAGAGCAAGCGCAACGAGGCCCTCGGCTTCATCCGCGGCGGGCTCCAGGACTTCTCGATCAGCCGGACCTCGATCTCCTGGGGCGTCCCCATCCCGTGGGACCGCGAGCACGTCACGTACGTCTGGTACGACGCGCTGATCAACTACGCCACCGCCGTCGGGTTCGGGACCGACGCCGAGCGCTTCGAGACGTGGTGGCCGGCGACGCACCACCTCATCGGCAAGGACATCCTCCGCTTCCACTGCGTGTACTGGCCGGCGATGCTGCTGGCGGCCGGCCTCGAGCCGCCGAAGCACATCTACGTGCACGGGTTCCTGCTGGTCGGCGGCGAGAAGATGAGCAAGACCAGGCTGAACCAGATCGCCCCGGCCGACCTCGTCGAGGACTTCGGCGTCGACGGCTTCCGCTACCACTTCCTGCGCGATGTCCCCTTCGGGCCCGACGGCGAATTCAGCTACGAGAGGATCGTCGACCGCTACAACGCCGACCTCGCCAACAACCTCGGCAACCTCCTGTCGCGCGTGACGACGGTCGTGGCCAAGAAGTGCGGCGGTATCGGCCCCGCGCCGCGCGCCGACAGTGCCCTCGCCGCCGTCGCCGAGGAGGCCTACGAGGCGACGGCGCGCGCGCGTGGGCCGAGGTCCAGCCCTCGGTCGCCCTCGAGGCGACGTGGCGGCTGGTCCGGGAGGCGAACGCCCACCTCGAGGCGCACGAGCCGTGGAAGGCCGAGCCCGGTCCCGGCGTCGACGCCGTCCTCGGCGACGCCCTCGAGGTGCTGAGAATCGTCGCCGTCCTCGCCAGCCCGGCGGTGCCCGCCGCGGCCGCGGAGGTCTGGCGCCGCATCGGTCTACCCGGATCGCCGGAGGACGAGCGCCTCCCGGACGCGGCGACCTGGGGCGGCTACCCCGGCGGCCTCACCGTCGAGAAGGGCACCCCGCTCTTCCCCCGGATCACCCCGGCTTCGCCAGCCTCCGCCTGAAGAAGTCGACGATCAGCTCGGCCCGGCGGATGCGGTGCTTGGGCGCGCCCGACCGCGACAGCTCGTGGCCCTCGCCGGCGAACCTCCAGTACTCGAGGTCCGGATGGCGCAGCAGCCGGAGCGCGACGAACAGGGCGTCGGCCTGTTCGATGTGACAGCGCAGGTCGGACTCGCTGTGGATGATGAGGATCGGTGCGCTCAGGTCGCGGGCGTACATCACCGGCGACATGCGCAGGTACTCCTCGGGGTGCTCGAGGTGCGAGACGCCGAGCTCGGTACGGAACCAGCCGCCGACGTCGGAGGACCACTCCTCGGAGAACAGGTTGTTGACGGCCCGTTCGGAGCACCCGGCGGCGAAGCGGTCGGTCCGGGCCAGGAGCCACGACGCCATGAAGCCCCCGTAGCTGCCGCCGTGGACCCCGACCCGCTCGGGATCGCAGATCGGCCACCGGTCGAGGGTGGCGTCGAGCACGGCGAGGATGTCGTCGGCGTCGATGCCGCCCCAGCCGGTGCCCGGGTCGAGCGGGGCGAGCGGCGAGCGGATCGAACGGGCCCAGGCATCGTCCTGGCCGGTCGAGCCGTGGGGGTTGCACCCCACGACGGCGAAGCCGGCCGACGCCCACAGCTGCCACTCGTCGAACCAGCGGTGCCCGTACTGCGTCATCGGGCCGCCGTGCACCGACACGATGAGGGGCCACCGGTCGCCCTCGACGGCGACCGGGTCGGGGGCGACGAACCAGGCGTCGACGTCGTCGTCGCCCGCCGGTGACGCCACGGCGAACCGCTCGATCGGCAGCGACGGGCAGGCCCGGTGGAAGGCGGCGCCGAAGCTGGTGCGGACGGACGCGTTCCCACCGCCGTCCACCGGCATGATCGCCAGCTCGGCCAGGGCGTCGAGGTCGGACGCCACGACCGCGAGCGTCGGGCCGGCGACGTCGTAGCCGAGGACCCACCGGTCGCCGCCGACGACCTCGGCCGGTTCGGCGGTGCCGTCGGCCGCCACGCGCAGGATCCCGACCCGCCCTCGGTCCTCGCGGCTCACGAGCAGCGGCGCTGTCGTCGAGCCACACGGGCGCCCGCACGCCGGGGTACGGGGCGAAGGTCCGGTCGATCCCGGGCGCCACGTCGGTCATCGAACCGGACCCGATGTCGAGGACGACGGGGCGGGCGTTGCGGAACCCCTCGAGGGGCTCGTCGACGATCCCGGCGACCCTCGTCCCGTCGGGCGACCACGACGGGTGCATCCACTGGCGCGTCGTGTCGGTGAGCCGGCGGGGCTCGGCCTCGTCGTCGTCGGGATCGACCACGAAGAGGTCGACGGCGAGGTCGAGGTCCCATTCGTCGTGGAGCGACGCCGACACGAGCAACGTCGAGCCGTCGGGTGACCACCGCGGCGTCGTGAACGAGCGCGGGCCGGTCGTGACCTGTCGAGGCGCCTCGGTGCCGTCGGTTCGGCCGACGAAGACGTGCTGGGGGCGATCGACGGTCCACCCGACGTCGTCGAGGCGGGTCAGCAGCGTCTCGATGTGGCGGGGCTCCCGGTCACGATCCTTCGTCCCGGGCGTCACCTCGGGGGTGCGGGTGACCCAGGTGAGCCGGGCACCGTCGGGCGACCACTCGAGCTCGGCGATGGGTTCGGGCGACGACGCCACCTCGACCGGCTCGCCCGGTCCGTCGACCGGCACGACGAGCACGGCCGACCGGTCGGGTCCTTCCGCCGGCGTCGTCGTGCGCACGAACGCGATGCGGGTGCCGTCGGGTGACCAGCGGGCGCCGCCGTCGGACTCGGCCCCGGCGGTCAGCTGGCGCGGCCGCCCCGCCGTCGGCCGGGACGATCCAGACGGCGCTGCGGTAGCGGTTGGCTCCGGCGTCGACCCGGGCGACCGTGACGGCGACGGTGCGTCCCGTCCGGCGCCACCGCGGGGTCGCCGACTGACACCAACCGCCCGATGTCGGAGGGAAGCACGCCGAGCACCGTAGCGACGCGGATGGCACGACAGGAATCCGCGTGAGCGGGCCGCCACGGATGGTGCGAAGTGAACCGGAAGCCAACGCGCCCCCGACCCCGCGGCGGGACCCGGCTGGCTACGGTCCTGCCCCATCCGCTGGACAGACGACCACTGCCACCTGCCCGAGGACGCGGCGGAGGCCGCCCCCGTCGTCGACGACGCCGTCGCCGCCGGCGTCGAGCGGCTGATCACCGTCGGCTGCGACGTGGCGCAGTCGGCCGCCTACATCGAGGTGGCCCGGGCGCACCCCGGCCGCGTCTGGGCCACCGCCGGGGTGCACCCCCACGAGGCTCGGCACGGGATCGACGGCCTCGAAGCGTTGCTGGCGGGCGGGGACGTGGTCGCCGTCGGCGAGTGCGGGCTCGACTTCCACTACGACCACTCGCCCCGCGACGCCCAGCGCGAGGTCTTCGCCGCCCAGATCGCCCTGGCGCTGGCCTTCGACCTGGCGCTCGTGATCCACACCCGGGAGGCGTGGGCCGCCACGTTCGACGTCCTCGCCGCCGAGGGCGTGCCCGACCGCACGGTCTTCCATTGCTTCACCGGCGATGCCGCCGACGCCCGCCGGTGCCTCGACCTCGGCGCCCACCTGTCGTTCTCGGGCATCGTCTCCTTCCCGTCGGCGACCGACATCCGGGAGGCGGCGGCGTTGTGCCCGGCCGACCGCCTCCTCGTCGAGACCGACAGCCCCTACCTGGCGCCCGTGCCGCACCGCGGCCAGGCCAACCGGCCGGCCTGGGTGCCCGCCGTCGGGGAGGCCGGTCGCGGCCGCCCGCGCCGAGCCCATCGCGGGCGTCGCCGAGGCCACATGGGCCAACGCCGAAGAGCGTGTATGGCCTGCACGATCTGTAAAGGGTTCGCTACGAGTGTTGCGCTCGTGTTGCGGCGCCCGCGCGGGCCTCGTAACGTCGCCGTCGCTTGCGCCCGACGGTCCCCGTTCCAGCGCGCCCGAAGCACCTCCTCGCGGGCGCCGAGGCGCCCACCTGGTGGGCGTCGATCGACCGACGGCGCGCCGCGGTCGCCGTCGGCATGAGCATGCTGGCGCTCCCGATCGTCGTGCTCGAGAACCTGCCCGACCGGTCCTCGGCGGAGGAGGTGACGGCGACCGCGCCGGCGCCGGCCTCGACCGAGCCGCCGACCACGATGGCGATCGCCATCCCGGTCGAGATCGAGACGGCCGCCCCGACCACGGCGTCGACGACGACCACGACGGCGGCCCCGACGACGACCGCGGCGCCCACGACCACGACGACCGCCCGGCGGGTGACGACCACCACGGCGCCGCCGCCCCCGCCGACCACGGCGCCGCCGACCACCGTGGCGCCGGCGCCGCCTTCGGGGAACACCGAGTCCGGCGGCGCCACCTGGTACCGCCACGCCGCCGGGGAGTGCGCCCACAAGACGCTCGCCCGGGGCACGGTGGTGACGGTCACGAACCAGGCCAACGGCGCCACCGCCACGTGCACGGTCACCGATCGCGGCCCGTACGGCGACGGGCGGATCATCGATCTCGACGTCACCGTGTTCGAGCAGCTGGCCCCGCTCGACGCCGGGGTCATCCAGGTCATCATCACCTGGTGAGGCTCGGCACCTGGTAGACGCTGTGCGCGTGACCCTGACGCGCCGCGAGGTTCCGGCCTCCTCGCCGCCCACGGGCTCGCGCCGTCCCGGGCCCTCGGGCAGAACTTCGTCGTCGAGCCCGCCACCGTCCGCAAGATCGCCCGGCTGGCCGGTGTCGGCGCCGGCGACCACGTGGTCGAGATCGGCGCCGGCCTCGGCTCGCTCACCCTCGCCCTGGCCGAGACCGGGGCGACGGTCACCGCTGTGGAGGTCGACCGCCACCTGCTGCCCGCCCTGCGGGCCGTGCTCGCCGAGCGGGCGCCCGAGGTCCACGTCGTCGAGGGCGACGCCATGACCCTGGCCTGGGCCGATGCCCTCGAACCCGGCGACGCCGCCTGGCGGCTCGTCGCCAACCTCCCCTACAACGTCGCCACCCCGCTCGTCCTCGACGTCCTCGACCGCGTGCCCGCGGTGGTGGAGCTGCTCGTGCTCGTCCAGCGGGAGGCCGGTGAGCGCCTGGCCGCGGGCGTCGGTGAACCCGGCTACGGGATCCCTTCGGTCAAGGTGGCGTACCACGCGACGGCGGAGCTCGCCGGCCGGGTCCCGGCATCGGTGTTCGTGCCGCGACCGAAGGTCGAGTCGGTGCTCGTGCGGATCCGGCGGCGCCCCGACGGGCCGGCCACCGGCGCCGATCCGGAGCGCCTCTTCGCCCTCGTCCGCGCCGGGTTCGGCCAGCGCCGCAAGATGCTGCGCCGCTCGCTCGGCGACCTCGTCGCCCCTGCGGCCTTCGAGGCGGCCGGCGTGGCGCCGACGGCGCGGGCCGAGGAGCTCGACGTCGCCGCGTGGGGCCGCCTGGCCGAGGCCGCCTCGTGAGCACGCTCGTCGCGCCGGCGAAGCTGACTCTGTCGCTGCGGATCACGGGTGTCCGGCCCGACGGGTTCCACGAGATCGACGCCGAGATGGTCACGGTCGACCTCGTCGACGAGCTGACCTTCGCCGACGGGCGACGGTCTCGAGGTCGTCGACGAGACCGACGGTGCCGGCGTGGCCGTGCCGGTCGGCGAGGCCAACCTCGTGCGCCGGGCGCTGCGTCTCGTCGACCGCGCCGCCGCCGTGCGGCTCGTCAAGCGGATCCCGGCGGGTGGCGGGCTCGGCGGCGGGTCGGCCGACGCCGCCGCCGTGCTGCGGTGGGCCGGCGTCACCGACCTGGCACGAGCGGCCGAGCTCGGTGCGGACGTGCCCTTCTGCCTGGTCGGGGGGCGGGCCCGGGTGACCGGGATCGGGGAGGTCGTCGAGCCGCTGGCGTTCGAGGAGCGGACGCTGACGCTCTCGACGCCGCCGTTCGGGTGCTCGACGCCGGCGGTCTACCGGCGCTGGGACGAGCTCGGCGGGCCGACCGGGGCCGGCCCCAACGACCTCGAGGCGGCGGCACTGGCGGTGGAGCCCCGCCTGGCCCGGTGGCGTGACCGCCTCGGCGACGCGACCGGCAAGACGCCGATCCTCGCCGGCAGCGGCTCGACCTGGTTCGTCGAGGGCGCCCACCCCGGCGGCGTCCCCGGCGCCCGCGTCGGTCGCGCGCCACCCCGGCCTTCTCGGTCTAGCCGTCCACGCCGAACGCCAGCTCGGTCGCCACGTCGACGGCGAGCGCAGTCGTCCCGTCGCGGCCGATGGGACCGTCGAGCACGTCCACCTCGAAGGATTCGCACGGCACCGGGAGGCCGGTGGGCCCGCGCACGGTCACGCCGTTGAGGCGGAGCCAGAGGAGGCCGCGGCCGTGGGGGAGCACGATCCCCTCGGTCGCCTCGCCCCGCAGGTCGAGGCGACACGCCGGGACGCTGACGATCGCCTCGGGCCGGCCGGGGACCGTCACCCGAGCGCGGGTGCCACCGGGCGCGGCCAGTGGCTCCACCTCGGCGGCCGTGAACGGGAGGGCGATCCGACCGCACGCCGGCTCGTCGGCCGGTGCCGTCGGACCAGGCGACACGTCGGGCGTGGGGCCATCGTCGGCGGCGAGCACGGCGAGGGCGACGCCGGCGGCGGCGATCACCGCGACCGTCGCGCTCATCGCCAGGAACCCTCGCCCGGGCCTGACCTCGACGGTGACGACCTCCGGCGAGTCCACCGCCGAATACTGCCGCCCCCGACCCCTCGGAGGTTCGGCGGGCTACTTGCCGGCGCGGCGCTGCCAGCGGGTGCGCTTCAGCATCTTCTTGTGCTTCTTCTTGCGCATGCGCTTGCGGCGCTTCTTGATGAGCGATCCCATGGCGGGGGTCGACGCTAGCGGCTGGGCGAGGGCTGCCCAAAAGGACGTCCCTTCGGGCGAACTTCGTCCTGACCGGCCGGGTTAGCGTCCCGGCGTCGTCGATCCAGGAGGTCGGCCCGTGTCCGAAGACGCCCCCGGTCCCCAGGAGGTGAAGCTGCCCGATCTGCAGCTCAACCTCTCGCAGACGGACTTCCACTACGACGAGAGCTGGATCGCCCACTTCCAGGCCCAGGAGGCGCCGCAGGTCGCGGGCGTCGACGCCAGCCTGTTCCTGCACCCAGGGGACGCCGGCGACGATGGGGTCCGGTACGCATGAACGACGGGGCAACGGCGCCCGCGTCCGGGCTGGTCGCCCGGACCGAGACGTTCAACCTCCACCTCGAGATCACCTTCGACGGCGGGACGATCGAGGAGTTCGAGACGAACTTCCGTGACTTCGGGTGGCACGTGCCGTCGGCCGTGTGGTTCTCCGAGCCCACGTCCGGCCTCGGCGCCCACCTCGCCCTCAACGCCTTCGAGACGACGATCCGCGATCGCAGCGGCGACCTGATGCACATCGTCGCCGGCGGCATCGCCGACCTCCACCGCGACGGTGCGCTCGACCTCGGCGCCTCGGGGACCGTCGACATCCGCGCCCTGCAGCTCTCGGGCGTGAGCCTGTACGTCGGTGTCACCGGGACGGCGACCATCGACCCGGCCACGGGCTCCGGCGACGTCAACTTCGGGCCGTCGTTCTCGCTGAGCTTCGGCGGAACGGCGCACCCCTGAGCGAGAGCGGTCCTCCTAAGGTGGCGTGGCCCATCGGGGGTCGTCCAAGTGGCAGGACAGCGGATTTTGGTTCCACGAATCGGGGTTCGAGTCCCTGCCCCCGAGCATGACCGCCAGCCCCAAGACCGCCGGCTCGATCTCGGCCGTCGTCCTCGCCGCCGGCGAGGGCAGCCGCATGCGCTCGAACCGCCCGAAGCCACTGCACCTGCTGTGCGGGCGGCGCGATGGTGCTGTACGTCCTCGACAGCCTGCACGGCCTGCCGCTCGACCGCGCCGTCGTCGTCGTCGGCCACGGGGCGGAGCGGGTGACGAAGAAGCTGTCCGACAGCGTGGCCGACCTCCCGATCGAATTCGTCGAGCAGCACGTGCAGCGGGGAACCGGCGACGCCCTCGCCGTCGCCCTCACGACCTTCTCCGACGACGACGCTCGACGACGAGCGACGTCGTGGTCCTCCCGGGCGACACGCCGCTGCTGCGCCCGGACACGATCGAGGCGCTCGTCCTCCAGCACCGGGCCAGCGGCGCCGCCTGCACGATCCTCACCGCGGTGGTGTCGGACCCGACCGGCTACGGGCGCGTCGTGCGCGGCCGCGACGGTCGCGTCCAGCGCATCGTCGAGCACGAGGACGCCGCCGACGACGAGCTGGCGATCACCGAGATCAACACGTCGATCTACTGCTTCCGTCGGTCGTTGCTGGCGCCGGCGCTCCGGCGCATCGACCCCGAGAACGCGCAGGGCGAGTACTACCTGACCGACGTCGTGGAGGTCCTCGCCGACGCCGGGCACCCCGTCAGTGCCGTCGTGGTCGACGACGAGAACGAGACGGCAGGGGTCAACGATCGGGTGCAGCTGGCCGCGGCCGAGGCCAAGCTGCGGCGCCGCACGAACGAGGCCTGGCTGCGGGCCGGGGTGACGATGGTCGATCCGGCCGTCACCTACGTCGATGCTCACGTCCGGCTGGCACCGGACGTGACCCTGTTCCCCGGCGTCGTCCTCGCCGGCTCGACCGTCATCGGTGAGGGAACGGAGATCGGGCCCGGGTGCCGCCTCGTCGATTGCACCGTCGGCGCCCGGGCGTGGTTGCACCACACCGTCGCCACCGACGCCGAGATCGGCGACGGCGCCGTCGTCGGTCCGTTCGTCGCCCTCGGACCGGGCGCCGTCATCGCTGCAGGTGTGCGGACAGGTCCCCACTACGCTGCTCCGTAGCCGTCGAGAGGGGTTTGCCGGATGGAGCTGGTCGCGAAGAAGAAGTTGCGCCTCTACTCCGGCTCCTCACACCCGACCCTCGCATCCGACGTCGCCGCCAGCCTCGGCGTGCAGCTCGGCGAGCCCAACCTCCGCCGCTTCGCCAACGGCGAGTACCACTGCCGGTTCGAGGAGTCGATCCGCGGTGCCGACGTCTTCATCATCCAGACCCACGCCGGCACCGACGAGGCGTCGATCAACGACTCGATCTTCCAACAGCTGCACATGATCGACGCCGCCAAGCGGGCGTCGGCCAAGCGGATCACGGCGGTGTGCCCCTACTACGGCTACTCCCGTCAGGACCGCAAGGCCGAGGGCCGCGAACCGATCGGCGCCAAGCTCGTGGCCGACATGCTCACGGCGGCGGGCGTCGACCGCATGATGTCGGTCGATCTGCACTCGGGGCAGATCCAGGGCTTCTTCGACAAGCCGGTCGACCACCTCGTGGCCATGCCGGTGCTCCTCGAGTACCTCCGGCGCGAAGCCCACGGCGAGTTCGTGATCGTGTCGCCCGATGCCGGGCGCGTGAAGGTGGCCGAGCGCTACAGCCAGGCGCTGGGCGCCGACCTCGCCTTCGTGCACAAGCGCCACGTCGAGGGCAAGGCCAACCTGGTCGAGGCGCGGGGCGTGATCGGTGACGTCGCCGGTCGGTGCTGCATCCTCGTCGACGACATGATCGACACCGCCGGGACGATCGTCGCCGCCGCCGACCTCCTCGTCGAGCACGGCGCCACCGAGGTCTGGGCCATGGCCACCCACGGCGTCCTGTCGCACCCCGCGGTCGACCGGCTCAAGGGCTCGAAGATCGCCCGCACCGTCGTCACCGACACCCTCCCGATGCCCTCGGCGAAGCAGTTGCCCAACCTCGAGGTGCTGTCGGTGGCGAAGATCCTCGCCGACGCCATCGACGCCGTCTTCGAGGACACGTCGGTCAGCGAGATCTTCGGGGGCGAAAACCAGTCGTAGTCGGCGCCGAACCGGAGGTTCGGCTCCGAGCTGTTCGGCGGCGGCCTGCGGCCGCCTCGATCCGATCCTCGGCGGCGGAGCCGCCTGCGGTCGATTCCTGGGGGCTCCGCCCCCAGACCCCCAGCGGCTTCGCCGGTCGGCTGGTCTGCGCTGCTGCTTCACGCTCTACCGTTCCACCTCCGTCATAGCGCTCCGGCGCGATCTCTGAGGTAGGAGCACCGATGGCTGAGATCACCGTCACTGCCGACACCGGCCGTCCCACCGGCTCCCGCGCCAGCGGGCGTCTCCGGGCCGAGGGCAAGGTCCCCGGCGTCGTCTACGGCCTGGGCAAGGACCCCGTCTCCGTCGCCGTCGTCTGGCGCGACCTGCGCCACGCGCTCGTCGGCGACGCCGGCCTCAACGCCCTGATCGACCTCCACGTCGGCGACGGCAGCGAGCTGGTGATGGTCAAGGAGCTGCAGCGGCACCCCGTGCGCCGCGACGTCCTGCACGTCGACTTCCTCCGCGTCAGCCGCGACCAGGTGCTCACCGTCGACGTGCCGGTCAACCTGACCGGCGAGGCGACGCAGGTGCTGTCCAACGACGGCGTCGTCGACCACATGCTCTACGCCCTGTCGATCACGGCCAAGCCGGCCGACATCCCCAACGAGTTCGTCGTCGACATCAGCGACCTCGCCCTCGGCGACGTGATCCGCGTGTCCGACCTGGCGCTGCCGCCTGGTGTCACCACGAACGTCGATCTCGACGAGCCCGTCGTGACCACGTCGGTGTCCGCCATCGAGGAGCCAGAGCCCGAGGAAGAGGAAGGCGCCGAGGAAGGCGCCGAGGGCGAGCGCGAGGGCGAGGCCGGTGGCGGCGAGGCCGCCTCGTCCGAGGGTGGCGGCGAATCTTCCGAAGGCGAGTAGCCGTCGCCGTCGAATGGCTCGTGGTCGGGCTCGGGAACCCCGGGGCCGAGTACGAGCGCACGCGGCACAACTCCGGCGCCGACACCGTCGCCCTCCTGGCGCGGCGCCACGGCGGGGCGCTCCGCCGCGACAAGGCCAAGGTCCTCGCCGACACCGTCCGGCTCGACGGTCAGGCCGTCCTGCTCGCCGTCCCGCTGACCTACTACAACGAGTCCGGCCAGGCCGTCGGGGCGCTGGCCCGGCGCCACGACCTCCCGGCCCAGCGGGTGGTCGTCGTGCACGACGAGCTCGACCTGCCACCCGGACGGATCGAAGGTGAAGCTGGGCGGCGGCCTGGCCGGCAACAACGGCCTGCGCTCGATCAAGGCGCACCTCGGCACCGACGAGTTCGTCCGCGTCCGGATCGGGGTGGGCAAGCCGCCGGGCCGGCAGGAGGGCGCCGACCACGTCCTGCGGCGCCCGGGCAAGGCCGAGCGGGCCGAGCTCGACATCGCCATCGAGGAGGCCGCCGACGCGGTCGAAACGGTCATCGCGGGCGGGATCGACGCCGCCATGACGAAGTTCAACGCCAAGGAGTGAGGCCGGCGACGAGTGAGGCGTCGACGTCGGGGTAGGGATCGACCTCATGCACATCGCCATCGTCGCTCCACCGTGGGTCCCCGTCCCCCCTCCTGCCTACGGCGGCACCGAGGCCGTCCTCGACACGCTGAGCCGTGGTCTCGTCGCCGCCGGCCACGAGGTCCTGCTGGCCACCACCGGCGACGCCACCTGCCCGGTGCCTCGCACGTGGGAGTTCGACTCGGCGCTCGGCGTCGGCGTGGGCCGGCCGCTCGACGAGCTCCGGCACGTGATCCACGCCTACGACCGGCTCCTCGGTGAGGGTTGCGACGTCGTGCACGACCACACGTTGGTCGGCCCCGTGTACGCCGCCCGCTTCCCCGCCCTGCCCGTCGTCACGACGAACCACGGTCCCTTCAACGATGACCTGGTGCCATTATTCGCCGCCATCGCCGACCGCGTCCCGATCATCGCCATCAGCCACCACCAGGCGTCGACCGCCGGCGACGTCCCGGTGGCCGCGGCCGTGCACCACGGCATCGACGTCGACGCCCATCCGGTGGGCGACGGCTCCGGCGGCTTCGCGGCGTTCGTCGGGCGGATGTGTCCGGACAAGGGCGTCGACGCGGCGGCGCGCATCGCCCGACGGGCGGGCATCCCGCTGTTGATCGCGGCGAAGATGAACGAGCCCCTCGAGCAGGCCTATTCGAGGCCGAGGTGGCGCCGCTGCTGGGGGGCGACGTCGAGTACGTCGGCGAGCTCGGGCGCGACGACACCGCTCGCCTCGTGGGCGCGGCGACCTGCCTCCTGAACCCGATCCGCTGGGCCGAGCCGTTCGGCATGGTGATGCTCGAGGCGCTCGCCGTGGGGACGCCGGTGGTGACGACACCGCTCGGCGCCGCGCCCGAGATCGTCGACGACGGCGTCACCGGGTTCCTCCGCGCCGACGAGGACGGCCTCGTGGAGTGCCTGGGCCGAGTGGGCGACCTGGACCGTTCCCGGTGCCGCGCCGTCGCGGCCGAGCGGTTCTCGGCAGCACGCATGGTCGAGGCGCACATCGAGGTCTACGACCGCATCGCGACTCGGAGCGCCTTGGTGGCGTGACCTCTCCGTGGGTCTTCGGCGACGAGAGCGCCGGCGTGGCGGTGGGGACCATCACGCTCGTGCAGGGGTCGAGCTTCGCCATCTGCGATCCCGGCGGCGACATCGTCGACCGGCCCCGCGGCGTCGAGGGCACCTACGTCGCCGACACCCGCATCTGCTCGCGCCTCGCCATCTGCGTCGACGGGGCGCCGGTCGAGCCCCTGGCGTCGAGCATCGACCAACCGTTCAGCGCCCGGTTCGTCGGCCGGTCGGCGGATCGGGCGCTGCTGGTGCGCCGGGCGCTGTGGGTCGGTCGCGGGCTGCGCCTCGACGTCATCGTCGAGAACCGCACCGCCGAGCCGCAGTCGGCCGAGGTCAGCGTCGACGTCGCCGCCGACCTGGCCCATGTCTTCGCCGTGAAGGAGTGCCGCCCCGGCCTCGTCCCGGTGGCGATGTCGGCGTCGGCCGACGGCCGCGGCCTCGACCTCGGCGACCCTCAGGACGCCAGGGCGGCGGTCGTTCGCGCCGGCGACGGCTGCCCCCCACCCGAGGTCGATGTCGCGCGCGGCGCCTGCGGTGGCAGGTGCGGCTCGCTCCCCGGGCCCGGTGGACGGCCTGCGTCGAGGCGATCGCGGCTGCGCCAGGGCCAGACGGTCGTGCCGCGGCACCGCTGCGGCGAGCCGGCGGAGCGATCCGTCCCCGCGGAGCGCCAGGCCGTCTGGGCCGCCCGGCTGCCCCGGTTGGCGAGTGATGTCACCGGGCTGCGGCGGTCGTTCGACCGCTCGGTCGTCGACCTGGGGGCGCTGCGCCTCTTCGATCCTGCTCACCCCGAGGAACCGGTCGTCGCCGCCGGCGCCCCGTGGTTCATGACCCTCTTCGGCCGGGACTCGATCCTGACGTCGTGGATGGCCCTACCGCTCGACCCCGGTCTCGGCCTCGCCACGGCACGCACCCTCGCCCGGTTGCAGGGCACCAAGGACGACCCCGACACCGAGGAGCAGCCCGGGCGCATCGTGCACGAGCTCCGCTACGGCGCCGGGCCGTCGCTCTCGCTCGCCGATGCGGAGCGCTACTACGGAACCGCCGACGCGACGCCCCTGTTCGTCCTCCTCGTGCACGAGCTGTGGCGGTGGGGCGTCGCCTGGGAGCAGCTCGAGGGTCTGCTCCCTGCGGTCGACGCCGCCCTCGACTGGATGGCCGGACCCGGCGACGAGGACGGTGACGGCTTCATCGAGTACCGGTGCAGTAGCGAAGGCGGGCTCGCCAACCAAGGGTGGAAGGACTCGTGGGACGCGATCTCCTTCGCTGACGGCCGTCTCGCCGAGGCACCGATCGCGCTGAGCGAGGTGCAGGCGTACGCCTTCGCGGCGTGGAAGGCCGGCGCGGCGCTGGCGCGGCAGGAGGGCCGTCATGCCGTCGCCGCGGAGCGGGCCGATCGGGCGGTGGTGGTCGGCGACGCGGTTCGACGAGGCGTTCTGGCTCCCCGACGAGGGTGGTACGCGCTCGCCCTCGACGCGGCCAAGGAACCGGTCGACGCGCTCGCGTCCAACCTGGGTCATCTCCTGTGGTGCGGCATCGTCCCGCCGGAGCGGGTCGACCGCGGTCGCCGACGCGTTGCTGTCGCCGCCGATGCGGAGCGGGTGGGGGGTCCGCACGCTGGCGACGACGATGGCGCGCTACGACCCGCTCGGCTACCACACCGGTTCCGTGTGGCCACACGACACCGCCATCGCCGTCGCCGGGTTGCGCCGCGCCGGGTGCGACGGGCACGCCGCCACGCTCGCCGCCGACCTCTTCGCCGCGGCCGAGGCATCGGGCGGTCGGTTGCCGGAGCTCTTCGCCGGGCTCGGCCCCGACGACCTGGCGGTGCCGGTGCCCTATCCCGCCTCCTGCTCGCCTCAGGCCTGGGCATCGGCGGCGCCGCTCCTCGTCCTCCGCGCCCTCCTCGGCCTGGAGCCCGACGTGCCCGGTGGCCGCGTCGAGCTCGACCCGATCCTGCCGGCGGGGGCGCACGACCTCCGCTTCGTGGACGTACCGGTGGCCGACGGACGCCTGTCGATCGAGGTCGCCGACGATGCCGTCGCCGTGCGGGGCCTACCCCCCGGTCTCGCCATGGTGCGTAAGTGACACACCCCGAGTGCGACTGCGGTAAGCCGGGGTCGTGGAGGTCCACGTCGACGCGGTGCGCGCCCGGGTGGCGTCGGCGTGCGAGCGGGCGGGCCGGGACCCGGTCGACGTCACCGTCGTCGCCGTCACGAAGTACGTCGACGTCGGGGCGGCGCGTGCCCTGGTCGACGCAGGCGTGCACGACCTCGGCGAGAACCAGTACCAGCAGCTCCGCGACCGAGCGCCGGAGCTCGACGGCCGCGGCGTGCGGTGGCACGCCATCGGGCCGCTGCAGCGCAACAAGGTGCGTTACGTGGCGCGGTGGGCCGACGCCTTCCACGCCCTCGACCGGATCGAGGTGGCCGAGGCGTTGTCGGCGCGGCGCCTCCGCGAGGGGCGCGACCCCATCGATTGCTACGTCGAGGTGAACGTCGCCGGCGAGGCGACGAAGGCAGGCGTCGATCCCCATGCGGTCGGGCCGCTGATCGATGCCTGCGCCGCCCTGCCCGGGCTCCGCGTCGTCGGGCTCATGGCCATGCCGCCGCTCGCCGCCGAGCCCGAGACCAGCCGCGGTTGGTTCCGGGCGCTGCGATCCCTGGCGGGCGCGCACGGCCTGGCCGGGCTGTCGATGGGAACGACGGCGGACTTCGAGATCGCCATCGAGGAGGGCGCCACCGTCGTCCGGATCGGATCGGCGTTCTTCGCCTAGCGTCCGCCGTGCGGGGGGCGTTCACACCGGCGGAGGTGCCGTGAGCACAAACGGAATCCAGGGCATCATGATCGAGACGGCCAGCTGGAAGGAGTCGAAGGACTTCTGGACCCAGCTCGGCTTCAAGGTCGAGTTCGAGACCGACCACGGGTCGGGGCAGTTCCGACACCCGGACGGCGGGCCGTACGTGTTCGTCGCCGAGCGGGCCGAGGGCTCGACCCTCGAGGTGCAGCCCGTGCTCGGTGTCGCCGACTCGCAGGGATTCACCCCACCGGCCGCTGGCACGGTGGCGATCGACTTCAAGCCCCGTCACTGGGGGGTCATGGAGATGCTCGTCCGCGACCCCGACGGGCGGCGGCTGAGCCTCCAGGCGCCGCCTCCCGAGGGTGTCGAAGCCGGCGACGAGTAGCCGACGAAGGCGTGCCGGGGTGGGCGCAGGATGCGCTCCCGGAGTCGCACGGGTCGGGCACGACAGGAATCCGTGTGAGCGGAGCGCCAGGGATGGCGTGCCGGGGTGGGCGCAGGATGCGCCCCCGAGTCCGCAACGGGTCGGGCACGACAGGAATCCGTGTGAGCGGAGCGCCAAGGATGGCGTGCCGGGTGTGGGCGCAGGATGCGCTCCCGAGTCCGCAACGGGTCGGGCACGACAGGAATCCATGTGAGCGGAGCGCCAAGGATGGCGCGGAGCGAACCAGCAGCAGAGCCGTAGGCTCGAACGCCCCGCCATGACGACCCTCCCGGAGCTCCTCCCCCGCCTGCGCGACGACACCGCGGTGCTCGGGTTGCTCGGTCGCGCCCAGGCGGTGCTCAGCGTGCCGGAGCACGGGCGCAGCTACGTGCTCGCCGCCCTGGAGGCGCTGTCGAGCCGGACGCCGGTGCTGGTGGCGGTGCCCACGACGGCCGAGGCCGAGCGCCTCCACCGCGAGCTGGCGCACGTGGCTCGGCGACCCGGCCCGCGTCGAGCTGTTCCCGGCGTGGGAGACGCTTCCGTTCGAGCGCGTCAGCCCGAACGTCGAGACCATGGGCCGGCGCCAGCGCGTCATCTGGCGGTTGCGCCACGGGGAGGCACCCGCGCGTCGTCGTGGCGCCGGTGCGGGCGCTCGTGCAGCGCCTCGGTCCGCACGTCGACGACGTCGAGCCGGTCGTCGTGCGGACCGGCGAGCAGCGCGACCGCGACGACCTCCTCGGCGCCCTCGTCGCCATGGGGTACCGGCGGGAGGACCAGGTCGAGCACCGCGGCGAGGTGGCGGTGCGCGGCTCGATCGTCGACGTCTTCCCCGTCACGGCCGACCGCCCCGTGCGCATCGACCTCTGGGGCGACGAGGTCGACCGGCTGAGCGAGTTCTCCGTCACCGACCAGCGCTCGACGGTCGACCTCGAAGAGGTGCGCGTCTTCGCCGCCCGGGAGCTGCTGCCGACCGAGGACGTCCGGGAGCGGGCGGCCAAGCTCGTCGCCACCGAGCCGTGGGGCCGGGAGCAGTGGGAGCGCCTCGCCGACGGGCTGCTGTTCGACGGCATGGAGTCCTGGCTCCCGTGGCTCACCGACGACGAGCACCTGCTCACCGACCTCCTCGGACCGACCGCGCAGGTCGTGCTCGTCGAACCTCGCCGGCTCCGCGACCGGGCCGCCGACATCGCCGCCGAGGAGGCCGACCTGGCGGCCACGCTCGCCCGGACGTGGGGGGCCGGCGAGGATCGGGTCTGGCCGTCGCTGCACCTGGGGTTCGACCGGCTGCTCGCCCGGACCGACGCGCCGCTCCTCCACGTGACGTCGGTGCCCGAGTCGCCCGACGGTCGTGTCGATCCCGGCGACCGCGTGGGAGCCGCCGGTCGGCGACGGCGAGCGCCTCGTGGCCCAGGTCCGTGCCGCGCTGGCGGCGGGCCACCGCGTCGTCGCCGTCGCCGACGCCGAGGGCTCGGCCGCACGCGTCCGTCAGCTCCTCCGCGACCACGGCGTCGAGCCCGACGTCGTCGTCGGACCGCTCGACCGGGGCGCGGTGTTCCCGTCGATCGGCCTCGCCGTCCTGACCGAGTCCGACCTGACCGGCCGGCGCCGCGCCCACCGCCCGCCCCGGCCTCGCCGGCGCGACGCCGAGCGCTTCTTCGACGACCTGAAGGTCGGCGACTTCGTCGTGCACCACCAGCACGGCGTGGCCCGCTACGGCGGCATGGTCAAGCGAGCCATCGGAGGGGTGGAGCGCGACTACCTCCTGCTCGAGTACAAGGGCGACGACAAGCTGTACGTCCCGTCCGACCAGATCGACGCCGTCCGCCACTTCACCGGGGGCGACCAGCCGACGCTGTCGAAGCTCGGCGGCTCCGAGTGGCAGAAGACCAAGGCGCGGGTGCGGGCCGCCGTGCGCGAGATCGCCCAGGAGCTCGTCGTCCTGTACCAGAAGCGGGTCCACCAACCGGGCCACGCCTTCGGTCCCGACTCGCCGTGGCAGCGCGAGCTCGAGGACGCGTTCCCCTACGTCGAGACGCCCGACCAGGCCAAGGCGATCGACGAGGTGAAGGCCGACATGGAGACGCCCCGGCCGATGGACCGGCTCGTCTGCGGCGACGTCGGTTTCGGGAAGACCGAGATCGCCATCCGCGCCGCCTTCAAGGCGGTGCAGGACGGCAAGCAGGTCGCCGTGCTCGTGCCGACGACCCTCCTCGCCCAGCAGCACCACCAGACCTTCGGCGACCGCATGGCGGGGTTCCCGGTCCGGGTCGAGGTGCTGTCGCGCTTCCTCACCGCGGGCGAGGCCCGCAAGGTGGTGGAGGGGCTGGCGTCGGGCGAGGTCGACGTCGTCATCGGCACCCACCGCCTGCTGTCCGAGGACGTCCGGTTCAAGGATCTCGGGCTGCTCGTCGTCGACGAGGAGCAGCGCTTCGGCGTGACCCACAAGGAGCGGATCAAGCAGCTCCGGACCGACGTCGACGTGCTGACCCTGACGGCGACACCGATCCCGCGGACGCTCGAGATGAGCCTCACCGGCATCCGCGACCTGACCCTGCTGCACACGCCGCCGGCGGAGCGCCAGCCGATCCTCACCTACGTCGGCGAGGACGACGACCGTGCCGTCGCCGAGGCCATCCGCCGCGAGCTCCTGCGGGAGGGTCAGGTCTTCTTCGTCCACAACCGCGTGTTCGACATCGAGCACGCCGCCGCACGGGTCCGGGATCTCGTGCCCGAGGCGCGGGTCGCCGTCGCCCACGGCCAGATGGACGAGGGCAGCCTCGAGAAGGTCGTGTACGACTTCTGGGAGGGCGAGTACGACGTCCTCGTCTGCACCACGATCATCGAGTCCGGCATCGACATGCCGACGGTGAACACCCTCGTCGTCGACCGCGCCGACCGGTTGGGCCTCGGCCAGCTCCACCAGCTCCGCGGCCGGGTCGGGCGGTCGGGACAGCGGGCCTACGCCTACCTCCTGCACCCGCCCGACCGGCCGTTGCCGGAGGTGGCCTACGAGCGGCTGAAGACGATCGGCGAGACGACCGAGCTCGGCTCCGGGTTCAAGATCGCCATGCGCGACCTGGAGATCCGCGGCGCCGGCAACCTGCTCGGCGAGAGCCAGTCCGGCCACATCGCCGCCGTCGGCTACGACCTCTACGTCGAGATGGTCAGCGAGGCGGTGGCCGAGCTCAAGGGCGAGCCCGTGCGCGAGCCGGCCGAGATCAAGATCGACCTGCCGATGGCGGCCAACCTGCCGCCGTCGTACGTGCCCCGTGAGGACCTGCGCATCGAGGCCTACCGGCGGCTGGCCGCCGTGACCTCCGACGCCGAGGTCGAGGACATCCGGGCCGAGTGGCTCGACCGCTACGGCCCGCCCCCGCCGGCGGCGGAGGCGCTGCTCGAGGTGGCCAAGGTCCGCGCCGAGTGCGCCCGCCTCGGCATCACCGAGGTCACGATCGCCAAGGGGCCGGGCTTCGGCGGCCCGGCCTACATCGCCCGCCTCACGCCCGTGCAGCTCAAGGTGAGCGAGGAGGTGCGCCTCAAGCGCCTGGTCAAGGGGGCTGTGTACAAGACCGAGCCGCGCCAGCTCCAGCTGCCGGTGATCCGGCCGGACGGCCTCGCCGAGGGCATCGTGTCGCTCCTCCGCCAGCTCGTCCCGCCGGTGGAAGCGGAGGTCCCGGCCTGACGGGGGTGATGCTCACTCAGGTTCGCTCCGCCGCCGTCCTGGCGGCTCCGCTCATATGGAGTTCCTGTCGTGCCCGATGCGGTGCGGGTCCAGGGGCGCATCCTGCGCGATGCCAAACGGAGTGGGTGCTCGCCTAACCTCGCTCCCCTCGTGAAGCCGGTCCGCCTTTCCCTGTCGCTGCTCGCGCTGTCCGCCGCCGTCGCCCTCGGGGCCTGCGGGGACGACGAGCCGGTCGCCGCGGCCGTCGTCGACGGCACGGAGATCACCCAGCAGTCCGTCGTCGACGAGCTCGAGGCGATCGCCGGCAACCCCGACTACCTCGACGCGCTCGAGCAGAACGCGGGTCCGGTCCTCGGCGACGGCGAGGACAACTTCGATTCGGCGTTCGCCGCCCAGGTGCTGTCGCGCCAGATCCAGTACACGATCGTGACGAACGAGGTCGCCCGGCGGGGCCTGGAGGTCGACGACGCCTGCCGCGTCGCCGCCGAGCAAGAGGTGGTCGCAGAGTCTCGGCGGGTTCGCCGCCGACGGCGACGGCCAGCCGATCTACGAGGCGTTCCCGGAGGCCTACCGCGACCAGCTCGTCACCTGGAACGCCGGTGTGCTCGCGCTCCAGGGCGACCTCGCCGGGCAGCCCTGCCTGAACGAGGCGGCCATCGAGGACTACTTCGAGGCCAACCAGGCCGACTTCACCCAGGTCTGCGCCCACCACATCCTGGTGGCCACGCAGGAGGAGGCGGCGGCGATCGAGGCCGAGCTCGCCGCCGGTGCCGACTTCGATGCCATCGCCGTCGAGCGCTCGACCGACACCACCAGCGGCGCCGAAGGTGGCGACCTGGGCTGCGCCGGCGCCGGCGGCTACGTGGCGGAGTTCCGTGACGCCGTCCTCAGCCAGGACATCGGTGTCGTCGGACCGCCGGTCGAGAGCCAGTTCGGCTTCCACATCATCGTCGTCGACTCGCGTGACGAAGCGGTGCTCGACGACGACGTGCGCGACCAGGTCCAGGCCGTGCTCGCCCAGGACGTCCAGACCGGCTTCGGCGAGTGGTTCAACCAGGCCCTCTCCGACGCCGAGGTGACCGTCGACGCCCGCTACGGCACCTGGAACGCCACCGACGGCCAGATCACCCGACCCGTCGCCGGCGCCGACGACGGCACCGACTCGACCGACACGACCGGCGCCACCACCTCCACGACCGGGTGAGCCGAGCCCGGGCGGCTCGTCGTCGTCGGGTTGGGACCGGCCGGGCCCGACCTCGTCACGGCCGCCACCACGGCCGCCATCGCCGGGGTCCCGCCCGAACGCCGCTGGCTGCGGACCACGCGCCACCCGGCCGCGGCCGGTCGCCGGGGCCGAGCGCAGCTTCGACGCCGTGTACGAAGCCGAACCGACCTTCGAGGCCGTCTATCGCCGCATCGCCGACGAGCTCCTGGCAGCCGCGGCCGACGGCTCGGGCGAGCCGGTCCTCTACGCGGTGCCCGGCTCGCCGCGGGTGCTCGAGCGCACCGTCGACCTGCTCGTCGGCGAGAGCGCCACGGCCGGCGTCGACGTCGAGGTGCTGCCCGCGCTGTCGTTCCTCGACCTGGCATGGGTCCGGCTCGGCGTCGATCCGCTCGAGGAGGGCGCCCGTCTCGTCGACGGCCACCGGTTCGCGGTCGGCGCCGCCGGGGAGCGGGGACCGCTCCTCGTCGCCCACTGCCACAACCGCCGGGTGCTCTCCGACGTCAAGCTCGCGTTCGAGGACGACACGCCCGCGTCGGCCGTCGTGCTGCAGCGCCTCGGCCTGCCCGACGAGCACATCGTCGAGGTGCCGTGGGCCGAGCTCGACCGCGCCGTCGAGCCCGACCACCTCACCTCCGTGTGGGTCCCGGCCGGCGCGCCGCCGGTCGCCGGCGAGCTCGTCCGCTTCGACGCCCTCGTGCGCACGCTTGCGCGAGCGCTGCCCGTGGGACAGCGCCCAGACCCACGCAGACGCTGACCCGGTTCCTCCTGGAGGAGGCCTACGAGGTCCTGGACGCGATCCATGCCGGTGATGACGGTGGGGTCGACGACGAGCACCTCGAGGAGGAGCTCGGCGACCTCCTGTTCCAGGTCGTGCTGCACAGCGCCATCGCCCGCGAGCGCGGCGCGTTCACCCTCGCCGACGTGGCGAGGGGGATCCACGACAAGCTCTACGCCCGGCACCCGCACGTGTTCGGCGACGTCGCCGCCGGGTCGGCCGAGGAGCTGGCGGCGGAGTGGGAGTCGATGAAGCGCGAGGAGAAGGGGCGCGCCTCGGTCTTCGACGGCATCCCGTCCTCGCTTCCCGCCCTCCTGTACGCCGCCAAGGTCCTCCGGAAGGCGGCGACCGTCGGCGTCGACGTCGAGCGCGCCGGTGCGGTCGACGACGTCGGGGCGGCGCTGCTGGCCGTGGTGGCCGCCGCCCGAGCCGGCGACGTCGATCCCGAAGCCGCGCTCCGCGCCGCCGCCGACCGGGTCCGGGCCACAGCCGAGGCCGCCGAGGGGTCGGGCGCCTAGAACCGGGGGCTTTCGTGGGATGACAGCGAAAGCGCAGTGCGACATGCGTACCCCATGGACCACAGGAGTAACGTGCGCAACACTCTCCCCACCAACCACACGGGTGCCCACACCGACGACGTGGGAGCGACATGACCCAGATCGAGCACATCGCCGGCCGGGAGATCCTCGACTCCCGTGGCAACCCGACCGTCGAGGTCGAGGCCTACCTCGCCTCCGGCGCCACCGGGTCGCGCCGCGGTGCCGTCGGGTGCGTCGACCGGCGCCTTCGAGGCGGTCGAGCTGCGCGACGGCGGCGAGCGGTACCTCGGCCGGGGGGTCCTCACCGCGGTCGCCAACGTCGACGGCCCGCTGCGCGACGCCGTCGTCGGGCTCGACGCCGTCGACCAGCGGGAGGTCGACGCCGCCCTCATCGCCGCCGACGGCACCGACGACAAGGGCGGGCTCGGGGCCAACGCCGTCCTCGGGGTCTCCCTCGCCGTGGCCCGGGCCGCGGCCGACGCCCTCGACCTGCCCCTCTACCGGTACGTCGGCGGGACCAACGCCCACGTGCTGCCGGTGCCGATGCTCAACGTCCTCAACGGCGGGGCCCACGCCGACAACAACATCGACGTCCAGGAGTTCATGGTGCTGCCCGTCGGCGCCGGCTCCTTCTCCGAGGCGCTGCGATGGGGGGCGGAGACCTACCACCACCTCAAGGCGTTGCTGCACGAGCGGGGCCTGTCCACGGCCGTCGGCGACGAGGGGGGCTTCGCCCCGAACCTCGGTTCCACCGAGGAGGGGCTGCAGGTCCTGCTCGAGGCGATCGAGCGCGCCGGCCGGGCGCCCGGCGACGAGATCGCCCTCGGCCTCGACGTCGCCTCGACCGAGTTCTTCCACGACAGCGTCTACGAGCTCGCCGGCGAGGGTCGCTCGCTGCCGTCGTCGCAGATGGTGGCGTGGCTCGGCGAGCTGTGCGAGCGGTACCCGATCGTGACCATCGAGGACGGCTGCGCCGAGGACGACTGGGAGGGCTGGTCGGCGCTGACCGGACTGCTCGGCGACCGGGTGCAGCTCGTCGGCGACGACCTCTTCGTCACGAACGTCGACCGGCTCCGGCGCGGCCTCGAGGCGGGTGTCGCCAACTCGATCCTGGTCAAGGTCAACCAGATCGGGACCCTGACCGAGACCCTCGACACCGTCGCCCTCGCCCACCGCGCGTCGTACACCGCGGTCATGAGCCACCGCTCCGGCGAGACCGAGGACACGACCATCGCCGACCTCGCCGTCGCCACGAACTGCGGCCAGATCAAGGCCGGCGCCCCTGCTCGCTCCGACCGCGTCGCCAAGTACAACCAGCTGCTGCGCATCGAGGCCCAGCTCGGCGAGTCCGCCGCCTACCTCGGTCGCGCCGCCCTCGCTCCGATCGACGCGATCCGCATGAGCGAGGACGATCGGCGGCGGCGCAGAGCCGAGTGCCGACCGCGGCGCCAGGACGAGCGCCCCCGTCCCCGCGGAACCGGACAGCGCGGCGCGCACGGGTGTTCCTTCCCCTGCTCGGGTCGATCGTCGCGGTGGCGTTCCTGTTCGCCGGCGTGTTCCCGACCCGGGCCCTGCTGACGCAACGCCGCGACATCGCCGCCGCCGAGGACACCCTGGCGCACCTCGAGAGCCGCAACGCCGATCTCCAGGACCGGGTCGACGCCCTCGGCACGGGGGCCGAGATCGAGCGGATCGCCCGGGAGCAGTACCACCTCGTCTACCCGGGCGAGGAGGCCTACGCCCTCCTGCCGGCGCCGCCGCCCCGCATCCCGGTGCCCGACGCCTGGCCCTTCCGCGCCTTGCACGCCGTGACCAGTAGCCGTCGAGGTCCCGGTGCCGTAGCTCCTGCGGGCGAGCCGTAGGCTCCCGCCCCCATGAGCAGCGGTACCGGTGGGACGAGCATCTTCGGCAACCGGGTCACGCGGGTCGAGGACCCCCGGTTCCTGACCGTCGGCGGCACGTACTGCGCCGACCTCCGCGACCCGTTGCTCGACGGCGCGCTGCACGCGACCTTCGTGCGGTCGACCGTCGCCCACGGCGTGCTGCTCGGGGTCGACGTCGACGACGCCCTCCGCATGCCGGGCGTGGCCGCGGTCGTGACCGGGGCCGACATCGACGTCGCCCCGCTGGGACCGCCCGTCCCCATGCTCAACCAGGCGATGCTGCGCCCTCTCCTCGCCACCGGGCGCGTCCGGTTCGTCGGCGAACCCGTCGCCGTGGTGCTGAGCGAGCAGCCGGCCCAGGGCGTCGACGCCGCCGAGGCCGTGTGGGTCGACGTCGATCCGCTCCCCGCCGTGGTCGACCCCGAGGCGGCGGCCACCGACGAGGTCGTGCTCCACCCCGAGGCCGGCACGAACGTGGCCGTCGCGTTCGACTTCGGTCGCGACGAAGCGCTGTTCGACGGCTGCGACATCGTCGTGTCCCGAGCGCGTCGTCAACCAGCGGCTCGCCGGGGTGCCGCTCGAGGGCCGGTCGGCGGCGGCGGCGTGGGCGACCGACGGCCGCCTCCACGTCTTCTGCTCGACCCAAGGGGCCCATGGCTTCCGCGACGCGCTCGTCGGGGCCTACGGGCTCGGCTCCCGAGCAGGTGCGGGTCGTCGCCCCCGACGTCGGTGGTGGCTTCGGGCCGAAGATCGGCGGCTCGCCCGAAGACCTGCTGCTGCCCTGGCTCGCCCGCCACGCCGGTCGGCCGGTGCGCTGGACCGAGACCCGCTCGGAGAACCTCGTCGGCATGGGCCACGGCCGGGCGCAGGTGCAGTTCGTCGAGATCGGCGGCACCGCCGACGGCTCCGTGCTCGCCTACCGCCTCTCGGTGCTCCAGGACTGCGGCGCCTACCCGTCACTCGGCGCGTTCCTCGCCTACCTCACGCGGTCGATGGCACCCGGGACCTACGCCATCCCGCGGGTCGAGTGCAGCACGTCGTCGGTCGTGACGACCACGACCCCGACGGTCGCCTACCGCGGCGCCGGCCGCCCCGAGGCGGCCGCCGCCATCGAGCGCGCCATGGACCTCTTCGCGGCCGAGGCCGGCATCGACCCCGCCGAGGTGCGGCGGCGCAACCTCGTGCCGGCGTTCGACTCGCCGCACACGACGCCGATCGGCACCACCTACGACTGCGGCGACTACGCCAAGGCACTCGACGCCGCCCTCGAGGCGGCCGGGTACGAGGCGCTCCGGGCCGAGCAGGCGCGGCGCCGCCAGGCCGGCGACGCCGTCGCGCTCGGGATCGGCGTGTCGACCTACGTCGAGGTCACCGCCGGACCGGTGGCCGGCGAGGAGTACGGCCGCGTCGAGATCGAGCTCGACGGTACGGCGACGGTGCTCACCGGCGCGTCGCCGCACGGGCAGGGACACCACACGGCCTTCGCCATGCTCGCCAGCGACGCGCTCGGGATCCCGATGGACCGGATCCGGGTCGTGCACGGCGACACCGACCTCGTCACCAAGGGCGTCGGCACCTTCGGATCGCGCTCCCTGCAGCTCGGCGGCTCCGCGGTGCGACAGGCCGCCATCGAAGTCGTCGAGCGGGCCAGGAAGATCGCCGCCGAGCTGCTCGAGGCGAACCCCGACGACGTCGTGCTCGACCACGACACCGGTGCGTTCCACGTGGCCGGGACCCCGACGATCAACCGGACCTGGGCCGATGTCGCGGCAGCGGCGGACGGCGACCTCGGTGCCGCCGCCGACTTCACCGCCGCCCAGCCGACGTTCCCGAACGGTGCCCACGTCGCCGTCGTCGAGGTCGACACGGAGACGGGGGAGGTGCGGCTCGAACGGCTCGTCGCCGCCGACGACGCCGGCCGGATCCTGAACCCGCTCCTCGCCGAGGGGCAGCGCCACGGCGGCATCGCCCAGGGCGTGGCCCAGGCCCTGTACGAGGAGGTGCGCTTCGACGGCGACGGCAACCCGCAGACCGCCAACCTCGCCGACTACGCCATGGTCTCGGCCGCGGAGCTGCCGAGCTTCGAGCTGGTGGCGGTCGAGACGCCCACCTGGGTCAACCCCCTCGGCGCCAAGGGCATCGGGGAGTCGGGCACCATCGGGTCGACGCCGGCGGTGCAGTCCGCCGTGTGCGACGCCCTCGCCCACCTCGGAGTCCGCCACATCGACCTCCCCTGCACCCCCGAGAAGGTCTGGCACGCCATCCAAACTGCGAACGTGCGGGGAGAACCGTCGTGATCGCGACGGCTTCCGCCGCCGGTTCTGACCGCTAGGTCGGGAACAGGCCGGCTCTCGACAGCAGACCGGGGACGCGGCGAGCCCAGCTGCTCCTCGATCCAGGGGACGATGGCGATGAGCTCACCGAGGTGGAACCCGCTCGCCACGCCGGCGCGCTCGAGCAGGTAGCCGAGATCCTCGGTGGGGATGTTGCCGGTCGCCCCCGGCGCGAAGGGGCAGCCGCCGATCCCGCCGAGGGAGGCGTCGAGCACGTTGACCCCGGCCTCGACGGCCGCCCAGGCGTTGGCGAGACCGGTGTTGCGGGTGTTGTGGAAGTGGGCCCGCAACCAGACGAGCTCGCCCGACTCGCCGATGACCTCGAGGACGCCGTCGACGACCTCGCGCACGTCGGGCGGCGCGGCGACGCCGATGGTGTCGGCGACGGCGATCTCCCACGCCCCGGCGTCGATGGCCCGCTTGGCGATGTCCATGACCCGCTTCACCGGGACCTCGCCCTCGTAGGGGCAGCCGAACGAGGTCGAGATCGTGAGCGTCGGCGCGCATCCCGGCCTCGACGGCGAGAGGAGCGAGCTCCTCGAACACCGCGAGCGAGCCGTCCGAGGTCGTGCCCTGGTTGCGCTGGGCGAACGTGTCGGTGGCCGCGGCGACGATGTTGATCTCCTTCAACCCGGCCTCCGCCGCCCGGTCGAACCCCCGCCGGTTCAGGACCAGGCCGATGTACGACACGTCCGGCGGCGGCGGCCCGAGTCCCGCCAGCACGGCCTCGGCGTCGGCCATCTGCGGCACGCGGGCCGGGTTGACGAAGGAGCACACCTCGATGCGTCGGGCGCCGGCGCCGACGAGGCGCTGGATGAGCTCGACCTTGACCTCGGTGGGGAGCACGACCGCCTCGGCCTGGAGGCCGTCGCGGGGCGAGACCTCGACGATCTGCACGGGGAGCGGTGCCATGCCGCCATGCTCGCGCCCCGGTCGCGCTGCCTCCACGGTTGCACCGCGACGACCCTGCGTCGGGCCGATCGAGCTGGTCCGTCCGACCGATCGGCGGTTCGTCCGGCACGCGCCCGGCGATCGCGCTCTAATGCCCCCATCCGCAGACGAGGGGGGTGCGTGTGGTGGAGATCTCCGTCACGGTCAACGGGCAGGTTCGGGAAGGCGACGTCGAGCCGCGCACGTTGCTCGTCCACTGGCTGCGCGACGAGCTCGGGCTCACGGGCACGAACGTCGGCTGCGACACGTCGTCGTGCGGGGCGTGCACGGTCCACCTCGACGGCGAGTCGGTGAAGTCCTGCACCGTGCTCGCGGTCCAGGCCGACGGCACGGCCGTCACGACCATCGAGGGCCTCGCCGACGGCGACGGGACGCTGCACCCGATGCAGGCCGCCTTCCGCGAGCACCACGGTCTGCAGTGCGGGTACTGCACCCCGGGCATGGTGATGGCGGCCGTCTCGCTCATCGACGAAGGGCGGGTGACCGACGAACGCTCGGTGCGCGAGGGCCTGGAGGGCAACCTCTGTCGCTGTACCGGCTACCACAACATCGTCCAGGCGGTTCTCGCCGCCGCCGGTGGTGCGTCATGACCGCCGTCGAGTCCGAGCCGACGACGAACGTCGTCGGGACCCGGATGCGGCGCAAGGAGGATCCCCGCCTCCTCACCGGCGAGGCCCGGTTCGTCGACGACCTCGTCCTGCCCGGCGCCCTGTGGCTGACGATGGTGCGCAGTCCCCACGCCCACGCCCGCATCGGCTCCATCGACACGAGCGCGGCGGCGGGCATGCCAGGCGTTCGCCACGTCTTCACCGGCGCCGACCTGCGCGAGGAGTGGGCCGCCCCCATGCCGTGCGCCTGGCCCGTGACCGACGACATGAAGAACCCGGCGCACCTGCCGGTCGCGGTCGACAAGGCCTGCTACGTCGGCGACATCGTCGCCGTCGTCGTGGCCGACAGCCGCTACGAGGCCGCCGACGCGGCCGATGCGGTCGTCGTCGACTACGACCCGCTGCCCGCCGTCGTCGACCTCGAGGACGCGCGCAGCGACCGGGTCGTGATCCACGACGACCTCGGCACGAACGCGAGCTACACGTGGGCGCTCTGCCCCGACGAGGCCGCCGTCGAGCAGGCCTTCGCCGACGCCACCCACACGGTGCGCGAGCGCTACATCCAGCAGCGCCTGATCCCGATGGCGATGGAGCCCCGTGGTGTCGCCGTGGCCCCGTCGCCCCACAACGGCGACTACACCGTCTGGTCGGCGACCCAGATCCCGCACATCCTGCGGGTGATGCTCGGCATCACCTGTGGCATCCCCGAGCAGAAGCTCCGGGTCATCGCCCCGGCCGTCGGCGGCGGGTTCGGCTCGAAGCTGAACGTCTACGCCGAGGAGCTCATCGCCCTCGCCCTCGCCCGCCGCCTCGGCGTGCCGACCCGCTGGACCGAGACGCGCACCGAGGGCGCGGTCGCGACGATCCAGGGCCGGGGCCAGGTGCAGGACATCGAGCTGGCGGCCGACGCCGACGGCAAGGTGACGGCGGTGCGGGTGCGCCTGCTCGCCGACATGGGGGCCTACCTCCAGCTCGTCACGCCGGGCATCCCGCTCCTCGGGGCGTTCCTGTACCACGGCGTGTACGACATCCCGGCCTACGACTTCTCCTGCACGTCGGTGTTCACCAACCTCACGCCGACCGACGCCTATCGGGGCGCCGGCCGTCCCGAGGCCACCTACGCCATCGAACGGGCCATGGACGCGCTCGCCCGCCAGGTCGGCGTCGGCCCCGACGAGATCCGCCGGCGCAACTACATCCGCCCCGAGCAGTTCCCCTACAGCAGCGCGCCGGGCTCGTCTTCGACTCGGGCGACTACGCGCCGTCGCTCGACGCCGCCCTCGAGCTCGCCGGCTACGAGGGCCTCCGCGCCGAGCAGGCGGCGAGGCGGGCCGACGGGTCCACCACGGAGCTCGGCATCGGCATCGCCACCTACGTGGAGATGTGCGGCCTCGCGCCGAGCCGGGTCCTCGCCTCGCTCAACTACTCCGCCGGCGGCTGGGAGTCGGCCACCGTCAGGCTGCTGCCGACCGGCAAGGTCGAGGTCGTCACCGGGGCCACGCCCCACGGCCAGGGCCACGAGACGTGCTGGTCGATGATCGTCGCCGAC
The DNA here is from genome assembly GCA_963840695.1 of uncultured Acidimicrobiia bacterium. Lineage (GTDB taxonomy): Bacteria > Actinomycetota > Acidimicrobiia > Acidimicrobiales > JACDCH01 > JACDCH01. The sequence continues at coordinate 456,178 of CAWIZW010000009.1, forward strand.
AAGTTCGGGATCGACCCGGCCGACGTCGAGGTCCTGCACTCCGACACGGCCATCAGCCCGATCGGCCTCGACACCTACGGCAGCCGCTCGCTCGCCGTCGGCGGCGTGGCCATCGAGATGGCCGCCGAGCAGGTGCTGGGCAAGGCCAGGACGATCGCCGCCCACCAGCTCGAGTGCGCCGAGGAGGACCTCGAGTTCGTCGGTGGCGAGTTCCGGGTCAGGGGCACGCCGACGTCGTCGATGCCGATCCAAGCCGTCGCCTTCGAGGCGTTCACCGCCCACAACCTCCCCGACGGGCTCGAGCCGAACCTCACGGCGCAGGTCACCTACGACCCGCCCAACTTCACGTTCCCGTTCGGGACCCACGTGTCGGTGGTCGAGGTCGACACGGAGACCGGCGCCGTGTCGCTCCTGCGCTACATCGCCGTCGACGACTGCGGCAACCAGATCAACCCGTTGATCGTCGAGGGTCAGATCCACGGCGGCGTCGTGCAGGGCGTCGCCCAGGCGCTGTGGGAGGAGGCCGTGTACGACGACGACGGCAACCTGCGGAACCCGACGATGATCGACTACTGCCTGCCGTCGGCGGCGGAGGTGCCGAGCCTCGAGCTGGGCCACACGGTCACGCCGAGCCCGACCAACCCGCTCGGGGTCAAGGGCATCGGTGAGGCCGGCACGATCGGGTCGGCCCCGTGCATCATCAACGCCGTCGTCGACGCCTTGTCGCCCTACGGCATCACCGACGTGGAGATGCCGGCCAAGCCCGAACGGGTCTGGTCGCTCATTCGAGGAGGGACGCTCATGATCCCGGCCGCGTTCGACTACGCACGGGCCGAGTCCGTCGATGACGCCGTGGCGCTCCTCGGCCGCCACGGCGACGACGCCAAGCTCCTCGCCGGAGGCCATTCGCTGCTGCCGCTGATGAAGCTGCGGCTGGCGACCCCCGCGGTCCTGATCGACATCGGCCGCATCCAGGACCTCTCCTACGTGCGGGCCGAGGGCGGAGAGGTCCGCGTCGGTGCGCTCACGTGCCACGCCGATCTCGAGGGCTCCGACGTGCTGCGCGAGCAGGTGCCGCTGCTGGCCCACGTGGCCGGCCAGGTCGGGGATCCGCAGGTCCGGCACCGCGGCACGATCGGCGGCTCGATCGCCCACGGCGACCCGGCCTCCGACCTGCCGGCGGCTCTGCTGGCGCTGCGGGCGACGCTCGTGGCCCGGGGTCCGGGAGGCGAGCGCACCATCGCCGTCGACGACTTCTTCACCGGCTTCCTGGAGACGGCGCTGGCCGCCGACGAGGTGCTCACGGAGATCCGCGTGCCCGCCGGTCCCGACGCCGGATGGTCGTTCCAGAAGTTCAACCGGCGGGCCCAGGACTGGGCGATCGTCGGCGTCGCCGCCGTCGTGGCCGGCTCCGGCAACGGCGCGCGGCGCCGGCGTCGGCCTCGTGAACATGGGAGCGACGCCCGTCCGGTCCGCCGGCGCCGAGGCGGCGCTCGGCTCGGGGGCGTCGGCAGCCGATGCCGCCGCTCGCGCCGACGAGGGGCTCGAGCCCTCGGCCGATCTCAACGCGTCGACCGAGTTCCGCCGCCACCTCTCCCGCGTCCTGACCAGGCGTGCGCTGGAGGAGGCGGGGGTCTGACCTCGCGGGCGGGGATGTGCCGACCCGTCGGCGGAGGGGTTAAGGTTCGGGGATCAGCCGGGCCTGGCGCGTCGGGGGGTGCGCCGGGCCCGGCTCGTTCGCGCCCGGGGCCTGATCGGGCTCACGCCTCCCAGCGGGCCGACGTGCCGGCGAGCGGCTCGGTCTACGGCCCGCCGCCACCACCGCCGCCGCCGCCATCGCCGCCGCCGCTCGTCGTGGTCGTCGAGGACGTCGGCGTCGTCACGGTCGTGGTCGGGTCGGCCGCGTCGTCACCGAGCGTGGTCGGCAGCACGGTCGTGTCGGACGGTGGAGACTCGGCGTCGAACGTGGGGGCGGTCGTCGAGGTCGTCGGACCGTCGACCACGAGGACGGCTTCGGCGATGACCTCCGGGCCGGCCCCGCGCGTCGCAGAGGGCGACGACGCGGTACTGGCCGGGCACGGCCGACCCGCCGATGGTGAGGACGGCCCGGCGTTCGGACGCGTCGGACTCGGTGTCGGGCGGCGTGGCCCATGGCGTCCCGTCGACCGCGACCGACCAGGACTCGATGCACTCGTCGAACCCCTCGCCGTTCACCGTCGTGCTGCCGCCGGGCAGCAGGTTCGGCGGATCGAGGGCGATGGTGGGCTCGGGCTCGCCTTCGAGGAGCTCGTCGGGCGGGTCGGGGAAGTCCTCCTCGGGGCGTTCCGCGATCGCGGCGGTCATGTACTGCTGCCAGATCTGGGCCGGGAACGACCCGCCGGTCACCGCCCGCCCGTGCACGTCGTCCATCGGCACGGCGCCGTCGGGGTAGCCCATCCAGACGACCGCCGCGTAGCCGGGGACGTAGCCGGCGAACCAGGCGTCGACGTTCCCCTGGGTCGTACCCGTCTTGCCCGCCGCGGGCCGGCCGATGTCGGCGGCGGTGCCCGTGCCCGACTCGATCACCTGTCGCAGGGCGTGGGTCACGGCCCGCGAGACGCCGCTGTCGATCCCGGCGCCGCCGTCGTCGTGCTCGGGCTCCCACACGACGTTGCCGTCGCGGTCCTCGATCCGGGCGATGGCGTAGGGCTCGCTGGGCGTCACCGTCGTCGGCCAGGGTCAGGTAGGCGCGAGCGAGGTCGATCCCCGACACCTCCTCGGCGCCGAGGGCGATCGACGGCTCGGGCTGCAGCTCGGCCTGCACGCCCGCCGCGGTCGCCATCGCCACCACGCGCCTCCGGTCCGACCTCGGCGAGGAGCTGCGCGTAGACGGTGTTCACCGAGTTGGCGGTGGCGTCCTCGACGGTCAAGGTCCCGTAGGCCTCGTTGCCGTAGTTGTCGACGCCCCAGGGCGCGCCGTCGACCTCGACGTCGATGTGGGCCGGTGCCGGGAACGCGGTCGCGGAGCCCGATCCCGTCCTCGAGCGCGGCGGCGAGCACGAAGGGCTTGAACGTCGACCCCGGTTGCCGGCCCGAGCCGCCGCCCTCGGCGCCGCGGAGCAGATCGAGCTGCAGGGCGTCGTAGTCGCGCCCGCCGACGTAGGCGCGCATCGCTCCGTCGGTGTCGAGGGCGACGAGCGCGGCCTGCGGGTCGGCCGGGTCGGTCAGCACGGCGTCGATGGCCGCCTCGGCCGCCAGCTGCTGCGTCGGGGTCGAGCGTGGTGACGATGCGCAGGCCCGAGCCGTAGATGGCGTGCTCGCCGACGGCGTCGATGGCCTGTTCCCGCACGAGGTCGACGAAGTGCGGCGCGAGGTCGGCCTGGGCCTCCGGTCGCGGCGCCGTCGGTCGCTGCCGAGCGGCTGGCGCCGGCGGCGGCCGCCTCGTCGACGGTGATCGGCCCGATGTCGACCATGGCGTCGAGCACGGTCTGGCGGCGGCGCGTCGCCTCGTCGGGTCCTCGGTCGGGTCGGCCGTCTCCGGGCGAGCGGATCAGCCCGGCGAGGAGCGCGCGCCTGGTGGAGCTGGAGCTCGGCCGCCGGGATCGTCGAAGTAGACCTGGCTCGCCGCTTCGATGCCGAAGGTGTTGCGCCCGAAGTACACCGTGTTGAGGTACAGCTCGAGGATCTCGTCCTTGTCCTCGGAGCGCTCGAGCTTCATGGCGAGGACGCCTTCCCGCAGCTTCCGCACGAGGGTCCGGTCCCGGTCGAGGAAGAGGTTGCGCACGAGCTGCTGGGTGATCGTCGAGCCGCCCTGGGTGCCGTCGCCGACCACGTTGCTGCCAGAGGGCACGCCCGACGCCGACGGGGTCGATCCCGCCGTGCTCGTAGAAGCGGCGGTCCTCGGCGGCGACGACCGCGTCCTGGGCGACGGGCGCGACGTCGTCGAGCGGCGACCTCGTACCGCAGCCCCTCGGGCGCCAGCACCGCCAGCTCCTGCCGTCGGCCGCGACCAGGGTCGCCGCCTGCGGCTGCGGCGGCGCGTCGGGGAGGTCGACGGTGATCCAGAGGACGACGAAGCCGACGAAGGCGAGGACGACGAGCGTGGTCCCGGCCGAGGAGGGGCCAGCGCACCCACCGGGGCCAGCTCCGGAAGCGCGCTACTGGCCGATGCGAGTCGTGCCCGCATCGACGGGGGGTTCCCGCGAAGGGGTGAGCGCAACCAGCCGGCCGGGCGTTCCCCAGGTCAGGCGGGCTCACCTCGGCGGCGGTCCAGAAGTACTCCTCGCTGGCGGCGAGGTAGGCAGCGAGATCGACGTCGTCGACGCGGAGGAGCTGGTCGGCCCAGAAGGCCTGGCCGGCGGGGTCGGGACCTCGGCCGAGGACGGCCCGGTACAGCCGGCCACCCGCCCGCTGCGGGACTCGATCGAACCGTAGAACCCGCCGGCGACGTCGCCCGTCGAGCGGCCGGCCCGCGGAGCAGACCGGTCCAGTAGTCGATCCCGGCCTGGTCGGCGGGACGAGCAGGAGCGCGGTACAGCGCCCGGACGAACCGCTCGTTCGTGCCGCCGGACGCGCGGCGAAGTACTCCGGCGAGCCGTAGAAGGCGACCCCGACGTCGGTCAGGCGCAGGCCGGCCGCGGACGCGGTCGGCCCAGTAGCGCATCCCGGCGGGGTCGCCCGGGCGCCCGAAGACGTTGCGGTACAGCACGTCGAGGGACACGTTGATCCACTCGTTGCTGCGAGCCAGGGTGCTCGTGAACACCGTGAGCGGCTGGCCGCTGGTGACCACGCCGACCCAGTACTGCTCGCCGGCGGGGTCGGCGCCGCGGCCGAGGAAGGTCTGGTACGCGGCGTCGACGTAGCGCCGGGCGTACTCGGTATAGAACGGGGCGTAGTTCGTCCGGGCGGCGGCGGCGTCGGCGCGGATCTGGCCGAGCTTCGAGTAGGCGTGGTCGCCCGGGCAGGTCGTCGACACGACGTCGCGATGGCCGACGACCGTCGGCGAGGGGTGACCGTCGACGGTGGTCTGTCCCTGCGGGTTGATGAAGTGCACCGCCGACTTCCAGCCCGACGAGATCGGCGATGGCGGCGACCGGCGCCGGCGGGACGGACGGCGGCCTGGTGAGTCGCCGAGCAGGGCGATGCCGACCGAGCCCGGTGTTGTGGCCGGCGGCGTGGCCGCCGATCACGCCCCTGTCGATGCCGCCCATCCGGGCCTCCCAGATGCGCCCGAACCGGTCGACGATGAAGTTGTAGGCGATGTCGCACCAGCCGTTGGTGTTCTGGTGGAACGACTGGATCCCCCGCAGCATGCCGGCACGTCGCGCGGCGGCGTAGTCGTTCGGCGTTCACCGTGTGGTGGATCACAAGTAGTGCGGCCGGGCGTAGCGCGGCCCGGCGCCGCAGTCGCTGTTGCCGTAGGCCCAGGGACCGCGCCCCATTCGGCTGCGCGAAGTCGGATCGACCGGCTGGCTCGCGGTGGCCGCGGCGGCTACGGCCGGCGCGGCGGTGCCGGGGCGCGGAGCCGATCTCCAGCGCGTGCAGCACGACGTCGGTCGAGGCCGGGCTCGACCTGCACCTCGACGCGGTCGGTTCCGCCGACCCACACCGGCGTGACCGAGCCCCCGGCGGCGCGGTCGCCCTCGGCGCCCGGGGTCGGGGGCCTCGGCGGTCGTCGCCGTGCACGTGCACCCAGTCCGTCCAGGTGCCGTCGGCGTTGCGGCTCCTGCAGCTCGATCTCCCCGTCGGGGTCGCCGGCCCAGGTGAAGCCCGACCATGTCGGTGCCGGCCGGGGCACGTGCCACCCCGGTGCTCTCGCCCGTCGTCGCCGCTGCGGCCGGCGCCGACCTCGATCCGGGTCTCGCTGCACCGGCGTGACCCCGGCGTCGGTGCCCGCGGGGGTCGGAGCCGGCGGGGCGAGCGGCGCCAGCGCCCCGACGGCCAGGGCGACGGTGATGCCGCCGAGCGCGACCGTGTTCCATGCCCGCCCGGGTGCGGTGTGCGTCCGTGCAACAAAACGAAGCTCCCTGCGCGCGTGTGCGGATCCCCGCCGCCGCCCACGGCGGGACAGAGGGTACAGGTCGGCAGCTGGCTCGGCTCAAGAGTGCCAAGCGCGGCGGTCTCACCCCGAAGGTCGGCACGCGACAGTGCGGAGCGCTAGAGCAAGCCCGGCGCGTACTGGCCGCCGTCGACCTGGATGGCGGCGCCGGTGACGAAGCTCGGCCTGCTCGGAGCAGAGGAAGGCGACGACGGCGCCGAAGTCGGCGGGATCGCCGAGCCGCCGGGCCGGGATCGTGGCCGCGGCAGCCGTCGGGTCGCCGCCGTGCAGCTGGACGAGGCGGTCGGTGGCGTGGAGGCCGGGCAGCACCGAGTTCACGGTCACGCCGTCGGCGGCGACCTCGCGTCGACAGCGTCTTGAGGAACCCGGTGGCCCCGGCCCGCGCCGTGTTCGACAGGATCAGCGTGCCGATCGGCTGGCGCACGGCGACCGAGGTGATGGCGACGACCCGGCCCCAGCCGGCGGTCTGCATGGCCGGCACCGCCGCCTTGCACATGGCGACGACCGACAGCAGGTTGAGGTCGAGCGCCGGCGCGTAGGCCTCCAGCGGCGTCGACGCGAAGGTGCCCGGCGGCGGGCCCGCCGGCGTTGGTGACCAGGATGTCGACCGGACCCCCGAGCGCCTCGGCGGCGGCGGTGACGAAGCCGGCGGCCCCGTCGGGCGTGCCGACGTCGGCGACGAGGCCGAGCATGGCCGCCCTCCACCGCGGCGAGCGAGGCGACGGCCTCGTCGACCTTCTCGGCGCGGCGCCCGCACAGCGCCACCCGCACCCCGGCCTCGGCGAGGGCCCGGGCCGACGCCGAGGCCGAGTCCGGCGGACGCCGCGGCCACGGCGGCGCGTGCGGCCGGCAAGCCCGAGATCCACGACGGGGTTCTAGCCTGCCCGGCGTGGAGGGGGAGCGCTCGAGGCGCGGTCGGCGACGTCGCCTCGGTCGACGACGTCGTCGCCGGCCTCGGCGCCCAGGGCTACCTCAGCGACGAGGGGCTCGCCACCGCCGTGTTCCTGGCCCTGCGGCTGCAGCGGCCGCTGTTCCTCGAAGGCGACGCCGGCGTGGGCAAGACCGAGGTGGCCCGGGCCCTCGCGGCCTGGACCGGCGCGCCGCTCGTCCGGCTCCAGTGCCACGACGGCCTCGACGCGGCCCAGGCGCTCTACGAGTGGGACCACGCCCGCCAGCTGCTGCACCTCCGGGCCGCCGAGGCGGCCGGACGGGCGGCCGGCGGCCGGCACCGAGGCCCTCGAGGCCGAGCTCTACGACGAGCGGTTCCTCGTCCGCCGGCCGCTGCTCGCCGCCCTCGACGGCCGGCCGGGCGACCCGCCGCCGGTGCTGCTCATCGACGAGGTCGACCGCGCCGACGACGAGTTCGAGGCCTTCCTGCTCGAGCTGCTGGCCGACTGGGCCGTGACGATCCCCGAGCTCGGCACCGTCCGGGCCGAGGTCCCCCCGGTCGCCGTGCTCACGTCGAACCGCACCCGCGACGTGCACGACGCCCTGAAGCGCCGGTGCCTCTACCACTGGGTCGAGCACCCCGATCTCGACCGCGAGGTGGCGATCGTCGCCGTCCGGGCGCCCGAGGTGGCGCCGGCGCTGGCCCGCCAGGTGGCGGCGGCCGTCGCCGGGATCCGGCGCCTCGGCCTCTACAAGCCGCCCGGGATCGCCGAGACGATCGACTGGGCCAGGGCCCTCGCCACCCTCGGGCGCACCGAGCTCGACGACGTCGCCGTCGCGGCCACGCTCGGCGCCGTCGTGAAGTACCGGGAGGACGAGCAGCGGGTGCGCCAGCACGGCATCGGCGAGCTCGTCCGGGAGGCGGTGCGCTATGCGTGACGAGAGCGCCGGGCCTGAGAACGCAGGGCTCGGGGCGCCGAACGCGGCCGGCATCCCCGTCGCGCTTCGCCCGGGTCCTCCGGGGCGCGGGCGTCCGCGTGCCGGTCGGGCGCCACCGTCGCCTTCGCCCGCGCGCTGGCCGCGGTGGCCGACCGGGGCGCCTCGGGCGCCTACTGGGCCGGCCGGGCGACGCTCGTGCGCCGGCCCGAGGACGTCGCCGCCTTCGACCGCGCCTTCGCCGCCTTCTTCGGGTCGGGCGGGGCGAGCGCCGCGCTGCGCGGTCGAGCAGCGTGCCGGTCGTCGAGCTGCTCCTCGACGACGCCGGCGCCGAGCGCCGGTGCCGACGAGCCCGAGGATCCGGCGCCGCCGGAGCGCGAGCGCCGAGCGGTGCGGTGGAGCCCGGTCGAGGTGCTGCGGGCCAAGGACCTCGCCCGGTGCACGCCCGACGAGCTCGACGAGGCGCACCGCCTCATGGCCGACCTCCGCCTCCACGCCGCCCTCCGCGCCTCGCGGCGCCGGCGCCCCGACCCCCACCCCCGAGCCGGCCACCGCCTCGACCTCCGCCGCACGGTCGCCGGGGCCGTCCGCCGCGGCGGCGAGCTCGGGCGGCTCGAGACGACCCGGCGCGGCCACCGCCGTCGCCGCACCGTGCTGCTGCTCGACGTGTCGGGGTCGATGGGGCCCTACGCCAGAGCCCTGGCCCGCTTCGCCCACGCCGCCGTCGCCGGCCGCCGCCGCGGCGAGGTCGAGGTGTTCGCCCTCGGCACGCGGCTCACCCGGATCACCCGCGAGCTCTCGACCCACGACCCCGACGCCGCCCTCGCCGCCGCGGCCGCCGTCGTGACCGACTGGGACGGCGGCACGCGGCTCGGCGACGGGCTGCGGGCGTTCAACGACCGCTGGGGCGTTCGCGGCCTCGCCCGCGGCGCCGTCGTCGTCGTGCTGTCCGACGGCTGGGACCGCGGCGACCCCGAGGTGCTCGGCGCCGAGGTGGCGCGGCTCGCCCGCGTCGCCCACCGCATCGTCTGGGTCAACCCGCTGAAGTCGGCGCCCGGCTACGCCCCGCTGGCCCGAGGCATGGCCGCCGCCCTCCCGCACGTCGACGAGTTCGTCGAGGGCCACTCCGTCGACGCCCTGGCCGCCCTCGCGGAGGTGCTCGCCGATGCGTGAGCTGCTCGACGACCTCGAGCGGTTCGCGCCGGCAGGGCCGGCGGGTCGCCCTCGCTCGGGTCGTCGACCTCGAGGGCTCCGGGCCCCGTGACCCCGGGGCGGCGATGGCCGTCGCCGACGACGGCGAGGTCGTCGGGTCGGTCTCGGGCGGGTGCGTCGAGGGCGCGGTCGTCGAGGCGGCGCTGGCGTCGCTGGCGACCGGCGCCCGCGGCCTGCACACCTTCGGCTACAGCGACGACGAGGCCTTCGCCGTCGGGCTCACCTGCGGCGGGACCATCCACCTCTTCCTCGAGCCCGTCGAGGCCGAGCCCGCCCGTCGACGAGCTGGCCGCGGCCATCCGCGCCGGCGCTGCCGGCCGCCCTGGCCACCGTCGTCGACGGCCCGGACGTCGGGGCCAAGCTCCTCGTGCGCCCGGGCACGCCGCGCGGTCGGCTCGCTCGGCGACCCCGAGCTCGACCGGGTCGTCGCCCGCGACGCCGAGGGCGGGCTGGCCTCGGGCACGACCGGCGTCCGCCGCTACGGCGCCCACGGCGAGGCCATCGCCGACGACGTCGCCGTGTTCGTCGAGTCGTTCGTGCCGCCGCCGCGGATGCTGATCTTCGGCGCCGTCGACTTCACGGGCGCGCTCGTGCGGGTGGCCAAGGTGCTCGGCTACGAGGTGACCGTGTGCGACGCCCGGCCCGTGTTCGCCACGGCGAGGCGGTTCCCGTTCGCCGACCACGTCGTCGTCGACTGGCCGCACCGGCATCTCGAGGCGGTCGGGGCGAACCTCACGGCCCGCGACGCGGTCTGCGTCCTCACCCACGACGCACAAGTTCGACGTGCCCGCGATCGTCGCCGCCCTCGCCACCGACGTCGGCTACATCGGCGCCATGGGCAGCCGGCGGACCCACGCCGACGCGGGTCGAGCGCCTGCGCGAGGCGGGCGTCGACGAGACGGGCTCGCCCGCATCCACGCGCCCATCGGGCTCGACCTCGGCGCCCGCACGCCGGAGGAGACGGCGATCGCCATCTGCGCGGAGCTGCTCGCCGTGCGCACCGGACGGGCCGCGATCCGGCCGCTACGCGAGAGCACGGGGCCGATCCATGCCGATTGAGCCACCCGAGGACGGCAGTGACATCAGCGGCCTTGGGGACGTGCGGGTGTCCGACGCCGAGCGCCAGTCGGTCGTCGACCGCCTCTCGCGCGCCGTCGGCGACGGCCTCGTCACCCTCGACGAGTTCGCCGACCACGCCGGCGCGGCGTATGCGGCGCGGACCAGGGCCGAGCTCGACGCGCGTCACCCGCGACCTCCGGCTGCCGGTGGTCGCTCCGGCGGCGACGCCCGCGCCGGCCGCCGAGGCCGGCGGCCGACGGCGGGCGCGGCCAAGCCGAAGCGGCGCTGGGTCGTGGCGATCATGGGCGGCGAGGAGCGCCGGGGTCGGTGGCGCGTGCCGCGCCGCCAGGGCGCCTTCGCGCTCATGGGTGGCGTCGACCTCGACCTGCGCGACGCGCTCCTCGAGCACGACGAGGTCGAGATCACGGCCTGGGCGATCATGGGCGGCGTCACGGTCATCGTGCCCGAGGGCATCGCCGTGGAGAGCGAGGGCTTCGTGCTCATGGGCGGCCGCACGAACCGCGTGAAGGGCGACCCGCTGCCCGGCGGTCCCGTGATCCGTGTCAAGGGCTACGGGATGTGGGGCGGGGTCGACGTGAAGAGCCGCCCGCCGGGGCAGGATCCGAGCGCCGACGAACGCCCGGGGCCCGCCGCCGGGTGGTCACCACCGCCGCTTCCGTCCTTGCCTGGGCCACGGGCCGATCCCGCCGCCGATCCCGCCGCCGCCCGGCCGCCCCGGCACCGCCACGACCACGACCGCGCGACCGGGATCGTCGCCGTGGCCGTCGCGACGAGACACCGGCGCCGGCCGCCCGAACCACCGGCGCCGCACACCGGCATCGTGACCGTCGTCTGCACCGACATCGTCGGCTCCACCCGCCTGGCCGACACGTTGGGCGACCAGAAGTGGCGCGACCTGGTCGGCGCCCACAACGCGATCGTCCGGACCCAGCTCGCCCGCCACGACGGCATCGAGATCAAGACGAGCGGCGACGGGTTCCTGGTGACGTTCCCCTCGGCCCGGCGGGCGGTCTCCTTCGCCCTCGACGTGCACGACGCCGTCCGCAGCCTCGACCTCGAGCTGCGCATCGGCCTCCACGCCGGCGAGGTGGAGCGCGACGGCACCGACATCGTCGGTCGCAACGTGTCCGTCGCCTGCCGGCTGTGCGACGTCGCCGCACCGGGCGAGGTGCTGGCGTCGTCGATGGTCGCCGACCTCACCGACTCCTCGAGCGACCTCGCCTTCGGCGACGACCGGGAGCTGCGCCTCGCCGGGATCGAGCGGCCCGTCCACGCCCGCCCCGCGTCCCGGCGCCCATGACGCGCACGGCGGCGGTCGTGCTCGCCGCCGGGGCCGGTACGAGGTTCGCCGGGCCCGGGCACAAGCTCCTCGCCCCGCTTCCGCGGCAGGCCGCTCGTCGCCTGGGCGGTCGAGCACGCCGCCGATGCCGGGCTCGACGAGGTGCTCGTGGTCGTCGGAGGCATCGAGGTCGCGCGGGCCCTGCCGCCGGGCGTGACGGTCGTGCGCAACGAGCGCTGGGCCGGCGGGATCGCCACCTCGCTCGCCGCCGGCATCGGCGCGGCTCGCGCCGGCGGCCACGGCGCCGTCGTCGTCGGTCTCGGCGACCAGCCGTTCATCGACCCGGCGGCGTGGCAGGCGGTGGCGGCCGCCGAGGAGACCCCGATGGCCGTCGCCACCTACGACGGGCGAGCGCGGGCAACCCGGTGCGGCTGGCGGCCGAGGTGTGGCGTCGTGCTGCCGATGCTCGGCGACGAGGGCGCCCGGCCGCTCCTTCGAGCAGCGGCCCGAGCTCGTCTCCGAGGTACCGTGCCCGGGTTCGGCCGCCGACATCGACACCGTGGAGGATCTGACCACGTGGAGCTGACCAACGAGTTCCGGGTGGGCGTACCCGTCGAGCGGGCGTGGGCCGTGCTGACCGACCTCGAGCGGATCGCGCCGTGCATGCCCGGCGCCGAGCTGCAGGAGGTGGAGGGCGACGAGTACCGCGGCGATCGTCAAGGTCAAGGTCGGGCCGATCACGGCCCAGTACAAGGGGGCGGCGTCCTTCGTCGAGCGTCGACGCGCCGCACCGGGCGGTCCTGCGGGCCGAAGGTCGGGAGACCCGCGGCCAGGGCGGCGCCAGCGCCCTCGTCACGGCCGTGCTCGCGCCCGACGGCGACGCCACCAAGGTGACGGTGTCGACCGACCTCACCGTCACCGGCAAGGTCGCGCAGTTCGGCCGCGGGGTGCTCGCCGACGTGTCGGCGAAGCTCCTGACGCAGTTCGTCGAGTGCCTGGAGGCGACCGTCCTCGGTGCGCAGGATCCGCCCGAGGCCACGCCGGCGGCCGCCGTCGCCGACGACGCGCGGTGAGGCGGCAGCCGCCGCGGCCGACGCCGGAGCCGAAGCACCGGCCGCCGCGGGCGCGGCTGCGGGCGAGGAGACGCCGCCGGGCGTGCGGCGGATCGAGTCGGCGCCGAAGGAACCGGTCGACCTCGTCGGCGCCGCCGGCGTCCCGGTGGCGAAGCGGGTGGCCCCGGCGGTCGCGATCCTCGCCGTCCTCTGGCTTCTGCGGGTCCTCCTGCGCCGACGGAAGCGGTGACGGCGCGCACCCATCCACGTGAACCTGCCGGTCCCGGCCGGCGACACCGACGCGGTCGCCCGGTTCTACGTCGACGTGCTCGGGTTCGCGCCGGCGCCGCGGCCCGAGTCGGGCCGGGCCGGCGCGTGGCTCGACGTCGGCGACGGGACTCAGGTCCACCTCACCGAGCGCCCAGGCTCCGCGCATCCCGACCAGCACGTCGCCTTCGTCGTCGACGACTTCGACGGCACGCGGGCGCGGGCGGAGGCCGCCGGCTCCGAATGGGTCGCCCGTGGCGACGGACGGGCCGTCGTGCGCGACCCCGCCGGGAACCTCGTCGAGCTGTTCGCGGTCGGCCACGAACCGGGATGACACCCCGATGCGGCCGACCGGGCCGCGGTCGCGTTGCTGCTCGGGCGCGAGCCCGAGGCGGACTTCGAGGTCGTCGTCCGCCACGCCGACGGGTCGCCGGTCGTGATCCGCAACGCCCCGCTGCTCGACGACGGCCGCCCGATGCCGACCCGTTGGTGGCTCGTCGGTGAGCCGGAGCGGACCCTGATCGGCCGGCTCGAGGGCGCCGGCGGGGTCGACCGCGCCGAGGCGGAGGTCGACGCCGACGAGCTCGCAGCCGCCCACGCCCGCTACGCCGCCGAGCGCGACGCGGCGATCCCCGTCGGGTTGGACCGGGCCCCGGCCCTCCGGTGGCGTCGGCGGCACCCGCATCGGTGTGAAGTGCCTGCACGCCCACTACGCCTGGCACCTCGCCGGCGGCGACGACCCGGTCGGCCGCTGGGTCGCCGAAGCGCTCGGTTCGTTGGGACCGAGCGTGCCAACGAGCGACGGGGCACGGGATGGCTGAGCGACTGGCGGCCATCGACTGCGGGACGAACTCGATCCGCCTCCTGGTCGGCGAGATCGAGGGAGGCGGCGGCGACGGCGACGGCCGGTTCCGCACCGTCGAACGGCTCATGCGGATCACGCGCCTCGGTCAGGGCGTCGACCGCACCGGCGCCCTCGACGCCGGCGCCATCGCTCGCACGCTCGAGGTGCTGCGCGAGTTCCGGAGCGTCATGGACGACCTCGGCGTGCCCGAGGGTCGGGTCCGGATCACGGCCACGTCGGCGGCGCGCGACGCGTCGAACCGTGAGGCGTTCTTCGGCCCCGCCGCCGCGATCGTCGGGCGCGCCCGTCGAGCTGCTCTCCGGCGACGAGGAGGGCAGGCTGTCCTACCGCGGTGCCACCGCCGACCTCGATCCCGCCCTCGGGCCGTTCCTCGTCGTCGACATCGGCGGTGGGTCGACCGAGTTCAGCGTCGCCGACGGCTCGATCTCGATCGACGTCGGCTGCGTGCGGCTCACCGAGCGGTTCATCGAGTCCGACCCGCCGGCTCCCGAGGAGCTCCACGCCTGCATCTCGGTGGCGACCGAGTACGTCAAGGACGTCGCCCGGGAGCTCCCGGGCGCCGCCGACGCCGCGACGCTCGTCGGGTTGGCGGGAACGGTGACGACCGTCGCTGCCGTGGAGCAGGGCCTCGCCGTCTACGACCGCGACCGCACCCACCACTTCCGTCTGAGCCACGCCGCCGCCGAGGACGTCTTCCGGACCCTGGCGATCGAGGCGCGGGCCGACAGGATCCACAACCCCGGCCTCGAGGAGGCGCGTGCCGACGTGATCGTCGGCGGGTGCTGCGTCCTCGTCGCCATCTTCCGCCAGCTCGGCTTCGACGAGTGCCTGGTGTCCGAGGCCGACATCCTCGACGGGCTGCTGCTCAGCCAGCTGTGAGGCGGGCGAAGTAGTTTCGCCGCCCTGATGCCGCAGTCCGACCGCGTGCTCATGGGCCCCGGCCCCTGCAACCCCCATCCCGAGGCCGTCGGGGCCGGCGCGTTGGGGCGTTCCCGATGACCGCGGGACCCTGATGTCCACGCTGTTCGGGCGCCGCGTCCTGCTCCGACCCCTCGTCGCGTCCGACTTCCCGGCGTGGCAGGAGGTGCGGCGCCGCAACGTCGACTGGCTCACGAAGTGGGAGGCGGCGCGCGTGCCCGGCGCGCCCGACGTCGTCGAGGATCGCGGCGCGTTCGAGGCGCGCTGCTCGGCCCGCCAGCGCGAGCGCATGCTCGGCACCGGGTTCGGCTTCGGGCTGTTCGTGGCGGGCGACTTCGCCGGCGAGATCAACCTGAACTCGATCCAGCGCGGACCGTTCCAGAACGCCTACGTCGGCTACTGGATCGACGAGAAGCACGCCGGCTACGGCTACATGGCCGAGGCGGTCGTCCTCGTGTGCCGCTTCGGGTTCGAGGACCTCCACCTGCACCGCCTGCAGATCGCCATCATCCCCCGCAACAGCAACTCCCGGCGGGTGATGGAGAAGCTGCAGCTCCGCGACGAGGGCGTGGCGCTGCGGTACCTCGAGATCAACGGCGTTTGGGAGGACCACGTCCGCTACGCCATGACGAGCGAGGACTGGGACTCCCGTCGCGACGACCTCCTCGCCACCTGGATCGACTGAGCGCCGCGCACCAGGAGCCGTCGAGGCTCATGTACGTGACCCGGGGTCGTGGCGGACGATCAGCGGCTCGTGATCTTCGCCCGGAGGGCGGCGAGGCGCTCCTGGAACGCCGGCTGGGCGACCGACCAGACCTGCGGCACGAGCTCGCGCTCGACCGCGTCCATCTGCGAGTCGACGTCCGCCATGTCGCGGATCGTCTCCTTGGCCTTGATGACGAGCTCCCTCGGCGCGTCGGCCGCGGCGCGGGCCATGGCGACGGCGGCGTCGACCAGCGCGTCGTCGTCGACGCAGCGCCAAGCCAGGCCGCAACGCTCCGCCTCCTCGCCCGACAGGACCTCGCCGAAGACGACGGTGGCGAACACGGCCTGCGGTCCGGTGATCCGGCGGAACATCCAGGTGTGCCCGCCCCCTGGGTGCAGGCCGAGCTGGAGGAAGCGCGTGTCGAACTTGGCGGCCCGACCGGCGAGCCGCAGGTCGCAGACGAGCGCCAGGTTCATGCCCGCCCCGACGGCGGCGCCGTTCACGGCCGCGATCGTCGGCAGCGGGCACCGCCCGACCCGCAGGAACCCCTCGTAGACCGAGAGCAGGCCCTCGCGCGCCGAGGAGCCGAGGTGCGACAGGTCGGCACCGGCGCAGAAGGCCGGTGGCGCGCCGGTCACGACGACGGCGCCGACGTCGTCGCGGGCCTCGAGCTCGTCGAAGGCGGCGACGATCTCCTCGCACAAGCCGAGGTCGAGGGCGTTGCGGCGGGCGGGATCGTCGAGGGTGACGGTCGCGACCCCGTCGGCGATGTCGAGGCGGACACGAGCTTCGGGCATGCGTCGAGCCTCGCGCGATCTACGGTCCCGTCCCGTGGGCGACCCGGACGGATGGTTCGACGAGGCGCGGCTCGGCCTGTTCGTGCACTGGAGCCACAGCTCCCAGCTCGGCGTGGACGTGTCGTGGCCGCTCGTCGGCGGGCTCCACATCGGCGGCCAGCGCTCGGGCCCCGTTCCCATCGACACCTACCACGCCGGCGCCGACACGTTCTGCCCCGAACGCGGCGCCCCCGCCCGCTGGTGCGCGGCGGCGAAGGCGGCGGGCGCCCGCTACCTCGTGCTCACGACGAAGCACCACGACGGCTTCGCCCTCTGGCCGACCGGGCTCGGGGACTGGTCGATCGCCCGCACCGCCTACGGCGGCGACCTCGTCGGCGAGTACGTCGACGCCGCCCGGGCCGAGGGTTTGCGCGTCGGCTTCTACTACTCGCTCTGCGACTGGCACCACCCCGACTACCCGGCGGTGACCGAGGACGACCTCCCGTACCGGTGGGGGACCCGCCGGCCGTCGGCGGAGCAGTGGGAGCGCTACGTCACCTTCATGTTCGGCCAGATCGAGGAGCTCCTCACCCGGTACGGGCGCATCGACGTCCTCTGGTTCGACGGCCAGTGGGAGCGGCGTCCGGAGGAGTGGCGGACCACCGCGCTCGAGGCGCTGATCCGCCGGCTCCAGCCCGACATCCTGATCAACGATCGCCTCCCCGGCGCCGGCGACTTCGCGACCCCGGAGAACTTCATCCCGCCCGAACCGCCGGCGGAACGGTTCGAGGTCTGCATGACGATGAACGACTCGTGGGGCTTCTGCCCGACCGATGCCAACTACAAGTCGGGGCGCGCCCTCGTCCACACGCTGTGCGAGGTCGCCGGGCGCGGCGGCAACCTGCTCCTCAACGTCTCACCGGGCCCCGACGGTGCGCTGCCGGTCGAGCAGCTCGACCGCCTGACGACCGTCGGGACGTGGCTCGACGCCCACGGCGAGGCGGTCTTCGGCACCGAGGCGGGGCTGGCGCCGTGGCAGTTCTACGGACCGAGCACCCGGCGCGGCGACCGTGTCCACCTGTTCTGCCTGGCCCGGCCCTACGAGTCCGTGGCGGTGCGCGGCGTCCCGGTGCGACGGGTGGCAGCGGTGACGCACCTCGCGACCGGCACACCGCTCGAGCACCGGACGCGCATGTCCGTCATCGACGAGCTCGTCAACACCGACCCGCCCGGCGAGCTGACCATCGAGGTGCCCGAGGAGCTCGTCGACGACCTCTGCACCGTGATCGCCGTCGACATCACGCCCGCGTAGGGCAGTAGACGGGCACCGCTCCCGGCCTCGTTGCCGGAGCCCAAGAGCGCACTGAGCCCGACCGCGCCGTACCGCGACACGCCTTGTGGGCGTCGGCTGCCGTGGCCGACGGACCGGCAAGCCGACGACCGAGGTGACAACCATCGTGCAACGACCATCGGAAGCCGGCGGTCGATGCACACTCGTCGACCGAGGGGACAACGATCGTGCGGCGACCATCGGAAGCCGGCGGTCGATGCACACTCGATCCCGGCGGCGCGCTGGCCACTCGAACGGCCCGTCCCCGTCGTCTTGCCGCGCTCTTCACCGAACCGCGACCGAGGCGGCCGGTGCCCCGAGGACGTCAGGCCTCGTCGCGGACGACGGCGGGGGAGTGGCGGAAGAAGTTCTCCACGTCGCGCTCGTAGCGGTAGCCCGTGGAAGCCGAGCCGAACGTCTCGCGCAGGCGCATCGACTCGACGAAGGCCTCCACCGTCCCGGCCGACGTGTAGCCGTACCGGAAGCCCGCCCGCTGCAACCGCCGGTTGTCGACGCCACGCCCGAAGCGCAGCAGGTCGATGAGCTCCGGCGTGAGCTCGATGCCGAGCCGGCTGAGCGGCGAGCCGATGAGGCCCCGGAACCCGAACGGGGGCAACGGCACGGTGCGCTTGCCGCAGATGGCGGCGACCTCGCTCCACGGGAGCAGCCCGTCACCGGCGACGTTGTAGATCCCGGGCAGCTGGTGCTCGAGCACGTGCAGCATCGCCCGGATGACGTCGTCTTCATGGACGAACTGGAAGCGCGGGTCGAACCCGAAGATGCGCGGCACGATCGGCAGCGACAGCGCCTTGGACAGTGGCGTGCGGATGTCGGGGCCGAGGACGTTCGAGAACCGAAGCAACGACACGGTCACGTGCGGGTTGTCCTCGGCGAAGTCCCGGACGTAGCCCTCGACCTCCAGGAGGCTCCGCTCGACGGCGGTGCGGGGCGGCGCCGTGCGGCGGTGCTCCTCCTTGAACATGTTCGGGTCGCGCTCACCGGCGCCGTACACGAGGGTCGAGGACTTCACCACGACGTCGCGCACCGTGGACCCGGGCGCCGACGCCGCCGCGAACAGGTTCATCGTCCCGATCACGTTGATCTCGTGGATCGTGCGCGACCGCGCGGTCGTGGAGTCGACGATGAGGAAGGTGTGGACGATCGTGTCGACCTTCGTCGCCTTCACGATGCGGTTCAGGATCGAGTAGCCCTCGTCGGAGCGGACGTACTCCGTGCGCTCCAACGGGACGGTCGGCTCGAAGCGGTCGAGGCCGACGATGACCTCGACGTCGGGGTCCTGCTCCAGGCGCTGTGCCACGCGCCCACCCCAGAACGTCCCGAGCCCGGTGACGAGGACGCGGCGTCCCATCAGCGCGCCGCTACCCGAACCAGACCGACTGGCGGGTCCGCAGCATGTCGTAGAGCGCGGCCTGGATCCGTTCGCGGATGTCCTCGGCGTGATCCATCACCTTGCTGCGGCTGTAGCGGGGCTGATCGGGCGCGACGTCGAAGTGGACGGGCTCGAGCACGCGGATCTTGAACTTCGCCGGGAAGTAGGCGATGGCGCCGAGCGGGCCGAGCAGCGCCATGTTCGCCGTGACCGGGACGTACGGGACGCCGAGGACCTTGGCCAGCCGCGGGATGTTGAACAGGATCGGCATCGACTCCTCGGCGCCGACCACGGCGATCGGCACGACCGGCACGCCGGCCCGCATGGCGATCTCGACGAAGCCGCCGCGGCCGAAGCGGCGCAGCTGGTAGCGCTCGGTGTAGGGCTTGGACGTGCCCTTCGTGCCCTCGGGGAAGACGAGGGCGAGCTGGCGCTGCTCGCGCAGCAGGCGATAGGCGTTGTGCGGGTTGGCGGTCACCCCACCGGCCCGGGCCCACCAGGTCCCGACGACGGGCAGCGTCCGGAACGCGTACTCGGCGAGGCCGTACACCGGCCGGTCCAGCTCGGTCTCGATCCCGTGCATGATCGCCGGCGCGTCGGACGGGATCGCCCCGGCGTGGTTGGCCACGAGGAGCGCGCCGCCGTCGGACGGGATGTGCTCCATCCCCTCCCACTCGACCCGGAACCAGTTGCGGTACAGCGGCTCGTAGACGGCCCGGACGATCTCCCGCACCCGCTCCGACCGGCCCCACTCGTCGATGTCGGAGCGCCGGGGGTCGGCCAGGGCCTCCTCGAGCGCCTCGACCGGCACCGGCACCGGCACGAGCGAGCGCTCCGCGGTGCGAGCCGTCTCGGGTTCGGGGCGTCGGCGGCACGGGCGACGATCGTAGCCCTGCCCCTTCGGCCCCTCCCCCTTCCCACGGCCGCTCGCCGGCGCCGTTCCTGGTCACACCCCCTGGGGAGAATGGGGCCATGAACGCGAACGACTTCGCCGACGCCGTCCGCACCCTCGCCGCCGCCGCGCGGGAGGCCGGGCACGTCGCCCCGTCGTTCCGGAGCCCACCGGGCATCCCCGGCGCGGCCCGGACGATGCGACGGCGGCCCGACGGCACCGTGCAGGTCTCGGTGGCGATGTCGGAGCGGCCATGGGCCGCGGTGCAGTCCGACCTCGTCGAGGGCATCGTCGTGGCCAACCGGCTGGCCGGCCCGGCGGCCGACGCCCTGCGGCGGGCGCTGTGGGCCGCGCTCCAGGGCGCGGGTCGTGCGGCAGGGGCGGCGGCGTAGGTTGGCGTCGCCCCCGTGGTCCAACTGGCAGAGGCAGGCCGCTTAAACCGGCTGGTGTGCGGGTTCGAGTCCCGCCGGGGGCACCGATGACAGGTAGCCCTCCGCCGCCCGAGTTCCCGACCTCGCCTCCGCTCGGCCCGCCGCCCTCGCCGGTGCCGCCCGGCGCGTCCCGCGGCACCCCGCAGTGGCCCGACGGCACCGACGACGCACCGCAGCCGTCGGGCCGCCCGGCCTGGGTCGTGGCCGTCGCCGTCGTCGCCGTGCTGGCGCTCGTCGCCGCCCTGTTCGCCGTGTTCCTCGGCGACGGCGACGGTGGTGAGGACGCTTCGGGTGAGCTCGAGGAGGTCGACGAGGGCCCTGGAGCGACGGCCGACGATCCCGGGGCAGCCTCGACGACGACCGAGGCACCGGCCACCGACCCCGAGCGACTTCGATGCCGTCATCGCCGACATCGAGGCCTTCGTCGAGCAGGAGCGAGGCCTGCCGTTCCTCAGCGACGTCCCGTCGAGCTCGCCGACGACGAGGAGTTCTCCGACCGCCTCCTGGCCGACTTCGACGAGGACACCGACGACCTCGTCCTCGCCGACGAGCTCTACACGGCGCTCGGGCTCATCGGCCCCGACGTCGACGTCGTCGCCTCCTTCCGCGACCTGCTCGATGTGGGCGTCGTCGGCTTCTACGACCCGGAGACGAACGAGCTGGTCGTCCGCGGGACCTCGATGTCGCCGTACGTGCGCCAGACGATCGCCCACGAGCTCACCCACGCCCTGCAGGACCAGCACTTCGAGCTCGATCGCCCCGCCCTCGACGAGGCCGACGACGAGTCCTCCTTCGGCTTCACCGGGCTCGTCGAAGGCGACGCCGAGCACGTCGCCGATGCCTACGCCGACACCTTCACCGTCGCCGAGCAGGCCGAGGCGGAGGCCGAGGAGGTTGCCCTCGGGCTCGGGTTCGACTTCGACGCCGTGCCCTTCGTGCTCCTCGAGCAGCTGACCCTGCCCTACGTCCTCGGCCCCGAGCTCATCGACGCCATCCTCGCCGCCGGCGGTCAGGAGTTCCTCGACGCGTCGTTCGTGGCGTCGCCGACGACCAGCGAGCACATCATCGACCCCGACACCTTCATCGTCGGTCGACCTGCCCAACCCGGTGGCCGAGCCGGAGGCCGACGGCGAGGTCACCGACCGTGGCGTCCTCGGGCTGCTCGGCCTCGCCGAGCTCGCCGGCGAGACGGCGATCTTCGGCGCCGACGCGCTGCCCGACGAGCTCGACGGGTGGGGCGGCGACCACTACGTCGCCTGGCACGACGGCGAGCGCACGTGCGTGCGGGTCGCGGTCGTGGGCGAGACGATCCAGGACACCGACGAGTACGAGTCCCTCCTCACCGAGGTGGCCGAGGACCCGCCCGGCGACGTCGAGGCGTCGGTGACGCGAGGTCCAGGCGAGCTCGACCCCGTGCTCTACACCTCCTGCGGCTGAAGCTTTCGTCGCCGAACCGGAGGTCGGCGCGACTAGCACCTGGGAATCACGTTCTCGCCGTACTGGCCGAGGGCGTCGCCGACGGCGGCGGGGTCGAAGGTCGGCGGGGAGATGCACGCGGCCGACGCCCAAGGCGGCGAGGCGCTCGACCTCGGCGACGGCACCGTCGCCATGAGCGCCGGCGTGCCGGTCGTGAGCGCGATGCGGTCGGGGTCGCGACCCGCTTCGTCGGCGGCGCGCCGCATCGTGTCGCACAGCGCCGGAACGTCGCCCTTGGCGGGGAAGAACCCGTCGCCCAGGCGCCCGGCTCGCCGGGCGGCGACGGCGGTGTGACCGCCGATCACGATGGGGACGGGATCCTGGGCCGGTCGGGGCAGGCTCACGGCACGGTCGTAGCTGACGAATCGTTCTCGAGGTCGTCTCGCCCTCGGCCCAGAGGGCGCGCAGCGACCTCGATGTAGCCGTCGAGTCGCCGGCCGCGAGCGTCGAAGGGCACGCCGAGGGCGGCGAACTCCTCGGCCAGCCACCCGGCGCCGACCCCGAGCTCGACCCGGCGCCACGGCCGAACGAGGTCGTCGAGCGGTGGCGACCTCCTTGGCGAGGCCGGGGTTGCGCTGGGGGAGGATCAGGATCGCCGGTCGCCAGCCGGATCGTGCGCGTTGGTCGCCGCCACCCAGGTGAGCCACACGAGCGGGTCGGGGATCGGGAACCGGGCGCCGCCCGGCATCTCCCCGTCGGCGGCGTAGGGGTAGGTCGATTCGTAGCCGGCCGGCACGAGGACGTGCTCGACCGTCCAGAGCGACTCGAACCCGGCCGCCTCGGCCGCCTGCGCCGAACGCCGTCCGTGGCGTCGGGCCCGGCGAAGAAGGCGTTGGCGTACGCGAGGCCGAACTTCATCGAGCCGGACCGTAGACCTCCGCCGGCGTCGCCGGTCGGCCGGGGCCGGCCGCCCGATCAGTTCTCCAGCGGCCGGACGGCGGCCGCGACCTCGGCCAGGTGGGCGTCCCAGCCCTCGGGTTCGACGACGGGGACGAGGACGAATTTCGACGCACCGGCGGCGACGAAGTCACCGATGAAGGCGACGACGGCCTCGAGGCCGGCGGGGACGATGCGGGCGGGGTCGACCTCCGGGCGCCGGGCGGCGACGGCGGCGACCAGGAGGTCGGGCAGCGGCCCGGCGGCGGGGAGGTAGGGGATGAGCGCACCCCAGTGCTCAGGGTCGAAGGTCCGGCCGTGCGCCGCCGCCTCGGCCTCGACGACCGGGCGGGCGGCCGCGACGTCCTCGGGGGTGCAGAACGACGGGAGCCAGCCGTCACCGAGGCGTCCCACCCGCCGGAGCTCCGACGGGGCGATGCCGCCGAGCCACACGTCGAGCGGCTCCTGCACCGGGCGGGGCGCGACGGTGGCGCCGTCGACCTCGTCGCCGGCCCACAGGCGGCGCACCTTCGGCAGCAGCTCGTCGAACCGGGCGGCCCGCTCCTTGCGCTCGACGCCGAAGGCGGCCTGCTCGCGGGGATCGGCCACGCCGAGGCCGAACGCGGGGAGGCACCGCCCGCCCGAGAGCCGGTCGAGGGTGGCCCACTGCTTGGCGACGACGAAGGGGTTGCGCCCGGGCAGCACCTGGACGCTCGTGCCGAGCTTCAGGCGGCGCGACCGGGCGGCGGCGAAGGCGAGGCCGACCATCGGGTCGGGGCAGTCGCCGCCGAGGCGCTCGGAGAGCCAGAGCGAGTCGAAGCGCAGGTCCTCGAGGGCGTCGACGAGGTCGGCGAGACGGCCGCCGTCGACGGTCGGCGTGCGCACGCCGAGCCCGTAGCCGACCCTGACCTTCATGCCGGTGCCCCCTCGTCGGCGAGCCCGGCGACGCCGGCCAGGCCGGCCAGGAGCGCGGTCACGTCGCCGGGCCGCGACAGGAACGGCGAGTGCGAGGCGTCGGGCCACTCGACCAGGGCGACGTCGGGGATCCGCTCGGCCATGTGGCGCTGGAGCGACGGCGGGACGGCCCGATCGGCGCCGCACACGACGTAGGTGGTCGGCGTCGTTCGCCAGGCGGCGACCCCGGGCGGGGTCGTCAGGGTGGCGCCGTGCTGGGGCCGGAGCAGGGCGATCGCTCGGGCGACGTCGACGGCCGAGCAGTCGCCATAGAGGAGGTCGGGCACGAGCTTCGGGTCGAGGGCGCTCGTGCCGTCGTCGCCGAACTCGACGGCGGGACCGAGGTCGCCCGGATCGGCGTGGTCGCGGGCGACGCCGACGACCGTCTCGTCGGCGTCGGGGGCGAAGGCGCAGAGGTAGACGAGCCGCTCGACCGACCGGTGGGTGCCCGCGGCGGTGATGACGGCGCCGCCGTAGCTGTGGCCGGCGAGCACGACGCCGGTGCTGGCGCCGAGGTCGCCGAGGTCGTCGAGGGCAGCCCGCACGGCCTCGGCATCGGCCGCCAGGGTGGGCCCGCCGCAGTCGACGGCGAACGACGCAACGCCGAGCTCGTCGAGGCCGGCGAGCACCTGCGCCCAGCACCAGGGGCCGTGCCACGCCCCGTGCACCAACACGACGGTACGCATGGGGCAGATCTTGGGCCAGGATCTCCGACCGTGCCTGATCTCTTCTCCCTCGACGGACGCGTTGCCATCGTGACCGGGGCCTCGTCCGGCCTCGGCGACCGCTTCGCCCGTACCCTCCACGCCGCCGGCGCCTCCGTCGCCGTCGCCGCCCGCCGCGTCGAGCGCCTCGACGACCTCGCCGACGAGCTGGGGCGCGACGCGTGTGCACGTCGTGCCGTGCGACGTCGCCGTCGACGCCGATTGCGAGCGGCTCGTCGCCGAGACGGTCGAGCGCTTCGGCCGGCTCGACGTGCTCGTCAACAACGCCGGCGTCGGTGGTCCGATGCCGGCCGAGGACGAGCCGCTCGAGGACTGGCGCCGCACCGTCGACGTGAACCTCACGGGGCTGTTCGTGCTGACCCAGCACGCCGCCCGGGTGATGCTCGCCGCCGGTTCGGGGAACGATCGTGAACGTGGCGTCGGTCCTCGGGCTGGTGGCGTCGGCGCCGATCAAGCAGGCGAGCTACTGCGCCACGAAGGGGGCGGTCGTGAGCCTCACGCGGGAGCTCGGGTGCCAGTGGGCCCGCAAGGGGATCCGGGTGAACGCCCTCGCCCCGGGGTGGTTCCCGTCGGAGATGACGACGCTCATGTTCGAGGACGAGTCGGCCAACGCGTTCATGAAGCGCAACTGCCCGATGGCCCGGGCCGGCGAGGTGCACGAGCTCGATGGTGCGCTGCTGTTCCTGGCCAGCGACGCCAGCAGCTACGTCACCGGCCAGACCCTGGTCGTCGACGGCGGCTGGACCGCCCGGTGATCCAACCAACCCGAATGTGCGGGGGTCTTCGACGTGATCACGTCGAAGACCCCCGCCGGTTCTGACCGCACCGCACCACGGCGGGCGCCGCGGCGCGCTCCTCGTGGTGACGGCCGCCGCGCTCTGGGGCACGACCGGGACGTCGCGCGAGCTCGGTCCCGACTCGTCGACCGCCACGTCGGTCGGCGCCGTCCGTCTGGTCGTGGGCGGAGCCGTGCTCGCGGTCGCGGCCGCTCGACGCGGCTTCCGCTTCCGTCGCCGCGACTGGCCCGTCGTTCCTCTGCTCGTCGCGGTCGCGGCCCAGGCCGCGTACCAACCGCTGCTCTTCGGCGGCGTCGAGCGGGCCGGCGTCGCCGTCGGCACCGTCGTCGGCATCGGGAGCGCGCCGATCGCCGGCGGCCTCCTCGGACGCATCGTCCGGCACGAGCGGCTCGGCGCGACCTGGTTCGCCGCCACGTTGCTCGGCATCTGCGGCGCCGCCCTGCTCGCCCTCTCGCGCCGACACGGACGCCGGCAGCGACGTCGCGGCCGGGCTTCTCCTCGCCGTCGGCGCCGGATCGGCCTACGCCGTCTACCTCGCCGCGTCGCGCGACCTGCTCGACCGGCACGCGGCCGACGACGTCGTCACCGTCGTCTTCGTCGGCGCCGGCCTCGTGCTCCTGCCCGTCGCCCTCAGCACCGACCTCGGCTGGTTGGCCGATCCGGGCGGCCCGCTGCTCGCCCTCTGGCTGGGCGTCGTGACCGTCGGGGTGGCGTACCCGCTCCTCACCCGCGGGCTCGCCGTCGTCGGTGTGGGCGCGACGGCCACGCTGACCCTCGCCGAGCCGGCGGTCGCCGCCACGCTCGGCATCGTCGTGCTCGACGAGCGGCTGACGGCCGCCGGGTGGGTCGGGCTCGCCCTCGTCTTCGTCGGGGTCGTCCTCGAGGCCACCGTCGGTCAGAACCGGCGGGCACTTTCGACGTGATCACGTCGAAAACCACCGCACATTCGGTTCTGGTCGGATGGGAAACCGATCGTTGGATCCCGGCGTGGGCCTGGCACCATGGTCGGCCGTGTTGGCGGTCCGGAACCTCTCGGTCGAAGTCGGCGGCACCCTCGTCGTCGAGGGTGCCGGCTTCACCGTCCGTCCCGGCGACACCGTCGGCCTGGTCGGGCGCAACGGTGCCGGCAAGACATCGCTGCTCAAGGTCGTGGGCGGGATGGCGCAACCGAAGGCCGGCGCGGTGCACCGGCCCGCCGCCTTCGGCTACCTGCCCCAGGACCCGCGGCTCGACGGCGTGCCCGACGACGTCACGCCCGTCGCCCGGGTGCTCGGCGGCCGCGGGCTCGACGAGCTGCTCGCCCGCATGGAGAAGCTGCACGCCAGGATGGAGGAGGCGCCCGGGGACGAGGCGATCGTCGCCCGCTGGAGCCGGACCCACGACGCCTTCGAGCACGCCGGGGGCTACGCCGCGGAGTCCGAGGCCCGCCGCCTGCTCGCCGGGCTGGGCCTGCGCCGCGACCGGGGCGACCGGCCCCTCGGCGTCCTCTCCGGCGGCGAGCGCCGCCGCGTCGAGCTGGCCCGGATCCTCTTCGCCGGGACCGACCTCCTCATGCTCGACGAGCCGACGAACCACCTCGACAACGACGCCCGCGACTGGCTCCTCGAGTTCCTGCGCGGCTACCGGGGCGCGCTCGTCGTCGTGTCCCACGACATCGAGCTCCTCGACGAGTCGATCACCCGCGTGCTGCACCTCGACCGGCCGTCGGAGGCCGACGTGGGCACGATCGTCGAGTACAAGGGCACCTACACGCAGTACGTGACGGCACGGGCGGCCGACGAGGCCCGCCAGGCCAAGGTCGCCGCCCGCCAGGCGGCCGAGGTCGCCCGGCTGCAGACGCTCGTCGACAAGTGGGGGGCGAAGCAGTCCAAGGCCGCCTTCGCCAACGCCCTCGAGACCCGCATCGCCCGCATCCAGTCCGAGGGCGTCGTCGCCCCGTCGGCCCGTCGCGGCCTGCGCCTGCGCCTGCCCGACCCGCCGCCGTCGGGCCGCACCGCCCTCGTGCGTCGACGGGCTGAAGAAGTCCTACGGCGGCGGCCCGCCCGTGTTCGAGGACGTCGCCTTCGACATCGGTCGCGGTGAGCGGCTCCTCGTGCTCGGGCTCAACGGCGCCGGCAAGACCTCGCTGCTCCGGATCCTCGCCGGCACGTCGGAGGCCGACTCCGGCACGGTCGAGTGGGGTCACCAGGTGTCGGTCGGCTACTACGCGCAGGAGCACGAGGGCATCGAGGCGGGCCGCTCCCTGCTCCATCACATGGGCGAGGCCGCTCCCGGCTTGGCCACGGAGGAGCGGCGCCGGCTGCTCGGCATGTTCGGCCTCACCGGCGACAAGGTCCATCAGGACGCCGGCACGCTGTCGGGCGGGGAGAAGACCAAGCTCGCCCTCGCCCTGCTCGTCGCCGGGCGGCGCAACGTGCTGCTGCTCGACGAGCCGACGAACAACCTCGACCCGCCGTCGCGGGAGGCGGTCGCCGCCGCGCTCGCGTCGTGGGGCGGGACGATGGTCATCGTGAGCCACGACCCCGGATTCGTCCGCGACCTCGCCCCCGACCGCGCCCTTCTGATGCCCGACGGCGACCTCGACTACTGGTCCGAGGACCTCCTCGACCTCGTCGAGCTCGCCTGAGCCTCTGGGTCGCTCCGGCCCACCCTGCGCCTCCGCTCCGGTGGTGGTTGGTTACCCTCGTCGTTCGTGCATGGAGCCCAGGCGAACCGACGGACCTTCATCGCGGGAGCGGGTGCCGTGGCCTTCGCGGCGGCGACGCTGCGCCTGGGGTGGGACGCCTCCCCGGCCGGCGCGACGCCGACGGCGCTGCTGCGGCCGCCCCAGCTGAACGCCATCCAGCTGGCGAACTGGTTCAAGTCGAGCGCGACGCGGGTGGCGAACTACCGCGCCACGGTGCCGATCGAGAGCCTCACCGCCTACTACCAGGACGAGGGCATCCAGCAGGGCGTCGCCGGCGACATCGCCTTCTGCCAGGCGGTGCTCGAGACCGGGAGCTTCAGCTACCCGGCCGGCGGCCAGGTGCTGAACACCGACAACAACTTCGCCGGCATCGGGGCCTGCGACGGCTGCGGCGGCCTGAAGGTCATCATCAAGTCCCACGCCGTCTACGGCGTCCGCCGCCACATCCACCACCTCTGGGCCTACGCCCAGCCCGGTGCCACCCAGGCCACGACCGCCCTCCCCGGCGAGCTGCCCGGCCCGCCGTGTCGCGACGGCACGTTCGACCGGACGATCAACGTCATCCCCACGTCCATCAAGGGCAAGGTGCAGACCGTCCAGCAGCTCTCCGGCACCTGGGCATCCGACCCGAACTACGCCAGCAAGATCCTCGACCTCTACGCGCAGGCGGGCCGGTTCAGCGGCGTGAACCTCGGTCCCACCCTGCCCGAGCTGAACAAGTTCGTCGACGCCGCCTACAAGGTCTTCCTCGGCCGCCCGGCCGACGCCTCGGGCAAGGACTACTGGTCCCGTCGCATCATCGAAGGCGTCATCACCATCCCCGCCTTCTGCGACACGATGGCGCGCAGCGACGAGTGGCTCAGCGTGTCGATCCGCGAGCTGTACAGCAAGGCCCTCGGCCGTGTGGCCGACCCCGACGGGCTCGCCTACTGGATCGGTCGGGTGCGCGGCGGCATGCGCCTCACCGACGTCGGCGCCCTGTTCTACGGCTCGCCCGAGTACGTCCAGCGCAGCGGCGGCACGTCGGAGTCCTTCGTCTCGGCGCTGTTCCGCGACCTCCTCGAGCGGGCCGCCGACCCCGGCCGGGCTGAGCTTCTGGGCGGGCGAGCACCGGCGCGGCGTCCCCGCCTCGTCGATCGCCGGCGGGTTCTACGCGTCGGTGGAGTCGCGGGGCCGGCGGGTCGACGGCCTCTACATCAAGGTGCCTCGGCCGGCTCCCCGACGGCGCCGGCCGGCAGTTCTGGGTCGGCGAGCTGCTCCGCCTCGACGACGTCGCCCTCGCCGCCAACCTGGCCTCGAGCGACGAGTTCTTCACGAAGGCCCTGCGGCCTAGGTCGAGGGCGAACCGCCGCGCCCGTCTTGCTAGGGCTTGGCCCGTGCTGATTCCAGCCTGACCGGGGTGCTGACCTCGGCGAAGAAGTCGTTGCCCTTGTCGTCGACGACGACGAAGGCGGGGAAGTCCTCGACCTCGATGCGCCAGACGGCCTCCATGCCGAGCTCGGGGTACTCGAGGACCTCGACCTTGCGGATGCAGTCCTGGGCCAGGCGTGCCGCCGGGCCACCGATCGAACCGAGGTAGAAGCCGCCGTGCTCGGCGCAGGCCTTCGTCACGGCCGCCGAGCGGTTGCCCTTCGCCAGCATCACGTAGGAGCCGCCGGCGGCCTGGAACCGTTCGACGTAGGAGTCCATCCTCCCCGCGGTGGTGGGGCCGAACGAGCCCGACGCGTAGCCGGCGGGCGTCTTGGCCGGCCCGGCGTAGTACACGCAGTGGTCGCGGAGGTAGGCGGGCATCGACTCGCCGGCGTCGAGGCGCTCGGCGATCTTGGCGTGGGCGATGTCGCGGGCAACGACCATCGGGCCGCTCAGCGACAGCCGGGTCTTGACCGGGTGGCGGCTGAGCTCGGCCCGGATCTCGTCCATCGGGCGACCGAGGTCGACGCGCACGACGTCGGCGGCCAGGTCGTCGTCGGTCGGCTCGGGCAGGAAGCGAGCCGGGTCGGTCTCGAGCTGCTCGAGGAAGACGCCGTCGGCGGTGATCCGGGCGAGCGCCTGTCGGTCGGCCGAGCACGACACGGCGATGGCCACCGGGCACGAGGCGCCGTGGCGGGGCAGGCGGATCACGCGGACGTCGTGGCAGAAGTACTTGCCGCCGAACTGGGCGCCGATCCCGAATCGCTGGGTGAGCGCCAGCACCTCGGCCTCGAGCTCGAGGTCGCGGAAGCCGTGCCCGAGCGCGGAGCCCTCCGTGGGCAACGAGTCGAGGTACCGCGCCGACGCGTACTTCGCCGTCTTCAACGCCAGCTCGGCCGACGTGCCGCCGATCACGAGGGCGAGGTGGTACGGCGGGCAGGCCGACGTGCCCAGCGTGCGCAGCCGCTCGTCGAGCCAGGCCGATGAGCGTGGCCGGGTTGAGCAGCGCCTTGGTCTCCTGGAACAGCAGCGACTTGTTGGCCGAGCCCCCGCCCTTCGCCATGAACAGCAGCTCGTACTCGTCGCCGCCGGTGGCGTACAGGTCGATCTGCGCCGGCAGGTTCGTGCCGGTGTTGGCCTCCTCCCACGTCGTGAGCGGCGCCAGCTGCGAGTACCGCAGGTTCAGCTCGGTGTAGGCGGCGTGCACGCCACGGCTGATGGCCGCCTCGTCACTGAGATCGTCGGGCCCGCCCGTCAGGACGTGCTGGCCCTTCTTGCCCATCACGATGGCCGTCCCGGTGTCCTGGCACATCGGCAGGACGCCGCCGGCGGCGATGCACGCGTTCTTCAGCAGGTCGAGGGCGACGAACCGGTCGTTGGGCGAGGCCTCGGGGTCGTCGAGGATGGCGCGGAGCTGGGCGAGGTGGCTCGAACGGAGCAGGTGGGAGATGTCGCGGAACGCCTCCCGGGTCAGGGCCGTGAGCACCTCGGGCTCGACCTGCACGAAGCGGCGGCCGGCCGCCTCGACCGTCGTGACGCCATCGGTCGTGAGCCGGCGCCACTGCGTGCCCGGGTGGTGGTGATCGATCGGCAGCAGCTCGGTGAAGGCGAACGGAGGCGACGACGGCATCGGGGCCCGACGCTATTCCGGGGCTGCCGCCGGGGCGAAGAAACCGGTGCCGCAGGCGGGCAGGCCCTCGGCGTCGAACTGGGCCGCCAGGGCGGCGAAGGGATTCTCGGTGACGAAGTCCTCCGGCCGGGCGCGGAGGTCGGCGAGCACGCTGCGGTAGCCGGCGATGATGTCCGCCACCGCGCCCGGGGGTTCGACGGCTGTGAGCTCGTCGAGCAGCTCGTCCATCGTGTCGGCGAAGGCGTGCGACGCGTACTCGGCGAAGGCGGCGTCGCTCGGGACCCCTTCGGGGAACGACAGCTGGAACTCGTCCTGGACCCGTGCGGCGAACTCCGTGCAGAGCGCGGTCGCGTCGTCGTCGAACCCGTCGTCGTCCCGGCTGTCGACGGCGATGAGACCGACCGCGATGACCAGCACGGCGGCGGCGCCGATGGCGAAGCGACCGTGCCGGCGCCGCCGCGCGGCGGGCCGCCGAGGCGACGGGCGATGGCAGCGGAGGCGGGCACGGCCGGCCAGTGTGGTGGCCGGGCCCCGATCAGCGGAACTCGGCGCCTGCCGAGCTCAGGGCGAGGCGTCCTGCAGGCAGGGGACCTCGGCGATGGCGAGGCGCTCGTCGATGTAGGCGTTGGACGTCTCGAGGGTGCCCTCGTCGCTCGGGTCGCCGTCGGCGGCTCCGGTCGACGTAGCCGTACGGGTCGGAGTTCACGCTGGAGAGCTGGGCGTCGATCTCGTTGAAGGCCTGGACGATCTCGGCTGCGCGCGCCGGGGGCAGGCCGAAGTCGACGAGCCCCTGCATGATCGCCCGGGTCCGGGGGATGACCTCGACCTGGATGTAGGAGACGACGTCGGCGTCGGACTGGCCGTCGGCGACCATGTCGACCTCCTCGTCGGCGAGCTCGGCCGCGTGCTGCGCGCACAGCCGCTCGGCTTCGGCGGCGTACTCCTCCTCGGTGACCACGTCCTCCTCGGCCGCCTGGTCGTCGCTGTCGTCGCTGCAGGCGGCGACCCCGAGGGCGCCGAGCACCAGCACGCCGGCCCACGCCGCTCGCCATCCGTTCCCCATGGACGGAGGAGGGTACCGGCCCTCATGGGTACCGTCGGGTCATGGCACGGTTCCGCGTCGAGCGCGACACGATGGGCGAGGTCAGGGTCCCGGCCAAGGCCAAGTGGCAGGCCCAGACCCAGCGGGCGGTGGAGAACTTCCCGGTTTCGGGTCGAGGGGTCGCCCTGCCGGTCGTGCAGGCCCTGGCCCGCATCAAGGGGGCGGTCGCCGCCGAGAACGGGGCCCGGAAGCGGGTGCCGCGCCCGGTGGCCAGCGCCGTGCGGGCCGCCGCCGCCGAGGTCGTGGCGGGGCAGTGGGACGACCAGTTCCCCATCGACACCTTCCAGACCGGCTCCGGCACCTCGACGAACATGAACGTCAACGAGGTGCTCGCCACCCTGGCGTCGGAGCGCACCGGTCGTGCCGTCCACCCGAACGACGACGTCAACGCACCGCTCTCGTCGAACGACCAGTTCCCGGCGGCGATCCACCTGGCGGCCGCCGAGCGGATCGACCGCCACCTGCTGCCCGCCCTCACGCAACTGGCACGCTCCCTGCGGGCCAAGCAGCGGGAGCTGCGCGACGTCGTCAAGGCCGGCCGGACCCATCTCATGGACGCCACGCCCGTGACCCTCGGCCAGGAGCTCGGCGGCTACGCGACGCAGGTCGAGCAGGCGGCCGAGCGGCTGCGGGCCGGCCTGCCCCGCATCGGGGAGCTGCCGCTCGGCGGCAGCGCCGTCGGGACCGGCATCAACGTGCCGGAGGGCTTCGCCGCCGCGGTGATCGCCCGGCTGGCGAAGGAGACCAAGCTCCCGCTGACGGAGGCCGCCGACCACATGGCGCACAACGCGTCGCGTGACGCGCTGGTCGAGGCGTCCGGGCTCCTCCGGGTCGTCGCCGTCGCCCTCACCAAGGTGGCCGACGACATCCGCTGGATGGGCTCGGGCCCGGCGGCTGGTCTCGGGGAGCTGCGCCTCCCCGACCTCCAGCCGGGCAGCTCGATCATGCCCGGCAAGGTGAACCCCGTCCTGTGCGAGGCGGTGCTCCAGGTGGCGACCCAGGTGATCGGCAACGACGCCGCCGTGGCCTGGGCCGGCGCCCGCGGCAACTTCGAGCTCAACGTCCAGCTGCCCGTCCTCGCCCGCAACCTGCTCGAGTCCATCGAGCTCCTGGGCACGGTGGCGGTGTTGTTCGCCGAGCGGTGCGTCGACGGGATCGAGGCCGACGTCGAGCGGTGCCGGCGGTACGCCGAGTCGACCCCGCAGGTGGCGACGGCCCTGAACCCGATCCTCGGCTACGAGGTCGTTGCCGGCATCGTCAAGGAGGCGGTCGCGTCGGGCCGCTCGATCCGCGAGGTCGTCCTCGACAAGGGCCTCCTCGACGAGGCCACCCTCGACGCGACGCTCGACCCCCTCGCCCTCACGAAGGGTGGGGAGTCGAGGTAGCCGCGGGCGGAGACCGCCGGCGGTTGCCGCAGCTTCGGGGTCAGCCGACGGCGGGGGTGCCGGCGTAGGCGGCGGGGTCGCCGGGCACCGGCAGCACCGGTCGGCTCCACGACAGGATCCTCGACAGGTTCTCGAGGACCTCGCGCCACGCCGCCGGGTTCCAGCCCTCGGCGGCCGCCTCGGTGGCGACGGACATGTTGAGGTGCACGACCGCCGGCAGCTCCTGCAGTCCGAGCGCCTTCACGACCGTCCGGTCGGGGTCGGTGAACGTCAGGAACTCCGTGGCCCACGGTCCGAGGAACTGGCGCGCCTCGTCGTCGGTGGCAGTGACGAGCCAGCCGACCCGGACATCGGCGGCGGCGTACACCGACAGGATCCGCCCCGCCGTCTCGAGGATCCACGCGCTCTCGTTCGTGAACGGGTCGAGCACGACGAGGCACAGGTGGAAGTTGGTGAGCCACTCGGCGACGGTCCGGGGCTCACCCTGGAGGGGGTCGAGCAGGAGGTCGGCGGGGGGATCGGTCGCCATAGCGGGCCGGAACGTAGCGGACGTCCCGGCCACGAAGCAGATCCCGCCTGCTCCCCGTAGGGTCACCGGCTCGATGCACCCGATCGAGCGGCTGCGGTACGTGGCCCGCTCGTCCGGCGCGCCCATGTCGATCCTGGTCCGGGAGACGGCGGGCGCGCTCGGCGGTCTCGGCTTCGACCCGGCGGGACTCGTGACCGCCTGCCGGCGCGTCCTCGACCGCCATCCGACGGCCGGACCGCTGTGGTGGCTCGCCGCCCGTGTCCTCACGACCGTCGGTGATCCCGACGAGGAGGGCTGGCGCTGCGCCGACGAGATGGAGGACGACCCGACGGTCGAGGAGCTGGTCCACGCCCTGCCGACCGACGCCACGGTGTGCGTGCTGGGTTGGCCGGAGCTGGCCGGCGAGGCGCTCGCCCGCCGAGGCGACGCCGAGGTCCTCGCCGTCGACGCCCTCGACGAGGGCAGCGGGCTCGTCCGGCGCCTCCGCTACGAGGGGGTCGACGCCGTGGACGTACCCGTGACGGGGCTCGCCGCCGCCGTCGTCAGCGCCGACCTCGTGCTCCTCGAGGCGTCCGCCACCGGTCCCGACGCGCTCGGTGGCCGTCGCCGGCTCCCGCGCCGCCGCCGCCGTCGCCCGGCACGCCGGCGTCCCCGTCTGGGCGGTGGTCGGTCTCGGGCGCCGGCTGCCCGAGCCTCTGTTCGCCGCCCTGCTGCGGGCGTGTCGCGGCGGAGCAGCGAGGCGAACCGTGGGAGGGGCGTCGACGAGGTCGTGCCCGCCGATCTCGTCGACCGCGTCACCGGGCCCGTCGGCCCGATCGAGACCGCCCTCGCCCTCGCCAACCCCGACTGCCCCGTCGCCGCCGAGCTCCTTCGAGCCGTACCGCGGTTGTGAGCGTCGCCGAACCGGAGGCTCGGCGACGAGCCGAAGGCGGCGGCCTCAGCCGCCATGGGGCGTCTGGGGGCGGGACCCGCCAGGGATGCGCCGCAGGCGGGTCTCCCCGCCGAGGACGCCTGCAGTGGCGGCCGGAGGCCGCCGCCGTTCTGTGCGTCGCCGAACCTCCGGTTCGGCGACGAGCTAGAACCTCGTCATGCCGAAGCGTCGTGACCTCATCCGGATGACCGAGGAGGAGGTCGACGCGTTCCTGGCGGGGCGGCGGCGTGATGAACATCGCGACCCACAACCACGACGGGACGATCCACCTCGTGGCCATGTGGTACGGCTTCACCGGCGACGGCCGGGTCGCCTTCGAGACCTTCGCCAAGAGCCAGAAGATCCAGAACCTGCGGCGCGACCCGAGCATCACGGCGCTCGTCGAGACCGGCGACCAGTACGAGAACCTCCGGGGCGTGGAGCTCGTCGGCACGGCCGAGGTCACCGAGGATCCCGACGTGCTCATGCCGATCGCTCGCAGCGTCGTCGAGCGCTACATCGACCTCACGAACCCGGCCGACGCCGAGCCGATCGCGGCGGCGATGGCGAGGAACCGGGCCGCCGTCATCCTGAACGTCGACCGCACCGTGAGCTGGGACCACACGAAGCTCGGCGGCACGTACTGATGTCATCCCGGCGGGCGGCGGCGACGGCGGTGCTCGTCGCCGCCACCGCCGTGCTCCTCGGGTGCGACGGTGGGGAGTCGGTCGGCGACGTGCTCGAACGCAACGAGGACACCGGCGACGAGGAGTCGGCGAGCGGGACGAGCACGACGAGCGGCACGAGCTTGGCGGCCGAGGACGTCGTCGTGCGGGTGCCGCCCAGCGGGCACCGGTTCGACCTCGGGGCGCCGCTCGCGACGGTGGGTGAGGTGGAGGATCCGGACCACTACCGCCAGACCACGACGATCGACTCCCTCGTGAGCGAGGTCATCGTCGTCGACGCCCTGGCGTTCATCCGCGAGGGAACGGCGGACACGATCGCGACCGAGCGTTACGACCAGCGGCCGCGCTCGGAGCTCACGGCCGAGGGCATGCTGGAGGAGCTCGACGGCATCGCCGACGCCGGACAGCAGGTCTTCGCCGACGAGGTCGTGAGCGCGGCCTTCCAAGCGTCGGTCGAGCTCGCCACCGTCGACGTGGCCGGGTTCTACGAGACGATGTTCGCGGGCGACGTCGAGGCCGAGCAGGACGGCGACGACGTCGTCCTGCGCACCGACGCCTTCGTCCCCGCGCTCGCCGAGGAGCTGTACGCCGAGGTCGACGACGTCGAGCCGATCGGGGCGGAGCTGCGTGTCGATGCCGACGGCACCCCGGTGTCGGCGACCGTGAGCGTCGATCTCGGCGGCGCCGTCGAGGTCGAGGTCGCCTACGACTTCGACGGCGTCGAGCCGGTCGTCGCCCCGACCGCCGACCAGCTCGACCCGACGCCCGACATCGACGAAGAGGAGCTGGCCGCCTTCGCCGACACGCCGCTCGTGGCGCCGGCGGCCCCACCGGTCGGCACGCAGCTGCGCAGCGTGTTGGTGCTGCCGGCGGAGCGCACCCTCGAGGGCTGCCCCCAGGTCCAGCTCGTCTACGCCGACGACGCCGACGTGGACAACCTCGTCGTGTTCCTGCTTCCGCAGACCTGCGCCCTGGCCTACGACGACACGCCGTACGACCAGACCTACGGCGGGTTGCCGTCGCGGTTCGACGGCTACGAGGTCCTGTTCGGGACGACCGTCGTCCAGCTCGACGGAACCCTGCGGGCGCCCGAGTTCGAGGTGGTTGCCGAGTCCCTCCAGCCGACGACGGCCGAGGCCCTCGTCGCCGCCGTCGTGCCGATGCCCGACTGAACGAGGGCCGGTAGGGTCGCCGCCCATGAGCGACATGGTGGAGTTCCCCAGCAACGGGGGCACGGCATCCGGCTACCTGGCGACACCCGAGGGTGGTGGCGGGCTCCCGCTGGTCGTCATCCAGGAGTGGTGGGGGCTGGTGCCCCACATCAAGGACGTCTGCGACCGCTTCGCCGCCGAGGGGTTCGCGGCCCTCGCGCCCGACCTCTACCGGGGCGAGGCCACGACCGAGCCCGACGAGGCCGGCAAGCTCATGATGGCGCTCAACATCGAGCAGGCCGCCAAGGACCTGTCGGGCGCGGTGGCCAAGCTCCAGGAGGTGACCGGACGCGATGCCGTCGGGGTCACCGGGTTCTGCATGGGTGGCGGGCTCGCCCTCGCCCTCGCCTGCCTGCGGCCCGACGCCGTCAAGGCGTGCGTGCCGTGGTACGGCGTCATCCCGTGGGAGGCGGCGCAGCCCGACTGGTCCAAGCTCGAAGCCGCCGTCCAGGGCCACTACGCCGAGCTCGACGGGTTCTTCGGCCCCGAGGCCGTGGCCAAGCTGCAGCAGACCCTGGACGACCTGGGCAAGGAGGCCGACCTCCACGTCCACCCCGGCGTCGACCACGCCTTCTTCAACGACACCCGTCCCGAGGTGCACGACAAGGCGGAGTCCGACACGGCCTGGAACGAGACCGTCGCCTTCCTCCGCTCGAAGCTGGCGTGAACCTCGTCGAGCGCTACCTCGAGCTCGGGTTGCGCCTCGGGCGCCACGTCGAGGGGCTCGTCGACGCGTACTACGGGCCCCCGGCCCTCGCCGACCGCGTCGCCGCCGAGCCGCCGCGCCCGCCCGAGGCCCTGGCCGACGACGCCCGGCGCCTCCTGGCCGATCTCGACGCCGGCGTCCCGGTCGACGACGCCGCCGAGGACCCGCACCGGCGCCGCTGGATCCACGCCCAGGCCGCCGGGCTCCGCACGACGGCCGAGCGGCTGGCCGGCGTGCCGATCCCGTTCGTCGAGGAGATCGAGCGCTGCTACGGCGTCACCCCTCGCTTCGTCGACGAGGAGGCCTTCGCCGGCGCCCACCGCGCCCTCGACGAGGTCCTGCCCGGGAGCGGGCCGTTGCCGGAGCGCTACATCGCGTGGAAGGAGGCCCAAGCCGTCCCGGTCGACAAGCTGCGGCCCGGCCATCGCCTCCCTCGCCGAGGACTTCCGCGAGCGGACCGAACGCGCCTTCGGCCTCCCCGAGGGCGAGCACGTCGACTTCGACCTCGTGACCGACGAACCGTGGTCGGGCTTCAACTACTACCTGGGCGGGCTGCGCAGCCGGGTCGTGATCAACACCGACCTCCCGGTCCTGGCCACCTCGCTCGGGCACCTCGTCGCCCACGAGGCCTACCCCGGCCACCACACCGAGCACAGCCGCAAGGAGGCCGGTCTCGTGCGCCAGCGCCGGCGCCTCGAGGAGACGATCTTCGTCGTCGGCGCCCCGCAGTGCCTCCTCGCCGAGGGCTTGGCCGACCTCGGGCTCGAGGTCATCTGCGGTGCGCGGCCCGAGCCCACGGTGGCCGATCACCTGCGCCCGCTCGGCATCCCGTACGACGCCGAGGTCGCGGCCCGCGTCTCCCAGGCCACGGAGGCGCTCGACGGGGTGCGCGGCAACGTGGCGTTCCTGCTGCACGACCGCGGCGCCGACCCCGACGACGCCGTCACCTACGCCGAGCGCTGGGCGCTGCTGCCGACGGCCCGGGCCAAGAAGGTCGTCCAGTTCCAGACCGACCTCACGTGGCGGGCCTACATCTTCTGCTACCTCGACGGGCTGCGGCTCTGCCGCGCCTTCACCGCAGGAGACCCCACCCGCTTCGAGCGGCTGATCACCGAGCAGCTCCTCCCGAGCGACCTCGAGGCCGCCGCGTAGCTGGCTGGTTCGCTCTGCGCCGTCCCTGGCACCCGGCTCGTCAGGTGCTCGGCTTGTAGAAGGGGTTCCAGGCGTCGTTGCGCTTCGAGGCGGCGTCGCGAGCCGACGGGAGGCCGGCCCGGCCGATGATCGACGCGCCGCGGACTGCCTCGCGGTTGTTGGCGAACACGGCGGCGGCGTCGTCGGCCGTCGGATCGACCCAGACCGCTGCGACCAGCACGAGCCCGTCGGCCTCGTCCTCGCTGAGGACCTCGGCGGCGACGGCATCGGCGACGCCGGCGGCGACCCCGGCGTGGGCCGGTCCCCAGGTGAGGCGGGCGTGCGCCGGCCCGGTGATCTGCGCCTTGTTGACGAAGAGGGTGAACGGCTTCACCGGCATGCCGGGATGCAGCACGGCGACGAACGGCGCGTGGCCGGCGGTCGGCGTGGCCAGCGCCGTCGCCCACGCCGCGCCCACCGGGCCGTCGCGCCGGCCGAGCACGGTGTTCACATGGGCGGCGTTGGCGCCGCTGCCGACGAAGGACTCCCCGATCTCCATCACGACGCCCGCCCGTAGCGCACGAGCTTGAGCAGGTCGGAGGACATCGTGCCCGCCTTCGTGTCGTAGCCGAACAGCCCGACGTACCGCGGCGTCGGTCCCACGACGGGGGTGACCCGGTGCAGCGACCAGCGGCCCTCGAACAGCATCAAGGTCCCCGGGGTCATCGGCACCGTCGTGACCCGCTCGCCCGACGAGCCGGCCAGCACCGACGCCACGTCGTCGTAGCGCTCGTCGATGGCGCCGTCGACGTCCGTTTCGGCGGCGGCCCATCGCAGCCGTTGCACGTTCTCGAACTCGCCGCCGGCCTCGCTCGACTGGACGGCGAGGGAGACGACGAAGTCGGTCTGGTCGTAGTGCCAGCCGAGCTCGTCGCCCTCGACCATGACGGCCAGGTTCATGGCGCCGAGCGGGTCGGCGTAGCGGTGCAGCGGCGCGCGTCCGAGGATGCGGCCGACGAAGGCGAGCAGCGGATCCCACTCGAACAGGGCTCGCAGCGCCGACGTGTCACCGTCGAACCGGTCGTAGGCGACGGTGTGCACCGACGATCGGCTCCACGTCACCCGCGGGTGGCCGGCAGGCCAGGCTCCGGCGTCGGGGAGCTCGAGGTACGGGGTGCCCTGCACGTCCTGGTGGTATGCGCCCAGAGCGAGCGCGTCGCACTCGGTGACGAGCGCCGCCACCGCCTCGTCGCGGATGAAGCCGGGCAGGATCGACACGCCGGTCGATCGCAGCTCCGCGGCATGGTGGTCGGCGACGCCGCCACCGCGGGCGTCGAGATCGAGCACCGGGTAGCGGTCGAGGTCGACCAGCGAGGCGGGATCGACGGGCACGCGGCGAGGCTAGGACGCGCTGGGCGGCGGGCGGCAGCCGACCTTGGCCGCCCGCGAAGCCCACCCCTACGCTGGCCCGCATGTCCGAGCGCACCCGTGACCTGCCCCGCCGCTCCTGCCACGCCGTCCCGGGGTCGAACGCCCGCTTCGTCGAGAAGGCCCAGTCGCTGCCGGTCGACATGGTCTTCCTCGACCTCGAGGACTCGGTCGCACCCAAGGAGAAGGAGGGCGCCCGGGCCGTCATCGCCGACGCGATCAAGAACGGCGACTGGGGCGACAAGGTCGTCTGCGTCCGCATCAACGACTGGTCGACGAAGTGGACGGTGTTCGACCTCATCGAGATCGTCGACGACGCTCGGGCGAGCGGCTCGACGAGATCATGCTGCCCAAGGTCGAGAGCGCGGCCCAGGTCGTCGCGGCCGACATGGTGCTCCGTCAGTGCGAGATCCAGGCCGGGCTGCCCATCGGCCACATCGGCATCGAGGCCCAGATCGAGACGGCGCAGGGGCTCATCAACGTCGAGGAGATCTGCGCCGCGTCGCCACGGCTGGAGACGATCATCTTCGGTCCTGCCGACTTCGCCGCGTCGATGGAGATGCCGGTGCTCACCGGTGGCGTGCAGATCCCGGAGTACCCCGGCGACCACTTCCACTACGTGTTCAACAAGATCCTCATGGCCGGCCGGGCCAACGGCCTCCAGGTCATCGACGGGCCGTACCTCAAGGTCCGCGACCAGGAGGGCCTGCGCGACTACTGCGATGCGCGCCCGCATCCTCGGCTTCGACGGCAAGTGGACGCTGCACCCCGACCAGGTGCCGGTGGTCAACGAGGTCTTCAGCCCGACCCAGGAGCAGTTCGACCGGGCCTGGGACATCCTCGAGGCGTACGAGCAGGCCACCGAGGGCGAGGGCAAGGGCGCGGTCATGTTCGGCGACGAGATGATCGACGAGGCGTCCCGCAAGATGGCCACGAAGTTCGTCACGCGAGGCGAGCGCGCCGGCCGCGCCCGCTCGCCGGGCGACGACTGAGTCCGGTCAGGATCGACCGCGGCGACTCTAGGCCGAGGACGCTGTCGACCTGCTCGACCAGGCGGCGGGCGATGATCTTGAGGCAGAGCGTCTCGTCGGCGCCCTCGAAGATCGACAGGACCCTGGCGTCGACGAAGTAGCGGCTCACGTCGTACTCCTCGGCGTAGCCCATGCCGCCGTGGATCTGCTGGGCCTCGCGCGTGACCCACTCGGCCGCCTTGCACACGTACGCCTTGACCATCGCGGCCTCGAGGGTGCCTTCGCCCTTCGCCATCAGCCGGGCCACCACGTAGGCGAACTGGCGCGCGGCCTGGATCGTGACCGCCATGCGACCGAGCTTGGCCTGCGTCAGCTGGTAGTCGGCGATGGGCTTGCCGAAGACGACCCGGTCCTCGGCGTAGGCCCGTGCCGCCTCGTAGGCGGCCTGCATGACGCCGATGGCCCGTGCCGCGGTCTGCAGCCGGCCGTTCTCGAACCCGGCCATCTGGAGGTAGAAGCCCTGGCCGAGCCCCTCGTCGCCGCCGACGAGGTTCGCCGCCGGCACGAACCAGCCGTCGAAGGCGATCTCGTAGGAGTGCATGCCCCGGTAGCCGATGGTGTCGATCGGACGGCCCTCCATGCGACCGCCCCGCTCGCCGCTCGAGCACGAACCCGTCGCCCTCGGCCGCGCGGCTTCTCGACGACGAAGAGCGACAGCCCGCGATGCGTCTTGGACCGGTCGGGGTCGGTGCGGGCGAGCAGCATCAGGAGATCGGCGCGGGCGCCGAAGGTGCACCACGTCTTGACCCCGTTCACGAGCCAGCCGGACCGGCGCCATCCCCGCATCCGGCGTCGGCGTCGCCGTGACCTTGATGCCGGCGACGTCGGAGCCGTAGTCGGGCTCGGTGACGGCGACGGCGTTGAGCAGCTCGGCGGTCGCCATGCGGGGCAGCCACCGCTGCTTCTGCTCCTCGGTGCCGCCCTTGACCAGGGCCCGGGTCAGGATCTCGGGCCGGGTGATGAGCGAGCCGCCGGCGCCGAGCGAGCCGCGCGACAGCTCCTCGGTGGCGACGACCATGCCGATGTACTC
The DNA here is from genome assembly GCA_963840695.1 of uncultured Acidimicrobiia bacterium. Taxonomy (GTDB): domain Bacteria; phylum Actinomycetota; class Acidimicrobiia; order Acidimicrobiales; family JACDCH01; genus JACDCH01. The sequence continues at coordinate 497,940 of CAWIZW010000009.1, forward strand.
GGACTCGCCGCCCGTGCCCCAGCCGCCGTACTCCTCCGGGATCGACAGGCCGAAGGCCCCCATCTCGCCGAGCCCGGCGATGATGTCCTCGGGGATGTCGGCGTTGTGCCGGTGGACGTGCTCGGCGACCGGCCGCAGCTTGTCCTCGGCGAAGCGGCGGAAGGTGTCCTGCACGAGCTCGAAGTCGTCGTCGAGGTGGCGGGGACCGGTCGTCGCCCGCCAGCTCGGCGACGCACGGCCGGATCGCGCCAGGCGGCCACGAAGGCGCGGGCCGCGTCGAGGGCGTCCGGCGCTCGACGCCCCACAGCGGCTCGCGGCCCCACAGCCTCGCCCCGAGGTCGGCGACCGCGTCGGCGACGAAGGCGCACGTGATGGCGCCCTCGACGTCGCCCTTGGCGCCGTAGTCGAGCAGCGCCCGCGCCGTCTCGACCGCCGACGGCGGCGTGGGCGACGTCGTAGGCGAGGACCTGGGCCACGTCGGGTCCGCCGGCGGCGGCGAGGGCACGCACGCCCGCCCCCACGACGTCACGGGCGATGTCGACGGCGGACGCCGCAGCGTTGAGATCCGGTGCCGGCATGGGCCCGGAAGCTAGCTGACGCGCTAGTCCGCCGGCCACATCGTCGCCCGTGTCCCCGACGAACCTCGACGCCAGCCCGGCGAGGCCGTCGGCCGCCACCGGGAAGCCGAGGAAGTAGCCCTGGGCCCGGTCGCAGCCGAGCCGGCGGAGCGTGTCGAGGTCGGCGTCGCTGGCGGCCCCTTCGGCGACGACCCGCAGGCCGAGCCGGTGGGCGAGGTCGACGATCGACCCGCAGATGGCGGCGTCGCGGCTGTTGGTGCCGATGCCGGCGACGAAGGCGCGGTCGATCTTCAGCTCGTCGATGGGGAGCGACTTGAGGTAGGCGAGCGCGGAGCGGCCCGTGCCGAAGTCGTCGATGGCGACACCGACCCCGAGGCCCCGCAGGTGGCGGAGGGCCTCGAGCGCGGCTCCGACGTCGCTCATGACCTCGGACTCGGTCACCTCGAGCACGAGCCGCTCCGGCGGGAAGCCCTTGGCGGCGAGCAGCTCGGCGAGCCACCCGACGAGGTCGGACTCGACCAGGTTGCGGGCCGAGAGGTTCACGGAGAGCTGGAGGTCGGTCCCCGCCGCCTGCTGGCTGTCGACGGCGTGCTCGACGACCCACCGCGACAGGGGTTGGATCAGACCGGACACCTCGGCGAGGCGGATGAAGTCGGTGGGGCTCGACGCGCCCCTGGTCGGGATGTGTCCACCGGACGAGGGCCTCCACGGCCACGGCCCGGCCCGTCGCCAGGTCGAAGCAGGGCTGGAACTCCAGGTCGAGCTCGTCATCGGCGATGGCTCGTCGGAGCTGGCCGAGCATGGTGAGGCGCCGGACGCTCGTCTCGTCGAGGGCGGGCTCGTACACCGCCCAGGGGCGACCGCTCCGCTTGGCGAGGTACATGGCGATGTCGGCGCGAGCGATCAGCGTGGCGACGTCGTCGCCGTGACCGGGGTGCAGGGCGATGCCGATGCTGGCCCCGCAGTGGAGCTGGAGGCCACCGACCTCGAACGGACGCTCGAGGATGGCCTGGACGCGTGGCGGCGGCGACGGCCACGCCCTCGTCGGCGTCGGCGGTGAGGAGGACGGCGAACTCGTCTCCGCCGAGACGGGCCACGGTGTCGCAGTCGGCGAGCTCGTCGCGCAACCGGTCGCCGAGGGCCACCAGGAGGCTGTCACCGGCCTCGTGACCGAGGGTGTCGTTGACCTCCTTGAAGTCGTCGAGGTCGAGGAGCAGCAACGCCACGCCGCGGCGGCGGCCCTGGGGCTCGGCCAGGGCGGCCTCGAGCCGCTCCACGAGCAACCACCGGTTCGCCAGCCCGGTGAGCGAGTCGTGGGTGGCTTGCTCCCGGAGCTCGTCCTCGGCCCGCCGGCGGTCCGAGACGTCCATCATGACGCCGCGGATGTTCACCGACCGGCCCGCGGCGTCGTGCTCGATGGACCCCGCGTCCCGGAGGTAGACGGCCTGCCCGCCGGCGGCGACCATGCGGTACTCGAGCGTGTGGTCCACCCCCGCGGCGACGGCTTCGTCGACCTCGGCGCAGACCCTGGCGGCATCGACGGGGTGCAGGTGGTCCTCCCAGAACCCGCGCCGGTACCAGTGTGCGAGCGGGTACCCGAGCAGCGCCTCGGCCCGGGGGCTGACGTAGCTGAACTGCCCGGTGCCGGGGATCATCTCCCACACGACGACGTCGACGTCGTCCACGAGAGCGCGGTACCGCAACCGCAGCGACCGCTCCTCCTCGGCGATGGCACCGAGGATGAGGGCGAGGGCGAGGCCGGCGATGGCGATGGCGACGAACGTGTTCCACGGGTCGCGCGACATCGGCGGCGACGACGGCGCCGGCGAGCACGGCGAGTCCGACGGTCCCGCCGGCGATGGTCCGCCAGCGCCCGAGCATCACCGCCGACAGCGCCAGGTCGGTCACGATGAGGAGCGCGACCGCCGGGTAGATGCGCGGGTCGACGAGGACGGCGACGCCGCCGAGGACGCCGAAGGCGGCGGGCTGGACCGCAGGCCACCGCCCGTTCCGGCGGGTCGAGTAGGCCAGGAGGAGGTCGGCGGGCAGCACGACGAGCAGGACGTAGACCGCGAGCGCCCGAGGCTCGTCGAGGTCGGGCAGCAGCAGCGCGAGCGGCGCCATGGCCGCGATGAGGATGTGCCGCACCGGGAACACGAGGCGCGCCACGTCGATGGGGTCACGAACCTCACCGTCGCTCCTGGCGCCTGCGCCCATCCCACATCCCTGCCCGCCGTCACCAAGAGTAGCGAAGCGTGCTGCGGTCGAGTTCCGCACGGTATGCCGGGATACGTACCTTCGACCGGGGAGGCGGTCCGGGCTCCGAGAACTGCCCGACCGGGAAGTGCTCGAGGTCGTTGACGATCATCCGCCGCCGATCGACGATCCTCACATGGCAGGAGAACCGACGCTACGGCTGGGCGACACGGGCGAGTGGGTCACGTACCTGCAGCAGTGCCTGAACGCCTTCGACATGTACAGCCCGATCGAGGAGACCGGCACGTACGACGACAGCACCGAGGGCAAGGTCCGGTTCGTCCAGGGCACCGTCGGTGTCTCCGAGAGCGGGGTCATGGACGAGCAGACGTGGGCCGCCTTCCTCGCGTTCATGGAGACCCGTGCGGGCGGCGCCGACGACGGCACCGGGACCGGCGGCGACGGGGAGGGCACCGGTGGCGATTACGACAAGGAGCTCCCGCTCGACGTGACGGTCGACCTGAGGCCGAACGGGACCGTCGCGGTCACCGCCGGCAACCCGTCGCAGCGGATCGCCGCGAAGTCGCAGGGCTTCAGCGCGTGGTCGGTGTTCGCGGACGGGTCCGAGCACAGCGGGTGGTTCGAGATGTTCCCGTCGCAGGCGATGGATCCGGGTGGCTCGGAGACGCTGGAGTTCGACTACGCCTACGCGACGGTCGAGCACGGCGACCAGACCGGCGCCAAGCTGTACGTGTACCAGACCTACATCGGGAAGACGGTCGTGCCGTACGACATCGTCGACGGCGAGTGCCGTCCCACCGGCGAGGTCTACTTCGAGGCCGAGTCGGGCTGAGCCGGACCCGTCGCGACCTGACGGGTTCTGGGGCGCAGGCCCGCGCTCCTAACGTTGGCCTGGTGACGATCCACGACCGACCCTTCGGCCGCTACTTCGAGGACTTCGAGGTCGGCGACATCTACAAGCACTGGCCGGGCAAGACGATCACCGAGTACGACGACCACCTGTTCTGCATGATCACGATGAACCACCACCCGCTGCACACCAACGCGTGGTTCGCCGAGCACGAGACGCCCGCACGGGCAAGAACGTCGTCGTCGGCAACCTCGTCTACTCGCTCGTGCTCGGGCATGAGCGTCCCCGACGTCAGCGGCGTCGTGCATCGCCAACCTCGAGGTCGAGACGCTCAAGCACGCCAAGCCGACCTTCCACGGCGACACCATCTACGCCGAGACGCGGGTGCTCGACAAGAAGCTCGACGTCGAAGGGCGACCGCGGCATCGTCACCGTCGAGACCAAGGGCATCAACCAGCGCGGCGAGGAGGTCTGCTACTTCCGCCGCAAGCTGATGGTGTGGACGCGGGAGACGGCGCCGCCCCGCGGCCGCCCCTACGACGAGCGACGATCTGGTCGACGTGAGTCCGCTGAGTGCATGACATCGCCGGCGCGGCGAACGGCTTCGGGCCGGCGGCCGGCGACTACGAGCGGGCACGACCGTCGTACCCGCCGGGCGCGGTCGACGTCGCTGCGCGTCGAGCTCGGCGTCGGCCCGGGGCGCGGGTCGTGCGACCTCGCCGCCGGCACCGGGAAGCTCACCCGGCTGCTCGTCGCCGACCGGCGCCGACGTCGTCGCCGTCGAGCCGGTCGCCGGCATGCGCGAGCGAGCTCGCAGGCGTCGGTGCCCGGCGTCGAGGTCCTCGACGGCACGGCCGAGGCGATCCCGCTCCGCGACGCGTCCGTCGACGCCGTGACGGTCGCCCAGGCGTTCCACTGGTTCCGCTTCGACGAGGCGCTGGCCGAGATCGCGCGCGTGCTGCGGCCCGGCGGCGGGCTGGCGATGCTGTTCAACGAGCGCGACGAGCGGATGCCGTGGGTCAGCGCGGTGGAACGAGGTCATCGAGTGGCACACCCGGCCGCATCGCCTACGTACCAGGACACCGACTGGGCCGGCGGTCGCTCGCCGGTCGGCCGGCTTCACCGACGGCGGCGACGCGCAGCGTCGAGTGCGACCCAGCCGATCGACCGCCGAGCTCGTCGCCGCCCGGGTCCGGTCGACGAGCTACGTCGCCGAGCAGCCGCCCGACGGTGCAGCAGGAGCTACGTCGACCGGGTCGCTCGCTCGTCGTCGACGGGCTTCGACGAGCACGTTCGACCTCCCCTACGTCACCGCACGCTGTGGTGGGCATCGAAGCCGCGCGCTGCTCGACGTGGTGGGAGCGGCACGGTCGGCGCGACCTGCCGTGGCGGCGCACCCGCGACCCGTGGGCGGTGCTCGTGTCAGCGAGCTGATGCTCCAGCAGACCCAGGTGCCGCGGGTCGTGCCGCGCTACGAGGCGTTCCTCGAGCGGTTCCCGACGCCGGCCGCGTGCGCGGCGGCGCCGGCCGGCGACGTCGTCCGCGCCTGGGCCGGGCTCGGCTACAACCGCCGCGCCGTCAACCTGCACCGGTGCGCGCGTGCGCGGTCGTCGAGCGCCACGGCGGGCGTGCTGCCCGACGACGCTCGACGCGCTGCTCGCCCTGCCCGGGCATCGGGCCGTACACGGCGCGGGCCGTGCTCGTCTTCGCCTTCGAGCGCGACGTCGGCCTGGTCGACACGAACGCCGGCCGCTTCCTCGCCCGCGCCCGTCGCCGGCCGGGCCGTTGCGGCCACGCGAGGCGCAGGCGCTGGCCGACGCGCTCGTGCCCGCCCGGCGAGCGTGGGCGTGGGGCTCAGGCGGTGTTCGACCTCGGCGCGCTCGTCTGCACCAAGCGGGCGCCGCGCGTGCGACGCCTGCCCGCTCGCGCGCCGGCGTGCGCGTGGGCGGCCGCCGGGCTTCCCCGAGCCCGACCCGGTCGACGGCTCGGCCGGGATCAGCGGCGCCGCAGTCGCCGGTTCGACGGCTCCGACCGCCAGGGCCGGGGCCGGCTGGTCGACGCGCTCCGGCGCGGCGCCGGTCGCCGCCGCCGACCTCGCCGCGGTGATGGGCTGGCCCGACGACCACACGCCGCGCCGCGCGCGTGGCCGCCACCGCTCGTCGCCGACGGCCTCGCCACGCATCGACGACGAAGGCCGCTTCAGCCTCCCGGCCTGACGAATGCTGTTCAGTCGGGCATGGCGACGAGGGCGTCGACGATGTCGTCGACGGCGGCGTCGGCGAGCGCCTGCATCTCGTCGTCGGTGCGGTCCTGGATCGGGTGGGCGACGAACACGCGCGCGACGTCGACGCCGAGCGCGCCGGCCTGGGCGTCGGCGGCGTCGACGAACTCGGTCGACGCGACGAACACCGCGGCACGCCCCGGGCCTCGAGATCGGCGATGTCGTGCACACTGCACGACGTGCACGAGCCTCAGTCGGCGAGGGCCTCGATCACGCACGTCGCACGCGCTGGCGATCTCGTGGCGCAGGTCGACCGGGGCGGGCTTGGTGAACGTCGGCTTGGCGAAGCGCCGCACCGTCGGCGCCCCGCGCTCGCAGCAGCTCCTCGAGGCGGTCGAGGAACACGTCGCCGCGCGGCTTGCTGATGTCGAGCAGCCCGATGGATCTTGCCGTCGAGTGCCGTCGAGCCGGGCGGCGAGCGGTGCGGCCGCGCCGGCGCTCGCTCGGCGGTCGGGATCGAGGAGCGTCACAGCCATGCGCTCTGATCTCCTTCGGTGACGGGCGTGGACTGCCGGTGGCGCCGTTGGCCCAGCCGCCGATGATCGAGCGAGAACAGGCCGGCCCCGCCGCCGGCGTGGACGAGCAGCAGGCCGCCGTCGCGGAACTTCGGGAGCGTCGCGTCGGCGAAGGCCTCGGGGAAGCCCTCGGCGATGCCGCCGGCGCCCCGCACGATCTCCGCGCCCGGGAGCTGGCAGCAGCTCGAGCAGCTCGGGCGAGCAGCCGTGCTCGCGTCCCAGCCGGCGTCGCGGAACACCCGCGCCGTGCTCGGGCGACACGACGAGCATGGCGTCGAAGACCATCGCCAGCTTCGGGTGCTGCACCGTCCGCAGGCAGGCGGCGAGCGTCCGGCGAGCGACTCCGGGTCGCGCGACAGCTGGTCGACGATGCCCCGCGGTCCCTCGCCGGCGAACAGCGTGACGGCGTCGACGCCGTGCGGCGAAGCCCGCGCGACACCGACAGCGGCTCGCACGGCGAGCCCTCCTCGTCCTCGGCGAAGCAGAACGTGAACTTGCCGGGGTTGCCGTGCGTGGCCCGGTCGACCTCGCCGGGGCGGCCGCCGCCGACGTTGCGGATCACGAGCTGCAGCGCCCGCCCGATGGTGGCGTTGGCCCGGTTGCCCTGGCCGAGGGCGTTGCACGCCCGAGTTCATGCCGATGCGGTGGCGGATCGGCCCGTTCACGATCGAGCACCGGGCCGACCGGCATCGTGGTCGCCAGCAGGCCGTGGGCGTTGAACTCGTCGGTGCACGCGGCCTCGACCGCGGCGAGCACGACGGGCAGGTACTCGGGCTGGCAGCCGGCCAGCACCGCGTTGATGGCGACCTTCTCGACCGTGCACTCGACGAGGTCGGGCGGGACGACGGCGACGACCTCGTCGGCGCGCGTGCGTCGTGCCCTCGAGCATGCGCAGGACCCGGGCTTCGGTCGGGGGCACGACGGGCAGGCCGTCGGTCCAGCCCCGGTCGAACATGGCCTCGACCTCGTCCTCGAGCTCGGCCGAGGTCGACCCGCCGGCTGCGCAGCGCCGACCGCGCCGTGAGCGCACGGCCAGCTCCGTCGGCGACCGTCGGGTCGAGGGTCGCGGCTGCCGCAGCCCGGGCGGTGCTCGGGCAGGTCGTGCGCCGAGGCGGCTCGACGCCGGTGAGCGCCTTCCCAGCGCGTGACGCGATCCAGCCCTCGGTGCGCTCGACGATCTGCGCCGCCGCTCGACGCGCAGCAGCGTCGGCACCGTCTCGACGCCGAGCGGCGTAGGACGATGTCGAGGCCCGTCGTCGTCGTCCTCGCTGACGACGTGGGCGCGCGAGGCCGGCGAGCACCGGGCGCACGAGCGTGCACGTCGGGCAGTCGGCCTTGACGACGGCCACGAGCCCGTCCGGCAACACCGGTGCCCCCACGGCAGGGAGACTACGGCGAGAAGAACTGCACGATCAGGCCGTTGACGACATCGGGCGCCTCGAGGTGCAGGAAGTGGCCGGTGCCGGGGACGAGCTCGACCCGGTCGTCGTCGCCGGCCAGGAGGGTCTCGGCCCGCTCGGCGATCTCGACGCCCATGCAGCCGTCGTCGATCGCCGTGCAGGTACAGGTGCGGTTGCGGCGGCAGCCCGCCGGTCGCCGCCTCCTCGGCGGCGAGCTCGGGCACCTGCAGGGCGGGTTGGAACGTGGCCCGGTAGTAGCCGAGGGCGGCGGCCAGGTTGGCGGGGTCGCGCAGCGACGTCCTTGACCGCCTCGCGGTCGTCGCCGCTGTCGGTGTACCCGGGCGACCAGTCCTCCCACAGGCGGTCGATGAACTCGAGGTCGTTCATGCCGACGGCGATGTCGGCCAGCGGGTTCTGGAAGAAGAACATGTACCAGGAGCGCTTCAGCTGCCGGTAGGTGAGGAAGGCCTGGCCGACCGCCGGCGCCGGCGGGACGGCCATGGTCACGACCCGCGCGCCAGCGGTCGGGGCGCGAGGACGGCCGCTCCGGTGGCGGCGATGGCGCCCCAGTCGTGGCCGACGAGGACGGCGTCGGCGTCGCCGCCGAGCGCGTCGTGCAGGCCGATGGCGTCGGCGACGAGGGCGCCGTTCTGGAGCCGGCCGTCGGCGGGGACGGCCGTCGGCGCGTAGCCGCGCATCCACGGCGCCACGGCCCGGAACCCCGCCGCTGCGAGCTCGGGCAGGAGGTGGCGCCACGTCCGCGCCGAGTCGGGGAAGCCGTGCAGGCACAGGGCGAGCGGGCCTTCGTCGCCACACGTGAGGTAGGCGATGTCGAGACCGCCGACCTCGACCGCGGCCTGGCGCAGCTCCGGGGCTCCCATGGGCGCACGACCGTAGCCACGTGACTGCGGTCACAGCACGTGACCCCGCCAGTTCACCGTGTGGACAGAACGGGTACCGTTGGCCGCCGAGTCAGGGGGACCGAAGCTGCTCAACGTCACGTTCTACGGGGTGAGAGGTTCGACGCCGTGCCCGTGCGACGCGAACAAGCGCTACGGCGGCAACACGTCCTGCGTCGTGCTCGAGACGCCGGGCTCCGACCCGATCGTGCTCGACCTCGGCACCGGGCTCCGCTTCTGGGGCGACACCCAGCCGCACGACGGCACCTTCCGCGCCCACGCCCTCGTCACCCACCTGCACTTCGACCACGTGCAGGGGCTGCCGTTCCTCGCCCCCGCCGATCGGCCCGGCGCGCAGCTCCACATCTACGCACCCGTCCAGGAGAGCGGCGAGACGCTCGAGCACGCCTTCGAGGGCTTCATCCGCCCGCCGTACTTCCCGATCACGTGGGGCGACCTCCGCGGCGACTACCGCTTCCACGACCGCCGACAGCGAGGTGGTCGTCGGCGACGCCAAGGTGATGGTCCGCTCGATCCGCCACGTCGGACGCACGAACGGCTACCGCGTCGAGCTCGGCGGCGCGACCGTCGCCTACGTCTCCGACCACCAGCAGCCGATGGACGGCAGCTACGCCGTCTCCGACCACGTGCTCGAGCTCGCCGAGGACGTCGACCTCCTGATCCACGACGCCCAGTACATGCCCGAGGAGTTCGCCGAGAAGCGCCACTGGGGCCACTGCACCGTCGACTACGCCGTCGAGGTCGCGGTCCAGGCGGGGGCGCGGCGGCTGGCCCTGTTCCACCACGACCCCAGCCACGACGACGGCATGGTCGACCTGATGCTCGAGCGGGCGCTCGCCATTCGCCCCTCGGGGAGCGAGCTCGAGGTCCTTGCCGCGGCCGAGGGCATGACGGTCGTCCTCGCCGACCCGTTGCCCGACCCGTACGCCGCCGGCCGGTAGGTTCCGCCGTCGATGACGGCGATCGACCCCCAGGACTACCGGCGGACCCTCGGCAACTACCCCACCGGTGTCGTGATCATCACGCGGGGCGGCCGAGGAGGGCCCGGTGGGTCTCGCCATCGGCTCGTTCGCATCGGTGTCCCTCGACCCGCCGCTCGTCGGGTTCCTGCCCGACAAGGGCTCGTCGTCGTGGCCGAAGATCGAGACGTCCGGCGCCTTCTGCGTCAACGTCCTCGCCGCCGACCAGCTCGACGTCTGCCGGGCGTTCGCGTCGAGGCGGCGACAAGTACCAGTCGGTCGGGTGGCGGGCCGGGGTCACCGGGTCGCCCGTCCTCGACGGCGTCGTGGCGTGGATCGACTGCTCCATCGAGCGGGTCGACGAAGCGGGCGACCACTGGTTCGTGCTCGGCCGGGTCCAGGAGATGGACGTGCCGAGCGCGACGACGTCGGGCCGCTGCTGTTCCTCCGCGGCACCTACGGCGAGTTCGTCAGCGCGACGTAGCTGGTTCGCTCCGCGCCATCCATGGCGCTCCGCTCACACGGATTCCTGTCGTGCCCGATCGCGTGCGGACTCGGGGGCGCCATCGTGGCGCGGACTCCTAGCGGTGTAGGTCGTAGCCGGGCCAGGCGTGCCGGCGGCGAGATCGGGGTCGGCGACGGGCTCGCCGGCCACGATCCGCAGCGGCACGTGGCCGGCCCACACGGGGAGCGACAGATCCTCCTCGTCGTCGATGGGGCCGCCGGTGCGGATCTTCGCCGAGGCCTCGTCGAGCGGCAGTCGCAGCACGAGCGTGCCGCGCAGCTCCTTCTCGTTCGGTTGGCGGGCGTCGGCGCCCCGCCCGGCGAGCACGTGCTCGACGAGCGCCTCGAGGGCGGCGGTCTTCTCGGCCGGGTCCTCGACCTTGGTCGCCGTCCCGTAGATCACGACCGACCGGTAGTTCATCGAGTGGTGGAACGCGGAGCGGGCGAGCACGAGGCCGTCGACGATCGTGGCGGTGACGCAGCACTCGACGCCGTCGGACGCTGCGGTGCGCAGGGCCCGGTTGGCCGGCGAGCCGTGGAGGTAGACGGTGTCGTCGACGCGGGCGTGGATCGTCGGGATCACGAACGGCCGGCCCTCGGGGTCGACGAGGCCGAGGTGGCAGATCAGCGCCTCGTCGAGGATGGCGGCGATCGTGTCGCGATCGTGGTCGCCGCGGTCGGGCAGGCGGCGGAGGGTGGTTCGACGTGGGTCGGGCGTCGGCACCTGCCTAGCGTGGCCGAACATGAGCGAGCAGAGCGAGCGAATCATGGGCACCGCCGATTCGGCGCCGCGGAGCAGCGACGAGGGCATCGCGTCGCCGCCGAAGGCGGCCGGTTGATGCCCATCTACGCGCTCGGGGATGATCGAGCCGAGCATCGATCCCTCCGCCTACGTGCACCCCGACGCCGTGGTGATCGGCGACGTCACGATCGGGCCCGAGGCGTCGGTGTGGCCGAGCGCGGTGCTGCGCGGCGACGACGGTCGGATCGCCATCGGTGCCCGCACGTCGATCCAGGACGGGACCGTCGTGCACACCACCCCCGAGCTCCCCACGATCGTCGGCGACGACTGCGTCATCGGCCACCTCGTGCACCTCGAGGGGTGCACGATCGAGGACGGTGCCCTCGTCGGCAACGGGTCGATCGTGCTGCACCGCGCCGTCGTGCGCACCGGGGCGGTCGTCGGCTCCGGGGCCGTCGTGGCCCCCGGCCTGGACGTGCCCGCCGGTGCCCTCGCCCTCGGCATCCCGGCTCGCATCAAGGAAGGTGGCGCCGACCCGGCGATGATCGAACACGCCAGGTCGAGCTACGTCCGGCGTGCCCGCGCTACGAAGCCGACCTCCGCCGCCTGGCGTAGTCGTCGACCTACTCGACCGGTTCGAGCAGGAGGAGCTGGTCGCGGTCGGCGCGCTGGCGGGCCCAGGCGCCGATGAACGCGTCGTCGGTCAGGTACACCAGCTGCGTCCTCTCGGCGAGGCGGCGGACCAGGTCCATCAGCTCCCACTTGAGCTCGGCCGGGACCCCGACGAACGGCTCGTCGAAGAGCACCGGGAGCGGCTCGGCCCGCGGGCCGACACGCATCGCGTTGGTCAGGTGGGCGACGACGCGCTGGTTGAGCTCGGCCAAGTCGGCGTCGACCTCGGCGCTGTCGGCCCCGGCCTCACGGACGAGGGTGGCGACCTGGCGCTCGGCCGCCGCGTGGAGCTCCACCAGCCGGTCGAGGTCGACGATCCCGACCTCGTCGGCGGCGAGCGCGCCGTGGATCCGGTGCCGCTCCGCGACCAACGCCTCGACGTCGGTCCCGTCGACGACGTCGGGGCCCCCGACGCCCAGTCCCGCTCGCTCCAGGCGCTGCACCTCGAGCCGTGAGCGTCGCCAGGTCGGCATGGATGTCGTCGCGAGGACGGGCGGCGACGCGCGCCGACTCGCGGTCGGCTGCGCCCTTGGCGGCGAAGCGGAGCATCGCCAGTCGGTCGTCGAGCGGGCCGTTGTTGATCCCTGCGTCGGCGAGCAGGTCGTCGAGCCGGCCGGCGAGCTTCTCCTCCTCGGCCTCCGCGTCGACGACGGCCCGCTGACCGCGTGCGGCGTGTCCGAGCGCGATCCGGCTGCTGACGAGCTCGGTCATGGCGGCGGGCGTACGGCCGTCGATGTCCTCCAAACCGAGGCCGTAGGGCTGCAGCGCGCGCACGACGCGATCCTGGGCGGCGCGCAACGTCGGCTGGGCGACCTCGTCGAGCTCGCGGTGCAGCTCCGCGAGCTCCTCGACGGCCCCGCCCTTCTCCCGCAGCGCCGTCGCGTACGCCTGCACCTCCGGCTGCAGGGCCGTCGCCACCGAGACCTCGATGCCGCTGGAGACGCTGGCCCACGAGCGCCGGGCCAGTTCGGCCTCGGAGCGGGCGAGGTCGAGGCAGTTCTGGATCGACGGATCCAGGGTCGCGTCGACCCGTCGGAGGTGGAACGCCAGGTAGGAGGGCACGTGGATGCGGTCGAGCGCGGCCCGCTCGGCCTCAGCCGCCTCTGCTTGTTCGCGACGCAAGGGCACCAACGCACCCGCCGCCAATCCCGCGGCCGCCAGGACGAACGCGACCGCCAGGAACCCCGTACCCCCGGCCACGAAGAAGGCGGCGAGCACGAGCACGATGACGGCGGCGAGCACGGCCGGGCGCCGGCGGTCGAGCTCGGCATCGGCGTCCTCGACGCGTTGGTGCGCCGCTTCGAGCTCGTCGATGGCACTCCCGCCGTCCGTGCCGAGGCCACCGAGGGCGAGCTGCTCGCGCTCGAGGGCCTCCTCGGCCCACACCAGCCGGCGGTGCACCTCCCAGAGCAGCCGCTGGTCGACCGTGGCGAGGGTGAGGACCCGCATGTCGTCGGGTGCGGGGAGCGTGGCCGTGGCCAGATCGCGCAGTCGCTTCTCCAGCCCCGCCACCGCTGCCTCGTCATCGGCGACCTCCGCGAGCAGCGCCCGGAGGTCCGATGGCGGTGCCGCCGGCACGTTCGACCACCGCCCGAGCTCGACGGGATCGAGGCCTTCGAGACCGTCGCCGCGAGCCAGCGCGGCCGACGCGGCGGCCTCCTGCCAGTGGCTGGCGACGTCCTCGATCTCGGCGGCCGCCTCGAGCAGCCGGCCGTCGGCCTGGGCCGAGGCCTCCCCGCCTTCGAGGACGCCGGCCTCGGTCCGCACCCGCTCGAGCGCGGCCACGGCCTTGGCGTGCTCCCGGCGAGCGGCGGCGTGCTGGGCGGAGCGGATGCGCTCGTCGAGCGCATCGAGCGTCTCTTTGGCTGCGGCGACTCGCTGCCGGGCCTCCTCGGCGGCGGCGACCCGTGCGGCCAGCTCGCGCAGGGCGGCTCGTGCGTCGGTGATCTCGGGGGTGTCCTCGGGGCGGTCCTGGGCACGAGGGCGAGCCCGACGCGGTCGGCGCCGAGCACGACGAGCGACCGCAACGTGTCGGCGTCGGGCGCGAACCAGCCGATCGGCGACGGCGCCGCCGTGTCGTCGTCGAGGAAGCGGACCTGCACCCGACCACCGAAGGCGATGACCTCCATGGGTCGGCCGGTGTGGTCCGTGCAGGTGAGCACGGTGTCGTCGGCCCCGCCGGTCAAGGCCCCCAGGATCGACTCGGTGAGGGCACGCCGTTCCTCCGGGCCGACCCCGGCGAGCACGGTGAGCTGCTCGTGGAACCGGATCCGGAACTCCTCCCCTGGGGACCGGAGGACGAACTCTTCGAGGCGCAACGGGACTCCTGTGCGGTGGAGGGGTGCGAAGGTCTGGAGAGACCGCCGGGGTGGTCGTCGAGAGCATCGGCATCGGGGCCGACCTCCTGTAGCCACCGCTTCGGGTGATCGGGGCCGCGAAGCGCCACGTCCCGTAGGTTGCGCCGATGAGTGAGCGCCTCGGCCGCGTCGGGATCTGGACCTTCCACCTCGATCTGCAGCCTTCAGCGCTGGCCCAGGAGCGGTGGCCGAGCTCGAGGAGCTGGGCTACGGCGCGGTGTGGATTCCCGAGGCGGTGGGCCGCGAGCCCGCTCGTGCACGCCGCGCTGCTGCTCGCCGGGACCCGCAGGATCACCGTCGCCACCGGCATCGCCTCGATCTGGGCCCGCGACGCCATGGCCATGTCGGCGGCGCACCGGACGATCGAGGAGGCGTTCCCGGAGCGGTTCCTGCTGGGGCTGGGTGTGAGCCACCAACCGATGGTCGAGGGGGTCCGCGGCCACGGCTACGAGCAAGCCGCTCTCGGCCATGCGGGCCTACCTCGACGCCATGGACGCAGCCCTCTACGTCGCGGCGCCTCCGGCGACGGCCGCCCCGCGGGCTCCTCGCCGCCCTCGGGCCGAAGATGCTCGCCTGGCGGCCGAGCGGGCGGCCGGCGCCCACCCGTACTTCGTGCCCGTCGAGCACACCGCCTTCGCCCGCGGCGACGCTCGGGACGGGCCCGCTGCTCGCCCCCGAGCAGGCCGTCGTGCTCGAGACCGACCCGGACGAGGCCCGGGCGGTCGCCCGCCAGCACATGGCGATCTACCTCGGGCTGCCGAACTACACGAACAACCTGCGCCGCCTCGGCTTCGGCGACGACGACCTCGCCGGCGGCGGCAGCGACCGGCTGGTCGACGCCATCGTCGCCTGGGGCGACGTCGACGACGTGGCCGCCCGGGTGCGGGCCCACCACGACGCCGGCGCCGACCACGTCTGCGTCCAGGTCCTCACGGCCGACCCCCGGACCCTCCCTCTCACCCAATGGAGGGAGCTCGCCCCTGCGCTCCTCCGGGAACAATGACGTCCCTGGCGTTGTCACTACGCGCGTAGTGGAAATAGCCTGGGGCCATGGCAACTGCCGACCTCGGCCTCGACCTCTCCCGGTACAAGCTCGGCTGGGCTGACGAGGAGGACTACGTCTTCAAGCCCAAGAAGGGCTTGAACGAGCCGACATCGTCCGGGAGATGTCCTGGATGAAGGGCGAGCCCGACTGGATGCTCGACTTCCGGCTGAAGTCGCTCCGGAACTTCGAGCGCCGCCCGATGCCCAACTGGGGCGCCGACCTCTCCGGCGTCCACTTCGACGACATCTACTACTACATCAAGCCCACGAACTCGCAGGTCGACGAGTGGGAGGAGCTGCCCGACGCCATCAAGCGACCTACGAGAAGCTGGGCATCCCCGAGGCCGAGCGCAAGTACCTCGCCGGCGTCACCGCCCAGTACGAGTCCGAGGTCGTCTTCCACCGCAACCGGGCCGACCTCGAGGCCAAGGGCGTCATCTTCTGCGACATGGACACCGCCCTCCGGGAGCACCCGGAGCTGGTCAAGCCGTACTTCGGCAAGATCATCCCGCAGAACGACAACAAGTTCGCCGCCCTCAACTCGAGCGGTCTGGTCGGGCGGGTCGTTCATCTACGTGCCGCCGGGCGTCGAGGTCGACATGCCGCTGCAGGCCTACTTCCGCATCAACGCCGAGAACATGGGCCAGTTCGAGCGGACGCTGATCATCGCCGACGAGGGCTGCCAGGTGCACTACATCGAGGGCTGCTCGGCGCCGGTGTACACGACCGACTCGCTGCACTCCGCGGTCGTCGAGATCGTCGTGAAGCCGAGCGGCCCGGGTCACCTACACGACCATCCAGAACTGGTCGAACAACGTCTTCAACCTGGTCACCAAGCGGGCCCGGGTCGAGGCCGAGGGCCACATGGAGTGGATCGACGGCAACATCGGCAGCCAGGTCACGATGAAGTACCCGGCCGTCTGGCTCGTCGGGCCCGAAGGCCTCGGGCGAGGTGCTCTCGGTGGCCTACGCCGGCCCGGGCCAGCACCAGGACACCGGCGCCAAGATGGTCCACGCCGCGCCCGAGACGACCTCGAAGATCGTGTCCAAGTCGATCTCCAAGGACGGCGGTCGCACCTCCTACCGCGGCCTCGTCCGGGTCGAGGACGACGCCTACGGCTGCAAGAGCCACGTCCAGTGCGACGCGCTGATCCTCGACGAGGACTCGGTCACCGACACCTACCCCTACATGGAGGTCGGGTCGCGCGACGCCGTCATCGGCCACGAGGCGACGGTCTCGAAGGTCGCCGACGAGCAGCTCTTCTACCTGATGAGCCGGGGCCTCTCCGAGGAGCAGGCCATGGGCATGATCGTGAACGGCTTCATCGAGCCGGTCACCCGCACCCTCCCGATGGAGTACGCCGTCGAGTGGTCCCGCCTGATCGAGCTCCAGATGGAGGGCTCGGTGGGCTGACATGCCGATGCGCCAGGACTGCAAGTTCTTCGAGAGCCGGACCTACGCCAACGGCGAGACCGTGCGGAAGTGCGACCTCGACCTCGCGCCCGAGGCGCCGTGGCGGTGCCCCGACCCCTGCCCGGCGTTCCGGCCCCGGCTGGCCGACGTGAACTGGAGCCACGCCTCGCTCGTCACCCCGCCGACGCCGGACGAGCCCGTCGGTGAGGGGATCGCCGAGCTGCTCGACGAGGCCGAGGACATCATCAACGCCGCCGGCCCCAAGATCCTCGCCGAGGTCGAGGCCGAGCAGCCAAGGCGGCGCGCCGTCGGGCGGCGTCACCGGCCGGTTCGGGCGCTTCTTCCGCCGCAACCGCCGCACCGCTGACCTCACGAGGCTCGCCTTCCCGCCATGCCCGACCTCGCCTCCTTCTCGCCCGCCGACCGCCCGCCGACCGCGACGCCGCCGAGGCGTTCGCCGCGGCCGTCGCTCCCGACCGCCGAGGAGGAGGTGTGGCGCTACAGCCCCATCGGCGACCTCGACCTCGAGCGGTTCGCGCCGGCGGTCGCGCCCCGGGCCGACGGCGGTGCCGGCCGGCGCCCAGGCCATCCTCGACCTCGCCGCCGGGATCGGGTCGCTCGGCGCCGTCACCGTCAACGGCCACCTCGTCGTGGAGCGGTGACCTCGGAGGGTGGCACGACGGGCGCCCTCGGCCTCGACGGGGGCGACGCTCCCGACGCCGCGCCGGCGGACGCCTTCGACCTCCTCGACGACGCCTTCGCCTCGCCCGATCGTCCTGCGCAGCGCGCCCGGCGCCGCGTCGAGCCGGTCGTGGTCGTCCACTGGATCGACGGCCAGCAGGTCGCCGCGCTTCCCGCGGCTGGTCGTCGAGGCCGGCGCCGACAGCGACGTCGCGGTCCTCGAGGTGCTCGCTGTCGACCCCCGACGCCGACGCCCTCGTCGTGCCGGACACCGACCTCGTCGTCGGCAAGGCGGCCCGGGTCGGCCACCTCGCCGTCCAGGACCTCGGCCTCGGCGTCTGGCAGCTCGGTCACCAGCGCTCCACCGTCGACGCCGATGCCACGCTGACCGCGGCCGCCGCCGCCTTCGGCGGGCGCTACGCCCGCCTGCGCACCGACTGCCGCCTCGCCGGCCGGGGCGCCACCGGCAACCTGCCGTGCCGTCTGGTTCGGCGAGGCCGACCAGCACCTCGACTTCCGCACCTTCCAGGACCACGCCGCGCCCGACACCACCAGCGACCTCGTCTACAAGGGCGCCGTCGGCGGGCGGAGCCGCAGCGTCTACACCGGGCTCATCAAGGTCCGGCCCGACGCCCGGGGCACCAACGCCTTCCAGACCAACCGCAACCTCAAGCTGTCCGACGACGCCTGGGCCGAGTCGGTGCCCAACCTCGAGATCGAGAACAACGACGTCCGCTGCTGCGCACGCCTCGGCCGTCGGGCCCGTCGACGAGGAGCAGCGCTGGTACCTCGAGAGCCGCGGCGTGCCGCCGACGGTCGCCGAGCGCCTCATCGTCGCCGGCTTCTTCGAGGAGGTCATCAGCCAGGTCCCCGTGCCCGCCGCGGCCGGGCCGCTCCGGGCGTCGGTCGCGGCAAGCTCGATCGGCGAGCGGGAGGCCAATGAGCGTCAACCGGGATCCGCAGCTGCTCGACGTCGGCGCCCTCGACGACCTCGAGCCGGGCGCCGCCACGCGGTTCGACGTCGACGGCCGCCGCATCGCCCTCGTCCGCATCGACGACGACCGTCTACGCCATCGGCGACCGCTGCACCCACGCCGACGTGTCGCTCGCCGAGGGCGAGGTCGACGCCGACGGAGCGCACCATCGAGTGCTGGAAGCACGGCAGCCAGTTCTCCCTCGAGACCGGCGAGCCGCTGTCGCTGCCGGCGACGAAGCCCACCCCCATCTACGACGTCGTCGTGCGCGACGGCCGGATCCTGCTGGACGTTGAGCTAGTGCCGACCCACGAGCTCGTCATCGAAGGGCTGCGGGCCGGCGTCGGCGGCCGCGAGATCCTGCGGGGGATCGACCTGGTCGTGCGCAGCGGCGAGGTCCACGCCGTCATGGGCCCGAACGGCTCGGGCAAGTCGACCCTCTCGCACGTGCTGGCGGGCAAGCCCGGCTACGAGGTCACTCGGCGGCACGCGTCACCCTCGACGGGGTCGACCTGCTCGGGCTCGAGCCGTGGCAGCGGGCCCAGGCCGGGCTGTTCCTCGCCTTGCAGTACCCGGTCGAGGTGCCCGGCGTGGCCCTCCGCGACCTGCTCCGCGAGGCCTTCGTCGCCGCCGGGCGCAGCACCGAGGGGCTCGACGAGCTCGTCACCGTGGAGGCCGAGGCCATCGGCTTCGACGAGCGGTTCCTCGACCGGCCGCTCAACGTCGACCTCTCCGGCGGCGAGAAGAAGCGCAACGAGACGCTCCAGCTCGGCGTCCTCGACCCGAAGATCGCCGTGCTCGACGAGCTCGACTCCGGTCTCGACGTCGACGCCCTGCGCGCCGTGAGCCGTCGCATCGAGGCGGTCACGAACACCGAGGGCATCGGCGTCCTCGCCATCACCCACTACAGCCGGCTGCTCACCGTGCTGCGGGCCGACACGGTGCACGTCCTCTCCGGGGGCCGCATCCAGGCATCCGGTGGACCCGAGCTGGCCGAGGAGCTCGAGCGGACCGGCTACGCCGACTACGCGGAGCCGGCCGCCGTGTCCGCCATCGCCGCCGGCCGGCCTCTTCGACGATCCGTTCGCCTGACGCCGCACGTATCCTCGTCCTCCGTGCGGCGGCACATCCGAGCGCTCCTGTTGCTGGTCATGGCCTTCGCCGTCGTCGGCGCGGGCGCAGGGATCGCCGTCGCCGCCGCGTCGCACGACGAGCCCGAGCCGGTCCAGGTCGTCGCCAGCTCGTTCGCGCTCGCCGGCGATGGCGACGCCACGGCGATGCGCCCGATCCACGGCTTCCACGCCGCCGAGGCGCTCGTGGCCGAGCTCGAGGCGTTCGACTCGCCGGCGCCGGCGCCCGGCACGCCGCCGTCGTCGACGCTGCCCAACCCGACCCGAGACGGCGCCTGCTCGTCGTGCAGGTCCTCGACGCCGATCCCACGGGTCAGTGGCTGTACGCGCAGCTGCCGCAGCGACCGAACGGCTCGAAGGGGTGGATCCGGGCCGCCGACGTCCGCGTCTTCGACGTACCGAACCGCATCGAGGTCAACGTCACCACGAACCAGCTGCGCGTGTTCCGAGGCGACTCCGACGAGGTGCTGGTCGAGGCGACGGTGGCGACCGGCGCGGCCGAGCACGCCGACGCCGCTCGGCGACTTCTTCATCGACATCTACAACCCGCTCGGCCACCACGCCGTCTACGGCTGGGGCCAGATGAGCATCTCGGCGTTCAGCGACGTGCTGTACAGCTTCGGCGGCGGCATCGGTCAGGTCGCCATCCACGGGTGGAACGACGACTCGGTCATGGGTCAGCACGTGTCCAACGGCTGCATCCGGATGCGCAACGACGACATCGCCCTCGTCGCCGCAGTTGACGGGCCTCGGGCGCGCCGGTGAGGATCGTCGCATGAGCGAGCCGGGCGGCTGGGCCGAGGTCGACGGGAAGCTGCGTCGGGAGTTCGCCTTCGCCGACTTCTCCGAGGCGTGGGCGTTCATGAGCCGGGTCGCCCTACTGGCGGAGAAGCGCAACCACCACCCCGACTGGTCGAACAGCTGGAACAAGGTCGTGATCGAACTGGTCAGTCACGACAAGGGCGAGATCACCGACCGCGACCGCGACCTGGCGGCCGCGATCGACGACCTCGTGTGACGCAGATCAGCGCTCGAGGATCTGGTCGTTCTCGAAGTAGATCCAGGTCTCCACGGCCTGTCCGTCGACGACGCGGTCGACGAGGATGTCGGTGGTCGTGCTCTCCTCGCCGTTGATCGTGGCCGTGCTGCGCTGGATGGCGGTGCCGTACTCGTCGTCGGCGAGCACGTGCACGAGGGTCGCCTTGAAGGTCCCGCCGGTCAGCTCCATGAGCTTGCCGAAGTAGCCGTAGACGGCGTCGCGTCCGGTGTAGTCACCGCTCAGCGCGCTGTTGCCCGTGACGTGCCACACGGCGTCTTCAGGGATGAACTCGTTGAGCTTCTCGAAGTCGCCGGAGCTGAACGCGTCGTAACCAGCGCGTAGGCGTGCGGCATTCTCATGTTCGGCCACGAAGGGCCTCCTGACATCGCGCGCACCCGATTGGGCCCGCACCGAGGACCGTACACCTGTTCCTCGCGACGGCCCCTATCAGCTGGGGGTGAGGTGCTCCACCGCGAAGGGGACGTGGGCGGAGTCGCTGATGCCCTGGTTGATGCCCTGGTTGACCTGGAACACCATCTCCCACTCACCGACCCACGGGAGCTCGTCGAGCGGGAAGTGCACGGTGCCCTCGTACGAGCCGCCGTTGGGCTCGAGGGTCGGGCTGTCGAGGCGGTGGTCCCGGTCGTGGATCACGGTGTTCGAGAAGCACACTGCGACGGACACGGAGTGCTCGTGGTCGGTCGGCGCCGTGCCGACGTTCACGACCTCGTACTTCGCCCACACGCCCTGGGTGGCGTCGTTCGCCACGGGCGTGACGACCTCGGTGCTCAGGAACTTCACGTAGCAGATGTCTTCGGGCTCGCTCATGGGGCCAGGATGCGGCGACGACAGGGCACCGTCCTGAGTAGCCCGTACTCAAATCGCCGGGCGTCGCTCGAGGTCGTTACAGGTCCGGCAGGCCCAGCGGGAGGTTCGGGGCCTGGAGGCCGCCGTCGACCTCGATGACCTTGCCGGTCACGAACGACCCCGCCGGGCTCGCCAGCCACAGGCAGGCGGCGGCGATGTCCTCGACCTCGCCGAGGCGCTTCACCGGGGTCGCCTCCTCCATCGCCGCGCGCATGTCGTCGTCGCCCGTGACGATCTCGAGTGCCGAGGTCGCCACGGATCCGACGGCGATGGCGTTCACCCGGATGCGGGGAGCCAGGTCGGCGGCCGCCAGGCGGGTGAGGTGGGCGAGACCGGCCTTGGCCGTGCCGTAGGCGAGCATGCCGCGGTCGGCCATGCGACCCATGGCGGAGCTGATGTTCACGACCGCGCCGCTCGCCCCGTTCGAGCATCGCCGGCACCGCCGCCTTCGTGAGGACGAAGGCGGTGGTGACGTTGAAGTGGAAGGCGCGCTCGAGGTAGCCGGGCGACGTGTCGAGGAACGGCCGGGGCATCGTGCCGCCGGCGTTGTTCACGACGATGTCGACGCCGCCGAGCTCGCGTGACGGCCCGCTCGACGAGTCCGATCGTCGCCGCGTCGTCGTTGACGTCGATCGGCGCCACCACGGCCCGCCGGCCGAACGCCTCGACCTCCTCGGCCACCGCCCGCAGCTGCTCCTCGGTGCGGGACGCGAGCACGACGTCGGCGCCCGCCTCGGCGAGGGCCAGCGCGCACCCGGCGCCGATCCCGCGACCGGCGCCGGTCACGATCGCCACCTTGCCATCGACGCGGAACCGCTCGAGCACGCCTGTCATCCCGGCGACGCTAGCCAGACCTGACGGCGCGTCAGGTCTCGGTGATCTCGTCGAGGCCCTGGGTGAGCGTGATCCACGCCAGCGTGGCGCACTTGATCCGCGGCGGGAACTTCACGACGCCCTGGAGGGCGGCGAGGTCGCCGAGCGGCTTCTCGTCGACGGGCTCCGGCTCTGCGCCGTCGCCCGACTCGGTGCCGTCGCCGCCGATCGTCGTCTCGTGGATCGACATCATCGACTTGAACTCGCGGGCGATGTCGCGCACCTCGTCGAGGGGCTTGCCCTTGATCGCCACCGACATCATCGACGCCGACGACTGGCTGATCGAGCAGCCCTGGGCGGCGATGCGGACGTCGTCGACGACGCCGTCGCGCACGTCGAGGAACAGGCTGATCTCGTCGCCGCACAGCGGGTTGAAGCCGTCGCTGCGGTGGGCGGGGGGACGGGGAGCTCGCCACGGTTCCGGGGGTTCCGGTAGTGGTCGAGGATGATCTCCCGATAGAGGTCTTCGAGACCGGGCATGGCTGGGCGAACCTATCCGAAGAAGGTACTGGTGGCTTCCAGGGCATCGACGAGGGCGTCGATGTCGTCCTCGTCGTTGTAGACGTACAGGGAGGCGCGGGCGGTGGCGCCCACGCCGAGTCGCCGCATCAGCGGCTTGGCGCAGTGGTGCCCGGCCCGCACGCACACGCCGCGCTCGTCGAGGATCTGGGAGATGTCGTGGGGGTGGACGTCGCGGAAGCCGAAGGACAGCACGCCGCCGCGCATCGCCGGCTCCGAAGGACCGTGGATCGTGGATGTCGTCGCCGAAGCGCTCTTTGAGCGTGCGGAGGGCGTAGCCGGTGAGGGAGACCTCGTGCTCGCGGATCGGCGTCCATGCCGAGACCGGTGAGCTCGTCGATGGCGGCGTGCAGGCCGATGGCCTCGACGATCGGCGGCGTGCCCGCCTCGAACTTCCAGGGGATCTCGTTCGGCGTCCAACCGTCGAGGCGCACGTCGCGGATCATCTCGCCACCACCCATGAAGGCCGGCATGGCCTCGCAGCAGCTCCTCCTTGGCGACGAGGACGCCGATGCCGGTGGGCCCGAGCATCTTGTGGCCGGTGAACCCGACGAAGTCGGCGTCCCAGGCCTGCACGTCGGTGGGGAGGTGGGGCACCCACTGGGCGGCGTCGATGAGGACCCTGGCCCCGGCGGCGTGGGCGGCGGCGATGACCAGATCGAGGGGCGGGAGCGTGCCGAGCACGTTCGACATGGCCGTGAGGGCGACGAGCTTCACCCCGTCGACGAGCCGGTCGAGCTCGGACAGGTCGAGCGTGTGGTCGTCGGTGATCGGCAGGTAGCGCAGCTCGATGCCGCGCTCCTCGGCCAGCATCAGCCACGGCACGAGGTTGGCGTGGTGCTCCATCTCGGTGAGCAGCACGGCGTCGCCGGCGACCGAGGTTCGCCCTGCCCCACGTGTAGGCGACGAGGTTGATCGCCTCGGTCACGTTCTTGGTGAAGACGATGCCGCGCTCCGACGGTGCGTTGACGAACCGGGCCACGGCCCGCCGCGCCCCCTCGTAGGCCTCGGTCGCCTCGGCGGCGATCTCGTAGACGCCCCGGTGGACGTTGGCGTAGGAGGTCTCCTGGAAGCTCGCCATGGCGTCGAGGACCGACTGCGGCTTCTGCGAGGAGGACGCCGAGTCGAGGTAGACGAGACGGTGGCCCTTGATCCGGCGCCCGAGGATCGGGAACCGCTCCCGCACCGCCGGGACGGAGAGGCCCATCAGGACTCCTGCCGCGGCCGGAACGCCTCGTAGCCGTCGGTCTCGAGCTGGGCGGCGACCTCCATGCCTCCGGACGCGACGATCCGGCCGTCGACCAGCACGTGGATCACGTCGGGTCGGAGGTGATCGAGCAGGCGCTGGTAGTGCGTGATGGCGAGGACGCCGAGGTCGGGCCGCTGCTCCCGAACCTGGTGGACCCCGGCGGCGACGACCTTGAGGGCGTCGATGTCGAGGCCGGAGTCGGTCTCGTCGAGGACGGCCAGCTCCGGCTCGAGGATCGCCATCTGGAGGATCTCGTTGCGCTTCTTCTCCCCGCCGGAGAAGCCGTCGTTCAGGTGGCGGTCGAGGAACACCGGGTCCATCCCGAGGCGGTCCATCCACTCCATGATCGCCAGCCGCAGCTCGAGGATCGACAGGTCGATGCCCTTGCGGGCCGACAGCGCCTGGCGGAGGAAGTTGAGGACCGACACACCCGCGATCGTCTGCGGGTACTGGAAGGCGAGGAAGATCCCGGCCTTGCCGCGCACGTCGGTCGCCCAGCCGGTGATGTCGTCGCCCTTGAAGCGGATCCGCCCCGCGGCGACCTCGTACTCGGGATTGCCGAGGAGCGTGTTCGCCAGGGTCGACTTGCCCGACCCGTTCGGGCCCATGAGGGCGTGCACCTCGCCGGCGCCCACGACCAGGTCGACACCGCGCAGGATCTCGGGCGCAGAGGGGTCGCCGGCGACGCGGACGTGCAGGTCCTCGAGCTCGAACAGCGGGGCGCGGTCACGCCGACCAGCGTAGGGGAGCAGCCCCGGTATTCGCACTATCGCCGTAGTGGAAATCCGGGCGCCCGACCCGCGCTTGTGCGTGAGCCACCCAGCGGTAGCGTCGCTGTCCGTGCGGGGGAGCACGGTGACCGTCTTCGAGGGCTCGACCTTCTGCACGTCGTGCGAGCAGGGAGACATCGAGCCCGGTACGACCCAGGGTCTCTTCGCGCTCGACGCCCGCGTGCTCAGCCGGCTCACGTTGCGCCTCAACGGCGACGCCCCCGACCCGCTCGCCACCGAGAAGCGTCGATCCCGCACCGCGCCACGTTCGTGGGTCGCTGCGGCGCCAACCTCGTCGTCGAGCGCCACCGCGACGTCGGCGACGGCCTGCGCGACGACGTCGTGGTGCGCAACGTCGGGTCCGAGGCCGCCTACGTGGAGCTCGAGGTCGCCGTCGCCGCCGACTTCGCGCTGCCGTCCGACGTCCGGCGCGGCACGGTGCTGCCGGTCGACGTCGCCATCGACGCCGAGCCGGCGGCGCTCGTGTCTGAACCAGCGGCGTGGTCGCGCTGGGCGTGCGCGTCGGGCTCGTCGCCGGCGACCGGGTCGCCGCGGCCGATCTCGCCGGCACCATCCGCGCCGAGGCGATCCTCCCGATCGGTGGCGGGTGGCGGTTGTCGGTCGAGGTGGAGCCGCTCGTCGACGGCGCCGCCATCGAGCCGCGCCACCGCCTCGGCGGCGACGGCGACACCGCGGCGACCGAGCGCCTCGCCCGCTGGCGTCGCGGCCTGCCGCAGGTCCGGACCGATCACGCCGGCCTGGCGAAGGTGGTCGCCCGATCGGCCGACGACCTCGGCGCGCTGCGGGTGTTCGACCCGGAGATCCCCGAACAAGCCGTCGTCGCCGCCGGCGTGCCGTGGTCGATGGCGCTGCTTCGGGCGCGACTCGCTCCTCACGGCGTGGATGGCCCTGCTCGTCGATCCCGACCTCGCCATCGGCGTGCTCGAGACGCTCGCCCGGTACCAGGGCGAGGACGGTCGACCCCCGCACCGAGGAGGAGCCGGGTCGGATCCTGCACCACCTGTCCTTCGGCGGCGGCCCGGCGAGCTACGGCGCCGTCGACACGACCCCGCTGTTCGTGATGCTGCTCGGGGAGGTCCGCCGGTGGGGGCTGGCGCCCGAGCTCGTCGAGCGGTTGCTCCCCCACGCCGACGCCGCCCTCGCGTGGATGGACGAGTACGGCGACCGCGACGGCGACGGCTGGATCGAGTACCAGCGGGCGACCGACCGCGGCCGCCGCCACCAGGGCTGGCGCGACACCGAAGGCGGCATCCGGGGCGCCGACGGCCGCCTCGCCGACCCGCCGATCGCCCTCGCCGAGGTGCAGGCGTTGCGCTACGCGGCCCTCGTCGCCCGCAGCCACTTCGCCCGCGAGGCCGGCGACGACGCCGGGGCCGCCGACTGGCGGGCGCAGGCCGACGACCTGCGAGCCCGCTTCCGGGCCGACCTTCTGGCTCGAGGACCGCGGCTACCCGGCGATCGCCCTCGATCACGAGAAGCGTCCCCTCGACGCCCTCGGCAGCCACCTCGGGTGGTGCCTGTGGACCGGCATCCTCGAGCCGGAGCGAGGCCGGGTCGGTGGCCAAGCTGCTCACGTCACCCGACCTGTTCACCGGCTGGGGGGTCAGGACGCTGGCGGCGTCGACGGTCGGGTCGAGCCCGCTCGGGTACCACCACGGCGCGGTGTGGCCGCACGACACCGCCATCGCCGCCGCCGGGCTGATGCGCTACGGCTTCGTCGACGAGTCGCTCCGGCTGCTCGGCGGCCTGCTCGACGCCGCCGTCGCCTTCGACGGCCGGCTCCCGGAGCTCTTCGCCGGCTTCGATCGTTCCGACCTGCCGTTCCCCGTCGCCTTCCCGAACGCGTGCGCCCCGTCGGCGTGGGCGGCGGCGTCGGTGCTGCTCGGCCTGCGGACGGTGCTGCGGTTCGACCCGTGGGTGCCGGCCGGGGTCGTGCACGTCGCGCCGGTGCTGCCCGCCGGCGTCGGGCGCCTGCACATCGACGACATCCCGATGCTCGGCGGGCGGATCTCGATCGCCGTCGACGGCGACGACGTCGAGGTCAACGACATCCCGCCCGGCATCGAGGTCGTGCGAGAGCCCCGCCGCCCCGTCCGCTAGCGCCAGCCGACGTCGGGGCAAGCCGGCGAAGAGCGCAGCGATGGCGCCCGCTGGCCGACGAGGAGTCGTCAGCCGACGAGTGTGCAGCGACCGCCGGTATCCGAGGGTCGCTGCACGATCGTTCTGACGCCCGCCGACGAGTGTGCAGCTGCCGCCGGTATCCGAGGGTCGCTGCACGATCGTTCTCGAGGCCGCCCGCATCGCGTGTGCACGATCCCGTTGCGTGTGCAGTTTCCCGGCGTGGGCACGGGTTTCTGCACGACGGTTGGACCCGCCGTGAGACCCGAGTCCTCGGAGCTCGTCGCTTCAGTGCGCTCTTCAGTCCGGCAGTGCGAAGCGGGCAGCTCGACGCCTCAGCCGAGGGGAGCGGTGCGGGCGGCGTCGAGCTCGGCGGCGGCGATCTGGCCGGCGAGGACCCGAGCCGCCTCGACGTCACCGTCGCCGGCCTCGGCGGCGACGATCACCCGCCGCTCGCCGAGGGTGAACGACACGAACGCGGTCGTCGGGATGACGCCGGTGACGACGGTGCCGAACAGCTCGGGGCGGTCGGCCACCTGGAAGCGGTCGCCGTCGAAGTTGCACAGGCCGTTGCGGGCGAGGTCCTGGCTGTTGCGCTGGGCGACGTCGACCGATTCGAACACGAAGGCGCGCATCCGCACCGGGATGTCGCCGCCGCCGAGGCTCCGTCCGAGGATCTGGACGGGCAGCGGGTTGCCGGCGGCGGTGGACATGGCGACGTCGGGGTCGGTACCCGGGGTGATGTCGTCCTCGGAGGTGACCTCGTAGCCCTCGGGCAGGAAGGCGGGATCGGTGAGCAGCACCGGGTTGGCCGGCGCCTCCGGGATGCCGAACTGGCCGCCGTTCTCCTCGAGGAGGTCGAGGAACTCGTCGCAGTCGGGCCCCGGCGGGGCCACCGGCGCGACGACGGGGCCGTTCACGAAGATCGTCGTGCCCGACACGCCTCCGATGCCGGAGCCGTCGCTCCCGCGCCCGCCGGCGACGACGGCAACGAGGCCGCCGAGGAGCAGGACCGCGGCGAGGGCAGAGAAGCCGGCGACGACCGCCGTGCGCGTCGACCGGCGGCGGCGAACCGGCACGGCGCCATCGACGGCTCGACGGATCGCCTCGGCGTCCCCGAGGGACGCCCGGTCGAGCAGCCGGAGGCGGGCCTCCAGCTCGTCGGCGCCCATGGCGCCGCCGTCGTAGCGGCGCCACAGCTCCGCCCTGGCCTCACCCCCGTCCACGATTGCGGACGGTAGTCAGGAGCACGGCCAGAAGGGCCGGCACCCCCGCCGGCGTCACGAGCCGCCGCGGGGATCACCAGCCGCGGTCGACCCACTCCTGCAGATGCGGTCGCTCGTTCCCGATCGTCGTCTTGTCGCCGTGGCCGGGGAGGACGATCGTGTCGGCGGGCAAGGTGAGCAGGCGGTCCTCGATCGAGCGGATGATCGTCGGGAACGAGCCGCCCGCGAACCTGGTGGCGCCCGGTCCGCCGGGGAACAGCGTGTCGCCCGAGAACAGGACCGGGTGGCCTTCGAGGCGGAAGCACATCGAGCCCGCGGTGTGACCCGGCGTGTGGATCGTGTGCAGCTTGAGCCGGCCGACCTCGATCACCGAGTCGTCCTCGAGCACCTCGTCGTAGCTCGGCAGCATCGAGGCGTCCTCGGCGGTCACGCCGACCGAGTAGCCGGCGTCGCGGAGCTGGGGCACGGCCTGGATGTGGTCCCAGTGGCCGTGGGTCTCGAGCACCTTGCGGACGCCGAGCGTCGTGCACAGCTCGAGCAGCCGCTCGTGCTCGTTGGCGGCGTCGAGCAGCACGGCATCGCCGGTCTGCGTACAACGCAGGACGTAGACGTCGTTGTCCATGGGCCCCACCACCACCATGTGGATCTCGGCCCCGTCCGCGTCGTAGATCTTCGTCACGGAGACGTTCTACCGGCCCGTGGCGATGTATTCGTGCAACACCTGGGTTTCGTTCTCCAGCTCACCCAGCCGGTGCTTGACGACGTCGCCGATGCTGACGATGCCGGCGAGCTTGCCGTCGGCGACGATCGGGATGTGGCGGATCCGCTGCTCGGTCATGAGGGCCATCAGCTCCTCCGCCGTGGCGTCGGGCCCGCACGTGAAGACCTCGACGGTCATCAGGTCGGCGACGCTCCGGCCGAGCACCTTGCTGCGTTCGGTGGCGAGGGCCCGCACGATGTCGCGTTCGGAGAGGATGCCGGCGACGGTCTCGCCGTCGTCGGACACGACGAGGGCACCGATGCGGTGCTCGGCGAGCTGGGCCACGGCGTCGGCGACTTTCGTCGCCGCCGGGACCGTGAGCACCTCACCTCCCTTGGCCGACAAGATGCGCTGGATCAGCATGACGACAGACCTCCCCTCGGGTCCCTGCAGGTACCCAAAGGTTCGCACGGTTGACGCCGACCGCGCTCGGGAACCCCTCAGATCGACACGACACTGAAGCCCAGGCCGACGGCGACGGGGATCTGGCGGGGGTCGAAGGTGACGTAGGTGAGCGGTCGGGGGAGGCGGTCGGCGGCGGCGAGGTGCAGGGCGTCGACGGTGCGCAGGGGCTGGGTGCGGCCGAGCTCGGCGGCCCGGTCGAGGCAGCGACCGTCGACGGGGACGACGTGGATGCGCTCCCAGTCGTCGCGCAACGCCCGACGGAGCGCTTCGCGCTCGGTCGGGTCGGCGTCGAGCTGGTCGACCACCATCAGCGCCTCGGTCAGGGCCAGGGCGGAGGCGCACCACACCGGGTCGGCGGCCATGGCCGCCCGGGCGACGTCGCCCGCCGGCCCCGACAGGTAGCGGGCCAGCAACCCCGACGCATCCAGCGCGACGGTCATCCCGCCGGTCTCGTGGTCATCCGCGGATCTCCCGGAGGAGGCGGTCGATCCTCGTGCCGGCCCACAGCGGGACCGTGAGCGCCGGCTCGGGCCGGTCGTCGCGGCGAGCCGGAAGGACGAGACCCCGCGCCACGAGATCCTCGATGGTGGGACCTCCGGCCGCGTCGGCCTCGACCGGCCCGAGCTGGGCCACCGGTCGACCGCCGACGGTCACCACGATCCGCTCGCCCGCCTCGGCTCGGCGCAGCGCCTGGGCCAGCTGGCCCCGCAAGGTCCGGACGTTCATGCGTACACAGGTGTACACGCAGCGCCTTGCGGCGCGCAAGGACGGCTGGGCAGGATCCGTCCCCATGAACTTCGCCTTCTCCGAGGAGCAGGAGGAGCTGCGGCGCATCGTCCGCCAGTTCCTCGAGTCCAAGTCGTCCGAGGCCGAGGTCCGCCGCCTCATGGAGACCACCGAGGGCTACGACCCCGCGGTCTGGTCGCAGATGGCCAACGAGCTCGGGCTCCAGAGCCTCGTCATCCCCGAGGAGTTCGGCGGCCAGGGCTTCAGCTACGTCGAGCTCGTCGTCGTGCTGGAGGAGATGGGCCGGCGCCTGCTGTGCGCCCCCTACTTCTCGACCGTCGCCCTCGCCACGAACCTGCTGCTCCACGCCGGCGACGACGCCGCCAAGAAGGAGCTCCTGCCGGGCATCGCCGCCGGCGACACCATCGCCACGGTCGCCTTCACCGAGGAGTCGGGTCGCTGGGACGAGGCCGGCATCACCATGGAGGCCACCGGCCTCGCTGGCTGACGGCTTCAAGCTCAACGGCACGAAGATGTTCGTGCTCGACGGTCACACCGCCAACGTGATCCTCGTCGCCGCCCGGACCGGCGCCGGCGTGTCGATCTTCCAGGTCGCCGGCGACGCCGCCGGGCTGACCCGCACGCCGCTGGCCACCATGGACCAGACCCGCAAGCAGGCCAAGCTCGAGTTCAACGACGTCGACGCCAAGCTGATCGGCACCGAAGGCGCCGGGTGGGCGGCCATCGAGCGGATGCTCGACCTCGCCGCCGTCGCCCTCGCCGCCGAGCAGGTCGGTGGCGGCCAGTTCGTGCTCGAGATGGCCGTGCAGTACGCCAAGGACCGCGTGCAGTTCGGCCGCCCGATCGGCTCGTTCCAGGCCATCAAGCACAAGTGCGCCGACATGCTGCTCGAGGTCGAGTCGGCCAAGTCCGCCGCCTACTACGCCGGCTGGTGCGCCGCCGAGCTCAACGACGAGCTGCCGTCGGTCGCGTCGCTGGCCAAGGCGTACTGCTCCGAGGCGTACTTCCACGCCGCCGCCGAGAACATCCAGATCCACGGCGGCATCGGCTTCACCTGGGAGCACCCCGCGCACCTGTACTTCAAGCGGGCCAAGTCCTCCGAGCTGCTGTTCGGCGACCCGACCTACCACCGCGAGCTCCTCGCCCAGCGCATCGGAATCTGAGGTGTCGGCGCCGAACCAGAGGTTCGGCGCCGAACCTGTCGGCGGCGGCCTCCGGCCGCCACTCAGCGGTCCTCGCCGGCGGAGCCGGCTGCGGCCGATCCCGGGGGCTGCGCACGCGCGCGTCGCGCCCCACGCCTACGTCCTCCCATGACGACTCCGTACGAGGCTTTGCGGGCGATCGCCACCCAGGAGGTGGCGATCGGGCCGCGTCTGCAGCACGTCGAGCTGTTCACGCTCGGGGGGCTGCTCACGATGTTCTGGCACTGGCCGGACGGGCCCGATGGGGAGGACCCGGCCGGCGTCGTGATCTGCGGGGGCGGCGCCATGGGCGGCATGCTCGGGCCCGCCGACGGGCTCTACCACGACCTCGGCACGACCCTCGCCGCCGAGCACCGCATCGCCGTCGTCCGGGTCGGGTGGCGCAAGCCCAACGACCTCGACGAGTGCACCCTCGACGCCCTCGCCGTGCTGCAGCTCGCGGCCCGGCGGGGCGCGCCGAAGGCGGTCATGGTCGGCCACAGCTTCGGCGGCGCCGTCGCCGTGCGCGCCGCGGTCGCCGCCGACGAGATCGTCGCCGGCGTCGTCACCCTCGCCACCCAGTCGGCCGGCTGCGAGATCGCCGACGGGCTCGTCGGCCGCCCCGTCCTCTGCCTGCACGGTGACGCCGACGAGCTCCTGCCGCCGATGTGCAGCGAGCTCGTCGCCGGCCTGGCCGACGGTGAGTACGTCCTCCTCCGGGGGGCCGGGCACCTCCTCACCCAGGCCGGGCCCGAGCTCCGCGAGCGCCTCCTCGAGTGGATCCCCGCGGTCCTGGCCTGAGAGCCTGACCCCGTGGTCGTGGCCGCGGTCGTCATCGGGGTCGTCGTGGTCCTCGTGGTCGCCCTCGTCGCCGTCGGGAGGGAGGCGTTCACGCTCGGCGCCCAGCCCCGCCAGGCGCTCTTCGACGTCGACGAGGCCGTCGACTTCGTCGCCGACGAGCTCCCGCTCGAGGTCAGCGCCCGCATCAGTTACGACGACGTCCGTGCCCTCGTGCGCTTCCACCTCGAGCACCTCGCCTCGTCCGGCGCGCCCGCGGAGCGGTGGCGGGCCGGGACCGGCCCGCTCGTCATCGTCGACGACGAGGAGGGCGCCGAGGTCCTGATGACCCGAGCGATCCAGGCCGGGCTCGACCTGCGACCCGACGATGTCGCCGCCGTCCTCGCCGCCGAGCTGGCCTACTTCGAGGCGATCGGCGCGGTGGGCCCGGCCGTGCCCGAGCCCCTCGAGCTGCTGGAGGGCGACGCCCCGACCGGCGAGCTTCCCCCGGGCGAGCAGCCCTAATTGCGGCGTCGCAGGTAGGCGGCGCCGGCTTCGCGGGCGGCCGGGTCGCCAGCCGCCTCGCGGTAGCCGGCGATGTCGGCGTCGACGCCGCCGTCGGTCGACGGCACGGGCCGGGCAGCCTCCTCGACCTGCTGCTTGGTCACCCGGAGCAGGAGCGGCGCCTTGGCTCCCAGCTCGGCCGCGAGCGTGTCGACGGCCCCGGTGAGCTCGTCGTCGGGCACCACCCGGTTCACGAACCGCATGGCGAGCGCCTCGGCGGCGTCGAAGGTCCGTCCGGTGAGCACCAACTCCTTGGTGAGCGCCGGACCGAGCTCCCGGACCAGCCGGGGCACGCCGGTCCAGTACAGCGGCATGCCGAGGTCGACCTCCGGGATGCGGAAGGACGTGCCGGCAGCGGCGACGC
Organism: uncultured Acidimicrobiia bacterium; assembly: GCA_963840695.1. Lineage (GTDB taxonomy): Bacteria > Actinomycetota > Acidimicrobiia > Acidimicrobiales > JACDCH01 > JACDCH01. The sequence goes on from CAWIZW010000009.1 coordinate 530,658, forward strand.
GCAGGTCGCAGGCCGACGCCAGCACGACCGCGCCGCCGATGCAGTGCCCGTGGATGGCGGCGACGGTCACCGCCGCCATGCCGCCGATCGCTTCGGCCATGGCCCGCCCGAGCACGGCCGAGCTGTCGCCGTCGGTCCACGAACGGTCGGTGAGATCGAACCCCGAGGAGAACGCCCGGCCCTCGCCCGCCACGACGACGACGCCGACGTCGGGCTGGGCGTCGAACCACCGGGCGGCGGCACCGAGCTCCTCGAGTGCCGCCCGGTTCAAGGCGTTGAGCTTGTCCGGTCGGGCCAGGGTGATCCGGCCGACCGGCCCGTCCACCGCCAGGCGCAGTGCCGTCGTCTCCACGCCCGGATCCTCGCGCCTAGGTATGCCATCGGTCATACCTAGGCCGTTCTGACCTGCGGAAATACGCATCACGTCCGATGTGGCCGACCGGTTCACGGGCGCATGATGATCCTCGACCCGAACGACGACGACAGCACGAGGAGGACCGGGCCATGAACGACTACCTGTACCTGTCGACGATGGTCGCGGACCGCCGCAGCGCCCGCATGGCCACCGCCGAGCGCCACCGGCTCTTCGCCGGTCTGCGCGCCAGCCGCGCCTTGCGGCGCCCCACCCTGACACTGGCCGCTTCCGCCGTCCGGACCACGGCGGACGTGGCCACCCCGCGGGCCGCCTGACCGACCCCACCGGTCGTCGTGCTCGCAGACACAGGAACCCCCGCCGTCCGCTCGGCGGGGGTTCCCGTACGCTTCGGAGGTGCTCGTCGGTCGCAGCGGCCTCAGCCCCGTCATGGTGGGGCGGGCGGCCGAGCTCGACCGGCTGACCCGGCTCCTCGCCGATCCCGGCGCCGCCACCGACTGCCACGTCGCCCTCGTCGCCGGGGAGGCCGGGGTGGGCAAGACCCGGCTCGTCCGGGAGCTCGTCGGGCGCGTGCCGAGCGGCGCGACCGTCCTCGCCGGTCAGGCCGACCCTGGCGCCCTCGGGCGGCCGTTCGAGCTCCTCCTCGACGCCCTCGACGGCCACGACACCGATCCCGGGGTCATCGAGGCGGTCACCGACCGCCGTCGGCCGATCGAGGACCGCATCGCCGGCGGCGTCGGTCTCGTCCGCCAGCTCGCCGGCGAGCGTCCCGCCCTCCTGGTCTTCGAGGACCTCCACTGGGCCGACTCCGAGAGCCTGTCGCTCTTCGAACGGCTCGCCGAGCCCGACTTCGGGCCCCTCGTCCTGGTCGGGACCTACCGCCCCGACGCCATCAGCCGCCGCCACCCCGTCGCCGAGCTCCTGCCCCGCCTCGAGCGGCGACACACCGTCACCCACGTCCGCCTCGGACGGCTCTCACCGCTCGACGTCGGCGCCTTCCTCACCGCCGTCTACGGCCGGTCGCCGTCGTTCCGGGTCGTCGAGGCGCTCCACACCCGCACCGGCGGGAACCCGTTCTTCCTCGAGGAGCTGCTCGGCAACGCCACCGAGGACCTCGACCACCTCGCCGACCAGCCGCTGCCGTGGAGCCTCGCCGAGGTGGTGCGGTCGCAGCTCGACGAGCTCGATCCGGACGAGCGCCGGATCCTCGAGGCCGCCGCCGTGCTCGGGCGCCGGGTCGCCTTCGACCTCCTCGCCGTCGTCACCCGCACCACCGAGGACGAGCTCATCGACGTGCTCCGCGACCTCGTCGGGCGCGGCCTGCTCATCGAGGACGAGCACGACGTCTTCCTGTTCCGCCACGCCCTCGCCCGCGAGACGATCGAGACCGAGCTGCTCGGCCGGGAGCGCCGCCGACTCCACCGCGCCGCCCTCGACGCGCTCTGCGAGACCGGCGAGTGCGACCTCGCCGACATCGCCCACCACGCGGCCGGCGCCGGCGACGACGAGCGCCTGCTCGTCGCCGCTCGCGACGGCACCCAGGAGTACCTCGATGCCGGGCTCGCCCTACCAGGCGCTGCAGCTCGCCGAGCTCGGCCTCACCGTCGCCGAGGACGACCCGACGCTGCTCGCCTGTGCCGCCCGCGCCGCCTGGCTGACCGGCCTGCTCGCCGACGCCCGCGCCCACAGCCGTCAACGCCTCGAGGTGGCCCGGCGCAGCGGCGACGCCGAGGCGGAGTCGGCCGCCCTGCGCCTCGAGGTGCGCCTGGCCTGGGAGGTGGGCGACACCGACGAGCTGGTCCGGTCGACCGAGGCGCTCGTGGAGCTGGTCGACCGGCTGCGGACCCGGCGAGGAGCGGGGCCGGGCCATGGCGGTCGTCGCGCAGTCGTACATGCTGCGCGACCTCATCCCGGAGGCGCTCGATTGGGCCGACCGCGCCCTCGCCGAGGCCGACCACCTCGGAGGCCAGCGAGGAGCGGCGGTGCGCGCGAACGCGCTCGTCGAGAAGGGCTCGGCCCTCGTGGTCGACGGATCGCGGTGCGACGAGGGCGACGAGCTCCTCGAGCTCGCCGCCGACATCGGCGAGGACCTGGGCGACGACGTCGTCGTGGCGCGGGCGCTGCACAACCTGGTCCGCACCGACACCCGCCCACGCGACGCCGCCGTGGCCCGGCGCCAGCTCGACCGGATGCGGGCGGCGGCCGAGCGCGTCGGGTTCGACTCGATGGCCGGCGCCGCCCATGCCCAGGGCCTCGCCGACCTCGCCCAGTGGGAGGGCGACCTCGGCGCCGCCCTCGACGCCCTGGCCGAGGGACGGCGCGCTCGACCGCGGGTACCTCCTCACCAACCGGGGTGGGTGGTTCAGCGTCCACGAGGCCGGGCCTGCTGCTCGAGGCGGGGGAACCGCGAGCGGGCGGCCGGAGGTCGTGGAGCCCCTGGAGGCGGCAGCGACCAAGAAGCCGTACTGGTTCAACGGGCCTGGCCGCCCACGTCGCCGCCCGGCTCGGCGACGTCGACCGGGCTCGCGAGCACGTCGCCGCGCTGATCGACCAGGCTCGCCGAGCCTCGATCGGCTCGGGCGGTCACATGCTCGGCGCCAGCATGGTGCACGACATCGTCTCGGCCGCCCTCACCGCCGGCCTCGTCGCCGCCGGAGCTGCGACCGCCTGTCCGACCTGCTCGCCGACCAGGTCACGGCCACTCCTCGAAGGCATCCGGGCCGGCGACGAGGCGCTGCGCCGGTCGAGACGCTCGTCGCCGCCCAGCTGCTCGAGGCGGACGGCGACATCGAGGACGGCGCTCGGCCGCCTACGAGCGCGGCCGCCGAGCGCCGAGGAGTCGCTGTACCCGTCCGAGCGGGGCACCGCGCAGGTCGGCGCGGCGCGCTGCCTCATCGCCCTCGGCCGGCTCGACGAGGCCAAGGACGAGGCCATCGAGGCCGAACGCGCTCCTCGGCCGCTGGGGCGGCTGGCGGGTCGAGGAGCTCGAGGTCGGTCCGGCGCCGCCTCGGACGGGGCGGTCCGGTCGCCGGCCCGGAGGCCCTGACGCCCGCGGGAGCGGGAGGTCGTCGCCCTGCTCGCCGAGGGCCTCACCAACGCCGAGCTCGCCGGCCGGCTGTTCATCTCGCCGAAGACCGCGGCGGTCCACGTCTCCAACGTGCTGGCCAAGCTCGGCATGGCCAGCCGCACCGAAGTGGCGGCCTGGGCGATTCGCGAGGGACGTCGCCGGCTGAGCCTCGGTAACCTCCTGCCTACCGAAGAAAGGAGGTGGTCCAGCTGAACGGTGAAATGTTCTGGGACTTCGGAGGTGGCCGGCCGCTAGGTCGGACGAGGCTGGGCCGCCTGGTGAATCCCAGCCGGTCACCGCCCGACCGGGGTGCACGCACCTCGTCCCGGCGTGCACAACGGCTCCGTCGGGTCCTACCAGTTCGAACGTCGTCTGAGGGGAGGCACGTGATGGCCTCCCCTGCAGTCGCGTTCTCGTACGGTTCTGGGCATGGCCGAACGCCCGATCCGCTTCGAGCACTTCCAGCTGGCTCGGCGACAAGCGCACCCAGGTCGTCTACGACGTCGACGCCGCGCCCAGGACACCATCGACGACATCGTCGCCGCCGAGGCCGGGCTGGCCTTCGGGCCCGACACCCTGCCCGAGGCCCGCAACCGCTGCTACCGCCCGCACGCCCGGTCGACCTCGGGGCTCGCAGCCGCTGAGCGCGAGCTCGTGGAGCACACCTTCCCCTCGGGCGGGCTGAACGCTGCGGGCGCACCTCGCCCGGCCCGGCGACCCGGCGGGCGAACGCCGACCCCCGGCGCTCGTCGTCGTCCACGGCTTCCCCGGCGGGCGTCGGCGGGCGCCGACTCCGCGGCCGCGTCGTTCCCCGAGCTCGGCGACCGCATCGCCAGCGAGCTGGGCTGGTCTGGTGCTCGTCCCGGCGCTGCGGGGCGCCAGCGGACTCCGAGGGCCACTTCTCGCCTCGTCGGCTGGCTCGAGGACATCGTCGCCGCCATCGCCCACCTGCGGCGCCAGCGAGCGGCCGGGCGGCATCTGGCTGGCCGGCTTCGGCACCGGCGGCGCCCTGGCGGTCTGCGCCGCCGGCGCGCGAGCCCGGCGATCAAGGGCGTCGCCGCCCTCGGCGCGCCCGCCGACTTCGACGACTGGGCCAGCCAGCCCCGGCGGCTCCTCGAGCACGCCCGCAGCATCGGGCTCATCCGCGATCCCGGCCTTCCCGCCGGCGCTCGACCGGTGGTCGAAGGAGCTGCGCCAGGTGCGGGCCGACCAGTGCATGGGGATCGGTCGCGCCCCGGCCGGTGCTCGTCGTGCACGGGACCGACGACGAGTCGGTGCCCGCAGTTCGACGCCCGCGTGCTCGCCGACGCCCACGGCGACGCGGAGCTGCGGATGATCGCCGGCGCCGGCCACGCCCTGCGTCACGACCCCCGGGCCGTCGCCGTCCTCCTCGGGCTGGCTCGACCGCCAGCGCACCGCCCAGTACGTGTAGCGTGCCTACGCGGCGCGTCGGTGCGGATCGTCTGCACGTCGTCGAACGGCACCATCACGTCGTCCTCGCCGTCGTCGACCAGCCAGATGCTCCTGGACGTGCAGGACAGCAGCCTGCCGTGGAGCGCACCCTCGCCGGTCTCGACGGTGACCGACGACCCAACCATGTGGCGCACTTCCTGGTTGCTCATGCTCCAGCGGTTTACCGCCCACCCACCACCGTTTCGTGGATGGTCGACGGAAGTTCACACTTCTCCGCGGCGGACCGGTAGGCGAAGGCGAAGCCGTACCGCTCGGCGGTGGTTCGTCGCGCCCTTGACGATCGATCGGTACGTAGGGGCGCACCTACGGATCGTGTGTACGAACCGATGCTGGTGTGGACACCCGTAGGTCAGGACTTCACGGGCGAGTCGTGGTCCTTCACCATGCGCCGGTATTCGAGGCGAGAACGGAAGTCGCGCCACCGGGCCCTGACGCCGACAACGATGAGCCAGATGCCGACGACGGCGACGAGGCCGGCGACGGCGAGCTTGATGATCCGGATGCCCTTGACGCTGTCCTCGGCGACCGCGCACTCGCTCTCCGATCGATCGTCACCGGCAAAGCGTCCGACAGCTGCGCCGTCGAGGCACTCGACCTTCACGATCTGGCCGGCTTCGTCGCCTGAGCCGGCGATCTCCGCCGTGTAGGTGCCGACCGGCTCTTGGAACACCAGCAGCCCGGCAATGCCGGCGGCCAGCAGCACTAACCCGACCACGATCCGTCCCATCAGGCCCAGATGAGACCGTGTCGGCTGGCTCGGCGCAAGCCCACCCAGCGGTGTTGCACTTGAACGGCGTTGCGGCACCCGCCGAACTGATGCGCCTCTTGGGGTCAAGCGGCGATCTCGGAGGTGGCGTCGGTTGGGTGGGCGGCGGTGATGGCTTGGATGTCGTGGTAGATCTCGCGGGCGATGTAGCGCTTGAGGCAGCGGATGGCGTCGCGTTTGCTGTGGCCGTCGGCGACGCGGCGTTCGAGGTAGGCGATGGTGGGCGCGTGGCGGCTGCGGATGCGGACCATGACGATGGTCCAGAGCGCGGAGTTGGCCTGTCGGTCACCGGCGCGGTTGAGGCGTCGCCGGTTCGAGTTGCCGGTTGAGATCGGCACCGGCGCGGTGCCGCAGAGCGACGCGAAGCTCGCTTCGGTGGCGAGCCGTTCGGGGTTGTCGCCGGCGGTGCACAGCAGCGCGCCGGCGGTCTCGTAGCCGAGGCCGTGGCGGGCGAGCAGCGGCGCGGCGATGGTGTCGAGGATGGTCTTGATGGCCTGGTCGAGCTCGGCGATCTCGGCGTCGAGCGCGAGCCAGCGGCGGGCGATGGCAGGCCAGGGCCCGCTTGGCGGCGCCGGTCGGGGTGAGCAGATCGCCGGGCCGGTAGCGGGCTGCGACGCGTCGACCTGGCGGCGGGTGGTGAGCCCGCGGAGCTGTTGCGCGGATCGGCGTCGGGGGCGGTGTCACAGACGCTGTGGAGCTGGTTGGCCGCCGCGGTGCGGGCCTTCATCGCGCCTGCTCGGGCGACGCGGAGCTGGCGGAGCGCTTCGACGGGTCCGTCCCGGCCTTGGGGCTGGCGGTGGCGTCGCCGGCGAGCACGGCCCGGGCGGCCATCTCGGCGTCGATGCGGTCGGACTTGCCCTTGCGTCGCCGCTTGTGCCGGTCGGGCTGGTTGACCTCGATCACGTTCAGACCCCGGGCCCGGAGATGCCGGCACAGCCCAGCACCCCAGGACCCGGTGCCTTCGACCCCGATGGCGAGGACCTCACCGAAGCCGGTCACCCAGCCGGTGAGATCCCGGTAGCCGCGCGGGGTGGCCGCGAACGCTGGCGGTGTCGAGCTTGCGGCCGAGCTCGTCGAGCACGACCGCGACATGGAACTCCTTGTGGGTGTCGACCCCGGCGATGACACGCCGGTCGTCGCTCTGCGATGGTGGTCACTGCCGCCCTCTTTCGTATGGGTTGGGGGTGGCACGCACGGCCGGGAGGGTGGACAGGACAGGGAGCAGGCCTGGTAGCTCAGGCGCCTCTTAGGTCACGTTCACCCGACCGGTTGTGCCAACGACAGGACCCGGCTCGCTCGGCCGACAGGTCAGTTCAAGGACACCCGAAGGGTCGAGCCGATCAGTGGGTCAGACCGAGCGAGCGAGGTCCTGCCGCTTGCTAGCAGCCGCACCACACGACCGCTCCGACATCATCCCTGCCGATCGGGCGGCGGACAACGCGGCGCGTGGTGGATGGATCAGTAGGGGCCTGGAGTGCTGGGATGGAGGGTGTGACTTGCTCCGTCATCCCTGTTCTGATCTACGAAGACATCGAGCGTGCACACGACTACCTCGTGCGGGTCTTCGGCTTCACCTCAGACGGCATCGATCGAGCACCCGACGGCTCCGTGATCCACGGCGAAGTACGTCTCGGTCAGGCACGCATCTGGTTGCACCGAGTCACCGACGACCTGGCCTCGCCCGCGATGCTCACCCGCCTGAACGGCGGGCTCGTCGTACATGTCGAGGACGTCGACGTGTATTTCGCTCGTGCTCGCGACGCTGGCGCGTTCATCGATCGTGAGCCCGATGATCAGCCGTACGGGCAGCGAGAGTACGGAGCACGCGACCTTGAAGGCCATCACTGGTGGTTCGCCACGCCAACGGCGTGCCGCGCTGTCGGACCGGTAGCAGCGCCACCTTTAGGGCGGACACAGGACGCACCTATCTGCCGATCGATCGCCGCCGTGGCCGGCTCCGCAGCGGGCACTATGGCGCGGGTGGGCATGCGGTTCTGCCCCCCTCATCTTTCACAACCCGCCAGGGCGCACCGACATCTGCCTGCCGAACTAGTTGCGCAAGGACCTGTACGGCACCGGACTCGACCACATGAGCATCCGGCGAAACGAAAGGAAGCATGGTGACGGCACCGCATGCAGCGGAAGGCATGAAGCAACGAGGAATGGCGGGGAAGCGAATCGCGGCGGTCTTCGGCCTGGAGAAGGAAGGCGGTTGGGAACGTCACGCCAACCCGGTCAGCGTCTGGACCCGCTTCGCAGCACTCCCGCTGCTCCTGGTCGCGATTTGGAGCCGCGAGTGGATCGGGTGGTGGTCGTTGGTTCCGATTGCGCTGTCGGTGATCTGGATGGGAATCAACCCGCTGTTCTTCAAGCCGCCGCGCTCGACGCGGAACTGGGCCTCCCAGTCAGTGTTCGGCGAGCGCATCTTCGTGCAGCGCGACAAGGTGTCGATTCCACAGCAGTACGCGACCCGGGTGCCGCAACTCATCCAAGTCCTTCAGGCGATCGGTCTGATCCCGCTCGTCTACGGACTGTTCGAGCTCGACCTGACGGCCACGGTCCTGGGTCTGCTGATCGTCCAGTGCGCGAAGTTCTGGTATCTCGACCGGATGATGCTGCTGTTCAACGACATGAAGAGCCGCCCGAGTACGCCAGCTGGGACTACGACCGGGACGCGTGAGTCCAGGACCGAGCCGAGAGCCCGATCTGTCACAAGAAGCGACGCCAGAATCGTCAACTTGACAGAACGGGATTCTCGGCGCTGAGGTGGAAAGGGGCGCTCAGCCCGGAGAGGGGTCCCCGATCCGGTTCCGCAGCACGGGACGGGCGGCGTCGAGGAGCCAGGCGATCGCTTCGTGGTGCTCGGCGATCGTCGTCGCCGACGTGGGAGGTCGCGTTTGACGTCCTCGACGGCGGCCTCGAGGACGTACAGCCGGTCGTGCAGGTCGTCGAGCTCGGCCCTCGTCACCACGAGCTCGTGCTCTGCGAGGCCTGCGTCGGCGGCGGCGTCCCGGCCGTGGAGGTACTCCTGCTGTCGGCATGACGCTCGGCAGAACTCCCGGG